>NZ_WBKD01000001.1:1088746-1996367 GCF_008831185.1 Pseudoclavibacter sp. CFCC 13796
CCCCCCCCCGGCCCCGCGGGGTGTGCCGGGGGCGGCCCGTTTTTTTCCCCCGGGGCCCCCGCCTCTCTGCGTCAGAGCTCGTCGGCGATACCGGAGTTCGGCTGCACGCGCAGGCGTGCCTTGGGCAGGTGCCAGCCACGCCAGATCGCGAGCACACGGATCGTGGCGATGGTCAGCACGGCGACCACCGTCGCAGTGAGGTCTCCGATGCCAGCCACGTGCAGCACCCAGTACATAACCGCACCGGCGAACGAGGCGGCTGCGTAGATCTCTCGCACGAGCAGCGTCGGGGGAGACTGCGCGACCAGCAGATCTCGAATGATCTCGCCCGTCACCCCGGTGAGCACAGCCAGGATGAAGACGGCCAGCGGCGTCGCATCCGCCGCGATCGCGGCCTTGGCCCCGATGACCGACACGATCGCCAGACCGGCGATGTCGGTCAGTTCGAGCAGCCAGCGGGGAATGACGACGAAGCGGACGAGGACGAATGCCGCGATGGCGACGGAGAGCACCGTGGCCAGAATGACGGGATCGTGCATCCAGTAGACCGGAGTGTTGCCGAGCAGCGTCTCACGGAGCGTGCCGCCACCGACGGCGCAGAGCAGCCCGACCAGCAGTGCACCGAAGAAGTCGAGGTGCGCACGCGCAGCAGCGAGCACGCCGCTGACTGCAAACGAGCTGATGCCGATCAGATAGACGATGCGAATGATCGCGTCCGCATCCATCTCAGTGCTCCGACTTGCGCAGGGCGTCCTCCAACGCGACCCAGCTGAGCATCGCGCACTTCACACGCATCACATATCGGCTGACGCCGCCGAGAGCGACCGCGTCTCCGAAACGCTCGACATCCGGTTCACGCTGACCACGAGAGTGCATGACGTCGCGGAACTCGCCGATCAGCTCGAGGGCCTCGGCGCGCGACTTGCCCTGCAGCAGATCGGTCAGCAGCGATGCGCTCGCCATCGAGATGGAGCAGCCGTCACCCTGCCAGCCGATCGACTCGATGCGGTCGTCGGCGTCTAACCGCACGCCGAGTGTGATCTCGTCGCCGCATGTGGGGTTGACCTGGTGGGAATGCCCCGTCCAAGTGCCGTCGGCATATGTGCCGTCTCCTCGGCGCTCCCGCGACTCCTCGATGATGACGGTCTGGTAGAGATCCTGCAGGCCGCTCAACGGTCTGCTCCGAAGAAACCGCGAACGTCTGAGAGCCCGTTGAGGAAGGCGTCGACTTCGGCCTCGGTGGTGTACAGGTAGACGCTCGCCCGCGTGGAGGCGGTGACGCCGTAGCGTCGATGCACCGGCTGGGCGCAGTGATGGCCCACGCGAACGGCGATCCCGCGATCGTCGAGGAACTGCCCGACATCGTGTGCGTGCACACCGTCGACATCGACCGACACCATGCCTGCACGGTTGATGCCGGCGGCAGGACCGAGCAGACGCACGCCCGGAATCTGCGAGACGCCTTCGGCGAGACGCTGACCGAGCGCATGCTCATGCGCGGCGATGCGGTCGAGACCGATGTGCGACAGGTAGTCAGCGGCGGCACCGAAGCCGACGGCTTGGGCGACCATCTGCGTTCCCGCTTCGAAGCGCGTCGGCGCAGGCATGAAATCGGTATGCTCCATGGTCACCGTCGTGATCATCGACCCGCCGGTGATGAACGGCGGCAGCGCGTTGAGCAGCTCGCTGCGACCGTACAGCGCGCCGACTCCTGTCGGCCCGAGCATCTTGTGCCCGCTGAAGGCGGCGAAGTCGACGCCGAGTGTGTGCAGATCGAGGGGAAGGTGCGGCACCGACTGGCAGGCGTCGAGCACGGTATAGGCGCCGGCGGCCTGTGCCAGCTCGACGAGGCGGCCGACCTGGTTGATGGTGCCGAGCACGTTGGAGACGTGAGTGAACGCCAGCACCCGGGTGTGCTCTCCGATCAGGCTCTCGGCTGCATCCATGTCGAGTGCGCCGTTGTCTGACAACGGGATGTAGCGCAGCGTGGCGCCGGTGTGCGCGGCCACCTCCTGCCAAGGCACCAGATTGGCATGATGCTCCATCTCAGTGACGACGATCTCGTCACCGGGCCGCAGCACGAACCGCTGCGCGGCCTGGCCTCCGCGACCCGCCGTGGCATTGACGAACCCGTAGGCGACGGCGTTCAACGCCTCTGTGGCGTTCTTCGTCCATGCGATCTCGTCGTCGTCTGCACCGACGAACGACGCAACCTTGTGCCGCGCCTCTTCGAAGAGCTCGGTGGCCTCGCCGGCGAGAGTGTGCGCCGCACGGTGCACTGCGGCATTGCGCATCTCATCGAACTCCTGCACGGCGTCGAGCACGCTGATCGGCCGCTGCGCTGTGGCGCCCGAGTCGAGATAGATCAGCTGGTGATCGCCGATGCGTCGCTCGAGCAGGGGAAAATCGTTGCGAATTCTCTCAACCTCGTCTGGGGGGAGAGTCTCGACTGATGACATGCAGAATCCTTCGCTTCAAGTGCTCATCCAAGGATAAGACGGTCGTCAGCCAGACGAAAGGGCACGCGCGACTGCCCGCACGGTGACGAATTGTTTCACAAATCGTCACCGGAATTTTGACCCCTCCAGACCGCCCGCCACACTTGAGGCGTTGTACTCACGATGAAAGGCAGCACCTTGAGAATCTCGAAGAAGAAACTGTTCGGACTGGCTGTGACCATTCCCCTGGTCGGGGCACTGCTCACCGGCTGCGCGGGCGGCTCGGATGCTGCGAAGGGCAGCGAGTCGAACCCGGTGAAGATCGGCGTGGTCGGCAAGAGCGACCCGCAATGGGCGGCCTTCGAGAAGGCTGCCAGCAGCGAAGGCATCCACGTCGACATCGTCGACTTCACCGAGTACACCCAGCCGAACCCGGCACTCGCGGAGAAAGAGCTCGACCTCAACGAGTTCCAGCACATCATCTACCTGGCCAACTACAACGTGAAGAACGACCAAGACCTGACACCGATCGGCGCGACGGCGATCTACCCGCTCGGGCTCTACTCGAAGACGCACGAAAGCATCGACCAGATCCCAGAAGGCGGCACTGTCGCTGTGCCGAACGACGAGACCAACCGTGCTCGTGCTTTGGGCGTGCTGGTCGATGCAGGCTTGATCAAGTTGAAAGGGGAGTGGACTGCCGTCACCGATACCCGCGATGTCGACACCGACGCGTCGAAGGTGAAAGTGACCGAACTCTCCGCAGACCAGACGGCGAACGGTCTGCAGGATCTCGACGGTGCGGTCGTCAACAACGACTTCTTGAAGAACGCCGATCTCGTCGGCAAAGAGCCCCTCGCGCAGTCGAAGCCAGATGCCGAGAGCGCCAAGCCGTACATCAACATCTTCGTCTCCCGTGCCGAAGACAAAGACAACGAGACCTACCTGAAGCTCGTGAGGATCTTCCAGGAGAACACCGACGTGCAGGCTGCACTGCAGGAGGCATCCGGCAACACCGCGACGCCGCTGACCACCTCGGCACCCGAACTGCAGGATCTGCTCAAGACCACGCAGGATCAGATCACGAACAAGGCCTGATCTGCACCAGTCGGCGAAGACCGGAAGGGGCGGAACTCGGTTCCGACCTTCCGGTCTTTCCGAGCTCGGCGACTCCCGAACGACGGGACGAGCACACAGCACATCGGGTATCTCGGGAGGAGAACCCAAATGCCGGAAGGACAGCAAGCATGGCACTGATCACTCTGAACGGGGTGTCGAAGGCCTACCCGGCGCCGAAGCGTGGCGCCGAACCGATTCTGGCCGTCGACGATGTGAGTCTCGAGGTCGAAGAGGGCAGCATCACCGCCGTCATCGGCTACTCCGGCGCCGGCAAGAGCACGCTCGCTCGCCTGATCAACGCGCTCGAACCGGCCACGTCGGGCCGTATCGTGGTCGACGGACGCGAGATCACGGCACTGAGCGAGCGAGATCTCAGACGGGCCCGGCTCGACATCGGCATGATCTTCCAGCAGTTCAACCTGCTCGAATCGAAGACCGTCGCGAAGAACGTGGAGTTTCCGCTGCGAGTCGCCGGGCGTGATCGTGGCGAACGTCGGGCACGGGTCCAGGAGCTGCTCGACTTCGTCGGTCTGAGCGATCGCAGCCGCAACTATCCCGAGCAGCTCTCCGGCGGGCAGAAGCAGCGCGTCGGCATCGCCCGTGCGCTCGCGACCTCACCCCGCATCCTGCTCGCCGACGAGGCGACGAGCGCGCTCGACCCCGAGACGACCCAAGAGGTGCTCGCCCTGCTGAGCCGGGTCAATCGCGAGTTCGGCGTCACGATCGTCATCATCACGCATGAGATGGACGTCGTGCGCAGCATCGCCGACCACGTGGTCGTGATGGAGCACGGGCGCGTCGTCGAGCAGGGCGAGGTCTACGACACGTTCTCGAACCCGAAGCAGAACGTCACGCGCAGATTCGTGCGCACCCTGGTGAGCCCGACCCCGCCCGAGACAGAGATGCAGGAGCTCCGCGCTCTGCACCCCGGCCGCCTGCTCAGCGTACGGGTGCTCGACGGCGACACCGCTCAGAAGGGTCTCGAACATGCCGCAGCAGACCGCGACGGCCTCGATCTCGAGCTGATCTACGGCGGGGTCAGCACGATCCAGGGCCGAGGCTTCGGCTACCTGCTCTATGAGGTCACCGGCTCGACGCCGGTGGTCGCCGAATTCATCGCCGCTGCCGTCGACGACGCCAACATCGAAGAGGTTGCCTGACATGAAGCCCATCGACTGGAACCAGACCATTCCAGATCTCATCGCGGCGACCGGCGAGACGCTCTACATGGTCGTCATCGCCGTCGGGCTCGGCGGCGTCTTCGGCCTGGTGCTCGGCCTCGTGCTGTACCTGACACGCAAAGGCAACCTGCTGGCCAACCGGTTCGTGTTTCAGATCATCAACGTGCTGGTGAACTTCTTCCGCCCGATTCCATTCGTCATCTTCATCGCCGCGGTGCAGCCGCTCGCCCGCTCGGTCGTGGGCATCGGCATCGGCATCCAAGCGGCGACGTTCACCATGGTGCTCGCGGCGACCTTCGGCATCGCGCGTCTGGTCGAGCAGAACCTGGTCACCGTCAACCCCGGTGTGATCGAAGCTGCCCGGGCGATGGGGGCCGGCCTGCCGCGCATCATCTTCCAAGTGCTGATCCCCGAGGGGCTGGGCGCTCTGATCCTCGGTTACACCTTCGCCTTCGTTGCGATCATCGACATGTCTGCGGTGGCCGGCGTCGTGGGGGCCGGCGGCCTCGGGAACTATGCGATCCAGTACGGGTACCGACAGGCGAACCCCGTGATCACCTGGACGACCGTCGTGATCATTGTGATCATCGTGCAGGTGGTGCAGGGGCTGGGCAACTGGCTCTCACGGCGACGACTTCGGCGTTAAACGGCAAGGCCACCCGGGCGCCGGTGGGCGTGCCCGGGTGGCCTTGCAGACGCACCCGTGCCAGAAATGGCGGATGCCGTGCTGCTGCCGCGATCAGCGCTGCAGCAGTGCGATCAGATCGGCCTTGGTCAGACGAGAGTAGCCGCTCAGACCGCGCTTGCGGGCAAGCGCGCGCAGCTCGACGACCGTCTTCTCGCTGAGATCAGACTGAGCAGGTCGCTTCGCGGCGGCTGCCTTCGACTTCGACGCGCCCTTCTGAGCGGGGTTCGCCGCCTTGTCCGCAGCTTCGGCCTTCTTCGGAGCCTTCGGCACGGCCACCTCAGGGGTCGTGACCGTCGAACGCTCCACCAGGCGCTCCTGTGCGCGTTTGGCGAGCTTCTCGAGCGTCGACTCCAGCTGTTTGGCCTGCTTCTTGGCCTTCTTGCCGGCCTTGTCGGCGAGGCGGCGAGCCTCTTTCACTGCCTTCGCAGCCTTCTCAAAGGCCTCTTCGGCAGCCTTCTCGGCCTTCTTGCTCTTCGACATCGTGATCCAGCCTTCCCAATAGAACTGCACTGGCCTGCTGATCGTATCAACTGCGCGTTAACTAGGATGGAGACATGGTGCAATACGAACAACAGATTCCGGCGCGACTGAGCGAGATCAGAGAGAGCATCGACAACTTCGACGCCGCGCTGATTCACATTCTGGCCGAACGTTTCAAATGCACCAAAGAGGTCGGCGTGCTCAAAGCGCGACACGGCCTGCCGGCGACTGACAGCGACCGCGAGCATCAGCAGATCGCGCGGTTGAAAGCGCTCGCCGTCGACTCCAACCTTGACCCGGAGTTCGCCGAGAAGTTCCTCAACTTCATCATCGCCGAAGTGATCCATCACCACACCGAGGCGTCGAACCGTCTGAAGCCCTGAGCGTCTGCTCGTGGAATTCCCGACCGTGCTCACTTGGGTGCTTGGCATCCTGATCGTCATCGACCTGGCCCTGCGACTCGTGGCGCTGTTCATCGTGCCGCGCAACCGCACCCCCGCATCGGGCACTGCATGGCTGATGACGGTCACGTTCTTTCCGCTGATCGGCTTTCTGCTCTTTCTGGCCATCGGCACGAACCACCTGCCGAAGCAGCGCCGCGAGAAGCAGCGTGAGGCCGCCCTGCGCATCAACGGCAAGTCGCCGACGCTGCACGTCGAGACGGCTCTGGGCAATGCGCCCGACTGGTTCGTCGAAGTCATCGACCTCAACCAGCGGCTGGGCGGCATGCCGCTCGTCGGCGGCAATCAGGTGCACATCATGCACGAGACCCTTGAGTCGTATGACGCGATGATCGCAGAGATCGACCGTGCGCAGCAACGGGTGCACGTGCAGTTCTACATCCTCGCCTACGACGAGACGACCGCGCCGTTCTTCGCCGCGCTGCGACGAGCCGTGCAGCGCGGCGTGACCGTACGCATCCTCATCGACTATTGGGCCTCACGCCGCACCCGCGGCTTCGCCCAGACCCGGCGCGAGCTCGATGCCATCGGCGCGACGTGGGCTTACACGCTGCCGTTCAAACCGATGCGAGGGCACATGCAGCGGCCCGACCTGCGCAACCATCGAAAGATCGTCACCGTCGACGGCGAGGTGGGCTTCACCGGGTCGCTCAATCTGGTGCACCCCAGCTACCACAAACCGAAGGCGATCAGACGAGGGATGCGCTGGATCGACCTGATGGCCCGTTTCGAGGGGCCGGTGGTCGCCGAGCTCGACGCGGTATTCGCGACCGACTGGTTCATCGAGATCGGCGAAGAGATCATCGAGGAGTCGCTTCAGAGGCGTTTCGCCCGCAACGTCCACGAGCTGCGCGGGCCGGTGCAGTGTCAGGTGGTTCCCAGCGGGCCGGGCTACGCCAGCGAGTCGAATCTGCAGATGTTTCTGGCTCTGCTCTATCACGCTCGCCACAGCGTCGAGATCGTCAGCCCCTACTTCGTGCCCAACGACGCCATGCTGTACGCCATGTCGAATATTCGCGCACGAGGAATCAACGTCGACCTCTATGTCTCAGAGATGGCAGACCAGTTTCTCGTGCATCATGCGCAGTGCTCCTACTACGAACAGCTGCTGCGAATGGGAGTGCGCATCTGGCGCTATCGATCGCCGGCGCTGCTGCACACGAAGTACGTCATCGTCGACGATCAGGTCTCGGCTCTCGGGTCGAGCAACATGGACATGCGTTCGTTCACGCTGAACATGGAGGTCACCGTGCTGCTCTACGGCGAAGCCACGGCGAACGTGCTGGGCGACATCGCGCGACTCTATCGCAGCAGCAGCGTTCAGCTGACTCTGGCCGAGTGGAGCACTCGCCCGTGGTACAAGCGCATGGCCGACAACATCTGTCGTCTGACATCGGCATTGCAGTAGCAGTCGGCACAGGTGCTCGACAGGTGTATCGTGTATACGTTCGTCGTTGGCCTGACCACCGACGTCAGCACACGGTCACCGCGATCGTGCGTCGCTTCAATGGGGAAGAGTGAAAGAGCGATCAGTCATGAACACACAGATTGACAAGTCCAAGGGCGGCGTCGACCGGCCCAAACAGAAAAAGCCGAAGACCACGTGGCTCTACGTGCTGGTGATCGTCGCAGCGGTCCTGGGCATCGTGTTCGGGTTCGTGGCGCCGCATGCCGCCGTGGCGATGAAGCCGCTGGCCACCGGGTTCGTCTCGCTGATCAAGATGATGATCGTTCCGATCATCTTCTGCACGATCGTGCTCGGCATCGGTTCGATCGCCAAAGCCGCCACCGTCGGCAAGATCGGCGGGCTGGCCCTCGGGTATTTCATCATCATGTCAGTCGTCGCCCTCGCGATCGGTCTCGTGGTGGGCAACATCATCAAGCCGGGCACCGGCCTGGACGTCTCCGAGCTGCTTGCCAACCCGGCCAAGATCCCCGGTGCCAGCGGTGAGGCAACCAATCTCACAGACTTCATACTGAGCATCATTCCGGCGAGCCTCGTCGAGCCGTTCGCCAGCGGCAACGTGCTGCCCGGGCTGTTCGTCGCGCTGCTCACTGGGTTCGCCCTGCAGGGCATGGGGTCGGCCGCCGAACCCATTCTCAAGGCCATCGGTGCGATTCAGAAAGTGGTCTTCCGCATTCTGAGCATGATCATGTGGGTGGCGCCGATCGGTGCGTTCGGCGGTCTGGCCGCCCTGATCGGAGCGACCGGCTGGGGTGGTCTCGGCAGTCTGGTCTCGGTCATGGTGGGCTTCTACGTCACCTGTGCGCTGTTCGTCTTCGTCATTCTGGGAGCGATCCTCTGGCTCGTCGCACGGGTGAACGTCTTCTCGTTCCTGAAGTACCTGGGCAAGGAGTTCCTGCTGATTCTGGCCACCTCGTCATCAGAGAGCGCGCTGCCGCGTCTGATCGGCAAGATGGAGCACCTGGGCGTCGACAAAGCGGTCGTCGGCATCACCGTGCCGACCGGCTACTCCTTCAACCTGGACGGCACGGCCATCTACCTGACGATGTCGTCGCTGTTCATCGCTGACGCCATGGGCAACCCGATGTCGATTCAGGAGCAGATCGGTCTGCTGCTGTTCATGATGATCGCCTCGAAGGGAGCTGCGGGCGTCAGCGGCGCTGGCATCGCCACGCTGGCCGGCGGCCTGCAGGCGGCTCGTCCCGACTTGGTCAACGGCGTCAGCATCGTCGTCGGCATCGACCGCTTCATGTCTGAGGCTCGCGCTCTGACGAACTTCGCGGGCAACGCGATCGCGACCGTGCTCGTCGGCACCTGGACGAAAGAGATCGATCACGAGCAGGTCAAGAAGGTGCTGAGCGGCAAGGATCCGTTCGACGAGGCCAACTTCGACGGCGGTCACTGATCGCTACTGACGGGTCGGGCCTGCGGCAGCAGGTGTGCCTCGTCAGTCTGTGGACACAGTTCAGTCTGTAGACGCAGAAGGGGCTCGCCCCGGAATCTCCATTCCGGGGCGAGCCCCTTCGTCATGCACCAAAGAGAATCGCCGGCGCGTCGCCGTCTCAGTGCGTCAGAACAGCTGACGCCAGTTGGTCTGCGCGAGGTCGAGCAGCTCGTCGCCGCGTCCTGACATCACCGTGCGGATGGCGTACAGCGCGAAGCCCTTCATCTGCTCCGCCTTCACCGTCGGAGGCATTGAGAGCTCCTGCCGGTTGGTGACCACGTCGATCAGCGCAGGCCCGTCGTGGGCGAATGCCGCCTCAAGGGCGGGCTTGAGCTCGCTCGGACGCTCGACGCGCTGGCCGAAGATGCCGGCGCCATTGGCGAGGTCGGCGAAGTTCGGGTTCTCTAGGCCGGTGCCGTAGTTCACGAAGCCAGCGGCCTTCATCTCAAGCTCGACGAAGTTGAGCGACGAGTTGTTGAAGACGACCATCTTGACCGGCAGCTTCGACTGCGTCAGCGTCAGCAGGTCGCCGAGCATCATGGTGAGTCCGCCGTCACCGCTGAACGTGACGACCTGGCGATCTGGGTACGCCATCTGCGCGCCGATCGCCTGTGGCACAGAGTTGGCCATCGACCCGTGCGTGAACGAGCCGAGCAGACGGCGTTGGCCGTTCATGGTCAGATAGCGTGCGGCCCAAACCACAGGAGAGCCGACGTCGGCCAGGAACACGGCGTCGTCTGACGCGAGTTCGTCGACGACTTTCGCGACGTACTGCGGATGCAGCGGGCCGTGATCGCGGCGGCCCGGGGTCGCGAGTTCGTCGAGCTTCGCGCGAGTCGACTTGTAGTGTTTGAGCGCGTCTTTGACATGCTCGCGGTTCTGCTTGCGGTCAAGCAGAGGCAGCAGAGCCCGCACAGTGTCGCCGACATCGCCGACCAGACCGATGTCGAGCGGTGTGCGATGCCCGAGCTGCTCACCACGAATGTCGACCTGGATGACCGTCGCATTCTCGGGGTAGAACTGTGGGTACGGAAAATCGGTGCCCAGCATGAGCAGCACGTCAGCCGCATCAATGGCCCGATACCCTGACGCGAAGCCGAGCAGCCCGGTCATGCCGACGCTGAAGGGGTTGTCGTACTCGACGAACTCCTTGCCTCTCAGCGCGTGCACGACCGGCGCGCCGAGCGTGTCTGCGATCTGCACCAGCTCGTCATGCGAGCCCTGAACGCCGGCACCGGCCAGGATGGTCACTTTGTCGGCTCCGTTGAGCACGTTCGCGAGATTCTGCAGCTCGTCGTCGCTGGGGCGCACCACGGGATGCGTCGGTGTGATCTTCGTCACACGGCTGTCGAGAGCTTCGGTGAGTGCGACGTCTCCGGGGATGACGAGAACGGCGACACCACGACGCTCGATCGCCGTGCGCATGGCGATCTCGAGCAGTCGAGGCATCTGCTTCGCGTTCGAGACCAGCTCGGCGTAGACGCTGCACTCGCGGAAGAGATCCTGCGGGTGGGTCTCTTGGAAGTAGCCGGTGCCGACCTCTTCGCTGGGGATGTGCGCCGCGATGGCGAGCACTGGAGTGCGAGAGCGGTTGGCGTCGAAGAGTCCGTTGATCAAGTGCAGGTTGCCCGGGCCACACGAGCCGGCGCAGACGGCGATCTCTCCGGTCAGCTGTGACTCCGCGCCTGCGGCGAAGGCCGCTGACTCCTCGTGACGCACCTGCACCCAGTCGATGCTGTCGCTGGTGCGGATGGCATCGGTGATGCCGTTGAGGGAGTCACCTGCGACTCCGTAGATTCGTGAGACACCGTTCTGTTCAAGGGTGTCGATGAGATTCTGAGCGATCGTCGTCATGGTGCTCTCCTCTGACAAGGTCTAGTGGGGTTAACGCGACGCTGCCGACTATACCGCTGTGGCTCTCGGCGAGACATGCTAGAGTTGCCACCTGCGAAGGGGAGTATCCCGATATCGTTTGGTCGTCAATACGCCAGATGCCATCATCTGACCGGCCGGCGGGCGTCCGAGCGACGTGGGAGAGACTTTCGGCCATACCAGTGCACCATCGGTCGGTGCATCTGACCGGCCTCGAGAGGAAACCTCCGTCTATGGAACCCGTTTTGCCCGTCTCGTTCGAAATCGGCTCGACGATCGTCATGCTGCTGATTCTGGTAGCCGATCTGCTGTTGGTCGTCAAACGACCACACGTGCCATCGATGAAAGAGGCGAGCCTCTGGGTTGGCTTCTATGTGCTGCTGGCGCTGATCTTCGCCGGCACGCTGTTCGTCATCGGCGATGCCCAGCACGGCAGCGAGTTCATCGCCGGCTGGCTCACTGAGTATTCGCTGAGCATCGACAACCTCTTCGTCTTCGTGATCATCATGTCTCGCTTCGGTGTGCCGAAGAAGTACCAGCAGGAGGTGCTCATGGTGGGCATCATCGTGGCGCTGGTGCTGCGTGGCGTGTTCATTCTGCTCGGCGCGCAGCTGATCGAGAGCTTCAGCTTCGTCTTCTACCTCTTCGGCGCGTACCTCGTCTACACCGCATGGAAGCAGGCATTCGGCAAGGAGAACGACAACGAGGGGCAGGAAGACAACCTGCTCATTCGCACGCTTCGCAAGCGTGTGGCCATCACCGATGAGTTCGATGGCTCCAAGCTGCGCACGACCATCGACGGCAAGCGCTTCTGGACGCCGATGGTCATCGTCTTCCTGGCGATCGGCAGCACTGATCTTCTCTTCGCACTCGACTCGATTCCCGCGATCTTCGGCATCACACAGAACGCCTTCTTGGTCTTCGCCACCAACGTCTTCGCCCTGATGGGCCTGCGCCAGCTGTACTTCCTGCTCGGCGGACTCCTCGAGAAGCTGGAGTATCTCAAGTACGGCATCGCATTCATCCTGGCGTTCATCGGCGTGAAGCTCGTCTTCCACGCGATGCACGTGAACGAGCTGTCGTTCGTCAACGGCGGTCAGCCGATCACTTGGGCCCCTGAGATCAGCACATGGACGTCACTCTCTGTCATCTTGGTGTCGATGGTCACCGCCACCGTGGCGAGCCTGATGAAAGCTCGTCGAGACGCACGGCGAAGCGGGGAACGAGGGCCGATGCCGGGCGTGCGTCTCTGAGCTTCCTCCCGCAGTCGGACGCAGGCTGCCGCCGACCTGCGTGGTAAAATCTCGGCCATGCAGTTCCAGCGGCTTCTTCTTGGGTGCCGCGACGAGATCGAGTTCTGACAGATCCACTCGTCGCGGAGTCTCACCGTGGTCTGAAGCCGAATGGAGAAGAGTATGACCAACATGTCAGAGACACAGCACTCAGCATCTCGCCCTCGCACACTGGCCGAGAAGATCTGGGACGCCCACATCGTCACAGCGGGTGAGAACGGGGCACCAGACCTGCTCTACATCGACCTGCATCTGCTGCACGAGGTGACGAGTCCGCAGGCGTTCGACGGCCTGCGCCAGGCTGGCCGTCCTGTGCGTCGGCCTGATCTGACCATCGCAACCGAAGACCACAACACACCGACGATCGATATCGACCGCCCGATCGCCGATCCGGTCAGTCGCGTGCAGATCGACACGCTGCGCAAGAACGTCAAAGAGTTCGGCGTGCGACTGCATCAGCTCGGCGACGACGACCAGGGCATCGTGCACGTCGTCGGCCCACAGCTCGGGCTCACCATGCCCGGCATCACCGTGGTCTGTGGCGATTCGCACACCTCGACGCATGGCGCGTTCGGCGCCATCGGTCTGGGCATCGGCACCAGCGAGGTCGAGCACGTGCTGGCGACGCAGACGCTGCCGCTCAAGCGGTTCAAGACCATGGCGATCAACGTCGAAGGCAGGCTTCGCCCCGGAGTGACGCCCAAAGACATCATCCTCGCCGTCATCGCGAAGATCGGCACCGGCGGAGGCCAGGGATACATCCTCGAGTACCGCGGATCAGCCATCCGGGCGCTGTCGATGGAGGGTCGCATGACGATCTGCAACATGTCGATCGAAGCTGGAGCCCGAGCCGGCATGGTCGCTCCCGACGAGACCACCTTCGCCTATGTCAAAGGACGCCCACACGCTCCTCAGGGGCAGGAGTGGGACGACGCAGTCGCCTACTGGAGCACGCTGCAGAGCGATCCCGAAGCCGTCTTCGATCGTGAGGTCGACATCGACGTCGACACGCTCGAGCCCTTCGTGACGTGGGGAACGAACCCCGGCCAGGGCGTGGCGCTGTCGTCATCGGTGCCCGATCCGGCATCCTACGACGACGAGAACGACCAGCGCGAAGCCCGCCGTGCGATCGAGTACATGGGGCTCCAAGCCGGCACCCCGATGCGCGACATCGCGGTCGACACCGTGTTCATCGGCTCATGCACCAACGGGCGAATCGAAGACCTGAGACAGGCCGCCTCGGTGATGGACGGACGGCGCAAGGCCGAGGGGCTGCGCGTGATGGTCGTGCCGGGATCGGCACGAGTGCGCATGCAGGCAGAGGCCGAGGGGCTCGACCGCATCTTCACATCGTTCGGCGCCGAGTGGCGCTTCGCGGGCTGCTCGATGTGTCTGGGCATGAACCCCGACCAGCTCTCACCCGGACAGCGGGCGGCGTCGACGTCGAACCGCAACTTCGAAGGCCGACAGGGCAAGGGTGGGCGCACTCATTTGGTGTCGCCTCTGGTCGCCGCCGCCACCGCTGTTCGCGGCACGCTGTCGTCACCGAGCGATCTGGGCATCTCGAACGAGCAGCTGCGGCGCAGCAGGCACTTCGCTCCGCTCGGAGAGCATCCGGAGAGCGCACGACCGATGCCCGAACCACAGACCCGGCTGCTGCCGTTGGAGGTGCGCTGACATGGAGAAGTTCACCACGCTGACCGCCGTCGTCGCGCCGCTCAAGCTCTCGAACGTCGACACCGACCAGATTCTGCCTGCGGTCTATCTGAAACGTGTGACCAAGACCGGCTTCGAAGACGCGCTGTTCCACCGCTGGCGGCAGAACCCGGACTTCATGCTGAACGACCCCGCGTTCGCACCGGCGCGCATTCTGGTCGCCGGCCCGGACTTCGCCACCGGTTCGTCGCGCGAACATGCCGTCTGGGCGCTGCACGACTATGGATTCCGCGCCGTCTTCTCACCGCGATTCGGCGACATCTTCCGCGGCAACGCCGGGAAACAAGGGCTGGTCGCCGGAGTGCTCAGCGAGGCGGACACCGAACGGGTCTGGGCGCTGATCGACGAAGCCCCAGGGCTTGAGGCGACGGTCGACCTTGTCGCCCGCACGCTGCGCGTCGGCGACGAGGAGTTCTCGTTCGGCATCGACGACGACGTACGATGGAGGCTGCTCGAAGGTCTCGACGACATCTCGTTGACCCTGCGAGACGAAGAGGCGATCAGCCGCTTCGAGGACAAGCGCGCCTCTTGGCGCCCGAAGACACTACCGGCGAGGTCATGACGAGAAAACGACGGCGCAAGACCGAGTACCCCATGATCGCGTACGTCGTGGCGCTGATCATCGTGCCGGTGTCGAAGATCCTTGCGCGCTGTGAGTTCCGCGGACTCGACCGTCTGCCCGATGGGCCCTACATCCTCGTTGCGAACCACGTGACCAAGCTCGACCCGCTGCTGATGATCCGCTTCGTCTGGGAGGCGCGTCGCATGCCGCATTTCATGGCGAAGGCCTCGCTGTTCAAACTGCCGATCGTCGGCTGGGTGCTGAGCGACTCCGGTCAGATCCCCGTCGACCGTCACGGCCACGGAGGTGCGTCGGTCGAATCGGCGGCCAAGTGGCTGGCGAAAGGACAGACCGTGCAGATCTACCCGGAGGGCACGCTGACGCGTGACCCCGACCTCTGGCCGATGAAGGGCAAGAGTGGTGCGGTGCGCCTGGCCCAAGAGGCGAACGTGCCGATCGTGCCGGTGGGGCAGTGGGGCGCTCAAGAGATCCTGCCGCCGTATGGCAAAGGGCTGCACATCTTTCCCCGCAAACACTTCACCGTGCAGATCGGCGAACCGATCCCCGCGGAGCGCTTCGCGAACCTGCGCACCGGTGCCGAGTTCGCCGAGGCGACGGCGGATGTAATGGCTGCGATCACCGCCGAAGTCGAGACCCTGCGTGGGCCCAAACCGATCGAGCCCGCCGGAGACGCCAAGTGATCCGCGCAGCGGTCGTCGGCGCCGGTTCCTGGGGCACCACTTTCGCGAAGGTGCTCGCTGACGCGGGCTGCGAGACCACAGTGCTCGCCCGGCGCAACGAGGTCGCTGCGCAGATCAACGAGCAGCACCGCAACGAGCAGTACCTTCCCGATGTGACGCTGCCCGAGACGCTGCACGCGACGACAGATCCGTCAGCCGCACTGTCACGAAGCGACCTGGTCTTTCTCTCAGTGCCCTCGCAGCAGCTGCGGGCGAGTCTCTCGGCGATCGGAGAGCACCTGCCCAGTGATGCTGTGCTGGTCAGCCTGATCAAAGGGCTGGAGCGCGGCACCATGCTGCGGATGAGCGAGGTGCTCGTCAACGAGATCGACTGGGACATCGAACGGCTCGGCGTGCTGAGCGGCCCCAACATCGCCGGTGAGATCGCCTCAGAGCAGCCGGCGGCCGCGGCCGTGGCGTCGACCGATCTGGCCTTGGCCGAGTGGGTCGCGCAGCACGTCACGAATCCGTATTTCTCGGCATTCGCCAATGACGATGTGGTCGGCACGGAGTACGGCGGGGTGCTGAAGAACCTGATCGCGCTGGCCGTCGGCATCGTCGCGGGCGTCGGGTACGGCGAGAACACGAAGGCCGCGATCATCACCCGCGGGCTCGAAGAGATCAGTCGGTTCGCCGTGGCCTTCGGTGGTCGACCTGAGACGTTGGTCGGGCTCGCCGGACTCGGCGATCTGATCGCCACCTGCGAGTCGCCGCTGTCACGCAACCACACCGCCGGGCGTCTGCTCGGCCAAGGGCATCCGCTCGACGAAGTCGTGCATCGCATGCAGCAGACGGCCGAAGGCATCGGATCTGTGCGGCCCGTGCTCGATCTGGCCCGTGAGCACGGCGTCGAGATGCCGATCGTCAGCCAAGTGGCTCAGGTGCTCGACGGGCGCATGAACCCGGCCGACCTCACCGTGCACATCACACCCCGCAACGAAGAGGCCCTGGCCGATGCCACGGCCGGAGGAGACAAGATCCGATGACGAAGCAGAGAGTCGCGGTCGTGTTCGGCGGTCGCTCGAGCGAGCATGCGATCAGCGTCGCGACGGCAGGCGGCGTGCTCGGTGCGATCGACCGCGAGCGCTTCGACGTGGTGCCGGTGGGCATCACTGCCTCAGGGCGTTTCGTGCTGCAGCCCGACGACGCCGAGCGTTTTCAGCTCGTCGACGGCCGGCTGCCCGAACTGGCCCCTTCTGACACGACCGTGATCTGGCCCAGCGGCACAGAGGATCACCATCTGCGTGCCATCGCCCATGACGGCACCGTCAGCGACCTCGGCGAGATCGATGTGGTGCTGCCGCTGCTGCATGGCCCGTTCGGCGAAGACGGCACGATTCAGGGGCTGCTCGCGATGGCCGATCTGCCCTATGTCGGGTCGGGGGTGCTCGCATCTGCCGTCGGCACAGACAAGGAGTACACGAAGATCGTGCTCGAGGCCGCCGGCATCGACGTCGGCCGCTACGTGACAGTGCGCCCCGACGAATTTCGCGTCGCACCTGCCGAGGTGCACGGTCGAGCGGCCGGGCTCGGCCTGCCGCTCTTCGTCAAGCCTGCCCGTGCGGGCTCGAGCGTCGGCGTCTCGAAGGTGACCAGCGACACCGAGCTGGATGCGGCGCTTGAGATCGCGTTCGCCGAAGACGACAAAGCGCTGATCGAAGCAGGGGTCACCGGTCGCGAGATCGAACTGGGCGTGCTGGGCTCACTGCACGGCTCCGGCACCCGCGTCAGCGCGGTGGCCGGCGAGATCGTCGTCTCAGGCGAGGGGTTCTACGACTTCGAGGCCAAGTACCTGGCCGACAGCCCGGCACGTACGGTGTGCCCGGCAGACGTCACCGACGCCGAGCTCGCCGAGCTGCGTCGAGTCGCCAAAGCGGCGTTCGAGGCTCTGGACTGCCATGGTCTGTGTCGTGTCGACGTGTTCCTGACCTCTGACGGGGTCGTGGTCAACGAGGTGAACACCATCCCGGGGTTCACTCCGATCTCGATGTTCCCCCAGCTGTGGCACGCATCTGGCCTCGATTACGGAGATCTGATCACCGATCTCATCGATCAGGCGCTCGAACACGAGCCGCTGCGCTAGAACCTCAGTGGCAGCGCTTCGTCGCAGGAATGCGCTGCACCGCCGGCGAGATTTCGGCGAGCACGCTGTTGCCTGACACCGCAGTCGAGTCGATGACCAGTTCAGTGGCCGGGCTGCGGCCATAGGTGGTGAACCGGTAGGTCGGGTCGTCTGTGTCGTCGACGAGCCAGTCGACGTCGTTCACGGTCACACAGCTCTGGCTGCTGACCTCTGGCTCGACGACCCCGCAGGTCAGCAGAATCGTCGCCGGCTTGCCCCAAGCCCCGGTCGCCTGCGCATTGGTGCGGCGCTTCTGCTGCTCGCCCAGCGTTGGAGGCAGACGAACGATGATCTCTGCGCATGCCGGGTCATCGGCTTTGGGCGCAGGCTCCATCGGAACGGTACCGGTGCATCCGCTCAGCGCGGGCGCGAGCGCAGCGACTGCGCCGATCGACGCCAGCGCAGTCATCAAGCGCCGACGACGAGAGCGAGCGTCGGTCACTGTCGGTGCGCCGCGCACGGCTGAACGCTCGCAAGCGGCAACGGATGGGTTCTCTCGACGGGCAGACACCCTGTCAGCCTACCCGTGCATCCTCGGACTCGCCGAACCACAGCACCGTCTCGCCATAGCGGCGTGGCGGCTGCCCGACATACCCGGCAGGCCAGCGCAGATCGGGCGTTCGCGAGCTGCGTTCGATCACGACGTCGGCCAGCGGCGAGAGCGCCGGCAGCAGGTCGACGAGCAGCGTCTCGAGCGCGGCGGTGCTGACGTCGTAGGGCGGGTCTACGAAGACGAGATCGAAGTGTGCGGCCGGTGCACCTGACAGCCAGCTCTGCACTCGCTGCTCGACCACGGTGATGCGGGCCGGTCGCGCCGAGGCCTGGTCGAGCGCGTCGCCGACGGCCTGTGCGTTGCGGCGGGCGACGGATGCGGCGGTGCGGCCCGCCTCGACGGCGACGAGCTCTTCGGCTCCGCGTGAGATCGCTTCGAGGCCCAGCGCCGCAGACCCGGCGTAGAGGTCGAGCACGCGCAGGTCGGTGAAATCGAGCCTCGCGTCGAGACGCGAGAAGAGCGCCTCTCTGGTACGACCTGTGGTGGGGCGGGTGCGCGAATCCGGAGTCGCGAGAGAGAGGCCTCCGGCGACGCCGGCGATCAGACGAGTCATGCGGTCATTGTGCCACGGCGAGTGTCACAGCGTGCCTCTACACTGAGAGCATGCCTGCAGACGCGCTCGAGACCCCGCTTGAGCGGGTACTCGGCGCAAAGACCGCGCGAGCGCTCACGCGTGCATACGAGGTGCGCACCGTCGGCGATCTGCTGAGCCTCTTTCCCCGTCGGTACGCGCATCGCGGAGAGCTCACCCCGATTCGGTTTCTGCACCCCAGCGAGCAGGTCACCATCGTGGCCGAGGTGGTCGAAACGCGCGAACGTGAGATGCGGGCACGCCACGGCAAGATCACTGAGGCGCGAATCACCGACGGCCAGGGCTTTCTCACCCTGACCTTCTTCAACCAGCCATGGCGTGCTGCCGAGCTGCAGCCCGGCGCGCGCGGCGTGTTCTCGGGGCGCATCGGAGAATACCGCGGGTCACTGCAGCTTGCGCACCCCGACTACGAGCTGTTCGCCGCTGAACCGGCCGCTGACACGGATCGACGGCGGGACACGGCCGATCGCGATGACGGAGACGCCTCAGACGCACCAGTCGCCGACGAAGCCGCCGACGACCAGGCCGACGCGTGGGCACGTCAGCCGCTGCCGATCTATCCCGCCACGTCGACCCTGCCCAGCTGGAAGACCGCGAACAGCATCGGCATCGTGCTCGACGGTCTCGCAGATCTGCCCGAGCTGCTGCCCGAGGCCGTGCGGCGCCGACATCGTCTGCTCGACCGACGCGCCGCATTCGAAGCGGTGCACCGACCGAAAGACGATGCGCAGCTGCGCGTCGGGCTGCGCTCAGCGCGCTTCGAAGAGGCCTATGTGCTGCAGACCGCACTGCTGCGTCAGCGCGCCGAGCTCGAAGCACAGCATGCCGAGACGTTTCCGCACGTGCCGGGCGGCATGCTCGACGAGCTCGACCGCCGCCTGCCGTTCGATCTCACCGCCGGTCAGCGGGCCGTCGGCGAGACCATCAGCGCAGAGCTGTCACAGGGATCGCCCATGAATCGGCTGCTGCAGGGCGAGGTGGGCTCGGGCAAGACCCTCGTCGCACTGCGGGCCATGCTGCAGGCGGCTGACGGCGCCGGGCAGGCGGTGCTCATCGCGCCCACCGAAGTGCTCGCCACTCAGCATTTGGCGAGCCTGCACGGCATGCTCGGGCATGAGCTCTGGCAGCGACTGATGCCGCAGCTGATCACCGGCAGTCTGCCCACGGCCCAACGTCGTCACGCGGCTCTGGCAGTGGCCTCTGGCCGCTCACGACTGATCGTCGGCACGCACGCGCTGCTGAGCGACACCACGCAGTTCGAGAATCTCGCGCTGGTCGTCGTCGACGAGCAGCATCGCTTCGGCGTCGAGCAGCGCGAGGCGTTGAAGGCCAAGGGCGTGCATCATCCGCATGTGCTGATGCTCACTGCCACGCCGATTCCGCGCACGGTCGCCATGACCGTCTTCGGCGACCTCGACATCTCGTCGCTGCACGAGCTGCCGGCCGGGCGCCGCCCGGTGGCCAGCTTCGTCGTGCCGCTCGCTGAGAAGCCCGCCTGGATCGAGCGCGTCTGGCAGCGTCTGGCCGAAGAAGTGGAGAAGGGCAGACAGGGCTACATCGTCGCGCCCCTCATCGACGACGCCGAATCCGGTGCGGCGGAGGCAGTCGGGGCATCCAGCACCGCGGTCGGGGCGTCCCAGGCTCCGACCCCGCGCTGGAGCGTCGATCGCGTGCTGCACGTGCTGGCGGAGCACCCGGCGACCAGGCACCTGCGCGTCGCCGCGCTGCACGGCCGAATGAAGGTCGAAGAACGCGAACAGGTCATGCGCGACTACGTCGAGCGTCGCCTCGACGTGCTGGTGGCCACGACGGTGATCGAAGTCGGCGTGAACGTGCCGAACGCCAGCGCGATGGTCGTCTTCGACGCCGACCGCTTCGGCGTGGCCCAGCTGCACCAGCTGCGTGGCCGTGTCGGCCGAGGCGAGCATCCGTCATTGGCGCTCTTCGTCACGACGGCCGCCGAGGGCACACCGACGCGGGCGCGCATCGATGCGGTCGCGAACACGACAGACGGGTTCGAGCTCGCCGAGCTCGACCTGAGTCTGCGACGAGAAGGCGACGTGCTGGGCGCCACACAGTCTGGCTCTCGCTCGCAGCTGCGCGCACTGCAGGTCACTCGCGACGCCAAGATCATCGAGCAGGCACGTGAAGCCGCCGAAGAGCAGCTGCAGACAGGCGAGCCGATGCCCGAGGCCCTCGAGCGTGCGATCCGAGCTGCGGTGGCCGAAACCGACGAGCACTATCTGAGCGCGTCGTAGAGTTCGGTCGGCAGGGCGTCGCGCCGCGGGTCTGCGCAGAGCGCCGCGAGCTGTAGAGACCGAGACCACGCATGTCGGTGGTGCAGCGTACGCTGTTGCCATGACTTCGACTGCTGTATGCCCGGGCTCGTTCGATCCGGTGACCCTCGGCCACCTTGACGTGTTCGCGAAGGCAGCGCGCATCTTCGACGATGTCATCGCGCTCGTGGTGCACAACCCGAAGAAGACCCCCGCTTTCTCATTGCGTCAGCGTGTCGAGTTTCTGCGCGCCGCACTCGACGATGCCGGCCTGACGCAGGTACGGGTCGACACCCTCTCTGAAGGGCTGCTCGTCGAATACTGCCATCAGCAGCAGGCCAATGTTCTGGTCAAGGGCATTCGCGGCGACCTCGACGTCAGCTACGAGACGCCGATGGCCATCGTGAACCGCAACCTCGGTGCGGTCGAGACGGTCTTTCTGCTGCCCGAGCCCGAGCACTCGCACGTCTCGAGCTCGTTGGTGCGCACACTCGCCGACTTCGGCGGTGACGTCTCTCCGTACGTGCCCGAGCCGGTCGCGCGGCACTATCGCGAGCATTCGAGGCAGCAGTGAGCCGGTTCGAGGGCGCTCGCAGAGACCATCGGCCCAGACGAACGAGTCTGCCTGACCAAGGCCGTCGGTGAGCAGACAGGACGGCTCGCACCGTCGCGTCTCAGACGCGTCGGTCGACGACGGCACCGCACACATTCTGCACATCGACATGGACGCCTTCTTCGCGAGCGTCGAACTGCTCGAACGACCCGATCTGCACGGCCTTCCGGTGATCGTCGCCCACGATGGGCCGCGATCCATCATCACGACGGCGACCTACGAGGCCCGCCGCTACGGCATCCACTCGGCGATGCCGCTGGCCCGTGCGCGACAGCTCTGTCCACGCGCCGTGCTGATCGAACCCCACTTCGAGAGGTACCGCACTGCGTCGGCCACGGTTATGCAGGTGCTGCAGCGCTTCACCCCGTTGGTCGAGCAGGTCAGCGTCGACGAGGCCTATCTTGACGTGCGAGGTGCTCAGCGGCTGTTCGGGTCGGCCGGCCAGATCGCCGAGCGCATTCGCGGCGAAGTGTTCGCGGCCACCGGGCTGCACTGTTCGGTCGGCGTCGCCACATCGAAGTTCGTCGCGAAGCTCGCCTCTGGCATGGCGAAGCCCGACGGCATGCTCATCGTGCCCGCTGGCCAGACGCTGGCCTTTCTCGCACCGCTCGAGGTCGGCGCGCTGCCCGGAGTGGGCGGTCGCACCGCCGAGAAGCTGCAGCGTCTCGGGCTGATGACGGTCGCCGATCTGGCGCAGGCCCCCGAACAGGTGCTCCTGCGCGCGGTCGGCGTCGCCCAAGGCACGCGTCTGCGCGAGCTCGCCCACGGTCGAGACGGGCGACCGGTCAGTCCCGGCCGAGTCGAGAAGTCGATCGGGCACGAACGCACCTTCGACGACGACATCGACGCGGCGACGAACGAGGGCCGCGACCGGCTGCGGTCAGCCGTGCTCGATCTGGCCGAACGCACCTGCGCCCGAGCGCGCAGGCATCACACCGTGGCGCGCACCGTGGCGATCAAGGTGCGTGATGCCGCGTTTCATACGGTGACCCGTTCGCAGACGCTGCGCGAGCCCACGCAGACCAGTCGCACGGTGTTCGAGACCGCCTGGCGTCTCTTCGACGAGTCTGGCATGGCCAACAGCGCCATTCGACTGATCGGCGTGCGGCTCGAACAGCTGGCGCCGGCCGGAGCCGACGGCGCCGAGACCGCGTTGTGGAGCGACGACGACCAGTGGCGTGTCACCGATCAGGCGGTAGACGCCGTGGTCGACCGGTTCGGCCCCGGCGCGGTGCGTCCGGCTCGCCTGATGCGTCGTGACGGGCCGACAGCCGATCACTGAGCGAGCCGGTCGGCAGAACCTCGGTTCTTCGCCAGGCGTGCAGGAATGCATTTCTTCTTGTGGTGACATCGTTCTCACGGGTGGTGTGCCCGGGGCGCTGCGTTAGTCTGACAGCTACCCATCACGGTGTGGTGTCGCGAACCGGATTCGTCTCTGACGGCAATGGGGCCGTTCGAGTTGAGAGACGAACCGACTTCGGGCACCGCTCGGCACCGTGGAGCGCTCAACGAGGAGGGCCCATGAACGAACCAGCACCAGCGACGGCTCAGATCAACCGCATCTTCATCACCGATCAGCACGGCGTCATCGAAAGCCACCACCTCGATCTCGTCGATCGGTTTCCGCCCAGTCAGGAGTTCGCTGCACAGGCGAACTGCACCGCAGACGTCTACCGGCAGGCCGAGGCCGACCCAGAGGCGTTCTGGGCCGACCGCGCTCGTGCGCTGCACTGGCACAAGCCGTTCACCCGCACGCTCGACTGGAGCAGCCCGCCCTTTGCGAAATGGTTCGACGACGGCGAGATCAACGCCTCGTACAACGCGCTCGACCGGCACGTGATCGCAGGCGACGGCGACCGAGTCGCGCTGCACTGGGAGGGAGAGCCGGGCGATCGACGAACGATCACCTATGCCCAGCTGCTCGATGAGGTGAAGCGCGCCGCGAACGTGCTCACCGCGCTCGGCATCGGGCAGGGCGATCGGGTCGCAGTGTATCTGCCGATGATTCCCGAGACCGTCGCGACGCTGCTGGCCATCGCCCGCGTCGGCGCCATCCACTCCGTCATCTTCGGCGGGTTCAGCGCCGACAGTCTGCGGGCTCGAATCGACGACTGCGAGGCGCGCCTGGTGGTCACCGCCGACGGCGGCTGGCGCAAGGGGCGGGTCTCGCCGCTGAAACCGACGGTGGATGCCGCGCTCGGCCTGCACCCGGAGCGGCGGCACAGCGTCGAGCACGTGCTCGTCGTGCGTCGAGGCGAGAACGACGTCGACTGGACCGACGGGCGGGATCTCTGGTGGCATGAGACCGTCGCCACAGCATCCGCCGAACACGAGGCACAGGGCTTTCCCGCCGAGAACCCGCTCTTCATTCTCTACACGAGCGGCACCACTGGACGTCCCAAAGGCATTCTGCACACCACGGGCGGCTACCTCACACAGACCTCGTTCACGCATCGGGTCGTCTTCGACCTGAAGCCTGAGACCGACGTGTTCTGGTGTACGGCCGACGTGGGCTGGATCACCGGGCACAGCTATCTCGTCTACGGCCCGCTGGTCAACGGGGCCACCCAGGTGATGTACGAGGGCACGCCCGAGACGCCGACCTGGGGTCGCTGGTGGCAGATCGTCGAGCGGTACGGTGTGACCACGCTGTACACCGCGCCGACGGCGATTCGCGCATTCATGCGGGTCGGGCGGCAGGTGGTGCTCGATCATGACCTCAGCAGCATCCGTCTGCTGGGCAGCGTGGGCGAGCCGATCAACCCCGAAGCCTGGCTCTGGTATCGCGAGGTCGTGGGCTCGAACGCGGCACCGATCGTCGACACCTGGTGGCAGACCGAGACGGGCGCGATCATGGCGTCGCCGCTGCCCGGCGTCACGACCATGAAGCCGGGCAGTGCGCAGAAGGCGGTGCCCGGCGTCAGTCTCGGCGTGGTCGACGACAGCGGCGCCCCGGTGGGCAACGGCAACGGCGGGCTGCTCGTCGCCAATCGGCCGTGGCCCTCGATGCTGCGCGGCATCTGGGGTGACGACCGACGCTACGTCGACACCTACTGGGCGACGTTCGGCGACCGGTACTTCGCCGGAGACGGCGCCCGGTACGACGACGACGGCGACATCTGGCTGCTCGGTCGGGTCGACGACGTGATGAACGTCTCAGGACACCGCCTGTCGACGGCCGAGATCGAGTCAGCGCTGGTGGGTCATCATGCGGTCGCCGAGGCCGGCGTGGTCGGGGTGGCCGACGAGAACACCGGTGAGGCCGTGATCGCCTTCGTGGTGCTCAAACGCAACCAGCAGCTGGTCTCGACGGCGGATGCTCCGGCTGAGCTGCGGCAGCACGTCGCGCAGCAGATCGGCGCGATCGCCCGGCCCAAGCGGGTCTACATCGTGAACGACCTGCCGAAGACGAGGTCTGGCAAGATCATCAGACGAGTGCTGCGAGATCTGGCCGAGGGCCGGCCGATCGGCGACACCACGACCGTGGCCGACCCCAAGGTGATCACCTCGATCGCCGAACAGGTGCAGGCGACGAACGGGTGAACGTCGCAGAACGGCTGCCTCGCGCTGGTCTAGACTTGGGCACCATGGCGAACCCCTATCTCATCAACGTTCATGACTTGGTCGGCAAACCCGGCGCGATGCGCAGCCTGCAGGTGACGGTGCCTGCAGAGGCCGATCTGGGCGTGGGCCTGGCACGGGTGACCGAAGGGTCGCCCATCGAGGCAGATCTGCGACTCGAGTCGGTGCACGAGGGCATTCTGGTCACCGCCACGATCGATTTCGAGGTGGTGGGGGAGTCTTCGCGCACGCTCGAGCCGCTGTCTTGGCGTGACGAAGTCGAATTCCGTGACCTTTTCGCGTATCCTGATTCAGAAGCAGCTTTAACACGCGATGACGGCGACGGCGAGATCCAGGTTCTGCAGAACGAACATGTCGACCTCAGCCAGAGCATCCGCGATGCGATCGTTCTGAATCTTCCTCTGAAACCAGTGGGAGACGAGCCTGCTGCCGAGATCTACTCCATCGGAGACCCGATCGAGCCTGCTGTCGCAGACGAAATCGATCCACGATGGGCAGATCTGGGTAAACTGGCTCAGTTACCGAACGACGCGTCGTCGTCGCGTGCCGATTCAGAGAAGGAATGATCGATCATGGCAGTGCCAAAGCGCAAGCTCTCACGCAGCAACACCCGTAGCCGCCGCTCACAGTGGAAGGCCGAGGTGCCCAACCTCGTCAAGACCGTCGAGAACGGCAAGGTCGTCTACAGCCTGCCGCACCGCGCGAAGGTCGTCGAAGACTCCGCCGGCACCCCGCTCTACTTCGAGTACAAGGGTCGCAAGGTCGCTGACGCGTAGTCATACGCGGAGCAAGCGGTGAACGAGAGTGACAAAGTCGAGCTGCTGGAGCGGCTCGATGTGCAGATCGACGAGCCTTATCTCACGCGCGCACTGACCCATCGGTCGTACGCATTCGAGAACGGCGGTTTGCCGACCAATGAGCGCTTGGAGTTTCTCGGCGACTCCGTGCTGCAGCTGGTTGCGACAGACCTGCTGTTCCACGAGTTCCCAGACCTCTCTGAGGGCGAGCTCTCGCGGCGTCGTGCTGCGATCGTCAGCACGAATGCGCTCTCGTTCATCGCAGAAGACCGCGGCATCGGCGGCTACCTGCTGTTGGGTCGCGGCGAAGAGCTGACCGGCGGTCACCACAAGGCCTCTCTGCTGGCCGACATGGTCGAGTCGCTGATCGGCGCAACCTACCTGACCGGTGGGCTCGAGAAGGCACGGCCGTTCGTGCTCTGCCTGCTCTCACCGCTGCTGCCGCGCATCGAGACGCTGGCGGCACGCATGGATCCCAAGACCACTCTGCAGGAATCCGCATCAGAGCACGGTCTGCCGTTTCCCGTCTACACCGTCTCGTCGACGGGCCCCGACCATGAGCGTCGCTGGGCCGCGAGCGTGCACTGCGGCGACACGGTGAAGGGCGACGGCGAAGGCACCAGCAAGAAGCAGGCCGAGATGGCCGCGGCGTTCAACGCTTGGAAGTGCATCACCGACACCGAGCTCAAGAAAGCGGATGCCTGAGCTTCCAGAAGTCGAGACGGTTCGCCTCGGCATCGAGCATCTCTTCGCCGGCCATCGAATCGACGCGGTTCGCGTCTTCGACGAGCGTTCGCTGAAACGCCATCCCGGCGACAGCCAAGACTTCACCCAGACCTTGATCGGCGCGCACCTCGGGCAGCCGCAGCGACGTGGCAAATTCCTCTGGATTCCGCTGGAACTCGCTGGCGCATCCTCAGTCGAATCGGTCGCGCCGCCCGCGCTGCTGGCGCACTTGGGCATGAGCGGGCAGCTGCTCGCCCACGATCTGTCTGCTGACGCGCCGCCGCTGCGGCATGAGCGCATCCGCATCGACACGGTCGATGAGTCGGGCCGGCACCGCGAGCTGAGCTTTCACGATCAGCGTCTCTTCGGGTCGCTGGCAGTCGATACCCTCGTCGCCGACCGGTTCGCGCTGCGAGATCTCGTCCCACAGCAGGCCGCGCATATCGCACCCGACCCGCTCGAAGCCGGTTTCGATCGTGCACGGCTGGCGCGCAGCATCCGTCGTCACCGGTCGGCTGTGAAACGCGTGCTGCTCGACCAGACCACCGTCTCGGGAATCGGCAACATCTATGCCGACGAATCGCTCTGGGCGGCGCGGGTGCACCCCGAACAGCCGGCCGACTCGCTGAGTCAGGCGCGTGCGCTGCGTCTGGTGGATGCGGTGGTCGCGGTGCTGCGTCGGGCGGTCGCCGTCGGCGGCACGAGCTTCGACGAGCAGTACAAGCATGTGAATGGGGAGTCGGGGTACTTCGCCATCGAGCTGAGCGCCTATGGTCAGTCCGGGCAGCCGTGCCCGCGGTGCGGGAGGCCGATCAAGCGCGTGGCGTTCATGAATCGGCATTCGCATCTGTGCACGTACTGCCAGCGGATGCGGTGAGACCGAGCGTGGGAGCGCCAGCACCCTCGGGTTTCAGCGCTAGAGTGCCAGTGGCTGGCACTGCTGCGCAAGATCAGTCACTTTTACGCTGCTGTATGTGACTCCGCTGCAGCATCTTCACACCACGAGGAACGTTATGAGCGACAACGCTGAGAACCACGACCGGGAACACGTGCTGCGCATCGCTGCGATCGTGCTTAATGACAGCGCTGGCCGCACACTGCTCGTGCGCAAACGAGGCACGAGCGGGTTCATGCAGTGCGGCGGCAAACTCGAACCGGGCGAGACGCCACTGCAGGCAGTCGTGCGCGAAGTCGGGGAGGAGCTGGGCCTGACCCTCGACCCGAGCGATCTCGAACATCTCGGGCGATTCGATGCTCCCGCGCTGAACGAGGATCACACGCGTGTCGACGCTGACGCCTACTTCGTTCGAACGCCGTTCGTCGAGGCTGAAGCTCTCTGCGCGTATCGAGAGATCGCCGAGGTCGTCTGGGCCGATCCGGCACGGCCAAGGGTGGAGGTAGCTCCGTTGAGCCGAGATGTGCTGCTGCCGATCGCAGCCGAGCGCGCTGGACAGCGACCACGGGCCAGGACGAGCACGTATTGATCTGAGGGTCTGCGTCCACGGTCTCTCTCAGCAAGGTGGCACCTCTCAGACAGCGTGCGGCCAGTCAGTCTGGCAGTTATCCACACCCCCGAAAACCGACGCTTCGCCTCGTCGATAGAGTTGCGAACAGACTGCAGATCGACATCGAGCGGCGCTGAGGCATCGTGCCCGAGACCGTCGGAACTGCGAAGGGGGAGGGGCCGTCTGTGCGCATCGCATGCACTCTCGATACCGGCACGCAACGCACCGATATCGTCATCACCACCGATACCGCGACACTCATCGGCGAGATCGCCGATCGACTGCGCGGGTATCTTCCCCCGTCACATCCACTGCGCACCGTTGGGCCGACAGCCCAGGCGCAGGCGACGCTGCGGGTCAGAATCGCCAGCCAGCCGATGCCGCTGATTCTCGACCGGCATCGCACACTGGGCGAGTCTGCGCTGCAGCCCGGTTGCGTCGTCTCAGTCGTCGACGACGCAGCGCCCAACAGCGATGCACGGCGCCAGTATCCGCTGGCGGGTCATCTCATCGAGCTCATACCACCCGGGCAGGCGGGCGCGCCGTCGCGCCGCCGTCGCTCTGACACCCCGGGCACACCACGTGCCTACGGGCTGGTCGTGGGTGAGAATCTGATCGGTCGTGACCCCGCCACGAGGGTTCATCTGACCACGCGCGATGTGTCGCGCCGCCATGCTCAGATCATCATTGCCGATGACGGCACCGCCTCTGTGCACGATCTCGGCAGTGCCAACGGCATCGAGGTGAATGACGAGATCGTCACAGATGCGCCCCTGCGCGACGGCGACCGGCTGACGCTTGGCACCAGACTGTTTCGTTACGACGCGCTGGTACCGGGGCTCACACAGATGCAGAGCGAGACCGCTCTTGCACCTCGGGTCGCGGTGATTCCGGCACCCGAGATCGTGCCACGGTTCGAGCCCAGAGATCTTGCGCTGCCAGCGCAGCCGCACCGGCAGCACTCGTCGCGCATGCCCGTGCTCGCGGCGTTGGCACCGCTGCTCGGCGGCATCGCGATGTTCGCGCTCACGAAGTCGCCGTACAGCCTGATTCTTGTCGTGCTCTCTCCGCTGACACTGGCTGCGACCTGGCTCGACAGTCGCTTCGTCTCGGGGCGTGAGTATCGGCGGGAACTCACCGAATACCGGCAGTCGGTGCGCAAACTCGCAGACGAACTCGCCGAGCAGCAGCAGCGTGAGCGAGCGGTGCGTCAACAGGCGAATCCGGGTTCGAGCACGGTTCTCTGGAACCGACGGCCCGAACACCAGACGTTTCTCGAACTTCGCTTCGGGGCGGGTACTGATCTGAGCCTCACCGCGATTCCGGCCGCTGAACGAGGCGAGCTGCCCGATGACATCTGGGCGCAGATCGTCGATCTGCATGACCGTTTCGAGACGATCAGCGACGTGCCCGTGCTCGAGAAGCTGTCGAGCGCCGGTGCGATCGGTGTGACGGGGTCTGCCGGTGTCGCAGAAGAGGCTCTGCGTGCCCTGATCGTTCAGGTCGCCACGTCGCATTCGCCTGCGGATGTCGTGGTGGCGGCGTTCTGCGAGCCACATCAGCTGTCGGGCTGGAGCTGGCTCAAGTGGCTGCCGCACACCGCCTCGCCACATTCGCCGATCTCGGGAGACCATCTGGCCAGCACCGCCGATGGTGCTCAGCAGCTGACGACGCGACTTGAAGAGGTGCTCGGCGAACGCAGCAAGTCGCCGACGCACGGCCAGGCCCGCTCACACCTGCCTGCGGGGGAGCGCCCGATTCGGCATCATCACGAAGCTGCCGCGCCTCCTGAGCATTCGCCTGTGGTGATCGCCGTCGTGATCGGCAACCCCGGCGTCGACCCCGCCAGGCTCGTGCACATCGCCGAGGCGGGGCCTGATGCCGACATGCATGTGCTCTGGCTGGGCGAATCGGCGCAGGCGCTGCCAGCGGCATGCCGCACCTGGCTGCACATTGACGACGACCTCACCGCTGCGCTGCACCGCGTGCGCTCGGCCAGCAGCATTCCCGTCACCAGACTCGACAGACTCGACGCGCACCGCGCCACTCAGATCGCTCGTGCCCTTGCTCCGCTGGTCGACAGCGGTGCGCTCGTCGTCGACGAGACCGATCTGCCTGCTCGCGTGCGGCTCAGCGAGATCGGCGACACCGATCTTTCAGAGCCGCTGGCGATCGAAAGGCGCTGGAAGGCCAACAACTCGCTGATGTCCGGGTGGGGCACTGGCGGCACTCGGTCGCAGGCTCTGAACGCCGACTCCGGGCTGAACACATGTCTCGGCGTCGACACAAACGGCCCCTTCGCCCTCGACCTGCGCGAACAGGGGCCGCACGCTTTAGTGGGTGGAACGACGGGGAGTGGCAAAAGCGAATTCCTGCAGACGTGGATCATGGCCATGGCCGCTGAATACGCACCTGATCGTCTGACGTTTCTGCTCGTCGACTACAAGGGCGGGGCGGCATTCGCCGAGTGCGTCGGTCTGCCGCACACCGTCGGCTTGGTCACCGACCTCGACCCGCACCTTGTACAGCGCACTCTGATATCGCTGCGTGCAGAGCTCACCCGACGCGAGCACCTGTTCAACGCCGTCGGAGCCAAAGACCTGCGCGGCATGGAGCGTCTGCGCGACCCGCGCACCCCGCCCACGCTCGTGATCGTGGTCGACGAGTTCGCCGCGCTCGTGGCTGACGTGCCCGAGTTCGTCACCGGCATCGTCGACATCGCGGCCCGCGGACGCTCGCTCGGGGTGCAGCTGATTCTCGCGACCCAGCGCCCCTCGGGCGTCGTCAACGACAATCTTCGAGCCAATGCGAACCTGCGAGTCGCCCTGCGCATGGCCGACGAGCAGGACAGCACCGATGTGCTGGGCATTCCCGATGCAGCGCACTTCTCGGCGACCAGCCCAGGTCGAGCCGCAGTGCGCGTCGGGCCTGGGCGCGTGCAGCACTTTCAGACGGCGTATCTGGGCGCACCGATGATCCTCGGCCGCGAAGCCGCACAGATCACGATCGCCGAGCTGCCCTTTCAGACGGCTCGACAATGGCTGCAGCCCGCGACGCGCGACCGCACCGGTGCACAGGCGCAGCGTGAGATCGAGGCCATGCGCGACGCGATGCTCGCCGCCGCCGAGGGACTGCGGCTCGATGCACCGCGTCGCCCGTGGCTCGACGCGCTGCCCAGTCGGCTCGCGCTGCCACTGCATGAGTCGTCAGTGTGTGAGTCGTTTGGGCTGTCCAGGCGGTTTGGGCCGTCTGGGCGGCCTGGGTCGTCTGCGAGCACTGAGACCGCCCAGCAGCCGCAGAGTGCCGACGAGATCGTGTTGGGGCTGGCTGACGACCCGCAGCATCAGCGGCAGCAGATCTATGCGTGGTCGCCTGCGGCAGACGGGCACCTTCGCGTGGTCGGCAGCGCCGGCTCGGGCCGCACGCAGGTGCTGCGCACCCTCGCCTGGCAGCTGAGTGATCGGCCGAGCGGCACTGCGGCCACACACATCTACGTCATCGATGCCGCTGGAGCCGGGCTCGAACAGCTCGACACGCTGCCGACGGTCGGCGCGGTCATCGCCGCAGATGATCGCGAACGCATCCAACGCCTGCTGCGTCAGCTCGACGCCACTGCCGCCGAGCGCATCGCGCTGCTGCGACGAGCCAAAGCCTCGGCCGTCGACGAACTGCCGACGGCGGCAGCCGACGGCCTGCCCCGGGTCTACATGCTGATCGACGACCTGGCGGCCATGCAGGAGCAGTACGAGTTCGCGCGAGGCTTCGACGTGATCGGCTCGCTCGCCGCGCTGTTCGCGTCCGGGCGCGACGTGGGCATCCACTTCGCATTCACCACGAGTCGACCCAGCGGGCTGCCTGCGACCATCGCGTCGAGCCTTGGGCAGACCCTCGCGCTCAGGATGACGGATGCCGCCCTCGGCGGCCTGCTCGACATCGACACCAGCGTGCTCGATGATGCGCCTCCAGGCCGCGGCATCGTCATCGGCGGCATCTGCGGCGGGCTCGAAACGCAGATCGGGGTGCCACATGGCGCCGTCACCGTGACCGAACAGGCCGCGGTGCTCGCCGAAGTGGCCGCGCGTCTGGCCGACATGGGGTCGGAGCCGACACCGAGCATCCGTCGTCTGCCCGAGACGGTCGCGCTCGATTCGCTGCCGGCCTTCGACATCGATCATGCGCCAGTCTTCGCAGTGGCTGACGACACCCTCGCGCCGGTCGGTCTGCCGGCGCACGAGCCGTTTCTGGTGCAGGGGCGCTCGAGCGACGAGAACTCCGCGGTGCTCGGTGTGCTCACACGAGCACTCGCGACAACCCGGCCCGCGGCACAGAGCATCCTCATCACGCCGAAGACGTCACCCCTCGACGCGGCGATCTCATGGTCGCGCGTCGCGAACGACGAAGCCCAGGTGATCACCGTGATCGACGAGATACTGGGTGCGGCCGAGCCCCCGGCGGAACGTCCGAGTCTGGCGCAGTTCGACACCGCGGGCTGGCTCGCCGACGACGACTGGCTGTCGGCCGCTCCCAGACGCACCGACCTGCAGCCGAAGCAGTCGGCCCAGACTTCAGAGCCCACACGGCCAGCGCCCGACGGCGATCAGCTGATGATCGTGATCGACCACACCGCCGACTTCGTGGGCACCCCTGCCGAGTCCCGTCTCGCTGCACTGGTCGCACACTGCCGACGTGCGGGCATCACCTGCCTGGTCGACGTCGACCCAGCCACGCTGCCCGCAGCCTGGGAGCTGCACGGGGCCGTGCGAACCATCAGATGCGGTCTGCTGCTGCGCCCCGAAACCGGTGACAGCGACCGCTACCTCAGGGCGAACGTGCCTGCCGACGACACGTCTCGGTGGCCAGCAGGGCGCGGCTATCTCGTTGCCGGCGGGCAGACCCGCCTGGTGCAGGTGGCGAAATAGGGCGGGCGCGCGAGACGGTGAGCGGATGCCATGGTGCAGTCGCCGGGAGCGCACCCGGTAGCCTGTATGCAGCGAGGAAGACCGCCGACCGACCAGGCTGACGGCAGGTGGCCCCAGAGAAAGCGAGCCTTCGACGTGTATGTGAAGAGACTGACCTTGAAAGGGTTCAAGTCGTTCGCGCACGCGACCACGTTCGAGTTCGAGCCGGGTGTCACCGCGGTCGTCGGCCCCAACGGGTCGGGCAAGTCGAACATCGTCGACGCCCTGGCATGGGTCATGGGCGAGCAGGGTGCGAAGACGCTGCGCGGCGGAAAGATGGAAGACGTCATCTTCGCAGGCACTGCCAAGAAGGGGCCGCTCGGCCGCGCACAGGTCGAACTCACCATCGACAACACCGACGGCGCGCTGCCGATTGAGTACACCGAGGTCACGATCTCGCGAACGCTGTTTCGCAACGGCGGCAGCGAGTACGCGATCAACGGGCAGTCGTCCCGACTGCTCGACGTGCAGGAGCTGCTGAGCGATTCGGGCCTCGGCCGCGAGATGCACGTCATCGTCAGCCAGGGGCAGCTCGATCAGGTGCTGCGCGCGTCGCCGGAAGAGCGCCGCGGCTTCATCGAAGAGGCCGCCGGCATTCTCAAACACCGCCGCCGCAAAGAGCGCACGGTGCGCAAACTCGATGCCATGGAGGCCAACCTGCAGCGGGTGAGCGACCTCACCGCCGAGCTGCGACGCCAGCTGAAGCCCCTTGGTCGCCAGGCCGAGATCGCACGTTCGGCACAGCAGATCCAGGCCGAGGTGCGTGACGCGACCTCACGGCTGCTCGCCGCCGAGATCGTGGAGCTCGACACCGATCTGGGCACTCTCGCAACCCAGCGAGAGGCTCTTGAGAACGAGCAGGGTGTGCTGCGCGAGACCGTCGCGGCGAGCCGCAGCCGTCAGACCGAGCTCGAGGCGACCACGGTCTCAGACGAGCTGGAGCGTTCGCGTGCAGTCGTGCACCGCCTGGAGTCGGCGGCCGAACGCTTTCGCTCGCTGCGATCGATCGCCGAGCAGCGGGTCGCGCTGCTCTCGGTGCGGCCGCAGACCTTCGACCTCGACGTCGCCGCGAAATTCGATCAGGCCGACAGCGCTCGGAGCGCCGCACGAGAGCTCGCCGACCGTGCGACCGAGCTGTCGACAGCTCTTGACGAGCAGCGGGCGGCCACCCGCGAGGCCTTCGACGCGCTGCAGGCCGTCGACGCACAGATCGCCGAGCAGGCCGCTCTGATCAGCCGCCACGAACTGCGTCGATCGGCGCTCGCGAACGCCGTCGAAATCGCCGCAGGCAAGGTCGAGGCCGCCGAACGACAGGTCGAGTCGCAGGGCTCGGCGGTGCAGCAGGCGACCGAGCGCCGCGACCAGCGGGCACAGGCGCTCGCCGAGGCCACTGCCGCCGAACAGACGGCAGAGCCGACGCCTGACGGGTCAGACACATCGGGCAGCTCGACCACGGGCCTCGACGCCGCATACCGTGCCGCGACCGACCGGCTCGAAGCCGCCGAACGCGCATTGACGGCAGCACGCGATCTGCAGGCGAAGGCGACCTCTGAGGCAGACTCGCAGCAGGCCCGTGCCGCGGCGCTCGCCATGGCCCTCGAATCGCGCGACGGCTCGGCACAGATCATCCATGCCGAGACCATCGGCGTGCGCGGGCGCGTCGCCGACGCGCTGCAGGTGCAGGCAGGCTTCGAGGCGGCCGTCGCCGCGGCGCTCGGTGCGTTGACCGATGCGCTGCTGGTCGACTCCAGCGCAGCTGGCGCAGCCGTTCTGGGCGATGCCCGCGCGGGTGATCTGGGACAGGTCACCGGCGTCGTCGCCGAACCCGCGGCGCCTGAGACCGCAGGCGAACTGAGCGACCGTCCGACGCTGCCGCCCGGGGTGGCATGGGCGCCCGATGCCGCTCAGGGGCCGTCCGGAGTGCTCGCGCGCCTCGCCCACACTGTGATCGTTCGAGAGACAGAGGTCACCGACAGCGCTGCGACAGTGGTCGACCCGGTCGCCGTGCTCGACGCACTGCCCGCCGGAGACTGGCAGGTCGTCACACCCGAGGGCGACGTGATCGGCCGTGCGCTGGTGCGCGGCGGCGGCGATGCCGGGCAGTCACGACTGCAGCTGCTGGCGCAGCGTGACGAAGCTCTGCGCGCCGCCGATGAGGCCCGTGCCTCGGTCGCGTCGGCGAGCGCGCGCATCGACGTCGCCCGCGACGAGCGGGATGCCCGGCGCGCCGAACGCGATCAGGCGCTCGCCGAGCTGCGTGCGGCGGATGCGCGCGCGGCCGAGACGGCCAAACGGCTCGGATCGCTGCGTGCTCAGGTCGACAGCGCTGAGGCGGAACTCGCGCGTCTCACGACACAGGCCGAGCAGGCGCGAACGCGACTCGACGAGGCGACCGACGCGAGTGAGCAGGCGCACGCAGCGTTGGCATCCTTCGACGCCGAGCCGCAGCCGCTGAGCGAACCCATCGACCGCCAGCCTGCCTTCGACGCACTCGAGGCGGCTCGAGCGCACGAGATGGAGGTGCGCGTCTCGGTCGAGACCGCCCGCGAACGCGCGAAGGCCGAACAGCGTCGCGCCGAGACGCTGCAGCGCGACGCCGAGCAGTCGAAGGCGCAGGCCGAGGCACAGGCTCGGGAGCAGGCGATCCGCAGCATCCAGCTGGAGCGCGCCGAGCACGTGCAGGCGCTGCTGCCCGACATCATGGCGCACATCGGCACGTCGCTGCAGCAGGCGAGACTCACCGTCGCCGAACACGAGGTGGCCCGCAACCAGCAGCACGGACAGCTGCGCGAGCTGCGCGAACGCATCACCGAGCAGCAGCATCAGCTCGAACTGCTCGCCGAACGCTCGCACGGCATCGAGCTGCGCGAGCACGAGCAGCGGGTGCGCCGCGACTCGGCCGCAGAACGCGTGCGCACCGAACTGAACATCGACGTCGACGTGCTGATCGCCGAGAGCGGGCCGCACCTGCCGATTCCGGTGACGGGCGAGTGGGCCGACGCCGACGAGACGGTCGAGACCGTGCCCTACGACCATGAGCAGCAGCGGCTGCGGCTGGTGAAGGCCCAGCGTGCGCTGAGCCGGTTGGGGCGGGTGAACCCGCTCGCGCTCGAAGAGTTCGCCGCGCTCGAAGAGCGGTACAACTACATGAACGACCAGCTCGTCGATCTGCGCAAGACACGAGCCGATCTGATCGCCATCAGCGACGAGCTCGACGAGAAGATGCAGTCGATCTTCACAGAGGCGTTCGACGACACGCAGCGGGCCTTCGACGAGATCTTCCCGGTGCTGTTTCCCGGTGGGCGCGGGTCGCTGACGCTGACCGACCCAGAGCATCCGCTGACCACCGGCATCGCCGTGCACATCAGGCCGGCAGGCAAGAAGATCGACCGGCTCTCGCTGCTCTCGGGCGGTGAGCGGTCGCTGGCGGCGGTCGCTCTGCTGGTCGCGATCTTCATCGCCCGACCAAGCCCGTTCTACATCATGGACGAAGTCGAGGCCGCGCTCGACGACGCGAACCTGGGGCGTCTGCTCTCGGTGTTCGAACGACTGCGGCGAGACTCCCAGCTCATCGTCATCACCCACCAGAAGCGCACGATGGAGATCGCCGACGCACTGTATGGTGTGTCGATGCGGCAGGATGGTGTGTCGGCCGTGGTGGGGCAGCGCATGGAGCACGACGAACGCGATGCCGACCGCACTGCGGGCGAGGGCGACCGGGCGGCAGACGACAGACGCGATGAGCAAGACGGTCATGACAGGAGCGGGAAATGAGCAAATGGTCACTGCGAGGCAGTCTGCGCAACCTCTTTCAGGGCACGCGGCCCATCGACGAGAGCAGCTGGGAAGACCTCGAAGACAGCCTCATTCTCGGCGACTTCGGCGCTGAGGCGTCAGAGTCGATCGTCGAGGCGGTGCGTTCGAACGTGGAGCGACTGGCGATCGCCGACGAACGCGAGCTGCGCAACGTGCTGCGTGACGAGCTGGCCGAGCGGCTGAGTGCGAACGACCCGACGTTGCGTCTGACCCGCCCGCAGGATGCCGCCACCGGCCGCCTGCTGCCTGCGGTCGTGCTGGTGGTCGGGGTGAACGGCGTCGGCAAGACGACGACGATCGGCAAGCTCGCACGATTCATCACGCGGGCGAACAAGCGTGTGGTGATCGGTGCGGCCGATACGTTCCGCGCGGCCGCCGTCGAACAGGTGGCCACCTGGGGCCAGCGGGCCGGCGCCGAGGTGGTGCGGCCGCAGCAGCAGGGGCAGGATCCAGCCTCGGTCGCGTACCAGGCGGTGCAGCACGGCATCGACGTCGACGCTGACGTGGTCATCATCGACACCGCCGGCCGCCTGCAGACCAAAGCCGGTCTGATGGACGAACTCTCCAAGATTCGCCGGGTCGTCGAGAAGCTCGCACCGATCGCCGAGGTGCTGCTGGTGCTCGACGCCACGACCGGGCAGAACGGGCTGAGCCAGGCCCAGGCGTTCATCGACCATGCCGGCGTCACCGGCATCGTGCTCTCGAAGATCGATGGCTCGGCCAAGGGCGGTTTCGTCGTGGGCGTGCAGCAGACCACCGGGATCTCGGTCAAACTGATCGGCTTCGGTGAGGGCATCGACGACATCGCAGCCTTCAACGCGAACACCTTCGCCGCCGAGCTGGTGGGGTAGCCGCCGAAGACAGCCTGCCGTCGGCGGCCGCGTGCCGTCGGCGACTCAGGGCAGCTGGAACCCGCCATCGTGCGTGCTCTCGACGGCGAGACCGTCGGCGACCAGAGAGGCGAGCGCGCGTTCGGCCTGCGAGCGATCCGGAGCATCCTGCAGCAGTGCACTGACCGCCACCGGCTCGCGGGCGGCCCGCAGCAGCGCCATGATGCGGCCGCGCGCCTGCCGGTCGCTGCCCTCGAATCGCGCCTGTGTGCGACGCTTCGGCGCCGCTGACGGCGGTGACCCGGCTGCGACCCATGCACACCGCGAACGAATCGGGCAGACTTCGCAGCGCGGTGTTCGGGCGGTGCAGACGAGCGCTCCGAGCTCCATGAACGCATAGGTGGCCAGGCGCGCGCGCTCGGCGTCCTGCGGCAGCTGCGCCGACATCGCCGGCAGGTCGTGCGCCGGTCTTGGGGCGCCCGGTTCCGCCTCGCCGTCGACGCCTCGGGCGAGCACACGACGAATGTTCGTGTCGACGACGGGATGCCGCTGATGAAACGCGAAGACCAGCACGGCGCGGGCGGTGTAGTCGCCGACGCCCTTCAGTGAGAGCAGTGTGTCGAGGTCGTCTGGCACTTCGCCCGCGTGCTCGGCGCAGATCTGCTGGGCCGCAGCGTGCAGCCAGCCCGCCCGACGCGGATACCCGAGCCGATCCCACGCACGAATCGCATCGCCGGCGCTCGCAGCCGCAAGGTCGCAGGGCGTCGGCCACGCCTGCATCCACTCGTGCCAGCGCGGCAGCACACGGTCGACCTGCGTCTGCTGCAGCATGAACTCGCTGACCAGCACGCCCCATGGCGTCGCCTCCTCGGCGCGCCAGGGAAGATCGCGGCGTTCGTCGAGATACCAGGCGATCAGGTCGTCGGCGAGGAGAGAAGAGCTGGGGAGCATCGACACCACTGTAGCGTTGACCGGATGCTCTGGTCGTCACGCGCGCAAGCCTCGGTTCCCCTCCCTGCCCTCCGCCGTCGCAGGGCGAGGCACCAACGCTCTGCGAGAGCCCCGAGTGCGGCAGACGGGGCACACGAACCGCGGAGAGTAGCATTGTGCGCCGTGAAGAAGACCGACCAGACCGAACCATCACCTGACGCACCTCTGCAGCGCTCCGGCAGCGGAGCATCCGCACAACGGCCGAAGCGTGATCGCAACGCGATTCTCGCCGTGACGGTGTTCCCAGCGATCGTGATCGTCGCTGCAGTGCTGGGCTTCTGCCTGCCTGCGACGTTCACCCCGATCACCCCGATCGTGCCGTATCTGCTGGGGTTGATCATGTTTCTGATGGGCATCACCCTCACCGGCGCCGACTTCAAACGCATCGCCAAACGGCCGCTGGTCGTGCTGCTCGGACTGGTCGCGCACTATGTCATCATGCCGTTGGCCGGCCTGCTCGTGGTGTGGGCGCTGCAGCTGCCCGCCGAACTGGCCGTCGGCGTCATCCTGGTCGGCTGTGCGCCCAGCGGCACCGCCTCGAACGTGATGACGTACCTTGCGAAGGGCGACGTGGCGTTCTCGGTGTCTGTGGCGACCGTCTCGACCCTGGTCGCACCTCTGCTGATGCCGCTGTTGACGCTTGCCTTCGCGGGGCAGTACATGTCGATTCCGGTCGAGGCGATGTTTCTCGACATCCTGAAGACGGTGCTGCTGCCGGTGATCGCCGGTGTCATCGTGCGCAGCCTGTTCGGGCGCATCATCGACTACATCAAGCCGGTGCTGCCCTGGCTGTCGGCGATCGCGATCGCGACGATCGTCACTGCGGTGATGGGCAAAAGCGCGGCCGCGTTCGCGCAGGCAGGGCTGCTGATCATTCTCGCAGTCGTGCTGCACAACGGCATCGGGCTGCTGCTCGGCTATCTCGCCGGGCGAGCGGTGCACCTCGATCATGCCGCGCGCCGTGCGCTGGCGTTCGAGGTGGGAATGCAGAACTCGGGGCTGGCAGCCTCGCTGGCCACGGTGCACTTCAACCCCGCTGCCGCGCTCGCACCTGCGGTCTTCTCCGTCTGGCACAACATCAGCGGAGCGCTCGTCGCGGCATGGCTCGCGCGCAAGCCGATTCCGACGGAGAGGTGAGCACTCCGTTCACAGTGTCGTCATTCCGTGCCGATACGCTGGGTGGTGCACGTCGCAGCAGCCGACGACAGCCGCCGTTCGAAGGGGAGCCACATGGAGACACTGACCGACCCGACCGCTCTGGAACAGATGCCGCGACGCATCGGCATCCTCACTTCTGGCGGTGACTGCCCCGGGCTCAACGCAGTGATCCGTGGTGCGGTGCTCAAAGGCACCGAGGTCTACGGGCAGGAGTTCGTCGGCTTTCTCGACGGCTGGCGCGGAATGATCGAAGGCGACTACATCACGCTCGATCGCGCTCGGGTGCGCGGGCTCGCCAAAGAGGGCGGCACCATTCTCGGCACCTCGCGCATCGGCCCGTATCGAACCGAGGCGGGCCGACCCGAGAACATTCTGCGTACCCTGGCCGAGCATGGTGTGGATGCGGTGATCGCGATCGGCGGAGACGGCACGATGCGAGCGGCGAACCTGCTGCGCAACGACGGCATTCCGATCGTCGGGGTGCCGAAGACGATCGACAACGATCTCGACGGCACGGATTACAGCTTCGGGTTCGACACTGCGGTGTCGATCGCCACCGAGTCGATCGACCGGCTGCGCACGACCGGCAACGCGCACAAGCGCTGCATGGTGCTCGAGGTGATGGGCCGCCACGCCGGATGGATCGCGCTGCACGCGGGCACGGCCGGCGGCGCACATGCGATTCTGATTCCCGAGCAGGCCGAGAGCCTCGACCAGATCTGCGCGTGGGTGACCTCGGTGCGCGACCGCGGTCGTTCGCCGATGGTCGTCGTCGCCGAGGGATTCACCCTGCCCGACATGGATGAGGCGTTCTCTGACAAGGGCCTCGACGGATTCGGACGTGCCCGGCTCGGCGGCATCGGGGAGGTTCTCGCCCCGCTGATCGAGGAGCGCACGGGCATCGAGAGCCGGGCGACGGTTCTCGGCCACATTCAGCGCGGGGGAGTGCCCACCGCGTTCGACCGCGTGCTGGCCACGCGACTGGGCATCGAAGTCGTGGAGCTTGTCGCTCGTCGCCAGTGGGGGCGCATGGTGGCACTGCGCGGCACCGACATCGTCAGCGTGCCTTTCGACGAGCTGGCTGAGACGAAGCAGGTGCCGGCTGAGCGCTACCGCGAGGTGCGTGCGATCTTCGGGTGAGCACCCTGGGCTCGGTGCGCTCCGGGCCCTGTCGAATCTGAGATTCCGGGCGTCCCGAGCACGCGCTGAGAGCCGACCCCGCGTGATGCGCCCGCGTCGGCTAGAATCGACCCGATATGGCTACTTTCTCGAACCTCTCTGAACGGCTGGTCCAGACCTTTGCGCACCTGCGCACCAAGGGCAAGCTCTCTCCTGCCGATGTCGACGCCACCGTGCGCGAGATCCGCCGCGCCCTGCTCGACGCCGATGTCGCGCTCACAGTGGTCAAGGGCTTCACCGCCAAAGTGCGCGAGCGTGCGCTCTCAGACGAAGTCAACCAGGCGCTGAACCCCGCCCAGCAGGTCGTCAAGATCGTCGACGAAGAGCTCACCAACATCCTCGGTGGCGAGACCCGACGGCTGCAGCTGGCGAAGCAGCCGCCGACGGTCATCATGCTCGCCGGTCTTCAGGGTGCCGGCAAGACGACTTTCGCGGGCAAGCTTGCCAAGTTCCTGGTGAAAGACGGCCATACGCCGATTCTCGTCGCCGCCGACCTGCAGCGTCCCAACGCCGTCGGTCAGCTGCAGGTGGTCGGCGAGCAGGCCGGCGTGCCGGTCTACGCCCCCGAACCCGGCAACGGCGTCGGCAACCCGGTCAAAGTCGCCAAGCATTCGATCTCGTACGCTCGCGACAAGCAGTACGACGTGGTCATCGTCGACACGGCCGGTCGAACCGGCGTCGACGCCGAGATGATGAAGCAGGCCAGCGACATCCGTCGGGCGATCGACCCCGACGAAGTGCTCTTCGTGATCGACGCCATGATCGGCCAGGATGCCGTCGCCACGGCTCAGGCCTTCAACGAGGGCGTCGACTTCACCGGTGTCGTGCTCTCGAAGCTCGACGGAGACACCCGCGGCGGCGCCGCACTCTCGGTCGTGAGCGTCACGGGCAAGCCGATTCTCTTCGCCTCGACCGGTGAGCGTCTCGACGACCTGGAGATCTTCCACCCCGATCGCCAGGCCAAACGCATTCTCGACATGGGCGACGTGCTCACGCTCATCGAAGAGGCTCAGCGCACCTTCGACGAAGAAGAGGCGCGCAAAGTCGCCGAGAAGATCGCCAAAGAGGCGTTCACTCTCGATGACTTTCTGCAGCAGATGCAGCAGATCAAGAAGATGGGCTCGATGAAGAAGCTGCTCGGCATGATGCCGGGAGCAGCGGGCATGCGCCAGCAGCTCGAGCAGTTCGACGAGTCGCAGCTGACCCGCACCGAGGCGATCATCCAGTCGATGACCAAGGCCGAGCGCGAGAATCCCAAGCTGCTCAACGGCTCACGTCGTCTGCGCATCGCGAAGGGCTCGGGCACCACGGTCAGCGAAGTGAACAGCCTCGTGCAGCGCTTCGAACAGGCGGCCAAGATGATGAAGTCGGTGGCCCGCGGCGGTGTGCCGAACCTGCCCGGCATGGGAGCCATGGGGCACGGAGGCTCCAAACGCAAGAACGTCAAAGGCAAAGGCAAGAAGGGCAAGGCCAAGAGCGGCAACCCGGCGAAGCGCGCTCAGCAGGAGGCCGAGCTTCGCGACCAGCAGGCCAAGGCGACCGAACGCTCGCTCACGCAGGCAGCCTCCGCATTCGGAGCCGGCGCTGCGGGCTCGGCATTTGGCGCGGCTGGAGGTTCGGCCGGTGGCGAGGGCACGGGAGACGCCGCAGGAGCGCCGCCTCGCATCGATCCGAACGAGGTGCCCGGCCTCGGCGGCCTCTTCAAGCGCTGATCGAGCCCTCTGGCCCTGAGTCGTGGTGCTGCGCGAACTGCCGGAGAGCCGGCGCGCAGCGGCCGGTCAGCGGTCGAGCGGCCGCCCGGCCTCGAACTCGGCCATCAGCGCATCGACGACGGCATTCAGATCATCGCCGTGCCGTGATGCGACGCGCAGCTGTCTCTGGTAGCTGGCACCGCCGCGAATGAGGGACTCGACATCCGCGAGCTGTTCGGCGCAGCCCAGCCGCTGTGCGCGAGGCTGCCAGCGGTCGAGGAGCTCCAGCGTGTCGTCGATGACGCTGCGCTCGTTGAGATCGTGGTCGGCGATGAACACCGCAGGCAGGCCATAGCGCGCCGCGCGCCACTTGTTCTCTGCGATCGCCCAGTCTGGAATGCGATCGAGTGCCACGCCTGCCCCGATCTGCTCGCTGAGCTCGTCGACGGCGCACTGGATGAACGCGGTGAGCGCCCCGACCTCGAACAGTGTCGGCAGCCCGTCGCACACACGGTTCTCGACGGTGCCGAACTTTGGCGCGGGCCGTATGTCCCAGCGAATCTCGTTGAGCTGGTCGATCACTCCGGTCTGCAGGGCGCCGGCCACGAAGGCCTCGAAGTCTTGCCACGTCTCGACATGCGGCGGCAGCCCGGCGGTGGGAAGCTGACGAAACATCATCGCGCGATTCGATGCGTAGCCGGTGTTGACCCCCTCCCACCACGGGCTCGAGGCGCTCAACGCCTGCAGGTGCGGCAGGTAGCCGAGCAGGCCGTTGACCAGCGGCACGGCCTTGCGGCGGTCGTCGACGCCGACGTGCACGTGCACACCGTAGATCGCCATCATGCGACCCCACCACTGCGTGCGGTCGATCAGTTTCTGGTAGCGCTCGTTCGAGGTGTACGGCTGCTGCGTCGCCTTGGCGAACGGGTGCACACCGGCACAGAGGATTCCCAGGCCCAGCTCGTCGGCAGTCTCGGAGAGCGACGTGCTCACCTGCTCGATCTCGCCTAAGGCCGAAGGCACGGTGTCGTGCACGCCGGTGACGATCTCGACGGTGTTCTCGAGCAGCTCTTGGTCGAGGCGCTCGGCGACCGGCGTGCCCTGCAGCGCGTCGTGGACCTCGGCAGCTCGAGAGGCGGGCTGCCGAGTGCCTCGGTCAATCAGCACGACCTCCCACTCGACGCCGAGCGTCGATGGGCGGGACTGAGCGAAGTCGATGCGCATGGGTAAAGCGTAGTGGTCTGCGCTGTGCGCGCGAAGTCATAGCGCGTCACAACGTCATGTGACACACAAACGGCGCGGAGTGTGGCACAATAGACAGTCGGTAACCCGTGGGCGCGCAGACCCTCTCATCTGCATGCCCTCGATCATCCAGAGCTTTCCGTCGTGAGGCCCCACACCCACGACTGGGTTCGAATCGAATCTGAATTACAGGAGCATTGTGTCTGTCAAAATCCGTCTGAAGCGCTTCGGCAAGGTCCACGCACCCGAGTTTCGCGTCGTGGTCACCGATTCACGAGCCAAGCGCGATGGTCGCGTCATCGAGGAGATCGGCCGTTACGTGCCGACCCGTCACCCTTCGCTGATCGAGATCGACTCAGATCGCGCACAGTACTGGCTTTCAGTTGGCGCACAGCCCTCTGACCAGATGTTCAAGCTGCTCACCCTGACCGGTGACTGGGCGAAGTTCAAGGGCGACAAAGATGCCAAGAGCACGGTGAAGGCTCCCGAGCCCAAGGCGAAGTTCGAGCGGGACGCCAGCAAGAAGTCGGTGCTGCTGCCCAAGACCGAGAAGAAGGCCGCTCCTGCCGCAGAGGCCGCAGCCGAGCCTGCCGCTGACGCAGCCGACGAGGCGTGAGCATGCTGCAGCAGACCGTTGACCATCTGGTGCGTGGCATCGTCAGCAGCCCTGACGACGTCACCGTCGACGAGCGGCACACCCCTCGGGCCGAAGTCATCGACGTGCGTGTCGCACCCGATGACCTCGGCCGCGTGATCGGTCGTTCAGGGCGCACGGCACAGGCACTTCGCACTGTGGTCGACGCTCTGGCCGACGGCCGTCACGTGCGGGTCAACATCGTCGACACCGACGCTTAGGTCATGCTGCAGCTTCGCATCGCCCGTCTGACCAAGCCGCACGGGCTCAAAGGTGGCCTCAAGGTAGAGCTGTACACCGATGAGCCCGAGCGGCGACTGGTCCCGGGCGCCACATTCAATCTTCAGGTGCCTGCCGATTCCTCATGGCACGGCCGCACCATCACTCTGCGCGAGCTGCGCTGGTACAACACGAGCCCGGTCGCGTTCTTCGCCGAGATTCCCGATCGCACAGCGGCAGAGAGCATCGCCAAGGCCATTCTGACCATCGATCAGGATGAGACCAAGCTGCCTGATGAGACCGATGCCTGGTATGACCACCAGCTCGTCGATCTCGTCGTCATGCGCAACGGCGAGGCCATCGGCACGGTCTCGCGAGTCGACCACCTGCCCGGCCAGGACATCCTCGCGATTCAGACTGAGAGCGACGAGGTGCTGCTGCCCTTCGTCAAACACTTCGTGAGCGGCGTCGATCTCGACGAGCGCACCGTCACCATCACCCCGCCCGGCGGCCTGTTCGAGCCCGCCGACGACGGCGAAGACGAGGCCGACGAGGTGCCGGCCCAAGAGGTGGCGGATGTCGTGGCAGAGCTGACGGCCCAGTCTGCGCCCGTCTCTGACACGGCTGTGTCTGACGTCAAAGCCGCAGAGAAGGCGCAGAACCCCACATCGAATGATGCCGCTGCGCCTGAAGCCGACCGCACCAACCACGTATGAGCGCCGCTGAGCCTGCGCGTCTGCGCATCGACGTCATCACGATCTTTCCCGAATACCTTGACGCGCTGAAACTGTCGCTGGTCGGCAAATCGGTCGATCGAGGCATCATCGATCTGCGCGTGCACAGTCTGCGCGAATACACCCACGACGTGCACCGCACGGTCGACGACACGCCATATGGCGGGGGAGCGGGCATGGTCATGCGCCCCGAGCCCTGGGGTGAGGCCTTCGACGACGTGCTGGCCGACGCCGACGATCCCCTGGTGCTGTTCACCACTCCGGCCGGTGCGGTGTTCACGCAGCAGCGTGCGGTCGAGCTTTCTCACGAACGGCACATCGTCTTCTGCTGCGGCCGCTACGAAGGCATCGATCAGCGGGTCGTCGACTACGCCGCAGCGCACTGGCGCACCGGCGAGATCAGCATCGGCGACTACGTGCTCAACGGCGGCGAGGTCGCCGTGCTCGTCGTCGTCGAAGCCGTCGCCCGCCTGCTGCCCGGCGTGATCGGCAATCCCGAGTCGCTGGTCGAAGAGTCGCACAATCGCGGCCTGCTCGAGCACCCGAGCTACACGAAGCCTGCTGAATGGCGCGGCTTTGAAGTGCCCCCGGTTCTGCTCAGCGGCAACCACCGTCTCGTCGCCGAGTGGCAGCACGAACAGAGTGTGACGCGCACTCGACGCATGAGACCCGACCTGCTGCCCTGACGGGGCGGCCGAGCACAGTCTTGGCGCTTGGGCTGAGACGCAGAGGCGGGCGCGAGCGGTGCATCCGGCGCAGTGCGGACAGACGTTTGCGGCTCACCCCGGCATGTGGCAAGATGAGAGATTGTGTCATCGGCTTGTCTCTGCCGCAGGGGAGCGATCGTCGACACAATCCGAATCGTTACGTATTCACGCTCCTGACCTGCGGCAGGTGCAGAGAGCGAAGAACTCATGAGCAACACGCTGGACAAAGTCGACGCAGCATCGCTGAAGAGCGACATCCCAGACTTCCGCGCCGGTGACACCGTCAAGGTGCACGTCAACATCATCGAGGGCAACCGCAGCCGTATCCAGGTGTTCCAGGGCGTCGTGCTCAAGCGCCAGGGTGCCGGTGTGCGCGAGACCTTCACCGTGCGCAAGATCTCGTTCCAGGTCGGCGTCGAGCGTACCTTCCCGGTGCACTCGCCGGTGATCGACAAGATCGAGCTCGTGTCGCGCGGCGACGTTCGTCGTGCCAAGCTGTACTACCTGCGCTCACTGCGCGGCAAGGCAGCCAAGATCCGCGAGAAGCGCTGATCCAATCACGTTCAACGGCCAGCGGATGCGTCGCAGTGCGGCGCCCGCTGGCCGTTGTCGTCATCATGCCGGTCTCGGTCGGCAAATGCAGAGAATGAGAGAGAGGCGAACCGGTGAGCGGCGAAGAGGTGCTTGACTCAGAAGAGTCGCAGACCCCGGGCGACGGGCAGTCGGGCGCATCGCGCACGCTGCTCATGCTGCGCGACATCGTCGTGATCATCGTCGTGGCGCTCATTCTCTCGACCCTGCTGCGCACGTTCCTGGTGCGCACGTTCTCGATTCCCTCGGGATCGATGGAGCAGACGTTGCAGGTCGGCGACCGTGTGCTGGTCAACCGACTCCAGCCGAAGCCCTTCGGCGTCTCGCGTGGCGACGTCGTGGTCTTTCAGGATCCGGGCGGCTGGCTGGCAGCCCCGTCGGCTGCGGCACAGGGCTGGAGCCTGGGCAGAGGCATCCAGGACGCCCTGACCTTCGTCGGCCTCGGTGACTCTGACAGCCACCAGTATCTGGTCAAGCGCATCATCGGCGTCGAAGGAGACCACCTGGTGTGCGAGCACGTCGGCGGACCGTTGAGCGTCAATGGAGTGCAGCTCGACGAGTCGTCGTATCTGGCTCCGGGAAATGCCTCGTGCGCGCGCACCTTCGACGTGACGGTGCCCGCCAACTCGCTCTGGATGATGGGCGACAACCGAGGCAACTCGCGTGATTCGAGCGCACACATAGACGAACCTGGCAGAGGAATGGTCGCGGTCGATCAGGTCGTCGGTCGTGCGTTCGTGATCTCATGGCCGTCGTCGCGCTGGCAGGGCATCGACGCGCACCATGAGGTGTTCTCAGACGTTCCCGATCAGTCTTCGTCGGCTGAGTGATGGCGGCGGTCGACCCCACTCTCGAACTCGAGACAAGGCTCTTCGCCGACGGTGCGACGCTCGTGATCGGCTGTGACGAGGTCGGTCGCGGTGCGCTCGCCGGCCCGGTCACGGTGGGCGCGGTCGCGATACGTGCGGATGCCGGAGCCTGGCCCGAAGGTCTGCGTGACTCCAAGGCGCTCACCGACCGTCGCCGCCATGCCCTGGTCGAGCCGATTCGGGAGTGGGCGGCCGGCTGGACGGTCGCCTCGGTCGACAACACTCGCATCGACGGCGACGGCATCGTGAGCTGTCTGCGCGAGGCAGCGTCGAGCGCCGTCGGCGCGCTGCTGGCGGAGCAGCCCCTCGAGGCGCAGGCGGTGGTCATTCTTGACGGCTCGTCTGACTGGCTGACCGCAGGGCTGCAGGCGCCGTGTCAGGTGCGCGTGGTGATTCGAGCCAAAGCAGACCGCGACTGCGCGTCCGTGGCGGCCGCGAGTGTGCTCGCCAAGGTCGATCGCGATGATCGCATGGCAGTGTACGCCGAGCAGTACCCCCAGTATTCATGGCAGACCAATCGCGGCTACGGCAGCGCCGTGCACATGGCTGCGATCGCCGAGCACGGACCTTCTGTGCTGCACCGCATGACCTGGCTGCACCAGCCTGGCGGCAGAGGCGACAAGAGCAAGAAGGGCAGCTAGAGTGAGAGACGATATGGATCCTCAGGATTTCGACGACTACGAGCGCGAGGCAGAGCTCTCGCTCTACCGCGAGTACCGCGACGTCGTGCACATGTTCAAGTACGTGGTCGAGACCGAACGGCGCTTCTACCTGGCAAATGACGTCAAGCTTGAGCGGCGCGAGGTCGGGCCAGATTTCTACATCGAGCTGAACCTGACCGACGTCTGGGTCTGGGACATCTACCGGTCTGATCGCTTCGCCAAACAGGTGCGGGTGCTCACGTACAAAGATGTGAACGTGGAAGAGCTCGCCGCTCATGATCTCGAGCTGCCGAGCGAACTCTCGCTCGACGAACAGTGATCTCAGTCTTCTGAACGTCTTTCGAGTGCGCGCATGAGCACAGCGCACGACGTTCTGACGCTTCGACGCTCTCTGCACAGGCTGGTGTGCTGCGGGGATCTCTGCACAGTGTTGTGACAGCTCTGGCCGGGGTGATCGCCGCATGCCGAGACTGGTGGCATGACAGCACGCGAGACCACCGAAGACGCGGCGGAACGACCCGGCAAGGTCATTGACTCACCCCGTCTGCCGCTCGGCAGACGGGGTGAGTCAATTGCCGCGCATTTTCTGACCGATCTGGGCTACACGATCGTCGACCGCAACTGGCGCTTCGGCCGTGCGGGAGAGATCGACATCATCGCTCGTGACGGTGAGGCGCTCGTCTTCATCGAGGTGAAGACGCGTTCCGGAGATCAGCACGGCACACCGTTCGAAGCGATCGACGCCCGCAAGATGCGTCAGCTGCGCGCTCTGGTCGGGCGCTGGCTGCAGAGCAACGAGGGATGGCCCGGGCCTGTGCGCATCGACGCCATCGGCGTGCGGATGCGCCGAGACGGTCTGCAGCTGGAGCATCGACGAGGTGTGCGATGACCCTCGGCATGTGCAGAGCGGTGTCGCTGACCGGCATCGAGGGCAGTCTCATCGACATCGAGGCCGACGTGAGCGCGGGACTTCCCGCGACCCGCATTGTCGGCCTGGCCGACACCGCCGTCGCACAGGCAGAGCACCGGGTGCGTGTCGCGTTGGGCAATACCGGCCAGCCGTATCCGGATACGCGGCTGACCGTCAACCTGGTGCCGGCCGGCGCGCCCAAACACGGCACCGCCTTCGACGCGGCGATCGCCGTGGCGGTCTTGATCGCGCAGGGCATCGTACCCCCGCATCCCTCGCGCGACACCGTGGTGCTCGGCGAGCTGACTCTCGAAGGCCGCATCCGTCCGATTCCCGGGGTGCTGCCGGCACTGCTCGGCGCCGTGCGAGGCGGTGTGACGAAAGCGGTCGTACCGCGCGAGAATCTGCCCGAGGCACGGTTCGTCGACGACATCCATGTCGTGGGCGTCGACGATCTGATCGAGTTGATTCGGCTCTTGGGCGCCCAGCCGCACCCACGGGATCGGCCGCCTGTGCCCCCGTCAGGGCGATCGCGACGCGGCGAGCCTGCTGACGAGGCTGATGAGCTGACACCCTCGAACGCCGAGCGTGTGCATACGCCACCCGACCTCAGCGAGATCGTGGGTCAGCATGATGCCGTCGAAGCGCTGATCGTCGCTGCGACCGGCAGGCATCATCTGATGCTCACCGGCAGCCCGGGAGCAGGCAAGTCGATGCTGGCGAACAGTCTGGCGACGCTGCTGCCACCGCTGAGCAGGCGCGAGCAGCTCGAGGTGACCGCCGTGCGCTCACTCACTTCGAGAACCGGCGTGTGCGAACTGCCGACTCAGCCGCCGTTCGAGGCGCCGCATCACAGCCTCACCATGGCTGGGCTGATCGGGGGAGGCAGCTCGCTCAGACCCGGGCTCGTCTCACTCAGCGCTCACGGAGTGCTTTTTCTCGACGAAGCGCCGGAGTTCCGAACTCATGTGCTCGACTCTTTGCGGCAATGTCTCGAGACGGGCACGCTGACGCTGCACAGGGCCGGGGTCGTGGGCCGCCTGCCGGCCGACTTTCAGCTGGTGATGGCGGCGAACCCCTGCCCGTGTGGGTATGCCACAGAGCCAGAGAGCACGTGCACCTGCACGCCGTCTCAGCGCAGACGGTATCTGGCCAGGCTGAGCGGCCCGCTGCTCGATCGAGTCGATCTCAGAGTCGGCGTCGGTCGGGTGCGCAGCCATCGCGCTCTGATCGACGACGCCGAGACGCTGACCAGCGCTCAGGCTCGGGAGCAGGTCGCACGTGCCAGAGCGGCGAGTGCCGAGCGGCTTCGGCCGTTCGGGCACGAGCTGAACAGTCAGGTGTCGGGCGAGACACTCCGCGGTCGACTGCGGCTCACGCCACAGGCGACTGCAACGCTCGACCGGGCACTCGATCTCGGCACCATCACGCTGCGCGGTTATTTCCGGCTGCTGCGCATCGCCTGGACGCTCTGCGATCTCGCCGGCGACCAGTCACCCGACAGCGAGCACATAGCCAGGGCGATGTCGTGGCGGGGAGGAGGAGAACATGATCGGTAACGGGTCACTCGTCGACATCATGGCCGACGTACATGGGCTCACGTCGTCAGAAGCAGCAGCGGTGACGGCCCAGCTGCACGCGCTGCACGAGCCGGGTTGTGCGGAGTCGATCGAACCGGCCCTGGCTGTGGCCTGGTGGTCATATCTGATCGAGCCGGGAGACGGCGTCGCCGGGAGTCTGGTGCGCCAGCACGGGGCGGTCGATGCGCTGCGTCAGGTCGTCGTCGACATTCGAACGCAGCATGACCCGAGCCGACCAGGCGCGCAGACTTCGCAGTATCGAGAAGCGCTGCAGCGTTGGAGCCCTCGGCTTGGCGACCGCAGATTTCTCGACTCGATTTCTTCGGCGACGAGTCTGCATGCGACGCTGCTGATTCCAGGCGACGAGTCGTGGCCCGCACGGTTCTCAGATCTCGCCGAACACGCGCCGATGTGTCTGTGGGTGCTTGGCCGGCCGGCTCTGTTGACCCGGCCTCGCACCATCTCGATCGTCGGTGCCCGATCAGCCAGCAGCTACGGGTTGGAGGCCTGCGCCGAACTCGTGCAGGGGTGTGTGCGACACGGCTTCAGCGTGGTCTCAGGCGGCGCATACGGCATCGATCGGCAGGCGCATCGCGCGGCGCTCAGTCTGCAGGGCGACACTGTGGCGGTGCTCGCCGGGGGCATCGATCGACTGTACCCGGCCGGAAACGAAGAGCTGCTGCGCGAGATCGCCGACCGTGGCTGCCTGATTGCCGAGCAGGCTCCGGGTACGCCGCCGACGCGGTGGAGGTTTCTGCAACGCAACCGCAACATCGCTGCGCTCGGGGCGATGTCGGTGGTGATCGAGGCCGGGCGCAGGTCTGGGGCGATCAACACGGTACATCATGCGGCACAGCTTGGGCGTCATGTCGCAGCCGTGCCCGGGTCGATCTTCTCTGCGACGTCCGCAGGAACGAATCACCTCATCCGCGACGGCCTCGCCTCGCTGGTGACTGGAGTCGACGACTGTCTGACGATGCTCACCGCACAGCCGGAGCTTGAGATGGCGCAGGTGCAGACAGAGGGTCTGCGCCCTGAACTGGTGCGTGTGCATGACGCGCTGCACCCGAGACAGGCGCAGGACGTCTTGGGCATCGCACAGCTCTCCGGCATGCCGCTGACGACCGTGAGATCGTGTCTGAACGAGCTGGAGCTGCTGCAGCTGGCCTGCCATCGTGGCGGCGGTGCGTGGCTGCGCAGCTGATCGCGTGGCATTCTGGTGGCATGACTGCTGAGATCTCTGTCGCCGCGGCGATCGACCGCTACCTGAGCGAACTCCGGGTGGTCAGAGGACTTTCAGCGAACACGGTGAAGGCCTATGGCAACGATTTAAAAGACCTCGCTGCCGACCTCACCGACACGCGGGTGACCCTTATCGGCCAGTTGCGCCTCGATCACCTCAGAGACTGGCTGTGGCACAGTTCGCAGCGCGGTCTCGCCGAGACGAGCCTGGCGCGACGATCCACCGTCGCACGATCGTTCGGACGTTGGGCGTTCGAACAGGGCATCGTCGACGCCGACCCCGCCGCGCGGCTTCAGGTGCCGAAGACCGGTCGCACCCTGCCGGTCGTCCACAGTCGCCAGACCATGCGGGCGCTGCTCGACCATGCCCACGAGGCGGCAGCATCCGGCGACTCAGTGAAAGCACGCGATTGGGCCATGCTCGAAGTGCTCTATGCCTCAGCGCTGCGCGTCTCCGAGCTGGTCGGCCTCACCTTGGACGACATCGACCGCGACAACCGGCTGATCACCGTCGTTGGCAAGGGAGACAAGCAGCGTGTCGTACCGATCGGCGACATCGCGCTCGCGGCGATCGACCACTACCTTGAGACGGCGCGAGGTTCACTCTTAGCGCGCGCAGCGCATCCTGATGCGGGGCATCATCTTTTTCTCGGCGCGCGAGGCGGCCAGATCAACGCACGCACGGTGCACGGCGTCGTCACGCAGGCGCTCACAGCGGTCGGCGCGCGCAATGCCGGCCCGCACTCGTTTCGTCACACCGCCGCGACGCACATGCTCGACGGGGGAGCCGACCTGCGCGCCGTGCAGACCCTGCTCGGGCACTCCAGCATCGGCACGACACAGATCTACACGCACGTCTCTGTCGAGCAGCTCGCCTCGTCGTACCTGCAGGCGCATCCCCGCGCCTGATCGCAGCCAAATCCATCGCAGCCGACCCATCGATGCCACCCTCGTCGCAGTCGAAGTGCTCGGAACGAAGCCGCGTGAGACGCTCATGCGACCCGAATGTCATGGCAGCGGCAGCAGCACCGACGGATCGGATCCTTCAATCAGCAGAAGGGGAGAGTAGTAGTCATCCACGTGACGGGCCCCAAGGTGCAGGCACCCGACACAGTGACCTCCTGAGGCGACGTGCCCGATGACCTGCCCACGTACGACGTGGTCACCCTGTGCCACGGCGGGCAGCACTGGCTCGTGACTCGAACGCCAGGAATGGTCGTGCGCGACCGTCACGACCGGACGATCGACCACCTGGCCGGCGAACGACACCGTGCCGTCGTCGACGGCGAGCACCTCTGTGCCTTCGGCTGCGGCGACGTCGATGCCGCGATGGCCCGCTCCGTATGGATGCGGTGGTGCGCGAAATGGGTTGACCACTGTTCTCGGAGCAGGCAGAGGCCATGACCAGCACGGCAGATCGCTGCAGGGAGTGTGCACGGGCATCGCTGCGCCAGGCCGCAGATCGGCGGCTGCCGGCGTCGAAAGGACGACGCCGACGGTGAACAGCAGACACAGCGTCATGAGCGTGCCGCGACGACCAGCAGAGCGCAGCCGCATCGACGAGTTCCGAAGGGTTCGGCGAAGTGAGGATCGTCTTCGAAGAAGGGCTCTGCCGTGTGTGCTTGCTCCTGTCGTCATAGAGCGATTCAAACGCTGCCAGCGTAGGCGAAGAAGCACACCAGTCACCGCTGTGCAGAACAGGAGAGTGCGACGACAGGTGTGCGTACTCGCAAAGGCAGGTCTCGCCCTGAGGACGCGCTCACCGAGCAGGCGCGGAAAGGAACGTTCGTGGGCTATGATTGTCGACAGCAGTAGAGCAATCTGCTGACTTCGCGTGCTCGCACAGATGACACAGCCTCAACGGTCCACTTCGGTGGTGGGGTGAGTCATGAGCACCAGGGGCCACCAACCCGGTGACCGCTCAACCGCAAGAGGCGTGTGAACACACGCAGAACAGGAGACACGGCAATGGCCGTCGTTACCATCCGCCAGCTGCTCGACAGCGGCGTGCACTTCGGGCACCAGACCCGCCGCTGGAACCCGAAAGTCAAGCGCTTCATCTTCACCGAGCGCTCGGGCATCTACATCATCGACCTGCAGAAGTCGCTCGGCTACATCGACAAGGCCTACGACTTCGTGAAGCAGACGGTCGCTCACGGCGGCACGATCCTCTTCGTCGGCACCAAGAAGCAGGCTCAGGAGGCCATCGCCGAGCAGGCGACGCGCGTCGGCCAGCCGTACATCAACCACCGCTGGCTCGGTGGTCTGCTGACCAACTTCTCGACCGTACACAAGCGCCTGCAGCGTCTGAAAGAGCTCGAAGAGATCGACTTCGACGACGTGGCCGGCTCGGGTCGCACCAAGAAAGAGCTGCTCATTCTCAAGCGTGAGAAAGACAAGCTCGAGAAGACCCTGGGTGGCATCCGCAACCTGGACAAGACGCCTTCGGCCCTCTGGATCGTCGACGCCAACAAAGAGCACCTCGCCGTGCAGGAGGCGAAGAAGCTGGGTATCCCGGTCGTCGCCATCCTCGACACCAACATCGACCCCGATGACATCGCCTACCCGATCCCGGGCAACGACGACGCCATCCGGTCGGTCTCACTGCTCACCAAGATCATCGCCGACGCTGCTGCTGCCGGCCTGGTCGCTCGTCACAGCAAAGACGAAGAGGCCGGCGAAGCCGAGCCTCTGGCCGAGTGGGAGCGCGAGCTGCTGAAGCAGGACGAGCAGAAGCCCGCCGAGGCAGCTGCTGAGAAGCCGGCCGAGGCCGCTGAGCAGCCTGCCGCCGAGACCCCTGCTGACAAGTAAGTCTTCGAGACAACCCAACGCGAGAGAGCGAGAGAAACAGGAACATGGCGAATTACACTGCCGCTGATGTGAAAGCCCTGCGCGAGCGCACCGGATCGGGCATGCTCGACTGCAAGAAGGCGCTCGACGAGGCCGAAGGCGACGTCGAGAAGGCTATTGAGCTGCTGCGCGTGAAGGGCCTGAAGGGCGTCGCAAAGCGCGAAGGTCGTACCACGACCAACGGGCTCATCGCCGCCAAGGTCGACGGGCGCCGCGCGTACCTGATCGAGCTGGCCTGCGAGACCGACTTCGTGGCGAAGAACGAGCGTTTCATCGAGCTCGCCGAGCAGGTGCTCGCCGCGATCGCCGAGGTCGGCGCCGCCGACCTCACCGCTGCGCTTGCCGCTCCGGTCGAGGGCAAGAACGTCGAAGAGCTCATCACCGACACCAGCGCCATCATCGGCGAGAAGGTGGAGCTGCGTCGTCTGACTCAGCTCGAGGGCGAGCACTTCGCGGTCTACCTGCACCGCACGAACCCCGATCTGCCTCCGCAGCTCGGCGTGATCGTCGCGTACGACGGTGACGACAGCGAGACCGCGCACTCGATTGCGCAGCACATCTCGTTCGCCGATCCGAAGTACATGACTCGCGAAGAGGTTCCGGCAGAAGACGTCGAGAACGAGCGTCGCATCGCCGAAGAGACCTCGCGCAACGAGGGCAAGCCTGAGAAGGCTCTGCCGCGCATCGTCGAGGGGCGCCTCAACGGCTTCTTCAAGACGATCGTGCTGCCCGATCAGGATTACGCACGCGATCACAAGCTGAGCATTGCTCAGGTGCTGAAGGATGCCGGGCTGACGGTCAACTCGTTCGTCCGCTTCCGCGTCGGAGCCTGACGCTTCAAAGGTGGCCCGGCCGAGTGCCGGGCCACCTTCATGTATGCCCCCGCTGACTGGTCTCGGCGGCGTGGGCATCCGCTGCGAGACAGCATCGCCGCCCTTGACAGCGGCAAAACCGGGACCGCCCCCTAGACTTACAGAGCACAGTGACGCGGCCGCCATGACCGGCGTCTCAGTATGAAGGAGCGCATGTGGTGATGGAACGACGTCGACGAGTTCTGCTGAAACTCTCTGGAGAGGCGTTCGGAGCGGGCGCTCTGGGCGTGAACCCCGACGTGGTCGGCTCCATCGCCCACCAGGTCGCCATTGCGTCGCGCACCGTCGAGGTCGCGATCGTCGTCGGCGGCGGCAACTTCTTCCGTGGCGCAGAGCTGTCGCTCAGCGGCATGGAGCGTGCCCGCGCCGACTACATGGGCATGCTCGGCACCGTGATGAACGCCTTGGCCCTGCAGGACTTCTTGCAGCAGGCAGGCGTCGACACCCGAGTGCAGTCTGCGATCCAGATGACACAGGTTGCTGAGTCGTACATCCCTCTTCGTGCCATCCGTCACCTTGAGAAAGGCCGTGTCGTCGTCTTCGGCGCCGGAGCCGGTCTGCCGTATTTCTCGACCGACACCGTCTCTGCGCAGCGTGCGCTCGAGATTAAGTGCGACGAGGTGCTCTTCGCCAAGAACGGCGTTGACGGTGTCTACACCGCTGACCCCAAGACTCATCCCGAAGCCGAGAAGATCGAGGCGATCACCTACACTGACGCGCTGGTGCGGGGTCTGAAGGTCGTAGACTCGACCGCGTTCAGCCTGTGCATGGACAACGCCATGCCGATGCGCATCTTCGGCATGGACGACCATGAAAACATCGCACGGGCCATTCAGGGCGTCGAAATCGGCACTCTGGTCAGCGCTGACGCCTGAGCGACTGCACACCCACGAGCATCGGCACAGAGGAGACATCATGATCAAAGACATCATTGACGAGACCAAGCAGCGCATGGCCAAAGCGGTCGAGGTCGCACGAGACGAGTTCGCACAGGTGCGCACGGGGCGCGCGAACCCCGCCCTCTTCGCCAGCATCCCGGTCGACTACTACGGCACGCCCACGCCACTGCAGCAGCTCGCCTCGCTGCAGAACCCCGAGGCGCGCACTCTGATCATCACGCCGTATGACAAGTCTGCTCTGCACGAGATCGAGAAGGCGATTCGCAACGAGCCCAACCTCGGCGTGAACCCCACCAACGACGGCGATCTCATTCGCGTCGTGCTGCCCGAGCTCACCGAAGAGCGACGCAAAGAGTACGTCAAGCTGGTTCGGCAGAAGGCAGAAGAGGCGCGCGTGGTCGTGCGCAACCTGCGCCGCAAGGCGAAAGACGACTTCGACGCGCTGAAAGGCGAAGTCGGCGATGACGAGATCGCTCGCGGTGAGAAAGACCTCGAAACTGTGACGAAGCAGCATGTCGAGCAGATCGATCAGTCACTCGAGCGCAAAGAGAACGAGCTGCTCGAGGTCTGACCTCGGAGCACAACTGGCAGACACCACAGTGAGCACCAACAGAGACCGTCATCAGGCCCAGGCGAGGGCCTTGGTCGAACAGCTCGAGCAGGCGAACCAGCGCCTCGAGCAGAAGGCAGGACGCAACCTGCCGTTGGCGATCGGCGTTGCTCTGCTCATCGGCGCAGTAGTGCTGGGCAGTCTGCTGCTCAGTCAGCATGCGTTCGTCGTAGTGCTGATGGCCGCGACCGGTCTCGCCGTCGCGGAGACCGCCCAAGCGCTGCTGTTTCGCTCAATCTTGGTCTCGCCATGGATGCTGGGGATCGTCGCCGGTCTGCTGCCGGGTATCGCGTTCCTCCGTGGGGGATGGGCTTTGCTGTGGGCCGGGCTCGCAGCACTGGTGCTGGCCGCCCTCTGGCAGATCGTCTCCCACAGCATCCGCGGTCAGTCGCCTTGGGCGGCTGTCGGATGGTCGACTGCGCTGATCGTCTATATCGCGATGAGTCTTTCGACCGTCGCACTCCTGATCACTCATCAAGGCGGCGTGGAGTGGCTGATCTGCGCCCTCATCGTGGTCGTATGCAATGACACCGGCGCCTATGCGAGCGGCGTGCTTTTCGGACGTCACCCCATGGCACCGCGGATCAGTCCCAAGAAGACTTGGGAGGGGCAGGCCGGTGCGTTGGTGAGTTCAACCGTGGCCGGCATGCTCTCAGTCTGGGCGATCGCGGGTATGCCGTGGTGGGTGGGACTGATCGTCGGACCGCTGCTGATGGTCACCGCGACGGTCGGCGACCTCCTCGAATCGTCGCTGAAACGCTGGCTGGGCATCAAAGACATGAGTCGGTGGATCCCCGGTCACGGCGGGTTCATGGACCGCCTGGACGCCATCATTCCGTCTATGCCGATGGCCTTTCTGCTCTTTCTGCTCTTCGCCACGCTTGCCGCCTGAACGCACTTTTGCGTGGTCTTTGGCAGAATGGGGCTGTGACGACTGTTTTCGAGCGAGTACCCAAAGGCAAGCGCGGCTATGACATCGACCAGGTTGACGATCTGCTCGAACGGGCCCGAGCGGCATACGATTCAGGCACCGCAGATGTGACCTCTGACACGGTTCGAGCCACCGCCTTCGACGTGGTCAAAGATGGCTATGAGCCGGCTCAGGTCGACGCGGCTCTCGACAGACTCGAAGACGCGTTCGCTCAGCGAGAGCGCGACGAGGCACACGCTGCGATGGGCGACGAGGCATGGCAGGAGCAGGCGCGGGAGCAGGCCCGAGTCGTCGTAGACAGGATGCTGCGGCCCGAAGGCCATCGGTTCCGTCGCGTCGGTGTTTTCGGCGTCGGATACTCGCGCAAGCAGGTTGATCAGCTCGCCGACCGCATCGTGGCCTATTTTCGGATCGGCACACCTCTCGAGGTCTCGGAGGTGAGAGACGCGGTCTTCGCGCGACAGGGCAACGGCTATGACGAACGCCAAGTCGATGCCGTGCTCGATCGCACGGTCGAGATCATGCTGGCCATTCTCTGAGCTGCCGCTGAGACAGAGCTGTGGGCAGAACGCTGACGTTGGACGGCACGGAACAGACACGCTAGGGTGGAAATGTATGGTTTCTTTGAAGACTTCCTCAACGCTCATCGCCGGTGCCGTGGCTTTCGCCTTAGTGAGCTCCGGCGCACACAGCGCAGTCACCGATTCCGCGTATGCCTCGACCGCTAACGTCGAGGCGCACAGCGTGGCAGGTCAGCAGAGTGTCGTCCAGGCGAATCTGCCGCAGATCGCCGGTAACCTGCAGCGCCAGGCGTTCGCCGATTCCGTTCCTGCAGCGCAGGTGACAACGGTGAGCATCGATACGCCCCAGCAGGTCGTTACGGCCGAGACCCGTGTGGTCACACCGCCCCCTGCCGCACAGCCTGAGGGCGACACCGCTGATAACAGCTCGGACGCAAACGCTGCGAAGAAGCAGCGTGACGCGCAGCCGAAGAGCACACCCGCAGCGGCGACACCGAGCGACGGCAGCGTCTGGGATCGCATGGCACAGTGCGAGTCAGGCGGTCGCTGGAACATCAACACCGGCAACGGCTACTACGGCGGTTTGCAGTTCTCCAAGCAGACGTGGCAGGCCTCGGGAGGCACAAAGTACGCACCGACGGCAGATGGCGCCACTCGAGAGCAGCAGATCGAGATCGCTTCCGGCCTACAGGCGCGCGCTGGTTGGGGCCAGTGGGGCTGCAGCTCGAAGATTGGGGCACGCTGATGGCGGCCGTGAGCGCATTCATCCGCACCGCATCCGTCGGGGCAGCGGGAGCACTGATGTTCGTCGCAGCGGGTGGAGTCAACACTGCATATGCCGATGAGGTGTCCTCGATCACTGAGACCGCATCGCAGGAGTCCAACACTGCCATCGACACCCAGAGCGTCCAGGCTGCGGTTGCGGTCATCTCGATGCAGTCTGACTTGGTGAAGGCCGAGACACCAGCACCGCCGCCGGCACCAGTAGCAGAACCCGCTGACGACGCTGCTGCCGCGGCAGGCAGTGCTCCGGCAGCTGCAGCAGTCCCGAATCCCACTGGCGCCCAGGCTGAGGCTTGGGCTCAGGTTCAGGCGCGTGGCTGGGGAGCCGACCAGTTCGTCTGCCTCGTGAGCCTCTGGCAGAAAGAGTCGGGATGGCGTGTCAACGCCACGAACAGCAGTTCGGGAGCCTACGGCATCCCCCAGTCGCTGCCGGGCAGCAAGATGGCGTCCGCCGGGGCCGACTGGCAGACCAACCCTGCCACACAGATCAAGTGGGGCCTGGGCTACATCGCTGGTCGCTACAGCACGCCGTGCGGTGCTTGGGGTCATTCGCAGTCGGTCGGCTGGTACTGATACCCGATTCGCCGTTTGTCGGTCGGCTGGCTGATCAGAACGAGGTGCGCCCATGAGCGACATGCAGAAGATCCGTGCGAATACCGAGCTGCCGCGACGCGCCGAAGAGATCACGCTGCAGACAGACGATGGTCTCACCCTGGTCGGTGAGCTCTCACTCCCGGCCCATCGGGAGCCAGCTGCGACGCTGGTGACATTTCACCCTCTGCCCACCCAGGGTGGGTTCATGGACTCGCACATCCTGCGCAAGGCCGCTTGGCGACTGCCTGCAATGGCTGACATCGCCGTGCTGCGATTCAACACCCGCGGAACGTCGAGCCCTCGTGGAACCAGCGAGGGCACGTTCGGCGATGGAATCACCGAGCGGTTCGACGTCGAAGCCGCCATGCGATTCGCCGAGCAGCGAGGGCTCCCGCACATCTGGCAGCTGGGGTGGTCGTTCGGCACCGAACTGCTGCTCAAGTACGGTTTGGACTATCCCGCAGACGGCACCATCCTGCTCTCGCCGCCGCTGCACCGCACGACTGCACCCGAACTCGCTCGCTGGCACGGCGCCGGCCGACGGCTCATCGCGGTCATCCCAGAGAACGACGACTTCCTGCGCCCGCCCGAGGCGCGAGAGCGGTTCAGCGTCGTGCCCGAGGCCGAACTCATCGTGATCCCGGACGGCCGTCATCTCTGGATCGGTGAGAAACAGACCCGTGAGGTGCTGACCGTGATCGTGCGTGCGATGCGCCCGAGCGCGCTCCCGCTGCCGACCGAATGGCCGACGCCCAGCGAGTGAGCGACGCGGTCAGCGTTTGTTCTGCCGCGGCACCCAGAGCTCCTGCACCAGCAGGATGACCGATGCAGCCACCGGAATCGACAGCAGCGCTCCGAACACGCCGAGCAGCGTGCCGCCGAGCAGCGCGGCGATCACCACGATCACCCCCGGAATCGGTACGGCTCGATTCACGATGTGCGGTGTGAGCACATATGCCTCGAACTGCATGTAGATCAGGTAGTAGATCATGATGAAGAGCGCCGGCCAGAGGTTCACGTTCTCCGGATTCGCCAATACCTGAGTCACGACCGTCATCAGCGTGGTCAGCGTCGCCGCAGTCAGCGAGCCCACCAGCGGCAGCAGTGCGAACAGGAAGATCACGACGGCGAGCACCTCGCGGAAGCGCACCTGCAGTATCGACATCGCGATGTACGCGCAGACCGCGTTGATCAGCGCGATGATCGTCTGCGACATCACATACTTACCGACGTTGTCGAAGATGCGGTCGCTGAGACGAGTGAAGCGGCTGCGACGAGAAGCCGGCAGCAGTGAGATGAGCCCCCGTTTGAGACCCTGCAGAGACACCATGAAATAGAGCGTGAGCACGACGATGATGACCGTCGCCGCGATGAAGTTGGCCAAGCCGGTTCCCACCGTCACGAGACCACCGGCCACCTGCAGCATGTTCTGCGGGTCTGAGGCGAAGCGCTGCGCGGCGTCGAGCCATCCCGCGGCAGCACCGTCGACCTGTTGGTTGATGCTCTGAAACCACTCCTGCTGAGTGAGCACGTGCACGAGCACCGGCGTGTTCTGGATCGCCTCGTCGACCTGTGTGTTGATCGCAGGGATCAGCAGCAGCACGACACCGACCACGGCCAGCACGAAGAACAGAAAGACGACCAATACTGCGACGCCTCGTGGCATCCCGGTGCGACACAGCAGCCGAACGACAGGGTCGAGCCCGAGCGCGAGAAACAGTGCGGCGCCGATGTAGGTGATGACCATGCCGCTGGTCGCGACCATGCCCCCCAGCACCAGGGCGACGAGCACGCCGAGGGTGCCGAGAAAGGCGATGCCGAACACGTTGTCGGTGCTGAGACGCATGGTGCGGATGCGATGGTGGCTCGAGCCGATGACGTCTGTCTCGTGCGTGGTCGGCGGAGTCGTCGGCTCCGGCTTCGGTGCCTCAGTGGTCTGCGCGGCGTCCTCTGGTGTCGAAGCGCTCATCAGCCGTTCCTCTGTTCCTCGTGTTCGTGTGCCGACGCACGTCTGTGCTGAAGGTCGCACAGCTCTCTGCCAAGGGTACCCGCGGTTCTCGACCGTGCGTGATCGCTGGCGAAACCCGACCTGCGACGAGGGAACTTCGCTCTCAGCGCAGGCATAGATGATTTTCAAAGAGGAACGCTATGATCTAGGGTCTTATGGGAAGAACTGGAAGGGTCTGAACTTTGCGCTTTTATACCGCCGTCGTGCTTTTCGCCATCGCGGCCCTGGCACTGATCGTCGGCTTCGGCCAGCAGACCATCTGGCGCCCGCCGGCTGAGATCGTCGAATCAGTAGACACCGCCACACAGGGCACCGCGTCTGCACCGGTCGCCGTCATCGACGGCTCCGCCCTCGCACAGCACGACGGCAAGGCCACTGTGGTCGTCACCGGCCCGCAGCGAGTCTTCGCAGCAGCCGGACCCTCCTCCGACGTGGATGCGTGGGTCGCCGACGCATCGGTCAACCGCATCACTGCAGCGGATCGCGACCTCGGCGTGACCACTGGGGGAACAGAGCAGACTGTGCCGAACCCGGCAGGCTCCGATCTCTGGACGACCGAGCAGAGCGCAGACGGCCAGCTTCGCCTCGAGGTCGACTCGGTGCAGACGTCCTCGCTGCTGATCGCCTCAGACGGCGAGCATCCGGCACCGACCGAGATCAGCATCAGCTGGCCGAACGTGAACCCGACGCCATGGGTGCGGCCACTGCAGATCATAGGCTATGTGCTGCTGCTCGGCGGGTTCGTGCTGCTGCTGATCGATCGCATCGCGAACCGCCGGGGCCCTCGTCGCCGCACGCACCGCGGCAAACGTCTCGCTTCGGAAGACACGAAGTCGTTGAAGAGCGGCGTCGTGCCGGGCGATGACTATGAGACCGAGGCGGGCAAGGCTCCCGTGGTGCCGGCCAAGCCGTCGAGCGACGAGCCTTCCGCCACGAAACCCGCAGACGGGAGCCGACCTGACGCTGAGGCGTCCAAACCGGGATCCGCCTCCGGAGCTGCGAAAGACGCCACGACGAAAGAGACCGACACGGCAGAGAAAGGCGCCAACAGCCGATCCAGCTTGGGACGTTCCAGCCTGGGCAAGAGGCCGCTGCGTGGACTCTTCGTCTTCGGCGTCGCCGGGGTGCTGGCGCTGACCGGCTGTACCCAGCCAGATCAGGCATCGCCGAGCTCCGCGAGCTCCGAAGCACCAGCAGACAGCGACCAGTCCGCGACTCCCGTGCTCAAGGCGCACTTCCAGACCATCCTCGACCAGGTTGCGACGACCGCCAGCCAGGCCGATGCCGCCCTCGACCCGAACATGCTGAACGGCAGGTTCACGGGTGAGGCTCTCGCCGCACGACAGGGGTATTACGCGATCAAGTCGAAGTTCGCCGACGAACCGGCGATCGATCCGATCGTCTCGTCGCCCATGAACGTGTTCCTGCCGCAGTCTGGCAAAGACTTCCCTCGCACGGTGCTGGTCGGTGTTCAGGACGATCAGGCAGAGGGGCAGCCCAAGCGGCTGCTGCTGCTGCAGCAGGAGACGGCCCGAGACAACTACAAGCTGAAGACGGTGATCAACAATCCGATCCCGCCGATTCCTGACCTGCCCAGCGAGTTGGTCGGTTCGCAGGTGATTCCGAACGACAGCAGCGACCTCGCGATCGCCCCCGGAGTCGTCGGCGAGCACTATGCAGATCTGCTGGCCAATGGCGACTCCAGCCAGTTCGCAGCACAGTTCGACATCGCCAACGATCAGTATCTGCAGCGTCGTCGTGAGAAAGTCACGCAGCAGCGCGAGAACCTCGGCCAGGACGGTCAGCTGAACGTGACCTACCCGCCGGGTGCTTCGGCCCCCGTGGCGCTGACCACCGCCGACGGCGACGGTCTCGTGTTCGTCAGCGTCAATGAGACGTGGGAGGTCAAGCCCGCCAAAGAGAACGGCGTGATCAAAGACCTCACGGCAGCAGACAGCGCCGTGATCGGCTCGAACGAGACGAGCAAAGGCCTCCAGCGCGTGTACAGCACGATGCTGGTCTTCCGAGTGCCGAAAGACGCCACGCAGAAGGCGACACTGGTCGGCTACACGTGGCAGCAGGAATCAATCAAGGAGCTGTGACATGAGCGCACATGATGTGCCGAACGCTTCAACGGGTGTGACGGGAGTTCCCGACGTACACGGAGCCATCGATCTGGGGGCGGCATCGGCCCTGAACGCGACGAATGGTCCCGCTTCGAGCAGCACAGCCGGATCAGCACGTGCTGTGCTGGTGACCAGGCTCGACGAGCAGACCTTCGGCGAGAGCGTTCAGCGTTCGACGCGCACACCGCTGCTGCTCGCACTTGTCTCCGGAACGCCGCAGGACCAGCCGCTGGTCGATACGCTCACCGACCTGGTCGTCGCCCAGCAGGGGCGGCTGCTGCTCGGCATCGTCGACGCACAGCAGCATCCGCAGATCGCTCAGGCTCTGCGCGTGCGCACCCTGCCGACCACACTCGCTCTGATCGCCGGCCAGCCGGTGCCGCTCTTCGAAGGTCTTGCCGATCGCGCCCAGATCGAGCCCGTCATCTCGCAGGTGCTGCAGGTTGCCGAGCAGCAGGGTGTGACCGAGGTCGTCGAAGTTCCGAGCGACGACGACGCAGAGCCTGAGGAGCCGAAGCTGACCCCGCAGCAGGTCGCCGCCCAGCAGGCACTCGACGAGGGCCGCCTTGCCGATGCCTCGCATGCGTTCCAGCGCATTCTCGACGAGTCGCCGAAAGACGAGTTCGCTCGCCATGGCCTGCTGCTGTCTCACCTTCGCACACGTCTCGAACAGGTCGATCAGGGCACCCCTGAAGCGCAGAGCGTCGACGATGCCGAGCTCAGCAGCGCACTTGAGCAGGCAGACCGAGCCTGGCTGGCCGGAGATCCCGAGAAGGCCTTCGACGTGCTGCTGCAGCCAGCCCTCTGGGCGAACCCCGACGATCGCACGCCGCTGCAGCAACGGCTGATCGGGCTGTTCGAGCTGACCGGCAACACCGATCCTCGGGTCAACGCCGCACGCACCAGGCTCGCCAGCCTGCTGTTCTGAACGTGACCGACTCGCACGCCTCGTACCTCGACAACGCAGCAACCGCCCCGATGCTGCCCGCGGCACTCGACGCCTACGTGCATGCGGCGCAGGTGGTGGGCAACGCCTCTGCTGTGCACACCGCCGGCCAGCATTCGCGCGCTCTCGTCGAACAGGGGCGTGCTCGGGTCGCGGCGTCGCTCGGCGCCGACCCCGCCGAGATCGTCTTCACCGCCGGCGGCACCGAGTCGATCAACCAGGCGGTGAAAGGCATCTACTGGTGGCGTGTGGCAGACGGGCGCCGTCCGCTCGTGGTCATCGCCGAGGCCGAACACCATGCGACTGAGGCCTCTGCACGCTGGCTTGAGCAGACGCAGGGCGCGCAGGTCAGACGCATCCCGGTCGACCGAGAGGCACGTATCGACCTGACCGTTCTGCGAGAGCTGGTCGACGCTGAGGGTGCACGCGTCGCTCTGATCAGCGTCATCGCCGCGAACAACGAGGTCGGCACGCTGCAGCCGCTGGGTGAGATCGCTGAGATCGCCCGTGCACACGACATTCCGGTGCACGTCGATGCGGTGGCCGCCTACGGGCAGGTGCCTCTCGACTTCCACGAACTCGGCATCGCGGCCATGAGCGTTTCGGCGCACAAGATCGGCGGGCCCCTAGGCACTGGAGCGCTCGTGCTGCGTCGCGATGTGACGCCGGTGCCGCTGCTGCACGGGGGCGGTCAGGAACGCCGTCTGCGCAGCGGAACACTGGACACCCCGTCGATCGCCGCCTTCGGAGTCGCCGCCGAGCACGTCGTCGGCCGGCTCTCCGCCCATGCCAGCCGGCTCGCCGAGCTGCGCGACCGACTGATCCTCGGCATCCGCCGCGCAGTGCCCGAGGCGATCGTGACCGGCGCCCGTGGCGATCAGCGGCTGCCCGGCAACGTGCATGCGGTGTTTCCCGGCTGCGAAGGAGACTCGCTGCTGTTTCTGCTCGATGCGGCCGGAGTGCGCGCGTCGACGGGATCGGCGTGCACCGCGGGCATTCCGCAGCCGAGCCACGTGCTCGAGGCTATGGGGTTCGACGAGCAGGACTCCCGCTCGGCCCTGCGGTTCACCTTGGGCGAAGACACCGGCGAAGATGATGTGGACGCCGTGCTCGAGGTGCTGCCCGAGGTCTATCGACGAGCGCGTCAGGCCGGCATGAGTGCGCACGCGCCCACAATCTACTGACCTCGCGAAGGCCGAGAGTGCGCGTCTCCAGGCGGATGCGATGTCGGCGCTCGCGGCTACACTGGAACGACGTCAGAGGCCTGCCGACGACACGGAACGATGTCGATTGCACGAGACCCGTGCCGGCAGGCGAATCCCAGACAACGAAGGAGCGAACATGCGGGTACTAGCGGCGATGAGCGGTGGGGTAGATTCCTCGGTCGCGGCCGCGCGCATGGTCGAAGCCGGCCACGACGTGGTCGGCGTGCATCTGGCTCTCTCACGCATGCCGGGCACGCTGCGCACCGGCTCTCGGGGGTGCTGCACCGTCGAAGACGCCACCGATGCGCAGCGGGTGTGCGCACGGCTGGGCATCCCGTTCTACGTGTGGGATTTCTCCGAGAGGTTCAAAGAAGACGTCGTCGACGACTTCATCAGCGAGTACTCGGCAGGGCGCACCCCCAACCCCTGCCTGCGCTGCAACGAGCGCATCAAGTTCGCGGCGCTGCTCGAGAAGGCGCTCGCCCTCGGCTTCGATGCGGTGTGCACGGGGCACTATGCCAAGATCGTGACAGCGGCCGACGGCCACCGAGAGCTGCACCGTGCGGCCGCCTGGGCCAAAGACCAGTCGTATGTGCTCGGCGTGCTGACCGGAGCCCAGCTCGAGCACGCGCTGTTCCCACTCGGCGACACCCCGTCCAAAGACCTGGTGCGTGCCGAGGCGGCCCGTCGCGGGCTCGAGACGGCGAGCAAACCCGACAGCTATGACATCTGCTTCATCTCAGACGGTGACACCGCCGGCTGGCTCGAAGACAAGGTCGGAACCGCCCCCGGCGACATCGTCGACCGCTCTGGTGAGGTGCTGGGACATCACGAAGGTGCGCACACCTTCACGGTGGGGCAGCGTCGCGGTCTGCACATCGGCCGTCCGGCTCCCGACGGTCGCCCACGGTATGTGCTCGAGGTGCGCCCCGTCACACATGAGGTCGTCGTGGGGCCGCATGAGGCGCTCGCCGTCTGCGAGATCGCCGGACGCCGTCAGTCGTGGGCCGGGGAGCCTCCGGCCGAGGTGCACTCTGGTCTTGACATCATGGTGCAGGTTCGTGCGCACGGCGACCCAGTTCCGGCGCGAGTGCGCATCGTCGACGGCGAGACCGTCGTCACGCTGCGCGACCCGCTGATGGGTGTCGCCCCCGGACAGTCGGCGGTGCTGTATCTGGGCGAGCGCGTGCTGGGTCAGTTCACCATCGACCGCTCCGTCGCGGCCGACACCCTCTCGTCTGACGGCGCTCAGCTCTCCGACCAGGCACTTGCCTCATGAGCGCTCCGCTCGACGACGCGCAGATCGCCCGGCTGACTCACGAAGACGCAGCACAGCTGGTGCGCGAGCTCACTGATCGCATCCTCGAACTGCGCGACGCCTACTACGAACGCAACACCTCGCTGGTCAGCGACGAAGAGTACGACCAGCTGCAGATCGAGCTGGCGGCTGTCGAACAGCAGTTTCCCGATCTGCAGAGTCAGGATTCCCCGACGCTGACTGTGGGCGGTCGCCCCGACGGGTCGAGCTTCGCCCCGGTCACGCACGCCGAACGCATGCTGAGTCTCGACGACGTGTTCAGCATCGGCGAGCTCGACGAATGGATCATGCGCACCGAGAGGCGTCTGGCCGGGCGCGCCTTTCACTACCTGACCGAGCTGAAGATCGACGGTCTCGCCATCAATCTGCGTTACGAGCACGGTCGACTGGTCAGCGCTGCCACGCGCGGCGACGGTGTCGTCGGCGAAGACGTCACCGAGAACGTACGCACGATTGATGCGGTGCCGTTCCAGCTCGCAGGCACCGGGCATCCGCCGCTGGTCGAGGTGCGCGGCGAGGTGTTCTTCCGCGTCGCCGACTTCCATGCGCTCAACGCCAGCCTGGCCGATGCAGGTAAGAAGACTTTCGCGAACCCGCGCAATGCAGCGAGCGGCTCGTTGCGGCAGAAAGACCCACGAGTCACGGCGGCCCGCCCGCTGACCGTGCTCGTGCACGGCCTCGGCGCCTGGCCCGACCCGCCTGTGGCCAGCCAGTCCGAGATCTACGACCTGTTTCGCTCGTGGGGTCTGCCAGTCTCGACGCACAACCGACTGCTCACCTCGATCGACCAGGTGCACGAGTTCATCGCGTTCAATGGGCAGCACCGTGCCGAGATCGAGCACGAGATCGACGGCGTCGTGGTCAAGGTCGACGAGCTCGCGCTGCACGACGAACTCGGAGCGACCAGTCGGGCACCGCGCTGGGCGATCGCCTACAAGTATCCACCCGAGCAGGTGAACACGAAGCTTGTCGACATTCGTGTGGGCGTCGGACGCACCGGCCGGGTGACGCCCTATGCGGTGGTCGAAGCCGTCCACGTCGCGGGTTCGACGGTGCGTCAGGCGACGCTGCACAACCAAGAGATCGTCAAGGCCAAGGGTGTGCTGATCGGTGACACCGTGGTGCTGCGCAAGGCCGGCGATGTGATTCCCGAGATTCTCGGGCCGGTGGTGGAGCTGCGCACCGGAGACGAACGGGCCTTTGTGATGCCTGAGCACTGTCCGGAGTGCGGTGCGGTGCTGGCCCCGTCGAAGCCGGGCGAGATCGACGTACGCTGCCCGAACACGCAGTCGTGCCCGGCGCAGGTGGCGGGTCGCCTCGAGTATCTCGCATCGCGTGCCGCACTCGACATCGAAGGCCTCGGCGAGGTCGCCTCAATCGCTCTGACGCATCCGCTGGCGCCCACTGCGCCGCCGCTGACGACCGAGGCGAGACTGTTCGATCTGACGCTGGCCGATATCTTTCCGGTGCGTGTCGAGGTGACCGACCCCGAGACGGGACTGCCGAAGCAGACCGACGAAGGCGAGCCCGACATCCGAGCGCCGTTCAGACGTCAGCGTCGCAAGAGCGACGGCGAATGGGCGGGGCCCGACGAGGCGGCGTTCAGCGGCGACGAGCATTCGGTGCCCAGCGAACTCGCGCACAAGATGCTCGCGAACATCGAAGAGGCCAAGACCCGGCCACTGTGGAGACTTCTCGTGGCCCTGAACATCCGCCACGTCGGGCCCGTCGCTGCCCGTGCGGTCGCGGGGCACTTCGGGTCGCTTGACGCGATCTGCGCCGCCGAGACCGACGAGCTGGCCGCAGTCGACGGCGTGGGTCCGATCATCGCCGAGGCGATTCGCGACTGGTTCACGATCGACTGGCACATCGACATCGTCGAGCGGTGGCGGGCGGCTGGCGTGCAGTGGGCGACCCCCGGGCATCCTGGGCCGCATGGGGATGCCGACGTCGACTCCGAGACGCCGCTGGCCGGTCGCAGCGTGGTCGTCACCGGAACCGTCCCGGGATACACCCGCGAAGAGGCCGAAGAAGCCGTGATCGCGCTCGGCGCCCGCGCGGCATCCAGCGTGTCGAAGAAGACCTACGCAGTCGTGTTCGGCAGCGGCGCGGGCAGCAAGCTCGCCAAGGCCGAGAAGCTGGGCATCCCGATGATTCCGGCTGAACGGTTCGGTGACTTTCTGCATGATCCTGCGACGGTGGTCGGCGAGATCGAGTCGGGCGGCGACACTCTGGCCACTGACACCAGCGCGCAGCAAGGGGCTGATGGGCAGGGAACCCATCGCTCCGGTGAGCGTGAGCTGACGATCCCCGCTGACAATGAGAAGAGCTGACAATGAGCGATCAAGACTCCGCACGAACCGCGTTCGCTGACGGGTTTCGCACCTTTCTGGCGCACAGCCCGACCTCGTATCACGCGGCTGAGACCGTCGCCGCACGGCTGACGGCTGCAGGATTCACCCGACTCGACGAGCGCGACCAGTGGCCGAGCGAAGCCGGACGCTACGTGGTGGTGCGCGACGGTGCGGTGATCGCGTGGGTCGTGCCCGAAGGAGCTACCGCGACGACGCCGCTGCGTGTGATCGGCGCGCATACCGACTCACCGGGGTTCCGGCTGAAGCCGACGCCAGACTTCGTCACGCACGGGTGGCAGCAGGCAGGCGTCGAGATCTACGGTGGGCCGCTGCTCAGCACCTGGTTCGACCGTGATCTGGCGGTCGCAGGCAGGGTCTTCGACCGATCGGGGAGAGCCCATCTGGTGCGCACCGGGGCCATTGCGCGCATCCCCAATCTGGCGATTCACCTCGACCGAGGCGCGAACAGCGATCATACGATCGGGCGACAGCGAGAGACCGCGCCGGTGATCGGGGCCGTTGATGCCGTCGACGGCAGCGATGGCAGCGACACTAATCTGATCGGGTACGTCGCGGCTCGTGCGGGCTTGGAACCAGCCGACGTCACGGGCGCCGATCTGTTCCTCACCGACACGCAGCCTGCAGCGCTGCTCGGCAGGCATGAAGAGTTCCTCGCCGCCGGTCGGCTCGACAACCTGACGTCGGTCTACGCGGCTCTGGCAGCGCTTGCCGCTGTGGCCGGAGGCAGCAGGGGCGAGCGTCTGGTTGCGACCAGTGAACACATCAGCGTCTTCGCCGCGTTCGATCATGAAGAGGTCGGATCGGCCACGCGCTCTGGTGCCGCGGGGCCGTTTCTCGAAGAAGTGCTGCTGCGCATCGCCGAAGGCCGCGGAGCGAGCACCGGTCAGCGGCTGCAGTCTTGGGCCGACTCCTGGATGCTGTCGAGCGATGCCGGGCACCTCGTGCACCCGAACCATGTGGGCAAGCACGATCCAGAGCACCTGCCGAGGCCCGGCCGGGGCCCGCTGCTCAAAGTCAACGCTCAGCAGCGGTATGCCACTGACGGCGCCGGCGAGGCGTTGTGGCACGGCCTGGCCGAGGCCGCCGGAGTCGCGGTGCAGACCTTCGTCTCGAACAACGACGTGCCATGCGGCAGCACGATCGGGCCCATCACGGCGACGCGTCTGGGCCTGCGCACGGTCGACGTCGGTGTGGGGCTGCTCTCGATGCACTCTGTACGCGAGCAGGTGCATCTCGGCGACCTCCGGGCGCTGTCGCAGCTGATCGCGACCTTCATGCTGGCGGCTGAGGAGCGAAACGCATGAGCGACAAGACCATTCCCGCCACCGACCCTGCGCGCGCTCTGACCAGACCGCGTCTCTGGACGGCCGTCGACACCGCCGTGACCTATCGCTGGCCGCATGCGAACGATCACAAGTACTCTCGTGGCGTGCTCGGGCTGATGACCGGTTCGCCGCAGTTTCCGGGCGCGGCCGTGCTGAGCACCGCCGGCGCGCTGCACACCGGTTTGGGGATGCTCCGCTGGCTGGGCGATGACAGCGTGCGCGACCGAGTGCTCGACTTCGCGCCTGAGGTGGTGACGACGGAGGGGCGGACCGATGCCTTCGCCGTCGGCAGCGGTCTGCCCGAGGTGAGCGCCGAGGCTGGCGACCCGGAGCTCTTTCGTCGAGTGCACGATCTGCTGATCAGCGGTGTGCCGACCGTGGTCGATGCGGGTGCGCTCGCCGCTATCGACGAGGCGGCCCTCGACCATGAGCACCGGTGGATTCTGACGCCGCATCTGGGGGAGTTCCGTCGTCTGGCGAAGCGTCTCGGTGTCGACGTCGCGCTCGACGAGCTTGCTGATGCGGAGCAGTCTGACAGCGGGATGAGTCAGCGTGATGCCTCTTTGGATCGTTCCGGCTCTGCCTTGGACCATTCTCAGGATGTCGCCTCGGGTGGCTCAGCGGATGCAGTGGAGCGTCACGCCGAAGCGGCTGCCGCGCTGGCCGAGCGGACGGGTTCAGTCGTCCTGCTCAAAGGCGCGCACACTGTGGTCTCCGACGGCACTCAGACTGCGCTGGTGACGACCGGCACGCCGTGGCACGCGACCGCAGGCACCGGCGACGTTCTGACCGGTGTCGTGGGAGCGCTGCTGGCTGCCCGCGCCGAGGCTCCGACATTGGACGCTCTCGTCAGCGTTGCAGCCTCCGGTGCGTGGCTGCACGGCCGTGCAGGTCAGCTGGCGCAGGGGCCGTTCACAGCTCTGCAGCTTGCGGCAGCACTGCCCGATGCCGTGCGGTCGATCACACCGAATCCCGTTGTGTCGCACTGACCTGTCTGGCCAGGGTCTGTCAGACCACGGCCTTGTCTGACCCATAGGTCATCGCGACATGGCCTGCCTGGCCAAGCCCTGTCTCAGTGCAGCCTGCCTGAGCCTCTGCCTCGTGTGCCACACCCTTCCCAGGGGCAGCCTCCTCTTCTTTCTGATCGAGGTATCGCAAATGATGCTCTCGACCATCGAGACATGGAACTTGGCATGTCTCGATGAAGGAGAGGGACATTTCCCATGTCTCGATGGTGGGGAAGGACATTTCCCATGTCTCGATGGTGGATCTCGATGGGGCAGCGTCAGATCTCCGCGGGTCGGTGGGGAAGGCCGTGTGGCAGCTGAGGTATGCCGGGTGATGTGACGGTGGCGCGGTGCCAACGGTGTGTGGGCGGATACTGCTGGGGCAAGCTGAGCGAAGCCGGTCCGGGCTGGACCAAGCAGGAGCAGGTCGGGCCAATGGGTGGGCCAGGCATGGCGGTAGGCCCGGCGAGAGCTGCGCCCTTACACGGCTGACTCTGCAGTCGAGTTCTGCTCAACGAGCCAGGTCGGCGCGCCGAATCCGCAGCAGAGGTCGGCGAAGACACCGGCCAAGCCATGGTCAGGGTCATGGTCGAGCACTTGCACGAGCAGCCGCTCGGCCACACTGCCGATGCCGATCGCCCACCAGAGCCATGCAATCATTGCAGCGAGATCTGCACGCACTTCGGGATCGGCCGCTGCGCAGCACCGCTGCAGCACATGCACAGCAGACCGCATTCGCTCGCGGTCGGGTGGGGCCGCAGGGACACCGCGCAGCACGAGTTCGGTCAGGGTGTTCTTCAGCCGATACGCGACGGAGGCCAGGTTCGTGTGACGAACACGCGTGTGCTGTGATTCCTGAGCGGCCAGCCTCAGCGCCTCGGGGCCGAACGCCAGGCCCACCAAGAAGATCTCACGCACGATGTCGAGGCGGGCGACGGTGCAGAAATCGAGCAGTCGGTCGACCGGTTCGGTGCGATCAGAACCTGGTGGCGGGACGCCGAGCGAGGCGTGCCGAATGAGAGCTTCGAGATCGAGGTCGAGGGTCTGAATCGTCTCGTGCAGCCGGAAGCTCTCGGGCAGCCTGTCGAGGCGTTCGGCGAGTGCGCTCGACGTCTCTGCAACGAGTGCTGCGTCACAGGGAGGCAGTTCGGACATCGCTTCGAGATCGACGATCTCGCGGTCGACAGCCATCATGGCGTCGAGGCGCATCGGGTTCTGCTCGATCTCAGCGAGGTCTCTGCCACCGACCGGCAGATCGGCATCGAGATAGCTGCCCCAACCGTCGCTAGCGACACAGCAGGCGTCAAGCACGTCGAGCTCGGAATCAGACAGACACTCTTCAAGCAGCGACCACAGCAGCGAATAGGGCAGCTTGGCGCTGTCGCCGACGGCGCTGTCGCAGTAGATCACGGGAACCGCCCCGGTGCAGCCGGGTACCCGGCAGAGGGTGTCGACCACCAGATCGGCGAACTCCCGAGCTCTGAGCAGATCTCCGTCGTCGGGCAGGTCGAGGCGAAACGAGCCGATGCTGCGTTTGCCAGAGAAGAACACGGCGACGAGACTCTCATGGGCGATGAAGCCGGTGAGCGCCGGAAGCGTGGCGAGAAACTGTGCGGAACCCTGCGGTTTGAGTGTGACGTTCATGCCCTCAGCGTCGCCGCAGACGCATACACAGGCGACCCGATCCTGACAGATGTGAGCAGGCATCGAGGTGCCTGGCATCTGTGCAGAGAAGGCATCGGCGCGTCTGCACCAGGCAGCCAGGCAGGGGCGGGGGCAGGGGGGCAGCTCAGATCAGCGCGGGTTCAGCACACTCAGAGCCTCGTCATGCACACGACCGTTGGTGGCGAGCGCAGCTCCCTCCCAAATGCCAGGAACGCCCGCGGTCGAGGTGAACCGCCCCCCGGCCTCGGTGATGATCGGAACCAGCGCCGCCATGTCGTACGGCTTCAGATCGGGCTCGGCCACGACATCCACCGAACCGTCTGCGACCAGCATGTACGGCAGAAAGTCGCCGAACATCCGATGCCGGTGCGACGCGTCGAGCAGAGCGATCGCCTCGGCGCGCTGGTCGACCAGATCCCACTGATCGAGGCTGCCGATGTTCACGAAGCCGTCGCTCAGCCGATCGACCGCAGACACCTGCAGCCGCTCGGTCTCGCCGTCTGCGAAGACGCCGAACGCTCCAGAACCCTGCGCCGCCCACCAACGCCGCGCCAGCAGCGGAGCGCTCACCACGCCCACGACCGGCTCGCCGTCGACGACCAGGGCGATCAGCGTCGCCCACACCGGCACACCGCGAAAGTAGTTGCCAGTGCCGTCGATCGGGTCGATGATCCACTGACGGCCGGGTTGGCGCTCGCCGCCGTACTCCTCGCCGTAGACGGTGTCATCGGGGCGTTCCTCGGCGACCAGCTCGCGCAGCCGGCGCTCGGTCGCCAGATCGGCATCGGTGACCTCTGAGTCGTCGGCCTTGGTCTGCACGTCGAGATCGGTGACGCGAAAACGGGAGGTGGTCACCTGATCGGCGGCATCAGCCAGAGTGAGAGCGAACGAGAGATCCTGCGCGAGCGTGAACGACATGCCTCAAGGGTACCTGCGCCCACTCAGTCGCACTGCGGTCGGCACGCCGACAGCTCTCGACTGCCCGTCGAAGGGCTCGCGGTCAGTACTTCGGGCGGTCGTGCAGATTGCGCAGCACCCGCACCAGCGAATGCACGCGCTGATGCAGCTCTGGGGGCAGCCCCGCTGCGAGTTCGTCTGCGTCGAGCTGCTCGATGGGAGTCTGTGCGACGACCGGCACCAGCGACTCGAGATCTGGGAATGCCTGGAACACTCGATCGGCCTGCACATGGCCGAGCCCGAATGATCGCACTCCCGGTGTGTCGATGAGCCACCCGTGGCGCGCGTCGACCGCGACGTGATCGTCGTCGTGGGATGCCATGGCGACCGCCGAGTCGCGCTCGCCAGCCGAGTCGCTCGAGCCGCCGCGATTCGAGCGGCCTGGGGCAGCGGCTTCACCGGCTCCGGCATCCGCGGCATCCGCGGCATCTGGGGCGACCGCCTCGACTCGGCAGGCCAGCGCAGACGACGACGTGTGCCGGCCGCGACCGGTCACCGCGTTGACGTGCCCGGTCGCGCGATCGGCCTCGGGCACCACCGCGTTCAGCAGCGTGGACTTGCCAACGCCCGAGTGCCCGATCAGCACCGCGATGTGCCCGAGGGCGACGTCGATCACAGCATCGCTCGCGAAGCGGTCGGCACGGCTCTCAAGCACTTCGATGTCGAGACCCGCGAGATGCTCGTGCACCGGTGCGGCGCTCGCCAGGTCGGTCTTCGTGACGGCCACGATGGGAACGATGCCGGCGTCGAGCGCGGCGACGATGCACCGATCGATGAATCCGAGGCTTGGATCCGGCTGTGCGGCGGCCACCACGATGATCAGCCGGTCTGCGTTGGCCACCACCACACGTTCGACTGAGTCGATGTCGTCGGCGCTGCGCCGCAGCACCGTCGTGCGCGGCTCGACACGCACGATGCGGGCGAGCGTGCCGTCGTCTCCGCTGAGGTCGCCGACCACGGCCACACGATCGCCGACCACGATCTGTTTGCGGCGCAGCTCGCGTGCCCGGGCGGCAGTGACCGGCTGGCCGGTGGATGCCACCTCGAGCTGGTAGCGACCGCGATCGACCGCGATGACGAAGGCCTGCTGTGCGTCGTCGTGCGCAGGCCGTCTCTTGCTGCGCGGCCGGTTGGCCTTGGGGTTCGGCCGCACCCGCACGTCCGACTCGTCATAGTCGTCCCAAAGCCCGCGCTCTTCTGCGCCGCCCTCTGTCCAGGTCATCTCAGATGCCCAGACTCAGCAGGTCGGTCTTCGGCGGTTCGACCAGTGCTGACCACATGCCTGCGAAGTCTGGCAGGGTCTTGCCGGTCGAGTTGATGTCGTCGACTTCGACGTCGGTCACCAGCAGCCCGATCACTGCGCCGGCCGTGGCCATGCGATGATCGGCATAGGCCTGCCACGACCCCCCGTGCAGCTCGGCAGGCTCGATGATCAGCCCGTCGTCGGTCTGTCTCGCCCGGCCGCCCAGTCCGTTGATGTCGTTCTCGAGTGCCGCGAGACGATCGGTCTCGTGCCCGCGCAGATGCGCGATGCCGCGCAGCCGACTCGGAGTGTCGGCCAGTGCCGCGACCGCGGCGATGGTCGGAGCCAGCTCGCCGGCTGCTGAGAGATCGAGATCGGCGCCATGCAGTTCGCCGCTGCCGCTGAGCGTCAGAACACCCTCTGCGAGTTCGGAACGACCGCCGAACGCGGCGAAGAGCTCGGGCAGCAGCGCCCCGACCTGTGTGGTGCGGGCGGGCCAGCCGTCGACCGAGACCTGACCGCCGGTCACCAGGGCCGCGGCCAGGAAAGGAGCGGCGTTCGAGAGATCCGGTTCGAGTCGCACATCGGCTCCGGCGATCGGCTGCTCGGCCACCCGCCAACAGGTGGGCCCCAGCCGCTCGACCGTGACCCCGTGCTCGGCGAGCGTCGCGATCGTCATCTCGATGTGCGGCAGGCTGGGCACGCGATCACCCACATGCTCGATCGTCGTGACACCCTGATACCGGGGCGCCGCAAGCAGCAGAGCCGAGACGAACTGACTCGAAGCAGAGGCGTCGATGCGAATGTGCGAACCGCTCACCGATCCGGTGCCGTGCACGGTGAACGGCATGCCGCCGCGACCGTCGTCGGCCACGTCGACGCCGAGCTGTCGCAGCGCCTCGATGATCGCCCGCATGGGCCGCTGCCGGGCGTGCGGGTCACCGTCGAAGCCGACCGGCCCCATCGCCATCGCTGCGATCGGCGGCACGAAGCGCATGACCGTGCCCGCCAGGCCGCAGTCGATCGAGACGCTGCCGTGCACGTCGGCGATCGGGGTGACGCGCAGGTCGCCGCTGCGATCCGCCGAGGCGGCAGCGGATGCCGTGGTCGGCAGACCAGTGAGGAAGGCGGACGCAGCGGGGGAGGCGGGGTCGCGCGGGGCATCCGCCACCGGCTCGATGCGGGCGCCGAGCTGTCGCAGCGCCTCGATCATCAGGGCGCTGTCGCGGGAGTGCAACGGCGCTCGCAGCACGGAGGGGGCGTCGGCCAGAGCGGCCAGCACCAGCTCGCGGTTCGTCAGCGACTTCGAACCGGGAATGCGCACCGTTCCGGTCACAGGGCCAGCCGGGGTGGGGGCCACCCACGGTCGTGTGGGAGGGACATCGGTCGCGGCGCGCTCGCCGTCTCTGGAATAGCCACGTATCTGCATCGTTGTTAAGTGTATCGGCAGCAGTGACTGCACAGGCGAGGCGAGAGGACGCATCCGTTGACAGCGACATGTCTCGCAGAGAGACCGGTAGACTTGGGCAGGATGACATCCCCGACCACCGATCACGAAAGTTCGCAGAGCTCAACTCCTGAGCCGCTGCCCGAGGAGTCGACGCAGGCTCCGCTCGACGTCACACGGCTGTCGGCCGACGAACGTCGCGAGCTGTTCCAGCAGCAGGCCATGCCGTTCATCGACCAGCTCTACGGTGTGGCGATGCGCATGACTCGAAACCCGTCTGACGCCCAAGACCTCGTGCAAGAGACATATGCCAAGGCGTTCCAGGCGTTCGGATCGTTTCGGCAGGGCACCAATCTCAAAGCGTGGCTCTACCGCATTCTGACCAACACGTACATCAACACGTATCGCAAGAAGCAGCGCACCAAAGGCACCGAGAGCATCGACGCTCTGGAAGAGTGGCAGATGGGCGGAGCCGAGTCGGCGACTGCGACGTCTTCGCGGTCGGCCGAGATCGAGGCCCTCGACCGTATGCCGGAGTCGCAGGTGAAAGAGGCGCTGCAGAACCTTCCCGAAGACTTTCGGCTGGCAGTGCTGCTGGCCGACGTCGAAGGCTTCTCATACCAGGAGATCGCAGACGTGATGAAGACGCCGATCGGCACCGTGATGTCGCGGCTGCATCGTGGTCGAAAGCTGCTGCGCACTGAGCTTGCCGACTATGCGAAGCAGCTCGGGCTCAGCGACAAGTCGGCGGCGAACAAACGGTCGACACGTGCGAAGAGCACGACGGCGAAGAAGAAGGCGGTGAACGACAAATGATTCGCAAAAGCGAGAACGATGCGGCGGTCACCGAATGCGAGCATGTGCGTGAACAGCTCGAAGAGTACGTGCATGCCGAACTCACGACCGATGAGGCGAGGGTCTTCGACGAACATATGCGCACCTGCCCGGAGTGCACCAGTGAGCACCAGGTGAGCATGGTGCTCACCGAGGTGATCCTACGAGGGTGTCGTGAAGAGGCTCCCGAGGCGTTGAAGCGCCGGGTGGTCGCACGTCTGCGCACCCTGCACGCCGAACACTGATCCTGTACGCCGAGCACTGACTCTCTGCGTCGCTCAGATCATCGACGACTGCGTCGACTGCATTGATGGCTCGCCGCGCCGATCGAAGAATGTGAAGAAGCTCGGCCGGAGAATCTCCGGCCGAGCTTCTTCACGTCTGCGGCGACGATCAGCCGAAGGCGCGCGCGATCAGGTCTGCTTCCTGCTGCTTGTGCCTGAACTGCGAGCCGGTCGCAGGCGAAGCCGCAGCCTCACGCGAGACGACGTGCACCTCTCGGTCGCCCACGGCTTTCGGCATGTGCAGTGCGAGGAACGGCCAGGCACCCTGGTTTTCGGGCTCGTCCTGCGCGAAGACCAGTTCGGCGTTCGGATACTGTGCGAGCACCCGCCGCAGCTCCGCCTCAGGCAGCGGGTAGTACTGCTCAAGACGAACCAGTGCGACCGTGGTGTCACCTGACTTCTGCAGCGCGGCCAGCATCTCCCAGTAGAGACGGCCGCTGACCACGACGACTCGACGAACCGCATTCTTGTCGATTGAACGGGTCTCGTCGAGCACCGGCTCGAACTGGCCGTGCGTGAAGTCTTCGACTGGGCTCACCGCCGTCTTCAGACGCAGCATCGACTTCGGGGTGATCACGATCAGCGGATGCTGTGGCCGGCTGAACGCCTGACGGCGCAGCAGATGGAAGTGCGAGGCCGGCGTCGAAGGCTGGGCCACGATCAAGTTCTCCTGCGCGGCAAGCGACAGGTACCGTTCGATACGTGCCGACGAATGATCAGGGCCCTGACCCTCGTAACCGTGCGGCAGCAGCAGTACGAGCCCTGAACGCTGACCCCACTTCTGCTCGGCCGAGCTGATGAACTCGTCGATGACGGTCTGAGCGCCGTTGGCGAAGTCGCCGAACTGGCCCTCCCACAGCGTCAGCGCCTTGGTGTTCTCGACCGAGTAGCCGTACTCGAACGCCATGACTGCGAACTCGCTGAGCAGTGAGTCGTAGATCCAGAAGCCGGCCTGCTCGTTGGCGAGATTCAGCAGAGGGAACCACTCCTGGCCGTTCTTCTGATCGTGCAGCACCGCGTGGCGCTGCACGAACGTGCCGCGACGGGAGTCCTGACCGGTGAAGCGCACCGGCACACCCTGTACGAGCAGCGAACCGAAGGCGAGCAGCTCGCCGAACGCCCAGTCGATATGGCCATGGCGCGACATCTCGAAGCGCTTCTCGAGCACCTTCTTGAGCTTGCGATGCACGGTGAAACCCTCAGGCACCGCCACGTGGGCGTCACCGATGCGCTCGACGAGGGCCTGCGGAATGCTGGTGGCCCGTTCGAAGGTGCCGCCTGCCGCTGCAGCCTCGTGCTGCTGTGCCTCGGGCAGCTGGATGTCGTTGATCGCACGGGCAGTGTGGCCGCCGGCGCCGAGCGACTCCTCGTACGACTCCTTCTGGGCGGCGTGCGTCTCGTTGAACGCGCGCTCGAGCTCCGCGTGGAAGTCGGCGTCGGCCTTGTCGTACTCCTCTTGCGTGATGTCGCCACGACCGATCAGCGCCGAGGTGTAGAGCGCACGCACCGAGCGCTTCGACTCGATGATGCCGTACATCAGAGGCTGGGTCATCGACGGATCGTCGCCCTCGTTGTGGCCGCGACGACGGTAGCTGACCATGTCGATGAGCACGTCGCCGTGGAAGCGCTGCCGGTACTGGAAGGCCAGTTCGGCCACGCGCACGACGGACTCCGGGTCATCGCCGTTCACATGGAAGATCGGCGCCTGGATCGTACGGCCGACATCGGTCGGGTAGACCGACGAACGACCGTCGTACGGCTTGGTCGTGAAACCGATCTGGTTGTTGACGATCACGTGGATGGTGCCGCCGGTGCGGTATCCGCGCAGCTGCGACATCTGCAGCGCCTCGTAGACCGAGCCCTGGCCGGCGAAGGCCGCGTCGCCGTGCACCAGAATCGGCAGCACATTGAACGTCTTGTGCGGCTGTGCGTCCTGCTTGGCGCGCACGATGCCTTCGAGCACCGTGTTGACCACCTCGAGGTGCGAGGGGTTCGCGGCCAAGTACACCTTGACCTGACGCTCCTGCTCACTCGTGAACACGCCTTCGGTGCCGAGGTGGTACTTCACATCGCCCGAACCGGTCTGCTGCGGCTGGGTGCCTTCGAACTCGCGGAACACCTGCGCATAGGTCTTGCCGGCGATGTTCGTCAGCACGTTCAGACGGCCGCGGTGGGCCATGCCGATGCCGACCTCGTCGAGCTCTTCGTCGGCCGCGCGCTGCAGCACCTCGTCGAGCAGGGCGATGAGCGATTCGCTGCCTTCGAGCGAGAAGCGCTTCTGCCCGACGAACTTCGTCTGCAGGAAGGTCTCGAAAGCCTCGGCCTCGTTGAGCTTCTTCAGGATGTGCAGCTGTGTGTCGTGCCCGGGCTTGGAGTACGGGCGTTCGAGCTGATCCTGCAGCCACTCACGCTGCTCGGGGTCTTGAATATGCATGTACTCGACGCCCACATTGCGGCAGTAGCTGTCTCGCAGCTGACCCAAGATCTCGCGCAGCTTGGCCGTGGGAGCGCCGGTGATGCCTCCGGTCACGAACGACCGGTCGAGATCCCAGTGCGTCAGTCCGTGCGTCAGGATGTCCAGGTCGGGGTGGCGGCGCTGGTGGTACTCCAGCGGGTCGATGTTGGCGATCAGGTGACCTCGCACCCGGTACGCGTGGATCAGCTGCTGCACGCGGGCGGCACGGCCGACCTCGTCAGACGAGTTGATGGCCACATCGGGCACCCACCGCACCGGCTCGTAGGGCAGACGCAGCGACTCGAAGATGTCGTCATAGAAGCCGTGGTCGCCGAGCAGCAGCTCGTGCACGATCTTGAGGAACTGGCCGGAGCCGGCACCCTGGATGACACGGTGGTCGTAGGTCGAGGTCAGCGTGACGACCTTCGAGATGCCCAGCTTGGCGATCGTCTCGGCGCTCACGCCGGAGTACTCAGCGGGGTAGTTGAGCGCGCCGGCGCCGATGATCGTGCCCTGCCCCTTCATCAGGCGCGGCACGGAGTGCACCGTTCCGATGCCTCCGGGGTTGGTGAGCGAGATGGTGACGCCGCTGAAGTCGTCGGCGGTCAGCTTGTTGTGACGGGCTTTGTCGACCACTTGGTCGTAGGCGGTGATGAACTGCTCGAAGTCCATCTCTTCGGTCTGCTTGATGCCGGGCACCAGCAGCGCTCGAGTGCCGTCTTTCTTCGGCACATCGACGGCGATGCCGAGGTTGATGTGCGCGGGCTGCACGACCGACGGCTTGCCGTCGACCACGTCGTAGTAGACGTTCTGGCTGGGGAAGCTCTTCAGCGCCTGGACGAGCGCCCAGCCGATGATCTGTGTGAACGACACCTTGCCGCCGAGCGAACGCTTGAGATGGTTGTTGATCACGATGCGGTTGTCGATGAGGATCTTCGCCGGGATCGTGCGCACGCTGGTCGCGGTGGGAACGGTCAGCGACTCGTCCATGTTGCGGGCAAGCGCCTTGGGCATGCCACGCAGCGGGGTGACCACGGGTTCGCGAGCGTCGGGCTCTGCGGGAGTCTCACCGACGGGCTTGGCCAGCTGCGTGTTGCGATCAGCGGGAATCGGCTTCGGCGCGGGGGCGAAGTTCGTGGTGCGAGCCACCGGCAGGTCGCCGACGATCGGAATCGAGGCGGTCGGGAACGGAGACGCCGTCGGCAGCGTCGATCGCACCGGGGGCACAGGCCCGGGGTGCGGCGTGCTGTGCAGGTCTTCTTCGGCCTGCTGAGCCAGCTGCGCCTGCCGATCGAGGCGTGCGTCGGTCGTGCCGTCGGAGAGACGCGCACCGCCGGATGGCGCGTGCTCGACTCCGGTGCTGGCGGGCGCCGGCTGGTCTGCGGCGGGTTTCACCGCGCTGTCGGGGCGATAGTTCTGCAGAATGGGCAACCATTCCTTATCGACGCTAGCCGGGTCTTTCTGAAACTGCTCGTAGACCTGCTCGACGAGCCATTGGTTGGCCCCGAATTCCTGGGGGTCGAAGCTGCCTGATCCGCTGGTGGCCAAGACAATCGCCTCTCTTCATCGAAATGCTGACGAGACAACCCTACCGGCATTCCCTGAACGGCCGAATTCGACGTCGATGATTCTCCGACAGATGTTGGAACCGATCGGCGGGTCGCGGAACCAGCGCCCGCAGGTCGCCAGCAACAGAAAGCGATGCACTAGCGTTGACTGCATGCGCTTCTATGATTCGCGGCCCCAATACGATCTGACCTATTCAGATGTCTTCCTGATTCCCTCGCGCAGCGAGGTCGGGTCACGTCTGCGCGTCGATCTGGCCAGCGACGACGTCACCGGAATGACCACGCCGATCGTCGCCGCGAACATGAACGCCGTCACCGGTCCGCGGCTTGCCGCCTCCCTGGCGCGCCGCGGCGGTCTCGGCGTGCTGCCCCAAGACATGGACGAACAGTCTCTGCTCGATGCGGTCGCCTGGGTCAAAGAGCGCTCGTCTCGGTTCGCCTCGCCTTTCCTGGTCGACGCCGACCTGCAGGTCGCCCAGGCGAAGCGGATGCTCCCTCCGGCAGAGGGACACGGCTTCGTCGTGCAGGATGCTCAAGGCGGGTTCGTCGGCGTTCTGTCTGCCACGGTGCTCTCTCGTGCGCTCGACGACGCTCGGCTCGGCGACCTCGTCCATGGCGACCAGCCGGTGCTGCAGCAGAGCGAAGTGCCCGACGCCGAAACGCTTTTCAACACCCTGCACGATCGCGGTCACCAGCTCGCGGCCGTCTTCGACGGTGACCGTCTGCTCGGCACGGTCAACCAGAAACAGGCGATGCGCTCGACGGTGTACCGCCCCAACGTCGATGCGCAGGGCCGCCTTCGGGTGGCCGCGGCGATCGGCATCAACGGCGACGTCGCGGGTCGGGCCGAGGCGTTCATCGCCGCCGGTGTCGACGTGCTCGTGGTCGACACCGCACACGGCCATCAGAAGCAGATGCTCAACGCGCTCGAAGCGGTGCGCAGCGTCTCGAAGACCCACGCCGTGGTCGCCGGCAACGTGGTCACCGCGCAGGGGGTCGAAGACCTCGTCGCCGCCGGTGCCGACATCGTCAAAGTCGGGGTCGGGCCGGGGGCCATGTGCACCACCCGTATGATGACCTCGGTCGGTCGGCCACAGTTCTCAGCCGTGCTCGAGGCCGCCACGACCGCTCGCTCGATCGGTGCCGGAGTCTGGGCCGACGGGGGAGTGCGGTACCCGCGCGACGTCGCGCTGGCGCTCGCCGCCGGAGCCAACGCCGTGATGATCGGCTCCTGGCTGGCCGGCACCATCGAGTCTCCGGGCGTCGTCGAGCGTGACGAGGCCGGGCGCCTCTTCAAACGCAACTACGGCATGGCCTCTTCGAAGGCGGTCGCGGGACGATTCGCGAAGCTCACTCCGCTGGAGCAGGCTCGCAAGTCGATCTTCTCTGAGGGCATCAGCGACTCGAAGCTCTACATCGATCCGCTCACTCCGTCGACCGAAGACATCCTCGACCAGATCACCGCAGGCGTTCGCTCAGCGGCGACGTATGCCGGTGCCGCCGATCTCGCCCAGTTCCGCGAGCGCGCGACCATCGGCATCCAGTCGGCTGCCGGATACGAAGAGGGCCGTGCCCTCCCCGAGAGCTGGTGAGCGATCCGTTGAACGACCTCATCCTGTTCCTGATCGGCATTCTGCTGACCTTGGGAACCGGCATGTTCGTGGCCGCCGAGTTCACCCTGGTGAACATCGACCGTGCTGACCTCGAGGCACGTCGCGATCGCGGTGAAAAGGGACTCGAGCGCATCATCGGTGCGCTGCGCCAGACTGCCACGCATCTCTCCAGCGCGCAGCTGGGAATCACCCTGACCACGCTGCTCGCCGGCTATACGCTCGAACCGGCGCTGTCATCCTTCATGGCGCCGCTCTTCGACCTGATGCGTCTGCCCGAGCCCTGGGCGGGCACGATCAGCTCGATTCTCGCGGTCATCGTGGCGACCGTGCTCTCCATGCTCTTCGGCGAACTGGTGCCCAAGAACTTCGCACTGGCCCGACCGATGGTGGTGGCCAGGATCGTGGTGCCCTTTCAGCTGGTGTTCACCACCATCTTCAAACCGGCGGTCATCCTGCTCAACGACACCAGCAACCTGGTGCTGCACGGCTTCGGCATCGAGCCGCAGGAGGAGCTCTCGTCGGCACGCAGCGCCGAGGAGCTCTCGTCACTGGTCAAACGCGCCGCGCTTGCCGGCAGCCTCGACTCGCAGACGGCGACGCTGCTGACCAAGACGCTCGACTTCTCAGAGCTGACGGCCGGTGACGTGATGACCCCGCGGCCGAGCGTGCAGCACGTGGAGGCCGTCGACACCGCGCAGGACGTCATCGACCTGACCCGCAGAACGGGCTTCTCACGGTTTCCTGTGATCGGTCGCGACGGCGATGACGTGCTCGGCCTCGTGCATGTGAAACAGGCCGTGGGCATCGAACGCGACCAGCGCAGTCAGGTGAAGGTCAAAGCGCTCATGGTGCCGATCGCCCGTGTGCCAGAGACGATGTCGCTCGACACGCTGTTGGGCGAACTGCGCGGCCGCAGTCTGCAGATGGCCGTCGTGGTCGACGAATACGGCGGCACCGCCGGAGTCGTGACACTCGAAGACCTGGTCGAAGAGCTGGTGGGCGAGGTGGCGGACGAACACGACCGGCTGAGTCTGGGAGCGGTGCGCACTCGCAGCGGCAACTGGCTGCTGCCCGGCCTGCTGCGCGCAGACGAGATGGCCGAACAGGTGCAGGTGAGCTTTCCCGAAGGCAGTGCATATGACACGTTGGGCGGATTCGTGATGGAACGCCTGGGGCGCATCCCACAACCGGGCGACGCCGTCGAAGAGCCCGGAGTCGGCACGTTCGTCGTCACGGTGATGGACGGCCGCCGCGTCGACCGGGTGCGTTTCGCGCCGGCGCCGCTGGTCGAGATCGCCGCTGCGCACGAGCGCGCGCAGGAAGGCGGTGACGCACGATGAATGACTGGGCAGGAATTCTCTGGTTGGTCGTGCTGCTCTTCGGCAATGCCTTCTTCGTCGGCGCAGAGTTCGCCGTCGTGACCGCTCGCCGTTCGCAGATCGAACCGCTGGCCGAGGCAGGCAACCGCCGAGCCAAGACCGCGTTGTGGGCCATGGAGCACGCCACCCTCATGCTGGCGGCGACTCAGCTCGGCATCACCATCTGCTCGCTGCTGATTCTGAACGTCTCAGAGCCGGCCATTCACCACCTGCTCGAGGTGCCGCTCGGCTGGCTCGGGCTCAACGATGCGGTCACGGGCACCGTGGCCTTCGTGATCACACTGGTGCTGGTGTCGTTCCTGCACGTGGTCTTCGGCGAAATGGTGCCGAAGAACATCGCGTTCTCGGTTCCGGATCGCGCGGTGCTGCTGCTGGCGACGCCGCTGGTCGGCTTCGACAAGATCTTCAAACCGGTGATCTGGGCGCTCAACAAGGGCGCCGACCTGGTGTTGATCGTGTTCGGGGTCAAACCACAGCACGCCGCGAGCACCGCATTCACCCTCGACCAAGTCGCCACGATCGTCGCCGAGTCGACGAAGGAGGGCACGCTCGACGACCGTGCGGGCACGCTCGGCAACACCTTCGAGTTCACCGAGAAGCGTGCGGTGGATGTCGCGGTGCCGACCGCCCAGCTGCGCACCCTGTCGCAGAGCGCGACGCCCGACGACGTCGAGGACGCCGTCGCGGAGGACGGCTTCTCCCGCTTTCTCATTCGCGGGCCGCAGGGTGCGCTCGTCGGCTACGTGCATCTGAAAGACGTGCTCGACCTGCCGGCCGACCGCTACCGTTCGCCGATTCCGGTCGATCGCATCCGGCCGCTGATCACGATCAGCGCTGGCACCGAACTCGAAGACGCACTGACGATCATGCAGCGGCAGGGCGCGCACGTCGCCCGGGTCTCCGACGGCAGCGGCCATGTGACCGGGGTGCTGTTCTTCGAAGACATCATCGAAGTGCTCGTCGGCGAGGTGCACGACGGCACCCAGCATGAAACGGCCGAATGACGCCGCAGCGCATCACTCGGTGCGCTGTAGATCCTGTTCGATCTGCTCGAGCGAGCGGCCGTAGGTCTCGGGCACGACGGTCAGCACGAAGATCAGGCTGAGTACGTTGACGGCGGCGAAGATGAAGAACGTCGTGCCACCGATCGCGTCGAGCAGACTCGGAAAGAGCAGCGCGACGGCACCGTTGAACACCCACTGCATGCAGATGGCGATGCCGGCGGCGAAGCCGCGGATGCGCAGGGGGAACAGTTCGCTCATCATCAGCCAGTAGACCACGGCGACCATCGACTGGATGAAGAAGAGGAACACCATCATCAGGGCCAGGATCAGCATGCTGCGGGCGAAGCTCGTGGGCAGCAGGAAGGCCAGCCCCAGCAGCACATGTGCTGAGACGATGCCGCTCAGACCGATGACGAGCATGCGTCGGCGAGGCAGCTTTGCGAGCGACTTGATGCCGACCAGCGTGGCGAGCACGGCGATGACTCCGTTGCCGATGGTGGCGACCAGCGAGGCCTGCGTGCCCAGCCCGCTCTCACGCAGAATCGTGGGAGCGAAGTACATCACCGAGTTCACTCCGGAGAGCTGCAGCACGGCGCCGAGGCCGACGCCGATCAGCACGACCCGGCGAATCCATCGAACTCTCAGATCGCGCCATGATGCCTTCGGCTCGTCTTTGACGATCTCGATCGAGGCGGTGATGGCCTTCACCTCTTTGGCCGCCTGCGGCCGCGGGCGCAGCAGCCGGAGCACACGCCAGGCGCGCTTCTGCTGCCCGTTGGCAGCGAGCCAGCGCGGCGACTCGGGCGCGAAGAGCATGCCGGCGAAGAGCAGCACAGGAGGGATCGCGCAGATCATCAGCATGATGCGCCAGGTGCCGTGCGAGTCGCTGACCGCGGCGATGATCGCGTTGAACGTGTAGGCCAGCAGCTGACCGGTCACGATCATCAGCTCGTTCTGCGAGACGAGACGGTCGCGTTTGTCCGGAGGCGCGACCTCGCCGATGAAGATGGGCACGACCGTGGAGGCGCCGCCGACGGCGAGACCCAGCACGATGCGGAATATCACCATGACCGTCACTGTGGGCGCCAGAGCGGTGCCCACGGACCCGATCACGAAGATCGCTGCGAGCAGCAGCAGCGAGCGGCGTCGGCCGATGCCGTCGGCGAGTCTGCCGCCGACGACGGCGCCGAGAGCGGCGCCGAACACCAGTGACGAGGTGACGATGCCTTCGAGCAGAGGTGTGAGCGCGAGGCCGCCCTCGCTCTGCGGCAGCGTGAGGAACGGCAGCGCACCGCTGATGACGCCGGTGTCGTAGCCGAAGCCGATCGCACCCATCGTGGCGATGAAGACGATCAGGCGCACCCTCTTCTCGGGCGAGCCGCCGGGCATCGCGGCGGCTCTGTCGGAGTCTGCCGGCTGAGAGGCGGGCGTTCGCACCGTGGAAGCCGACGAGGGCTCCGAGGGCGAGACATGGTGATCGGATGCGGGAGGAAGATTATCGGGGGACATTGGTGCGTCATTGTACGATCGCCCCCGCTGTGAGGCAATTCGACGGAGCGCTCCGTCGAGCTGCCGGCACATCTTCCTGCGGCGCGCTGATCGCAGGCGGGCGAACTGGCTACACTGGTATGCATGGCTGAAATCTCCCGCGACGAAGTCGCTCATCTCGCGAGCCTCTCTCGCATCGCACTCTCTGAAGCAGAACTCGACGAACTGACGCCGCAGCTCGAGCAGATTCTCGAGGCCGTCGCGTCGGTCAACGAGGTCGCCACTCCCGACGTGCCGGCGACGAGTCACCCGATTCCGCTGACCAACGTCTTTCGCCCCGATGTGGTCGGCGAGACGCTCAGCCCTGACGAAGCCTTGTCCGATGCCCCCGATCGCGACGGCAACTCTTTCCGCGTGCCGTCGATCCTCGGCGCCTGACCCATTCCGGACGAGGCCGCGTCGCGACCCGGCCGACCCCAGCTCTTCGCCGCACGGACGAGACGTCAGAACGCATCGTCGCATGTGCGCGCATCACCAGCCCGCAGAGAAACGGATGAAATGACCGACCTGACCAGACTTCCAGCCTCAGAGCTCGCCGCGCAGCTTGCTGCCGGCGAGATCTCTTCCGTCGAGGCGACACAGGCGCACCTGGACCGCATCCAGGGCGTCGACGCAGACGTGCACGCCTTCCTTCACGTCAACACCGAAGAGGCGCTTGCCACCGCAGCCGACGTCGATCGGCGACGAGCAGCCGGCGAGCAGCTGGGCCAGCTCGCGGGCGTGCCGGTGGCCGTCAAAGACGTGCTCACCACGAAGGGGCAGCCCACCACATCGGGCTCACGCATTCTCGAGGGCTGGAACCCGCCATACGACGCCACGGCCGTCGAACACCTTCGTCAGCATGACACCGTGATCATCGGCAAGACCAACATGGACGAGTTCGCCATGGGGTCGACCACAGAGCACTCCGCATACGGGCCGACGCGCAACCCGTGGTCGCTCGATCGCATCCCCGGCGGGTCGGGCGGCGGCTCGGCTGCGGCCGTGGCCGCGTTCGAGGCTCCGCTGGCGCTCGGCAGCGACACCGGCGGCTCGATCCGCCAGCCTGCCGCACTCACCGGCACCGTGGGTGTGAAGCCCACCTACGGCGGCGTCTCGCGATGGGGAGCGATCGCTCTGGCATCCTCGCTCGACCAGATCGGCCCGGTCGCGCGCAACGTGCTCGACACCGCTCTCATCCACGACGTCATCAAGGGGCACGACCCCAAAGACTCCACCAGCCTGACCACCGAATGGCCTTCGTTCGCCGCAGCCGCACGTCGCGGGCAGACCGGCGAATCGCTCAAGGGCCTGCGGGTGGGCATCATCCGCGAGCTGAATCAGCCCGGCTTCCAGACCGGCGTGCGCAGCCGCTTCGACGAGACCGTCGCCCTGCTCACCGCACAGGGTGCCGAGGTCGTCGAGGTCTCGGCACCGCACTTCGAGTACGCAGTCTCGGCCTATTACCTCGTGCTGCCGGCCGAGGCCTCGAGCAACCTCGCCAAGTTCGACGGCGTGCGCTACGGTCTGCGTGTGCTGCCCGAGGGCGTCAAGCCCACTGTTGAGAACATGATGGCCGCCACTCGTGAGGCCGGCTTCGGCCCCGAGGTCAAGCGCCGCATCGTGCTCGGCACCTACGCGCTGAGCGCCGGGTACTACGACCAGTTCTACGGCAAGGCGCAGAAGGTGCGCACGCTGATCCAGCGTGACTTCGAAGCGGCCTTCAACGAGGCAGACGTGCTCATCTCGCCGACCTCGCCGACGACCGCCTACCCGCTGGGCGACAAGCTGTCGGATCCACTCGCGATGTACCTCGCCGACATCACCACGATCCCCGCGAACCTCGCAGGCATCCCGGCGATCAGCCAGCCCATCGGGCTCGCCGCCGAAGACGGTCTGCCGGTCGGTCTGCAGACCTTCGCTCCGGCGTTCGAAGACGCTCGTCTCTACGAGTTCGCCGGTGCGGTCGAGACGCTGCTCGAGCAGCGGTGGGGCGGCCCGATCATCGATCAGGCTCCGCAGCTGGCAGTGCGTTCAGGAGCCCAAGGCGGCGCCGCGACGGATGCCACGGCTCACGATTCAGAAGGAGCGGCACGATGAGCGACGAACTGCTCGACTACGACGAGGCCATCAAACTCTACGAGCCCGTGCTCGGCTTCGAGGTGCACGTCGAACTCAACACAAAGACCAAGATGTTCAGCTGGGCTCCCAACGAGTTCGGCGACGGCCCCAACACCAACGTCACGCCCCTGTGCCTTGGCCTGCCCGGCACGCTGCCGACGGTCAACGAGCAGGCCATCACCGACAGCATCCGTCTGGGGCTCGCGCTGGGCTGCAGCATCGCCGAGGTCTGCCGCTTCTCGCGCAAGCAGTATTTCTACCCCGACCTGCCCAAGGCCTATCAGATCTCGCAGTTCGACGAACCCATCGCCTACGAGGGGTCGGTCGAGGTCGAGCTCGAAGACGGCACTGTGGTGCACATTCCGATCGAGCGTGCGCACATGGAAGAAGACGCCGGCAAGCTGACCCATCAGGGCGGCTCGGGGCGCATCCAGGGCGCGACCTCGTCGCTGGTCGACTACAACCGCGCGGGCGTGCCGCTGGTCGAGATCGTGACGATGCCGATCATGGGCACCGAAGAGCGCGCCCCTGAGATCGGCCGTGACTACGTCGCCGCCATCCGGGACATGGTCAAGGCGCTCGGAATCTCTGACGCACGCATGGACCAAGGCTCGATCCGCTGTGACGCGAACGTCAGCATCCGGCCCCGTGGGCAGGAGAAGCTGGGCACTCGCACCGAGACGAAGAACATCAACTCGCTGCGCTCGGTCGAGCGGGCGGTGCGCTATGAGATTCAGCGTCAGGCCGCCGTGCTCAGCGCCGGAGGCACCATCACGCAGGAGACCCGACACTGGCAGGAGGCCAGCGGCATCACGATCTCGGGTCGAATCAAGAGCGACGCCGACGACTACCGCTACATGCCCGAGCCCGACCTGCTGCCGGTGGTGACGCCTGCCGAACGGGTCGAAGAGCTGCGCGCCACGCTGCCCGAGCAGCCGGTGATCCGTCGTCGTCGCCTCAAAGAGCAGTGGGGCCTCGGAGCTCGCGAGTTCCAGGACATCATCAACGCCGGTCTGCTCGACCAGGTCGAGGCGACGGTCGAGGCGGGCGCCACTGCGGCATCCGCACGCAAATGGTGGACGGGCGAGATCAGCCGCATCGCCAACGCACTCGAGCAGCAGGTGGCCGACCTGAGCGTCACGCCTGAGGACGTCGCCGAGATCGACGCCCTGATCAACGAGGGAACCCTGACCGACCGCTTGGCGCGCCAGGTGCTGGAGGGCGTGCTGGCCGGCGAGGGCACCCCCCGCGAGGTCGTGGACAAGCGCGGCCTGGCGGTCGTCTCAGACGACTCGGCGCTCACCACTGCGATCGACGAAGCTCTCGCGGCTCAGCCCGATGTGCTCGCCAAGATCAAAGACGGCAAGGTGCAGGCAGCCGGTGCGATCATCGGGGCGGTCATGAAGGCCATGCACGGCCAGGCAGACGCCAAGCGTGTGCGCGAGCTGATCCTGGAGCGTGCACAGCAGTGACCGAACGCTGGCTGCCGCAGAGCGCCCACCTGATTCCGCAGCAGGCCGAGCTCGTCTTTCGCGGAGTGATCTTCGACACCTATCAGTGGCCGCAGACGCTCTTCGACGGGTCGACGGCCACTTTCGAGATGCTGCGCCGCGCTGACACCGTCGTGGTCATCGGCATCGACGATGACGACAACGTGATCACCGAGAACGAGCACCAGCCCAACGGCGTGGTGCGCATGGGCGGCGTCGCGGCCGGCGGCGTCGAGCCCGAGGATGCCTCGGTGCTGGATGCGGCCAAGCGGGAGATGCGAGAAGAGACCGGATACGCGTTTCGCAACTGGCGTCTGCTCGAGGTGCGGCAGCCCGAGATGAAGATCGAGTGGTTCGTGCACGTCTTCGTGGCGACCGGCGTGATCGACGTCGTCGAGCAGAACCTCGATGCGGGGGAGCAGATCGAGGTGCAGCTCGAACCGTACGCCGACTACTTCGCACACACGCCGTATGGGCACCGGAAAGCGCTGTCGCGCTTCGACGGCGTCGACGAACTGCGTGCCTGGGTCGGCGAGGGCGAGCACGTCACCGGCGAGTGAGCGCGGCAGATGCCGCGGTAAGATGAGTGGCCGTGCACAGCACGGATCCCGAGAGCAGGAATGAAGGCGAGATGAGCAACGAGACCAAGACCATCCACTGGAACGGCGGCGTGCAGCAGGAGGGGCTTGACATCCTTCTCGGCGACGGCGGCATGATCGTGAGCCCGACCAAGGTCGGCTACATCATCATGACCTCTGACGGCAAAGGGCTCGAGCGCAAGTTCGAGGCCAAGCAGCGCAACCGCAACAAGCCGGGTGTCGTGCTCTGCGGGTCGATGGAGCAGCTGAAGCGTCTCGCACAGCTCACCCCTGAGATCGAGGCCTACTACCAGCAGCACTGGGACGAAGACATCCTGATGGGCTGCATCCTGCCGTGGCGCGAAGACGCTCTCGAGTTCATCCCCGACGAGCACGCTCGTGAGCTGGCACGCGACGTGCGCGGCACCAGCTGCTTCGTCATCCGCTTCGGCACGCCGGGCGAGAACCTCGCGGCCGCGCTGTGGGAGCAGGGCAAGCTCGCCTTCGCCAGCTCGGCGAACCCGTCTGGCAAGGGCAACCGCGGCAAGGTCGACGGCATCGGCGATCGCATTCACGACAGCGCCGACCTCATCATCGAGGCCAACGACTACGTGAAGTCGATTCAGCCGAACGAGACCGAAGAGACCCGCTACGAACAGGGCGTCATGGTGTCGATGGTCGACGCAGACGGCAAAATCGTGCCCGAGCAGCACGGCGACCGCTCGATCACCCCCTGCCCGACGCTGATTCGCAAGGGCCTCTATCTCGACCGCATTCTGTCGATTCTGTCGAAGCACTTCAACAGCTGGAACTTCCGTCAGGGCGAGTACTACTGATTCGCTGACGCCCAGCCGCCGAAGGCCCGCCGATCAACGTGTCGGCGGGCCTTCTTCGTCCCTGTGGCGAGACCCATCCGTCACGCAGCTGCTGCCCGACCGAGGCGTGCGTGCGGTTTACACGATCGGGCAGCGGCTGGCCGCTGTCAGCGGGCGCGTGACTCGGTGACGGTGAACTTGCGGTTGCGGTCGAGCTGCCGCGTGGGCCCGACGATGCGCTGCAGGTCGGATGCGTAGTGCAGGTGCGAGTTGAACACGGTCAGCAGTCGGCCGCCTGGTCGCAGCACTCGTGCGGCCTCTTCGAACATTTCGAGCGCCACGCCGGTATGGACGGCCGCCCCGACGTGGAACGGCGGGTTGCAGGCGACGAGATCGACGCTGTCGTCTTCCGCCTCGCACAGCAGCACGTCACGGCGAACCTCGATGCGATCTGCGAGACCGTTCGCAGCGGCGGTGATCCGTGCGGATGCGACGGCACTGCTCAGCTGGTCGGTCGCGATCACACGGAGCCGGGCATCGGCCCGGGCGAGAACGGTGGCGATGATGCCGGTTCCGCACCCGAGGTCGACGGCCACCGGTCTCTGGTCGCTCGAGCCGCTCTCGGCTTGCTGCTGCTCGAAGAACCGGACCACTGCATCCTGCGCTGCCTGTGACAGATAGGGCAGCAGCGCGCGTGTGCCGATGTCGAGCGAAGCTCCGGCGAAGGCCCCGGGCACTGCACATACAGTGATCGGTGCGATGCCGTGGCTCGGATCGACCTCGGCTTCCGAGAAGGGCAGTGGGGCGGCGCTCGCCGTGTTGGCACTGTGAGCGCTGCGGGCAGTGTCTGCCGTGCTGTCTTCGGCGAGGGGCTCGCTGGCGAGCAGCAGACGCGACTTCTGGTGCGCGAGCGAGGCGCGCACCTGCCCGAAACGCGACTTGAGCACGTCGCTCATGCTCAGCGACATGTGCTTGACTCGCCCGCCGCAGTAGACCTGTACGTCTTCGGCCGGGTGTGCTGCGACGAGGTCGACCAGCAGCCGCAGCTGATCGAGGCTGCGCGGCAGCTGTGCCAGCACGATGCGAGCACCGCCGAACTCCTCGGGATCGAGTGCGATCGTGCGCCATCCCTCTGTGAGGCCCAGCCGCATGGCATTAGCCTGGATGGCCTGCTCGGCGACCAGCGCGTCAGTCCACACGCGCACGTCGACTGCACCGAGCATCCGCGCACCCAGCGTCAGAGCGCCGTGCGTGTCACCGAGCACGACCACCTCGCCCGGTGCGCTCGCGGCGATCTGCTCAGCGGCTTCGGCGAGCAGCAGCCGGTCGGTCGCGTCCGAGGCCTGCAGATTGTCGGCTTCGACATCGGGCCAGCGGCGCAGCTGGTCGAACCATTCGGCGGGCAGGGCAGAGGGAGTGGAAGACATGTCTCAAGGGTAGTCGCCGGGGTTGAGCGGTATCGAGGCATGGCAAATGTCGTCTCAGCCCTTCGAGACATGCCAAGTTCCATGTCTGGATGCTGTGGGCGCGCATTTGCCATGTCCCGATGAGGGGCCGGATGAGGGGCCGGGGGCCGGGTGATGAGCCGGGGCATATGGAGTAGGTATGAGGTCGTGGAATCAGGAGAGATGTCACGGAGGCCCCGTCGGCTGGCTGGACAGATCAGGCTGCTCACAGCTGGCTGGTAACCTGAGAGGCATCATGCCCACTTCGTCGCACACCACTCAGCCAGCATCCCGCCCCAACTCGAAAGGTGGGCGAAAGCCCGCCGAGCTGCTGATCGACGACTTGAACCGCCGCCTGCGCCGAGCGCACATCGCCAATGCGATTCTGGCCATCGTGCTCGCGATCGCGCTGGTAGCCGTCGTCGCCCTCGCCTTCAAGCAGTCGAACGGGCAGTCTGAGCCGACCGCGACCCAGACGACGCAGGCAGATCGCGCAGCCCGTCACCAGCAGAACGATTCCATGGCAGTCGGAGACATCGACGCACCTGTGACCATCGTCGAGTGGATCGACCTGCGCTGCCCCTTCTGCGCGGCTTACGCGAACCAGACGCTGCCGACGATTCTGCAGAACTATGTCGACACCGGCAAGGTGCGCTATGAGTTTCACGATGTGGCCTTCTTCGGGGATCAGTCGGTCGACGCCGCGGTCGCCGCACGGGCCGCCGGCGAGCAGGGCCGCTACGTCGAGTACCTCGAAGCCCTGTACGCAGCGGCTCCGGAGAGCGGGCACCCCGACATGCCCCGCGACCACCTGATCGCCTTCGCTCAGACGGCCAAGGTGCCAGACATGGATCGATTCACGGCAGACCTCGATCGCACCGACCTGCGCCAGGCCGTGCAGCAGAGCACCACCGACGCGCAGCAGCAGGGCATCGACGGTGTCCCGGGATTCCTGATCGGAGACAAGAGCGTCTCAGGCGCCCAGCCAGTCGCGGCGTTCAGCAAGATCATCGACCAGCAGCTGCAGGCCGCCGGGCACTGAGGCTTCCCTGCAGTGGGACGTCAGGCGTGACGCCGCTGCCGGTTGACCCTGCAGTGACGAGTGATGTCAGAGGGTCGCTCTAAGCTCATGACGACGCAGCCTCGCCTGCGCCATGGCCGTCAAGAGTGAGGAAGCGACAAGAATGAACGTGCTGATGCTGGCTCTGCTGGTACTGATCGCCGTGCTGTGCCTGATCGTCATCGTCCTGCTGTTGCGCGGGGGTCGTGGGGATGCTTCGGCGGTCGACTCGCGTGCGCTCGGCCGCGAGGTGCGTGCGGCCGTGGGCGAACTCAAACCTGATCTCTACGCCCAGCAGCACGCGCTCGGGCAGCAGCTCGTGCAGAACTCGCAGGTGGTCGAACAGCGTCTGCAGGCCTTTGAGCATGCTCAGTCGCAGGCAGCTGCTCTGCAGCGTGAGGACGCCGCCCGCGCACGACACGAGATGGGGGCGGCGGTCGATACGCGGCTGGCTTCCTTCGCCGAGCGCATGCAGACGCTGAATGAGACGCTGGCGACAGAGCTCGCGCGTCTGCGGGCCGACAACGAACGCAAGCTCGAACAGATGCGCGCCACCGTCGACGAGAAGCTGCAGGGCACGCTCGAACGGCGCCTGGGCGAGTCATTCCGACTGGTCAGCGATCGGCTCGAACAGGTGCAGAAAGGCCTCGGCGAGATGCAGACGCTCGCCTCTGACGTCGGCGGTCTGAAGCGTGTGCTGACCAACGTGAAGAATCGCGGCAGTTGGGGAGAGGTACAGCTCGGACGTCAGCTCGAAGACCTGCTGGCGCCCGATCAGTACGAGAGCAACGTGATCATTCGCCCCGGCAGCACCGAGAACGTCGAATACGCCGTGCGGCTGCCAGGGCGTGATGAGACGTCGGTGGTCTACCTGCCGATCGACTCGAAGTTTCCACAAGAAGACTACGAGCGTCTGCTGCAGGCGCAGGAGGCCGCCGACACCAGCGGCATCGAGGCTGCCGGCCGCAGCCTCGAGAAGGCAGTTCGCCTGCAGGCGAAGACCATTGCGAGCAAGTACATCGATCCGCCGCACAGCACCGACTTCGCAATCATGTACCTGCCCACCGAAGGTCTCTTCGCCGAAGTGATTCGCCGCCCGGGGCTGGCCAGCGACCTGCAGACGCAGTTCCACGTCATGGTGACCGGGCCGACGACGCTGATGTCGCTGCTCAACAGTCTGCAGCTGGGCTTCAAGACTCTGGCCATCGAACAGCGCACGTCAGAGGTGTGGAAGATCCTGAGTGCTGCGAAAACCGAGTTCGGCAAGTACGGGCAGGTGTGGGAGAAGCTCAGCAAGCAGCTGCAGACGGCCCAGCGCACTGTCGACGAGGCCGGTCGGCGCACGCGCGCGGTCGAGCGCAGGCTGCGCGACGTCGAATCGCTCGATGCCGGCGCACCCGAATCGGCTCAGCTGATGACCGACCTGTTCGAGGCAGACGCGAACCAGGACTGATGCTCGAAGGCCGCGCCCGATCGTGAGAGAGCGCAGCCTTGGGCGGTTCGATACATCTGCGGCCTGCGCGTCGTCTCCCGTGGTCTACGCTTCGTCGCCTGAGATCTGTGCGGCCTGCGCGCTCGGCGCGCCCTGAGAATCTTCTTCCGCCGCCTGCTGTGACGCCTGCTGCTGTGCGATCTCGGCACGAACCTCGTTCATGTCGAGCTGGCCGACCTTCTCGATGATCTCGGTGAGCTGAGCGATGTTCATCGCACCGGGCTGAGCAAAGATCGGAATCTGCTCGCGGAAGATCACGAGCGTCGGAATCGAGCTGATCTGGAAGGCCTGCGCCAGCTCCTGCTGGGCGTCGGTGTCGACCTTGCCGAACACGATCTCGGGGTTCTTCTCTGAGACGTTCTCGAAGACGGGCGCGAATGCTCGGCACGGGCCGCACCACGACGCCCAGAAGTCGAGCAGCACGATGTCATTGCCGGTGATTGTCTCGTTGATGTTCTCGACTGTGATCTCTTGAGTAGCCATCGTCTATGTATATCCGTTCAGTGTGAGTGGGTCAACGGCGAAGCGGGCCAGCGTGCGAGGCGGCACGACTCGATCGCCGGGCAAGACATGGCGACTCCGGCAGCCGTATGCGCCCGCAGAGGGCCTGCTCACCGAAAGATCTTGGCGAACCAGCCTGCGTGCCGCTGCTCTTGCTCATGCCCGGGGCAGCGCTGGTCTTTCGGCACGCCGTGCATGACTTGGTCGACATGCTGGCCGCAGCCGCGCCAGGTGATCTTGCCGCAGGTCTTGCATCGAGTCTGTTGGCACATCGTGGTCTCCTTTGTATGTGGTCGTCGTCGTGGATGCTCAGGCGAGCATCAGGAAGAGCTTCTCGAGCTCCGCGGTGGTCAGCTTGGCATCGCCGGTTCGTGTGAGGCTCTCTTGGGCAGAGGAAGCGTCACTCGAGGCCTCGGCGACCTCGGCACCAGACGACTCTTCATCCGACGGCTTTGCGTCTTCGGACAGACACTCGCGCATCGCGGTCGAGATGATTGCGAAGCCCGCCCGGTCCAGGGCGCTGGTCACAGCCGAGAGCTGCGTCACCACGTCACGGCAGGGAGCCTCGTTCTCGATGGCGTTGATGACACCGTCGAGCTGGCCACGTGCACGGCGCAGCCGGTTGACGATGCGGCGAACAGCCTGAGGGTCGTCACTGATCATGACTGGGTTCCTTTCGATGCGAACTCCGGAGTCGGTGCGGCGAACGCACTCGAAGTGGTGATGAGCTCTTCGCGGCCCTCGGCGCGCAAGGCCGCGCGCAGCGTCTGCATGCCGCCCGAGAGCATCGCCGCATCGAGCCCATGCTGCAGCAGCACGCGCGTCGCGATGTGCGAGCGCACGCCGGCCGCGCAGAGCGTGCGCACCGTCCGACCTCCGGCAGCGAGCTCGATGTCGGCCAGATGCTCGCGCACCACTGTGTGCGGAACGTTGATCGAGCCGGCAAGGTGTCCGTCGGCGAACTCCTGCGGCGAACGGGTGTCGACGACGAGCGACTCGCGCATCACCGAATCGAGATCAGCTGCGTGCCACAGCCGCTGCTGCCCGTTCAGCACGTTCTCGCCGACCATGCCTGCCAGGTTGACAGCGTCTTTCGCCTGCCCGAACGGGGGAGCGTAGGCCAGATCGAGATCGATCAGGTCGACCATGCGCATCTGCGCGCGAATCGCGGTGGCGAGCACGTCGATGCGACGGTCGACCCCGTCGGCGCCCACGATCTGCGCACCGAGCACGAGCCCGTCGGGTCGCCTGAAGTGCACGATCATGTGCATCGCCTGCGCGCCGGGAAAGTAGCCTGCGTGCTGCAGCGGATGCAGATGCACGGTCTCGAAGTCGATCTCGGCATCGCGCAGCGCGTCGGCATTGGCCCCGGTGAACGCGGCCGTGAGCCCGCCGATGCGCAGCACCGCGGTGCCGACCGGCTTCGGCAGCGGATGCGGGTCGCCATCGCGCAGGATGCTGTCGGCCACGAGCCGCCCGGCCCGGTTCGCAGGCCCAGCCAGCGCGACGGGTCGGCGCACGCCAGTCACCGCATCCACGCTGGCGGTCGCGTCACCCACCGCCCAGACCGAGGGCGCGCTGGTTCGGCCGGCGGCGTCCACCAGAATCGCGCCGCGTTCGCAGGTGATGCCCGCCTGCTCGAACACCTCGGTGTCGGGTCGCACGCCTGCCGACAGCACGATCAGATCGGCGGGCACCTCGGTGCCGTCGCTGAGTGAGACGACGTCGTGATCGACGCCCGTCTGGATGCTCACGGCTGTGGTGCGCTCGCGAACGTCGACGCCGATGAACTCGAGCTCGTCGCGCACGAGCACCGCAAGCTCGGGCTCGAGTGGCGTGAGCACGTGCGACGCCGCCTGCACGAGGGTGGTCTCGAGGCCGGCGCTGGCGAGGTTCTCGGCAGCTTCGATGCCGATGAAGCCGCCGCCGAGCACGACGGCGCGGCGGGCTCCCGAGGTGACCTGCTCGCGCAGCGCGAGGGCGTCATGCACCGAACGCAGCGTGTGCAGTCGCGGCGAGTCGATGCCTTCGATCTGCGGATGCCGTGCGCGCCCGCCGGGAGAGAGGATCAGCGCGTCGTACGACAGCGTCTCGTCACCGTCATCGTTGCGCACGGTCACCTCGCAAGCGTCGATGTCGACGGCCGTCACCTCGTTGCGCACGCGCACGTCGAGGTTCAGCGCAGCGCGCAGCGATTCTGGGGTCTGGACGAGCAGCTTCGACTCGTCTGCGATCTCGCCGCCGACATAGTAGGGCAGCCCGCAGTTGGCGAACGAGACGTGCTCGCCGCGCTCGAGCACGATGATCTCGGCCGATTCGTCGAGTCGTCGGGCGCGTGCGGCGGCGCTCATGCCACCTGCGACGCCTCCCACGATGATGATGCGCATGGTGTTCCCCTCGTTTCGTGCGATCTGTCACAGATACCGTGTCGACGGCTCAGCCGTGAGACGTCCAGGTCATTCTGCGGTCAGGTGATCTGAATACCCTGGTGGGTATACGTAAGAGTGTAGCACAACATACCCCTGGGGGTACTTTTGTCGCTCAGTGCGTGGGCGAGGTGATTACCGAGTTCTCTCCGGCGAAGTGGCGCACCAACTCGAGCACGAAGGTCAGCTTGTCAGCGACCTGATCGGTGATCGTGAACGGGTAGAGGTCGTGCTTGCCCATCGAGCGGTTCACCCGGTTGAGCGCGGTCGCCAGCGGATTCCAGATCGACAAGAGGTCTGCTGCGTCTGCCGTCGGTGCACCGGCGAGCGTGGGAATCGACGTCTGCTCGACCCTCACTTTGTCTGGCCAGGAATCAGGAAAACGCAGCTGCAAGCCGTGTGCTGCAGCGGTCTGCAGTGTGTCGGCGATGTGCAGAAAATGCGCGAACGTCTCGGCGAAGTCCTCCCAAGGATGCGTCATCGCGTACTGCGAGATGTAATTCTCGCTGCGTGTGGCGCGATCCTGCCGCCGCTCGTCGTCGTCATCACCGTAGTGGGCGTTGAGCGCTGCGCCGTAATCCTGCCGCTCGTCGCCGAAGAGATCGCGAAAGCGCTTCAGCCAGTCATCGTGCTGAGCAACCAGTGCCTGCCAGTAGTAGTGACCGATCTCGTGTCGAAAGTGCCCGAGCATGGTTCGGTACGGCTCGTCGAGCAGCGCGCGCAGCGCCTCACGGTGCGAATCCTGCGCCTCGGTGATGTCGATGGTGATGACGCCGTTCATGTGGCCGATCATCACCTTCTTGTCATCGGTCGAAGCATCGAGGTCGAATGCGAGCCCGCCGTCAGGCTGCTGGCAGTGGCTGACGATGGGCAGATCCAGGTCGTCGAGCTGAAAGACCAGCCGCCGCTTCGCGTCGGCGGTCTCGGCGAGCAGCCGGATCACTCGTTCGTCGAGGTCGTCGGGAACGCTGCGCGTGAGCGCACATGAGAAGCACAGAGTGTCGGCTGATGCGGCCAGCCAGTTGCAGCCGATGCGCTCGTTCTCGCAGTGATGCCAGCGGTCTCCGCTGTCGTCGATCCATGCCCCGTCCGTCAGCGGCACCATGGTGCGGTCTGCCCTTGAGAAACCCACCTCCGTTCCGCACTCCGTGCAGGCGCGCTGCTCGAAATAGACGATTGAACCGCAGGCCGGGCAGGGGAAGATGCGCATGTGGGCTAAGACTCCTTTGAGATTGTGGCAGCCTGATCTGACAGACTGCAGCTCGGGCCGCGCCCGTCGGCGACTCGACGATAGAGGCGCTCCTGCAGACGGGCGACACCGGGCAGATGATAGATCGTGCGAAGCACACGCCCGCCCAACGCGATGTCCAATGCGCTGTCGACGGCCGCGGCGCCTGAGCATCGCATCCATCGGCCAGAGGGCAGCCTCACGTACAGCCAGACCGATTCGGCGGCCTCGTCGGCCGAGAGACGCAGCGCCTCGCGCACCGGCAGGTTCTGCGAGGGCACGGAGTAAACGCGATCATGTCGATCGAGGCTCTGCAAGATGTCGACGCAGCGCCGGCAGAACTCGCACTCGCCGTCGAACACGAGAATCGTGTCGGCGTGGGCGAGCGGCTCCAGCGCGGGAATCGAAGCCAGGTCGGGGAGTGCGGCAGGGGCGACGTTCATAGCCTCAGGCTACGCCTGTGCAGGACGTGCGAGACCGACGAACTCTCTGATCGCGTCGACTTCGCTGCGAAACTGTGCCGCACCCTCGGCATACGACTGCGCGAGCTTCGCCACGTCGCGCTCCTGGTTGCTGACGGTGAGCCCGGTCGGTGCGAACACGTAGGCCCTGCCGGCCCTTTCGAGTTCGAACAGCTCGGCGCGGGTGCGGTTGTAGTGCTCGGGTCGGGCAGCCAGCGCAGCCGGCACCGCGGGAAAGCGCCGGAACGCCAGCCGGGCCGCAGCGCCCGCCCGAAACCGCGGTTTCACATAGTCGCGCGGACGACTCAGCACCACGATGAACTTGTCGAACCCGGCTGCTCGGGCAGCATCCAACGCGATGCCGCCGGTCGGGCCGAGAGCCCCGTCAACGTAGGTGCGCCCGTCGTGGTGCACGGGAGGCATGAAGATCGGCATCGTCGACGAGGCCTGCACACGGTCGAGCAGACCGTCGAAGCTCGCGATGTCGTCGCGGCCCCAGTAGACGGTGTCGCCGGTGTCGGCGCAGAAGGCGCCGATCGCGAACTGCGCAGGGTTGCGTCGGTACATCTGCCAGTCGAGCGGCAGCGCCTCGCCGGGGTTCGAAGTGTGGTGATAGATGTAGTCGGAGTTGAAGGCTCCCTTGCCGCGCAGCCAGGTGCCGAGGCTGCCGAGGTTCGGGTCGGCGCCGAAGTCGACGAACGACTTGCGTGCCCGCAGCGGGTCGCGACTCAGGTAGTTCACGGTGTGCGATGAGCCTGCCGAGACCCCGCCGACCCAGCCGAAGTTGATGTTCTCGCGCACGAGGCCGGCCACCACTGGTGCGGTGCATGCGGCGCGCATGCCTCCTCCCTCGAAGATGAGGGCGGTGTCGGTGACGTTGATCTCGGGTGCTGAGATGGCGGGGCTCGAATCTGTTGCGACGCGTGGTTCTGACGCGGTGCTGGTGAGGTTTTGGCCTGGTGCGGTCTGTGCGGGGGTTGGCCTAGGTGTGGCCTGAACGGCGGATGCCATGGTGCGGTCTGTCTCGGTGCTCACCATCCCATTGTCTCGCGTTCGGTACGGCGCGTGCGACGGAACTGGCAGGGCGGTGTGCTTCTCTGCCGACACGGATCGCTCCGCACCTGCGCCGATTGCGCGGAAACCTGCCAATCTGGAGCGATCGGTGGCAGTGCCGGCCAATCGGCGCAGGTTCGGAGCGATTTCACTGGGCAGAACCGGTTGCATGGGGCTGTTGTGCGGCCGTCAAATGTGCAAAACCTGCGGTTTTGGTCTGCCTCGGGTTCTCGAGTGTGCAGAACCGTTGCGCTTTCGGCACGTCGAGTGTTCAGAACCTGTTTGATTTCGTCGAGAGCTTAGAAGTCGTGACCTTCACACGGTTTTGTTAGCGTCTTCTGTGCTTTCGTGCTCGACTTCGCAGGAAGTACGCACTCGGTACGTTGCCGCTCGCGTCGCTGCGCAAAACGTGTGGGAAAGAGTTGGTTTCGCCACAAATTCTGTCTATCAGAGAGTGAGGCCTTTCGCGAAGCGTATGGCACATCCTGACCCACATGGCGACGCCAACACGGATCGCTCCGCACCTGCGCCGATTGCGCGGAAACCTGCCAGTCTGGAGCGATCGGTGGCGGTGCCGGCCAATCGGTGCAGGCCGAACCCTTGTCACATCCGCAGGCCGGCGCAGGGGCAGCTTGGCACCACCTGTCAACCTGTCACGACTGCAGCAACGTCACAGCTGCAGCAACCCGTCACAGCCGCAGACCGGCCCCGTTCGGCAGCAACCGTCGCAGCACATCAGACATCGTCACCACACCGACGAACGCACCATCTCTCGTGGCGACGGCGAACTGGCGGCCCGTCTTTCGCATCCGCGCGAGCGCCGCATGCGCAGGCAGGTCGACGGCGAACTCCAACGGCTCTCGCACCAGATCGTCGATGCGATCGTCGTCATCGTGCAGCAGCAGGTCACGCACATGCACCACACCGGGAGTGCCTGGGCGTTCGACGAGCACCCGCAGGTGACCCGAGGCGGCGGCGACGTCGCGCACGTCTGCCGCGGTCGCATCCTGCGTGACGGCGGCAGGATGCGATGGTGCGGCAGGCAGCAGATCGGCGACCGTCAGCCGCTCGAGATCGAGCACCTGCGCCAGCTGGGCACGGAACGCGTCGTCGAGGGTGCCCACGGCGGCCGAATGCTCGACCAGATGGCGAATCGCCTCGACGTTCTGACCCCCGGTGCTGCGCGACTCGGCGGGGGAGTAGCCGCTGGCGGCGACGAGACGGTTGGCGATGCGGTTGATCCAGACGAGCAGCGGGCGCAGCAGCCAGGCCAGACCGCGGGCAGGCAGACTGACGGCGCTCGCAGCTGCCTCGGGGTGTGCGATCGCCCACGACTTCGGAGCCATCTCGCCGATCACCAGATGCAGGAAGGTGACGAACAGCAGGGCGAGCACGAAGGCTCCGCTGTCTGCCAGCCAGTCTGGCGCGCCCCAAGCGGCAAGGACCGGACTGAGCCACGCGTCGACCGCGGGCTTGGTGATCGCACCCAGCGCGAACGTGCAGATCGTGATGCCGAACTGGGCCACGGCGAGCATGATCGTCAGCTCGTTCATGCCGCGCAGCGCGGCTCGTGCGCGCAGGCTCGTCGCTGCGTCTGCCTCCAGCCTGGGGCGGCGAGCGGCCAGCAGCGCGAACTCGATGATGACGAAGAATGCGCTGAGCACGATGAGCACGGTGGTCGCGATCACGACGAAGAGCGGTGACTGTGTCATCGGTGGCCTCCCTCGGTGTCTGGGGTGGCCGGGTGCGTGTCCATCGCATCCGCATCTCGCTCGATCAGATGCAGCCGCAGCCGGCTCGGCACGAGCCGCTCGACCTCAAGCGCCGTGATCTCGAGCTCTCGCTGCACCGGTTCGCCCTCGGCGAGGTCTGCCGGGTCGGCGGGCAGCGCGACGGTCACAGTGTCACCAGGTTCGAGGAACGCGCCGCTCGCGCTGATCGCAAGGCCGGCGACGGTCTCGACGTCGTCTTCGGGCAGCTGTCTGCCGATGATGCGGGACGCCTCGTCGATATGGGTGTCGCCGCCGACCTCCCAGCTCTGCGAGGGCTGATCGACGTGGATGCGGTGGAGCGCGTTCTCGCGGCCTCCGTCGTGTTCGTCGGTGATCTCGCCGACGAGCTCTTCGGCGACGTCTTCGGTGGTGATGATGCCGGCGAAGCCTCCGTATTCGTCGATGGCGCAGGCCAGCTGTGCACCGGCTTCGCGCATCTCGTCGAGCGCGGCGGGCAGCGGCATGAGGGTGGGCACGAGCACCGGGGTGCGCATGATCACCGAGACGGGGTCTGTCTCGGCACCGGTGTGTCGCAGCAGATCAATCAGCTGCACCACGCCGCAGGGGTCGGCACGGTCGTCGAGCACCGGAAAACGACTGTGCCCGTGGGCCATCTCGCGCCGCAGGTCTGCGATAGTGGTCTCTGATGTCACGGTCGCAACCCGTGATGCCGGGATCATCGCGTGTTCGACGTCGTCGTTGGGAAAGTCGAGCACACGATCGATGAGCACGGCCAGATCAGCCGGCAGGTGCCCGCTCTCGCGAGAGTCGGCGACAGCCCGCCGCAGCTCTTGCGGCGAGGCGCTGGAGTCGACATCGTGCACCGGTGTGACGCCGATGAGGCGCACGAAGAGATTGGCCGCGACGTCGAAGACGGCGATCAGCCAGCCGAAGACGGCCAGGTAGATCTGGGTCGAGCGGGCCAGCCGCAGGGCCAGTGGCTCAGGCGCCGAGATCGCCAGATTCTTGGGGTAGAGCTCGCCGAAGATCATCTGCACGATCGTCGCGATGACGAGCACGCCGATGGTGCTCACCGGAATCGTGACGGCGGCGGGTACCCCGAGGCCTCCGAAGACCTGGGCGAGGGAATCGCCGATCAGTGGCTCGGCGATGTATCCGACGAGCAGGCCGGTGACGGTGATGCCCAACTGCGCGCCGGAGAGCATGAACGAGGTGCGCTTGGTGACGGAGAGTGCTCGCTGGGCGCGCCTGTCACCGGTCTCGGCTCGGGCGGCCAGGCCGGCTCGGTCGACCGACATGTAGGCGAACTCCTGCGCCACGAAGTAGCCGTTGACGACGATGATGACCAGAATCAGCACCACGCCGAGCAGTAGAGAGAGCAGCAGCCCGGTCATGAGGTGCTCGTCTCAGTGGCGATCAAACCGGCCAGCGGTGTGGCGGGCTGATCGGCGATCGGCCTGTGGCGGCGAGGTGCGGCCCCGCCAGGGTCGTCAGCGCGCGGATGCGAGCGCGCGTGACGGCGGATCGAACGGTGTCGTGGTGCTCGGCGTGCGGTAGGCGTTGAACCCAATTGGCGAGTCGCTCCTTCATTCGCGGCTGGTCGCATGAGTGTAGCAGGAGTGGTGGGTGTGGGCACCGCGAGCAAGGCCAGTAGGCTCGCTGCAAGACCCACTGACGGGAACAACGAAGGGTGTCTCATGGACGAGAAGCTGACCGCAATGCTCCAGAAGCTTCATTCGCAAGGTGTCGCTTACGACGCTGGCCAGCCGGACCGGCTGGATCGGTTGCGCAATCTGGAACCAGAGTCAGCAGCGCTGTTATCCCTGCTCGTTCGCGCGACGGGCGCGCGCAACGTGTTGGAGCTCGGCACGTCGAACGGGTACTCGACGCTCTGGTTGGCCGACGCCGTCCGTCTGGCGAACGGGCGGCTGGTCAGTGTGGAACTCGATGCGGACCGAAGCGCGCAGGCTGCACAGAACCTTGACCGGGCGGGTCTGCGTGACCGAGTCGAGCTGCGCAATGAGGATGCCAGACAAGCTCTGCGTGAATCTCGCGATGCCGAATGGGATCTGATCTTCCTTGATGCCGAACGGCCGGAGTACCCCGCATATTGGCCAGATCTTGTGCGCACGCTTCGTCCGCAGGGCCTGCTCGTGGTCGATAATGTGCTTTCGCATGCGGATCAGGTCGTCGAGTTTCGGGAACTGATTCAGGCAGACGACAGAGCGACTGAAGCTCTTGTGCCGATTGGAGCCGGGCTTCTCCTGGTCGTCGTCGGCGGTGCTGACATCCAGTAAGAGCAGGGGCTTCGACCGGAGAGAACGCACAGAACCCAAGCTGAGGCTCGAGCCCTGTGCAGTGAAGCAGATTACGCTGCGAATCAGTCGTAGAAGTGCGCGGTGGCTCTCAGCTGGTCGGCGAACTTATAGATCTCGTCAAGGGTGTCGATCGTTTCACGAGTCTCGTTCTTCTCGGTGTCGAAGAGTCCGATGTACTTCTGCCCGGTGTTGAAATGGAGACGTGCGATCGGCTTGCGATTGTTGTCGTCGAGCAGAATTCCGAAGTAAGACTTGGTGTCGCGCTGGGCGATGCGTGCTGGTGAGACTTCGCTGCAGACGATGGCTCGCACGATCTGATAGGCCTCGATCTCTTCCAAAGTGGTCTCGATGCCTTTGTCCGACTTCTCGTCAGGATGATCCACGCTGGCCTGTGCCACGTTGGCGCTGGCCGCGGGGCCGGAGACCGATGCGTCATCGGATTCGGTCTGGTAGGCCTGGCTGCCCAAGGCCGCCTTGAGCCGGTCGTTGACTTGGTCTGCCAAGAACTGTTTCATGGCTTTCGGTACCAGACTTGAGAACAGGTCGCGAACCTTCTGCGTGAAGGATCCGTCGTACACGCGCGAAGCGACCATCTTGATCCAATCGTCATCAGGTGCTTTGAACTGAGTGGCCAGGGCACGTTTGAGCTCACCGACGTACTTGAGCTCCTCAGCGGCGTTCAAGACGGAGTCGAGGTCGAAGACCTCTTTTGTGAGCTTGTTGAGCTCGGGGATGACGACGGGATCCAGATCAGACACCTGGAATCGGAGGAACGGCTTCTCGTCCATTCGATTGGGCTTCTCAAGATCGGTGAAGAACTTGTACTCATCACCGTTAGTCAGGATGGCGATGCGTGCATTCGTGACGGCGAAGTATCGAAACAGCTGTGAGGCATGGTTGATATTGAGATCTTCGCCGATCTTCTTGCACTCGACGAGAATCTGCACGACATCGTCTTTGATGATCGCGTAGTCGATCTTCTCGCCCTTCTTCGTGCCGATGTCTGCGGTGTACTCGGGCACCACTTCGTTCGGGTTGAAGACGTCGTACCCTAACACGAGCGAGATGAAGGGCATCACAAATGCGTTTTTTGTGGCTTCTTCGGTTTCGATCGCGTCGCGCTGCTTATCGATCTTTGTGGCCAGGCTGTTCAGACGCTCGGTGATCTCGGGCACGTTTCCCCCTTATTGGATTGTGGCAAGCTCGTTTAGCCTATGAGGCAGGACCAAGACCCAACGGTACTGACGCGCAGTCGCAGGGGAGTTCCTCAGAACTTTCCCTTGTCTGCATTCTGAGGTGATCCAGCGCGTACCCGAGGGTCGCATATGAGCAGAGACGAGTGAGGTCAGAGTGACTGAGTCGCGTGTTGGGGCGGGGCAGCAGCATCTGCGCATCGCACCGAGCGATGCCGAAGTGCCAATTCGAAAAGACGAATCGGCTGCGTCGCATTGCAGCCGCAGATGTAGCCGTGCGACAACCAAAGAGGTGAAGAACCTACTGCATATATGGGGTGGCTAACGGGACTTGAACCCGCGACATCCGGCACCACAAGCCGGCGCTCTACCAACTGAGCTATAGCCACCATGTGCACTCGATCGCTCGAACGCAGCGCGTTTTATCTTACTGGTTTTGCAGCAGCGACGCGAATCGGGTTTCCGAGGCTTCGCATGCGGCCGTCGCCTCGGTGCTCGTCGGGCCGGGCTCGGCCACGATGAAGGTGCGCCGGTAGTAGTCGAGCTCGCGAATCGACTCGATGATGTCGGCCATCGCGCGGTGCCCGCCATGCTTTTCAGGGGAGTGGTAGTACGCTCGCGGAAACCACCGTCGAGCGAGCTCTTTGAGGCTCGATACGTCGATGTTGCGATAGCTGAGGTGCTCGTCGAGCTCGGGCAGGTCACGGGCGAGAAAGCCGCGGTCGGTGCCGATCGAGTTGCCGGCCAGTGGGTTCGCCTGTGGCCGCGGTGCGTGCTTCTTCACGTACGCCATCACCTGATCGTTGGCCTCGGCCAGCGAGATCCCGTCATCGAGTTCGTCGAGCAGGCCCGACTCGGTGTGCATGTTCCGCACGAAGTCATTCATGCCGGCCAGAGCATCCGCCGACGGTTTGATGATCAGATCGATGCCCGCGTCGCACACGTTGAGATTCTCGTCAGTCGCGATCACTGCGATCTCGATCAGGGCGTCTCGATGCAGGTCGAGCCCGGTCATCTCGCAGTCGATCCAGATGATGTTCTTGCCGTGTGGCACGAGGCCTCCAAGTGATTCTGAGTCTCCCCGGCAGGATTTGAACCCGCGACACAAGGGGTAGAAACCCTCTGCTCTGTCCACTGAGCTACGGGGAGAGGCGCCGCACTCGGCACCCAACGATGATACACCGAGCGCGGCGGCGGTGCACGGTGGTCGCCGCTGCCCTCGAGTCGCGACTCGAGCTGCGACGCGGCTCGAGAACCGAGACGCTGACGCAGTTCGTCAGAGACCGCTGCTCGCCAGCACTGACGCCATAGAATGCAAGGCATGTCGAGAATCTTCCATGACCTGACCGAGACGGTCGGTCGCAGTCCGCTCGTGCAGCTGAACCGACTGACAGCCGCCGCGCAGCCGGGCGCGCGCGTGCTGGTCAAGCTTGAGTCGTTCAACCCCGGGTCGAGCATCAAAGACCGCACGGCTCTCTCGATCGTGCGCGCCGCCGAAGCCGACGGCAGCCTCGGCCGGGGCAGGGGCATTCTCGAGGCGACGAGCGGCAACACCGGCATCGCCCTGGCCTGGATCGGTGCTGTGCGCGGCTACCGCGTGGTCATCGTCATGCCCGACGACGTCTCACTCGAGCGTCGCACATTGATCAGGGCGCTCGGTGCCGAGCTGGTGCTCACGCCGGGTGACGAGGGTATGGCCGGCGCGAATCAGCGTGCGGGAGAGATACTCGAAGGCGACCCGAGCCTAGTGCTCACGGGGCAGGGCGGCAACGAGGCCAATCCGAGAGCGCACTTCGGCAGCACAGGTCCCGAAATCTGGGATGACACCGATGGTGAGGTGGATGTTCTGGTTGCGACGACCGGAACCGGCGGAACGATCAGCGGTACCGGGCGGTTTCTGAAACAGGTGAAGGCCGATATCGAGGTGATCGGGGTCGAGCCAGCCGAGGCGCCGGTGCTGAGCGGCGGTGAGTGGCGACCGCACAAGGTTCAGGGCATCACGGGCGGCGACGGCACCCCGCCGGTGACCGACGTCGAGGTGATCGACCGCATGGTGACCGTTGAGCAGGATCAGGCCATCGAAGCCTCGCGGCAGGCCGCACGTCTGGAAGGGCTGATCGTCGGCATCTCGTCGGGCGCAGCACTGCTGGCCGCGACTCGACTTGCGAGCGAGCCAGAATACGCGGGCAAGACGATTGTCGCGGTGCTGCCTGATACGGGGGAGCGGTACATCACGAGTGAGCTGTACGATCACGTGCGGTGAGCAGAACGGCGGCCATCCGACCCTCCGGAGAGAGCAGATGACCGCCGTTGACGACTCTGGTCGGGTCAGCCCATGATGCGCAGGCGAATGGTCTCATCCATGTCGCGCAGCACATCGAGCACCGATTCCTCAACCCAGGCGTTCACGTCGGTCACCGCATAGCCGATCTGGCCGCGGGTGGCCAGCACCTGGCTGTCGATGTTCACGCCGAGATCGCTGAGCGTGTTGTTCACCTTCGCGAGCACGCCCGGAATGTTGCGGTGAATGTGGGCGATGCGGTGGATGCCGTCGGTCCAGGGCAGCGTCAGCACCGGCAGGTTGACGCTCAGGCTGGTGTCGCCGTGCTTGATGTAGTCGATGAGCTTGCCCGAGACGAAGCGGCCGATGTTGCGCTGGGCCTCTTCGGTCGAACCGCCGATGTGTGGAGTGAGGATGACGTTGTCGAACTCGGCGAGCTTGGTCTCGAAGGCGTCGCCGCGCTTCTTGGGCTCGGCGGGGTAGACGTCGATCGCCGCGCCGCCGACGTGACCGCTCTTGACCGCGTCGTAGAGGGCCTCGATGTCGACGACGTGGCCGCGTGAGTTGTTGATGAACATCGCGCCGTCTTTCAAGGCGGCGAACTGTTCGGTGCCGAAGAAGTTGGTGTTCGACTTGCGGCCGTCAACGTGCAGGGTCACGACGTCGCTCTCTTCGAGCAGCTCGTTGAGCGTATGCCGGCGTTCGGCGTTGCCCATCGCGAGCTTCTCTTCGAGGTCGTAGAAGACGACCTTCATGCCGAGGGCCTCGGCGACGACCGAGAGCTGGGCGCCGATGTTTCCGTAGCCGATGATGCCGAGCGTGCGGTGACGCACCTCGTGCGAGCCGGTCGCAGCTTTGTCCCAGATGCCGCGGTGAGCCATCCGGTCTTTCTCGGGAATGTGACGCACGAGCATGATCAGCTCGCCGATGACCAGCTCGACGACCGAGCGGGTGTTCGAGTATGGCGCGTTGAAGACTGCGATGCCACGCTCTGCGGCTGCAGGCAGGTCGATCTGGTTGGTGCCGATGCTGAACGCGCCGACTGCCTCGAGCTGCGGGGCGTTGGCGAGCACGCGATCGGTGACGTGAGTCTTCGATCGAATGCCGAGCACCGAGACGTCGGCGAGCTTCGAGATGAGCTCGTCTTCGTCGAGCGCACCACCGACGGTGGCGACCTCGAAACCTCGGGCCTTCAGATTTGAGATGGCAAGCGGATGGATGTTCTCGAGAAGTAGGGCTTTGTGCACCTCTTAATGCTAACCCCGGTGGAGTCTCAGCGAAACCGCGGGTTCGCCACGCCGTGTCATGCGGCCCGGGTGACGAACGTTGCGCCATGTGTCAGCCGAGAGGCTGTGGGCGGGTGAAGCGACATAGGCTGCCACCACAATGTCACCACTCACCGCCGTCTTCGTTCTGTCGGGCCTCTGCCTCATCGCGACAGCGCTCGGTCTGTTCTGGCGCTTGCGGCAGGGGCGACTCGTGCGCAACCGATCTCAGCAGACGCCACCATGGCATCCTGCGACGACCACTGCCGACCCGGTGCTGGGGCGGCTCGGCCGGCGAGCGACGATCGTGCAGATGTCGACCGAAGTCTGCGCCCACTGCCCATCAGTGCGCCGGTCGCTCACCGCGATCAGCGCGGCCGACCCAGACATCGCCTTCGTCGAGATCGACGTCGGCAGTGATCTCGACACCGCTCGACGTTATGGCATTCGACGCACACCCACGGTGTTGTTCTTCGATGCACACGGTTCTCAGGCCGGCCGGGTCGAGGGGCCGGCGACGCACAGCCGCTACCGCGAGCTGATCGACGACCTGCTGCACACGGCAGGCATCGAGGTATCCAGAGGAGGCTCACATGAGTGATAAGACGTATACGCTGCAGGCCCAGCCAAACGGGCCGGGCATCGACCCCAGGGCACCGCGCTTTGGGGCGAACACCACTTGGGTGCTGCTGCTCGTCGTGTTGTTTCTCAACCTGGTCGAAGGCCCCGGGGTCCGAACTGGTGAGCCGGGCGGGCCGCAGACTCGCGCCAGCTTCTGGCTCTTGCTGGTGGTGACGCTGCTCTTCGCCTGGGGTGCGTTTCTGGGGTCGAAGACGCATCCGTACTCCGTACTGTTTCGCACTGTGGTTCGCCCGAGACTGGCACCACCAGAACAGCTCGAAAACCCGAGGCCGCCGCGATTCGCCCAGCTCGTGGGGTTCGTCTTCACTGCCGTCGCCCTGGTGCTGGCGCTGCTGGGCGTGCCGTGGGGACTCTTCGTGCCCACCGCCGTCGCGTTCGTCGCGGCCTTTCTCAACGGAGTCTTCGGCTACTGCCTCGGCTGCGAGGTCTATCTGCTGCTGGCGCGCGCTAAACTGGTGAAGCTCTGACGCACGATAGTCGAAGCAGATCCCCGTTCGCTCTCGCAGCAGACACGTGATCCTTCGGCGTTCGCTCAGAGCGAGCAGCGTGACACCAGACGCCACGTCAAGATCTCATGAGCGAGAGAGGAAGCCCTTGTCCGGCTCCACAGACATGACCGACCAGTCGCACACGACTCCGCAGTCGACGCAACCCAGCCATCCTGCGTGGATCGAACGCGTCTTTCACGTCGCCAAGCGCGGCTCGACCGTCGGCACCGAGGTGCGCGGCGGGCTGGTCAGCTTCGTGGCGATGGCCTACATCGTCATTCTGAACCCCTTGATCATCGGCGGGTTCTCGCCCGACCAGGCGGCGGTGGATGTCGCAGGCGGCTTCCTGCCCAACAACCAGGTCGCAGCGGTGACGGCACTGACCGCCGGCGTGATGACCATCCTTTTCGGCTTCGTCGCGAACCTGCCGTTCGGGCTCGCCGCAGGTCTCGGCGTGAACTCGTTCCTGGCCGTGAGCGTGGTCGGCGAGGTCACCTGGCCTGAGGCGATGGGCCTGGTCGTGATCAACGGCATCGTCATCACGATTCTGTCGCTCACCGGTCTGCGCACGATGATCTTCGAGTCGATTCCGCAGCAGCTGAAGACGGCCATCACGGTCGGCATCGGTCTGTTCATCGCATTCATCGGCTTCGTCGACTCGGGGCTGGTGCGGTCGACGGGCTTCAACTCGCCTCCGGTGCAGCTCGGCGAGGGCGGCTCGGTGCACACCTGGCCGGTCGTCATGTTCGTGGTGTCGCTGATCATCATCGCCGTGCTCATGGCGCGAAAGATCAAGGGCGCACTGCTGATCGGCATCGTCGCATCGACCATCGTGGCAATGATCCTCGAGGCGGTGCTGCACCTCGGCAGCTCGGTCGACAACCCCGGTGGCTGGGGCCTCAGCGTGCCGCAGCTGCCCAGCAGCCTGTTCTCGCTGCCCGATCTCAGCCTGGTCGGCAACTTCGACTTCGGCGCCTTCGGTCGCATCGGCTACCTGTCGTCGATCATGCTGATCTTCACCCTGTTCTTCACCAGCTTCTTCGACGCGATGGGCACGATGACCGGCCTTGCGAAGGCGGGCGGCCTGGCCGACGAGAAGGGCAACTTTCCTCGACTCAAGTCGGCGATGGTCATGGAGGGCGTCGCCGTCGCAGCCGGCGGTGCGACTTCGGGTTCGGCCAATACGGTGTTCGTCGATTCGGCGGCCGGCGTCGGCGAGGGCGCGCGAACCGGTCTGGCCTCGGTGGTCACCGGCGCGCTGTTCCTGCTGGCGATGTTCTTCAGCCCGCTGACCACGATCGTGCCGGCTGAGGTCGCCTCGGCCGCCCTGGTCGCCGTCGGTTCGCTGATGGTGTCGCAGATCAAAGACATCGACTGGAGCGAATACTCGGCCGCGCTGCCGGTCTTCCTGACGATCACAGTGATGCCGCTGACCTACTCGATCGCCAACGGCATCGGCGTCGGGTTCATCAGCTGGGTGCTGGTGCGGTCGATCTCGGGCAAGGCACGTCACATCTCGCCGCTGCTCTGGATCGTCTCGATCGGTTTCGCGGTGTACTTCGCACGCGGTCCGCTGCAGGCACTGATCGGAGGCTGATCGCATGGATGAGATCGTCGTCGCCGGCGGATGCTTCTGGTGTCTCGACTCCGTCTTTCGTCACCTGCGTGGTGTCGAAGAGGTCATCAGCGGATACGTCGGAGGCAGCGTCGAGCATCCGACCTATGAACAGGTGTGCACTGGGACGACCGGGCACGCCGAGGCGGTCAAAGTGGTGTTCGACGAGCAGCAGCTGCCCGTCGACACGCTGCTCGACGTGTTCTTCACGCTGCACGACCCGACGACGCTGAACCGGCAGGGCAACGACGTGGGCACGCAGTACCGCTCGGCGATGTTCCCGACGGATGCCGCCCAGCGTGAGACCTTCGAGCGTGCGATTCAGCGTGCCCAGGAATGGTGGGACGCGCCGATCGTGACGACGATCGAGCCGCTCGGTGCGTTCTGGCCGGCGGAGGACTATCACCAGGACTTCTTCGCCAAGAACCCGGGGCAGGGGTACTGCCAGGCGGTGATACCTGCGAAGGTGGCCAAGGTGCGGCGGCGTTTCGCCGACCTCTTCGTCGACTGACTGATTGCTGAGCGGTGCTAGACCTCGGCCGCAGCATCTCTTGCATCCGTGTGAGCGGCTCTGCATCGACCTCAGCTTGGAACCTGCCAGAGGTTGAGGCCTTGCACCCATGTGAGCGGGTCTGCATCTGTGAGGCGATCGCAGGTGCGTGGGGGCAGATGACTGGCAGATGCAGTCCGCACAGCCGGATGCAGTGGTCGAAGTTGTGCACACTGGCGTGCGCAGAGCTGCGATGGTGATGACGACTGGCGATGCTGGCAACAGGAACTCGGCCACCGGGTCGGGTCGCATCCTGAAGGAGCCCGCCATGAGCATCGACACCATCGCAGTCAACGGCCTGGTCGCCACTGAGCCGCAGACGAACTTCACTCGAGACGGCAAGCCCATCACTTCGTTTCGGCTCGCATCGAACCAGCGACGCTTCGACCAGAAAGAGGGGCGATGGGTCGACGGCGATACGAATTGGTTCACAGTGACCGCATTTCGGCAGCTGGCCACGCATGCTCAGCAGAGCCTCTTCAAAGGTCAGCGGGTCTTGGTGCAGGGCAGGCTTCGCGTCAAGCAGTGGCAGAACGAAGAACGCTCGGGCACCACTGTTGAGATCGTCGCAGACAATATGGGGCACGATCTGGTCTGGGGCATCAGTGCGCTGACCAAACCCGAACGTCAGCCTCCAGCTCACCTGCAGCCGGAGGGCGCGCCTGGCGAGGTCTCTGGTCCAGAAGACTCCTTTCACTCGGCGGATGCAGATGCATCCACTGGTGCGCCTGAGGATGGCGCAGGTGCGTCTGGGTTTGGCACAGGTGCGTCTGACGCTGGCACAGCGTCTGCGACCGGTCGGGTGCACGTCGATGCCGCAGCGTTGACGTCCGAATCTGATGTGCAGACAGTGGAAGGCAACGGTTCCACGACGGGTGCGCTCGATGACGCTGCGTCACACGGCGGGCTCGAAGATCACGGCGACAACTGGACCGACGCATCCGTACAGCCCCGAGGCTGGAATGAGCCCGGCATGCAAAGCGGCCGGGCGGCGGCTACGCTAGGCGGGTGACCATTCGAACCGCCAGCTCTCGTCGTCAGCCGTCTTCTCGCCGAGAATCGGTCGGTATCTTCCGCGTGCGTTCGACCGTTGCAGGAGCTTTCGCGGGCGTGCTGACGGTCGTCGCACTTGCTGGCTGTGCTCAGACGAACAATGCCTCAGCGCCGTCGACTCCGGCACCCGCTCCGAGCGCTGCGGTTTGGGCGCCCGGCGGCACCGCGAAGCAGAACCTGCCGGCGTTTCAGTCACTGCTGCAGCCGCTGACCAATGACGACAAAGTGCCGACGACACAGTCTGTCGTCGACGCCGTGCACTCGGTCGGGGTCACCAACGACCAGATACAGGTCACCCCTGACCGCACACCGAAAGACCTGGATGCCGACAACCTGTCGGTCTCGGTCAAGATCGACGATCAGTGCCTGGTGGGGCAGTACCATCGCGGGCGATTCGATGCTGTGGTGGCTGCGCCGATCAATGGGGCCTGCCTCGTCGGCAACACTGTGCCGCTGCAGTAGCGTCGCTGGGGTGCCCCTACAGTAGCGGTGTTGGGGTGGTCTGCGGCAGTGTCACTGTGTATGAGTGCAGCTGGAGTGCCCCTGCGCGAGTGTCTCTGCATGAGTCCTCGGCAGTGCTGACTGTGCCCCTGCACGAGTGCCGCTTCACAAGCCCCGGCAGTGTCGCTGAATGTGCCCTTGCGCCAGTGTCGCCACACGAGCCGTCCAACAAAGATGCGGTCGCGACGAAGCGGCGCGCGGGGCGGCTTCGCCCGCAGCGGAACCTCTTGTCGGGTCGCGCGGCAGCTCCATGAACGGGCTCCCAACCCATAGAATGGTGCGCATGGCTGAATACATTTACCAGATGGTGCGCGCCCGAAAGGCGCATGGCGACAAGGTCATCCTCGACGACGTCACCCTGGCATTCCTGCCGGGCGCGAAGATCGGCGTGGTCGGACCGAACGGCGCCGGCAAGTCGAGCGTGCTCAAGATCATGGCCGGGCTCGACACGCCGAGCAACGGTGAGGCGCGGCTCACGCCAGGCTTCTCTGTCGGCATCCTGCAGCAGGAGCCCGAACTTGATGACGAGCTCACCGTGCTCGAGAACGTGCAGCAGGGAGTCGGCGAGCTCAAAGGCAAGGTCGATCGGTTCAACCAGATCAGCGAAGAGCTGGCCAACCCTGATGCTGACTACGACGCGCTGCTCGAAGAGATGGGCAAGCTGCAGGAAGACATCGATGCGGCCGACGCCTGGGATCTGGACTCACAGCTGGAGCAGGCGATGGATGCGCTGCGACTGCCCCCGTCTGATGCCATTGTGAAGAACCTCTCGGGCGGTGAGCGTCGTCGCGTGGCGCTCTGCCAGCTGCTGTTGAAGAAACCTGATCTGCTGCTGCTCGACGAGCCCACGAACCACCTCGATGCCGAGAGCGTGCTCTGGCTTGAGCAGCACCTGCATTCGTACCCGGGGGCCGTGCTCGCGGTCACCCACGACAGGTACTTCCTCGATCACGTCGCCGAGTGGATTCTCGAACTCGACCGCGGTCGCGCCTACCCGTATGAGGGCAACTACTCGACCTATCTTGAGAAGAAGAAAGATCGTCTCGAGGTGCAGGGCCGCAAGGATGCCAAGCTGGCGAAACGTCTCGAAGACGAGCTTGACTGGGTGCGAACGAACCCCAAGGGGCGGCAAGCCAAGAGCAAGGCTCGTCTGGCTCGCTATGAAGAGATGGCCAACGAGGCCGAGAAGACCAAGAAGCTCGACTTCGAAGAGATCCAGATTCCGCCGGGCCCGCGCCTTGGCGACATCGTGCTCGAGGCAGAGCACCTGCACAAGGGCTTCGGCGATCGCGTTCTGATCGACGACCTCTCGTTCACGCTGCCGCGCAACGGCATCGTCGGCATCATCGGTCCGAACGGTGTCGGCAAGTCCACGCTGTTCAAGACGATCGTGGGGCAGGAGAAGCTCGACGGCGGCAACCTCAAAGTCGGTGAGACGGTCAAGATCTCGTATGTCGACCAGGGGCGAGAGGGAATCGATCCCAAGAAGAACGTCTGGGAGGTCGTCTCTGACGGGCTCGATTACATTCACGTGGGCCAGGTCGAGATGCCCAGCCGCGCATATGTGTCGGCGTTTGGGTTCAAAGGCCCCGATCAGCAGAAGCCTGCGGGAGTACTCTCGGGCGGTGAGCGCAACCGGTTGAACCTTGCGCTGACCCTGAAGCAGGGCGGCAACCTGTTGCTGCTCGATGAGCCGACCAACGACCTGGACGTGGAGACGCTGTCCAGCCTCGAGAACGCACTGCTCGACTTTCCCGGCTGTGCCGTGGTCATCACCCACGACCGGTGGTTCCTCGACCGAATCGCTACGCACATTCTCGCGTACGAGGGTGACGATGAGAACCCGGCCAAATGGTACTGGTTCGAGGGCAACTTCGACGCGTACGAGAAGAACAAGGTCGAGCGCCTCGGCGAGGATGCCGCTCGCCCGCACCGCGTGACCTACCGCAAGCTCACGCGCGACTGATTCGTTCAGTTTCCTGCGCACTGACATAGCCGCGCGTTCGGTCGGCCCGAACCCAAGCAGAGCCGGGCATTGGCCTTCTTGCACGCCAGCTGAGCTGTGCGTTCGGTCAACCCGTATACAGCCGCTGAGCTGGGTGCTCGAAAGGGTCCTGTTCCAGATCTTATGAGATCTCGGAACAGGGCCCTTTCTTCTTGCCGTCAGGCGTGGCACGTTCTGTACTCTCGGGGACGGTGTGAGAGGCCCGTGTGCTCTCGGCGCCGGTACGACAGGTTCTGTACTCTCGGTGACGGGCAGGGCGGTCCTGGTTGTCGAGTGCGTAGAAAGTGTGGGTATCAGTTGCGCGAGGTCGCAGGTTCTGCACTCTCGGGGACGGCGTGAGAGGCCCGTGTGCTCTCGGCGCCGGTACGACAAGTTCTGTGCTCTCGGTGACGGGCAGGGCGGTCCTAGTTGTCGAGTGTGTAGAAGGTGTGCGTATCAGCTGCGCGAGGTCGCGGGTTCTGTACTCTCGGTGGAAGGTGTGGCGGGTTCTGTACTCTCGGTGAGGGTGCGGCAGGTTCAGCACTCTGGGTGACGGGCGAGGTGGCCTTGGTTGTCGAGAGTGGGACAAGTTCTGCACACTCAGCGGGAGCAGAAGTCGGTTGGTTAGTGAGAGCAGAAGTCGGTTGGTCGTCTAGCGCAGACCTGGGTCGGTGAACGAGTGTCAGAACCCCGCCTACTCGGCGCTCGTCGGCGCCACTCCGCGCTACTCGGCCTTCTTGAGGTTCTCGGGCTTGAACTGCGGCAGCCGCACCAGGCCTTCCTGAGCCACAGTTGCGATCAGATCGCCGCCCTGCGTGAACATGCGCCCCTCAGTGAGACCGCGGCCGCCCTGGGCGGTCGGCGACTCCTGCACGTAGAGCACCCATTCGTCTGCTCGTGCCTGCCGGTGAAACCACATCGCGTGGTCGAGGCTCGCCGTGTTCAGCCCCGGGTACGCCCACGGAATCCCATGTCGCCGCAGAATCGGCTCAAAGGTCGTGTAGTCGCTCGCATATGCCAGAGCCGCAGCGTGCAGCGCAGGGTCGTCGCCCAATGCCTCCCGCGTCTTGATCCAGACCGCCTGGAAGGGAATGTCCTCATCCTCTTTCGGCACGCTCACATAGATCGGCGACGGGTAGTGGCGCATCTTGAACGCACGATAGTCGGTGAAGTAGCGTCGAAACGCCTCGGGAGCACCGCGCAGCGTCTCTTCGGTGGTGGGCAGCTCGTCCGGGCCGGGAATGCCGGCCGGCGGCCGAATCTCATGCTGCAGCCCCGCATCCACCGTCTGGAACGACGTGATCAGCGACAGAATCGGCTCCCCATGCTGATACGCCTGCACGCGTCGCTGACTGAACGAGCGCCCGTCGCGCAGTGTCTCGACCGAGAAGTCGACCGGAAGCTCGATGTCGCCGCCGCGCAGAAAATAGGCGTGCAGCGAGTGCACGAACCGGCCGTCGGGCACCGTGCGACTCGCGGCGGTGAGCGCCTGCGACAGAATCTGCCCGCCGAACACGCGTCCAGTCGGCATCCAGTGCGAGGGGCCGCGAAAGCCCTGCTCACCAGGATGCGCGGCAGCCACCTCTTCGAGGCGCAGCACGTCTTCGATGTGCCGAACAGGCGCGATGTTGTCGAGTGCGTAAGACCGGTCAGCGGCCATTGGTGACTCCTTTGTGACAGCGGACGAAGGGCAGAGCCCGCAGGACTGGGCAAAGCATGCAGCGCGTTCAGCCATGATCTGACGGCGGATGCGTCAGCACGGCCCGTCGTGCAGGGCACCGACGCGAGCTGGCTCGCGACGAACATCGCACCCTCGGATTATAGGCACGGCCGAACAGCCGCTCTGACCACGGCCGCCGTCGCTGGTATATGTTGTCGGCATGGCAATCGGCGACAGTGACTCATCACCAGGCTCAGCTCCTGACTCAGCTCCTGATTCAGACCCGATGGGCGGCACAGACGTAAACGAGGCCTTCGACATCTCGAGCCTGCTCTCGCGCCCCGGCGCCGCGCCCGCGGCAGACCGCCTCCATCTGCTGGACGCGCATGTCGTAGCCGATCTCGAGCAGTTCGTGGCGCGGGCGCGTCGCCTCGACGACGGGGCCGCAGTCTGGCTCTCGGCGCATGATCGCGCCTTGGTCGCCACCGCGTCACCACTGTTCGCCGCGGGCCTGAGCGACGCCGCACCGACCCTGCTCGGGGTCAAGGTGCTGCCGCTGGCGAAGCCTGCCCGGCTGCAGTACGTGGTGCACGCGCAGGCGCTGAGCGACCGTCTCGTGCGCATGCATCGCGAGGGTGACACGACGCTGCGTACGCCGCCCGTCGAAGTGCACGAGGTGTGGACTGCGGTGACTCCGCCGCGATCTGGCTGGCAGCGCGTCGCCGAGGTGTCGGTCGAGCAAGTGCGTGAGGTGGCTCGCGCAGGCATCGACGAGATCGCGCAGGGCGTGCCCGAGCTGGCCGGCGAGCTGGCCGTGCACGAGCTGCGTGGGCGCGTCTGGGGCCGTTCTGCGGATGCGCTGGCCGGGCTGACCTCGGGCCTCGCGTTCACGCTCGACGCGTTCGGCTTTCTGCCGTCGCAGCATGAGCAGACTGACATCGTGCGCCTCTTCCACAACGGCATGTGGCAGCGAGCCGCGGCGCCGTTCGGCGACGCGATCGTGCGCCTGCCCAGTCGGCTCTGACTGACGAGGCAGGCACCTCGGCCGGGCGGGGTCACTCTTCGAAGGTGTTCACCATCGCCTGCGCCGCGCGGTCGAAGTAGTCCCACAGCATCGTGCGTGCGGCGGGGGAGGGCGCAACCTCGTCCAGCGCGGCCGCCATGCAGCGCTTCCAGCGATCTCGAGCATCCGGATTCACTTTGAACGGCATATGCCGCATGCGCAGGCGGGGGTGACCACGCTCTTGGCTGTAGGTCGTGGGACCGCCCCAGTACTGCACCAGAAAGAGGGCCAATCGGCGCTCAGCCCCAGCAAAGTCATCGGCCGGATACATCGGCGCGAGCACTTCGTCTTCGCGAATGTGCACATAGAAGGCGTGAGCGAGGCGCTCGAAGAACTCCTGCCCGCCCACTTCGTCGAAGACCGTCTCAGCCACGTTCGGGGCCTTTCTCGTCGGAGGGATGCTCACGGCGAGGCGCCTGCCAGTCGTTGTCCGGGTGCTGCCGCGCCTCAGGGCGCACCTCGTGCTGCTGCGGATGCTGCGGTCGCGCCGGCTGCTCGTGCTCTGCGCGCTGTGCCGCCGCCTTGCGGTGTTTTCGCAGACGCGCCTTCGCCTTGCGCCGCTCGGCCGGAGTGTCGGGCACACCGCGCGTCGCCGCGTCGATCTCGGCAGTGGTCGCGTGCACCGGGGCCTCCTGCTCGCCACGCCCGGTGAGCAGCGGGTCGGCGATCGTACGCCCCTTGACGCGGGGGTTGTCCGACTCGATGGTGGCCCGCAGTGTCGATGTGGTGGCGGTGTGCACGTCGTACTGATTGAACAGCCGCAGGATGCGCAGGCGCAGTTCGCGAGCGACGTCGTCCTGCTGACTGGGGCGCGTCTTGATCGCCAGTTTCACGACCATGGTGTCGCCGGCAAGCGCGGTGATGCCCCAAAGCTCTGGCTTGCCCTCGATCTTGCGCAGCCAGTAGCGCTCTTTGATCATCTCGCGGCTGGCGGTGAGCATGAGCTCCTGCACGGCCTCGAAATCAGAGTCGGTAGGCAGATCGACCTGCACGATGGCGCGACCCCAGCCCTGCGACTGGTTGCCGACTTTGAGAATCTCACCATTGCGCACGTACCAGAGCGTGCCGTCGGCGGCGCGCACGCTCGTGACGCGCAGCCCGACCGCCTCGACCGTGCCGCTCACCGTGCCGAGGTCGACGACGTCGCCGACGCCCAGCTGGTCTTCGAACACCATGAAGATGCCGGTCAGAAAGTCTTTGACCAGACTCTGCGCGCCGAATGAGACGGCGACGCCGAGAATGCCGGCGCTGGTGACCAGTGCACCGGTGTTGAACCCAAGCTCGCCGAGCACCGAGATCAGGGCGATCACGACGAGCGTCCAGGTGATGACGTTCGAGGTGACCGATCCGATGGTTCGCGTGCGCTGCACGACGCGAGCCTTCGACAGCGGCGAGACGAGCAGGTCGGTCGTCTTGGTGATGTCCTCTTTGCCCTTCACCCCGCTCACGATGCCGCGAACGATGCGTCTCGTGATCAGCAGCAGCACCCAGCGCAGCACCAAGGTGACCACGATGATCATCAGGATGTTGCCGACTTTGCTCCACTCGTTGAAGAACTTGCCGAAGAAGGCGAACATCGACGCGAGCCACGCCGGGGTGTCGATCTGGGCCAGGATCATGCCGCGCCCTCTGCACCCGCCTCGGCGTCACGGCGCTGCACTTTCAGAGCGCGCTCGACTCCGTCCAGGTTCTCGATCACGATTCGACGCAACGCCTGCGGCGCATCCTCATGATCGCCCAGCCAGGTCACGGCCGCCTGCCGCAGACGCTCGTCGGCCAGAGCGCCGGGGAACGTCGCCTCGAAGATCTGGTCGGCCATGTGATACGACCGCTCGTTCCAGACACTGAGCAGATGGGCGAAGTGCTCGTCGACCAGGCCGTCGAGCAGACGGGTGTCGAGTGCGCGCTGCAGTCCGTAACCCATGTTGCGCACGGTCAGGTTGGTGAGCGACTCGTCGGTGTGAATGCGGTGCGCGGTCTGCAGCTTGTGATCGGCGTCGGGGATGGCCGCCCGAGCCCGCGCGGCAGAGAGCAGGCCGGTCGCGGTGTGATCCTTTTCGAGTGCGACGTCGATCTCAGGGTCACCAGCACGACCTGCGGCGACGAGAGCGATGAGCAGCTCCCAGTCGAGGTCGGTGTCGATCGTCAGCCCGGGCAGCACGAGGTTGCCGCCACGCAGTGCCTCGAGCACGTCGAAGTGCTCGGCGTCGACCGCGAGTGCGGCAAAGCTGCGCACGAACTGGAACTGCTGGTCGCTGCCGGCCTCGGCGTTCTGCGCGAGCTGCCAGACGGCGTTCGCGGCGGCCTCACGAGCCTCGGCACGGCTGTCGGGAGCGGCGTACGATCCGGTCACGGTGACCAGCTGACCGAGCACGGTGCGCAGCGTCGTCGACTGGTCTTCGGCGCTGACGTTGCCCAGCACGGTCTGAGCGAACTCGCGTGCGGCGAACTCGGTGTCGCGGGTGGCGTCCCAGAGTGCGCTCCAGACGATCGCGCGGGCGGTTGGGTCGTGCAGATCTTTGAGGTGCTCGAGTGCGGTGTGCTGCGAGCGATCGTCGAGGCGCACCTTGGCATAGGTGAGGTCGTCGTCGTTGAGCAGCAGCAGGTCGGGCATGCGCTTGCCGACCAGAGCCGCCACCTCTGTGCTGGCACCGTCGATGTCGGTCTCGATGCGATCGACCCGGGTGAGTCCTGAGCCGGTGAGCTCGTACAGCCCGATGCCGAGACGATGCGGGCGCAGTGTGGGATGCGACTCCGGCGCGGTCTGCTCGATGCGGTACGCGGTGATGATGCCCGTCGCATCGGTCTCGACGACGCTGCGCAGCGTGTTCACGCCGGCGGTCTCGAGCCACTTCTTCGACCAGTTGTGCAGATCGCGGCCGCTGGTGGCCTCGAGCTCGACGAAGAGATCCTGCAGCTCGGTGTTGCTGTGCGCGTGCTTCGTCAGGTACTGATGAATGCCGGTGAAGAACTCACGGCGGCCCACATAGGCGACCAGCTGCTTCAGCACGGACGCGCCCTTGGCATAGGTGATGCCGTCGAAGTTGACCTGCACGTCTTCGATGTCGCGAATCGCGGCGAGAATCGGGTGCGTCGAGGGCAGCTGGTCCTGGCGGTAGGCCCACGCCTTCTCGGTCGAGGCGAAGGTCGCCCAGGCGTCGTGCCACTCCGTCGCCTCGGCGACCGCCAGCGTCGAGGTGTACTCGGCGAACGACTCATTGAGCCACAGGTCGTTCCACCAGCGCATCGTCACCAGATCACCGAACCACATGTGCGCCAGCTCGTGAATGATCGTCACGACGCGGCGCTCACGCATGGCGTCGGGCACGTTGGAGCGGAATACATACGCCTCGGTGAAGGTGACCGCGCCCGCGTTCTCCATGGCGCCGGCGTTGAACTCGGGCACGAAGAGCTGATCGTACTTCTCGAAGGGGTACGGCACGTTCCAGAGATGCTCGAAGAAGTCGAAGCCCTCGCGGGTCTTCTCGAAGATGTAGTCGGCGTCGAGGTGCTCGGCCAGCGAGGTTCGCGTGTAGACGCCGAGCGGAATCGTGCGACCGTCCGAGCTGATCAGCGACGAGTGCTCGTGATGGTACGGCCCGGCGATGATCGCAGTGATATAGCTCGAAATGCGCTGGGTGGGGTCGAACCGCCACGTCTTCGCCGGGCCCGAAGCAGCATCCGCCGCATCGACGCAGGATGCGACCGGCGTGTTCGACACGACCGTCCAGTGCGCCGGAGCCGTCACGGTGAACGTGAACGACGCTTTCAGATCGGGCTGCTCGAACACCGGGAACATGCGGCGTGCGTCGGGCACCTCGAACTGGGTATAGAGGTAGACCTCTTGATCGACCGGGTCGACGAACCGGTGCAGGCCCTCGCCGGTGATCGAGTACCTCATGTCGGCGTCGATGACGAGTTCGTTGTGCTCGTTCAGGTCGGGCAGCTCGATGCGCAGGCCGTCGCTCACGACCTCTGGTGCGAGGTCGGCGCCGTTCAGGGTGATCGAGTGCACCTGGTCGGTGACCGCGTCGATGAATGTGGATGCTCCCGCCGCGGCGTCGAAGACGACTCGCGTCGTGCTGCGGAACGTGGTCTCGGACGCTCCGGAGAGGTCGAGCGTCACCTCATAGCTGCCGACCTCGAGCAGTGCGGCACGTTCCTGGGCTTCGACGCGGGTGAGATTCAATCCGGGCATTTTCTCTCCATCCTGAGAATCGACATCTGCCATCAGTCTAGGCGCAGGGGATGAGCGAACTCTGTGTGTCACGGCGCTGTTCGCCACGGGCGAGTGCGTGTGCGTGTGCGCCTGAGCGGTCGACGCACTCACTACGATTGTGGGTATGACACAGCTGCCGATTCTGCACATCGCCACCGACCACGCCGGGCTCGATCTGAGCCACCACTTCATCGAGCACTTCAGCGGGCTCGGGTACGAAGTGCACGACCACGGGCCGCAGAGCTATGACCCGGTCGACGACTACCCGGCGTTCTGCATCGCGGCGGCTGAAGCGGTTGCAGCCGACACCGCAGAGGGGCGGTTCGCGCTGGGCATCGTGATCGGCGGTTCAGGCAACGGCGAGCAGATCGCCGCCAACAAAGTGACCGGCATTCGCGCAGCGCTGGCCTGGAGCGAGGCGACGGCCAAGCTCGCACGGCAGCACAATGACGCGAATGTCGTGGCGGTCGGAGCTCGGCAGCACACCGTCGACGAGGCGACGCAGCTGGTCGAATGGTTCGTGCAGGAGCCGTTCAGCGGTGACGAACGTCATGTGCGGCGCATCCGCCAGATCGCGGACTACGAGGCGCAGCGCGGCTAAGTCTCATCCGCCGGCCATGCCGATTGCCTCTGCACTGTAACTCTGCACGGCATCCAGACATGGTATTTGTCGTCGAACTACTTCCAGACATGGAACTTTCCATGTCTCGATGTGCTGAGGCGTCATTTGCCATGTCTCGATCTGAGGGGCGGGTCCGTTCCACAGCCTGAAGCGGGGGGAGAGAGACCGACGGCCCGATGACCCGGGATGACCCGAGGCCCCGGGGCCCCGAGACAACCTGACGGGTCGATGACACCCAACCTCGAGCAGGTACGAAAGAAGGGGCAGAACCCGAAGGCTCTGCCCCTTTCCGTTCGTGGGGTAACTCAGAAGACCGGACTACGCCTCAGCGATGTGCGCGAAGAAGAACCAGCGATCCTTGTCGAGCCCGCGCTCGATCTCGATCGCGACGTCCTGGCTCGACAGATCGATGCCGTCAAGCTCGACGACTGCAGTGTGAACGACCTTGAGAGCCGCATCGATGTTGGCGATCGCGGCGGCAATGGTGTCGGGCGACTGCTGGAAGCCGTCGGCGAGCACCGGCGACGTGGTCTGCTCCGAGACGGTCTGCAGACGGCCGTCGACCGGAAGGCCGAGAGCGACGACGCGCTCGGCGGCAAGATCAGCCCAGTCGCGAGCATGAGCGACGAGGTCGTCGAGCAGCTCGTGGATCGGACCGAAGTTTGCGCCACGCACATGCCAGTGCAGCTGCTTCGCATTGACGCTGAGCGCGGTCAGCTCGACGACGACCGGCTGAAGGAACTGGGCGACGCCGGAAACGGTGTCGGGGGTTACTGAGGTCTGAACGGGTGCAACGGTTGATGTAGTCATATCTGAGGGCTCCTTTCGAACTCTTGAACATCACACTAGGCACCTCAATCGGCAGCGTCAATGCAGTTGAGCCTTGGCTAAGGGACTCATGGGAATAGGGCGTTCGCCCATGAAGAAATACGACGTTTTCGCTATCTTTCCCAGTAAGAGATGAGTATCGTGAGGTGCGTCAGAAGCTGTATCTCAGGACGCAGAGGAGAGACTCATGGGAGTGTTCGAAGACGCCAAAGAGACGCTGAAGGCCGGCGCCGAGAAGGTCGGAGACGCCGTGCACGAGGGCGTCGATCGCATCAAGGACAAGGCCGACGAAGTCAAGGCCGAGGCCAACGTCAAGAAGGCAGAGGCTGAGAAAGAGTCGGTCGAGGCGCGCAATGACGCGAAAGAAGAGCTGCGCGACTGACAGCTAGTCGACTTCAGAGAGCAGGGGCTCGGTCAGTGTTTCGACCGAGCCCCTGCTCTTTTTCTGTCTGCTCGGTCTTCTGCGTACTCGTCTTGTGACCGCTCAGCTGCTTCGCGGGGGGGGGGGGGGCGCCGCCCGCGTCTGCGGCGTCGGTCGTCCGACGCGTCTATCAGCGTGTCGTCTGACCCCTCAGTACTATCAGTGCGCTGCCTCTGAGCCGTCCATCCGACGCTGGCGCTCGATCTCACGCCCGAGGTCGACACGGGCGCGCGCCTTTCCCGCAGACTGCAGCAGATCGTGTGACGCCTCGACGCGTGCGATCGCGCGGGTGAGGCGGGCTGCTGACTGCTGCTGCTCGGAGAGCACAGCCATCTGAGCTGCCAGCTTCGCGTGCTCGGCCTGGTCGTGACGGTCAGCTGGGCGAATCCCGCGCACGAGCAGGGCACACGCCAGGCAGAGCAGCACGAGGCTCATGAAACCCATGGCGACGATCAGCACCACAGAAGAAAGCATCGCTTCCGATCGCATCGCGAGCAGCATCCCTGCGACTGCAACGGTGATCGCGGTCCATGCGACGGTGATGCGGGTGAGATCCATGTGCGGCCTCTCTGTCGTTCCGGTGTCTGGTGTGCGGTGTCCAGCTTTCGGTTTCCAGTGTCTGGTGTCCGTGGTCTCCAGTGTCTGGTTTCCAGGGGCCGGGGCCAAGGCATCCCTGCGCACCGGCGCTCCGAACTCTGCGGCGGCTGCTGCGCCTCGAACGAACCATACTGTCATGTCGGGCTGCCTGACGCACTTCGGCCAGCGTGAACGAAGGCAGCTCTGCGCGCAGCGAGCTGCCTCAGCGGGCGAAGGACAACCTCATCTTCACCATCTGGAGTCGGCGACCTGATATTCGTACACTGCGGTCATGGCAATCTCCTCTGACGTGACATCCCCGGCGACCGAGCCAGCCTGGACGACCTCTCGGATAGACCGGCTGCTGAGCTCGCGGCTGATCGGCGGGTCGAACGCGGCCCTGCGGCTGGCAGCTCCGCCCCAGGGTGCGCAGCGCGTCTGGCGGTCGATCGCTCTGCTGCTGTCTCTCGAGGTCGTCGTGGGCATCGCGACGCTTGTTGTGGCTTTCGCATTTCGTCATGTGGATGGTCTGGTGACGCCCGCCTCATGGTTCCGCGGCACCGTGGTGCTGTTGATGACGTTCACGCTCTTCGGTTTCGCTTGGGCGGCACGCCGTGGCTACTGGTGGGCTTACTGGCGTCTGCGCCTCTTCAGCCAGATCTTTCCTGTGGTCACTCTGGTCATCGCAGCGGTGCCCGGCCTGTATCCGCTCTGGATGACGATTGAGCAGATCGTCTTCAGCGTGCTGCTCATCGGAGTCGGCGACTTCTTGACAGGGGAGCGGATGCGGGAGTGGTACCCGAACCCAAGACGTCAGCCAGACGCCTACATGGCAGTGCACGTCTAATTGGTGCGCTCGCTGACAGCCGGGCAGTCAGCTGCGCCTTCTTGCAATAGCCAAAGGTGCGCTTGCTGGCAGCAGGATGGTGCATTTGCCGCTGACAGTGTCGCCAACACATTTGCCGACACTGAATCGCCGTAGGTTTGGTGCCGCTGTTATGCGGGTATCGGTTCTAGTTTCTGGGCCGTGTAGTAGTCGTCCTCGAACATCGCCGGGGAGACCATCCCGAGACTACCGTGAAGCCTGCGATAGTTGTACCAATCCACCCACGCCGCAGTCGCGTACTCCACGTCTGTGACCGTGCGATAGGGCCCTTCGTGGAAGATCGTCGTGCGAACACACTCAGTCTTGTAGAGCCCGTTGATCGTCTCCATCAGTGCGTTGTCGAACGCGTCTCCGACTGACCCGATCGACGGCGTGATCCCATCGAGTGCGAGCTTCTCCGTCCACGCCAGCGACGTGTATTGAGACCCCGCATCGCTATGCGCCCTCAGTTGCTCCGGTTCGACCGGGTGTCCCTGCCGGGCCCGCTCCCAGAGCGCCATCCGCAGTGGGATCATCACGAGATCGACGTGCTTGGTGGTCTGTGCATGCCATGCCACGATCCGCTGCGAGTAGACGTCGACAATGAACGCGACGTACACCCATCCTGCCCAGCTCCTCACGTAGGTGAAATCCATCACCCAGGTGTGATCTGGCCTGGGCGCGGTGAAGTCACGATCCAGAAGATCAACGGCCCGAAGGCCGTCCTTCGATTGGATCGTGGTGCGCACACCTTTCGCGCGGCGTACCCCCTCGAGGCCGAGAAGCCGCATCGCCCGGTCAACAGCACCCCATGATGCGTCAGAGAACTTGACTCGACGAATCAGCGTTGTCATCTTACGGCGGCCGTAGAGACCTTCCGGGGTCATCTTCCGTCTGCTTGTGCCATCAGGCAGCGTGACTTCCGTCCAGACGATGTCACGAACCGCGTCAACGACCCTCGCATCGCTGATGGTGCGGGCCGAGACCCGGCCTTTCTTCCAAGCCCGGTAGGTGCGCGCGGCGACCTTCACGCCCTGCTCACGCAGGACGCGCAGAATCGACTCGACCGTGTGCCCCTCGGCCCGAAGTGTGTCGATGAACGCGAGCATTAACGGTTGCGGGGGTCGAGTTCCCCCGCGAAGAAAGTCGTCGCTGCTTTCAAGATCGCGACGTCCTCACGCAGGCGCTTGTTTTCAGTTTTCAGTCGTTTGATCTCGGCGAGTTCGTCACTGGTCTGCCCTGCAGTATCACCTGCGTCGATATCGGCCTGGTACACCCACCGGCGTAAGGTTTCTCGCCCGATGTTTTCTTGTCGCGCGACCGCAGCAATCGCTTGCGCGTTAGACGGGTAATCGCTGCGGTGTTCACGCACGAGCCTGATCGCTCGCTCCCTGAGCGCGGGGTCTGTCTTCTTTGGCATGATGCCATCCTCTCAACTCGAAAAGATGCGGCACCAAACCTACGGCGATTCAGGGATACTGGCTACGAAACCAGACCACGGGTGCAACCTTCCTGATCCAATCAGTGGCAGGCACGAAACTGTACCTCGCAAGAGACCAGACCACACAAGTCACCGCCGGAACCTACGACATCACCGCGGGCAACACCGACCTCACACTCAACTACCGCGACTAAGAAACACAATCCCGCCCCACTCGGCCATTACGGCCGGGTGGGGCGGGTCTCTGCGTCTACCCGGCGGCCCCACAATGCGAGGGTGGGGGCCACCTCGCTGAGACTGTATTAGCCGATATATGGCACAGATGAGAGTCGTAGATCCACGTGACTCCATTCACCACGCATGCCGTCTGAGAAATATGCTTCCAAGGAACGGCGAGAACGCTCAGCATAGGGTCCAGGACCGACCATGATGGACTTGATTGCAGCGTGAGGGAATTCCAGTGGAATGTATGGAACCAAATTGGTCGGGCTGGTGCGCAGAGAAATACGCGGGGACAGATCGCCTGTCGGATTCACGATAAGTCTCACTTCTTGCTCTGATTTGAAAGCTGGATCTTTTATCGCAGCAAGTGATGTGGACAGTCGGGGTATGTATGCAGGTTTGATTTGAGAACAGACTCTCTGTATCTCATCCATGAACTCGCTCTCGGCGTAGCTCACGCGAACTATCGAATGGTCCAACCCAATGTGTGATTGCCAGAGGCTTAAGCTCTCTCGAGGGGCGAGATGAAATGTCTCGAACGCTTCTTCGTCTGACTGAACATTGCATGCTTGTAGAAGGGTGCCCTCGTCGAAGCCAATACAAAAACCACGGCCCGGAGCGTAGCCTCTCCACATGTCCAGGCTGTCCTGTACCTCTGTGAAAGATACGAGGTATATCTCATCCTCGTGGAACGTCTGAACCTCCCCAGAGGTGGGGTATCTCGTGTCGATCTCTGATCGTAACCTCTTGAGTGCCTCAATGGGGGTCGAGGCAAGAGCCCCTTTCGATCGATCGGACGGCGCGCCATCCGGGTCAATGAGCGAGCGAATGAGATTAGCGCCATGTATGAGTTCTTGGGCGTCATTCAGGTACAGCGGGTCGGAAGCCCAAAGCGCGCAGCTTGAGAGGATGCCAAGTAGACCTTCTATGGAGGTGTAGTGGTAGATCATCAGTTGATCGTATCTATTCCGTTGCAGACTGACGCCTAGGGGTAACGGGGCATTGTCGTCGCAGCTGCTGGGCGATTCACATTCGCGCTGAAGTACGTTGTGATTCGCGGAGTTGATGCCATGAGCCTCTGGCTCGTGCCACCGAGACGGAGCAGAGGTGCCTCCACAATTGCCTCCAGAACCATGTTTCGGCTGGGGTGACGCAACTGAGTGATGGCATCGATCCGCGTGTTTGTGCGGATCTTCGGTGGAGCGGGCGACGGGAATCGAACCCGCGTAGCCAGTTTGGAAGACTGGGGCTCTACCATTGAGCTACGCCCGCATGTCTCAACGACAACTTGAGCACGAGGTACGAGCATACCTGTTTTGCGCTAGACTTGCACGGGCCGTTCGACGAGGCCACGTGTGAAGTGCGGTCTTCTGGGGTCGCACAGGCATGAAAACGGGATGTAGCTCAGCTTGGTAGAGCACTCGCTTTGGGAGCGAGGGGTCGCAGGTTCAAATCCTGTCATCCCGACGGACAGGCCGGTCGTGCCGGCGAACCGTCCTTCAGAGTCGCAAGACTCGAAGACGCCATCCGGCGGAACGCGAAGAAAGAGGAGACCAATAAGTGTCCAGCACCATTGAGCAGCTGAGCCCGACTCGAGTCAAGATTCACATCGATGTGACTCCCGAAGAGTTCAAGCCTGCACTGGAGAAGGCCTACAAAGAGATCTCGAAGAACATCCAGATCCCTGGTTTCCGCAAGGGACATGTTCCTGCTCCGATCATCGACCAGCGTGTCGGCCGCGGCGCCGTCATCGAGCAGGCGATCAACGACAACCTCGACACCTACTACCAGAGTGCGGTGCGTGAACACGATGTGAAGACGCTGGGTCGCCCCAACGCCGACATCGTCGAGCTGCCGAACGTCGAGACGCTGCAGGGCGATCTGAAGATCGCGGTCGAGGTCGACGTGCGCCCGGAGTTCGAACTGCCTGACGTCGCCGATGTGACCGTCGAGGTCGAGCCTGCGGCTGTGACCGACGCCGACGTCGACGAAGAGCTGGAGCACCTGCGCGAGCGGTTCGCGACGCTGACCAAGGTCGAGCGTCCCGCTGCCAAGGGCGACTTCACGACGATCGACCTGCAGGCCAAGATCGACGACGAGGTCATCGACGACGCATCGAACATCTCGTATGAGATCGGTTCGGGCCAGCTGCTCGACGGCATCGATGAGGCGCTCGAGACGCTGACCGCAGGCGAGACCACCACATTCGAGTCGAAGCTCGTGGGCGGTGATCACGAGGGCGAGACCGCTCTGATCGAGGTCACGCTGAACGCCGTCAAGGAGCGCGAGCTGCCTGAGGCCGACGACGACTTCGCTCAGCTGGCGAGCGAGTACGACACCATCGCCGAGCTGCGCGACAGCCTGAAAGACGAGGCTGCGAAGCGCAAGAGCACCGAGCAGGTCGGTCAGGCCCGTGGCAAGCTCGTCGAGGCGCTGCTCGAAAAGGTCGAGCTTCCGCTTCCCGAAGATCTCGTCGACGCCGAGGTCAAGGCTCATCTCGAGCAGGAGGGCAAGAGCGAAGACGATCCGCACGCAGCGGAGGTTCGCCCTGATGTCGAGCGCGGCATCCGCACTCAGCTGCTGCTCGACAAGGTCGTCGACGACCTGCAGGTGCAGCTGGGGCAGGACGAGCTCTCGCAGTACCTCGTGCAGCAGTCGATGCAGTACGGCATCGAGCCCAACGAGTTCTTCAAGATCATCAGCGAGCAGGGTCAGCTTCCGGCCCTGTTCGGCGAGATCTCGCGCAGCAAGGCGATTTCGACTCTGCTCGGCAAGGTGAAGGTCGTCGACACCGACGGCAACGCCGTCGACCTGAGCGAGTACCTGCCGAAGGATGCCGAGGCTGAGACCGCTGAGACGGCAGCGCCCGCCTCTGACGAGTCTGCCGAGGACGCCCTCGATCAGGTCAAGGCTCCTGCGAAGAAGGCACCGGCGAAGAAAGCCGCAGCGAAGAAGGCTCCGGCCAAGAAGGCGGCGGCCAAGACCGCTGCTGAGGCAGAAGAGACCGACGCCGAGTAGTTTGCCGTCGACTCGCAGCAAAAGCGGGGTGCGCCCAATGCGGCGCACCCCGCTTTTGCGTTGTCACGGCGAGCTTTTGCCGACGGCGAACAGCGCGAACGAAGGCGGGGGATTCCAGTAGATTCATACATGTCGGCCTCTCTCGGGGCCGACGAAGCTTCGAGTGTCGTCATGACACCTGCGCCGTCGAGGCGCGCTGAGGAATGGAGAGTGGAGATGGCAGAACCCCAAGGGCAGGCATCGGTCTACGAACGCCTGCTGAAAGAGCGGATCATCTGGCTCGGCAGCGAGGTTCGCGATGAGAACGCGAACGAGATCTGCGCGAAGATCCTGCTGCTGTCCGCCGAGAACCCAGACGCTGACATCTATCTGTACATCAACTCGCCCGGCGGCTCGATCACCGCTGGTATGGCCATCTACGACGCGATGCAGTTCGTGCCGAACGACATCGTCACCGTCGGCATCGGCATGGCCGCTTCGATGGGGCAGTTCCTGCTCTCCAGCGGCACGAAGGGCAAGCGCTACGCCACCCCGAACACGCGCGTGCTGCTGCATCAGCCGCATGGCGGCTTCGGCGGCACGGCGTCAGATATCGCCATTCAGGCACAGCTGATCAGCGACATGAAGCGTCGCCTCTTCGAGCTCACCGCCGAGCAGACCGGCAAGACCGTCGAGCAGATCGCCATCGACGGCGACCGCGACCACTGGTTCAGCGCCGAAGAGGCCAAGGAATACGGCTTCGTCGATCACATCCAGGCGGCGGCTCTCAATGTCTCCGGTGGCGGCGGCACGGCGCACAAGTCGGAGGAGAAGTGAGCATGGCAGACCAGTTCGGCGACCAGCACCAGTCACACAGCGGGCAGCACCGCAGAGAGATGGGCATGCAGATGAGATTCCCCAACCTTTCCCAGGCCCCTGCCGGCATGCCGTTCGGCGGCGTGCCCAGCGGCGTCGAGATGCCCTCGTCTCGGTACATCCTGCCCGAGTTCGAAGAGCGCACCGCCTACGGCTACAAGCGTCAGAACCCGTACACGAAGCTCTTCGAAGATCGCATCATCTTTCTCGGCGTGCAGGTCGACGACGCCTCTGCTGACGATGTCATGGCGCAGCTGCTCGTGCTCGAAAGCCTCGATCCCGAGCGAGACATCCAGATGTACATCAACTCGCCCGGCGGCTCGCTGACTGCTCTCACCGCCATCTACGACACCATGCAGTACATCCGCCCCGAAGTGCAGACCATCTGCCTCGGTCAGGCGGCCTCGGCAGCCGCAGTGCTGCTGGCCGCAGGCGCACCCGGCAAGCGTCTCGCACTGCCCAACGCCCGCATCCTCATTCATCAGCCGGCAGTCGGCGGCGAGGGCGGCCACGGACAGGCCTCAGACATCGAGATTCAGGCCGCTGAGATCATGCGCATGCGCGACTGGGTCGAAGACACGCTGTCGCTGCACTCCAACCGCACCAAAGAGCAGGTGCACAAAGACATCGATCGTGACAAGATCCTCACGGCCGAGCAGGCGCTGGAGTACGGCCTCATCGACCAGGTGCTGACGACGCGAAAGACGCAGCGCCCCGCCTGACACACAGTGTCGGCGGCAGCGACTAGGCTCGTGTGATGACATCGGGAAGGAACGGCGAGTATGGCGCGCATCGGTGAGACGTCTGATCTGTTGAAGTGCTCTTTCTGCGGCAAAAGCCAGAAACAGGTGCGCAAGCTGATCGCCGGGCCCTCCGGGGTCTACATCTGTGACGAGTGCATCGAGCTCTGCAACGAGATCATCGACGAAGAGCTCACCGAGCAGCCTGCCGTCGAGCAGACCGAACTGCCCACGCCGAAAGAGATCTTCGCGTTCTTGGGCGAGTTCGTGGTGGGGCAGCAGACGGCCAAACGCGATTTGGCAGTCGCTGTCTACAACCACTACAAGCGCATTCGTGCGGCGGGCGCGAGCACAGACGAGAGCGAACCCGTCGAGATTCAGAAGTCGAACATCCTGATGGTCGGCCCCACCGGCTGCGGCAAGACATATCTGGCTCAGACGCTGGCTCGGCGACTCAACGTGCCGTTCGCCGTGGCCGACGCCACGTCGCTGACCGAGGCCGGCTATGTGGGCGAAGACGTCGAGAACATTCTGCTCAAACTCCTGCAGGCCGCTGACTTCGACGTCGAGCGCGCGCAGCACGGCATCATCTACATCGATGAGATCGACAAGATCGCACGCAAAGCCGAGAATCCCTCGATCACGCGAGACGTCTCGGGCGAGGGCGTGCAGCAGGCTCTGCTGAAGATCATCGAGGGCACTGTCGCGTCGGTGCCGCCCCAGGGCGGCCGCAAGCACCCGAACCAGGAGTTCATCCAGATCGACACGACGAACGTGCTGTTCATCGTGGCCGGCGCGTTCGCCGGGCTCGAAGAGATCATTGCCGATCGCTCCGGCGCTCACGGCGTCGGCTTCGGCGCTCCGCTGTCGACCGAGGCCGATCGAGTGAACATCCTCTCTGAGGTCGAGCCAGAAGACCTGCGCAAGTTCGGCATGATCCCAGAGTTCATCGGTCGTCTGCCCGTGCTCACCACTGTCGACGCGCTGGATCGCGCCGCGCTGATCGACATCCTGGTCGGCCCCCGTAACGCTCTGGTCAAACAGTACGAGCGCATGTTCGCGCTTGACGGCGTCGATCTCGCCTTCACCGACGACGCACTGACGGCGATCGCCGATCAGGCGGTCGAGCGCAAGACCGGTGCCCGCGGGCTTCGTGCGATTCTCGAGACCGTGCTCGGCCCGGCGATGTACGAAGTGCCCGGCAACGACGAGATCGCCAAGTGCCTCGTCACGGCCGCGGCCGTCGAAGGCACCGACTCGGTGCAGGTCTTCACACACGAAGAGGTCGAGCGCGCCGCTGAGAAGACGGCCTGACCGGTCAGCCCTGCGACTCCGTGAGCACGTGCTCGTCGAGAAATGCTGAGACGTCTGACAGCTCCTGCGCACTCACCGCGTGGCCGATGCCGGCATAGACCCGCTCATCCAGCGCGCTGTGCGCGGGCAGCCACTGCTCTGTGAACTGCGTCAGGTGCGGCGGAATGACCGGGTCTCGGTCAGCGCGACCCCAGAACACCGGTGGGCGTTCGACGCGCAGGAGCTCATCCAGCTCACGCGGCTGCTGAGCGACGTACCCGGACAGATTCACCGTGGCACGCAGCAGGTGCGCGTGCGTGCGCAGCAGCTCGGTCGTCATCAGCCCGCCCTGTGAGAAACCCAGCACGCTGATCTGCGCGCTGCGGGAGCCGACCGGCGCGACCTCGTCGAGCCACCGCACCAGTGCATCCGCCGCCGGGCGCGCATCGGTCTGGTCGCCGCCCGAGGCAGGCTCACGCAGAGCCGCGATCGGGTACCAGGCGAAGCCATAGTCGTTGCCCGCGTCGAGCGGCGCACGCGGCGCGGCGACGACGAACTCGGGCGGCAGGCTGCTGGCCAACGGCAGGATGTCGGACTCACGCGCGCCCCAGCCGTGCAGCATCAGCAGCAGGGGGCGGGTTGCCAGCGCCTCTGCCCGGTCTTCGAGCGAGACATTCCAGAGCGTGTGGCGGTCGTCGATGCTCAGCACAGCGGTTCGACGCGAGTCGGCTGTCTGGGGCGCAGTCGGCTGCGATGCGCCCGACTGGTCGAGCGGATGCTGTGGCCGTGCATTCGGGTGTGCTGACGATTCAGGCATATGGGCCTCCGTTGACGTCGTCGTCTTCGTCGAGTCGGTCGACGGTCACCTCACCGATGTCAGGCAGCCAGCTGATGGTCGTGCCGTCGTCGAGCTCTGCCACAGGGTGGCGTTCCAGCCACGTCAAGGTCCACGACCAGCGTTCGCGCTGTGTCGGTTCGAGACCCGCCTCGACCTCGCTGATCGCGGCCAGCATCGGGTCGGGCAGGGCGAGCGGGGGAGTCACTCCGACGTTCCATCTGGTGCCGATCTGCATGAGATCCTTCCGTCATCAGCGGTCTTCTCTGCGTCGTAGGGTACCCTGTTTCACGGCCGACGGTGACCTGTGGAGGTCGCCGGCAGCGGTCGCAACCCAATTCAGGAGTCACAGATATGAGCACGACGACGTCGCCGGCACCCGGCACGCAGACCACAGGCAACTCACGCGCACGCGTGCTGGTCGCCAGCCTGATCGGCACCACGATCGAGTTCTATGACTTCTATGCCTATGCGACTGCCGCGGTGCTGGTCTTTCCGGTGCTCTTCTTTCCGAATGATCCGAACAACCCCGATCACACCGTGCAGCTGCTCTCGTCGTTCGCGATCTTCGGCGTCGCGTTTCTGGCGCGCCCGCTCGGCTCGCTGCTCTTCGGCCACTTCGGCGACCGCATCGGCCGCAAGGGCACGCTCGTCGCCTCGCTCATGTTCATGGGGATCGCGACGTTCCTCATTGGCTGCCTGCCGACCTACGCCCAGATCGGCTACTGGGCGCCGGCGCTGCTCGCGCTGATGCGCTTCTGCCAGGGCATCGGTCTCGGCGGCGAATGGTCGGGCGCGGCCCTGGTGGCGACTGAGAACGCGCCGAAGGCCAAGCGTGCGCTCTGGGGAACCTTCCCACAGCTGGGAGCCCCGCTCGGCTTCATCCTGGCGAACCTGGTGTTTCTGTGGCTGGCGCTCGGGCTTGACGAAGAGGGCTTTCTCAGCTGGGGCTGGCGAGTGCCGTTCCTGGTGAGCATCGCTCTGGTGGCGATCGGCCTGTGGGTGCGGCTGCGTCTGGTCGAGGCTCCGGCCTTCCAACAGGTGGTCGACCGCGGCGAGATTGAGAAGCAGCCCATCGTGACGTCGTTCACGGGCTACTGGCGCGAGATCGTGATCGGCACCTTCCTGATGGCGGCGACCTACACGGTGTTCTATCTGGTGAACACCTTCGCACTGACCTTCGGGACGACCCCGGCCACCAAGACGCCCGGCGGCCTCGGTTACGATCGCAGCACGTTCATTCTGCTGTTGATCTTCGGCTGCGTCTTCTTCACGATCACGACGCTGCTCAGCGGCATCGTCGCCGATCGCATCGGTCGTCGCCGGCTGAACACCATCGTGAACGTGGCGATGGCGGTCTTCGGCATCGTGTTCGGCCCGCTGCTCGGCGGCGGCTTCGCCGGGCTGATCGTCTTTCTCGTGGTCGGCTTCTCGCTCACCGGCTTCGCGTTCGGGCCGATGGCTTCGACGCTGCCCGAGCTGTTTCCGACGCGTGTGCGCTACACCGGGTCGGCCATCGCCTACAACCTCTCGGCGATCGTCGGTGCCGCAGTGGCTCCGTTCATCGCGGTCTGGCTGTGGAGCCTCGGTGGTGGCAGCGCATTCTGGGTCGGCATTTACCTGACTGTGATGTGCCTGATCTCGCTGGTCGCGATTCGTCTCGCACCCGAGACGAAAGACGTCGAGTATCACTGACCCGTTGCTCGACGTCGAGGCGTGGCTGAGCGTTGCACAGTAGTGTGCAGTTCAGCTGGGCTGACTCCGGTGAGCTGTTTCAGAACAGCGTGGGCACCGCGGATGCGTCAGTCGCCAGCGGGGATCGGCTGCGCGTCTTCGCTGCGCCCCGGTGCTGCGGCCGAGGTGCTCGGGGAGTGGGAGCAGCCTGTGCCCCAGGCTGAGAGCCGTCGAGCCGATACAACGAGATCAGCGGCTTGATCAACCCTGCGAGGTGGCGCCGGTAGTCGCTGGTCGCTCGGTCTCCTTTCGGGTACAGCTCGGTGTACCTGTCGACAAGGTCGGGATGATACTCCCGCAGCCAGCGCATGAACCATGGGCGCACGTGGGGGCGCAGGTGCAGCACTTGATAGAGCACGCGGTGGGCACCGGCTTCTCCGACAGCCTGAAGAGTGTGCATGAGGCTTGACCGGCTGTCGGTGAGCAGCGGCAGAATCGGCATCAGGAACACTCCGACGTCGAGGCCGAGATCACGCGCACGGGATACTGTGCGCAGTCGAGCCTGAGCGCTCGGCGTGCCCGGCTCGAACTGCTGGCGCAGTTGGTCGTCGACGATGGGAATCGACATCGACACGCTCACCGGCACCTGTGTCGCAAGTTCGGAGAGCAGCGGCAGATCGCGTCTGATCAGCGTTCCCTTCGTCAGCACTGAGAAGCCGATGCCTGCCTGCGCGAGCTCGCGGTAGATACCGGGCATCAGTGCGTAGCGACCCTCGCAGCGCTGATATGGGTCGGTGTTCGAACCGAGCATCACGAACGGCACGCGGCCGACATGCGAGGTGCGCAGCTCCTGATGCAGGCGTTCGACGATGTTCGTCTTGACCACGATCTGCGTGTCGAAGTCGTGACCTGTGTCGAAGTCGAGGTACCGGTGGCTGCCCCGAGCGAAGCAGTAGGTGCACGCGTGCGAACAGCCACGATAGGGATTGATCGTGTAGGCCCCGGGAAACTCGCTGCTCGCGTCTGGCACACGGTTCAGCGCGGAACGCGCGAGCACCTCGTGGTAGACGAGGTCTGCGAACCCTGGGGTGTGGACTTCGTGGGTGACCTCGCTGAGGCTTTCGATGCGGTCGAGTCCGCTCAGAGCATCGAGGTCGGTGTGTGCAGTCTCTTGTGCATGCCAGCGCATGATGTGATTCGAACATATATTCGAATGATCGTCAAGCTGGTCGTCGCTCGTCGCTACGAAGACCGAGACGAGCCCAACGTGTGCCTGCGGTCAGCTGCCCGGAAGCTCGGTTCTGCTAGTGTGCGTAATGCGGGTGTCGCAGGCAGGTTAAAGGGGCGGGGAATATGAGAAGAGTGTCTGTCATTCTGGGGGCTCTCGGGTTCCTCGCTGTGGTCATCGGAGTCGCCGTGTTCCTGCTGAGTTCGCATTCGGCTGCGCCAGAGCAAGCAGCACAAGAGCAAGCAGCACAAGAGCAAGAGGCACAAGAGCAAGAAGTGCCCTCCAGCTCCGGGCCGTTATCCTCAGTCGAGGACGAATACACACAGGCGATCCAAGGCAGCCTTGCGAATGACCTGCAGCTGCCAGACGGCGTTTCATGGCCCTCACTGTCCGAGATGGTGGTCAGAAGTGATTTCGCCACAGACCCATCGTCTGCAGGGTTCGGGGCCGGTGAGGTCGAGCTGACGTACGAGGCCGGAACGGGAGTCGGGCAGGCGCTTTCCTTCTATGCCTGGGCGTGGGAAGCAGAATCCGTCAGAGCGCAGAGAGAAGGCGACTCTGACGCTCTGCGAAAGGCGTTGGACAAGTTGAAAGAGTGGACTTCGCTCCCTCAGACCACTCAGTATCATGCGAACCCGGACGGTTGGTATCACGCAGTCGTTGAGCCCGCGCGCAGGGGTGACTTCGCCGCCATGGAGGAAGAGGTCAGCGCCGGGCCGCCAAAGCTGCCCGCGACTGCCGAACAAGCAGGACTCTAGTCAGCCTGCGTGCAGGATCGAGGCGATGCCGTCTGCGTTCGTCATTCGTGCAGCCGGCGACTGATCGCCTGAACTCTGTACCCCGACACCTGAGCAAAGGGTGATGAATATGTCGTGTCGTCGTTGGTGCGGTGGTGTTGCGCGGCTGTGTGCTGTCTTCGTGTCTGTTCTCGCTGCGACGCTCTGTTTGAGTGGTTGTTCTGATGACGATCCGCCTGCTCCAAGCCCGAACGAGCTACGGTTCATCAACATCTACTCCGAAGGCGTGGTTCGAGAGATGAACCGAGCGATTGACACCGGAAAGCTTGGCTCTGGTGTGCCATTGAGCACAACGGAATCTGATGTCCTGAACTGGCTGAGAACTCCAGAAGTAGCCACTGTGAGATCACTGTCCTTTGGTGTGCTGTCCGTCGAATCATTGGACGACCAGCATTCCATATTCCACCTCGTGGTCTTTATTTATATTGGTTCCGCTGACCCCTGGCACATACCCCAACGAGACCCTGACGCACCCCTTGAGGCACGGACATGTATCAATATTCCCGTCACCCTCGGGACCCAAGCACACGCCGACGCCTTCACCCGCGTCGCCTGCCCACCAGGCACCCCGACATATTCCCAGCAGGAACTGCCAGACGGTTCACGGATACCCAGCCTCACTGGACAATGAACAGATCCATGGACAGCATTCTGCCCACCCAAGGATCTGACATGAACATCAGATCATCGCTGAAGTGACAGTCCGGCCGGAATCACAGCGACAGATGGGCGAAGAGGCGGATGCCACTGAGCACCCGCCTCTCAATTCGGCCTGCCACAGACCGCCTACTGGTCGAGCGAGCCGAACTCCACATCGCTGACGGTGAACTGCTCGCTGTCTTCGGCCAGCACGATCTGCTCTGCCTTGGCGACCGAACGCAGATCGTCGAGCGCGAGAGCGACCTGCTGGATGCGGTCTGCCGGCCCGTGCAGCGTGGCCGTCACGATCGGGGTGCGCATCTTGACCTTCGCCTCGGTCTTCGCCCGGCGGAAGGTGATCAGCGCATCGCTGACCGCCGCGAACACGTCGTCGTCGATATCGTCGCCAGCAGCATCGGCTGACTCGGCGGGGCGAGCCGCAGGAGCCAGCACCTCGGCAGCAGTCGGCCAGGGCTGACGGTGGATCGACTCGTCGTGCGTCCAGCTGTAGACCTCTTCGGTTGCGTACACGATGAACGGCGCGAAGAGCCGCAGCAGCACCTCGAGTGCCGTCTGCAGGGTGACCAGAGCCGAGTCTCGCTCGGCGTCGCCGGCCGCGCCGTAGGCACGCTCTTTGACGATCTCGATGTAGTCGTCGCAGAACGTCCAGAAGAACGACTCGGTCACTTCGAGCGCACGAGCATGGTCGTACGCGTCGAAAGCCTTGGTCGACTGCTCGACGACCTCTGCCAGCGTCGCCAGCAGGCTGATGTCGAGCGGGTTCGTCGCCTGCGCGCCTTGGGGAGCCTGACCGAAGGCGAGCACGAACTTGGCCGCGTTCAGAATCTTGATCGCCAGACGGCGGCCGACCTTGATCTGCTTCGGGTTCTGCGGGTCGAACGCGGCATCGGTGCCCAGCTTGTAGGCAGCCGCCCAGTAACGCACGGCGTCCGAGCTGAACTGCTCGAGCAGGCTCAGCGGGGTGACGACGTTGCCCTTCGACTTCGACATCTTCTTGCGGTCGGGGTCGACGATGAAGCCCGAGATCGTGGTGTGCGACCACGGCAGGCGGTGATCTTCGAGCTCGCTGCGCAGCAGGGTCGAGAACAGCCAGGTGCGGATGATGTCCTGCGCCTGAGGGCGCAGATCATAGGGTGCGACGAGATCCCAGAGCTCAGGATCGCGCTCCCAGCCGCCGGCCAGCTGCGGAGTGAGCGAGGAGGTCGCCCAGGTGTCGAGCACGTCTACCTCGCCGACGAAGCCGCCGGCCTGCCCTCGCTGCGACTCGTCGAAGCCGGCGGGCGCCTGGGATGAGGGGTCGACCGGAAGCTGCGACTCATCGGGCACGATGGGGTGCTCATAGTCGGTGACGCCCTCGGCATCGATCGGGTACCAGACCGGAATCGGCACGCCGAAGTAGCGCTGACGACTCACCAGCCAGTCTCCGTTGAGGCCGTCGACCCAGTTGTCGTAGCGCACGTGCATGAACGCCGGGTGCCACTCCAGCTCGTTTCCGCGCTCTTTCAGCGTGGCACGCAGCTTCTCGTCGCCCGCGCCGTTCGAGATGTACCACTGGCGCGTGCTGACGATCTCGAGCGGGCGATCGCCCTTCTCGAAGAACTTGACCGGATGCTTGATCGGCTTGGGGTCGCCCAGCATCTCGCCCGATTCCTGCAGCGCCGCGACGACGGCCTTCTGGGCTGAGAACACCGTCTTGCCCACGAGCTGAGCGAAGGCCTCGCGACCCTGCTCGTCGGTGATCCACTCCGGGCTCAGATCGATGACGCGACCGTCCTGGCCGATGATGGTGCGGTTCGGCAGGTGCAGCTCGCGCCACCACACCACGTCGGTGACATCACCGAAGGTGCAGATCATCGCGATGCCCGACCCCTTGTCGGGCTGGGCGAGACGGTGGGCGAGCACCGGCACCTCGACACCGAAGAGGGGTGTGCGCACCGTGGTGCCGAAGAGCTTCTGGTACCGCTCGTCGTCGGGATGCGCCACGAGCGCGACGCAGGCAGGCAGCAGCTCTGGGCGAGTCGTCTCGATGATGACGTCTTCGCCGTCATGTGCGCCCGTGCCGTGGAAGGCCAGAGAATGATAGGCGCCGTCGCGCTCGCGGTCTTCGAGCTCGGCCTGTGCCACCGCGGTGCGGAAGGTGACGTCCCAAAGCGTGGGAGCATCCGCCTGATACGCCTCACCGCGCGCCACATTGCGCAGAAATGCCCGCTGACTGGCCGTGATCGACTCGTCGCCGATGGTGCGGTAGGTCTGGTTCCAGTCGACCGAGAGCCCCACTGAGCGCCAGAGCTGCTCGAACTGCTTCTCGTCTTCTTTGGTCAGGCGTTCGCAGAGCTCGATGAAGTTGCGACGCGAGATGGGCTGCTGATCGGCGGCCTTCACGCTCTTGCCGTCGCCGCCTTCGAACGGGGGAACGAAGTCTGGAGTGTAAGGGAGTGAGGGATCGCAGCGCACGCCGTAGTAGTTCTGCACGCGTCGTTCCGTCGGCAGGCCGTTGTCATCCCAGCCCATCGGGTAGAAGACCTCTTTGCCCTGCGCGCGCTGGTACCGTGCGATCACGTCGGTGTGCGTGTAGCTGAAGACGTGGCCGATGTGCAGTGAGCCGGATGCGGTGGGCGGGGGCGTGTCGATCGAATAGACGCCCTTGGCCTTGGCGGCATCGCGATCGAAGTGGAAGGTGCCCTGCTGATCCCACTTGGCGTTCCACTTCTGCTCGAGGCCTTCGAGTGCGGGTTTGTCGGGGATGCCGTTGGCAGCGGAATCGGTCACCAGAGGTGCTCCTTCAGTATGTGCGGCACCGCGTCATGAGCCGAAAAGGGCTGCTGTGTGCCTGAATGTCGGATAGGGGTCGACGAAAGGTCGATCGAATTCAGCATACACATGGGCGTTTCGTCCCCTGGCGAGCTTGGTTGTCTGTACTAATATGAGTCGACAGACATCAGTGCCCGTCTCGCTTACGAGGCTGCACGGCGAGAGGAAGCATGCCCATGGGGGACAACGTCACTTTGGATCGGGGCACCGGCACGGGGACGACTCCGGGTGCCAAGCCCACGACCCAACTGATCGATGTCGCGGCCGCAGGCGGCATGCCTCCCGCAGGAGGGTCCGACCGGGGTTCTGACACGACTGGGCCTGCTCGCAAGCGCCGCCGCAAGGCACCATTCATCTTGGGTGGGGTAGGTGTGCTCGTGCTCGCCGCCATCGGCTTCGGGGCCTGGTACTCAGCTGACCACGTCGCTCCCGGCGTCACGTATGCCGGCGCAGACCTCGGTGGTCAGAGCGGCGAACAGGCGGCACAGATCATTCAGCGTCAGTTCGATCAGCACTCGGTGCCGTTCAGCTTCGACGGCACGCAGCAGCAGGTCAGCGCCGCCGACTTGGGGCTGCAGATCGATGCGCAGCAGACGGCGCATGACGTGATCGCAGGTCAGCCGGCCTGGCAGTTCTGGCGGTGGAACAGCTCCTCGACCGTCTCTCCGCAGGTCTCAGCCGATGCTGCGGCAGAGGGCACGTTCTTCTCTGAGGCATGGCCAGCGGCCTATACGGTCACCGAGCCGAGCCTGGAGTATCAGGCTGCGAAGGCCTCGTTCACCGTCGTTCCCGGGCAAGCTGGGCAGGGAGTCGACGCGGCCGCCGTGCAGACGGCGTTCCTCGACTCCTTCGTCCATGGCGACTCCACGGCTCAGCGCGTGAGCCAGAGTGAGGTGCAGCCCACGATCACCGACGAACAGGCTCATGCCGCTCTGCCTACGGCGCAGCAGCTCGTGCGCAAGATGACTTTTCAGGCCGGGGGCAAGCCGCTGATCACGGCCGATGCGGCCACGGTCGGGTCGTGGGTCAAAATCTCTGATCGCGACGGCCAGTTCAGCGCGGTCTACGACGCCAAGGCCATCAGCGACTTCGTCAAGCAGAATGCACCTGCGAAGCTCGACCCGACGCCCAAGACGCAGACGGTGCTTGCCTCTGACGCCAACGTCGTGCTCGTGCCCGGCAGCACCGGCAAGACGCTGGGCGATGTGACGTCCTTCGCCGAAGACGTCGCCACGAAGGCCGCCGCAGGCGACAGCTCGTTCGATCTGCCGGTCACCGAAGTGCCGTTCGAGACCAAGACCCTTGACCGCAAGATCGACATCAACCTCGCGTCACGCTCGGCCTCGCTGATCGAGAACGGTCAGGTCGTCACGACCTTCCCGATGTCTCCCGGCCTGCAGACGAACTCCGGGGCGATGCAGGCGGCGAAGACCTCGACCAAGGTCGGCAACTACAAGGTCTGGTACAAGACGACGGTGCAGAACATGGGCTGCACGCCCCAGTACGACTACTGCACCAAAGACGTCAAATGGTCCACGTTCTTCAACGGCGACCAGGCGCTGCACGGCACCTATTGGCACAACCAGTTCGGCATCTCGGACATGAGCCATGGTTGCGTGAACCTGCGTGAGACCGATGCGAAGACGGTCTATGACTTCGCCCCGATCGGCACTCCGGTCTCAGTGCACTACTGATTCGAAGCACCGGCTTCGAACGCTCAGCTCTCAGGTCTGGGGGGGGGCGTGCGCTCGCCGATCACATCGTTGCATGCATTGTAAGATTCGACCTGTGCGCACATGGGCGCAAAACTCATTCCATGACGCACGGGGGAGTCTCGAAAGGAAGATCGCATGTCGACATTGGCCGGCACCCCGGTGCTTCGACCGCCGGCGGATGCTGCAGCGCTGGACGCTGACATCGTCGCCGAGATCGCGGGTGCGCTGAGCGGTGGTGCGGCCGATGTGGATTCGGGCACGCGCCGCAGGGCCGAGTACTCGTCAGATGCCTCTGTGTATCGCGTCGCTCCACGTGCCGTTGTCTTTCCTCGCACGGCCGAAGACATCGTCGCAGTCATGCGCATCGCCCGATCGCACCAGCTGCCGGTCACCATGCGCGGTGCCGGCACGTCGATCGCTGGCAACGCCATCGGCCCGGGCATCGTGCTCGACACCTCTCGGCATTACAACCGCATCCTCTCGCTCGATCCCGAAGCCCGCACCGCCGTCGTGCAGCCCGGTGTGCTGCTCGCAGCGATTCAGAAAGCCGGCGCCCCGCACGGGCTGCGCTTCGGACCCGATCCCTCCACGTGGACGCGCTGCACCATCGGCGGCTCCATCGGCAACAACGCCTGCGGCCCCCATGCGCTCGCCTGGGGGCGCAGCGCCGACCAGGTGATCGATCTCGATGTGGTCGACGGCACCGGTCGTCGGTTCACGGCCTCGACCGGCCTTGACGAGTTTCCCGAGCTGCGTGACATCGTTCACGGCGGTCTCGCCACGATCCGTCGAGAGTTCGGCACGTTCGGCCGCCAGGTGTCAGGCTATTCGCTCGAGCATCTGCTGCCCGAGCGCAAAGAGAATCTGGCACGCATGCTCGCGGGCACGGAGGGCACGCTGTGCGTGATCCTGCAGGCCACCATTCGGCTGGTGCCGGTGCCGACCGCCCCGCACCTCGTCGTCTTGGGCTACCCCGACATGTTCGAGGCGGCCGACGACGTGGTCAATCTTCTGCCGCTGAAGCCGCTGGCCATCGAGGGAATGGACTCCAGGCTGGTCGATGTGGTGCGTCAGCACAAAGGCGATGGTGCGGTGCCTGAACTGCCCACGGGTGCCGGCTGGATGATGGTCGAGGTCGGCGGCGTCGACGAGGCCGATGCCCGCGAGCGAGCCCACCAGCTCGCCGAGGCATCCGCAAGCGACGAGGTCGCGGTCTTCCCACCAGGGCCCGATGCAACCGCGATGTGGCGCATCAGAGCAGATGGAGCGGGTCTCGGCGGTCGCACGCCGGCAGGGGAGCAGGCCTGGCCCAACTGGGAGGACGCCGCCGTGCCGCCCGCCCGCCTCGGCGAGTATCTGCGTCGATTCGACGCGCTGATGAAGGAGTACCGACTCGACGGTCTGATGTACGGCCACTTCGGCGACGGCTGCACGCACATCCGCATCGACTTCCCGCTTGATCGCGACCCGCAGGTGATGCGCGACTTCATGGAGCGCGCCGCCGATCTCGTGGCGACCTACGGCGGCTCGCTCTCGGGAGAGCACGGTGATGGTCGGGCGCGATCCGAGCTGCTTCCGCGCATGTACTCTGCTGACGCGATCGATCTCTTTCGCCGGGTCAAAGGCGTGTTCGATCCGGACTCTCTGCTCAACCCGGGCGTGCTGGTCGATCCTGATCCCATCGACGAGCACGTGCGACGCCCGAACGCCGGGCCGGTGCCGGCATCCGGCGGCTTCTCGTTCGAGAGCGATCACGGCGACTTCTCGAAGGCGGTGCACCGCTGCATGGGGGTCGGCAAGTGCCGCGCCGACATGCGTGCCGCCGGCGGGTTCATGTGCCCTTCGTATCAGGCGAGCAAAGACGAGAAAGACTCGACGCGCGCACGCGCCCGTGTGCTGGAAGAGATGATCCGTGGAACGCTGGTCGACGGCGGGTGGGATGCCCCCGAGGTGGCCGACGCGCTCGACCTGTGCCTCTCGTGCAAGGCCTGTTCGAGCGACTGCCCGGCCGGCATCGACATGGCTCAGTACAAGTCTGAGGTGCTGTACCACAAGCACAAGGGACGGGTGCGGCCCATATCGCACTACTCGCTGGGCTGGCTGCCGCGCTGGCTGCGCCTGGTGGGCATCGCTCCGGCAGCGGTCAACGCGATCATGAAAGTGCCCGGCGTGCAGCAGGCGATCATCCGAGGCGGCGGCATGGATCGTCGTCGGCGCATGCCCGGCTTCGCCCCTCAGCAGTTCGGGCGCTGGCTCAAACGCGACGGTCGACGACGCTCGCATGACTTCTTCACCGATGTCGACTGGGTCGCGTCGGTGGGCGGGCGAGCAGGGGCGGCGACGGGCATGCTTCCTGTGGATGCTGCAGGAAGTGACGCGCGGCGGGGCGCGGTGGCGGCGCGGCGGGCGGGAGTTCGCACCCCGGTCGTACTGTGGACCGACTCGTTCAGCAACGGCATCGCGCCGGAGATTCCACGGGCGGCCGTCGCCGTGCTGGAAGATGCCGGCTATGAGGTGGTGCTGCCGCCGGACAACGCCTGCTGCGGGCTGACCTGGATCACGACCGGACAGTTGGACGGCGCGAAGTCCCGGCTCGAGGATCTGCTGGGCAAGCTGGGACCGTTCGCGGCTCGCGGCATTCCGATCCTGGGGCTTGAACCTTCGTGTACGGCGGTGCTGCGCAGTGACCTGCTGCACCTCTTGCCGAACGATCCGCGTTCGCAGGTCGTCGCTGACCATGTGTTCACCCTCTCTGAGCTGCTCAGCGCACCCGCGCCTCTCGGGCCGAGGCCCGACTGGCAGCTGCCCGATCTGCACGGCACCACGGCAGTGGTGCAGCCGCACTGCCACCAGTACTCGGTGATCGGGTTCGCCCCCGATCGTGCGCTGCTCAAACGTGCCGGCGTCGAGTTCACCGAGCTGGCCGGCTGTTGCGGGCTCGCCGGAAACTTCGGTATGGAGAAGGGGCACTACGAGACCTCGGTCGCCGTCGCCGAGAACGCTCTGCTGCCGGCGCTGCGCGAGGCCGACCAGAGCTGCGGCGGTGACTACGTCTACCTGGCCGACGGGTTCTCGTGTCGCACTCAGGCAGACAACCTCGCCGGCAAAGACGGGCGGGCGCTCGCCCAGCTTTTGGCCGACGGGCTGCACCTGAGGTACTGACAGGGGCGGGAGCCTCTCTGCGGCTGCCAGCTCTGGCTTCGCGGGCGCAGATGCGAACACGGCATGGGTTGACTAGGGTCGAGAGTGTCGTCGTGACGAGTTGGGGGCGGTTCTCGCCTCACTCGGTTTGACGACGCATTGCTGCAGGAGAGTGAGAGACCGGATGACCTCGAGACGACGACCGCTGCGCTGGGCGGCAGGGTCTGCGGCTGCGTGCACGCTGGCGACCGCTCTCGCGGTCACCCCTTCGTCGCTCGCCCCCGGGCGGGTCGACCTGCCTCTCGCCCGTGCCGATGCCGCCGGTGACACCCAGTCGCAGATCGACGCGATCAACGGGCAGCTCGATGATCTCGAGCAACGTTCCGACGAAGCCGGTGACGCCGCGGTACGAGCACAGGGCGATGCGAGCGACGCCCAACAGGCCCTCACCACGGCCACAGAGCAGGTGGCGGCGCTGCAGGGACAGATCGACACCGCTCGCGCCGCCGCCGACGAAGCTCGTCGAAACAGCACCTCCGCAGTGCAGCAGCTCGCGCGAGGCACCGGGATGGAGGCAGACCCGGCGGGGCAGCTCGTGACCAGTCGCGATCCCTCTGCCGCGCTCTGGCGGCTGACCACACTCGGGCAGGTCTCGCAGCAGACCGATCAGCGCATGACCGAGGCAGGGCAGCGAGCCAGCGAGCTCCAGGCGCTCACCGACCAGCAGCAGCAGGTGGAATCCGAACGCGAGCGTCTCGCCCGCGAAGCCGAGAGTGACGCTCAGGCCGCGAGTGCGGCATCCGCTTCGGCTGACGCGGCTGTCAGCGCTCTGCAGACCCAGCAGCAGGGGCTGCTGCAGCAGCTTGCCGACATCAAGCGCACGACTGCGGCGCAGGAGGCCGAGGAGCGGCGACAGCGTGAGCTGGCGGCCTCGATCGCCGCATCGAATCAGCCGCAGGCCTCAGCCTCCGACAGTGCGCCAGCCCGCAGCAGCGCGCCGGCTCAGCCGCAGACGCCAGCTGCACCGAACCGTCCTGCTCCCGCTCCGACGCCGACGCCTGCTCCTGCGCCTGCACCGGCACCAGCTCCGGCCCCAGCGCCGAGCGGCGGTTCGTCTCCTGCGGCGGCGAAGGCGTACGCTCAGTCGCGCATCGCCCAGATGGGCTGGGGCAACGACCAGTTCGTCTGTCTGGTCAATCTCTGGCAGAAAGAGTCTGGGTGGCAGGTCAACGCTGAGAACCGCAGCAGCGGTGCCTATGGCATTCCGCAGTCTCTGCCGGGCAGCAAGATGGGCTCAGTCGGAGCTGACTGGAGAACCAACGCTCAGACGCAGATCGAGTGGGGGCTGGGCTACATTCGCGGTCGCTACGGCACGCCCTGTGGCGCTTGGGGTCACTCGCAGTCGACCGGCTGGTACTGACGCTCACCGAGGCTCGCGAGGCCTCTGCCACTCGACGTCCAGAGTGGACTCTTCTCACCACAGGGTGTACATCTGATGTATGGAAGACAACACAGTGATCACTCGAGTCGGCGAAGACGAGGCATGGCAGCTGTTCACCACGAACACCCTCGGCCATCTCGGTTTCATCGTCAACGATGCCCCTGAGGTGCTGCCCGTGAACTACGCTGTTCGCGACCGCAGCATCCTGCTGCGCACCGCTCCCGGCACGAAACTCTTCGGTGTGACGGCGAACCCGAAGGTCGCCTTCCAGACCGAGCAGTACACCGAGACGGGCGGTTGGAGTGTCGTGGCCAAAGGAACTGCCGAGGTGCTGACCTCTGAGAGCGCACTCGAAGCGGCCGAACAAGCCGGGCTCAGGCCGTGGGTGCCGACCGTCAAAGAGAACGTAGTGCGCATCGTGGTCAGCGAGATCACGGGTCGTCGATTCGCCTTCGGTCCAGAGCCGGAGGCGGAACCGGAGGGCGCAGCCTGATTGCGGGGGGCACCCCGTGGCCTCTGCGGGGTCGGGCCGATCGCGCTACACTGAGATACTGCACTGATCCGGCCATCACCGGGGAGCATCTGGAAGAACCGCTGGTCGCCGCGAACGACAGGCGCAGTAGACCCAGACGGGTCCGGCCCGAGACAGCCGAAGAGAAGCGGTTCGTCGGTGTCGTCATCAGATGAGACAGGCGAGCAAGCGAGGTGGTACCGCGCACGTCTTTCGCAGAAGGGCGGCGTCCTCGTGCAGGTGAACGAGCACGAGAGTGACACGCGCAATGGTCTATCCGCTTCCCAGCCCCGGCAGCGAGCATCCCGAATCAGTCCAGCCTTCGCCGAGCTTCCCCGCAGTCGAGCAGGGCATCCTGGCCTTCTGGAAGGGTGATGACACCTTTCAGAAGTCGATCGACCAGCGACGCGACCAGCACGCCCCCGAATGGGTCTTCTACGACGGCCCTCCGTTCGCCAACGGTCTGCCGCACTACGGGCACCTGCTGACCGGCTATGCCAAAGACGTCTTTCCCCGCTTTCACACCATGCGCGGCCAGCGCGTCGAGCGCCGCTTCGGCTGGGACACCCACGGGCTGCCCGCTGAGCTGCAGGCCGAGAAAGAACTCGGCATCACCGACAAGCGCGAGATCGAAGAGACCTTCGGCATCGCGAAGTTCAACGAGGCGACTCGCGCCAGCGTGCTGCGCTTCACCAACGAGTGGCGCGAGTACGTCACTCGCTCGGCCCGCTGGGTCGACTTCGACAACGACTACAAGACGCTCGACCTCACCTACATGGAGAGCGTCATCTGGGCGTTCAAGACCCTCTATGACAAGGGCCTGATCTACGACGGCTATCGTGTGCTGCCCTACAGCTGGTACGAGCAGACGCCGCTGTCGAACCAGGAGACGAAGCTCGACGACGCTTACAGGATGCGTCAGGATCCCACCGTCACGGTCACCTTCCCGCTGACCGGCGACAAAGCAGCCGCGCTCGGGCTCGAGGGTGCCAAGGCGATCGCCTGGACGACGACCCCGTGGACGCTGCCGACGAACCTCGCGCTCGCGGTCGGCCCCGAGATCGTCTATGCGGTCGTGCCTGCCGGTGAGGCCGGTGCAGGCGACGGCTCGCCTGCGGGCACACGGTTCGTGCTGGCCCGCGATCTGGTCGGCTCGCATGCGAAGGCACTGGGGTATGACTCTGCCGAGGCCGCGCAGGATGCCGTGGAGCGTACGCTGCTGGGAGCCGAACTCGAACACGTGCGTTACGAGCGGCTGTTCGACTACTTCGCCGATGCAGAGCAGTACGGCACGCAGAACGCCTGGCAGATCCTGGTGGCTGACTACGTGTCGACCACAGACGGCACCGGCATCGTCCATCAGGCTCCGGCCTATGGCGAAGACGACCAGCTGACCTGCCAGAAGTACGACATCCCCGTCGTGCTCTCGGTCAACCAGGCGGGTGAGTTTCTGCCCAGCGTGCCCGAGGTCGCCGGAGTGAACGTGTTCGAGGCGAACAAGACGCTGATCAAGCTGGTCAAGTCGCACGGCCGTCTGCTCGAACAGGCGACCATCGAGCACTCCTACCCGCACTCCTGGCGCAGCGGCAAGCCGCTCATCTACATGGCGCTGCCTGCCTGGTTCGTGAACGTGACCAAGGTCAAAGACCGCATGATCGCGCTCAACCAGCAGATCAACTGGGTGCCCGACAACGTCAAAGACGGTCAGTTCGGCAAGTGGCTCGAGAACGCCCGCGACTGGAACATCTCGCGCAACCGCTACTGGGGCGCACCGATCCCGGTGTGGAAGAGCGACGATCCAGAGTACCCGCGCGTCGACGTCTACGGCTCGATCGAGCAGCTCGAAGAGGACTTCGGTGTGAAGGTCGACAATCTGCACCGGCCCTACATCGACGAGCTCACCCGCCCGAACCCCGACGACCCGACCGGCAAGTCGACCATGCGCCGCGTGCCCGAGGTGCTCGACTGCTGGTTCGAGTCGGGCTCGATGCCCTTCGCGCAGGTGCACTACCCGTTCGAGAACAAAGAGTGGTTCGACACCCACAACCCCTCTGACTTCATCGTCGAGTACATCGGGCAGACCCGCGGCTGGTTCTACAACATGCATGTGCTCGCCACCGCGCTCTTCGACCGTCCGGCGTTCACCAACGTGATCAGCCACGGCATCGTGCTCGGCAACGACGGGCAGAAGATGTCGAAGTCCCTGCGCAACTATCCCGACGTCAACGAGGTCTTCGATCGCGACGGCTCGGACGCCATGCGCTGGTTCCTGATGTCGAGCCCGGTGCTGCGCGGCGGCAACCTGATCGTCACCGAAGAGGGCATCCGCGAAGGTGTGCGCCAGGTCATCCTGCCGCTCTGGAGCACCTGGTACTTCTTCCAGATGTACGCGAACACGGCACGGCCCGCCGGTTCGTCGGCGTCCGGCTACGAGGCGAAGTGGCGAACCGACTCGACCGACGTGCTCGACCAGTACCTGCTGGCCAAGACCGGTGACCTGGTGCGCACGGTCGAGGTCGCGCTCGAAGGCCTCAACGGCGTCGACGCGACCGACGCGCTGAGGCAGTTCGCAGACGTGCTGACCAACTGGTACGTGCGACGCAGTCGCGACCGTTTCTGGGTGGGCGAAGACACCGACGCATTCGACACGCTCTACACAGTGCTCGAGACGGTCACGCGTGTGGCCGCTCCGCTGCTGCCGCTGGTCACCGAGCGCATCTGGAAGGATCTCACCGGGGGCGAGAGCGTGCATCTGCAGGACTGGCCCGACGCCGGTGCGTTCCCGAAAGACGACGACCTGGTCGCCGCGATGGACCAAGTGCGCGACGTCTCGAGCGCCGCCCTCGCGCTGCGCAAGGCCGAGCACCTGCGGGTGCGTCTGCCGCTGTCGAAGCTCACCGTCGTCGAGGCGGGCGCGGATGCGCTGGCTCCGTTCGCCGACATCCTGCGTGACGAGCTCAACGTGAAGTCGGTCGACCTCGTCGAGCTCAGCGAGCAGACCGCAGAGCGCTTCGGTGTGTCAAAGCGACTGACCGTGCATGCTCGGGTGTGCGGCCCACGTCTCGGGCGCGAGGTGCAGACCGCCATCAAGGGCTCCAAGACCGGCGACTGGAGTGCAGAGGGCGACCAAGTCGTCTCGGGCGGCATCGCCCTGCAGCCGGGGGAGTACTCGATCGATCTGGTCGCCGACGCGAGCTCTGACAGAGGCACCGATCACGCGGTCGGGCTGCTTTCCGGCGGCGGTTTCGTCCTGCTCGAAACCGCGGTGACCCCTGAGCTCGCCGCCGAAGGGCTTGCGCGTGACACGGTGCGCCAGGTGCAGCAGGCACGACGCGCAGCCGGACTCGAGATCAGCGATCGCATCCACCTCACCTTGGGCGGCGACGAGGCTGTGCGTGCGGCGCTCGAGGCCAATCGTGATCTGATCGCCGCCGAGACACTTGCGACCGACCTCCATGTCGTCACCGTCGAAGCGCTCGGCGACGAGGCAGACCAGCCCGTCGGCGACGGCGAGCGGGTCGGCATCCTGATCGAGAAGGCCTGAACCTGTGACTGACGCACGCAACGCCACGACGGCTGCCCCCGCCCCGAACAGCGTCGAGCAGCTCACCGAGCAGCTCTATGGGCGGGCTCCTGAGAACCGCATCGAGCCACGGCTTGACGCGGTCGCTCGGGTGCTCGATCTGTTGGGCGACCCGCAGAAGTCGTACCGCATCATCCATATCACCGGCACCAACGGCAAGTCGTCGACGGCACGCATCGCCGCCTCGATGCTGGCGTCGGCCGGCCTGCGAGTGGGGGTGTTCACCAGCCCCCATCTGGTGCGCTTCAACGAGCGCATCGTGATCGACGGATCGCCGATCACCGACGAGCGGCTGCTGGGCACGTGGGAGGACGTACAGCCCTTCGTCGAAATGGTCGACGAGCAGCTGCGCGGCGAAGGCCGGGCGGCGCTGACGTTCTTCGAAGCGCTGACCGTGCTCGCCTTCGCGGCCTTCGCCGACGCACCTGTCGATGTGATCTGCCTCGAGGTGGGCGTGGGTGGGGAGTGGGATTCGACGAACACCGCCGACGGCGACGTCGCGGTGTTCGCACCGATCGCGCTCGACCACACCAAGGTGCTGGGCAGCACGATCGCCGAGATCGCGCATACGAAGGCCGGCATCATGAAGCCGGGCGCCATCGCGGTGACCGCCGCGCAGGCACCGGAGGCGATGCGCGAGCTGCAGGCCAAAGCCGACGCTTTGGGCATCACGCTGAAGCGTGCGGGCACCGACTTCGAGGTGTTGGACGCGCAGCCGGCTGTTGGCGGGCAGGTGATCGACGTGCGCGGCCTGGCCGGCACCTATCGCGATCTCGCGCTGCCGCTCTACGGCGAGCATCAGGCGCAGAACGCCGCGCTGGCGATCGCCGCCGTCGAGGCCTTTCTCGGCGGGGGAGACGTGCCGCTGGGCGCCGATGTCGTCGAGCCCGGCATCGCCTCGGCCAAGTCGCCCGGTCGGCTGCAGGTGGTCGGCACCGACCCGACGATCATCATCGACGCCGCGCACAACCCACACGGAGCGCGCAGCCTGGCCCGTGCGCTGGTCGAGAACTTTCACTTCGATCGCACCGTCGCCGTGATCGGCGTGTTGTCTGACAAAGACGCGAAGGGCTTTCTGCAGGCGCTCGACGGCGCCGTCGACGAGGTGGTGGTGACCGCCTCGCACTCGCCGCGGGCGATCCCCGCAGACGACCTGGCCGCACTGGCCGTCGAGGTGTTCGGTATGGAGCGGGTCAGGGTGGTCGACGATGTCGAAGAGGCCTTGGACGAGGCTCGCTACCTGGCACGCGAGGTCGAGCACTCCGGCATCATCGTCACCGGGTCGATCACGGTCATCGGCGAGGTGGCCGCGCTGACGGACGCCGACACCTCTGCGGTGGCAGCGGATGCGACGTCGGATGCCGACGTCGAGGCGGCGAAGGACGCCCTTGAGGCGTCGGCTGCCGAAGACGACGACGCGAACGAGATGTGGCCAGACAGTATGGAGCCAGGAGACCGGTTCTGACCATCGGGCCGCAGCACGTAGAATGAAGGCGATGAAACCTCCGAACAGCGCAGACGGTGCGGTTCCGAGCAGCGGTGTGAGACTTCGTCAGAAGCTCTGCAGCGTGATGCTCGGTTTCGAGTCGTTCGTGATCATCTTCTATACCCTGGTGCTCTTCGGGCTGCGGCTGATCTCGTCGCCGCTGGTCTGGTGGCTCGGTGCCGGCTCGATGCTGCTGCTCGTGCTCGCTCTCGCCTGTATGCGTCGTGGCCCCATCGGGCTCTGGCTCGGGTGGGCGGTGCAGGTCGTGCTGCTGCTCGCCGGTCTCTTCAGCGGGTTCATCTTCTTCGTGTCGCTGATCTGCCTGGCCCTGTGGATTTACATCATGGTCGCGGCAGCACGCGCAGACCGGGAAGCTGCAGCCCTGCAGCACGAACAACCGACCCAACACTGACGAAACACCCGAAAGGAATCGACAGATGACCACTGCAGAGCAGAAGCAGATCACCCCAGACCACACCCTCGTGCTGGTGAAACCGGATGGCGTCGAACGCGGACTGACCGGCGAGGTGCTCGCCCGCATCGAGCGCAAAGGCTACCGTCTGGCAGACATCCGATGGGTGAAGCCGACCCGGGAGCTGCTTGAACGCCACTACGCCGAGCACAAAGGCAAGCCGTTCTTCGACTCTCTCGTGGACTTCATGATCAGCGGGCCGATCGTGGCCGTGATCTTCGAGGGCGACAACGTCGTTCCCGGCGTGCGCACGCTGCTCGGCGCAAGCGACCCGACCGTCGCAGCGCCCGGCACCATTCGCGGCGACTTCGGCCGTGACTGGGGCGTCTCGGTGCAGCGCAACGTCGTACACGCCTCTGACTCGACGCAGTCTGCAGCGCGTGAGATCGGCATCTGGTTCGCCTGATCCTGTCCGTGCGCGGTTGACCTGCAGACGACAGAAGGGGCCGCGCTCTGCAGAGCGCGGCCCCTTCTGTCGTCTGCAGGGCTCGGCGGCGCGCAAGGCGCCTTGAGGCATGAGCTGAGCAGGTCGGCGCAGCGCCTGAGCGCCGCGCACCACGGTCAGAGCAGGAACTCGATCCAGCCGAGACGGATCTCGGCGAGCACGGCGATCAGCACGAGGTTGAGCAGACTGACGACCCATGCCCAGTGGAAGAGCCAGACCCCGAAGCGCTTGAGCCCGCTTCCGAAGTGACCTTCACGCAGATTCCAGGCGGTGATGTACCAGAAGCCGAAGATCATGAAGAACCAGACCTCCATGCACCACGGGCACAGCGTGCCGATGACGAAGATGCTCTGCGAGTAGAGCCACGTGATGAACACATAGCCGCCGAGCATGCCGATGTTGAAGAGCTGCCAGTACCAGCGGGCCATGCGCGCACCGGCCAGGGTGCTCATCCCCACGGCGATCGGGAAGATGAAGCACATCAGACCGAGCAGCGCGTTGGGGAACCCGAAGAGGCTGCCCTGCCAAGACTGCATGTTCGGCCCGCAGGTCACCAGGATGTTCAACGAGCAGTTCGGCGTATACGCAGGGTTCTGCAGCGTCTTGACATACTCAGTGGCCAGTTCGAAGGCTCCGAGCAGGCCGCCCAGGCCGATGACGACCATGGTGACGGCAAGCGGCTTGGAAAGGGCTGTGCCCGGACGGTTTGCAGACATGCCGCCATTATGGCACGCAGCGGCGAACACCGGATTCCATGCGATAATGGGCTGGGTCGCGTGAGTCGCCCTCACGCGCAGACGCGCATCACAGGCGTCGTCAACACGACGCAGATGCTGTTCAGGGCCAGGACGCCCTGCGATAGAGCTGAATTTGGCGCATCGACCTCAGCGGTCGTGCGAACAGTTTGAGGAGCCGGCTCGGGGCGACCGGGACTGCGGCTGGATACAGGAGTGCACCAGCGATGGTGGGTAATGAAGAACATGGGAAGGGCGGTCTGTTCGGACAGCTCTTCGGTACGAAGCGCACCCGACGGGCGAAGTCTGCCTTCGGCGACCACGAGTCAGCTGACGAGACGTCAGGCGACGCCGCGCCGCGCCACGGTGCCGACGGCGAAGCAGTGAACGAGCACGCCGCCGCCGATGTCGCGTCGGCCGCGTCGTCTGATGCTGATCGTGGCGACCTGGCGAACGCGGCTGAGGCTCCGGCCACTGCGGTGGCCGAGGAATCGCTCGCACCGGCAGAAGAGACAGCCGATGCACAGGCGCGTTCCAACGGACCGGCGACAGCAGACGAGCGCCCGTCAGACCAGGCGGCCCCAGCGGCTGCTGCGCCGAGTGAGACCGCGCCTGCAGAAGCAGGGCTGACGAGCGTCGAGGCAGCTGCCGGTGTGGTGGCTCACGGCACCGATGAGTTGGCTGCGGCCAAGACCGAGTCTGGTGCCGAGGCGACCGCTGAAGCCACGCCGGCGCAGGCACCTGAACCAGAGCCGGCGCCTGATCCCCTTGCAGAGATCACGCCGTTCTCGCCGTTCAGCGTTCGAGAGGCGGGCTCGACCTCAGCTCCGGCAGCGCCGGTCGCTGAGACGGTCGCCCCGATCGAGCTGACCTTCAAAGAGCCCGAGCTGCCTGAGCGCGACGATGACGAAGAGCCAGAGCTGCCCGAGCACGTCGAGAGTGTGCGTCGTCGCACCCGCAAGCGTGACGGCAGTCGTCGGTCTCGCACGAGCGACGAAGCCGCCGACGAACAGAGCCAGGAGAGCGGGCAGCGCAGTCACCGTGAGACGCCGACCAAGGTCAAGGGCTCGACACGACTCGAGGCGAAGAAGCAGCGTCGCAACGCCAGTCGGGATGCCGGGCGTCGTCGCCAGAGCGTCACCGAGGTCGAGTTCCAGGCACGCCGCGAGGCCGTCGACCGGCAGATGATCGTGCGCTCGACTGACGACCGCATCCAGATCGGCGTGCTCGAAGACGACATTCTGGTCGAGCACTATGCAGCGCACTCACGAGACCTCTCGCTGATCGGCAACGTCTATCTGGGGCGCATCCAGAACGTGCTGCCCAGCATGGAGGCCGCATTCGTCGACATCGGACGCGGCCGCAACGCCGTGCTCTACTCAGGCGAAGTCGACTGGGAGGCTGCCGAGGTCACCGACAAGCAGCGGCGCATCGAGATGGCGCTCAAAGCGGGCGATACCGTGCTGGTGCAGGTCACGAAAGACCCCGTCGGTCACAAAGGCGCCCGTCTGACCAGTCAGATCTCTCTGCCAGGTCGCTACTTGGTGTACGTGCCAGGCGGTTCGATGAGCGGCATCAGTCGCAAACTGCCCGACAGCGAGCGTTCGCGTCTGAAGAAGACGCTGAAAGAGATTCTGCCTGAGAACGTGGGCGTCATCGTGCGCACCGCTGCTGAGGGTGCGACGAAGGAACAGCTTGAACGGGACGTCACCCGTCTTCAGCAGCAGTGGGAAGAGATCCAGCGTCTGCGTGAGACACAGCAGGCTCCGGCGCTGCTGCACACCGAGCCGAATCTGCTCATCAAAGTCGTGCGCGACGTCTTCAACGAAGACATCACGAAGATGGTCATCAGCGGCAAAGACGCAGAAGAGACCATTGAGAAGTACCTGCACACGATCGCGCCGGATCTGGTCGATCGCGTCGAGCACTACAGCGGCGACAAAGACATCTTCGACGCCTACCGCATCAACGAGCAGCTGGCGAAGGCGAGCGAGCGCAAAGTCTTCCTGCCGTCGGGCGGCTCGCTGGTGATCGACCGCACCGAGGCCATGACGGTCATCGATGTGAACACCGGCAAGTTCGTCGGCTCCGGAGGCAACCTCGAAGAGACCGTCACGAAGAACAACCTCGAGGCTGCCGAAGAGATCGTGCGGCAGCTGCGTCTGCGCGACCTGGGCGGCATCGTGGTGGTCGACTTCATCGACATGGTGCTGGAGTCGAACCGCGACCTGGTGCTGCAGCGTCTGATCGAATGCCTTGGTCGTGATCGCACCAAGCATCAGGTGGCCGAGGTGACCTCGCTGGGCCTGATCCAGATGACGCGAAAGAAGATCGGCATCGGACTGGCCGAGACGTTCACGCAGCTCGGCGAGAGCTCCGACTCCGGTCAGAGCACGCACAGCTCGCAGAACGGCAAATCCGGATCGGCTCGCAAGCCTCGCAGCAAGAAGACCCAGGCTGTCAAGCCGGTGAAGAACACACTGAACGCGAACGTCAAGAACGCCGTCGCACAGGTCGCCGCCAGCACGATCGCACAGATCGCGTCTGCCCCGACCGCCGAGGCGCCGGCACCTGTGGCAGCTGTGGGTGATGCTGCAGCGCATCCGCCTGTGGAAGAGCATCGTTCTGGCGAGTCTGTCGCCCGTACGTCGCACGCAGAGTCCGGCCTCAGCGCAGCGGAGGGTGCCGCTGCCGCGACCGCAGCAGATCGAATGCAGCCTGCGGCGACGGCACACGCATCCGCAGAGCGTCATGAGCCCGTCGAGTCGCACGTGCAGACGAAGTCGTCGCAGTCGGCAGAGTCGGCGGAGTCGAGCGAGCATCCGCAGCGACGTTCGGAGCCCGCGTCGGCTCGCCGGTCGCGTCGTGCATCAGCTCCGGCAGGGCCGGCGCGCACCGATATCGACCTCGATCTGGATCTGCCGAAGCCGAAGACCCAACCAGCGGCCGAGGCCTCGCCCAAACAGCCGGTCGACCGTGACGCCCTTCTGGCAGACGTGCTCGCGCACCTGCCAGAAGGGGCCCGCACGCCGAACACCGCCAAAGAGACGCGGGGTCAGAGTTTTCGGCAGCGCTCGGGCGGTGAGCGTCAGGACTGAGACACGCGGTCGCGGGTGTTTGACCTGCACACAAACAATTGAGTAATATTGAGTGTTGGCTCGGGCTGGTTCTGCCGGCGAGTGAACACAGACTTCAAGACAAAGGATGACACGTGGTTTATGCAATCGTGCGCGCCGGCGGGCGTCAGGAGAAGGTCGAGGTCGGCACTGTCGTGACGGTCGACCGTGTTCAGGCAGATGAGCAGGGCGCTGTGGAGCTTCCCGCTCTGCTGCTGGTCGACGGTGACAAGGTCACTTCGAAGACCGAAGATCTCGCCAAGGTCAAGGTGACCGCCGAGGTGGTCGAAGACCTGCGCGGCCCCAAGATCAACATTCAGCACTTCAAGAACAAGACCGGTTACCGTCGGCGCCTCGGGCACCGCTCTGAGCTGACCAAGCTCAAGATCACCGGCATCAAGTAACAGCGAAAGGCGTCCTCTCATGGCACATAAGAAGGGTGCGAGCTCAACTCGCAACGGTCGCGACTCAAACGCGCAGCGTCTCGGCGTGAAGCGCTTCGGCGGGCAGGAGGTCAACGCCGGCGAGATCATCATTCGTCAGCGTGGCACGCACTTCCACCCCGGCGCCAACGTGGGCCGCGGCAAAGACGACACGCTCTTCGCGCTCGAGACCGGCTCAGTCCAGTTCAGCAGCAAGGGCCGTCGCCGCGTGGTGAGCATTCTCACCGCTGCGGAGTGACATTCCGTTTTTCAGCATGATCGAGGCGGGCTCGCATAGCGAGCTCGCCTCTTTCGCACCTTAAGGAGCACATCCCATGGCACTCAGCTTCGTCGACGACGTCGTGCTGCACGTCACAGCAGGTGACGGCGGCGACGGCTGTGCGTCAATTCGCCGCGAGAAGTTCAAACCGCTCGCCGGCCCCGACGGCGGCAACGGGGGTGACGGCGGCAACGTCATCGTCGAATCCGACCCGCAGATCACCACACTGTTGGCCTACCACCGTCGACCGCATCAGCGGGCCGAGAGCGGCGGCTTCGGCATGGGCGACTACCGCGACGGCTATGCGGGGCAGGATCTGATCCTGCCCGTTCCCGTCGGCACGGTCGTTCGCGACGCAGATGGCGAGATGCTCATCGACCTCGACCAGCCGGGCATGCGCTACACGGTGGCGCAGGGCGGCATCGGCGGTCTCGGCAACAACTCGCTCGCCTCGACGAAACGCAAGGCCCCCGGCTTCGCACTGCTCGGCACACCGGGCTGGAGCGGCGACGTGCGCCTCGAGCTCAAGACCATGGCCGATGTGGCTCTCGTCGGATACCCGTCAGCAGGCAAGTCGAGCCTGATCGCAGCCATGAGCGCGGCCAAGCCGAAGATCGCCGACTACCCGTTCACGACGCTCGCTCCGAATCTGGGCGTCGTCGAGGCCGGAGATGTGCGGTTCACTGTGGCAGACGTGCCCGGGCTCATCGAAGGGGCCAGCGAAGGCAAGGGGCTGGGCCTCGACTTTCTGCGGCATGTGGAGCGGTGCGAGGCTCTGGTGCATGTGCTCGACTGCGCCACGATCGAGCCGAATCGGGATCCGATCAGCGACCTCGAAACGATTCTGGCCGAACTCGCGAAGTATCCGGTCGCCGAGGGCAAAACGCCGCTCATCGAGCGTCCGCAGCTTGTCGCGCTCAACAAAGTCGACGTACCTGAGGCCGAGGAGCTCGCCGAGTTCGTCACAGATGATCTTGAGCAGCAGGGATTCCGCGTGTTCCAGGTCTCGGCGGCCACACGCCGCGGCCTGCGCGAGCTCACCTTCGCGATGGCCGGACTGGTCGCCGAGGGTCGGGCCGCGCAGCGTGCCGAGGCCGAAGCCGAGGCTGAGCAGCCGGAGCGCATCGTGATTCGTCCGCGATCACGTCGTCGTGAGGCCGAGTTCACCATCTCTCGTGAGACCGGCCCGGACGGCGAGTACTTCCGTATTCTCGGCGAGAAGCCGGAGCGCTGGATCGCCCAGACGATGTTCGACAACGACGAAGCGGTGGGCTACCTCGCCGACCGGCTGAATCGGTTGGGCATCGAGCAGGAGCTGTTCCGTGCCGGTGCGCGCGCCGGATCGGCCGTGGTCATCGGCCCGGGCAGCAACGAGCGAATCTTCGACTGGGAGCCGTCGATCACCTCCGGCGCCGAGATCGCTGCGCCGCGTGGCGAGGATCTGCGCCTGAGCGATCACTCGCGCCCGACCCGTGCCGAGAAGCGCGTCGAGTACTACGAGCGCATGGATGCCAAGGCCGCTGCCCGAGCCGAACTGCAGGCCGAACGCGAAGCCGGCCTGTGGACGGAGGATCGAGAGCGGACGAGGGCGACCAGTGCATCCGCCGCAGGCTCGACAAACACGACGGATGCCGCAGGCTCGGCCGCTGAGGACACCTCGGACGAAGGAGAGCAGCGGTGAGCACCGTCATCTCGCAGGCTGGGATTCCCGGCGCCGGGCGCATCGTCGTCAAAGTCGGCTCGTCGTCGATCACTGGTGAGAACGAGCACCAGCTCGGCCATCTGGTGTCGGCGCTGGCGCAGCTGCATGAAGGGGGCGTCGAGGTCGTCCTGGTGTCGTCCGGAGCGATCGCGACCGGGCTGCCGCTGCTGAACCTGAACGGTCGGCCCGCCGACCTGGCGACTTCACAGGCAGCGGCTGCCGTGGGCCAGGCACGACTCATGTACCGCTACGAGTCGGTGTTCGATGCCTTCAGCGTGACGACCGCACAGGTGCTGCTCACCGCGAGCGACATCGACGACCGCAGACATCGCCGTCAGGCGCAGCAGACCATCGATCGACTGCTCGATCTGCGTGTGCTGCCCATCATCAACGAGAACGACACCGTCGCGACGCATGAGATTCGCTTCGGAGACAACGATCGGCTGGCGGCGCTCACCGCGGTGCTGGTGCGGGCCGATGCGCTGGTGCTGCTCTCAGACGTCGATGCGCTCTATGACCGACCGCCGCAGCGCGAGGGCTCGAAGCCCCTGCACTTCGTCGCGCACGACGACGATCTTGAACACATCGAGGTCTCGCCGGTGACGGTCAACGGCGTCGGCACCGGGGGAGCGGTCACGAAGATCGCCTCGGCTCGGGTCGCGACCGAGGCGGGCATCCCGGTGCTGCTCACCTCGACCGAGCACGTCTCGAACGCGCTTTCGGGTCAGTCGATCGGCACCTGGTTCGAGGCGCGCCCGGTGCTCGGCCACGAGCTCACCGACACCGGAGCACTGCAGACCATCGAGTCGGTCACCCACGAACACTGAGGGGCGTATGTGCTGAGTGTCTGAGAATCTGGACACCTCACACACATGACGCTCACAGAATTCGCTCAGTATGCTCGAAGCAGTTCTTCGCGAGAACGCCCGGACGACGCATCGCCGACACTCGCGCGAAGATCCCGGGTTCAGGCCCGGATGAGAGAGATCGGAGAGCCTGTGAACGAGTCAGCTGCCAGAAGTGAGAAGCACGATGTGACGGTGCTCGTCGTCGACGACGAGCCGAACCTGCTTGAGCTCGTCGCTTCAGCCGTGCGCTACGAAGGCCTGAACGTGATGACCTCGCTCAACGGCCGAGGAGCGGTCGAGGCCGCCCGCACCACTCGACCCGACGTGGTGATCCTCGATGTGATGCTGCCCGACCTCAGCGGATTCGAGGTGCTGCGCAAGCTGCATGAGATCGACGAGAGCATCCCAGTGATCTTTCTCACCGCCCGTGATGCGGTCGAAGACCGCATCGCCGGCATCACCGTGGGCGCCGATGACTATCTGACCAAACCGTTCAACATCGAAGAGCTCATGGCGCGCGTGCGCGGGCTGCTGCGACGCTCACGGCACTGGGTCGAAGAGGAGCACGACCCCACTGTCGTCGTCGGCGATCTCATGCTGAACGAAGACTCATACGAAGTGACCCGCGGCGGCGACGAGATCAAGCTCACAGCGACCGAGTTCGAACTGCTGCGCTTCTTGATGCGCAATGCCAAGAAGGTCATGTCCAAAACGCAGATACTCGATCACGTCTGGCACTATGACTTCGGCGGAGAGGTCAATGTCGTCGAGCTGTACATCTCGTATCTGCGCAAGAAGATCGACCACGGGCGCGAGCCGATGATCCACACCGTTCGAGGCGTCGGATACGTGCTGAAGCCTGCGGTATGACCGATCGCGAGGGGCCGCGCACCTCGCACCAGCCCGCTGCGAGGCCCGGCGTCGACCGTCGCAAGAGGCGAGGCCTGCTGCGGCACTGGCGGCTGCTGCCGCTGAGCAAGACACTGCCGATCATGCTCGCTGCGCTGCTGTTCTCGAGCGTGGCCCTGATCGCGACCGTCACCACGTCTGCGCTGAACACCTCGCTGTACGGGCAGCTCAACACCGAGCTGAGTCTCGCGACCGAGCGTGCCCGAGCCACTGATGTGGCGAAGGGGGATGCCGCGGTGCGGCCCGATGACCCGGTTCCGCCCGGCTTGGACGTGCGCACGCAGCGGGCGCACACCATCATCGTCGACCTGCGGCAGGGATCTCTCAGAGCCGGGTACATCGACGACGGCGAGACTCCGACCTTCCACCAGCTCGACTCCGATCAGGTCGCGATGCTGCTGAAGGTGCCGGTCGACGGCGGCTTCTACGACGTGCCGCTGCCCGATCTCGGCACCTACCGTGCCGTCGCGATCAACGACCGAACCGGTGCTCGACAGGTCGTCGCCATCTCACAGGAGGCCGTGGCCAATACGATCACGCAGTACATGGTCGTGCAGATGATCGTGATCGCGCTGGCCGGCATCGGCGCGCTGCTGCTCGGCTGGATGCTCATGCGCCGGGCGCTGCATCCTCTCGAGGTCGTCGCACGAACCGCGCAGAGCGTGGCCGGGCGCGAACTCGCCACCGGAGACGCGGCGCTGACCGAACGCATTCCCGAGGTCTTCGTCGACGACGTGACCGAGGTGGGGCGCGTGGCGGGCAGCTTCAACCGCATGCTCACACACATCGACGACGCCTTCCGCGTGCGACGGGCCAGCGAGACGAAGCTGCGCCGCTTCGTCGCAGACGCCAGCCATGAGCTGCGCACGCCGCTCGCATCGATTCGCGGCTACACGCAGCTCGTGCTGCGCGATGCCGACACGCTGCCGCCGCATGCGGCCGAGCAGCTGGGTCGCGTGCGCAGCGAGTCCGAGCGCATGTCTGACCTGGTCGAAGACCTGCTGCTGCTCGCACGTTTGGACAACGAGCCGGTGATCGAGCGTGAAGAGGTCGACCTGCGAGGGCTGCTGATCGACGCCGTCGCAGACGCGCACGCCGCGGGCCCGAACCACCACTGGCAGCTCGACCTCGACGCCAGCCAGCCGCTCGAGGTGCTGGGAGACGAGAACAGCCTGCGTCAGGTGCTGGTCAACCTGCTCGCGAACTCCCGCACACACACGCCGGCCGGAACGAACGTGGTGCTCGGCGCTGCGATCGTCGGCGACGACGTGCGCATCCAAGTGCGCGACGACGGCCAGGGCATTCCGGAACAGATGGTCGACACGATCTTCGATCGTTTCGTCAAGGCTGACGACTCCCGCACCCCGGGGCAGGGGTCGACCGGGCTCGGACTGTCGATCGTGCAGGCGCTGGTTCATGCGCACGGCGGCAGCGTCTCGGTCGCGTCGACTCCGCAGCGCTTCGATGACGACGGCAGGCCGCTGGAAGGCGTCCACGGAACGACGTTCACCGTGCTGCTGTCGAGACTGCAGCATCCACAGCAGGACGACGAGACCGGTGCCCAGAACGACGCTGACGATGCGAGCGCGAATCGCGCCTGATCGTGTCGGCGCCGTGTCATAGACTGTGAGGCATGTCAGCAGACCAGTCACGCGACGATCGTTCACCGCTCACCGGCGAGGCGGCTCTTGCCGCTCTGCGGCCGCGTCTGCAGGCAGCGAAGCAGGCCGGGCGCTCGCTCGCCACCCGCACCTCGGGTGTCAAAGACGCAGCGCTTGAGGCGATCGCCCAGGCGCTCGTCGACAATGAGCCGCGCATTCTCGAGGCCAACGCGCGCGATCTCGACCGCGCGGTCGAGACGGAGCTGCCGTTGCCCATGCACGACCGACTGCGCCTCGATCATGACCGCATTGCAGCGCTCGCCGACGCCGTGCGCGTCGTGGTGGGGCTGACCGACCCGATCGGTACGCTCGTGCGCGGTCATCGGCTGCCGAACGGTGTGCGCATCGAGCAGGTTCGTGTGCCTTTCGGCGTGCTGGGCGTGATCTACGAGGCACGTCCGAACGTCACGGTCGACATCGCCGCCCTCGCGATCAAGAGCGGCAACGCCGTGGCGCTGCGCGGCGGCTCGGCTGCGCATGACACCAATGACGTGCTGGTGCAGGTGCTGCGTGAGGCGATCGCCTCGGTCGGGCTGCCGGCGGATGCCGTGGTGAGTGTCGACGACCACGGTCGGGCGGGCGCTGACGCACTGATGCATGCGCGTGGGCTGATCGACGTGCTGATTCCGCGCGGCGGCAAGGCGCTGATCCAGCGGGTGGTGCAGACTTCGACCGTGCCGGTGATCGAGACCGGTGACGGCAACGTGCACGTCTACCTCGATGCGAGTGCCGATCTGCAGCATGCGGTCGACATCGTGGTGAATGCGAAGACCCAACGCGTGAGTGTGTGCAACGCCGCCGAGACGGTGCTCGTGCATCGTGACGCGGCTGAACGGGTGCTTCCCGCTGTGCTGACCGCACTGCATGACAGAGACGTGACGATTCACGGAGACGAGGCAGTACAGGCGATCGACTCCTCGGTCGTTCCCGCGACCGAAGACGATTGGCAGACGGAGTATCTCGCACTCGAGCTGGCAGTGCATGTCGTCGATTCGATCGACGAGGCGATCGAGCACATCAATCACTTCTCGACGCACCACACCGAGTCGATCATCACCGAAGACTATGCGAACGCCGAGCGCTTTCTCGCCGAGGTGGACTCGGCTGTGGTCATGGTCAACACCTCGACCCGTTTCACCGACGGCGGCCAGTTCGGGTTCGGCGCTGAGGTCGGCATCTCGACGCAGAAGCTCCATGCGCGCGGGCCGATGGGGCTGCCCGAGCTCACCACCACGAAGTGGCTGGTGCGCGGCGAGGGTCAGATCAGACACTGACCGCTGGCTGGCGCGTGGCGGGCACGCTGGCGCGTGTGTACTGAAGTGGTCGCGTCATCCTCTATCATGGGGTGAGTAGTCAGAAGATGAGGACACAATGCTTGCAACTGCCGTGAACGTACTTGCCGCTGAATCAGTGGAGCACTCGATGCCGATGCCTCCGTGGGGCTTCGCACTGGTCGCCGCTGTGGTCTTCATCCTGCTCGGGCTCATCGTGTTCAGCTACCGTGACGTCAACAACCGGCATCACGATGAGGTCGTTCCGCCGCTTCCCGAGCTGGCCGCCGGTTCAGAGGCGCACAAGGGGCACTGAGCTCCGCCAGTCGCGTGCACACACAGATCACCCCGCATCGGCGTCGACGTATCGGCGTCATGGGCGGTACCTTCGATCCGATTCACCACGGCCACTTAGTGGCTGCCAGCGAGGTGGCGAACGCGTTCGACCTCGACGAAGTGGTGTTCGTACCCACCGGCCAGCCATGGATGAAAGCTGATCGCCGGGTCACCGATGCCGACCAGCGTTACCTGATGACGGTGATCGCCACAGCATCCAACCCGAGGTTCACCGTGAGTCGGGTCGACATCGATCGAGCGGGCCCCACCTACACGATCGACACCCTTCGCGACCTGCATCGCCTGCGCCCCGAGGCCGAGCTCTTCTTCATCTCTGGGGCCGATGCCATCGCCCAGATTCTGACGTGGAAAGACAGCGAAGAGCTCTGGAAGCTCGCGCATTTCGTCGCCGTCAGCAGGCCCGGGCATCCGCTCTCACTTTCGAGCCTGCCGCATGACGACGTAAGCTTGCTAGAGATACCTGCGCTTGCGATATCGTCGACAGACTGTCGACGGCGTGCGCGCCGTGGTCAGCCCGTGTGGTACTTGGTGCCAGACGGCGTTGTCCAGTACATCAGTAAATACGGACTGTATCGGGATGAGGACTAAGTGGCCGAAGAACATCAGCTGACGCGGCGAGAGCTGCGTGCACGAGAGCGCGCGGCTCAGCTGGCTGCCTCCGAGGCCGCAGCGGCAAAGACTCCGAGCGACGCATCGAAGACTTCCGGCGATGCAGAGAAGAAGCAGACAGCAGCCGGTTCAGGGCAGGGTGCTGCCTCGAAGGCGCAGCAGTCGGCACAGAGCACTGCTGCCGACGGGCAGTCGAAACGAGCGCATCATCGGCACGGCGCCCCGGCAGCGGCGGCACAGTCGACTCCTGCTCAGCGCCCGGCATCGGCTCAGCGTCCGGCTCCGGCGAAGAAGCCGGCTCCGCAGCCCGCTCCCGCCACATCGGCAGGTTCGGCCTTCGTGAAGTCGACGTCGCCCGCACAGGCGAAGCCCACCCCGAAGCCGGCTGAGAAGCAGCCTGCGGCAGAACGGCCTGCCGCAAAATCGGTTGGCGGCCCCTCGTCGACGCCTGGCGGCTCGCAGGCGACGCCTGCAGCGAAACCGGCTGCGGCATCCCCGACGCCGTCGACAGCGGAACCTCGTCGCCGCCGGCCGCTGCTGGCCGACGCGCCGGTTGGCTCATCGAAGCCTCGCGCAGCGGCTCCGACCCCGTCGGCGTCGAAGCCCGCAGCTCAGCCCAGCCAACCGGCGAAGGCTGAGAGCACTCCGGTGATCATCACTCCGGCGACGTCTGACAGCGACGTCGACGCCAGGATCGCCCCCAACAAGCCGACCATCACGACCGGCCCAGCAACGGCCAGCGTGCTGGTGCTGCCGAGCACACCCGAGCAGAACAGCCTCGCGCTGCCGCTCGACTCGACCGGTGATGTGCTGATCACGACCGGTTCGATCACGCTGCCGCAGCTGACCACCGACACCGGTGTCATCCCGGCGGCGTACGAGAAAGATCGCGGCGACCCGCTGGCCGACACCAGCGACTCGGTGCCGGTGACCGACGAGACACGTCCCGTGTCTGCCGTCGAGACGGTGCGTCGCTACGAGACCGACCGCATTCTGCCCGAGAACTCACAGCACGATCGCATGAACAAGCTGTCGATCGGTCTGCTGATCGGCGCCGGCGTGCTGCTCATCGCCGCCACCGTGTTCGTGCTGCTGCGGATCTTCGGCGCATGACGGCCAGCGCAGAGGCGAAACGCCTGGCACAGATCGCCGCCCAGGCCGCGCTCGACTTGAACGGGCACGACATCGTCGCGCTCGACGTCTCGGGCACGAACCCGTTCGCAGACATCTTCGTGGTCGTCACCGGCTCGAGCGACCGCAATGTGGTCGCCATCGCCGACGCTGTGCAGGATGCCATGGTCGAGAACGGCGTGAAGATGCGAGGCCGCGAGGGGCGCGAGCTGGGGGAGTGGGTGCTGCAGAACTTCGGCGATGTGGTCGTGCACACCTTCCAGGCAGAGTCGCGCGACTTCTATGCCCTGGAACGCATCTGGAACACGGCGCCGGTGGTCGAGCTTGACCTGCACGATGGTGCGGAGAGCACCTCTGCGCGCTGAATCGGGTGCGAATCCCGTGACCCCGGCTGACGACGCTGATGCGCCAGAGCGGGGCGCCTTTCGTCGCTGGCTGGGGCGTCATCCTCGGATGCTGCGCGTCTGGCGGGCAGGTGTCGCCTGCGTCGGCGGGTGCGTGCTGGCCCTCGGCATCGTGCTGCTGCCGCTGCCCGGCCCCGGCTGGGTCGTGATCTTCTTCGGCCTCGGCATTCTCGCGACGGAGTTCGCCTGGGCTGCGAAGGCGCTGAAACCACTGAAGAGGTTCTGGGCGTGGCTCAGCGCACGGATGGAACGTCGGCGTGAGCGGCGTCGCGGATAGTTTGACAGCGCTGTGGTGAACAGTGCCGCAGCGGGGAGCTGTCTGCTCGGGCTGGGCTCGTGCCTCAGCCTGAACGGGCTTGTCGATCTCGGGTTGCAATCTTCAAGCAGTTCGGTCTAAGATTATCGAGTTGGCTGAAACGCCGTGAGGTGTTTTGAAGCTCCGAAAGGGGCCTGTGGCGCAGCTGGTAGCGCACCTGCATGGCATGCAGGGGGTCAGGGGTTCGAGTCCCCTCAGGTCCACACGAGATGGTTGAGACATCGCTCGTAACATCAGAAATCCCGCCAGGTGCAACTGGCGGGATTTCTGCGTTGAGGGGCTGATCTGCGCGCAGTGTTTTGCGGGCACCGTGCTCTGCAGGCAATGTGGTGCTGTGTACTGTGGCGACTTTCAGCATGAGGGCACATCCGGTTTGACTCTGTGCTGATGAGTCATTGTGCCGATAAGCCTTTGCGCCGGTGCACGGATCCGCTCGGATGTACATGGTTTTGTCGAGATCAGCTGAGTTTGAGCGGAACGGTGCTGTGCTCAACAAATCCGTGTTGCACTGAAGCAAGTAGGGCGGCGCCGCGTTCGACCAGTTGGAGGTGGGGCGGTGATGTAAGGCAGCAGCTTGAGTGCTGTACTCGGCCACCAGCACCGGGTATGTGTGTTGCAGAGCTTCCTGCGCCAGTGCTCCTGCGCCAGCGGACCGACACGCTCACTCCGGCGCCGAGTACCGTGCGATCTTGAAATCGGTCGCCTCGCGGGCGAGCTCCAGCTCGGCGATCTGGCGTTCGATGCGGTCTCGCTGATCGAGCATGATCTGTCTGCGCTCAGGAATCGTCGCGTCGCCCTGCTCGACCAGCGCGATGTAACGGCGCAGCTCGCTCATCCCCATGCCCGACACTCGCATCCTCGTCACGAAGACGAGACGTCTCAGCGCGAAGGCGTCGTAGCGGCGCCGTCCCTGAGCATTACGGGTCGGGCGCACGAGTTTCTGCTGCTCGTAGTACCGCAGTGTGTGCGCCGAGAGACCGACCAGCTGCGCAGCCTCGGCGATGCCGATCTCGTTCGACGAGTCTTCGATCGTGGCGTCATCCAGCAGCTCGTGCAGCAGATCGACGGCTCCCGCATCGGGTGTCGCATCGATCTGCTGCATGAGCGTGCGAATGAGGTCGTCTGTAGCCATGTCGTCGAGCCTAGTGGTGGTCTCTCATCGTGCCTGTGCGAAAGCCGGAATGCGCTGACAAGTCTTCGAAATGGGATCCGTCCGTGATCAGATCGGCCGTGCCTGGGTGTGCGTCTGGCCAGGGAAATCTGCCGATTCAGAGACTTTCGCCCACGCTTCGACGTCGTCGAGAGCGGTGCGATAAGCCGTGCTCAGGGTGCGCACCGCCTCGGCTCCAAGCGGCAGGCGCAGCGGCGGATGTCGTACTGCGATGACCTGTCGAATCACGGCGGCAGCCCGCGTGGGGTCTCCCTCCTGCAGACCGTCCGACCCGCGCATGTCGGCGCGCACCGCGCCAGCGACGTCGTCGTACTCCGTGCGCTCGGTCGCCTGTAGCAGCACCCCTGCTCGGTTGAACTCAGTGCGAAGTCGGCTGGGCTCGACGATGAGCACGTCGATGCCGAACGGCTGCACCTCGAGCGCCAGTGCTTCGGACCACCCCTCGAGCGCGAACTTGCCGGCGGAGTAGCTGCCGACGGCGGGGAACGACCTACGGCCTCCCTGGCTGCTGATCTGCACGATGGTGCCCGAACGGGCGGCGCGCAGATGCGGCAGCACGGCGCGCACATAGGCTGCCGGGCCGAACAGATGCTGCGCCAGCATGTCGCGCAGGGCAGCATCGTCGACCTCTTCGGCTGTGCCGACCTGGCCGACACCGGCGTTGTTGACGAGCACGTCGATGCGACCGAACCGGCTGATCGCCTCGGTCACGACATCCGCTGCCCGGTCGGTGTCGCGAACATCATGTGCGATTGTGCAGAGCGTGTCAGGATACGCCTGCCGCAGGTCAGCGAATCTGCTGAGGTCGCGAGCGGTGCCGACGACCCGTTCTCCTGACTCCAACGCTGCCGTCGCCAGTGCCCGGCCCAGACCGGACGACGCCCCGGTGATCAGCCAGACTCTGCTGGCTGCTGTCTTCTCGACTGATTCGCTGCTGCTCGCGTGGTCTGTGTTCGTGATGGTGTCTGCTCTGTGAGCATTGTTCGTTCTGTGGATGCGGTCTGCTCTGTCGTTCGTCATGTCGACGACGGTAGAGGTTCGAGCGCGCTCGAACGCAAGTCTCTGGAGAAAAAGCAGCGGGTGCGGCAGCGTGCTCGGGGCAATCGCACTACAGCGAAGCGGCTGAGGCGGCTACGGCCAGATCGCAGAAGCTGGGATAGTGTTGGTCCCAGCCTGAGCCTGCACACAGAGCACAACATCCAGCCGCGCCCACCCCACGACTGAAAGCAGACCGCATGACTGACACCGCGCATCCCCAGAACGATTCGACGCCTGACGAGACGCGCTCGACGCTCTTCATCGGGGGCGCCGCGCGCGCGACCGACGAGACGACGGCCATCATTGATCCGGCGAGGCCGAGCCATATTGTCGGCCATGCGGCGGCGGCATCGCCAGCAGACGTGGCAGACGCCGTGGCTGCGGCGAAAGGTGCGTTCGCGCAGTGGTCGGCGCTGACCCCGCAGCAGCGCGCCGACCTGATGACCGAGGCCGTCGCAGACATCGCGGCAGACCGAGATGCGGATGCCGCGCTGCTGTCGCGAGAGAACGGCAAGATCGTGGCCGAGGCGTGGGTCGACGCGCTTGTGTTCGAGCTGCGCTGGCGACAGGCGCTCACACTGGTCGACCAAGTCGATGCGGATGCCGTGCTGCACCCCGAACCCGGCATCCCGGTCGAGACGACGGTGACGTATCAGCCGCTTGGTGTGGCCACGGTGATCGTGCCGTTCAACTGGCCGCTGGCGATTCTCGCGGCATCGCTGCCGTACGCGCTGCTGGCCGGCAACACAGTGATCGTGAAGCCGCCGCTGACTGCTCCGCTGGCGACGGCGCAGCTCGTGCAGCGGGTTGCCGAGCGCCTGCCCGCAGGCGTGCTGAACGTCGTGACCGGGCCGGACGCGAACATGACGGGACTGATTCGCAACGATGATGTCGCGAAGGTCTGCTTCACCGGGAGCGTGAGCGGCGGTCGTCGCATGATGGAGCTCGCCGCGCCGACGCTGACCCGTGTGACGCTGGAGCTCGGCGGCAACGATGCGGCGATCGTGTTCGATGACGCTCCGCTCGACGAGGAGCACTTGGACCGGCTCTTCCACGCGGTGTTCGACTCGACCGGACAGATCTGTATGAACGCCAAGCGCATCTACGTGCACCGGTCGCGCCTCGACGAGCTGGTGGCCGGGCTCTCTGCGCGGCTCGACCACGTGGTGCTCGGCGACGGTGCCGACCCGAAGACGACGATGGGGCCGCTGCATTCGGCGGAACAGAAGAGGTTCGTCGACGGGCTGATCACCGAGGCGAAAGCGGCCGAGGCCGACGTGCGAGAGTTCGGCGAGCTGCCGGGCGGCGATCTGGGGGCAGGCAACTTCGTGCGGCCGGCGATCGTGGTCGAACCCGATGCGGGTCTGCGCGTGGTCACCGAAGAGCAGTTCGGACCGGTGATCCCGGTGATGGCGTTCGACGATGAGGCGGATGCGGTGCGCCTTGCCAACGACAGCTGGGCGGCCCTGGGCGGCTCGGTCTGGACGATGGATGCGGCGCGGGCTCGGCGGGTTGCCGGCCAGCTGGTCTGCGGGTACGTGTGGATCAACGACCACGGTGCGAACCGGCTCGATCTGCGGGCGCCGTTCGGTGGACTCAAGTCGTCGGGCATGGGGCGTGAGCAGGGGCTGGACGGGCTGCGTGACTTCCAGGATGCGCGGGCGGTCGCGGTGCTGGAGTCTGAGGTGCTCGAGTCGGCGTAGTCGGCTCGGGGAGATGACAGCCAGATGACGCCACCATATCAGCGGGTTCTGGTGATATGTCAGGACCGCGCTGCATCCTCGCCCGGATATCGTTGACCTATGCTGCACGATTCGCTGCTCATCAGGCATGGCCGTGTGCTCGACGTCGACGGTCATATCGAGCGTCTGTCTCGGTCCAGCGGCTGGTCGCTGGACCGAGTGCGTGCTGTCTACCGCGAGCTGCTGCAGAAGCCGGAAGTCGCAGAGGGCCTGTGGTTTCCGAGGATCTCGATCGATCAGCTGACGTGTAGGGTGCAGACGCGCTCGATCGCAGAAACGACACTGCGCACTGAGGTGCGTCTCTGGACGCCATCGTGCTCTGACCCCCGCCAGCGGCCCGAGCTGAAGGGCCCTGACTTTCCGGTGCAGATGTCGCTGCGCGCCCAGGCGCAAGCAGGCGGCGCAGACGAAGCGGTGCTGGTCGGCGCTGACGGCACGCTTCGTGAGGGCGCCTTCAGCAGCATCGTGCACTGGTCTGAGGGCCGACTGGTGGTATCAGGCAGCGAACAACGGCTGCCGAGCGTCACAGAAGCTGCGGTCATCCGAATTGCGGGCCTTCGGGGCGATGCGGTCGCAAGTCGGCTCTGCACCCCAGACGAGGTGCGCGCGGCCGACGAAGTGTGGGTGCTCAGCTCACTGCATGGTATTCGTGTGGTCAGTACATGGGATGGCCTGCGGGTCGCTTCGAACGGGCGGGCGGATGACTATCGAGCGGCGCTGCGAGGGTGTGAGCAGCACGTCGTCGAGTGGCTTGAGAATGCGCCGGCAGAACGGAGCGCGCAGCGGCACATCGCTCATCTGCGTCAGGCGGAAGGCTACGTTCCACACCAGTGCAAGCGCGATCGACACATATGAGCACATGCGACGAGACCACCGCAGAGCGCTGGTGGATCGACGTGCGACGTCTGCACATCGATCTCTGCGCCGCAGACGTACACGCCGCGCTCTACGCCGATGATTCACGGAGCTTCTGGCTGGACAGCAACAGTGGCGACGAACGATCGGCGATCAGTGTGCTGGGCACGCTCGACGGAGTGCACGCTCACGTGCTCTCGTATCGTGCAGGGGAGTCCCATACGACAAGAATCGCTGTCGACGGCAGCAGCGAACAAGTCGAAGGAGACCTGTTGCACGTCGCTGAGACACAGCTGACGAGGTTCGCCACTGGACGGCCGCCACCCGCAGTCGGAGGCTTTTGCCTCGGCTACATCGGCTATCTCGGGTATGGGCTCAAAGCCAGCACCTGTGGCGTCGCTGACTCGACACCCTCTGACATGCCAGACGGGCTTCTGACCTTTGCCGAACGAGCGATCGTCTTCGACCATGTGTCGGGTGAGGTGCAGCTGCTTGCGTTGCGCTCCGAAGGGGCTGACAAGACACTGGATGCTGCCTCGCGGCTCTGGATGCGGCGAACGACCCGCACCCTGCTGACGTTGGCGGCGACGTCGTCTGTGTCGTCGGGCAGGCGGCTGCGGAAGCAGGAGCAGCAGGAACGCGGCTTGTCGCCGGCGGAGTCGCGGGACGGGGCGTCGTCTCAGACCTGCGCGCTCCCAGATGATGCGACGCTGCAGGCCGCTTTCGGCTTTCGCCATGACCGTGAGTGCTACATGGAACGTGTGCAGACGAGCCAACGACACATAGCCGCTGGTGATTCGTACGAGGTATGTCTCACGAACATGGCGGAGTACCCCGTGTCAGTCGACCCCGTGTCAACCTATCAGCGGCTCAGAGAGCTCTCACGGGTTCCCTACGGTGCGCTGCTGCGATGCGGTGACTTCTCGGTGCTGAGCGCCTCGCCAGAGTGCTTCTTGACGATCGACGAGAACAGAACGGTCGAGACACGGCCGATTAAAGGCACCAGCCCACGCGGGGCGACTCCGCTGCAAGACGCACAGCGTCGTGAAGAACTGTTCAGCTCTGAGAAAGAGCGCGCAGAGAACCTGATGATCGTCGATCTCATGCGGAACGACCTGAGCCGAGTGTGCCGACCAGAGACGGTACGGGTGCCGAGGCTGTTCGCGGTTGAGTCGTTTCCCGGCGTTCATCAACTGATCAGTACGGTCAGAGCAGAGCTGCGAGACGACTGCACAGCGTTCGACTGCATACGCGCGACGTTTCCGGCCGGCTCCATGACTGGAGCACCGAAACGTCGCACGATGCAGATCATCGACGAGCTTGAGGGCGGCCCACGCGGTGTCTACGCCGGTGCCCTCGGCTGGCTTTCGCCGAACGGCACACTGTCACTCAGCGTGGTCATTCGCACGATTGTCGTCGAGCCGCATCGTGCGACGTTCGGCGTCGGCGGCGCAATCACGCAGCTGTCACAGGCAGCGGACGAGTACGCTGAGACGCTCGTGAAAGCGAGGGTTCTCGGTGCTGCGCTGCTGCAGTCCGGGCTCAGCGATCCTGCGGAAAGCCCCAGACCTCGTCGGCGATCTTCGTGATCTCGCGGAGCTTCGCCCACTGCTGTTCCTCGGTGAGCACGTTGCCCTCTTCGGTCGAGGCGAAGCCGCACTGCGGGCTCAGGGCGAGCTGATCGAGCGGGGCGAATTCCGCAGCCTCGCGAATACGCGCGCGCACGGCATCCGCCGATTCGAGGTCACCCGACTTCGACGTGACCAGCCCGAGCACGACCCGGCGACCGTCATGTGGCAGAAAGCGCAGCGGCTCGAAGCCGCCTGCACGATCGGAGTCGTACTCCAGGAAGAAGCCGTCGTAGTCGACCTGGCCGAGCAGGTACGGGGCGACCGGCTCGTAGCCGCCCGACGAGATCCACGTCGAGCGGAAGTTGCCACGACAGACGTGCGTGGTGATCGTCATGTCGTCAGGGCGGTCGCGAACGATGTCGTTCAGCAGATCGGCGTAGGCCTGAGCGATGTTCTCAGTGTCGAGTCCGCGCTCGCGGGCACGCTCCAGTTCCAGATCAGAGCAGAGATACGCCCATGCGGTGTCGTCGAACTGCAGGTAGCGGCACCCCGCAGCGTGGAACGCACGGACGGCATCCCGCCACGTCTGAGCCAGATCGGCGAACAGCGAAGCCCGGTCGGGGTAGACGCTGTGGTCGATGCTCTCGGGGGCCAGACGAAAGTGCATGACGGTCGGCGCCGGGATGCACTGCTTGGCCGTGACCGTGGTGTGGTCGCGCACGAAGCGGAAGTGCTCGAGCATGGGGTGGTCGTCGGGAAAGCTCACTTTGCCGGTGATGTGCACGGCGTGCGGCTTCGGCGCCGTGCCGTGAAAGGCCATGCCGCTGTCTTCTTCGACGATCTCGACGCCGTTGAGCCCGCTGAAGAAGTCGAAGTGCCAGAAGGCGCGACGGAATTCACCGTCGGTCACGGCCTGCAGCCCGACCTCCTGCTGCTTGGCGATGACGCGTGCGATCTGCTCGTCTTCGACGGCGCGCAGCGCGGCAGCGTCGATCTCGCCGCGGGCGAAGCGGTCACGCGCGTCGTGAACGGCGGGCGGGCGAAGCAGACTGCCGACCTGGTCGGCGCGAAATGGGATGCTGTGCGAGGTTGTCATAGGTTCAGTTCTATCAGTTCGGTGGCCGCTGAGGGCTTCTGGCGGCGCCGGACCACGGCTTGTCGTGGTCAGTCGGTATCCTTGAGTGACAGCCGTACGAGCGCTGTCTATCGAAAGGCACGAACCGCATGACCGAGGGAATGATCGACCACCAGACCGATCTGCAGTACGTCTCGACACGAGGGGGCATGCAGCCCGCGACGTTCACCGAGGTGCTGCTCGACGGTCTCGCCCCCGACGGCGGGCTCGTGGTGCCGCAGACGATTCCCCAGGTGAGCGCCGAACAGCGCGAGTCGTGGCGGTCGCTGACCTACCCGCAGCTCGCAGCGAAGGTGATCGCGCTCTACGCGACCGACATCCCGACTGCCGATCTCGAAGCGCTCACCGCCAAGGCCTACGGGCCCGAGCGCTTTCCCGACCCGGTCGTGCCGCTGACCCCGCTCGACGGGCGCACAGTTCTGGTGGGCCTGTCGCAGGGCCCGACCATGGCCTTCAAAGACCTGGCGATGCAGTTTCTGGGCGAGGCGATGCCCTACGTGCTCGCGCGCCGCGGCCGACGGCTGAACATCCTGGGCGCCACTTCGGGCGACACCGGCTCGGCCGCAGAGCACGCCTTTCGCGGCAAGCCCGGCATCAGCGTGTTCATGCTCTCGCCACAGGGCCGTATGAGCGATGTGCAGCGTGCGCAGATGTACTCGATCACCGACGACAACGTGCACAACATCGCCATCGACGGAGTCTTCGACGACTGCCAGAACATCGTGAAGGCGATCAACGGCGATGCACAGTTCAAGGCCGACCAGGCCATCGGCGCCGTCAACTCGATCAACTTCGGCCGAATCAGCGCACAGATCGTGTACTACTTCTGGGCGTGGCTGCGTGCGACGGATGCAGTGGCCGAGTCCGACCGCGCCGAGGCGATGCTCTCGGTGGCGGTGCCGTCGGGCAACTTCGGCAACATCTACGCGGGTCACCTCTCGCGCAGCATGGGGCTGCCGATCGACCGTCTGATCCTCGCCACCAACGAGAACAACGTGCTCGACGACTTCTTCCGCACCGGTGTGTACGTGCCGCGTTCGCGCGAAGAGACGCTGGCCACGTCGAGCCCCTCGATGGACATCTCGAAGGCCTCGAACCTCGAACGCTTCATCTGGGAGCTGCTGGGCACAGACGCATTCCCCGAGCGCTGGGCCGAGCTGCAGCGCACCGGTCGCCTCGACCTCAGCGCCGAGCTGCCGCGCCTGCACGCCGAATTCGGCTTCATCAGCGGAACCAGCACTCACGCCGACCGGCTCGCCAGCATCCGATCGACCTATGAGCACAGCGGCGTCGTCATCGATCCGCACACCGCTGACGGGGTCACGGTGGCGCATGAGCTCGATGTGCCCGGCCTGACCCTGGTGCTTGAGACGGCGCTGCCGGCCAAGTTCAGCGACACGGTGCACGAGGCGCTGGGCGATGACGTCGACGTGATCTCGCCCGCCGTGCGTGAACTGCTGCAGCAGCCTCAACACGTCGTCGATCTGCCAGATGATGTGGATGCCGTGCGTGCGTACCTCGAGGAGCACGCGCTGACGGCGCAGGTCTGAGTCTGCGCAGCTGACGGCGCGAGGTCTGTACCAGCGGATCTTACTTACCAGGTGAACTAAACTGGGATCATGACGACTCTGGTGTGGTTTCGAGACGATCTGCGGGTGAGGGACAACCCGGCGCTGCTGCAGGCGTCTCGTGACCCGGAGGGCGTCGTCTGTGTCTACCTGCTCGATGAGCAGAGTCCGGAGACCCGCGCACTGGGCGGAGCGGCGAAGTGGTGGCTGCACCAGTCTCTGATGCGCCTCAGCGAGCGGCTGGCCGAGCTCGGCGCGCCGCTGCTGCTCGAGCGCGGAGCCGCCCGTGAAGTGATTCCGCGTCTCATCTGGGGTGCTGGCGCTGGTGCAGGCGCACACGCTGAGGTCGGTGTGCATGTCGAGGCTGGTTCGCACACAGATGGTGGCGCGAACGTCGGCACCGGGGCGACGCAGATCACCCGGGTCGTCTGGAACCGGCGGTACGGTCCAGAGAAGGCGATCGATGCCGATCTGAAGCTCCGGCTGCGCAACGCAGGCGTCGCCGTGCAGTCGTTCGCTGCGAATCTGCTGCACGAACCCTGGACCGTGCAGACGAAGACCGGGGGAGCGTACAAAGTCTATTCGCCCTTCTGGCGAGCCTGTGGCGAACTGCCCGTTCGCGCTCCGGTGCCGGCGCCCGACCATCTCACGCCTGCATCCGTCGAACTGCCGACGCAAGACGGAGGACGTGAGCGGTCTGCCAGCACTGCCAGCACTGCCAGCACTGCCAGCACTGCCAACTCTGCCAGCTCGGCCAGCTCGGCCGCCGAGACGTTCTCGACGACGCTTGCGAGCTGGAACCTGCGGCCGAGCGCTCCCGACTGGTCAGCGGGCCTCGCGGATCGGTGGACACCGGGAGAGGACGCGGCCCATCGACGGCTGGCGACCTTTCTGGGCGAGGAAGCGTCGTATGCTGCCCCGGGAAGCTCACAGAGACCTGCGCCGATTGACGAGTATGCCGAGCACCGTGACGAACCTGCCGACGACGACGCGGTCTCGGGGCTCTCGCCACACCTGCGGTGGGGAGAGATCAGCCCGGCGACGGTCTGGCGGCAGGCCATCGCGAGCGGTCGGTCGGTCGGGACGTTCCTGAGCGAGCTCGGCTGGCGGGAGTTCGCATGGCACACGCTCTTTCAGCATCCCGATCTGGCGACGACCAACCTCGACCGCCGATTCGATGCGTTTCCGTGGCGAGCCGGGGCGAGGCAGGCCGCGGATGCCGCAATGTCTGCCGCAGAGAACCCTGAGCTGCGGGCCTGGCAGCAGGGCCGCACAGGGGAGCCGCTCGTCGACGCCGGTATGCGCGAACTCTGGCACACCGGCGTCATGCACAATCGCGTGCGCATGGTGGCCGCTTCGTATCTGGTCAAGAATCTGATGATCGACTGGCGGGTCGGGGAACGCTGGTTCTGGGACACGCTCGTCGATGCGGATGCGGCGAGCAACCCATTCAACTGGCAGTGGGTTGCCGGGTGCGGGGCGGACGCTGCGCCCTACTTCCGCATTTTCAACCCCGAGACCCAGCGGCGTCGGTTCGACCCGCAGGGAGAGTATGTCGACCGGTGGCAGGCGAGGCAGCCCGGGATCGAGCCGCTGGTCGACCTGCGCGCGAGTCGTGCGCGTGCGCTCGCAGCCTATGCCGAACTCACACGGGCGCCTCGGTGATACCGGTGATCGAGGTGACGGTGACGCGCCCGGCCGCGAGCAGAGCTGCGTCAGAGCCGGCGATCGGCAGATCATCTGGGTCGGCGATCATCAAATGGACGTGGTCGCCCTGACGTTCGGTCATGGTGGTGTGCACGATGCCGAACGGCGCCAGTGTCGCCGAGACCGCTTCGATGCTCTCAAGCCGGCCGGGCGCGGCGTTGGGAACGTTCAGGTTCAGAACGGTGCCCGGCGCGCTGTTCGCGACCCTGGGCAGCGCCGCCCTGACGGCGTCGGCGGCCGTCGCCCAGTGCGGATGCTCGCGCGAGTCGGCGACCGCCAGCGAGACCGCGAGGCCGCGGGCGCCGTTGACCCCGCCGGTGAGTGCCGCACCGACCGTGCCGGAGTGCAGGATGGCCCGGCCGATGTTGGCGCCCCGATTGATGCCGGAGAGCACGAGGTCGGGAGGCGGGCCGAACGCCTCATGGGCGGCGAGCAGCGCGATGAGGGCAGGCGCTGCGAAGACAGTGAAGGCCTCAGCGTCAAGATCGGCGAGCTCTCTCGGCTCGACGCGAATGCTGCCGTGCCCGCCTGCCGCAGTCACCGCTGACGACTCAGAGGCGTTGATCGATGCGCTGCTGCCGCTCGCCTCTTCTGGTGGGGCTGCGACGACTACGTCGTAGCCAGCTGCTCTGGCGGTGCGAGCCAGCGCGACGAGGCCGGGGGAGTCGATGCCATCGTCATTCGTGATCAGGGCTCGCATCGCTCGGTCCCTTTCGGATCAGTCGGGCCAGCTGGACGGGTGACAGTCGTACGCGCGGTTCTGGCGCATCGGCGGCGAATGGCGAGATCTGCACGAACCTGCTGAGGTCGATGATGGCCGAGCGGTCTCCGGTGCCGAGCCCGTGCCGCGTGACGCTGAGCGCGCCTGCGGCGGCTCCGATGACTGCAGCCTGTTCGACCGACTGCTGCTGCGCCAGGCAGGCGGCCACCGCCGCAGTGAACGAGTCGCCGGCGCCTGTGGCGTCGAGCACTGCCATGCGTGGGGCGGTCACCTGCTGCACGGCATCACCGGCGAGCATCAGCAGAGGCAGCTCTGCGCGTGTGACGAGCACGACATCGGCGCCGTGGTCTTGGATCGCACGCATAGCCCTGACGATCTCGACCGGCTCGGTCGACGAGACGCGGCGGTCGGCGAGCAGCTCGTCGTGGCTGATCTTCACAATGTCGACGCCGCCCTGCAGAGCGGCGTCGAGACGCGGGCCGGCCAGATCGACCATGACCTTGGCAGATCGGTCGCGCAGGTCGGCCGCCAGACGCCGGTAGACGTCGGCAGGCAGCGCTCGGTCACCGTGCGGGCCGCTGAGCAGTACCACGTCGGCGCTCAGAGCGGCTCGCAGCGTCTGCCCGTAGAGCGTATCGAGCGCATGGCGATTGATCGGGTCGCCGCCGGTCTCGACGATGTGCTGGCGGTGGCCGGTGCGCCGGTCGTGGATGTAGGCGGCTCCCTGGCCGGAGCGCTGAACGGCGCGCAGATCGAAGCCCTCATCTGTGATCAGGTGCTGCAGCACGCGGCCCGTCTCACCGGCGAAGCTGGCACAGAGAATCGGGGTCGCCCCGATGACCCGCACCATGCGGGCCTGCCAGACTCCTTGGCCGCCGGCATGCAGGTGAATGTCAGGCTCGCCGGCCTGCTCTTCGACGGTGATGGTGAGCAGCGGAGACGGCGCGAAGATCACAACGCTGCCGAGAGGCTCGGCGGCGAGCCGCGTGTGCAGTTCGGTCGTGTCGCTCACGGGGGCCTCCCTCCGCGCTTTTCACGATGCTATGCGGTGTGCCGCACCTGTGTCGAGTGGTTCCGTGAGATCAGTCGACCAGGGCGCTTTGTCCAGACCTCGAAGAGCCAGGTCAGGAAAGGGAAGGTCGACATGGCGAGTCCGGCGATGATGACCCGGAGCTTCCACCGGAACCACACGCCGGCGAGCAGGCAGACGGCGACGAAGACCAGCCAGGTGACACCGTGCGTCCAGTCACACGCTAAAGGTGCCGAGTCGTCAGCAGAGTGACGAGGTTCATGGTCGACCGCTCACGATTCGCTCGGTCTTCGTTCCAGGTGTAGAGCAGTACCTCGTAGAAGACCTCGCCGGGAGGAAAGACGAAGGCGACTGCACGTCCGGGCGAGACGACCACCGGCACTTCGTTGATCGGCGTGCAGATCGGCTGTTGGTCGGCGGGGAACTGGTCGGCGTACGACGCGCAGCTGTTCTGGGCGGCCGAATCGGCATCCGGAGTCGTCCAACGGAGCGTGACCGGTCTCAGCTCAGGCCGACCTTCGTTTGAATCTGCACGGAACTGTATCGGATGCTCCTCGTTCGCCGTTTCGGAATACCAGCGAACGGCGATGCCGACGCTGCCCGTGCCGTAGCCTCGGTGGTCCCATGTGGTGACCTTGGCCTGCTCTTCTGCTGCGGCATCCGAAATCAAGTAGTTGCAGGCATAGGCTCCGGTCGTGATGTTGCCCGGTTTCTTCTCTTCAGAGGCGGCAAAAGTGCGCTCTTCGACGGCGTTGGTGACTTCTGCTGCCGAGAGCAGGCACTCATCCTGCCAGGGGATCTCTGTGCGAGCGATCGCAGTCTCTTCTGATGATGAGGATTCCATACTCTCGGCTGTCGGTCTCTGCCCGGCAGCGGACATGCAGCCAGAGAGGCCGAGCGCGCAGGCGAGAGTCAACAGCGCCAAGAAGGCAGCCGGACGGTGCAGCGATGCACGGTGTGCGGCCTCGGGAAGGGACTCAGCGCGGTCTCGACTCATGACGGGCAGTCTACGTGCTCTGCAGGGCCTGGTGCGGCTGAGTCTCTGGCTCGCTAAAGCGTGCGTGTGAGCTGACGGGCGACTCGCGAGCTGGCTTGCAGGTATCGAAAGGCATCAAAATATGAGTACACTCAGAAATGAGCAGGCTCACTAGGGCTCTCGAACAGTCTGCGCATACACGAGGTGTCGGCAGCGCAGATCCTGGAGGTGGGAAATGACGGTGACCAAAAGCGAAGGTCGAGTCGCCCGTCGCAAACGAGAGACGCTCGGGCGCATCATACACGCGGCCGCAGAGCTCTTCGACGCACAGGGCTTCGACGCCACTACGACACAGCAGATCTCCGAGCGTGTCGACATCGCCGCAGGCACGCTGTTCCGCTATGCGGCCACCAAGCCGGAGCTGCTGCTGCTCGTATACAACGAGCGGCTGCGCGAGGCCTTGGCCGCGGCTGAGCGCGCCATGGACTCAGAGGCCGAGACGACGGAGGCTCTTCTCGCCTACGCCGTGTGCATTCTGCGGGCGGCCGCAGACCAGCCACGCAACACTGCGCTCTTCCAGCGTGAGCTCATCTTCGCCGATGCCGACGAGCCGTACCGTGCCGAGGGTCTCGCACTCGTCGAAGAGATGGAGCACCGTCTCTGTGATCGTCTGATGGCCGATCTCGACGACCAGACCAGAGCGGGCGACGCTGAGCTGTCGGCCACGGCATCCGCCCGCCTTCAGCCGGTCGCCCTGCAGGCCGCCCGCAGCATCTTCGCCGATCTGCACGTGCTGCTGATTCAGCCGCACCGCGCCAGTGACGCACTGAACAACGACTTCGCCGATCTGCGACTGCAGGTGGCCATGATCGTCGACGGGCTGCGCGTGCGCGCCGTCGAGATCTGCGCCTCGACCCCGGCCGGCACGATCGACGTCAAGACCGACATACCAAAGAAAAACCGAAAGGAACCATCATGACCAGCAACATCACCAACGTCACCGTGCTCGGCACCGGCGTGCTCGGATCGCAGATCGCCTTCCAGAGCGCCTACGCCGGGTTCACTGTGACCGCCTATGACATCAGCGACGAGATTCTCGAGCACGCGAAGGCGCGATTCGCCGGCCTCGCCAAGGTCTACCAGCAGCAGGTCGACGGGGCAACGGAGGCCCAGACCGATGCGGCTCTGTCTCGTCTGAGCGTGAGCAGCGATCTCGCGGCCGCGGTGGCCGACGCAGATCTGGTGATCGAGGCCGTGCCCGAGGCCGTGGCGATCAAGCGCGACACCTATCAGAAGCTGAGCGCCGCGGCACCGGCGAAGACCATCTTCGCGACGAACTCGTCGACCTTGCTGCCAAGCGACATCGTGAGCGCGACCGACCGCCCCGACCGCTTTCTCGCCCTGCACTTCGCCAACGAGATCTGGCTGCACAACACGGCCGAGGTCATGGGCACTGAACAGACCTCGCCTGAGGTCTTCGACCGAGTCGTCGCCTACGCCAAAGAGATGGGCATGGTGCCGGTCCCGCTGCACAAAGAGAAGTCAGGGTACGTGCTGAACTCGCTGCTCGTGCCGCTGCTCGACGCAGCGCTCGAACTGGTCGTCTTCGGCTACTCCGAGCCCGCCGACGTCGACAACGTCTGGCGGATCGGAACCGGCGCGCCGATGGGCCCCTTCCAGATTCTCGATGTGGTGGGTCTGAACACTCCGTACAACATCATGGCGCATGGTGACGAGCGCAAGCAGCAGATCGCCGCCTGGCTGAAAGAGAACTACCTCGATCAGGGCAAGCTCGGACGGGCCTCGGGCGAGGGGTTCTACTCCTACAACGACGCCCAGTGACCTCACACCTGCTTTCGCAGGGGCTGTCGCGGGGCCATGTCACTGAGGCCTGATCCACCTCGGTGATGCAGTGGGGTGCGTATACTGTGCCGCAATACGCACTCGACGAGACGACCCTCTCGACGACGCCGAACGACACCGAACGGCGTCGCCGAGAAGACGGAGGAACTGATGGCCTGCGATCAGGAGACCGGATTCGGATCACGGCCGGGTGAATCTGCGGGCCGTGCTCCATGGGCCGCGCTCATGGCGTTCGCCCTCGCGCTCTTCACGATCATGGCACTGGTACTGTCCGGGGCGTCGTCAGCTCACGCAGACGACAACCCGGGCGGTGACAGCCCTGTCGCCGGCCGTACCTTCCGTGTGGCGACCGACACGACGTTCGCCCCCTTCGAGTTCAGGGATTCGTCGGGGCAGATGGTCGGCATCGACATGGATCTCATGCGTGAGATCGCCAAACGAGAAGGGTTCGACGTCGAGATCCAGTCGCTCGGCTTCAACGCCGCGCTGCAGGCGCTGTCATCGAACCAGGTGGATGCGGTGATCGCGGGAATGTCGATCACCGACCAGCGCAGACAGGTCTACGACTTCACCGACCCGTACTTTCAGAGCGGCGTCCAGATGGCCGTCGCCAAGAGCAACGAAGACGTGCACTCCTACGACGATCTGCGAGGCAAGACCGTCGTGGTGAAGACGGGCTCCGAAGGCGAGGCGTACGCCAAGTCCATTCAGGAGCAGTACGGATTCAAACTCGACGGCGTCGACCAATCGGCGACCATGTACGAGAAGGTCAAGTCGGGCAACGCCGTCGCCGTCATCGACGACTACCCGGTGCTGGCCTATGGCATCGCTCAGAACAACGGGCTCAAGACCGTGACTGACAAGGTGCCCGGCGGCGACTACGCGGTCGCCGTGAACAAAGGCATGAACACCGAGTTCGTCGACGCGTTCAACCGTGGGCTGGCCTCGATCAGACAGGACGGCGAGTACCAGCGGATCATCGATCACTACCTCGCCGACCCCGAGGCCAACGCCGCTGGACAGGGCGGGCTGCTGCAGCTTGCCAAACAGGCGTTCCCCGCACTGATGCTCGGCCTGCGCAACACCGTGATCATCACGCTCATCTCATTCGTCGTGGCCATGGTGCTCGGCTTCGGCTTCGGGCTGATGCGCGTCGGCACCAGTCGCGTGCTCGACTGGATCGCCAAGATCTATGTGGGCATCTTCCGGGGCACACCGCTGCTGGTCTGGGCGTTCTTCTTCTACTTCGGAGTTCCACAGCTCATCGGGCATCCGGTGAACATCTGGATCGCGGGTGTGCTGACCTTGGCGCTGAACTCGGGCGCGTACATCACCGAGATCATCCGCGGGGCGGTGGGATCGGTCGATCCCGGTCAGCTGGAGGCGGCCCGATCGCTCGGCCTCGGCTACGGTAAGTCGATGCAGCGCGTCGTCATGCCGCAGGCGGTCAAGATCGCCACACCCTCGCTGATCAACCAGCTGGTCATCATGGTGAAGGACTCCTCGCTGCTGCTCGCCATCGGCTTCGGCGAACTGCTCTACCAGGGGCAGCAGATCTACGCGGCGAACTTCCGTGTGACTGAGACCCTGCTGCTCGTCGCCATCATCTACCTGGTGGCGATCACCCTGCTGACCTGGCTCGCCAATGTGATCGATCGGAGGATCAACCGATGAGCGACGAACCGAACAGCGTCACCACCAGCGACACCGAGCTGCCCGTACGTATCGAGGTGCGCGACCTGAAGAAGACCTTCGGGTCGAACGAGGTGCTGAAGGGCATCTCGATGACGGTGCGATCCGGCGACGTGGTCAGCATCATCGGCACCTCGGGGTCGGGCAAATCGACGCTGCTGCGATGCCTCAACCGTCTCGAGACCCCGACGTCGGGCACCGTGGTCGTGAACGGACACGACATCTCGGGCGCGAAGGTGAACATCGACGAGGTGCGCCGCGAGGTGGGCATGGTGTTCCAGCACTTCAACCTCTTTCCGAACATGACCGTCGCCGAGAACATCGAGCTGGCGCCCAGAGAGATCCACCACGTGAGCAAGACCGAGGCCCGCAGCATGGCTCTCGAACTGCTTGACCGGGTCGGGCTGGCCGACAAGGCAGACGCGAAGCCGACATCCCTCTCAGGCGGTCAGAAGCAGCGCGTGGCGATCGCCCGGGCGCTCGCCATGAAGCCCGAGATCATGCTCTTCGACGAGGCCACCAGCGCGCTCGACCCCGAGATGGTCGGCGAGGTGCTGCAGGTCATTCGCGAGCTGGCAGCCGAGGGCATGACTCTGCTGCTGGTGACGCACGAGATGGGGTTCGCACGCGAGGTCTCGAACCGTGTGCTCTTTCTCGACGCCGGCGTGGTCGAAGAACAGGGGGCACCCGAGCAGATCTTCGCGCACCCGCAGAGTGCGCGCCTGCAGACGTTCCTGTCGAAGGTGCTCTGAGGTCTCAGCTCGCCCGGTGCTCCACGGCATCGTGCATCGTGCGATCCTGCAGACGGTGCACGACGGCCTCGAGCCAGGCGCGCACGCTCTCGCGCGCCTGCGGGGTGTCGGGGTAGCGGCAGCGCAGATGCATGCCGGTGGGGCTCACAACGAACCAGATCATCACGCCGTCGACTCTCAGCGACGCAGACACGTACTGCGTCGCGAGGTCTGCCGGCAGCTGTACGGGCAGCCTGCGGGTGTCGAGCCATGAGACGGCGAACATCCCGGGCCCGGCGGGCATGCCTCCGCGCGGCTCGAAGATTCCGGCCAGCGGCGTCGCCGCGAGCCGGAGTGCGTCTTTGACATCGCGAGCACACACGCGGGGATCGTCCGACGCGCATTCGATCACCGAGTTGGTCACGAACCAGCCGACGGAGTCGTGCCAGCGCGGTTCGTACCGACTGTGCACCGGGAAGACCGCACGCAGCGGCCGCCCGGTCATAGCGAGGGTGACTCCGGCCAAGTCGGCGAGCACCATGTGCAGCAGTCGGACTCCCAGGGCCGCGGCCTGCGTCGAAAGCGTCTCGAGACGGTCGGCGTCGAGGATGTCGCGCACCTCGACCACCTCGGGAACCGCATGCCGCAGGTCGCCGAGGTCGAGTGGCAGCGTGGGCAGGAGTCCGTCTCCGGCTGCCAGGATCTCGGCCCATCGTTCGAGCACTTCGGGTGTGGCAGCCGGGCGTGCGGCGAGGGCTGCGGTGTGGTCGGCGAAGTCTGGGGCTTGGTCGAGCGATGCGGATGCTCCTGCGGCATCGGTGGTGAGCGTGGCGGTCGGACGCCCGGTCTCGAGCCGCATCAGCACGTCGTGCTCGACCGCAGACGAGTCGAGCGCCGCCAGCAGGTCTCGGGCGAGCAGCAGCACCGACCACATGTCGACATGAGAGTGGTCTGAGCCGATCACCACGGTCTGCGCGGAGTCTGCCGCATCGCTGGACGGATCGATCAGCACCAGGCGATGAGACGGACGCGAGCAGGGGCGGCAGTGCGCGTCCAGGATCGCATGCACGGCATCCCTCGTCAGCTGACCGCCCGAACGAGGATGCTCATGCCAGCTGCCGGCGCTCACCGCATGTTCGGTCAGCTGCAGGGAACCGTCGCCTGCGCGTGAGAACACCGTGCGCATAGTGCCGTGCCGACGCACCACGTCGAGCCAGGCATCGCCCAGCCGCTCTGCGGTGACCGGATGAGGCAGACGGAAGGCGAGCGCCATCCAGGAGCCTGGCCGTTCGCCCTCGCTCACGTGACGTCGCTGATCGAACGAGATCGGCACGTGCTCTCGCACCACCGCGCCCATCGTCACGGCATAGTGGCGCACGCGGCCCGCGGGCAGCGTGACTCGGGTGATGTTCGTCAGACGCACGTTCTGACTGTACCGCGTCGTCGCGCGCTATTCTGGTGTGAATCTCACGTGCTGTCACCTCTGCCGACACGTGGAGAAGACGACTGGGAGTGACCGTGCCCGTGCTGGAGCTGAGCGACGCGAAGATCGACTACGACATCAGTGGCGACGACGGGCCGCTCGTCGTGCAGCTGCACGGCCTCACTTCATGCCGCGAGCGCGATGCGCGTCTCGGGCTCGACCACGGGCGGGCGCTTCGCGACCACCGCGTGCTGCGCTACGACGCCCGCGGCCATGGGCGTTCGACCGGATCGCTCGAAGCGGCCAGCTATCGCTGGAGCCGGCTCGCCGACGACCTGCTCGCGCTGCTCGACCATGTGGCGCCTGGTGAGACCGTGCACGGGGTGGGGCAGTCGATGGGCTGCGGCACGCTGCTGCACGCGGCCGTGCGTGATCAGTCACGCTTCGCCAGTCTGACGCTGGTCTCACCGCCGACGGCCTGGGACACCCGACGGGCACAGGCGAAGAACTATCTGGCCAGCGCCGAGCTGGTGGAACGCGCCGGCATCGAGGCGTTCATCGCGCAGGGGCACAGGAACGTGACTCCGCCGGCGCTCGCCGATGTGCCCGACACCCGGCCGGCGGTGGCAGAGGGGCTGCTGCCGACAGTGCTGCGGGGCGCCGCCGAAGCGGATCTGCCGAATCCGGCATCCCTCGCGGGCATCGCCACCCCGACGTTGATTCTCGCCTGGATCGCCGACCCCGCTCACCCGATGACGACGGCGCAGGCGCTCAACGCGCTGATTCGGGGTAGCCGGCTCGTGGTCGCCCAGACGCCGTACGGCATCATGGCGTGGCCGGGGCTCTTCGCAGAGCACGTGGCCACCCATGATGCCGCGGTGCTGCAGGCTCCGCAGCAGGAGACGCCGCAGAGCGTCGCCGGCTACCTGCGGTAGTCGACGTCTTTCGTCTCACGACAGGTGAACAGCGCCATGAGACTGAGCACGGCCATCAGGCCGAGATAGAGGCCGACGTTCTGCACACCGTTTCGGGCGAGCGCGGTGGCGATCGACGGGGCGAACGCTGCACCGACGATGGCGGCCAGGTTGTAGGCGATGCCTGAACCGGTGTACCGCACATGTGCCGGGAAGAGTTCGGGCAGGAACGCGCCCAGCGGGCCGAAAGCGGCGCCCATCAGCAAGAATCCGACGCACAGGAACACCATCACGGGTGCGACGCTGAGGTGCCCGAGCATGGCGCCGAAGAAGCAGCTGAAGACGACCATGCCGGCTGAGGCGAGCGTCAGCACCTTCTTGCGCCCCCAATGATCGGCGAGTACGCACGAACCGACGATCGAACCCGCGAACACCAGCACCGAGATCATCAGCATGGCCAGATACTGCCGATTGCTGAAGCCGAGCGTCTTCGTGCCGTAGGACAGCGACCACGTGGTGAGCATGTAGAAGAGCGTGTACGTGACGGCGACGACGAGCGTGCCCTGAACGACGGCACGCCAGTGGTCATGCATCGTGGTCACCAGTGGCGCCTTGACTGTGCGGTTCTGCGCGGCGGCGAGCTTGAACACCGGAGTCTCCTCCATCGTGACGCGAACCCAGAGACCGATCACCACGAGCACTCCGCTGAGCAGGAACGGCACGCGCCAGCCCCAGGCCAGCATCTGATCATGGGAGCAGACCGTCTCAAGCAGCAGGAACAGGCCGTTGCAGAGCAGGAAGCCGATCGGAGCGCCGAGCTCAGGGAACGAGCCGTAGAGCGCGCGGCGGTTCGACGGGGCGTTCTCGGTGGCGACCAGTGCGGCGCCAGACCATTCGCCGCCCAGGCCGATGCCCTGGCAGAACCGGCAGAGGCACAGCAGCACGACCGCCCAGACGCCGGCCTGAGCGAACCCGGGCAGCACGCCGATCAGCACGGTTGCGACGCCCATGGTGAGCAGCGAGATGACCAGCGTCGTCTTGCGGCCCAGACGGTCGCCGAAGTGGCCGAAGAGCAGTGAACCGAACGGGCGGGCCACGAATGCGACCGCAAAGGTCAGCAGCGAGGCGAGCACGCCGACGGTCGCGCTGGCCTGTGGGAAGAAGACCGTGGGAAAGTAGTTGGCCGCGGCGGTGCCGTAGGCGTAGAAGTCGAAGAACTCGATGGCGGTGCCGATCATCGACGCGGCGATCACCTTGCGTGCGGAGTCTCGCTGCAGGCCTGCCGCGGTGGCGGCAGGCGCGGTCTTCGGCATTCGACCTGCGGTCGTCTGCTCATCCAGTGTGCTGGACATTGTCGTGTTTCACCTTTCACATCCTGACTGCGGCACCGGTTGGTGGGGCAGAGAAAAGGCCCTGTCGCAAAGACAGGGCCTGGATGTGCGCATCGATGATCACGCCTGTCGGGCTCTGCCTTCGCAGGCGAGCCCGAGCAACTTGTGTTCGATCATTCCGCCGACGAGTGGGACGGAATAATAATTCGTGCGGATGCGACGAACGACGTCTTGCGTACCATCATGGCGGAACCTCCTCTCGAACACCTGGTCAGCTGTCAACGACAGCCGACAGTCGCACAGTATAGGTCAGGATGCGTACGAACGCCAGGTCAGGCGCGTCGTCGGTGCGGCCGGTCGGCGGGAACGCTGCCGGAGCAGCAGCTGTGTGATCACCGTCAGATGCGGGAACTCGACGAGCATGCCGAGCACGATCGCTGCCTGGACGACGGGCTGGCCAGGCAGCGCAACGGCTGTCACGGCGAGCATCATCGGTGCGTTTCGGGCCGAGGTGGTCATCGAGAGCAGCGCATGCGCAGAATAGGGCAGACGAGTCAGATGTGACACGCCGGTGACGAGCCACCACGAGACCACGAAGAACACGAAGACGGTGACGAAGACGAGGCCGAAGGCAGCCGGATGATGGACGACGGTCGACCCGTTGGCCGCGAACAGCGCCAGAATGAGCGCGGCGATCACGGGTGTGACGAGGCAGTCGAGCACGCCCAGGATGCGTTCGCGCACGTCGACCGGAGTCGTCAGTCGCAGCGCCGCGCGCACAGCCAGAGCACAGAGGGCCGGCAGCGCGAACCACTGCAGCAGCGCCGGCCCGATCTCTGCTACGGTCGAGATCACGCTGGCGCCGGTGAGCCAGCTCAGGTACACGGGGTAGAGCGAGAGCTGCGTGACCATATTGATCGGAATCAGCGCCGCGCCCGTCACCGTGTCGCCATGTGCCAGCCGTGTGAAGCCCAGAAACCAGTCGGTGCAGGGAAAGAGCAGGTAGATCATCACGCCCAGCCGCAGCAGGGGATCGTTCGGGAGCACGAAGGAAGTCACCCCGAGGGCCAGCACCGGAACGACCACGAAGTTCATCGCCCAGGCCAGAGCGATGAGCGGCGCGCTGGGGCGAATTCGCTGAGGTGCCGTGCCAGAGACGTCTGCGCGGCGGCCGACGGGCAGGGTGACGAAGAGCATCGCCACCAGCAGGAGCACCAGCGGATCGGTCAGCTCCCCGGCGACCGCAGAGGCCGTGGTCGAGACGCTCGCGACGATGCTGCCGACCGCCATCGCGAGCACCGGCAACAGCGCCGTGACGACTGTCGCGGGGTGCAGGCCCTTCAGCATGCGCAGCTCGTTCCGCAGCAGGAGAGATCGTCGAGCAGCATGCCCTGCTCGCGCCAGAGATCGAGCGCCGAGCAGTCGCGGCCGGCCCGCTCGCCGATCACGCGGGCGACATGGGCGAAACGCTGTCGATACTTGTAGACGAAGCAGAATCGCTCGTCGTCGTGCCGCAGCGCCGGTCCGGTGAGGAACAGACCAGGGGTGACGGTCGACTCGTCGTGCTCGGTGAGCAGCGGCCAGCCGTCGTCGCGCCGGTCGAAGAGCTCGGCTGCGGGACCGAGCCCGGGACCGTAGCCGGTGGCCGCGATCGGCGGCGTCTCGCTCAGCACCGCGGGACCGCGCGAGGTGTTGACGCGAAAGCCGGTGCCGTGGCGTACCACGGCGGTGGCGCTCGCATCTCGCAGCTCGAGGCGGCCGGTCTCGAGGGCGGCGCGCATGCGGATGCGGGTGCGCGGGGCGAGCCCGAACGACGGGTCGGCCTGTCGATCGCCGTCGACTCCGTGGCCCCACGGTCGCTCGGCGTCGATGACCGACACCTCGGCACCTCGCTCGACGTGATGGCAGGCGATCTCGATGCCTGACTCGGCGCCGCCGATCACCGCGAGACGTCCGCTGCGCTCGGCCCAGGCATCCGCATGCGACGAATGGGTGAGCAGATGCTCGCCGCGGATGCCGGGCAGGCGCGGCTCACTGCGTTCGCCGCCCGCCCAGATCAGCGTGCGAGAGCGGCCGCGCCCACGGTCGGTCTCGATCTCGAAGCCGTCTTCGGTGGGCGTGATGCGCTGCACTCGGGTGTCTTCGGCGACCGGCACGCGGAAATGCGAGACCAGCGAACGGAGGTAGCGCGCGTAGCCGGGGCCGTCGGGGTAGTCGACGCCCAATGTGAACGCCGGAGAGGTGCTCGGGTGCACCGAGTTGAGGTCGGTCGCGCCGAAGCCGTTGCCGGTGAACGACGGCGTGAGGAACCGCTGTTCCGGGTGCCAGTCGTGAAAGGTCTGGCCGATCTGCCCGGCGTCGATCAGCGAGACCTCGAAGCCGTCGATCGCGTTGGCGGCGACCGCCATGCCCACGCCAGCCGGGCCCGCTCCCACGATGGTTGCGTCGATGACGTGCATGGAACACCACTCTCATAACTAATGCGAATAGTTCGCAATAGTAGTGTGGTGTGTCGGTCGTGTCGAATTCTCGGTGATGTGGGTCCTCGGTAACGTGGGGCTCAGTCGCGAGAGCCGATGCCCACTGTCCGGGCGACCAGCTCGACCAGCCAGTTGGCGAAACCGAGCACGATCGCGCCGAACACTGCTGACCACCAGAAGCGATCGATGGTCAGCCCCCAGCCCCAGGAGCTGCTGATCAGACTGGCCGTCCAGAGCAGCAGACCGTTGAGCACGAACGACCAGAGTCCCAGCGTCACGATGTAGAGCGGGATGCTGATGAAGCGCAGCACGGTGCCGAAGAGCGTGTTCACCAGGGCGATGATCGCCGCTGCCAGCAGGTAGGTCAGGATGCTGTTCATCGGAGGCTCGCCGGCGAACGGGACCACGGCGATGCCGGGCACGATCGCAGTGGTGATCCAGAGAGCGACTGCGGTCAGCACCGCCTGCGTCATGAAGCGGATCATCGCCGTCACCCCTGCAGAAAGTCGCGCAGCACGAGGGCGTGGTTCACCTTCGGGTCACGGGCGGCGTAGAGCAGGGTCACCGTCGGGTGCTCGCGCTCGACGGAGCGCAGCTGGTCGACGGCCGGGTTCGATTCGAGCTCCTGCCGGTACCGCTCGGCGAACTCGTCGAGTCGAGCCGGGTCATGGTTCCACCAGGTGCGCAGCTCAGGCGACGGTGCGGCGTCTTTGAGCCACAGGTCGAGGTGCGCACGCGCCTTCGAGACTCCTCGGGGCCACAGACGATCGACCAGAACCCGGAACCCGTCGCTCTCGGCGGGCTGTTCGTAGATGCGCTTGATCTGAAACATCAGTGAGCGTCCTCTCTCGGCTTTCGCAGCCTGATTCCACCGTAGCCCGTTCGACCCGCGGGGCATATGATCCGGCTAGGCTGAGCAGACATGAGCGATGAATCAGCATCCCCAGCCACAGCGGGCAGATCTTCGACGCGAGCGACCGGAGCCCCAACGCCAGCGAGTGAATCTCCAGCGACGGCCGAGTCGTCCCTGCAGCAGCAGGACGAGCAGCGGGCAGCGGCCGCATCGCGACTCAAAGAGCGCATCTACATCACCTTCACAGCGCTCGCCGTCGTGCTCACGCTGGCATCTCACGCCGACGTCACCCCGCAGCAGGCGGTCACCACGCTGATCGTCACCGTCATCGGCTCGGTGCTGGCCATGTTTCTCGCCGAGATTCTCGCCCACTTCGTGACGCATCAGCGCATGTTCACCGCGAGCGAGGCTCGTCACGCCGCATCGACCTCGGTCGGGGCGACCACGGCCATCGCCCTGCCGATTCTGATGCTTCTGGGGGCCTGGGGCGGCATCTGGACGCCTGAGATCGCGCTGCGCTCTTCGACCGTCCTGTTGATCCTCTGGCTTGTGGGCATCGGCTTCGCCGCTGTGCGACGCCTGAAGCTGCCTGCCTGGCAGAAGCTCCTGGTGCTGGTGGCCGAAGCCGCACTGGGGCTGCTGGTGGTCGGTCTCGAACTGATGGCGCACCACTGATCATGACGACTCGATCTGATTCCGCCGACCGAGCGCTGCGCGTGCTGGTCGCCCCAGACAAATTCAAAGGGTCGCTCAGCGCGGCCGAGGCGGCGCAGCTGATCGGCCGAGGCATCAGCATGGCGCTGCCCGATGCTCAGATCACGCTCAAGCCGATCGCCGACGGCGGCGAGGGTACGGTCGATGCCTTTCTCGAAGCCGGAGCGACCGAGCACACCGCCCAGGTGCACGGGCCGCTGCCCGATCAGGAGCGCGTGAGTGCACGGTGGGCGACGATGGGCGACACCGCGGTCATCGAACTGGCGCAGGCCAGCGGCCTGCATCTCGTACCGGCAGAACTCGACCGAAGCGACGGAGGCCACCCCACACCGGAGCAGGCTCTCGCAGCGAACACGCGCGGTGTCGGCGAGCTGGTCAGGCTGGCCCTCGATGAAGGCTACCGATCACTCGTGATCGGCATCGGCGGTTCGGCGAGCACCGATGGAGGCTTCGGATGCATCACCGAGCTCGGTCTGCGCGTCGTCGACGCACAGGATCACGTAATCAGCGACGTGCGCGATCTGGACCATATCAGCCGGGAGCGCACCTCAGGCGGGATGCGCTTTGACACGGCCGAGCTCGATCCGAGGCTCGCCGAGACGGCGATCGTGATCGCGAGCGATGTCACCGCGCCGCTGGTCGGGCCGCAGGGTGCGGCTCAGGTGTTCGGCCCGCAGAAGGGGGCCGACGCGGAGGCTGTGGTCACGCTGGAGGATCGCCTCGCGCTCTGGGGTTCGCTGCTGGAACACGAGACCGGCACCGAGGTGCGAAACGTCGAGGGCGCAGGTGCCGCCGGAGGGTTCAGCGCGCCGCTGATCGCCCTGCGCCTCGCCGAAGTGCGCTCCGGTGGTGACGAGATCGCCGATCTGTTGGGCATCTCTGATGCGCTCGCGCACACCGACGTGGTGGTCGTCGGGGAGGGGTCGCTCGACGAGCAGTCGCTGCAGGGCAAGGGGCCAGTGCAACTGGCTCGCAGCGCAGCCGCCGCAGGGGCAACCGTCGTGGCGATCGCGGGGCGCAGCACGCTCGACGACGCGCAGCAGGCACAAGTGGGCATCCGCCGTCTGGCGACGCTCGTCGACCGCGCCGGCTCACCGGAGCGGGCCATGCGCGACGCGGCCGCTCTGCTGCCGCAGGTCGCCGACGAGGTCTTCGCGACGCTCGACGCTCTGCATTGATCGCCGCTCAGCGCTGATCGTCGCAGGCGATGGCGACCAGTCGACGGGCGACCGGCGAGACGAGGTCGTCGCGCCAGACCGCGCGAATCTCGCGATGCAGATCGACGCCGGTCACCGGCACGGCGACGAGCTCGCCGCGCTCTATCCAGCGTGCGACGGCGAGTCGGCTGAGCACCGCCGGTTCTGAACCCGCTGCGGCCGTGGCCAGCCCGGCCGCGTTGCTGCCCGCTTCGAGGGCCGGGGCGACAGGGGAGTGATCGGCGAGAGCCCGGTCGACGGTGGCACGGGTGCCGGAACCCGGCTCGCGCAGGATGAGCGGCGTGCAGGCGAGCTCTTCGGCGGTGACCGGATCGGCCCGATGGGCCCACGGGTGCGTCGGGGCCGCCACGACCACGAGCTCATCCGTCGTGACCACACGGGTGTGCAGCTCGACGGGCTGATCGGGGGTCTCGACGAAGCCGAGCAGACAGTCGCCAGAGCGCACCAAATCGAACACGTCGGCCGAGTTGTGCACCTGCAGGTGCACGTCGGCGTCGGGCAGCGCCTCACGCAGCCGACCGAGCCAGCGGGGCACCAGCTGTTCGGCGACCGTCAGACTGGCGGCGAGGTCGAGGCGGACGCGCTCGCCGCTGACGACCTCGTCGATGCGGTCACTGAACGCATCGGCCGCCTGCAGCAGGACTCGTGCGTCCGAGGCAACACGCAGCCCGGCACGGGTCAGCGACGAGCCGCGGGGATGTCGCCGCAGCAGCGTCACGCCGAGGTCGCGCTCGAGCGTGCTGATCGCGCGTGAGGCGTTCGGCTGTGCGATTCCCGCTTCGCGCGCTGCCGCGCTGAGGCTGCCGAAGTCGTCGACGCCCACGATGAGCGCCAGCACCGACAGATCAGGCCATCTGTGAGTCATATCACGATGATATGTGATCGGTGCAATTCCGGGACTACTGGCCGCGCCGTGCGAAGAGGATCATGAGACAGGTGAACGACGATCAGAGCAACGACCAGAGCAACGACCAAGCCAGAGCGGCCACTATCGAGCCGCGCCAGGGAGACTCCCTCGCGCAGGCGCAGGCGCAGGCGGCGCCCGTGTCATGGGCACACCGCGTCGGCGCGGTCGTGCCGGGACTCGCCGTCAGCGCCGTCGGCATGGGGCTCGCCCTGCTGGTGAGCTCCTGGCTGCCTGTGCTCAGCCCCATGCTCGTGGCGATCGTGCTCGGCGTGCTGCTGCGCAACCTAGGCGGCGTGCACCGCATTCTCGAACCCGGCATCGCCAGCGCCGCGAAGCGGGTGCTGCGCATCGGCGTCGTGCTGCTCGGCCTGCAGCTCGTCTTCGGTGACGTCCTGGCCCTCGGGCCGGGCATGATCGTGGTCGTCGTCGCCGTGGTCGGCGTGGGCATCGGCTCTAGCCTGCTCGTCGGACGCTGGCTCGGGATGACGCCGAATCAGGTGCTGCTGATCGGCGGCGGCTTCTCGATCTGCGGCGCGGCAGCCGTGGCCGCGATCGACGGTGTGCTCGACGACGACCGAGACGAAGAGGTGGTCACGGCGGTCGCGCTCGTGGTGATCTACGGCACGGTGATGATTCCCCTGCTGCCGCTGATGGCCTCCGGGCTCGGCCTGACCGAGCAGCAGACCGGTCTCTGGGCGGGAGCCTCCGTGCACGAGGTGGCGCAGGTCGTCGCCGTCGGCGGAGCCGTCGGATCCGGCGCGCTGGCAGCGGCCGTGATCGTGAAGCTCGCACGCGTTCTGCTGCTGGCTCCGGTGCTGACCGTGATCGGTCTGCAGCGCCGCCTGTCTGCGAGCGGGAAGGCTTCTGCGAACGACGGCACGCACACACACCGCCCGCCGATCATGCCGCTCTTCGTCGCAGGGTTCATCGCCATGGTCGTTATCCGCTCGCTCGGCATCGTCCCACAGCCCGTCGTCGATGTGGCGCACACGGCTCAGACGCTGCTGCTGACCGCCGCGATGTTCGCGCTCGGGGCCGGAGTGAAGCTCAGCATGATCCGTCGTCTGGGCGCACGGCCCTTCGTGCTCGCACTGTCGACCACTGTCGTCGTCGCCGCGATCGGTCTCGGCGGCGTGCTCCTCTTCGGGTGAGCGTCCAGACGCGTACGCTGCACGGATGACCCATTTGTCTCGCCGTCTGCAGCGGCTGCTCGGCGTGCTTGCAGCCCTCGGCGTCTGCCTCGGCCTCTGCGTCGGCTGCTCTGCGGCGACCCCGCCGGGCTCCGCCGACGACTCGGGCTCCGTTGACCACCCGGGCATTGCATCCGCCGAACCGCAGCCGAGCGCTGCAGACGCGCAGGCGGCGCTGCAGACGCTGGCATCGCTGCCGGTGAAAGGCCGCGCGCCGAAGACCGGCTATGCCCGATCCGAGTTCGGCAAGGGGTGGCGCGATCCCGACCGCAACGGCTGCGACGCGCGCAACGACGTGCTGGCCCGTGACCTCGTCGACGTGCAGCGTCGGGGCCCGTGCACAGTGGTCTCGGGCACGCTTCACGACCCGTACACTGGGCGGACGATCGCCTTCGTACGCGGAGACAAGACCTCGCAGGCGGTGCAGATCGACCATGTCGTCGCGCTCTCAGACGCCTGGCAGAAGGGTGCGCAGCAGCTGAGTGCCGATCAGCGGCTCGAGCTCGCCAACGACCCGCGCAACCTGTTGGCGGTCGACGGCCCGACGAACACGCGCAAGGGCGACGGAGACGCCGCGACCTGGCTGCCTCCGAACAGATCGTTCCGCTGCTCGTACGTCTCGCGGCAAATCGTGGTGAAGTCGGCCTATTCGCTGTGGGTGACGCAAGCCGAGGCCGAGGCCATGCGGCACGTGCTGTCGGGCTGCTGAGGTCGGGCGGTCGCGTTCTTTGCGCTGATGGGGTACTGTTGTGCACTTGGTGAGCATTCGTGCTCGCCCGCGTCGTAGAACGCCTCTTGAGCTCTGTACGAGCCCGCGCTGACCTCGCTCCGAGCTGGGACCCAGCGCAGAGATCTCTTTCATACGGCGAACGGATGCGCCGACCGGCGCCTTCGCCAATCAGTCACCAGGACGGTGCGCCATGCATGTGCATGGCGGTCTCATCGTGCCCCGGGTGACGCAAGCGGTCGTGGAGACCGCGGAAAGTCACACACATCATGACGACTCAGAAGACCTTCGCCGAACTCGGCGTTCCCGCACCGCTCGTCTCGGTGCTCGAGGCCGACGGCAAGACCGAGGCCTTTCCCATCCAGGCAGACACGCTGCCCGACACGCTGCGCGGCCGCGACGTGCTCGGCCGCGGCAAGACCGGCTCGGGCAAGACCTTGGCGTTCTCGCTGCCTCTGGTCTCACGCCTGGCCGGCGCGCTTGCCGGCGGCAAACGACGCCCCGGGCAGCCCGTCGCGCTCGTACTCGCCCCCACACGCGAGCTCGCGACGCAGATCGAGACGGTGATCGAGCCGCTCGCCAGCGCCTACGATCTGCGTGCGACCACGATTTTCGGCGGGGTGAAGCAGCAACGCCAGGTCAGCGCCCTGAAAGCAGGCGTCGACATCGTCGTGGCCTGCCCGGGCCGCCTCGAAGACCTCATGAAGCAGGGCTTCGTGAGTCTCGACGCCGTGGAGATCACCGTGCTCGACGAGGCCGACCACATGGCCGACCTGGGATTCCTGCCGGCGGTCACCCGCATCCTCAACGCGACCCCCAAGAACGGTCAGCGTCTGCTCTTCTCGGCCACGCTCGACAACGGCATCGACAAGCTCGCCAACCGCTTTCTTCACGACCCGATTCTGCACTCGGTCGACGAGGCGAACTCGCCGGTCGCCAAGATGACGCACCATGTCTTCGAGGTCAGCTCGCCTGACGTCAAGAAGGCGGTCGTCGAGCGCCTCGCCTCCGGAACCGGCCGACGCATCCTCTTCATGCGAACCAAACACCATGCGAAGCGTCTCGCGCGCCAGCTCACGGCTAACGGCATTCCCGCCGTCGACCTGCAGGGCAATCTCTCGCAGAACGCCCGTGAGCGCAATCTGGCGAAGTTCGAGTCGGGCGAGGTCAAGGTCATGGTCGCCACCGACGTCGCCGCGCGCGGCATCGATGTGCCTGAAGTCGAGTTGGTGATCCACGTCGATCCGCCGGCAGAGCACAAGGCCTACCTGCACCGTTCGGGTCGTACCGCGCGCGCCGGCCATCAGGGCGACGTCGTGACGATCTGCCTGCCCGAGCAGCGCCGCGACCTCAAAGGAATGCTGCGCCAGGCCAAGATCTCGGTCGAACCGATCAAGGTGACCGCCGAGTCACCTGAGGTCGTCGAACTGGTCGGCGAAGCGGCGCCGTATGTCGCCCCGAAGCCGCCGGAGACGCCCGAGGGCAACCGTCGGCAGGGACGCGGCAAGTCGCGTCGTCGTCGCGGTGAGGGACAGGGGTCGGGTCAGCGTGACGGCTCCCATGAGTCGCGCGGTGGGCGCGGCGGCCACAGCTCGCACAGCGGAGACTCACGCGGCGACTGGAACGGCTCGGACTCACGCGGACGTCGTGACGGCGCCCGTCGTGACGGCGGTCGTGCGGCGGAATCACGCGGCGGTCGCTCGCGTCGCTCGGGCGACGGCATCGCCTCGACGCACGGCTCGCGTCCGCGCAGCGGCTCGTCGTCGAAGCAGGGCGGTCAGCGCTCCGGCGGCGCCGCTCGGTTCTCGAGCAAATCGGGAGTCGGCCAGCTCGCCGGTTCGCGCGGCAAGGGCGGTCAGCGCCACGGGCGGTAGACGCTGCTCTGCGGTCGGGACGGGCACAGTCGTTAAACTGCCAGCATGAGATTCCTCGCCACGGCAGACTGGCAGCTCGGCATGAGCGCAGGCTTTCTCGAGCCCGAGGCGAGGCCCAGATTCGCCCAGGCGCGTTTCGACGTGCTGCAGCGCATCACCCGCCTCGCGGCCGAGCGAAAGGCGCAGTTCGTCGTGGTGTGCGGCGACGTCTTCGAGACGAACCAGCTCGATCGGTCGGTGATCGCGCGCACCTTCGAGGCGCTGCGCGACTCCACCGTGCCGATCTACCTGCTTCCGGGCAACCATGACCCGCTCGACTCCGCTTCCATCTACGACGCGGAGGAGTTCACGGCACGACGGCCAGAACACGTGCACGTCATTCGTGACAGCACGCCGGTGGCCGTGGCGGCCGACGTCGAGCTCGTCGGAGCGCCCTGGTTCTCGAAACGCCCCGATGCCGACCTCGTCGCCGCAGCCTGCGCCGATCTGGTGCCCCCGGCATCCGGCGTGACCCGGGTCATGGCCGGGCACGGGGCGGTCGCGACGCTGAACCCGGACGCGACCGACCCGGCCACGATCGACGACGGTGCGCTCGGCGCGCTCATCGCGGCGGGGATGGTGCACGTCGCCGTCTTGGGCGATCGACATGCCACCGCAGAGGTCGCCACGGGCATCTGGTATCCGGGCACGCCCGAGGTGACGGCTCGTCGCGAGGTCGACCCGGGGAACGTCTTGGTCGTCGACGTCGACCCAGACGCAGATCTGTCGGAACGCGTGCAGGTCGAACGCGTGCACGTGGGCGCGTGGCGGTTTGAGACGGTCGCCGAGACGCTGCAGGATGCCGACGATCTCGCACGGCTGCGCGGACGCCTCGAACGGATTCCGGACAAGGCCCGAACCGGCGTCTGGCTGATGCTGCAGGGCACGCTCTCGACCTCGTCGCGCGCTCGTCTTGACGCACTGATCGACGAGTTCTGTGATCTGTTCGCGCTGATCAAGATCTGGGAGAGCCACAGCGATCTGGTCGTACGACCGGACGACGGCGACTTCTCAGACCTGCATCTGACCGGCTTCGCCTCGGAGGCGCTGACCGAGCTGATCGGTCGGGCCGAGGAGCCGTCTGCTGCAGACGCGCGCACCAGCGTGGCGGTCGAGCGCGACGTCGAGCGCGAGAACGATGGTGAGACTGCGAACGGGTACGTGGTAGAAGAGTCCGATCCCGAATTCGACCAGGCCGTCCGGGCAGCGCTCGAAGCCGCCGACGGAGAGAACGCCGGCGGGGAGCAGGCATCGGGGGCCAGGACCGCACAGGACGCGCTCTCATTGCTGTATCGGCTGACCGGAGGCGCGCGATGAGACTCACCCAGATCGAACTCACCGACTTTCGCGGCATCAGTCATCGCACGATCGCGTTCGGGGCAGGCGTCACTGTGGTGGAGGGGCCGAACGAGGTCGGCAAGTCGTCGGTGCTCGAGGCCATGCGCTTGGTGCGCGAGTACAAGTCGAGCTCGAGGCATCGCTCGATCAGGAACGTGCAGCCGGTGGGGCGCGATGCCGGGCCCGAAGTCGCCATCAGCATGCAGACCGGCCCGTACACGCTGACGATGCGCAAACGGTGGCTGGTGCAGCCGATCACCGAGCTGACCGTGACCGCGCCCAAAGGCGAGTCGCTCTCGGGCGATGACGCGCACGATCGTTTCGTGCAGATTCTGAGAGAGACCGTCGACATGGGGCTGCTGCACGCTCTGGAAGTGCAGCAGGGAGACTCGCTCGACCAGCCGGAGCTGGCACAGCTGCCCGCTCTGCAGACGGCGCTTGAGACGTCGGCCGACGACTTCGACGGGTATGACGAGCTGCTCGCTCGGGTCGAAAGCGAGTACACACAGTACTTCACCGCCACAGGACGCCCGGTCAGAGCGGTCAGAGACGCTCGCCAGCAGCTGGCCGATCTGGCGCAGCAGTACAGAGATCTGCGGGATCGCAGCCGCGAGATGGACGAAGCCGCTGATGCCCATGCCGTCTGTCGGCGCCTGGCCGCCGACGCCGCAGAGCGTCTGGAGCAGGCACGCACAGACGTCGCCGATCTGACCCGCAGCAGCGCCGAGCTGCGTGTGCTGCAGGAAGGCCTGGCCTCGGCAGAGCGGGAGCACGAGAGCGCACAGCAGCGGCTGGGCGCACTGCGCGACCAGCTGCAGGCACGACGTGCGATGAACGATGAGCTCGAGGATCTGAGGCAGCAGGCAGAGACACAGCGAGTCGAGGCGGAACGACTGGAGCTGAGTCAGACCGATGCGCAGACGCATGCCCGGCAGACTGCCGAACGGGTCGCCTCGGCGACGACGGCTCTGGCAGACGCCCGCGAACGGGCACGCCGCTGCGAACACGAACTGAGCCGGCGGCGCGACCATGACGAGCTGAATCGGCTCGGCGCTCAGCTGGAGCGCGCCACCGCGTCAGAGGCACAGCTCCGTGCGGCCGAGGCCGTGCTGCGGGTGCAGCATATCGATGACAAGAAGCTCAGACGCCTGACGAAGCTGCAGACCGAAGTGCACGTGGCGACGCGAATGCGAGACGCGGCTGCTGCGCAGGTCACGGCCACGCGTCTCGGCGGCGATGCGGTTGTGCTTGACGGCAGCGCCCTCGACGCCGGCGCTGTTCGTGAGGTCGCCGTGCACGACCACGTGCGCATCGAGGTCGAGGGAGTCGTGCGCGTCGACGTCGCACCTGCGGCCAAGACCAGCGAACTCGATGCCGACGTGCAGCACGCGCAGTCAGCCCTCGAACGTGCGTTGAACAGAGACGGAGTCGCCACGTTCGAAGACGCCGAGCACTCTGCCGAACTGCGTCGCACGGCCGACGCCGAGCGGCAGCGGGCCGAGACCGAGCTGCGGGCGCTGCTCGAGGTCGACGACGACGTTCCGGAAGCGATCGCCGAACTGCGAGCCCGCGTCGAAACCCTGCGAGCTCGCCTGCACAGCGATAACGAGCCGAGCGAGCCTGGCGAAGCTGCAGAGCCCACTAGACGCGACTCGGCCGATCTGGCCGTGCTCGAATCGCGATCGTCGGATGCCCGTGATCGACTCGACGACACCGAGCATGAGGTCACCCTCGCTCAACAGGCGAACGAACGTGCGCGCGAACGGCTGACTGAGGCGGCCACTGCGGCGGTGCGAGCGGCCGAGGCATACAAGGCGGCGCTTGCCGAATGCGAACGGCTGACCGCCAGAATCGACAGCGACCGACAGTCACTCGGCGACGTCGCTCTCAATGAGCTCATGGATCAGGCAGAGCGGTCTCTGCAATCAGCTGCCGAAGGCGTCGAACAGGCGAGACGACGCCTGCAGAATGCCGACGCAGAGAAGATCGAGCTGCAGGCCGAGAATGCGCGGCGGCTGGTGCAGAGCACCACCGCCGAGCTCGAAGACGTGCGCACTCAGCGTGACGAGCTGCAGGGCCGGCTCAAACTGCTGGCGGGGCAGGGCATCTACGATCGCCTGCAGGTGGTGTGCACCGATCTTGTGACGGCGCACGAGCATGTGGCGCGAACCAACCGCGCCGCACAGGCCGTGTCGACACTGCGCGAGACGCTGCTGCGGCACCGCGACGAGGCCCAGCAGCGCTACGTGGCTCCGTTCCGACGCCAGATCGAACGGCTGGGGCGCAGCGTCTTCGGACGCGACTTCGCCGTCGAGGTCAGCCCGACGCTGCAGATCGCATCGAGAACCCTCAACGGGCGCACCATCCCGTTCGACTCGTTGTCGGCCGGCGCTCGAGAGCAGCTGGCGCTCATCGGCAGACTTGCCTGCGCTCAGCTGGTCTCGTCAGACGACGGGGCACCCGTCGTGCTTGACGACACGCTCGGCTTCGCCGATCCGGAGCGACTGGAGATGCTGAACGCGGTGCTCAGCCAGCTGGGCGGCTCGGCGCAGGTGATCGTGCTGACGTGCCAGCCGCGACGCTTCGCTCGCATCGGGGGAGCCAAACAGGTTCATCTCACCCGCGCGGAGCACTGGGCAGGTCGTTGATCGCTCGGATCAGCTGGAGCAGATGGCCGATCTGACGTGAGTCCGGCGTGAGCATGAGACGAGGCAGATCGACCTTGTCGTGATCGCGCATTTCGGGCCGCAGCGGTTCGGTGCGGCAGATGGCCGCATCGGGGGTCAGATACGAGAATCGCCGGTTGAGGTCGGCGATCTCGTCGTCTGTCGGAGCGTTGCGTAGCCGGAGGATCAGCCGGCTGCCCACCCAGCGCAGCGAGTCGTAGTTGTTCCAGAAATGTGCGATCTCGTGCACGGCCTCGTCGACCGAGTCGGTGATCAGCACGCGGTCGAGGTCGTCTGGCGAGACCACTCCCGACGGAATGAGCTGATTGTCGACGAAACGGCGCAGGCCGCTCCAGAAGCCGCCGATCGGGCGTGGAGGAGCCTCATCGGCGGCAGGATCATAGTCGGCTCGACTTCGGGTGTGCCTCGCGTGCGCAGGCGCGGCATCCGCCGGAACTGCCTTGGCAGGACGGTCGAGCAGGACGATCGGGGTGGGCACCGACTTGCCTGTCTGCTGCAGAGTCAACAGCTCGAAGAGCTCGTCGAGCGTGCCGAACCCGCCAGGGATGCACACGAACCCCTGCGACTCTTTGACGAGCATGAGCTTTCGGGTGAAGAAGTACTTCATGCTGACCAGATTGGTCTCGTCGGTGAAGGTCGGGTTGGGCGATTCGAACGGCAGCCGGATGGCCACACCGATCGAGCTCTCCGGTCCGGCTCCCTCGGTGGCCGCCTGCATGATGCCAGGGCCTGCTCCGGTGACGACGAGCCAGTTCATCGCCGCCAGCCGTTCTGCGACGTCACGAGCCATCTGGTACAGCACATCGTCGGGTTTGGTGCGCGCAGACCCGAAGACTGTGACCTTGGGGCGCCCGTCAAAGCGCGCGAACAGTTGAAACGCCTGCCTCATCTCTGAGATCGCACTCGAAGCGATCTTCAGATTCAGTCGATCGGCGCCGTCTTCACCGAGACCGAGGCCCTCCATGACGATGCGTTCGACCAGATCGGCATCACCGGTGATGCCGCACTCCTCGATGAGCTCGCGCACCCGCTCCAGCTGGCGCTCGGGAGTCGACGGCAGGTCGACGGAGGCAGGATCTGTGCTGTGGGGAATCGACTGTGTGGACATATCTCCAGCATGTCACAGGGGAGTGACCAGAACGTGAACGTCGCTCCGATCATCGGTGAGAAGCCCGGACGACAGCGGGGATGGGAAGCAGAGACCGGCTGCCCCTGCCGGACGCAACGTCGTGATCGGTCTGCCAGACGGCCGTGTCATCGCGAGCACCGCACGGTCTGCTGATCGACCGAGTCGATCGGCTGCGCAGGGCGCTTGCGCTGGCGGTCGATCCGTTCGATGCCGAGCAGCTGCACCTGCGGCTGGCTCGACTCGCTGGACGAACCATCAGGCTGCGCGTCGGCGGGCAGACGACTCTGCCGTGACAGTCGAGCGGGCGCTGACCTCGGCAGCGGAGGGGCGACTGGGGCCGGGTGCACCTCATCGGCGTCGGTGGACGCGCCCCTGGAGGTTCTGGGCGGCCAGCTCGAGCAGCAGCGCCGCAAGTCGGTTCGACTGCAGATAGTCGAAGATGTCGAGGTCGCCGGCCAGATGATTCTCGCAGAGCCTGAGCCATGCGTAGCCGAGAGCAGTCGTGACGCCGCCGGCGACCGCGCCGGTGATCACCCAGCCGGCGCCCGGCACGAGCTTCAACAGGCTCGTCGCGAGTGTCTTGCCGGCAAGTGCGCTGGTCAGCTGAGCGACCAGCGCGACCGTCGCCTGCTTGGTCAGCGAGATGCCGTAGATCGAGGCGATCCTGCGCAGCATACCCACCTGCACGGCCATCAGCGGCACCGCATCTGCGACGGGAATGGGAATCGCACCGATCCCCGTGGCGGTCGTCGACGCCAGGGCGATGACCTTACGCGCGGCGCCGTGTTTGACGCCGATGCTGACGCTTTGTGCCGCGGCCAGCGCCGCGCTCACGCCTTTTGGGGCCGCTTCGAGGGACACCTCCACAAGATGCTCGAGGCCGAAAGCCTGTGTGCCAGCGAACGGGTCGTCCACTGCGGCGATCGGCACCGGCCTGCCCGTTTCGATGGGCAGCCGCAGCGACGTGAGATAGTCGACGAACTGCTGCACGTCGGGAGGAAAGCCAATGCCGGCCTTCCACGGTGTCTGCGTGATCACGAGGAACACGGGAACGTCGAGAGCCGCAAGATCTTCGACGAGACGCCGCTGAGTCTGATCGAAGCGTCGATCGGCCGCCTTGATGCAGAACCAGATGCCGTGGATGGGCTCGCCGGCCTTCGCACGCTCGGCATAGGTCTTCTTGAACGAACGAACCACATCGCGCAGCTGATCGAAGCTCTCGACTCCTTTGAAGTCGTAGAGGCCGAGAGTGCCTTCGTCGTTCGTGTACAGCGAGACCTGCTGCGTGACCGGAGCGCCGACACCGGTAGCCGCCAGATCCTCGCCGAAGACGGCGTTGATCAGTGTGCTCTTGCCAGCGCCGGTCGCCCCGATCACCGCGAGGTTGTATCGCGGCAGCTGCGCCTCATCCCACGCCTCGTCCAGACGCCCCTGAGCGTCACGACCCAGCTGTTCAGTCATGCCCGCTTCTGCAGCCCGTCGACGAAGCCCTTGACCTGGTCAAAGGTCTCTTTGCGGCCCAGCAGCAGATAAGCGGTCGGACCGACCCAGTTGAGCGCGAGCGCACCGGCCCAGAGCGCCTTCGGGCCGTTGATCTGCGACTCGGGACGCTTCACGAGATCCGAGCCGGCATAGGCGGCCAATGCGAGCTGTGCGGCGCCGGCCACGAAGCCGAAGACCTTCGAACCGCCCTTGACTCTGCCTTTGACTTCGCCTTTGGTCTCGAGCGCCTGATCTTTGAGCTTTGCCATTGATGCCTCCTCGATTGCCGTGACCACATCGGACGATGCCGTCGTGTGCCCAGCCTAGTGCGTTCGTGCGACAGGGGCCGGATGGTGAGCCGGCGTCTCATGCCTCTGCACGTCACACCGGCAGGCCGAGCCCTATGCGAGCCGGTGTTCCTGAGCGATCGTTACCTCCAGTGACGCCGAAAGATGTGCCCACGCGGGATGAGATGGCTTACTGATGCAGTCATGTCAGCAACCTCAGGAGGATCAATCATGCGACCACAACGGAGGAATCGACTGCTTGCCGTGGTTCTCTCGGCGGCCACGGCATCCACGCTGCTCGCAGGATGCTCTGCCGCCGACCAATCGGCACCGGCCGTGGGCGAGCCCAAGTCAGGCGGCACGGTCACCTACCTCGAACCGCAGGCCTTCAGCGGGCTCTACCCGCCCGCAGCCGGCTTCTACCCGAACGGCAGCATCGTCAACAACCTCACCGACCGGCTGCTCTATCAGAACCCCGAGACGCTGGAGCTCGAGCCCTGGATCGCGAGCGCACTGCCCGCTGTGAACGCGGACGCAACCGAGTACACGTTCAGCCTGCGCGAAGGGGTGACCTACTCGGACGGCACGCCGCTCGACGCCGCCAACGTCGTCAAGAACTTCGACCTCTACGGCAAAGGGGACAAGCAGCGCAAGCTGACCGTCTCGGAGGCACTGAACAACTATGACCATGCCGAGGCCGTCGACGAACACACCGTTCGCTTCCACTTCTCGGCACCGGCCCCGGGGTTCGCTCAGGCGACGTCGACCATCAACTCGGGCCTGCTGTCGAACGCCACCCTCGATCGCGACTCCGAGGGCTTCGCGCCCGGGCAGGCGAAGCAGATCGTCGGCAGCGGCCCGTTCGTCGTCACCGACGAGCAGCTGAACACGGAGTACACGCTCACGGCTCGTGAAGGGTACGACTGGGCGCCGCCGTCGCTCGCGCATCAGGGCAGAGCTCGCGTCGATGCGGTGAAGGTGGTCGTGACGCCCGAGAGCAGCATTCGGGTGGGCACGCTCGTCGCCGGTCAGGCTGACGTTGCCCGCCAGATCGATCCGCCGGATGAGGCGCAGGTCACCGGCGCAGGACAGAGTCTGCACGTCGCCAGCACGAACGGCATCGACAACGCGCTGCAGTTCCGGTTCAGAGATCGACGGCTCAGTGACATCCGAGTGCGGCAGGCGCTCATCGCCGCTGTCGACCGGCAGCAGATACTCGATCAGCTCTACACCGCGAGCTATCCGCTGGCCACCTCGCCGCTGGCGAAGAGCGCACTCGGCTACAAAGACGAATCGGCCGCCTACCGCTACGACCGACAGCGGGCACGTGATCTGCTGGACGAAGCCGGATGGCACGTCGGGGATGACGGCATTCGCACCAAGGACGGTGAGCGGCTGACCCTCACCGTCAATCACGCCATCCCGCTGCCGAGATCGAAGGAGCTGGTCACGATCCTGCAGGAGCAGCTCAAAGAGGTGGGCGTCGAGGTGAGGCTCTTCCAAGGCGATCAGGCAGCGCAGAACGCCGCCGCTCTCGACCAGGACACGGTGCAGGTCTATCACCAGATGGTCGGGCGAGCCGACTACGACGTCATCAAGAGTCAGTACTCGGGAGACAATCGCAACGTCTTTCTGAACCTGGACAAGACCGACGGATCGTACGGCGACCCGCATCTCGAGGAGCTGCTGCGCGCCGTGGCCAGCAAGCCGAGCGCCGAAGAGCGTCAGCGTGCGAGCGAAGCCGTGCAGGACTATGTCACAGAGCAGGCATATGTGCTGCCCATCTACGAAGAGCCCCTGGTCTATGGGACGAGCTCTGCGGTACAGGGGTTCGACACGGAATCGGTGGGGCGGCCGTCGTTCTACAGCCTCTGGCTGAACCGGTGAGGAGCTGAATCGCTGAACTGCTGAGGCACCGAACCGCGAAACGCTCCGCCACCGTCGTGTCAGTCGGGTCGATCAGAACCCGAGGTAGCGTCCTGGACGATGGTTGAGCGCGATGACCAGGTTCATGACCACCGCACCGATGGCAGAGAGCAGCACGTTCATCGGCGAGGTGACGGAGAACGAGGCGGCCACGATGATCACGTCCAACGCCATCTGCACGTAGCCGGCGCGCCATCCCCATCGATCCTGAATGATCAGGGCCATGATGTTGAACCCGCCGAGGCTCGCGTGATGCCGAAAGAGGATCAGCAGGCCGATGCCGGCGAGCAGGTTTCCGGCGACCGCCCCGTAGACGGGATTCTCTGCCAGCGTTCCGAGCATCGCCGGATGCAGGGGAGTGAGCGCTGACACGGCAGCGACTGAGATGACCGTGCGGATGGTGAAGTTCCATCCGCGCTGTCGCACCGCCAGTACGAAGAACGGCAGGTTGACCACCATGAACAGCACACCGAAGGGAACCGGCGTGGCGTAGGCCAGCAGCAGCGAGAGGCCCGCCGTGCCGCCGGTGACCACGCCCGCCGAGTGCAGCAGATACAGCCCGAGCGACGCAGCGAACACACCACTGCCGATGCCGACGACGTCATCGAGGATGCTGTGGTGCTGTGCCGGATATCGGCGGTCGCTGGAGTCGCTGGCAGAGGTCATAGCACCGAATTCTACTTCGTGTCGGTGTCCTCCTCGGCCTGCCCATGAGCCTCGTCGTCAGAGGCCAGGATGCGGAAGAGCGCTTTGCGAGTGCGCTTGAGCTCGTCGATCGCCGCGTCTCGCTGCTGCTGCGTCGAGTGACGGAAGTCGCCGATGACGGTCATGAGCGCATGCGCCGCTTCGCGCAGTCCTCCGTGCTCGCCGCGCTGAGGCCGGGCGTCCCAGATGTGCGCGATCTGCTCGGCGTGTTCGCCGACGTATTTGACGCCTGCGGCGGTGAGTTCGTGGGCGCCGTTCTCTCCGCTTGCGGTGATGAGCCCCTCTTCGGTCAGCTGCTGCAGCGTGGGGTAGATCGACCCGGGGCTGGGGCGCCAGCTGTCGTCAGTGCGCTCGGCGATGCGTTTGATGATGCCGTAGCCGTTCGCCGGCTCGTCGTTCAGCAGCGACAGAATCGCCAGTCGGGTGTCGCCCCGGCGTGCACGGCCGCGCCCGCCGTGTCCGAAGCCGCCACGCGGGTCGAAGCCTGGACCTCCGAAGCCCGGTCCACCAAAGCCCGGTCCTCCAAAGCCCGGACCGCCAGCGCCTGGACCTCTGCCGTGTGACCGTCTGTGGCCGCGGTCGCCGAAGCCGCCGTCATGGCCGCATCCGTCGAAGCCGGGTCCACTGAAGCCGGGCTCGTGATGGTGATGATGATTGTGATGTTCGTGTCTCACGATGTTCTCCTTTGTGACTATCGCGATATATCGCGATCTAGATGATCAGAAATATATACCGATATATCGAAAAGTGCAAGAGTGGGGCGGTCGATCTGATGCGAGGCGCACGGCGACGGTCGACAGGCCGAGGGGCCGTCCGGCGTCGCGACCACGACCGCAGGCTACTGGAGCTGGGCCGTGAGCCGGGCGATGCCCTCTTTCGCCTTCTCGCGTGTGGGGCGACGCCGCCAGCCGGAGACATTGAGACGGATGCTGTTGGCGCGATAGTCGGCTTCGACTGCGCGCAGCTGATCAACGAAGTCGGCGTCTCGCACCAGCACTGAGATCTCCATATTCAGACTGAACGAGCGGATGTCCATGTTGCTGGAGCCGATCACGGCGACCTCGTCGTCGATGGAGAAGTGCTTGGAATGCAGGACCGTCGGCGAGCGGTACAGATAGATCGAGACGCCGACGTTGAGCAGGGCCTCGTAGTACGAGCGCTGTGCGTAGTACACGAACGCCTGATCACCGATCTCAGAGACGAAGAGCTCGACGTCCACCCCGCGCGCGGCAGCGGTGAGCAGCGCGAGCAGGGTCGCCTCATCAGGCACGAAGTAGGGGCTGGTGATGCTGATGCGATGTCGGGCGTTCTGAATGAGCAGCACGAACAGCTTGAGCGAGTTGTCGCTGGCGAAGCTCGGCCCGCTGGGTACGACCTGTGCATCGGCTCCGACCACCGTCGGCATGCCTGTGCGAGGCTCGGCGGCGGGCGAAGGAGCCATCGGGGTGAGCCGTTCGCCTGATTCGCTGAACCAGTCGGACATGAAGACGGCGTCGAGCTCGCCGACGAGCGGACCCTCGACACGGACCATCAGCTCCTGCCAGTGCAGCCCTCGTCGCACGTTCTTCGGCTTCAGATAGCTGTCGTCGATCAGGTTCTGCGAACCGGTGTAGGCCACCTTGCCGTCAATGGTGACGATCTTGCGATGGTTGCGCATGTCTGGCCGCTGCCACTGCCCGCGCCAGGGCCGCAGCGGCAGCATCGCGTGCCACTGCGCGCCCATCTCTGAGAGCATCCGCTTCGTCGTGCGACGGCCCGGATAGCCGAGACCCGAGAGGTGATCTGAGAGGGCGCGCACGGTCACGCCGCGATCTCGAGCACGTCGCAGCGCCTCGAAGAAGGGCGCTGTCGATGCGTCGTGCACCAAGATGTAGAACTCCACGTGCACATACTCGGTCGCCGCATCGATGTCGTCGATCATGGCCTGCAGCGACCCCTGGTACGAATCGATCAGCTGCAGCGTGTTGTCACCCACCATGGGCAGCGCGGTCAGCCGTTCGTTGAGGCGAACTGCAGAGGGCATCCACCCTGGCGACTCCGGGACGGTGCGGTATGCGGTGACCTCGTCACGCGCGGCGAGCGCCGAGTTGATCTCGATCTGACGACGCTGGCGCCAGCGAGGCAGGCGCCCGATGCCGATGGTGAGGAATGCGATCACTCCGACCACGGGGATGAACATGATGGCGAGTACCCATGCGATGGCCGTCTGCGGCGGTCGACGCAGCGAGATGACGATCGCCGAGACGAGCACGATGAGGATGTGTGCGAGCGTCGCCAGCAGACTGGCAAGCGGCGCGGTGAACATGGCGGTCCTCGATCATGGGATCCGTGCTCGGAGCCCCGAACACGGATCCCATCCTAAATCAGTGCGGCATCGGCAACAGCACTCGCGCTTGCAGACCGCGCAGCCACACCTCAGCTGTCGCGAGCGGAGCGAGATCAGCCAAGCATCGCCGAGAGGGCGAAGACCCACAGCGAGAGCACGACGAGCAGTCCGAGGCTGTAGGGGAGAGCGGCGCGCATGATCGCCGACTCCTTGCCGGCCAGACCGACGGCCGCCGACGACACGGCGATCGACTGCGGCGAGACGATTTTGCCGATGCCACCACCGGCCACGTTGGCCGAGACCAGCAGGGTGGGATTGGTTCCGATCTCGGTCGCGGTCACCGACTGCAGGTGGGCGAAGAGCGTGTTGTTGTTGACGACCGAGCCCGTGATGAACACGCCCAGCCAGCCGATGACCGGTGAGAGCAGCGGGAACAGCGCGCCGACGCTCGCCAGCGCATGGCCGATGGTCGTCGAGCCGCCGGAGAAGTTCGCGATGTAGGCGACGATCATGATGAGCAGGATCAAGAGGATCGGCTGCCAGAGCATCTTGACCGAGGCGACGAACTCTTCGCCGACCTGCTTCCATGAGAGCGCGCTGCTGGTGAGCGCGGTGAGCAGCACCGACACCAGGATGGCGGTGCCGGCGGCACCGATCGGCGACCACGTCCACACCGCGGTCATCGGAGCATCCGCGCCCGCAGCCGTGACCTGGCCGTCGAGACCGGGAATCGCAACCGGCAGGCTCAGTGCGGAGAGCGCACCGCCCTTCGAACGATCGAAGAGGTTTGCGAAGAAGGGGGCGCTCCAGATCAGGATGAGCACGGTCAGAAACAGGAAGGGCGACCAGGCGCTGACCAGCTGACGCGGGGTGTAGTGCTCGCTGACCGGTTCGGGAGCACCGGGCATGCGGAAGGTGCGCTTCGGCTTCCAGAAGCGCGACAGCACGGCGAGGGCGGCGAGAGCCACGATCGACGGGATGATATCGGCCAAGTCGGGCTGTCCGAGCACGAGCAGCAGTACAGCCTGAGAACCGCTGAACGCGACGACCACGGTGATCAAGGCGGGCAGCACCTCGCGGATGCCGCGGAAGCCGTCGAGAATGGCGACCAGCAGGAACGGGATGATGATCGTCGGCAGCTGACCGACCAGCACCATCATGCCCGACAGCTCGGGGATCGGGACGTCGCCCTGGCGTGCGGCGATGATCACGGGGATGCCGATGGCGCCGAAGGCACCTGCTGCTGCGTTCGAGATGAGGGCGAGCACCGCGGCCTTCAGCCCGGGAAAGCCCAGCGTCAGCAGCAGGGCGGCACAGATGGTGATCGGCACGCCGAAGCCGGCCGCACCTTCGAGGAACGCACCGAAGCAGAAGGCGATCAGCAGCACCTGGATGCGCTGGTCGGCAGCGATGCCCGAGATGCTGTTGCGAATCACATCGAACTTGCCGCTGCGCACGGCGAGCTTGTACAGCCACACCGCCATCAGAATGATGTAGCCGATCGGCCACAGGCCGTTGAGCACACCGTCAAGCGCGGCACCGCCGATGGCCGACGCCGGCATGCCGAAGCCGATGAAGGCGACGATGACGGCGAGCACAGCGGCGATGGCCGCAGCGGTCGTGCCCTTCATCTTGAAACCGACCAGTGCGACCAGGAAGAAGATCACCGGAACGGCGGCGAGCCCCGCTGAGAGAGCGAGGTTGCCAGTCGGATCAAGCGGTTGCGTCCACATGACAGAGTGCCTTTCGTGCATGCCGGAACAGCACACACGAGCGCCGTTCAGTCGGGAAATGAGCGACGTCGTCGTCAGGATCGGTCGTGCGCCAGAGGGCAGCGATTGTGGTCAGACCACATCAGGACCACATGACACAATACCGCTCGTGACGGCGTGATGGCGAGAGGCCAGCCTCAAACGACCGTGCACGCATCACGAGAGGCGCCCGAAAGACGCGGCAGAACCGGTGAGTTCAGGCTTCAGACGAGACCGGGAACGAAAGTGGTCGGCGTGTTGCTCTTGGGGCCGTGGCCATGCTTCGGCGCGACGCTGGAGAGCGTCGCAGCGGCGCTCATAGAGTCGTCGTACGAGGCGTTCACCAGAATCGGGTGGTGGTCGGAGAGTCCCTGCGGCAGCGAGGTGACGCGATTGACCGTGAAGCCGGTCGACGTCGCCATGTCATAGCGTCCACGGAAGATGCGATAGCGCTGATAGGTGCGCTGCTCCGTCGCGGTCAGCTCATAGCCGTGCGTGCGCACGCGCTCCTGCAGGTGACGCTGGAAGAACGGGTAGTTGTAGTCGCCGACCATCAACGAGGGCAGACCCGCACCGAACTGTGCGAGTCGCTCGAACGAGGTGCGAATCTGATTGCGGCGCAGCGAGTTGAGCGCGGTGAGCGGTGCCCCGTGAAACGAGGCCACCATCAGCTCGCGATCTCGGGTGAGATCCATCAGTCGGGTCGCGACCAGACGCTCGTGAGCGGGTGCGGCGACACGGTCGTGCAGAGACTTCTTGAGCTGGTAGGTCTGCGATCCGATCAGGCGAAACCGGTCGGCGCGGTAGAAGACCGAGATGCCGAGACGATTGCCTCGGGTGGCCTCTGCAAGCCGCAGCGACCCGATCTCGGTCGGCAGGGAGTCGATGTCACACTCCTGCAGACAGAGCACGTCGGGATCGGTTCGACGGGTGAGATCATCGAGCTCGCACAGAGCACGGTTCTTGCGCAGGTTGTAGCTGACGACATTCATCACGACAGTTTGCCTCCAAAGGGTAGAACCGCTTTCAGGCTACCGTTCTGATCGCCCGAGCGGGGCATGTTTCGGCCAGAAACAGCTGTGAATTCACCAGATCGTCACAGAGGGTCGGTGATTTCGCCAGCATTCGACGACGCTCAGCCCAGCAGAGCGACACAGCGCCGCAGCAGGGCCGCACCGGCGTCGTCGTCGGTGAGAAGCTGACCCGGAGCCAGCGGGTCGGCGATGGTCGTGACCTCATATGGTTTGTGCAGCGTGCCGTCGGCGGCGGCGCCCGGTGAGCTCGGCGAGCCCGGCTGCACGTCGACGTGGGTGACGTCGTAGCCCTGCGCGTGCAGCCAGTCGGCCATGGTGTAGTCACTGCGTGAGTCGCCGACGGTGAACCAGCGCTTCGGCAGCGCGGAATGCTCGCCCAACAGCTCGAGCGAGCGACGGGCACCCAGCGCCTTGCCGCTGTGAGAGACCTCGACGTCGCAGCTGATCACGGTCGGGTCGATGCGCAGCTGCACGGCTCCGAGGCGGGCGCGCAGCTCGATCAGATCCCGCACCAGGGCATCCCTCGCTGAAAGGAACGCCGCATGGTCGCTGCCGGCGATCATCTCGAGCGTCATCATGGTGCGCTTCGTGTCGTCGAAGAACATGGTGTCGGCGAACTTCTCGGCCGCTGTCTCGCGGCCGAAGTCGACGACCTCCCGAGGCACTCGCATATCGACGTCGATCTGCTCGTCGTTGAGACCTGCGGCCGTGAGCTGCGCCCAGACTCCGCCCTTCTCGCCGACGACCGCGAGGCGGGTCGCGTCGGCAGCAAGACCGGCGGATGCCAGAGCCGGGACGATCTGCCGGCTCACGAAGGCGGTCGAGCGGCCGGTGTTGAACGAGATCGGCACGCCCGCTTCGGCGAGGGTGACGAGGCTGTCGGCGATCTCGGGCAGGCGCACGGTGCGGGTGACAGGGCTGGCGATCGGGCCGTCGACATCGAGGAGCAGGCCGAACGGTGCTGGTGCAGTGGACATAGCCCCATTGTGCCCGATGCCGACTGCGCGCTTGCGCTCGGCGTGCTTCTGCGCCATTCTTAGTGCCATGGTGCATCTCTCACAGCAGAACTGGTGGCAGACCGTCTGACGGTCATCCACTCCGCTGGCCGTGCTCGCTGACACGGCCCGTGCACCACGGGAGACGTTCATCGGGCCGGCCGCCCGATCCGAACGAAGGAACCCGCAATGGCCGAACCCAATCACCCCGCCCACGAGACCCGCGAGCACGCGCTTGAGCGCATCCACGAACTCACGCAGCCGACCGGCGCAGCGGTTCCCTCGCAGGTGCCCACACACTGGTACAACGTCGCCGCCGACCTGCCCGAGCCGGTGCCGCCGCACCTGCACCCGGGCACGAACCAGCCGCTGCAGCCCGAAGACCTCGAACCGCTCTTCGCGAAGGCGCTCATCGAGCAGGAGGTCAGCACTGAGCGCTACATCGAGATTCCGCAGACGGTGCGCGAGATCTATGCACAGTGGCGGCCGTCGCCGCTGGTGCGGGCGCTGCGCCTCGAGCGGGCGCTCGGCACCAAGGCGCACATCTACTACAAGTACGAGGGCGGCAGCCCCGCCGGGTCGCACAAGCCCAACACGGCGGTCGCACAGGCGTACTACAACGCGATCGAGGGCGTGACCAAGCTGACCACCGAGACAGGAGCCGGGCAGTGGGGTGCCTCGCTGTCGCTCGCCGGCGCACTGCTCGGGCTCGAGGTCGAGGTATGGCAGGTGCGTGCGTCGTACGACGCGAAGCCCTACCGCCGTGCCCAGATGGAGGTCTACGGCGGCACGTGTCATCCGTCGCCGTCGACGCTCACCGAGGCGGGTCGTGCGATGCTGGCCAAAGACCCGAACACCACCGGCTCGCTCGGCATGGCCATCAGCGAGGCGGTCGAGGTGGCCGCGGGCGACCCCCATGCGCACTACGCGCTGGGCAGCGTGCTGAACCACGTGATGCTGCATCAGAGCGTGATCGGAGAGGAGGCGATGCAGCAGCTGACCGAGCTCGGCGAGTCTGTGCCCGACGTGATCTTCGGCTGTGCCGGCGGCGGCTCGAACCTCGCCGGCCTCACCTTCCCGTTCATGGGGCGCAACCTGCGCGAGGGCACCACGACCCGTCTGGTCGCCTGTGAGCCGGCAGCCTGCCCGTCACTGACGCAGGGGGAGTACCGCTACGACTTCGGCGACGTGGCCGGTCTGACGCCGCTGCTGAAGATGTATACGCTCGGGCGCGACTTCGTGCCTCCGGCGATCCACGCGGGTGGCCTTCGCTATCACGGCATGTCGCCGATCGTCTCGCATGCCGTGCATTTGGGGCTCATGGACGCCATCGCCGTGGCACAGAACGACGCGTTCGCCGCCGGGGTGCTCTTCGCTCGAGCCGAGGGCATCATCCCGGCGCCGGAGTCGACGCACGCGGTGGCCGGAGCCATCGCCCATGCTCGACAGGCGGCCGACGGCGAAGTCATCGTGCTGGGTCTGTCGGGCAACGGCGTGCTCGACCTGCCCGCCTACGAACAGTACGTCTGAGCCGTGACGAGAGGCCGGTCGGTCATCTGCAGCAGTCTTCGGCCGAGAGCAGCGGCATATCGCGCAGTCCGGCGATGATGCGCTCGGCGTCGTAGCACTGCGGATGCCGCACGAGTTCGACTCCCGCACCCTGGATCGCCGCGAGCGTCGCTTCGGTGATGCTGCGGGAGTCGAGGTCGTGAAGCGCGGCGAAGCGCCCGATCACCGGCTGCAGCCGCCGACCGTACTCGTCGAGCCCGGCATTGACCTCTGACCGGAACTCTTCGTCACGTCGCACGAAGAAGAACTGAAAGAGCAGCTCGATGTCATCGCGCTGTCTCTCCAGATCGCGGATCTCGCTGGCGACCATGCTCTGGAGCGCCTCGTGCGGTTCGAGGTCGGCGCCATAGTCGGTGGCGGGCCCGTCGAGAGCACGTCCGATGACGTCATGGAGCAGAGCGTGCAAGAGGCCGAGCTTCGTCGAGAAATAGAAGTAGACGAGCCCGCTCGACAGCTCTGCCTCGGCGGCGACGGAACGCCCGCTGACCATCGCGAGCCCGTCGCGCACCGCAATGCGGTGGGCAGCACGGACGATGGCCGAACGGCGTTCGGACTTGGACAACCTGACACCGACCATGGATACACCCTAGCTGGGGTCGAACGGACACGAGCACAGCGTTCGGTGGGGGCGCCTGCGTACGGCGCTCCCGCCGAAGCGATCGCGACTACCAGTCGACGGCGTCGCGGATGATGGGGCAGGTCATGCAGTGGCCCCCTCCGCGCCCGCGCCCGAGCTCGGCACCGGCGATGGTGATGACCTCGACGCCTGCCTTGCGCAGGGCCGCGTTCGTCTGGGTGTTGCGGTCGTAGGTGAAGACCACACCCGGCTCGACGGCCACGGCGTTGTTGCCGCTGTCCCACTGCTGACGCTCTGAGGCGTAGAAGTCGCCCGCCGTCTCGACGAGACGCAGCTTGGGCAGGCCCAGACCTCGTGCGACGACGTCGGTGAAGCGGGCGTCGCCCTCGTCGACGATCTCGAAGCCGGGCTCCTTGTCGCTCGGGTGGATGCTGAACGTGTGCACGCCGTCGACGATCGCCGGGTGCACGGTCGCGAGATCTCGATCGGCGAAGGTGAAGACGGTGTCGAGGTGCATCGCGGCGCGCAGCTTCGGCATGCCTGCGACGATCACCTGTGTTGCCGCACCTTCGTCGAAGAGTGCCTTCGCCACCTGTGTGATGGCCTGTCGTGACGAGCGCTCGCTCATGCCGATCAGCACGATGCCGTTGCCCACGGGCATGACGTCGCCGCCTTCGAGCGACGCCTGTGCCCAATCCTGTTCGGGGTCGCCCCACCAGACCTTCGAGCCGACGAAGTCGGGGTGAAAGAGGTAGATGGCCTTCATGAGCAGGGTCTCGCCGTGTCGTGCCGGCCAGTAGAGCGGATTGAGCGTCAGGCCGCCGTAGATCCAGCAGGTGGTGTCGCGGGTGAACAGCGTGTTCGGCAGCGGCGGCAGCAGATACTCGCGAGCGCCCTTGGTGTACTGGGCGAGGCTTCCGAGCATGGGGTGCAGATCGGTGGGCAGGTCGTGCAGGCCGAGCCCGCCGATGAGGTATCGGGCAAGGGATGCGCTGTCGAGCTCGTCGAGGAACTCGCGGGTCGCAGCGACCAGACCGATGCCGACGGTGTTCGCGATCACGAGCCGGTCGAGCAGCCATGCGCGGGCGCCGGGCACGTCGATCGTCTCGGCGAGCACTTCGTGCAGCTCGACCACCTCGACGCCGCGATTCGCGAGTTTGTTCCTGAAATCGAGGTGATCGCGCTGGGCCTTCTCGACCCAGAGCACGTCGTCGAAGAGCAGGTCGTCGGAGTTGGACGGCGTGAGCCTTTCGTGGGCGAGTCCCGGTGCGGCGACGAGCACTTTGCGGAGTCGTCCGACCTCGGAGTGCACTCCGTATGCTTCGGCGCGGCCGCTGCCGACCGCAGTCTGTGCGGCGCCCTCTGATGAGTCTGTCATGATGTCGGTTCCTTTCAGAAGTTGCGTGGATCGGGTGGAACGAGAACGGGCCTGCCAGGTCGCTGCGTCAGAGCTGGATCAGCCCCTGCGCCAGGCCGACGACGCCGACGATCGCGCCGATGACCACGACCGCGAAGAGCACGAGCTCGCCGGTCGAGAAGACGCGTCGATGCTGCTCTCGTCTGGTGATCGCGAAGAGGATCGTGGCCGGCGCATAGAAGATCATCGAGATGAGGAGGAACTGCAGGCCCGCCGCGTAGATCAGGAACAGCGTGTAGACGACAGCGAGCACGGCGATCACCGCATCGGCGGCAAGACGGCGCGGCCGCTCGTGCAGATACGTCTCTCGTGTGACCACGAGCTTCAGCGCGTAGGCCGCGGCCAGGAAGTACGGGATGAGCGACAGCGCCGCAGTCAGGTCCAAGGCGAAGTCGAAGGCCTCCTCAGAGAAGTAGGTGATCACGAGCACCACCTGGGCGAGCAGGGTGCTCAGCAGCAGGGCGTTGACGGGAACGTCGTCACCGGTCTGTTTGGCGAGGAACTTGGGGAGATCCCTGTCTTTGGCCGCGACGAAGAGCACCTCGGCGGCCATCAGACTCCAGGCCAGGTAGGCTCCGAGCACAGAGACGATCAGTCCGATGCTGACGAAGACCGTGCCCCACTGACCGACCGCGGCTTCGAGCACTCCGGCCATCGACGGCTGTCGCAGCGCGGCGATCTCGCCCATCGGCAGGATGCCGTACGAGACGACGGTCACCGAGGCGAAGATGGCGAAGACGCTGAGGAAGCCGAGCACCGTGGCGCGCCCGACGTGTTCGCGCTTCTGTGCGTGGCGGGAGTAGACGCTGGCGCCTTCGACGCCCATGAAGACGAACACCGTCACCAGCATGGTGTCACGCACCTGGGTCATGAGCGAGCCGGCGTAGTCAGCACCCATCAGGTTGTCGACGAACACGTCGGGGTGAAAGCAGAAGATCGCGATCAGCACGAACACGATGATGGGAACCAGCTTCGCGATCGTGACGATGCGGTTGATGGCGGTCGCCTCTTTGACACCCTGTTTGATGAGCAGGAAGAACAGCCAGAGCCCGATCGAGCTGAGCAGGATCGCCACCCAGGTGTCGCCCTCGCCGAGCGCCGGCCAGAGCGCGCCGAGCGTCGACATGATGAGCACCCAGTACGTCACGTTGCCCACGCAGGCGCTGGCCCAGTATCCGATCGCCGAGAAGAAGCCGACGAACTGGCCGAACCCGGCCTTCGCGTAGGCGTACACCCCGGCGTCGAGTGCGGGTTTGCGCTTCGCAAGCCGCTGGAACACGAAGGCGAGCATGAGCATGCCGAAGCCGGCGACGACCCAGGCTATCAGTGCGCCGAGCACACCCGTCTCTTGGGCGAACCGACGTGGCAGAGAGAACACGCCCGCACCGACCATCGAGCCGATGACCATCATGGTCAGGGTGGCGACGGTGACTTTGGTGCTGGCGCCTGACGAGGGCTTCTGCGCCACACCGGCCTGCGGTGACCCGTTCTCTGTCGCGTGCATGCTGCACTCCTGTCGCACTGATCGGTTGAACCGCCTGTTCGGCGTCGGTTTCACCTTACATTGAGCAACTGGTCAATTCAGGCGGACAGCCGTCGCCACACCGTGTCAGCGGTCGCACCTAGGATGACTGCATGACATCGGACGCACAGATCGGGGCAGTCGCGCCGTTCTCTGAGCCCACCCGAGCCTGGTTCGACTCGGCCTTCGCGGCGCCGACCGATGCTCAGGTGGGGGCCTGGCAGGCGATCGAACGAGGCAGGCACACACTGGTCGTGGCACCGACCGGGTCGGGCAAGACGCTCGCGGCGTTTCTCTGGTCGATCGACCGGCTCGTGCGCGAGCGCCGATCTGCCCGTGCCGATGCCGATCTGCCTGAGTCCGCAACCGCAGCGGCGCCAGGCGTGCGCATTCTCTATGTCTCGCCCATGAAGGCGCTGGGCGTCGACGTCGAGCGAAACCTGCGCGCACCTCTGATCGGCATCGGCCAGGCCGCCGAGCGTCTGGGCGAGACACTGCCGCCGATCACGGTCGGCGTGCGCTCGGGCGACACGACGCCCAAAGAGCGGCGCCGTCTCGTGACACACCCGCCCGATGTGCTGATCACCACGCCTGAGTCGCTCTATCTGATGCTCACCAGCAAGGCGGCCGAGACGCTGCGCACAGTGCACACGGTTATCGTCGATGAGATCCATGCGCTCGCCGACGACAAACGTGGTGCGCATCTCGCACTCTCACTCGAACGTCTCGAGGGGCTGCTCGAGACGTCGCCGCAGCGCATCGGCCTGAGCGCGACGGTGCGTCCGATCGATGCCGTCGCAAGATTCCTGGGCGGCTCGCGGCCGGTGCAGGTGGTTGCGCCCGATCGCCGTCGGCGATTCGATCTGACGGTCGAGGTGCCTGTCGACGATATGTCGAACCCGCCGATGCCCGAAAGCGTGGCGTCGGCTGGCGACCGGGGCGAGGAAGCCGCTTCGAGCGGCCCCAACGCCGTTGCGAACGGCGACGGCGAGCACAGAGTGGGGTCGATGTGGCCGGCGATCGAGGCGTCACTGCTGAAACGCATCCGGAGCGTGCGCTCGGCGATCGTGTTCGCCAACTCCCGACGGCTCGCCGAGCGTGTCACCGCCCGGCTCAACGAGCTGGACGCCCAGCTGCAGAGCGCCGATGACGAGGTCGAACCGCTGGCACGGGTGCATCACGGGTCGGTTTCGAAAGACCAGCGGGCCGAGGTCGAAGAGGCGCTCAAGAGCGGGCGGCTGCGGTGCGTGGTGGCCACGTCGAGCCTCGAACTCGGCATCGACATGGGGCTCGTCGACCTCGTTGTGCAGATCGACGCCCCGCCGTCAGTGGCCAGCGGACTCCAACGGGTCGGACGAGCGGGGCACCAGGTCGACGGCATCTCGCGTGCGGTGTTCTATCCGACGCATCGCCAGCAGCTGCTTGAGACCGCCATCGTCACCGAGCGTATGCTCGCCGGCGAGATTGAACACCTGCACATGCCGGCGAACCCGCTCGACGTGCTCGCTCAGCAGACGGTGGCCGCGGCCTCGGTCGAGACGCTTGACGTCGAAGCCTGGTTCGAGACCGTGCGACGTGCGGCGCCGTTCGCGTCGCTGCCGCGCAGCGCATACGTGGCCACTCTTGACCTGCTCTCCGGGCGGTATCCGTCCAGCGAGTTCGCAGAGCTGCGCCCGCGCGTGCTGTGGGATCGTGACGCCCAGACGCTCGAAGCGCGACCAGGCGCCAAACGGCTGGCGATCACCAGCGGGGGAACGATTCCCGATCGCGGCCTGTTCCGGGTTGTGGCGGTGACCGGCGACGAGGGCGGCGGCACGAGAGTGGGCGAGCTCGACGAAGAGATGGTCTATGAGTCGCGTGTCGGCGACGTCTTCACACTGGGCACGACCTCGTGGCGCATTCGCGAGATCACGCATGACCGCGTCAACGTCGTGCCCGCTTTCGGGCAGCCAGGTCGTATGCCCTTCTGGCGCGGCGACAGCGCCGCTCGGCCGGCCGAACTCGGAGAGGCTCTCGGCGAGATGCTGCGCGGCCTCGAAGACGATGGAGCCGCCGAACGGCTGCAGCGTGCCGGGCTTGATCGACGAGCGGTGCAGAACACGCTGGCCTATCTGGCCGAGCAGCGCGAGGCGACCGGTATGGTGCCGACTGATCGGGCGCTCACGGTCGAACGCACCCGCGACGACGTGGGCGACTGGCGACTGGTGCTCGAATCTCCCTATGGTCAGGCGGTGCACGCACCGTGGGCGTTGGCCGTCACCGCACGGGTGAGAGAGCAGCTCGGCATCGAAGGCAGCGCCATCGCGAGCAACGACGGCATCATCGTTCGCATCCCTGACACCGAGAGCACGCCGCCGGGGGCGGAGCTCTTCGTGTTCGACCCCGACGAGATCCGCTCGATCGTCACCGCCGAGGTGAGCGGGTCGGCGCTCTTCGCAGCTCGCTTTCGCGAGTGCGCCGCGAGAGCGCTGCTGCTCGGGGCGTCCAAACCCGGCAGCCGATCACCGCTGTGGCAGCAGCGCCAGCGTTCGGCCCGACTGCTCGAGATCGCCGCACGGCATCCGCAGTTTCCGATCGTGCTCGAGACTGTGCGCGAGTGTCTGCAAGACGTCTATGACATCGACGCGCTCGTCGGCCTGATGCAGCGTGTCGACTCGCGTCGCGTGCGTCTGCGCGAGGTCGCCTGCGAGCTGCCCTCGCCCTTCGCGAGGTCGATGCTCTTCGGCTATGTCGGCGAGTTCATGTACGAGGGCGATCAGCCCCTGGGCGAGCGCCGCATCGCTGCGCTGACGGTCGACCCGCAGCTGCTGCGCGAGCTGTTGGGCGAGGTGGAGCTGCGCGAGCTGCTCGACCCCGAGGCGGTGACCGACGTCGAGGCCGAGCTGCAGCGCACGGCTCCCGCCTTCCGTGTGCACGGTGTCGAGGGCGTCGCCGACCTGCTGCGGATGCTCGGGCCGCTGAGCACGGCAGAGGTGCACGCCCGTCTCGCCGAGGCGTCGCCTGCGGCAGCCGAGCTGTTGGGCGAACTCGAGAATGCGCGACGGGTGATCCGTGTGCGCATCGCCGGTGCCGAGGTCTGGGCGGCTGTCGAAGACGCCGGCCTGCTGCGCGACGCACTGGGCACAGCGCTGCCGGTCGGCGTCGCCGATGCCCACACGCAGCCTGTCTCCGATCCGCTGCGCGAACTGGTCGTGCGGTGGGCCGCCACCAACGGACCGTTCACCGCAGCAGCGTTGGCCGCGCATTTCGGGCTGGGCACGGCGGTGGTACGGGGCGCTCTGGAGCGTCTCGTCGTCGAGGGGCTGCTCCTGCGCGGCCGATTCCGCCCGCAGCACGCGGCCGCCGCCGACGTCGATGACGACGTCGAGTGGGTGCATCGCGACGTGCTGCGTCGGCTGCGGTCGCGCAGCCTGGCGAAGCTGCGCGGCAGCATCGAACCGGTGCCGCAGCACGCCTTCGCGATGTTCCTGAGCGACTGGCAGGGCTGCTCGAACCAGCAGCGAGGTCTCGACGGTCTGCTCTCGGTGATCGAACAGCTCGCCGGTCTGCCGTTGGCTGCCTCGACGCTTGAGACGATGGTGCTGCCGCAGCGTGTCGCGGACTACACACCCGCGATGCTCGACGAGCTGATCGCCTCCGGTCAGGTGCTGTGGGTGGGGGAGGGTGAGCTGCCGGGTCATGACGGGCGCGTCAGCCTTCATCTGGCCGACACCCTCGATCTCACGCGGCAGACCTCCGATGACTCCGACGGCAGCGACAAGCCGTCGGGGCTCTCGCAGCTGATCGCCGACGTGCTCGGCGACGACGGCGCGCTCTTCGCCCACCAACTGCGTGAGCGTCTGATCGCACGGGGTGCACAATTCTCGACCGAGCAGCTGGCCGCCGCCGTCTGGGAGCTCGCATGGTCCGGGGCGATCACGACCGACAGCCTCGGCCCGCTGCGGGCGACGGTCAGCGGAACCCATGCCGCGCAGAAGACGCGCACTCGCCCGAGTGCCGCCCGCAGCATCCGCCGGGGCGCGTTCGCGCGCGTGCGCGAGGCCAGGGCCCACGACCAGACCGTTGGCGAGGGCGATTCGCGCATGCGCACCGGAGCCGCACACGCCGCTGCGACCGAACCGAGACTGGCCGGGCGCTGGGCGCTGGTGCCGCACAGCACCGCCGAGCGGGCAGAGCGTCTCTCGGCGCAGGCGGGGCTGCTGCTCGATCGCTACGGGGTGGTGACGCGCGGGTCTGTCATGGCCGAGGGATTTCCGGGCGGCTTCGCCCAGGTGTATCAGCTGCTTGCCGAGTTCGAGCGCGGCGGCTACTGCCGTCGCGGCTACCTGATCGACGGACTCGGCGGAGCCCAGTTCGCGGCATCGGGCACCGTCGATCGACTGCGGGAGTTCGCAGATCTGCACGTCTTGTCATCGGGGCAGGCGCTGACGCTGTCGGCGACCGATCCGGCGAACCCGTTCGGGGCGGCACTGCCCTGGCCAGAAGCGGAATCGGCCGACTCTGGGCGCCCGAAGCGCAACCCTGGCGCGCTGGTCACCATCGTCGACGGCGAGCCTGTGCTCTACCTTGAGCGGGGCGGTCGCACCGCCGTCTCATTCGTCTCAGCAGAAGCGGCCTCGGCCGACGACCCGGCGCAGCGACAGACGCGCCGCGACGCCGCAGCACGCTCGCTGGTCGAAACAGTGCAGAGCCGACACCTGGCGACGTTCACCGTGCTGAAGATCGACGGCGAACCCGTCGGCGGCTCGGTCTGGCGGCGACCGCTGATCGACGCCGGATTCGAAGAGACGCCGCGGGGCCTGATACTGCGCAGGCGGGTGCGCTGATGCCAGAAGGAGACACTGTCTACCGCACCGCACTTGCGCTCGACGAGGCGCTGCACGGGCAGACGCTCACCCGGTTCGATGTGCGGGTGCCGCGGGCGGCGACGGTCGATCTGGCCGGGTGCCGGGTCGACCGTGTGACCTGCTACGGCAAGCACATCCTGCATCACATCGGCGACTACACGCTGCATTCGCATCTGCGCATGGAGGGGCGTTGGGATCGCTACCGGCCCGGACAGCGCTGGTGCTCGCCCGGCTATCAGGCACGAGCCGTGCTGGCCACTGCGACGATCGTGACGGTCGGCTTCGAACTCGCCGAGGTTCGCGTCGTGCCGCGCGCCGAAGAGCACCTGCTGATCGACCATCTCGGGCCCGACCCGCTGAAGCCGCAGTGGGATCACGGCGGGCTCGAGGTCGCCGCCGAGAGGCTGTCAGCCGATGTGCGCCCGCTGCACGTCGCCCTGCTCGACCAGCGCAACGTCGCCGGGTTCGGCAACGAGTATGGCAATGAGATCTGCTTTCTGCGCGGCGTCGACCCGCACACCCCGGCGAATCAGGTGGACGCCAGGGCTGTGCTGCGCCTCGGTGCACGGATGATCCGTGCGAACCGCGACCGCGTCGAACGCACGACGACGGGCAACCGCCGGCGCGGCGAACGACTCTATGTCTGCTTTCGCGCCGGCCTGCCCTGTCGCCGATGCGGCGAGGAGATCCGCTTCGACCGTCTCGGTGCCGATGCGACGCGCCTACGCGATGTGTACTGGTGCCCGCGCTGTCAGCCGAGGCACGGCTGACCGAGCCATCGGCCGCCGAGCCGGTTGTTACCAATTCGTGTTTGTCTCAGGCAGACTTGTGGCGGTTCGGGTGCACGGTGGCATTCGGGCGGAGGGGAACCAAAATGAGTCAGGCGCAGCGTCGCAGACGGTACCGACATGCCAGAGGTCGGCATCGTCTCGCCGAGATCCGTCTGCTGACGGCGGCTCTCGTCACGCTCACTGCGGTGCTCCTCGTCGTGGGCGCACTGATTCCGAGCGTCGGCTCGGAGCCTTCGTCGCTGGCCCAGGGAGGCGTGTCTGCGGGCGCCAGAGCTGATGGAGCCGACGGAGCGGGTGGAGCTGGTGGAGCCGATGCGCCGAACTCAGCGGCGTCACGGGGCAGCAGCGCTGCTGGTGCCGATCGCTGCGAGATCTCATTCGTCGGCGACGACGTGCAGGAGCCTGCGGTCACCGAGGCCGCCGGCGAGCTCTATCATGATCTGCCGGTGCCGGATCGAACCGGCTGGGTGTTCGCCGGCTGGTATGCAGATGCCGCGAGCGCCGCATCCGCCGATCAGCGCGCCCGAATCAACGGAGCGCATCTGGTCGACTGCGCTGACGGCGAGAGCACGCTGCATGCGGCGTGGCAGACGCCGGATGCGGTGCGTGCGGCCGACGTGCGGGTGCCGATTCTGATGTATCACCAGTTCACGGCGAAGCCGGAGGGCGAGCGCGGTTGGCTGCGCCTGAACTATGCGTACATCGGAGACTTCGAGGATCACATCCGCTATATCGCCGAGAACGAGTACTACCTGCCGACCTGGGATGAGCTCGAGGCGTTCATCGACGGGCGTCTGGCGCTGCCGCGCAAGTCGGTGATCGTCACCGATGACGACGCAGACTCATCGTGGCTCGAACTCGCCGCGCCGATCGTCGAGCGGTATCAGGTTCTGGCGACGTCGTTCGTGATCACGAGCGCGCGCACCGAGGCGACGCCGAACCGCTTCGTGCTGCAGCGCTCGCACACGCACGATATGCACCGTGCCGGGGCGAACGGCAAGGGGCGCATGGTGAACGAGTCGGCTCAAGCCGTGGCGCAGGATCTGCAGACTTCGGCCGACATTCTCGGTGCGAAGGAGGTCATCGCCTATCCCTTCGGCCATCACAACGCCGTCGCAGAGCAGGGCGTACGGCAGGCAGGATTCGATCTCGCGGTCACCGTCGCCGGCGGCACGGTGCACCAGGGCAGCGACAAGCTCGCACTGCCGCGCGTGCGCATCGACTACGGCATGAAGCTCGCAACGGTGAAGGCCGCGCTGGCGCAGTGACGACTCGGGGCGTGCACGCCATATGTGGCTGTGCACGCCCCGAGCCTCGTGATGCGTGAAATCTACCTACTTCGAAAAGTCGGTGATGACGGTGACGCCGTTCACCTTGAATTCGTCCATGTCGTGATAGATCTTCTCGATGCCGTGCAGGTCGGTCTCGCCGGTGACCAGGTCACCGGGGCGCAGCTTACCGGTGGCCACCTGGCTGAGCAGCAGGGGGAATTCCGAGCGTGGCATACCGAAAGATCCGAGGTACGAGACCTCATTGGCGATGATGTCGTTGACGGTGATCGGGATGTCTCCGGCTTTGCCCATGGCAGTCATGCCAATCTGCACGGCGCGGCCTTTGCGCTGCACACTGCGCAGTGAACTCTGCAGCGTGGCATTGATGCCGAGGGCGTCGATGCTGACGTGTGCGCCACCGTGCGTGAGCTCGCGCACAGCCTCGGCAGGGTCGGTCTCCAAGCTGTTGATGGTGTGCACGGCGCCGACCTTGCGGGCGAACTCGAGTTTGTCGGCGGCGATGTCGACGGCGATGACGTTGGCACCGGCCGCAGTGGCGATCTGGATGGCCGACAGGCCGACGCCTCCGGCTCCGTAGACCGAGACCCACTCGCCGGGCTTGACTTTGCCGACGCTGAGCACGCCGTGGTAGGCGGTCATGAAGCGGCATCCCATGCCGCTGGCCTGAGTGAACTCGACCTCGTCGGGCAGCGGGATCAGATTGAAGTCTGCGGTCGGCACGTGCGCGAACTGCGCGAAGCCGCCGTTGTAGGTGAATCCGGGCATGGTCTGATGGTCGCAGACGTTCGAGTCGCCCTCGAGGCAGTGCTGGCATGTGCCGTCACCACACGTGAACGGCACGATCACGCGATCGCCGACCTTGACCCGCGAGACGTTCTTGCCGATCTCGGTGACGATGCCGCTCATTTCGTGCCCGCCGATCATAGGCAGCGGAGCGAGAAAGCCCGTCCACTCGCCGCGCCAGCCGTGCCAGTCGGAGCGGCAGATGCCGCATGCCTGCACGTCGATGATCGCACCGTCATCGGTGAGCGTGGGCTCTGGAACGTCGGTGATGTTCAGCGGAGCGTTGAACTCCTCGAGTACTGCTGCTTTCATAATGTCCTCCCTGATTCTGCGTGCGTCGCTCGCGCGCCACTGGCGAATGTATCGAGTGGATGCATCGGCCGGGGGAGTGCGAAGGAGTCGCAATTGAGGTGGTTTCGGTTCATTCGGGCGGCAGGACATGCGCGACCAGAGCAGCTCGGTGTCTCAAAGTGAAACATCTGATGTGTCGTCTGAGGATCGACTGTGCTCCGCCCCAGTCATATCTATCCACTTGCATAAGTTGCAGATACAAGTAGAATGGCACCAAGCCGATAACCCGAGACATGCCGCCCAGATATGCCGCACCGATCACCGAGATCGCTGCAGCACCACGGCATCCCTCGGCCACACGATGAGAGGCGGCAGTCATGCAGTTCGGAATCTTCTCGGTCAGCGACATCACCCGCGACCCGGTCAGCGGCGAGACACCCAGCGAGGCGCAGCGCATCAAAGCGGCGGTCGCCATTGCGAAGAAGACTGAAGAGGTCGGCATGGACGTCTTCGCCATCGGCGAGCACCACAACCCGCCGTTCTTCTCGTCGTCGCCGACCACGCTGCTCGCCAGCATCGCGGCGCAGACCGAGCGCATCGTGCTGAGCACTTCGACCACGCTGATCACCACGAACGATCCGGTGCGACTGGCCGAGGAGTACGCGATGCTTCAGCACGTCTCTGACGGACGCATGGATCTGATGCTCGGCCGCGGCAACACCGCGCCGGTCTACCCCTGGTTCGGCAAAGACATCCGCGAGTCTCTGCCCATGGCGCTCGAGAACTACAACCTGCTGCACCGGCTGTGGCGAGAGGACGTCGTCGACTGGCAGGGCAGCTACCGCACGCCGCTGCAGGGATTCACCTCGACGCCGCGGCCGCTCGACGACGTGCCGCCCTTCGTCTGGCACGGTTCGATTCGCACACCAGAGATCGCCGAGCAGGCGGCCTACTACGGCGACGGCTTCTTCGCCAACAACATCTTCTGGCCCAAAGAGCACTACATGCGGCTGATCCGCATGTATCGGCAGCGCTTCGAGCACTACGGGCACGGCACGGCGGCCCAGGCGATCGTCGGACTCGGCGGTCAGGCCTACATCGCGAAACGCTCGCAGGATGCCATCCGCGAGTTTCGGCCGTACTTCGACCACGCACCGGTCTACGGCAACGGGCCCACGATGGAGGACTTCACCAGTCAGACGCCCCTCAGCGTGGGCAGCCCGCAGGAGGTCATCGACAAGACGCTCACGTTCCGGGAGTCGTTCGGCGACTACCAGCGTCAGCTGTTCCTGATGGATCACGCGGGGCTGCCCCTGACAGCCGTGCTCGACCAGCTCGAGCTGCTGGGCGGCGAGGTCGTGCCCGTGCTGCGTCGCGAGCTGGCGGCGCTGCGCGCTCCAGGTGTGCCCGACGCGCCGACGCACGCGTCTCTGGTGCGTGCGAAGTACGGCGACGCCGAACCGCGCCAGCCCCGCCCGAACGCCAACCGCGGCGACAACGTCACCGGTGGCTCGCCCTACCAGGACACCGACGATGTGCGCCGGTGAGCCGCTCGCGACCGGCGCCGGTGCTGTCGCCGGCCGAGGCGGCGCGCGCAGGTCGGTGCGCATCGCGAACGAGGCGTGGGAGGCGCTCTTTCGCGCTCAGGGGCGACTGCTGCACGCCTTCGAGGCCGACGACATCTGGCAGCAGGTGTCGCTGAGCGAGTACGACGTGCTCTACACCCTGGCGAAAGAGCCGCACGGGCTGAGCATGGGCGAACTGAACACGAGTGTGATGCTCACGCAACCGACCCTCTCGCGCCTGGTCGAGCGCATGGTCGGCCGTGGTCTGGTCGGTCGTGAGCGGATGCCGCACGACAGCCGGCGGGTCTGCGTGACGCTGACTGCAGAGGGACACCGAGTGCAGCGGATTGTCGGCCGACGGCATGCACGACTGGTGGCCGACCGTCTGACGGCGTCGCTGAGCGACGCGGAGCTGGAGCAGCTGCGCGATCTGGCGGCGCGGCTGGCACGTTCGGCTGCCGAAGACGGCGAGGCATGAGCCGGGGAATGGTCGTGCGCGAGACGAGTCAGCAGAGTGAGAGAGAACAGGTGAGAACGATGGAACCGCAGAAAGACGAGGCGACCGGGCGCACCCGGCAGATCGTGGTGATCAGCGCCGGGGTGTCGCAGCCGTCGTCGACGCATCTTCTGGCCGATCAGTTCGTGCGGCGGGTGCTGCAGCGAGCCGAGGCGGCGCAGGTCACCGTCGAGGTGCGTCAGATCGAGCTGCGCCCGCTGGCACAGCAGATCGTGCAGGCGATGATCAGCGGTCTGCAGAGCGTCGAGATCGCACAGGCGATCGATCGGCTGGCCACAGCGGATGCGATCGTGGTCGCGACGCCGATCTACAAAGCCGGCATGAGCGGGCTGCTCAAGAGCTTTCTCGACATTCTCGACCAAGACCTGCTGCTGGCGAAGCCGACCGCGCTGCTGGCCACGGCCGGCACTGCGCGGCACGCGCTCGTGGTCGACGAGCAGCTGCGTTCGACGATGGCGTTCTTCCGCACGCTGACGATTCCGACCTCGGTCTTCAGCACATCTGAAGACTGGGGCTCGGCGAGTCTGGGCGGGCGGCTTGATCGCGCGGCAAGCGAACTGGTCGTGCTGCTGGCGAGCGACGTCGCGCGGGCGATCACCAGCAGCGGTTGGCAGCACTACCAGCATGAGTTCGGATCGGTCGCCGAGCAGACGGCGGCAGTGAGGGGCAAGACTAGTGCAGGGGATGCTGCCGGGCTCGACTTCGACTCTGACCTGATGCGGCTGGCTGCCGGTGGGCAGTGACGCTGCCGCTCGGCGACGTATACGGTGTTCGCGCTGAGAGGAAGCAATGCGGTTCGCCGGGCGACCGGTCGCTAGTCTCGTGGCAACGGGCCGGGACATCGGCTCGACCCCGGCCGACACGACCGGATCGGCCGGACTCCGACGAGAGGAACCGACCATGAGCGAGACGACGAGAGCCGAGACCGCGCGCAGGGCCGAGACGTTGGGTGCGCTGCATCGCGACCCGGGCATCCTGCAGGTGGTGAACGTCTGGGACGCGGTCACCGCCACAGTGGTCGCAGACCTGCCCGAGACCAAGGCCCTGGCGACCGCCGGGCACTCGATCGCAGCGAGTCACGGCTATGCCGATGGTGAGATTCCGCTTGATCTGCTGCTCGCAGCCACTGCGCGCATCGTGGCTGCGACCGGGCTGCCGGTGAGCGCTGATCTGGACGACGGGCACGGTGATGCCGCCGAGACGGTGCGCCGTGCGATCGATGTGGGCGTGGTGGGCGCGAACATCGAAGATCGTCTGCGGCCGTTCGAGACGTCGGTCGAGACGGTGCGCCGCGTCGTCGCAGCTGCGGGGTCAGCCGGGGTCGACTTTCAGCTCAACGCTCGTACCGATGCGTTCGTGCTCGGTGGCGACCGACCCGTTGACGTGATCATCGACGATGCGGTGACCCGAGGCCGCGCCTATTTGGAGGCCGGTGCGGCACTGGTGTTCGTGCCCGGAGTGCTCGATCGTGAGACCACCGAACGACTGGTCGATGGCCTCGGGCGAGGCCGTCTCAGCGTGATCGGGCTGCCGGGCGCGTTGAGCGCAGCAGAATACGAGCAGCTCGGCGTCGCTCGCATCTCATATGGGCCGATGACCCAGCGGCATGCGCTGCGCGCGCTGCGCGATCTGGCGACGAGTCTCTACGGCGACGGTGTGATTCCCGAAGACACGCCCGAGCTGAACTGAGTGAGCTGGGCGATCTGGGCGATCTGAGTGAGCTGAGTGAGCTGGGCCGAGCAGTGTGCGTCTGTCTCGCAGACGGCTGACTGATCAGGTCGCGTCTTGGCCGTATCGGTCTCGCAGATGGGCCAGGCGGTTGATCAGATGGTTGTGCAGCGGCAGCCCGGGCGTCTCGGTGCTGTTCGCTGCATAGCTGTCGCGCGGATGCGAGTGGAACAGATCGGGATCGTCGATCGTCTCGGCGTCATCGAGGCCGTGCACCTGCTGATGCAGATCGGCCATCAGCTCGTCGAGCTCGGTCGCCGTCTGGGCCGATTCGTGCAGCTGGCGTCGAATCTGCTCGGGCACGTCATGGCGGTATTTGTAGTAGATCTTGTGCTCGAGCGACGCCCAGAAATCCATCGCGATGGTGCGAATCTGAATCTCGACCGTCACCGGAACCGTTCCCGATGAGAGGAACACCGGCACCGAGACGATCATGTGCAGGCTGCGGTAGCCGTTGGGCTTGGGCTGGTGCACATAGTCTTTGACCTGCAGCACGGTGAGATCGTCTTGGCGCAGCAGGGCGCGGTAGACCTGTTCGATGTCAGAGACGAAGCTGCAGGTGATGCGCACGCCGGCGATGTCGGTGATCTCGGCGCGGATGGAGTCGAAGTCGGGGGCGATGCCCTTGCGCTCGATCTTGTCGAGCAGGCTCTCGGGCGACTTGAGTCGGGACTTCACATGCTCGATGGGGTTCTCGCTGTGCAGATGCGCGAACTCATCGCGCAGAATGTTCACTTTGGTGAGCACCTCGTCGATGGCGAACTTGTACTGCAGCAGAAAACCGGTGAACTGCTCTCTGAGCTGACGCCAATGAGCGACGTCGTCGTCTCCCAGCCGAGCCAGGTTCTGATTCGTGAGCCGAGGCACGAGCTCATAGTCAGCGTTCATGGAATACACGTTAGCCTGCCGTTCTCTGCAGCGACTGTGGATCGCGCGGCTGCAACGATCTCGGATGCCCGGCACCGGGCTGCTGCTGCGCCTGCACATCGTGCTGCGCCTGCACATCGACGAGATTCCAAGCCATCGAACCGGTGACGCTGATGCCCTTCGCCCCGCTGCGCCGGGTGACTCCGCGTACGAGCATGAACTGGGTGCGGAAGACCCCGCTGCGGATGCGCTCCTGAGCGTCGTGGAAGAAGACGATGTTGCTCACTCCGGTGCCGTCGTCGAGCGAGACGAACACCACGCGTCGGCCGCCGCGCATCGGGGGAGTGTTCGTCGCTCTGCGCACCCCGGCGACCAGCACCTCGGTGCCTCCCGACAGCCCGACGAGATCTCGCGCCGGGGTCACCCCGAGTCGTCGGAACAGCGGGTGGAAGCGGGTGATCACATGGTGCCCGACACCGACGCCGAGATGCTCGATCTCGAGATCGGTCTGGGTGCGGGTGCGCAGGTCGATCGCGGTGACCTCGGGATGCGGCGAGGTCGGCAAATCGAGGTCGAAGGCCAGCTGCTGGGCTGGAATGCGTATCGGTGCGGCGGTGATCGATCTGATCTGAGCGAGCAGCTCATGACGTCGTCGGGAATCGTGCCCGATGAACGCGTCGAGTGCGCCGACTCTGGCCAGCGCTTCGAACGTGCTGCGACGCGGACGCACACGATCACGGAAGTCTTGCAGATTCGCGAACGGCTGATGCGCGACCAGGCGCTCCTGCTCGGCCCGGGCGCTGCCGATCAGTTCGGTCACCGGCACGCGGATGCCGAGACTCCGGTCTTGAGGCTCGGGCAGCCGCTCGACCCGGTAGTCGAGCCCGGAACGCTGCACGTCGAGCGGCAGCAGCGGGACGCCCAGGCGACGTGCCTCGGAGAGCAGCAGGTCTTTGGGCCACATGCCCGGGTCGTGGGTCAGCAGACCGGCGAGGAACTCGGCCGGATGATGGGTCTTCAGCCAGGCGGACTGATAGGTGGGCAGGGCGAAGGCCGCACCATGCGCCTTCGCGAAGCCGAAGCTGGCGAATCCCCGCAGCATCCGCCAGCAACGATCGGTCACCGACGACGGGATGCCTCGCAGCGACGCATTGCGAAAGACCATCTGCTCGATCTGGTCGAGCTGCTGATCGTCGGCCATTGCGCGGCGGAGCACATCGGCCTTCGCCAGACCGCAGCCGGTGAGCTCGTCGAGCAGACGCATCACCTGCTCGTGGAAGATCACGACTCCCATCGTCTCTCGCAGAATCGGATCGATGCGCGGGTGAATGACCGCCGGAGACACTTCGCCGTGACGAGCCTGCAGATACTGCAGCGGCATGTTGTTCTTCATCGGGCCGGGCCGGAACAGGCTGATGTCGACAGTGAGGTCGTTGAACTGCTCGGGCTGCAGCTTGCCGACCAGCTCCATCTGCCCTGGTGACTCGATCTGGAAGATGCCCAAGGTGTGCGTCGAGCGAATCGTCTCGAAGGTCGCCGGGTCGTCGAGCGGCAGGGCGTCGAGATCGAGCGGCGTCTCGTGCAGCCGGTTCACCTCGCTCACCGCATAGGCCATCGCTGACTGCATTCGCACGCCGAGCACGTCGAGCTTGATGAGCCCCATCGGGTCGACACTGTGCTTGTCGAACTGCGACATGGGCAGCCCGATGCCTGAGGGCTGCACCGGGGTGCGGTCGAGCAGCGAGAGATCGGAGACAATGACCCCGCAGGGATGCATGGAGATGTGTCTCGGCAGTGCGTCGAGACGCTCGGTGGCGTCGACGAGCAGATCAAGCTGCGGGCTGGTGCGCACCTGCTCGGCGAAGTCGGCGAGTTCGGGCTTCTCGGCCAGCGCCCGCCGAAAGCCGCCGGCGCTGAACCTCCACAGTTCTTTGGCGATCGCGTCGATGCGCTCGGCCTCGATGCCCAGAGCGAGCCCGGCATCGCGCACCGCGCCACGGGAGCGATAGGTGTTCGTCATCGACATCAGCGTCACCCGCTGGTCGCCGAACTCGGCGAAGATGCGCCGGTAGACGTCATGGCGCCGGGCAGACTCGACGTCGAGATCGATGTCGGGCAGCGTGCGGCGCTCGGGCGAGAGAAAACGTTCCCAGAGCAGCCCGTTGTCGAGTGGTTCGACGCCTGAGATGCGCAGCAGATAATTCAGCATCGAGCCGACCCCAGACCCACGGGCCTGCACCCGCACCCCCATCTCGCGAATCAGGTCGACGACTTTGGCGACGGTCAGAAAGTACGGGGCGAACCCCAACGTCTCGATGTCGGCGAGCTCATGATCGAGACGATCGTGCACCGCATGCAGGCGGGCGGGGTCTGCCTGGGCGTACCGATCGGGGACAGCAGCTCGGGCGCGCATGGTCAGCGCGCGCATTGGGTCTCCTTCGATTCCGATCACACCGGCCTCGGGCATGCGCGGATGCCCCCAGCCGAGATCGACTTCGGGGTCGAGCGTGCACCGTTCGGCGAGACGCTCGGTGGCGGCGAGCAGATCTGTCGCGGTGGTCGTGTGGTCGCTCACGTCGACGACCATGCGGGCAATGCGCCGCATGGCGGAGGCGGGCTTCAGCCAGGCCTGTCCGGTGGCGGTGAGGCGACGGTCGCGGTCGAGGTCGTCGAGCGGCAGCAGCGTACGCGCAGAGTCTGAGATGTCTGCGGTGGCTGCCTCATCTGGCTCGCCGTATCGAACCTGATTGGTGAGCACGGCCGTGAGCCCATGCGCCTCGGCCAGCGAGAGCATCCGTGTGGCCGGTGTGACGCTGCCGGGCTGTCCCGGCTCGGCCAGCCAGCACACCACCTCGACGGCCAGCAGCTCGCGCGGCACCAGTCGGCACCAGGCGCGCAGCGCCGCACGAGCCTCGGGCAGCCGGCGCGCCTCGACCAGTCGGCCGACGTCGCTGGACGGGCCGAGCAGCACGCTCAGGTGCGGCCGTTCGCGCAGCAGCTCGCTGAGCGCGTCACGGCTGAGCGAAGGGGCCGAAGAACGGCGCGCTCTTGGGCCGGGATCGTGTGCAGCGGTCACCATGCGGCACAGCGCTGCATAGCCGGCGCCGTGCCCGGCCTGCGACCACCCCGTGGAGTCGCTGCGGCCGACTGCTCCGTGGGCGAGCAGCACGACACGGCCCAGCTGCTCGGCGAAGCTGCCGTGCACGGCGAGATCTGCGCCCAGGATCGGCGCGAGCGCCGCGTCTCGGCAGGCCTGCACATGGGCCACCGCAGCATAGACCCCGTCTCGGTCGGTGAGGGCGAGACGTTCGGCGTCGGCGCTCGACGCCAGCTCGGTGAGGCGTCTCGGGGTGGTGCAGCCGTAGTGTGTCGAGAAGCCCGAATGCACGTGCAGATGCGTGAACGGAGGCATGCCGGTCACTCCCAGACGAGCTGCAGCCGCCAGCCGTCGTCGGGCAGCCGCAGCAGGTCGTAGGTGTGAAAGTCGTCTCCCGTGCACGAGGCATCGACGCGCCAGAGCTCCTGATCGACGCGCTGGCGGTGTGTGCAGGCTGTTGCCGCTGCGCTCGTCGTCGGATGAGCGCTCACCGCGCTCGCAGCGGGGGAGGACTGGGGCGCACACCACCAGCGCCTTCGGTGAAAGAAGCTCTGCGGCACCCCGACGATCTCGTACTCGAAACGGCGCCAGACGAAACTGCGCGGCTCGCCCTCGTGCGAGAGCTCGACGGTGATCGCCTCATCGATCTTGCGTGGCATCATGGCCTCCTGCTGTGCTCACTGGTTCGAACATATGTTCGAATGATCACAGCGTAGAGGTGCCCTCCGACATCGGCAACGACGACTGATGGTCGCACGCCTGCGCGCGCCGATCACGCTTCGTCCATGGCATCCACCGGCCGTTCGGGCTGGCCGCACCGAGCACGTCAAGTCGGGTGCGGGCTCGTGCCAGCAGATCGTCAGGAACGTCTTCTGCACGAGACTGCTGACTGCTCTCGGCTGACCCGTCAGCAGCGCGAAGCTGCCAGGAGACGGTCTGGCCCATACCTTTCTCGATGCCGCGACTCAGGCTGAAGCTCCATCTGGCGCGACGCGGTTCGCTTACGTTCTCGGCGAGGCCGCCCTCTGCGATTGCGAGCGTCTGCCACCTGAGCTCGTCTGCGCAGCCCTCCCACGTCTCGGCGCAGGCGTCGCACCCGCACGAGGGATAGAACTCGTCGAAAAGCGCGCCGGCGTATATCCGAACACCTGGGAAGTCCGTGAGGACGATCACCATCGGTGCGCAGGCGTCGTCATTCGGTGTCAGCCGCACCGCTCGCACGGTCTCGGCTGCGGTCGGTGCGTTCAGCAGTTCGGCGGTGACCGCGAATCCGTCTTCACGACGCACGTCGTAGACCGACGTCAAATGCTCGATGAGCTCTGTCGCCACCGTGTGCAGCGGAGCGAATCGATCCGGGTCGCTGAAGACGCTGAGACCGACGGCTGGTGACGCCGCGGTGCGGTCAGAGCGTGAGAGCCGGAACATAGGGCCATTCTTCCGCTTTTCCGCCGGCCGCAACAGCTTCAGCGCCCGCATCTGTCAGGCGGGCTCGATTCCTCTCAAATCGCGAGAGTTCAGAACTCCTCGTAGGTCGCGGGATCCTGCCCCTTGAGCCGACCGTCTTCGCGAGCCAGCCCGTCGATCGCGGCGAGATCCTCGTCGCTCAGGACGAAGTCGAACACATCGAGGTTGCTGATCTGCCGATCGGAGTGCGTCGCCTTCGGAATCGGGACTACGCCGTTCTGCAGGTGCCACCGCAGGACGACCTGAGCCACGGTGCGCTCGTGCGCGTGAGCGATCTGCTCAAGCGTCTCGTTCTGCAGAATCTCGCTGGCTCGGCCGAGCGGACTCCACGCCTCGGTGACGATGCCGTGCTCGGTGTTCCAGCGCACCGCCTCGTGCTGCGGAAATCTCGGGTGCAGCTCGATCTGGTTCACGCTCGGCAGCACACCGGTCTCGCGCTCGAGACGTTCGAGGTGCTCGGGCAGAAAGTTGCTCACGCCGATGCGACGGGTCAGCCCGCGCTCGCGCGCCTCGATCAGCGCCTGCCATGCCTCGACGTAGCGGTCGGTCAGCGGGTTCGGCCAGTGGATCAGCAGCAGATCGAGATGATCGAGACCGGTGCGATAGACCGACTCTTCGATCGTGGGAACGGCCTGGTCGAACGCATGGTGGCGGCCGGGCAGCTTCGAAGTGACGACGATCTCGTCACGCGGCACGCTGCTGAGGCGCACCCCGGCGCCGACCGCGCCCTCGTTCTCATAGTTGAAAGCGGTGTCGATCAGGCGGTAGCCGTTGTCGATCGCCCGGGCGACCGTTTCGGCACCCGCACGCCCGTTCAGACGGTAGGTGCCGAAACCGATCGCAGGCAGGGTGGTGCCGTCGTTCAGGGTGTGCGGGGTCTGCATGTTCTCGGGGGAAGTGCTCATGCCAACGACCTTAGGCCGCGGCCTCATCTCCTGCCACCTCCTCATGCACGCCGGCCGCGTTGGTCTCGACCGATGCCGAACCCGCACGACCCGTGTGGTCGTCCGCGTCTTCGAAGCGCACCTGCAGACGGGCGTCGGCTGAAGCGCCTACCGCGTCGGCATCCGCCGTCGTCTCCGCAGACGCCAGATCGACCGTCACCACCGTGCCGCTCGCCCCCGAGACCAGCAGGTCGGCGATGCGATCGTCGATCTCGCGCTGTACCGTGCGGCGCAGCGGACGAGCACCGTACTCGGGCTCGAAGCCGCGTTCGGCGAGCCAGTCGACCGCCTGGTCGCTGACCTGCAGGCGGATGCCCTGCTCGGCCAGCCGCTCGGCCGTCGCCGCGATCATGGTGCGTGCGATCAGCCCCACCTGCTCACGCGAGAGACGACGGAACAGCACGATCTCGTCGATGCGGTTGAGGAACTCCGGTCGCATCGCCTCACGCAGACGGCCCATCACCCGATCGCGCAGCGCCCGCTCCGAACCGAAGCCCGTCGCGTCGTCGCCGGCGTTCGCGACGAAGCCGAGCGCTCCCGACCGTGAGGCCAGAAACTCGGAGCCGATGTTCGAGGTCATGATGACCACGGTGTTGCGAAAGTCGACGGTGCGTCCCTGGCCGTCGGTCAGCCGTCCGTCGTCGAGCACCTGCAGCAACAGGTTGAACACGTCGGGGTGCGCCTTCTCGATCTCGTCGAGCAGCAGCACCGAGTACGGCCTGCGCCGCACGGCCTCGGTGAGCTCGCCGGCCTCGTCATAGCCGACGTAGCCCGGGGGAGCGCCCACCAGCCGCGCGGCGGTGTGCTTCTCGCCGAACTCCGACATATCGAAGCGCAGCAGCGCGTGCTCGTCGCCGAACAGACTGGCCGCGAGCGTCTTGGCCAGCTCGGTCTTGCCGACCCCGGTCGGGCCGAGGAACAGAAAGCTGCCCACGGGCCGGTTCGGGTCGCCCAGACCGGTGCGGCCACGACGCACGGCCCGAGCCACCGCGCCGACCGCGTCATGCTGACCGATCACGCGCTCGTGCAGTTCGCTCTCGAGGTGCGCGAGCCGTGTGCGCTCGCCCTCGCTGATGCGATCGACGGGAACACCTGTGCGGCGCGCGACCACCTCGGCGATCTGTCGCTCGTCGACCACTGCCTCGGTCGGTGCCGGCGCCGAACTCGTCGTCGCGGCATGCTGATGCTCGATGCGGGCATTGTGCGCGCTCGCCGCGTCAAGAGCCGCCTGCACCTGTTCGATGCGGTCGCGAATCTGGCCGGCCTGCTCATACTGCTCGGTCGACGCCGCGGCGTTCTTCTCGGCCTCCAACTCCATGAGCTGGCGCATCAGCGCCTGCGTGTCGATGCGATCGCCGAGCCGCAGACGCAGCCTGGCCCCGGCCTGGTCGATCAGGTCGATCGCTTTGTCGGGCAGACGACGATCGGGCAGGTATCGGGCCGACAGACGCACGGCGGCGTCGAGCGCGGCATCCGTGTACCGCACGTCGTGATGCTCGGCGAAGGCGGGCGCGACGCCGTGCAGAATGCGCACGGCGATGTCCTCCGACGGCTCGTCGACGGCGACCGGCTGGAACCGGCGCTCCAAGGCGGGATCCTTCTCGATCCTGCGATATTCGTCGAGCGTGGTCGCGCCGATCATATGCAGCTCGCCTCGAGCCAGCCTCGGCTTGAGCATGTTGGCCGCGTCGAGGCCGTCGCCCATGCCGCTGCCGCCGGCGCCGACGACCGTGTGCAGCTCGTCGATGAAGACGATGAGCTCATCGCGATGCGCGGTGATCTCGTCGAGAAGCTTGGTCAGGCGCTCTTCGAAGTCGCCCCGAAAGCGCGTGCCGGCCACCATTGACGCCAGGTCGAGCGAGACCAGGCGACGCCCGGCGATCGCATGCGGAACCTCGTCGTCGACGATCGCCTGCGCGAGGCCCTCAACGACGGAGGTCTTGCCGACGCCGGCCTCGCCGACGAGCACGGGGTTGTTCTTGGTGCGGCGCGAGAGGATCTCGACGGTCTGCTCGATCTCGTCGGCTCGACCGATCACCGGATCGAGTCGGCCGTCGCGTGCCTGTGCCGTCAGATCGGTGCCGAAGCGATCGAGCATCGGGGTCTGCGATGTGGCGGATGCGTTAGTCTGCTCCGCATCGCCGCCTGCGTCCGCCTCCGAGGAGCCGGCGTTCGCAGCCGCAGCGTCGTCGACGGGTGCCACGTCATCGGGCTGCCGGGCAGACTGCCGCATCGAATCGATCAGCGACTGCGCAGTCACGCCGAACCCTGCCAGGATCTGTGCGGAAGGCGCATCCTGTGCGAGCACGAGTGCGAAGAAGAGATGCTCCAGATCGACATAGGTCGAACCCGAGGCTCGGGCGACCTGGAAGGCATGGAAGAGCGCGCGCTGCAGCGAGGGCGTGATGTTCGGGGCCTCGGTCACGGTCGCACCGTCACGGGCGACGGGGAGCCTGGCCTCGACCTCGCGCCCCAGCTGCTCGACGCTCACGCCCATGCGGGTGAGCACGTCGTGCACTGGGGCGTTCTCGGCGAGCACGCGCAGCATGTGCAGGGCGTCGACCTCGGTCTGACCTCTTCTGACTGCGTACGATCCGGCCTCGGCCAGAGCCTGCTGTGTGCGCTGGGTCAGAAACCTGCTGATGTCGATGGTGCGCTGGCCTTCGGCAGCCTGCTGCCGTGCCTGCTGGGCGTTCAGGTAGCGTGCGAGAAACTCGTCGAATGATCCCTGCCCGCTCGGTTCGCGTTCGCTCCCGTTCTGGGGGTTGTTCTCTGGCACAGTACCTCCTCGTCGGTGTCTGCGAGGGCGATACCGATCTGACAGTCGTTCAGACGTCGCCACCCTCAAAGTTGAGTGCCGTACGCTCAACCTAACGTCCGGGTGTCGCAGGTATTCCCCTGCGTCGCTTCCGTTCGCGGCATCACGAGCGCCATGCCTTAAACTGAACGGCATGCCCTCCGCCAGCCCGCTGCGCATCGCCATGATCTCGCTGCATACGAATCCCTATGGCGACCCCGGCACGGGCGACGTCGGCGGCATGAACATCGTGATCCAGCATCTTGCGGCCGAACTGGCCGCACTCGGTCACCAGGTCGATGTGATCACACGCCGCAGCGCTCCCGAGCAGCCCGACGCGATCGAGCTCGCCCCCAGACTCATGCTGCGCACGATCACGGCCGGGCCCGAGCATCCGCTGCCCAAAGCCGAGCACGAGGCGTACATCGACGCCTTCGCCGGGCAGCTGCGGGCACTCGGCGACTACGACGTGATCCACGCGCATCACTGGTACTCCGGTCTGGCGGCCCTGCCCGTCGCTCGGGAATGCGGCGCGGCGCTGCTGCAGAGCTTTCACAGCATCGCGGCAGACGCCGACACCGCACTCGACAACGGCGAGCCTCCCGAGGCGCCCGGGCGTCTCTCGGCAGAGCGCACTCTCGCACGCGAGGCCGATGCGGTGATCACGGTCAGTCATGCCGAGCAGCGCACCGTGGTCGAGCGGCTGGGCGGCGAGCCATCGCGGGTGCACGTGGTGTCTCCCGGTGTGGATGCCCGGTGCTTCCACCCGGGAGAGGCCGCCGTTCCGAGATACGTCGCCGCCGCAGCCCGCATCGAGCCGCTCAAAGGGCTCGACCTCGCCGTCGCCACGATTGCGTCGACTGACGACTCGCTGCGCCCTGACCTGCGCATCGCGGGCGGGCCGAGCAGCCAGGACGGCGGCTGTCTGACGGCTCTGCGCCGACAGGCCGCCGACGCGGGCATCGGCGACCGGGTGCACTTCGACGGCGCGATGTCGCACGCCGAGCTGGCCGATCTGATGCGCGGTGCCTCGGTGTTCCTGGTTCCGTCGCACTCTGAGACCTATGGTCTGGTCGCACTCGAGGCAGCCGCAAGCGGGGTGCCGGTGATCGCGATGGCCACGGGAGGCCTTCCCGAGGCGGTGCACGACGGCGAGACCGGTCTGCTCATGCGCGATCGCTCGCCCGAAACCTGGGCGCGCGCGCTGACCCGGCTGCTCGACGACGCCGAGCTGCGCGAGCGCATGGGGCGTGCAGGCCGCGCACTCGCTCTGCAGCGCAGCTGGGCGAAGAGCGCCCGACGGCTCGTGCAGATCTACTGTCAGCAGCGTCGGATGACGCGCTCGACGGTGCAGCCGGTATGACCGCTCGCGAACGCGTCGCCGCCATCGACTGCGGCACGAACACCGTGCGCCTGCTCGTGATCGAGGGGCCCGCACCGACGCGGGAGCTCGTGCGCCGCACACGCACGATCCGTCTCGGCGAGGGCGTCGACCGCACGCATGCCTTCGCACCGGCGGCGCTCGACCGCCTTGGCGTCGCCTTGGCAGACTACCGCCGCGATCTGACGCGTCTCGGCGTCGCAGACGACCGGCTGCGCTTCGTGGCGACGTCGGCGAGCCGCGACGTGCATGACGCGACACCGCTGCGCGACGTCGTCGAATCGACTCTCGGCGTACGACCCGAGATCATCAGCGGTGTCGAAGAGGCCGACCTCTCGTACGCCGGAGCACTCACCGGAATGCCGGCACAGCCCATGACGCTGGTCGTCGACCTCGGCGGCGGCTCGACCGAGCTCGTCGTCGGACGCAACGGCCGACCGATCGCGGCATGGTCGATGAACGTGGGCGGCGTGCGCCTCACCGAGCGACACCTCGATGCGCACCGGCCGATGTCGGCGGCACAGCACGCGGCGATGGTCGCCGACGTCGACTGCGCCCTCGACGAAGCCGAGGCTCATGTTTCGCTGGCCGGCGTCGAACGGGTCATCGGCGTCTCTGACTCGGTCGGCATGATCGCAGCGGTGACCGCCGGCGTGCGTGCCGAGCGCTTCGGCGAACTGTCGGGCGGATGCTGGAGTCTCGACGCGCTGCAGGCCGCCTGCACCCGTCTGATCGCCGCCGACCCGCATGCGCTTGCCGAGATGGGCGTCGACCGCACACGCACTGACCTGGTCTCCGCAGCCGCGGTGATCTGGTCACGGGTGAGCGCACGCATCGCCGCCCGCTCGCAGTGCGACCACGCCATCTACAGCGAGCATGACATCCTCGACGGCGCCGCTGAGACGTTGCTGGCAGGCGGCCGAGATCGGCGATGAGCAGCTCACGGGGAAGGACGAGTGAGGAGCACCGCAGGTCGACGGAGCCGGCATCTCGATCATCGCGCGGCAGGAGCGGATCGCCCGACCGACGCGTGACGACCATCGTGCTGATCGCGACGATGGGTGCCGTCGCCTTCGGCTATGACACCGGCGTGCTCGCGGGCGCGCTGCCGTTCCTCAGCCAGCCGCGCGATGCCGGCGGCCTGGGCCTCGACGCGCTGGCCGAGGGCATCGTCACCTCTGCACTCGTCTTCGCGGCGAGTCTCGGCGCCCTCGTCGGCGGGCGTCTGGCTGATCGTCTCGGTCGCCGTCGAACGCTGATCTTCGTCTCACTCGTCTTCGCCGGCGGCGCACTGGGCACCGGTTTCGCGCCGAGCGTCGAGTCGCTGGTGGCCTGCCGCGTCGTGCTGGGGCTCGCCGTGGGCGCCAGCTCGACGATCGTGCCCGTCTTCATCGGCGAGATCGCGCCGGCGCGGCGGCGCGCGGCACTGGTCACCCGAAACCAGCTGATGATCGTCACCGGGCAGCTGCTCGCAGCCGTCGCGAACGCCGCGATCGCGCGGGTGTCGTCTGACGGCGAAGCCTGGCGGCACATGCTGCTGGTCAGTGCGACCCCGGCACTGCTGCTCTTCGTCGGGCTCTGGTTCGTGCCCGAGTCGCCGCGCTGGCTGGCCATGCACGCACGATCCGCTGCAGCTCGCCGCGTGCTCGGCCTGATTCGCACTCCGGGTGAGGGCGAGCACGAGCTGCAGAGTGTCGCGGCCCTGCACGAGCGGGCGAATGAGACTGCAGGTGCGACGGACGGAACAGACCGACATCCACTGCGCGCCCGCTGGGTGCGCCGTCTCGTGCTGATCGGCGCGGGCCTCGGCATGGTCTCGCAGCTCACCGGCGTGAACTCCGTGATGTACTTCGCACCGAGCATCCTCGCGACCAGCGGGCTCGGCACGCAGGCGGCGCTCACCGCGACCATTGCGACGGGCCTGATCTCGGTGCTCGCGACGCTCGTCGGCATCCGCGTGCTGCGTCGCCTCGGTCGGCGGCCGATCATGATCACCGGGCTGATCGGCGTCGCCTCGTCGCACCTGCTGCTGGGCCTCGCCTTCGCAGTGCCGGTCGGCCCGGCCCAGCCCTGGCTCGTGCTCACGCTCATGCTCGTGCTGCTCTGCTTCGTGCAGGCGATGGTGTCGGTGGTGTTCTGGCTGATGACGGCCGAGCTCTTTCCGCTGCGGGTGCGCGGCATGGCGGCAGGTGTGGCGGTCTGCGTGCAGTGGGTGACGAACGGCGTCGTCGCGCTGCTCTTTCCGGTCGCCTTCGCGCACTTGGGCGGCGACGTCTACTTCGTGTTCGCCGGGATCAACGTGCTGAGCGCGTGGTTCGTCTGGCGAGCACTGCCCGAGACGCGCGGGCTGGCACTCGAAGAGGTCGAGGGGATGCTGCGGCGGCGTCTCGGCTGAGATATTCGCTAACATGGACTTTGTCTAGGGCAAGCATGGCATTCTAAGGGGGAACTCCACTGTGGCGTTGACCGAATTTCAGCAGACGCTGACCGAAATGATTCGGGCACGCAATCCGGTGCTGCTCGTTGAGACTCAAGAACCTGATCGTGTCGTTTCAGCAATCGAATCGATTATCTCAAGTGGTGTTATTCCGAGAGGTCGGCAGCTTGTGTTGTACAGCCTCACCCGCGGGCTGCACAGTCCCGGAGGGAACCCAGGCAAGCGGGCATTGCCTGAAGACGCGCTGCTCGAGACCATGAAGGTTGCACAGCCAACAGTCTTCGTGTTCCAAGATCTGCATCATCAGCTTGGCGCTAATGGGCGCCCAGCCGAGCCCGCCGTTATTCGTGCTGTTCTTGATGTGGCGACAGAGTTTCGCAGCGGGCCCATTGCACACACCTTGGTCATTGTAGCCCCGCAAATCACTCTTCCAGTCGATCTCGAGAAAACCGTAAGCGTCATTGATCTGCCACTGCCCACAGAGGCTGAGATTGGGAAAGCACTCGACAACTTTCTCGAGACCAACGAAGGCTCGATTCGAGTCAATCTTTCCGACTCCGACCGTCGTCGGATGGTTCAGGCAGCGCAAGGGCTGACTCTTGGTGAAGCTGAGAACGCGTTCGCCCGTGCCGTTGTAAGCGACCGAGTGCTCGATGAGAGCGATGTCGGACTGATTCTCGAAGAGAAGCGGCAAACAATTCGCAAGTCAGGTCTGCTTGAGTTCGTCCCGTCAAAGGTGAGTCTTGATGAGATTGGGGGACTCGACAACCTCAAACGCTGGCTAATGCGGCGTGACAGTGCTTGGCAGTCGGATGCCAGCGATTGGGGAGTGCCAGCTCCCAAAGGGCTGCTCGTCACTGGCGTGCCGGGCTGCGGCAAGAGTCTCACTGCAGCGGCCGTTTCGGCCCAGTGGGGCCTTCCCCTGCTACGTCTAGATATCGGTCGCGTGTTCTCTGGTCTGGTTGGCTCGAGTGAGCAGAACATGCGTAACGCTTTGCGTCTGGCCGAGGCTGTCGCGCCCAGCATCCTATGGATAGACGAGATCGAAAAGGGGTTCGGCACCGCACGACAGAGCGGCGGTGACTCTGGGACTAGCACGCGCGTGCTGGGCACATTCCTAACCTGGATGCAAGAGAAACAGGCGCCGGTGTTTGTGATGGCAACTGCAAACAAGATCGACGCGCTGCCACCAGAGTTTCTGCGTAAGGGGCGTTTCGATGAAATCTTCTTTGTCGACTTGCCAACTGCCGAAGAGCGCCGCGAAATCTGGCGCGTGCATCTTGCTGACCATCTTAATCCACCGTCTCGCGCGGGAGGAATCGTCGATCCGCAGAACGTAGATGCGCTGCAGGAATTGTCTTCGGCAAGCGAGGGTTTTTCTGGTGCAGAGATCGCCCAAGCTGTGATCAGTTCGTGTTTCGACGCTTTCGCTGACAGGCGTTCCGTCAGACAGGATGACTTGCTGCGCAGCATCGAGAACACGGTGCCGCTGTCAGTAACGCAGGCAGAGCAGATTCGTGCGATTCGCGAGTGGGCCTCCGAACGTGCAGTTTCGGCGACCTCGAAGAAGGCCCGCAGTGATTACCTGACGAAGCCCGAAATAGGCGGATCGCCCGATGTGTCAGGCTGGCGCGGCGGCCGCACAATCGAGTTCTGAGGTGAACTGTGAGCATCGAAGTATTGCTGTTGCCCCTTGGGCTGGCTGCATATGCGGCGATAAAAGAAGCCAAGTCTAAGAAGCTCTGCGAAAAGTGTCGTGTGACTCGCGTTGCAGACGCTCAGCTTTTGCAGGCTGCTCTCTCTGAGATTGGCGCTGCCATCGTGCAGTGTAACGATGTCGAGGTAGCTGCGGTGAGGAATGGGCAGAACCTTACATTTCAAAAAGTCGCTGGTGTATTTGTTGGGCGGGTTGACCGGTCTGATCAGCAGACAACCGATCAGATGATCGGTCAGCTCGACGTAGCGGTGGGCCGTGTCTTGCAGCGTCATACGGCGAGTCTCGTCGAGGCTCGGGCTCAAGAACTCGGATTCCGATTGATTGAGCAGCGAGATGAGGCCGGTACTTTGAACTACGTTTTTGAGGAGGAACGTTGAGCAGAAGGCTTTCTATTTCAATTGCACCCGATGGTTCGATCAACGCTGATGTGAGCGGTGCGCCAGGACCTGCTTGTCTTGAGTCATTGGCCACATTGCGTCAGGTATTGAACGCTGATATTGCCGACTCTAAACCAACTCCGGAATTCGGCTTCCGGCCGAATAGCCTAAACAATGATCTAGCCGTTGAGCGAAACGTGGAGGAACGGATATGAGCAGCGCACCTCAGGAGTTGCTGTGCCGCAGAGGATGGAGACTCAGGCACAGCACTTGGGTTCTTTGGGGAGTCCTGTCCTTCGGTATCTTTGCCTGCGTGGGGTGGCTCTACATCGGTATCCGCATGCGTCGTCGCTGGGTGCTTTGGGTCGCTGGCGTCTTGACCGCCTTGACCGTCGGGTACTTTATTCTGGCCTCGGTGTTGCCTGAGCTTCCAGGTAAGGGCGAGCCAATGACAGCAGAGCAGCAGACTCAGTCAACTTCGCTCGGTGGGGTGCTCATGCTGCTGTGGGCTGGAAGCACCACAGCCAGTTTCTTCGCGAATCGTCAGTGGCTTATTTGGCGAGCTTGGCATTCTCAGAATTGGTATGCACAGGTGCCACACGGGCAGAGTGCGCAGCAGTCTGCCAGCTATGCAGCAGCAAGATCTCAAGTCAATGGTGCTTTTGCACCGTTTCAGCAGGCCCCCCAACACCCCGTCGTGCCCCCTTCTTCGGCCTCGCCATACGTTCAGCCATCGTCTTCTCCGCTCGTTTCCTCCGATTGGTCGCAACCACAGCGTGCAGCAATGAGAGCGCAAGAAGACACACGTACCCGTCATGCTGCGTCGTACGCGTCACCTCAGCTCAGGGGGTTCTCTGAGACGTCAGCACGCATCGATTTGAACACGGCCACGCCTGATCAGCTGCGCGCTCTGCCGGGCCTCTCGAACGCAGACATCGAACGCCTCGTGGCAGTTCGAAGAACAGCGCCATATCGCGAGACGTCAGAGGTCGTCACGCGAGCAGGCGTCCCGCCGCACATCTTCGCAACCTTCCAAGACCGCGTCGAGGCTGTACCGGTTCTTTCGTCGAACACGGACAAGCCTCGCAACGGGCGCCGACTTGAATTCTGATCGCAGCATCCGCATCAGTCGAGTCATGCACGCGACGACCTCCGAGGGGCCGGGCCTGCGCACAGCAGTATGGACGCAGGGTTGTTCGATTCGTTGCCAGCATTGCATCAACCCTCAGCTGTTCTCACCCACTGGCGGGCGTGAAGTCTTGGTCCGTGCGATCATCATCGATGCTGTTGACGCCGGTGTCGAAGGACTAACTCTCCTCGGTGGCGAGCCGCTCGACCAAGCCGGACCATGTGCAGACCTTGCAGCAGAGGCGCAGGCGGCTGGGCTCGGCGTGATCTGTTTCACCGGATACACATTCGAGCAGGCGCTCCACTTTGCCGACGCTGATCGACTGTTCGCCAGCGTTGATCTCGTGATCGACGGCCCGTACCAGGCTGCACTAGTAGATGACGACCGAGCTTTGGTCGGCTCGAGCAACCAGCGCTTCATCTACTTGACTGATCGGTACTGTGACTACGACCCAGTTCAGACACCGGAACGTTTTGAAGTTCGAGTATCGAGCACAGGTGAGATTGATCTCGCTGGTTTCCTGACTGAGGAACAGCTGTCAAAGATCGCCGACGGTTTGGAGTCGCGGCGTCGCCGCCGACCGACTGCGTAGACTCGAACCATGCGCGCTGAGACCGACACTGAGACGACCGGTGCGAGTTCGACCGTCTGCACACCGGCGATTCGCGTCTACCGTGGTGGGCGACTCGAACGCGAGACCACGTCGCTGGCCGAGATCGAGCAGCTGCAGCACGACGCCGAGCGCACCACCTGGGTCGACCTGCCGACGGCCGATCACCAGGCGCTCGTGCAGATCGCCCAGACCCTGCACCTGCACCCGCTCGCCATCGAAGACGTCGAAGAGAGCCACGAACGCGCCAAGCTCGTGCGCTATGAGACGCATCTGTTCTTGACGCTCTATGCCATGGCCGCCCCGGCAGACATCGAGGCAGAGCTTGAACGGCACCAGATCGACATCTTTCTGACCAGAAACGTCGTGGTGACCGTGCGACACGGCGACGGCTTCGATCTCGGTGGGGCGCGCCTGGCGTGGGAGGCGCATCCGACGCTGCTCGCGATCGGCGGCATCACCGTGCTGTGGGCGATCGTCGACCAGATCGTCGACTCCCACTTCGACACCGTGCAGCAGCTCGACGAGGGCATTGACGCTCTCGAAGACGAGCTTTTCAGCGACACGCCAAACTCCCGCGGCATCCAGCGCACGGCCTACCACCTGCACAAGCGACTGGTCACGCTGCGTCGGCTGGCGCTGCCGACCCGAGAGATCCTCAGCAGCGTGATCAACCGGGCGACGCCGCCGCTGCCCGAAGCGCTGCGGCCGTATTTTCTTGATGTGTACGACCACGTGCTGCGCGTCAGCGACTGGACCGACTCGTTGCGAGACCTGGCCAGCACGATCATCGACACGAACCTCTCGAGCCAGAGCAACCGGATGAACCTGGTCATGAAGAAGCTGACGTCGTGGGCCGCCATCATCGCCGTGCCCACGCTGATCACCGGCTTCTTCGGCATGAACGTGAACTTTCCCTATTTTCAGACCGATGTCGGTGCGGTGATCGCCGTGACGCTGATCGCGCTGACCTCGGTTGGGCTCTACGCCTGGTTCAAACGCCTGGACTGGCTGTGAGCCTGGCGGTCTGGGGAGCACTGCTTGCCGCGTCGATCATGGTGAGCCTCACCCCGGGCGCCGGAGCCATCTCGACGATGACGAATGCGCTGAACGTCGGGTGGCGCCGGTCGATCTGGGGCGTGCTCGGCCAGCAGATCGGTCTGCTCATTCTGCTGGTGATCGTGGCCTGCGGGCTGGGTGCGCTGCTCGCACACGCGCCGGGAGTCACCACGGCGATCCGCTACGCCGGCGCCGCCTACCTCGGCTACCTCGGGGTTCGGCAGCTGCTGCTCGCGCGCGCCGTCGGTCGGGTCGCCGAAGACGAGGGCACCGACGCCGGCACGGCTGCCGAGAACCAGGCCGCTGATTCGGGGGATGCTGCCGGCGTCAGCCGATACCTGCGACCCGGCGCGATGGTGATGCGCGGAACATGGGTGAACCTCAGCAACCCCAAGGCGATCATCTTCTTTCTGGCCTTCATGCCGCAGTTCATCGATGCGTCGAAACCGGTCGTGCTGCAGTATGCGGCGGTGATCGTCACCATGATCGTCGTCGACATCTGTGTGATGTGGGGCTTCTTCGCTCCTGCCGCCCGCGCGGTCGGGCGATTCGCGCGAAACGCGCATGGTCAGCGTGTGATGAATGCGGTGTTCGGGGTGCTGTATCTTGCGGTCGGCGTGCTGCTGATCTTTCTGCACTGAGGCCCGCCGCAGCGCGACATGATGTGCGATTCGTCGTGCGGGTGATCGGGCGATGTCGGCGCGACGAAGTACCATGGGCGGCATGAGGCCGATGCGAACGACCCAAAACTCCGCACCGACACCAGGCATGTCGCACGCGCACAGATTGGTGAGAACGTCGAGATCGCTGCGTCTGCCGAGATCGTCCCTGGCACGACTCTCGACTCTGCTGCTGGCGGCCGCGCTGCTCGCGTTGGCGCTGCTGGCGACGTCCGTCAGACCGGCAGCGGCATCCGTCGACGACTTCAGCTTCGAATCGATGTCTGTCGACTACCACCTGAGCCGCGACGCCGACGGCAGAGCACGAATCGATGTCACCGAGACTCTGGTCGCCGATTTCCCGAGCTTCGATCAGAACCGCGGTCTCGTGCGCAAGATCCCCCTCGACTATGACGGGGTGTCGCTCGACCCGACGGTCACGGCGGTGACCGATGACGCCGGCCGCGCAGTGGTGTACGACACCAAGCGCGTCGGAGGCCAGCTCGAAGTGTCTCTCGGCTCAGACGAGTTCGTGCACGGCAGGCAGACCTACGTGCTGAGCTACGCCATGCAGAACACCGTGCGTCACTTCGCCGACACCGACACCGACGAGTTCTACTGGGATGTCAACGGCGAGAGCTGGCAGCAGCCCTTCGGCGTCGTCTCCGCGACGCTCACGGTCGATCCCTCGCTCGTCTCCGCCCTGAACGGCCAGGCCTCCTGCTATCAAGGTGCACACGGATCGACCGTGCGCTGTCAGATCGTGCGTCTCGAAGACGCGGGTGACGCTGCCGCCCGGTTTACCGCGCAGACTGACGGCGGGCTCGCCCCCGCGCAGACGATGACCATCGCGGTCGGCTTCGCCCCGCAGACCTTCGTGATCCCCGAACCTCCCTCACGGGCATGGTGGACGACATGGCTGCCGCTGGGGCTGAGCGCAGTCGCTCTCGGGCTCGCCGTCGCCCTGGTCGTCGTGCGAAGCCGTCGATGGCGGGACGCCCCGGGGCGTGGAGTGATCGTTCCGGAGTACGCACCGCCCGCAGGGCTTCCGATCGTCGCCGGGGCCGACCTGGTCAACCGGATGAACAGCTGGATGCCGGCCGCAGTCATCGACATGGCGGTTCGCGGCGTCGTTCGCATGGTCGACATCGAACATGTCGGCATGTTCGGCGCCAAAAGACCGAGCTTCGCGATCGAGATGGTCGACCCCGGTCGCATGCAGGCTCATGACGCAGAGGTGCTCACCGTGCTGGCCGGGCCTCGTCAGCTGCAGCCGGGTGAGCGCGTGGCCATTGAGACGAAGCCCGACCAGCACCGTGCCGAACGTGCGCAGGCGGTGATCGTCGATGTTCAGAAGCGGCTCCTCGCCGGCGGGTTCCGAGCCGTGCCGACCTCCACGCTGCCGCTTGCCCTGCGAGTGTCAGGGTGGGGCATGATGGCGATCTCCGCCGCGTACGGGCTGTGGGCGCTGGTGCAGGCCGAACGCATCACCTGGTGGCTCATCGCAGCCGGGTTGGCCACGGTGGGGTCGCTGATGCTGCTGTTCGTGGCCCTGCCTCGCCCGAAGACGCTGACCGAAGCGGGTGCTGAGGCCAGAGACGAGGTCAAAGGCCTGAAGATGTACATGGAGCTTGCCGAGCGAGATCGCTTCGCCGTGCTGCAGAGTGTGCAGGGCGCCGAACGCATCGATCTGTCCGACGGCTCCACCAGTGTGCGTCTGAACGAAAGGCTGCTGCCGTGGGCGGTGCTCTGGGGCATCGAAGGCACTTGGGCGAAGCAGCTGCAGGTCGACTACGAGCGCACCGGCAGCCAACCGGGGTGGTATGACTCGATGACGCCGTTCACTGCGGGAGTCCTCGCTTCCAGACTCGCCGCGTTCAACACCGCTGCGACCACCTCGGTGCAGCCGCCCACCTCAGGAGGCAGCTTCTCCGGAGGCGCGGGCGGCGGCGGATTCGCCGGCGGCGGCGGTGGCGGTGGCGGTGGCGGAGGCCGATAGCCGACCGAGGTCACTGCGAAGACAGCACGAGGGCATCGCCCTGACCGCCGCCGCCGCAGATGCCGATCGCCGCCCAGTGCGTGTCGTCGCCGGCATCCGTGCCGACTGCGGCGTCGTGCAGCCGGCGCAGCTGCATGGCGGCGCTGAAGACGATTCGTGCGCCCGAGGCCCCGATCGGGTGCCCCAGTGCGACCGCACCGCCCAGTGCGTTGAGACGTTCGTCAGGCAGGTCGAGCAGCCGAGCGGTCTGTATGGCGACTGCCGCGAACGCCTCGTTGACCTCGAGCACATCCAGCCGAGCGACGTCGACTCCGGCTCGCCGACAGGCCAGTCGAATCGCCAGGGCCGGTTTGTCGAGCAGCCCGGTGTCCGGGCCGGCGATCTGTGCGAATCCGGCGATGCGCGCCAGCACCGGCAGCCCCAGCCGACTCGCCTGAGCGCGTGTGGTCAGCAGCAGCGCCGCTGCGCCGTCCGAGATCGGAGACGAGTTGCCCGCCGTTATCGCACCCTCAGAGGCGAATGCAGCACGCAGCCGCCCCAGGGTCTCTGCCGTGCTCTCGGGGCGTACCCCTTCGTCCGCAGCGACCTCACTCTCGCCGCGCCGCGAACGCACGTGCACCGGCACGATCTCCTCGGTGAGCAGACCGGTGCGCTGCGCGTGGTCCGCACGCCGATGCGATCGCGCGGCCAGGGCATCCTGCGCATCGCGATCGATGCCGGCGGCGCTGGCGTCGCGTTCGGTCAGCACACCCATGGCCTCGCCCGAGAAGGCGTCGGTCAGGCCGTCGGCACCGAGCGAGTCGACGACGGAGGCGTCGCCGAAGCGGTAGCCGACACGGGCGCCGGGCAGCAGGTGCGGAGCGTTCGTCATCGACTCCTGACCGCCGGCTGCGACCAGATCGGCCTCGCCGGTGCGCAGCAGGCGCACCGCCTCGATGATCGCGCTGCTGCCTGACAGACAGACGCGATTGATCGTCGTGGCGGGGGAGGTCAGCGGCACCCCGGCGGCGACCGCCGTCTGCCGAGCCGGATTCTGCCCGCAGCCGGCCTGCACGACGTGCCCCATCATCACGTGGTCGATCGCGTCGGGCTCGATGCCCGCACGCTCGACGGCTCCGCGCAGGGCCGCGGCGCCGAGGTCGACGGCGCTGAGTGTCGCGAGCTGCCCGCCCATGCGGCCCTGCGGCGTGCGTGCCCCGCTGACGATGACGACGTCGTCCGGCGACGTCTGTGGTTCGGATGTCATGGTCGTAGTGCTCCTGTCAGATCTGATCGCTCGGCTGTCTGTCGCCGACTCGTCGATCGGTTCAGCGGCCGCTGAACGCGCTGTGTCTGGTGAGATCGCGGCCGACCAGCAGCGCCTGCACGCTCTCTGTGCCCTCGTAGGTGTGCAGCGCCTCGATGTCGGTGAAGTGCCGCATCACGCCGTAGTCGAGCAGAATGCCGTTGCCGCCGAGCATGTCGCGACCGATTTGGGCGATGTGCCGGGCACCGCGGGTCGCCACGTACTTGGCCAGCGATGCCTGCTGCGCGCGCATGGTGCCGGCAGTCTCGCGATCGGTGAGCGTGCGCAGATGCAGCTGGATCGTGGTGAGCTCCGAGAGCATCTGGACGAGTCTCTCCTGCACCATCTGGAAGTCGCCGAGGGTGCGGCCGAACTGCTCGCGCTGTCGGGCGTACTGCAGCGCAGACTCGAAGATCGCCTGGGCATGACCCAGCGCCGACCAGGCGATGCCCAGACGTGTGGCCGCCAGCACCCGATTGGTGTCTTTGAACGAGCGTGCGCCGGGCAGTGCCGCATCGGCGGGCACACGCACGTTGTCATAGGTGATCTCGGCCTGATGGATGGCGCGCAGCGATCCCTTGCGGCGGATCGTTTCACCGTGATAGCCGGGCGCGTCTTGGGGCACGAGGAAGGCGCGGACGTCGCCCGCTTCGTCGCGCGCCCAGGTCACGGTGACGTCGCCGACTGAACCGTTGCCGATCCACTTCTTGCGACCCGTGATGATCCAGTCGTCGCCGGAGCGTCGAGCCGATGTGGTCAGTGCCACGGAGTCACTGCCGTGATCCGGCTCGGTGAGTGCGAACGCACCGAGCTTCTCGCCGCGGGCGAGTGGAACCAGCCACTCAGCTTTCTGCGCGTCGCTGCCGAACATGGCGATCGTGCGCAGCGCCAGCGCGCCCTGCACCGCGATGATCGTGCCCAGCGAGCCGTCGCAGCGGTGCACCTCAGCCGCAACCAGACCCGCCGCGAGCGGTGACATCGGGGTGAGACCCGGGCCTTCGACGCCGTCTGTGAGCAGGTCGAGCTCGCCCAGTCGTCGAGCGAACTCGAGGCGGTATTCGCCTTTGTCCCAGGCCTCGTCGATCAGCGGCAGCGCCTCGGCGGTGAACTGTCGCGCACGATCGAGAAATGCTCGGTCGGCAGCGGGGATGTCGGCGAACACGCCATAGTAGTCGGTGTCGAGCGCCTGCAGAATGTCGTACTCCGGCAGCGGCGGCAGGGGAGTGCGAACGGTCTCGGTCTCGGGGTCGGCAGTGGTCATAGTGATCCTTTCACAGAGCTCGACACGGGGTCGTTCGCGTGTCGAAGCGGGAATCGATGAGGTGATGAGGTTCAGCGCCGTTCGGGCACGTTCGCGGTGCCGCGCGGCAGCAGGTCTGCGCCGGTCACGCGACGGCTCGCACCGGAGCGGTCGAGCAGCGGGATGATGCCGCCGGTGTGTCGGGGATAGTTCGCCCCGAGCATGAGAGCCGCATCGACGTCCTGGGGGCTCTCAGCCGTTCCGTCGGCAAGCACGAGGTTGACCTCCTGAGCCAGACCGTCGAGCAGCAGACCTCGGGCCTCGGCCGCATCGCCGGGCCCCGCGACTCGAGGTGCGTCGGCGGCCTGCTCGCTTCGGGCTCGTGCCGTCGTGATGGCCTGGGCGGCCTCGGGCGTGAGCTCTCCGGCAGCGGTCAGATAGCGCAGGCGGCTGGGCCCGCCGATCTCGACCATCTGCTGCAGACTTGCGCTGACCGGGAACCTGGCCGGCCAGGCGTCGTGCAGCGTCTCGAAGATGTGCAGCTGCACGCCGTGCCCGATGTAGTCGAGCAGCGTCAGCGGGGTCATCGGCAGGCCGTCACCGACCAGTGCACCGTCGACCGTCGCGACGTCCCACCCCGAATCGATGAGGTGCAGTGCATCGCCGATCAGCCGTGAGAGCAGCCGGTTGACGAGAAAGCCCGGATGATCAGCGACGCGAACAGCCGTCTTGCCCAGCCGGGCCGCGAGGCTCAGCGCGGTGTCTGCGACACGGTGCGCGGCGTCTTCGTCACGAGCCTCGGTTTCCTTCGGCAGGATCAGCTCGACCAGCGGCAGCACGGCGACCGGGTTGAAGAAGTGAAAGCCGATCAGGCGCTCCGGGTGCTGCAGCACGCTCGCCTGCTCGCTGATCAGCAGCGACGACGTGTTCGTCAGCAGCAGGGTCTGCGATGAGACCAGCGCCTCCACGTCGCGCCACACCTGCTGCTTGACCGAGAGATCCTCGAAGACCGCCTCGATCACGACGTCACTGTCGGCGAGCCTGTCTCGATCGGCCACCGTCGTGACCAATGCCCGCACTCGGGCGTGGGCCGTCTCGTCGAGGCCGCCTCGATCACGGGCCTGCTCCAGCAGCATGTCGATGCGCGACGACGCCAGATCGGCGCGATCCTGATCGACTTCGACGACGACGACGGGCACACCGAGACGTGTGGCGAACACCACGGCGAGCTGCGTGGCCATGAGCCCGCCGCCGACCACGCCGACATGTCCGATGTCGAGCTGAGCACCGCCTGGGCGCGCCGCGCGCCGAACCCGCTGCAGCGTGAAGAAGGCATAGATGCTCGCCCGCGCCTCGTCCGTCAGCAGCAGGCGCCCGAAGGCCTCGACGGTGGCACCGGCGAGCGGCTCGCCCGGGGCGTCGTTGCGAGCGTAGGTCGCGATGCGCTCTCGTGCCGTCGCGAGACCGGCGGACGCCGTGGGCACGCCCGCCACGGCGGTGCAGCCCGGCAGCGGTTCGGTGGCACGGCCGATCAGCTCGACGGCGGCATCCACCGCGGGCAGATCGGTCGGAATCCGTCGCCGCACACGTGCGCGCACATCATCGGCATCCCAGTCTCTTGAGCCCGCGGCTGGTCGACGAGACACCGCCACGCTGCCGGCGAGCACCCCCGCCGCCCACTCGAGCGATGCATCCAGCAGCCGGTCGGCCGACACGACGGCGTCGACGACGCCGAGGTCTCGCGCACGCTCGGCCGAGAGATTTCGCCCGGCCAGCGAGTCGACGACGGCGATGCGGGCAGCGACGTCGGGGCCGACCAAGGCGGTGAGCCAGGTCAGACCGCCCCACCCGGGCACGAGGCCCAGGCTGAGCTCGGGCAGACCGATGGCGGCGACCCCGGCGGCAGCGATGCGAAAGTCGGTGTGCAGCGCGACTTCGAGACCGCCGCCGAGGGCCGCGCCGTTGAGCAGGCTGAACGTCGGCACCGGGAGGGCGAGCAGACCGGCGAACGCTCGGTAGGCGCGCGCGGCCGACTCAGTCGCCTCGGTCGGGGTCGCGACGCGCTGGAACTCGCTGAGATCGGCACCGGCGCCGAACACGCTCCCCGCAGCGGTGAAGATCAGCGCATCGACGTCGGCGTCACGCACCTGATCCGGGAGCGTGCGCAGGTATCGCTCGAACGCCGTGATCGCGGCAGCCGACCAGACCAGCAGTTTCGCGGCCGGTCGCATCGTGATCACGCCGACGCGAAACGGGCGGCTGTCGTCTGCGGCACCGAGGCGGGCATCGCGCGGATCGTTCACGGTCTGCACCTCGAAGACGAAGTCGACCGGTGCCGTCTCGGTGGTCGCGGATGCTGGGCTGGATGCTGACATGGGGGTCTGATTCCTCTCGTGCGTCATCGGACTGCATCCGAGCATGGCATGAGACGGAGTCGTGCTGCAAGTGAGACGGGGTTTCAGATACGATTCTGGCGATGCTGCCGCAGTGCCTGCTGCACCACACGGCCGACGGTGGACATCGGCGCGTCGACGTCGAAGACCACGACGACCGAGCCGGCGTCGGCTGCGGTTGGCTGCTGGTCGTGGTCACGTGCGTCTGCGGCGGTCGGCGGGGGCTTCGGCTGCGCGGCGTCTTGATGGTCTGCCGCCCTCGGAGCGAAGATCGTCAGCAGGCGCGCGAGCTCGGCGGCCAGATCCCGGTGGGCCTGGTCTGGTGAGATCTGCTCGCGGATCGCCTGCCGCAGCACCGCGTTGTGCGTGGTCGCGACGATGTCGGCGAACTGCAGCGCCTCGATGTGTCGCAGCGCTGGCAGCTGCTCGCGCAGATACCGGTCGAAGACCTTCTGGTAACGCGTGATCGTGACGATCTCGCGGTCGCGCAGCTTGGGCGTTGCACGTACGATGCGATCGCGCGAGCGGATGCTGGGGAGGCGGGCGAGAAAACGGTCGAGCACCAGCAGGGCGGCATCGATCACGTCTGTGCGAGCGTCGACGGTGACCACCTGACCGCGCAGGCGTGCGGCGAAGAACGCGTCGACCTGCTCCAGAATGTCATCGTGGTCGGCGAAGATCACGTCGTCTTTGGTGCCGAACTGGCGAAAGAACGTGCTGCGTGAGACATGTGCTGCCGTGGCGATGTCTGCGGCGCTCACCTCGTCATAGCCGCGGGCGGTGAACAGGGCGAGGGCGATATCGGCCACTTCGACTCGACTCAGCGATGCTGTGCTCATTCGGTCACGCTACCACGCAGAGGCCACCCAGGAGATGCTACCGCATCCCATGAACTATGAGACTCAGTGTCGTATAGCATTTTCGGGTGGCCCCGATTGTGCCTAGAGTGCCGAGCATGACGAACCTCGACATCTTCCCGGCTCCGACCTCCGCAACGACGCGGATCGCTGACCGACGCTTTCGACAGCTCGTGCGCACACCGCGACAGGCGGCTGAACAGATCCGAACCGACGCGACGCTGGCGGTCAGCGGGTTCGGGGGAGCGGGGCATCCCAAAGCGGTGCTCTCGGCTCTCGCTGACCTGGCCGACGCGGCCCTTCGCACCAGCCCCGACGGCAGGCAGCCATACGCACTGACCCTGTTGAGCGGAGCATCCACCGCCGCCGATCTCGACGGCCGACTCGCCGAATCCGGTGTCGTCGCCAGCCGCGTGCCCTACAACGCCGACCCGAAGCTGCGTCGCCAGATCAACGCCCTCGACGTCGACTATGTCGAAGTGCACCTTTCCCGTCTTGCGCAGCAGGTGCGCGAAGGCTACTTCGGTCGCGTGCACACGGCCGTCGTCGAAGTCGCCGCGATCACCGAAGACGGCGAGCTGGTGCCCGGCAGCTCGATCGGCAACAACCAGGCCTGGCTCGACGAGGCGGACGAAGTGATCATCGAGGTCAACCGGTGGCAGCCCATCGAACTCGACGGAGCCCACGACATCTACCAGAACACCGGGCTGCCGCTGCACGGCACTCCGATTCCGCTCGAGCACGTCGACCAGCACATCGGCCGGCCGCACCTCACCGTCGACCCGCAGAAGGTCGTCGCCGTGGTCGAGACCGATCTGCCGGATGACAGCCCGAGCTTCACCGCGCCTGACGAGGCCAGTCGAGCGATGGCCGGGCACATCCTCGAGTTTCTCGACCACGAAGTGAGAGCGGGACGTGTGCCAGCGGGCAGCCTGCTGCCGCTGCAGTCCGGCGTGGGCAATGTCGCCAACGCCGTGCTCGCAGAGCTCGCGAACTCGAGCTACCGGGGTCTGCAGTGCTACAGCGAGCTGATCCAGGACGGCATGATCGAACTCATCGACTCTGGTGTGGTCTCGTTCGCATCGGCGACGGCGCTGGCGCTCAGCCCTGCGATGTTCGACCACGTCAAGCGCAACATCTCGTTCTACCGCGATCGCATCGTGCTGCGGCCGCAGGAGATCTCGAACAATCCCGAGCTGATCAGACGGCTCGGCGTCATCGCCATGAACAGCATGGTCGAGGCCGACATCTACGGCAACGTCAACTCGACCCACGTCAACGGCGTCAATGTGGTCAACGGCCTTGGCGGATCGGGAGACTACGGGCGCAACGGCTACCTGTCGATGTTCATCAGCCCGTCGACGGCGAAAGGCGGATCGATCTCGAAGATCGTGCCATTCGTCTCGCATGTCGATCACACCGAGCACGACACGCAGGTGCTGATCACCGAGCGCGGGCTGGCCGACCTGCGCGGGCTGAGCCCGGTTCGGCGCGCTCGGGTGGTCATCGACAACATCGCTCATCCCGACTACCAGCCGCTGCTGCACGACTACCTTGAGCGAGCGAGCCGGCGGGGCGGGCATGTGCCACACCTCTTCGCCGAAGCCTTCGGCTGGTACGACCGCTTCGAGCGAACCGGAAGCATGCTTTCGCGCTGAGTGTCGAAGTCATCCCTGAGCCCCGGATCCCGAGAGGTCTTACGATGAGAGCTGACGTCTGCACTCAGGAGGATCATATGTCGACCCCGGAACCAGCGACACGCGCAAAATGGCTGCACCGCGGCCCCGGCGTGATGTCCGGCTTCTCGACGACGGTCGGCGTGCTGCTGGCAGTGCTTCTGGCCGCTGTCGTCGTCGCGATCATCAAGCCGCTGACCCTGGTGTTCTTCGCCCTCTTCATCACGCTCGGACTGGAGCCGGTGATCCGCTGGCTCGAGAGCAAGGGGATGAAGCGCCCGCTGGCGCTCGGCACGGTGCTCGGCGTGGGCCTGCTGATCTTCGGCGTGGTCGTCTGGATGATCGTGCCCGGCATCGTGCAGCAGGTCGGCCAGTTCGTCGACACGGTGCCGAAGAGCTTCGACGAAGTCAGCCAGCGGCCCTGGTTCCTGCACGTGGACGAGCAGTTCAACGGAGCGGCGACCACGACGCTGCAGACGATCGAGACACAGGTGACGAACCCCGACTTCTGGTGGGGCGTCGGCGGTGGAGCCTTCGAGATCGGCCGCGGCGTGGTCGACGCCATGACCGGCACGATCTTCGTGCTGATTCTGACCCTCTACTTCGTGGTCTCCCTCGATCGCATGAAGCAGGCGTTCTCACTGCTGGTGCCGAAGACGAAGCGGGCGAACGTCATGGACATCACCGAAGAGATCACGGGCTCGGTCGGCAGCTACCTCGGCGGCATGGTCGTGCTGGCCTTCTGCAACGCGGTCTTCAGTCTGATCGTGATGACCGTCTTCGGCGTTCCGTTCTCGCTCGTGCTCGCCATGCTCGCGCTGTTCATCACGCTGATCCCGCTCATCGGCAGTGTGATCAGCACCGTGCTGATCACTGCGGTCGCCCTGCTCGGCTCACCGCTCACCGCGCTGTTCGTCGCCCTCTGCCTGATCATCTACATGCAGGTCGAGGCATATGTCCTGACTCCGCGCATCGTCGGCAAGAGCGTCAACATTCCCGGGTCGCTCGTGCTGATCGGCGCGATGGTGGGTGCGACCCTCGCTGGACTCATGGGCGCGCTTGTCGCCTTTCCCGTGGCCGCTTCGATCCTCATCATCGTCAAACGCGTGATCGTGCCCGCTCAGGAGCAGCGCTGAGACGACCGCCCGTAACCTGCGTGCAATGCGCGTCGGCGTAAGATCTTCCCTCGGCGTGGCAGGCCTCCACGACTGTTCGCCACTTCACCAGACTGAGGAGACGACATGGCTCGAGGAGCTTTCGACTGGCGGCTGCACGGAGACGGCGTGCACATCGGACCGGGCGAGGCGGTGGCTCCCGACGAGCGACTGACCTGGCCGCGCACGATCGGCATCGGCACCCAGCATGTGGTCGCCATGTTCGGCTCCACCTTCCTGGTGCCGCTGCTCACCGGATTCCCACCGGCGACGACCCTGCTGTTCTCTGGCCTCGGCACCATCATCTTCCTGCTGCTGACCCGAAACCGGGTGCCCAGCTACCTCGGATCGAGCTTCGCCTTCATCGCCCCGATCGCCGCGGCGCAGAGCGAGCACGGGTACGCGGGCGCGCTCGGCGGCGTCGTGATCGCCGGTGCCACGCTGTTCGTCATCGGCCTGGTCGTGCAGCGGGCGGGCGTTCGATGGATTGAATGGCTGATGCCGCCTGTCGTCACCGGTGCGATCGTCGCTCTGATCGGCCTGAACCTCGCGCCCAGTGCCAAGGCGAACTTCGAGGTCGCCCCAATCACCGCGCTGGTGACGCTGGGAGCGATCATCCTGTGGGGCGTGCTCTTCCGTGGGTTCCTCGGTCGTCTGTCGATTCTGTTCGGCGTGGTGATCGGCTACGTCACTGCGGTCGTCCGCGGTGAGGTCGACTTCTCGGCCATCGCCGACGCAGCATGGTTCGGGCTGCCGCACTTCCAGACGCCCACCTTCCACATCTCGACCGTGGGCCTCTTCGTGCCCGTCGTCTTCGTGCTGATCGCTGAGAACATCGGACATGTGCGGTCGGTCGGCATGATGGTCGGCCGAAATCTCGACGACAACATCGGTCGTGCGCTGATCAGCGACGGTCTTGCCACGGTGCTCGCGGGTTCGGGCGGCGGCTCGGGCACGACCACCTACGCAGAGAACATCGGTGTGATGGCCTCGACCAAGGTGTTCTCGACCGCGGCCTACTGGGTCGCCGGCATCGTCGCCGTGCTGCTGAGTCTCTTTCCCAAGTTCGGAGCGGCGATCGCCACGGTGCCCGCCGGTGTGCTCGGCGGTGCCGGTGTGGTGCTCTACGGCATGATCGGTGTGCTCGGCGTGCGCATCTGGGTCGAGAACAAAGTCGACTTCTCGAAGTCGATCAACCTGACCACAGCCGGGGTCGCGCTGATCATCGCGATCGCCGACTTCACCTGGCAGGCCGGCGACCTGGTGTTCGGCGGCATCGCATTGGGAACCTTCGCCGCCATCGCCGTCTACCACGTCATGCGTGGAGTGACCCGGCTGCGCGGCGGACGCAGCACGACGCCGGTTTCGCCGGCGAGCACGGATCGCGTGGACGAAGCCGCGCACTGATCCACGCGAGTCGGCCGAGCCGGGCCGGCCGTGACATCCTCATCACCATGACACGACTAGGCTGAGAGTATGCGTCTGATCACTCCCAATCACCCCCTCATCGACCACAAGCTGACCGTTCTCCGAGACCGGAGCACCCCGCAGCCGGTGTTCCGTCAGCTCGTCGAAGAGCTCATGACGCTGCTGGCATACGAGGGAACCCGCGACGTGGCCGTCGAAGCCGTCCGCGTCATGACACCCGTCGCCGAGACCACCGGTGTGCGGCTGCAGCAGCCGCTGCCCCTGGTGGTGCCGATCCTGCGCGCAGGTCTCGGCATGCTCGAGGGCATGACGAAACTGCTGCCGACCGCTGAAGTGGGGTTCCTCGGCATGGTGCGCGACGAGCAGACGCTGCAGCCGACGACGTATGCGAAGCGGCTGCCCGACGACCTCAGCGATCGTGCCTGCTTCGTGCTCGATCCGATGCTCGCGACCGGCGGTTCGCTGATCGGTGCGATCGACTACCTCTTCGAACGCGGAGCTCGCAAGGTGACTGCGATCTGCATTCTGGGTGCGCCGCAGGGAGTCGAGGCGGTCGAAAAGCACTTCGAGGGCCGCGATCTCACCGTTGTGCTCGGCGCCGTCGACGAGGGGCTGAACGACCAGAGCTACATCGTTCCGGGCCTCGGCGATGCCGGCGATCGGCTCTACGGAACCATCGACTGATCCCTCCCGGGGCCGTGCGTCGCCCGGCGCCGCATCCGGTATCGTGGGGTGCGGAAGTTCCACGAGTCTTTCGTAGGGCGAAAGATCTCACCGAACCTGATCAAGGGAGACAGTTCATCCATGGCGAAGATCATCTACACGCACACCGACGAGGCCCCGCTGCTCGCCACGTATTCCTTCCTGCCGATCCTGCAGGCGTTCACCGCGACCGCCGACATCGATGTGCAGACGAAAGACATCTCGCTGGCCGGCCGCATCCTGGCCGCGTTCAGCGATCGCCTTCCCGCAGAGCAGCAGGTGGGCGACGCGCTGGCCGAGCTCGGTGCGCTGGCCAAGACGCCTGAGGCCAACATTCTGAAGCTGCCGAACATCTCGGCATCGGTGCCGCAGCTCAAGGCAGCCGTCGCCGAGCTGCAGAGCAAGGGCTTCGACGTGCCAGACTTCCCGGACGAGCCGGCAGACGACGACGAGCGCAGCGTGCGCGCCGTCTACGACAAGATCAAAGGCTCGGCGGTCAACCCCGTGCTTCGTGAGGGAAACTCCGATCGTCGTGTGCCGGTCGCCGTGAAGAACTTCGCGCGCAAGCATCCGCACTCGGTGGCTGAGTGGTCGCCCGAGTCGAAGACTCGCGTGCTCACGCTCGGCGACCATGACTTCCGTCACAACGAGCAGTCGGTGGTGCTGCCGAAGGCCGACGATCTCACCGTGCAGCTCGTCGCCGACGACGGCAGTGTCACGGTGCTGAAAGAGTCGATCCCGGTGCTCGAGGGAGAGGTCTTCGACGCGACGTTCCTCAGTGCCAAGGCACTGGATGACTTCCTCAAAGAGTCCATTCAGCAGGCGAAAGACGCCGGCGTCATCTTCTCAGTGCACCTCAAGGCGACCATGATGAAGGTCTCAGACCCGGTCATCTTCGGTCACGTCGTGCGCGCGTTCTTCCCCGACCTCTTCGAGAAGTACGGTGACGCCCTCGAAGCGGCGGGCATCAGCGCGAACAACGGTCTGGGCGGCGTGATCGCCGGCATCGACTCGCTGCCGGAGGATGTTCGCGAAGGTGTGCGCGAGGCCATCGAGGCCGGCTACCAGAACGGTCCGCGTCTGTCGGCGGTCAACTCTGACAAGGGCATCAGCAATCTGCATGTGCCGAGTGACGTCATCATCGATGCCTCGTTGCCCGCGCTGATCCGCAACGGCGGTCGGCTCTGGGACATGACCGGCGCCGAGGACGACACCTTCGCGGTGATTCCGGACAGCTCCTACGCAGGCGTATACGAGGCCACCATCGAAGACGCGGTGCGCAACGGCAAGTTCGACCCGACGACGGTGGGCAGCGTTCCCAACGTCGGTCTCATGGCGAAGAAGGCAGAAGAGTACGGCAGCCACGACAAGACCTTCGTGATCGATCGACCCGGCGTCGTGCAGGTGCTCGACCAGGCAGGCGAGGCGCTCATCGAGCAGCGCGTCGAGGCCGGCGACATCTGGCGCGGCTGCCAGAGCAAAGACGAGTCGATTCGCGACTGGGTCAAGCTCGCGGTCACTCGTGCGCATCTGTCCGAAACGCCCGTCGTGTTCTGGCTCGACGACAGCCGTGCCCACGATCGCAACCTCATCGAGAAGGTGCACGCCTACCTCGCCGATCTCGACACCGACGGGCTCGACATCCGTGTGCTCTCGCCGATCGAGGCCACGAAGTTCACGCTGAAGCGCTTCCGCGCGGGCGAAGACACCATCTCTGCCAGCGGCAACGTGCTGCGTGACTACCTGACCGACCTGTTCCCGATCCTGGAGGTCGGCACCAGCGCCAAGACGCTGTCAGTCGTTCCGCTGCTCGCCGGCGGCGGCCTCTTCGAGACCGGTTCCGGCGGTTCGGCCCCCAAGCACGTGCAGCAGTTCCTGGCCGAGAACCATCTGCGCTGGGACAGCCTCGGCGAGTACCTCGCCATCAGCGAGAGCCTGCGCTTCCATGCTCGAAAGAGCGACAGCCCGCGCGCGCAGGTGCTGGGCGACGCGCTTGACCAGGCCACCGAGCGCTACCTCAACGAAGATCGCTCGCCGTCGCGCAAGGCCGGAGAGATCGACGACCGTGGCAGCCACTACTACGTGGCTCGCTTCTGGGCTGAGAACCTTGCGCAGCAGACCGACGACGCCGAGCTCGCCGAGCTCTTCGCCCCGGTCGCCAAGGCGCTGTCCGAGGGCGAGCAGCAGATCACCAGCGATCTGCTCGCAGTGCAGGGCAGCCCGGTCGACATCGGCGGCTACTATCGTCCCGACGACGCACTCGCCTCGGCGGCGCTGCGTCCCTCGGCCGCACTGAACGAGATCATCGACTCGATCGGTCGCGCCTGAACGACGCACCTCTCGGTGGCGCACGGTCTGTGACCGGCGCCTGATCTCGCGAGACGCCGGCATCCACGTGCAGAACGTGTGATGCCGGCGTCTTTCGTCTCCGCAGCCCTGCCGCGCAGCCGAGCCCACAGCTCGACGCGAGGCAGATCAACTCCGGCAGATGTCGGCGAAAGATGTCGGTCGGCGAACGGAAATGTGCCATTCTGACACGACTGCGACCGACATCGTATACACCGGTTGTTTCCCCTCTCTGCACTGTCAGAATGAGTGATGTGCGGCCAAGGACGGTCGCGAGGCTGCCGGGTCAGCTTGGTCCGGCGACAAGCGGAATATAAGGAGCATCATGACGATCTATGCAGCGCCCGGCAGCGAGGGCAGCCTGATCACGTTCCAGGAGAAGTACGACAACTTCATCGGCGGCGCGTGGGTGCCGCCGGCAGACGGGGAGTACTTCGACAACATCACTCCGGTCACCGGCAAGGTCTTCACCAAGGTGGCACGCGGCAAAGGCGCCGACGTCGAGAAGGCGCTCGACGCCGCATGGGCGGCGTTCCCGAAGTGGAGCAAGCTCTCGGCTACCGAGCGAGCAGACATTCTGTGGAAGATCGGCGACCGCATCGACGCCAGCCTCGAGAAGCTCGCCGTCGCTGAGACGTGGGACAACGGCAAGCCGGTGCGCGAGACGCTCGCCGCCGACATCCCGCTGGCGGCCGATCACTTCCGTTACTTCGCCGCCGCGATCCGCGCGCAGGAGACCAACACCAACGAGATCGACAGCGACATGGTGGCCTACCACTTCAAAGAGCCGCTGGGCGTCGTCGGTCAGATCATCCCGTGGAACTTCCCGATTCTGATGGCTGCGTGGAAGATCGCTCCCGCTCTTGCAGCGGGAAACACCATCGTTCTGAAGCCCGCAGAGTCGACCCCGGTCTCGCTGCTCGAACTGATCAAGGTCATCGAAGACCTGCTGCCGGCCGGCGTGCTGAACATCGTCAACGGCTTCGGCGCCGAAGCCGGTGCCGCGCTGACGTCGAGCAACCGCATCCGCAAGATCGCGTTCACCGGGTCGACGACGACGGGTCGGTTCATCGCGCAGCAGGCTGCGAACCTGATCATTCCCGCCACGCTCGAGCTGGGCGGCAAGAGCCCGAACATCTTCTTCGAAGACGTCGCCGACAAGAAAGACGACTTCTACGACAAGGCGCTCGAGGGCTTCGCACTCTTCCAGCTCAACCAGGGCGAGATCTGCACCTGCCCGTCGCGTGCGCTGATCCAGGAGTCGATCGCCGACACGTTCCTGCCTGATGCAGTGGCTCGGGTCGAGAAGTCGATTCAGGGCAACCCGCTCGACACGGCCACGCAGGTCGGCGCCCAGGCCAGTGAGGCTCAGCTGAAGAAGATTCTCAGCTACCTTGAGATCGGCAAGCAGGAAGGCGCAGAACTGCTCACCGGCGGTGAGCGCAATGTGCTCGACGGCGATCTTGCGGGCGGCTACTACATCAAGCCGACGATCTTCAAGGGCAACAACAAGCAGCGCATCTTCCAGGAAGAGATCTTCGGGCCGGTCGTCTCAGTGACGACGTTCAAAGACTTCGACGAGGCGCTCGACATCGCCAACGACACGCTCTACGGCCTCGGCTCGGGCGTGTGGAGCCGTAACGGCAACATCGCGTACAAGGCCGGCCGCGGTATCCAGGCCGGTCGCGTCTGGACGAACACCTATCACAACTACCCGGCAGGCGCGGCCTTCGGCGGCTACAAAGAGTCGGGCATCGGTCGTGAGACGCACAAGATGGTGCTCGATGCCTACCAGCAGGTCAAAAACCTCCTGGTGTCGTACAGCGAGAAGCCGCAGGGCTTCTTCTAAACCGACGCACACCACGTGTGACCCTGATCGCTTCGGAGATCAGGGCAGCATACGGGGGTGACCGCAGGCCGAGTCGCAGCTGTGTCGGCTCGGACATCGACGTGACGGGGCGTGCCCGATCGTTCCGATTCGGAACGGCGGGCCGCCCCGTCATCGTCTTCGATGGCTGGCGCTCGACGTGCGCGTCCGTCACGATGGGAACACCGGCATCTTCGATGCCTTCGACGAAGGAGTCAATCATGAGCCCACGCACTGAGTCAGTCGACGGCACGCCTGCCGCACTGCTCGAACAGGCGCTGCACTCGCGAGTCGTGATCACGACCGCGGCTGCGGCGGTGCTGCACACCATTCGTGAGAAGCACGGCGACGTGATCTTCCATCAGTCCGGCGGCTGCTGCGAGGGGTCAGGGCCAGCATGCTTTCGAGTGGGCAGCTACATCGTCTCACCGCTCGACCGACTGCTGGGCTTCGTCCTGGACGGCAGCAGTGCGGATGCCGCGGGCACGCCGGTCTGGATCTCCAGCACGCAGTTCTCGGCGTGGGAGCACACCCAGGTCGTGATCGACGTGGCAGAGGGTGTCGGCCTGGGCGGATTCTCTCTGGAGGGACCCGAAGGGTACGTCTTTCTGTCTCGCGGGCGCCTCTTCAGCAGCGAGGAGACCGCCGAGCTGGCTCCGGCTCCCACGAAGGCCGAAGTCGACGCAGGGGCTGAGACGCCGAGACCGCTGCCACCGGTCGATCTCGACGGCGAGTTCGGCTCGGTCTGTCAGCTGCCGACGTTCTGATCAGATGTCTTCGAGGCCGTAGGCGCGCATCTTGCGGTAGAGAGACGACCGCGAGATGCCCAGCGCCTGAGCCGTCGCAGACTTGTTTCGGTTGCACTCGTACAGGTTCTGCACGATCGCATCCCGCTCGATGGCCTCCATGGCGGTGAGCACCATGAGGTCGCTGAGGCTCGCGAAGCGTGGGATGTCGCTGCGCTGCACGGTCTGCCCGGGCTCGAGATTCGAGACCAGCGTCGCGAGCACGTCGTGCAGCTGCTTGAGATTTCCGGGCCAGCTCGACTGGCTCAGCGCGGCCATGGCGTCGTCTGCGACGCGCAGCGGCTGTCTGTCGCCGGCGAGCACCTGCAGAAACTGCGCGACGATGCCGGGAATGTCGTCCGGGCGATGTCGCAGAGCGGGAATCATCGTGGTGTGCTGAAAGAACGGGAGCAGCTGCGCCGAGGGCATCCGGTCGCTCATGTGCGACGGGTTGTACGTCGCGGCCACCAGCACGTCGGCGGAACGGGTGATCAGGAACTCGGCCAGCGGCTCGATGGTCTCTTGCGGCAGCGAGTGGATGTTGCGCAGAATGAGCAGGTCTGGCCGGCCGGCGAGCAGCTGTGCGAAGCCGCGGCCGCGACGCACGCGACGATACAGGTCTTCGGGCTCGACGATCGTGCTGCGGCCGTCGGGCTTGAGCTGGTGGAAGATCTCGTCGACGGCCGAGGTCTTGCCCGTTCCGGTCTCGCCGACTGCGAGCACCGACTCGCGTCGACGCAGTGCTGCGCCCAGATCGGTGCGAGTCTGCAGCCACAGAGGAGACCGCCCAGAGAGCAGCTGGACGTCTGCGAAGCGACGATAGTTCTCGCCCAGACGCATGGTGCTGCTCGTGCCGGTGTGGCCGATGACCCCGAGCGAGCGACTGGTGCCGATGAACTCGAGCTCGAGCACCAGACCGTCTTGAGCGAGCCCGGACGACATCAGCAGCGTCGGCTTCATCACGCACTCGGCACCGGTGTGCAGACGAACCTGTCGGCGATCGGCGCTGTGCTGGGTGATCATGCGCAGGGCGGTGCGCTGCAGCATGGCACGGTCTTCGACGTCGAGCGTGAGCGTCGCCCAAGTGTTGCAGATCTCGAAGCCGTCGGCGTAGGCGAGCACCGGCCCGGTTGCCAGCGCGTCGCGATCGCTGAACAGGCGCAGCAGCGGCTGGCGTTCGCTGGTCGTTTCGTCCAGCAGTCGATGCTCGATGCGTCTCTTGGCGATGCTGAGGGTGTGACGCATCAGCTTGGTCGCGAGTTCGTCTCGGGTGGCCTTGGTGGTCATCTCGACGACGCCGATGAGCTGACCGCTGATCGGGTGGCGCAGCGGCAGGCCGACACAGGCGTACTGCTGGAAGGCGTCGTTGAAGTGTTCGGCGCCGATGACGGCAGTGGGCCTGCCCGTCGCAAGCGTCGTGCCGATGCCGTTCGTGCCGACCGACGCCTCGGCGAAAGAGTAGCCGGGCAGCATGTTGATCTCGCTGAGCGAGTCGCGGCCGGAGATGTCGCAGAACGCGGCCGACACGATGTTGCCGGTGGTGTCGGCGACGACGACGCCGGCGCTGACCTCGCTGAGGTCGCCGGCGAGCGTCTGCAGCGCTTCGGTCGAGTGCCGGGCCAACGGTGTCTGAGCCACGCTGCTGATCGGCGTGATCTGCTGCAGGTCGTGCGCCGAGACATCGGCCTCGCGGCAGCGTCGCCAGGATTCGGCGATCTCAGGGCGCAGCAGTGCGTCGTCGACGGCGCCGGAGGTGATCAGCCGCTCGCGGGCCCGGACGGCCCCAGAGAGGCCTTTGGGCATGAGAGGCGATGGAACTGACACGGGTGCAGTCTATGCGATGAATCTGTCAGCGAGCGAGGAAGTCGGCGGTCGCCTGGCACGCTGTCGGCGAACGCAGGATTCCACTGTGCGTGACCCCCGGGAGCAGGCGGATGCGGGCGTTCGGCAGGTATGCGGCCGCCAGCCGGGCAGCCTGCTCGCGTTCGGCATCCGCACAGCCGGCCAGAAGCAGCGTCGGCATGCGCATCGTGGAGAGCACGCGGGTCGGCACGCCGCGATCTCCGTCGGCCGCGGTCATGTAGGCGGCGAGGGCGAGCGGGTCGTTCATCCGCATGGCCAGAACGGTCGAAGCCGAGAGGGGGCGGCCGAGATGCTGCTCCCAGCGCTCGATGAACAGCTCCATAGACCCCTGTCGCAGCGTCTCGACGATGCCGGGAAAGAAGACCCGGTCGAATGCGCCGGGGGAGTTCTGCGGCGATCCCGCCACGCTCACCATCGTCGAGACTCGTGTGGGGTGGTCTGCAGCGAGTGAGAACATGATGCGACCGCCGAGAGAATAGCCCACGACTGCCGCCCGGGGAATCTGAGCGGCGTCGAGCACATCGCAGACGTCTGTGACGAAGTGGTGCATGTCGTAGGCCGTTGCGTCGTGCGGTCTGCCGCTGCGGCCGTGACCGCGGAGATCCATGGTGAGCACGTCTCGGGCCGGCAGAACCGGGTCGATCCAGCCCATGCCGCGCCAAACGGACTGCGACAGCGCGGTGCCGTGCAGCATGATGACTGGTGCCAGGTCGGTCGCTGCCGTCGCGCTGAAACGGCGGCAGCGCAGTTCGACGCCGTCGAGCGATGAGTGCACGGTGAACGACTGCATGTGTGGAGAGTACCTCATGCGCTCGATCGGTCTTCGGCGGGTCGATATATCATCTCGTGGTTCCGAGGTGAGCCGGTCGTGCTCGGCTTAGACTGCAGACATGAGCACGAACCGAGAGAAGGATCCCGGGCGAAGGGCCCGGAAGGAAGCTGGGCTCGATGCTGATCTCGAACAGATCTGGCAGGATGAGTCCCCGATGACTGCACAGAGCACCGACTTCGCCGACCAAGTCGACGGAGAGCTCGGCACGCGTCGTCGCGCTGGATCGAAGCACAACGATTCGGCTGCCGTCTCTGAGAGCTGACCTGAACTCTCACACCGGTGGTGGTGTCTCACAGCGTGGACGCCGCCACCGGTTCTCTGCGCCCGGCGCCGCTCAGTCGCGTTTGGCGATGGGGGCGTAGCGTGCTCCGGTGACGCTGCAGAGGTCGTCTGGCGTCAGCTCGACGTCAAGCCCACGCTGACCGCCGGAGACCAGCATGGTCTCGATGGCGCGGGCGCCGTCGTCGACGAAGATGGGCAGCCGGCTCTTCTGCCCCAGCGGACTGATGCCGCCGACCACATAGCCGGTGCGGCGCTGTGCCAGCTGAGGATCGGCCATGTGGCACCGTTTGACTCCCAACGCGTGCGCCATGGCCTTGAGATCGAGTCGCGCATCCAGACTCACGACGCCGACTGCGAGATCCTGACTGCGCGATGCAGCACCGTCGATCTCGACGACCAGCGTCTTGAAGATGCGGTCTGCAGGCAGATCGAGCTTGTCGACGGCTTCGTCGCCGAAGTGTCGGTCATCGGGGTCATGCTCGAAGCCGTGCAGCTGATAGGCCACTCCGGCACGGTCGAGGGCACGGGTCGCCGGCGTGGCCGACCCGTGCCCTCTGTGCGCTGCCATCTGTGTCGATCTCTTTCGCGTGTCTCAGCCGGCGATCGACGCCTGGTAGATGCTCTCGATGGCGGCGTCGAGCGTCTGGTTGAACTCGTCGTCGCTCTGCTGTGCGGTGAGACCCTCGGTGAGGGCGCGGCTGAAGCTGGCGATGACTCCCGGATTCTTGGCCAGCAGCGCGTTGGCCTCGTCTCGGCTGTAACCACCTGAGAGGGCGACGACGCGCACGACGCGGTCGTGGTCGACGAGAGCGGAGTAGAAGCCGGCCTCGGTGGGCAGTGAGAGCTTGAGGGTCACGTTGCGCCCCTCGGGCAGCGCATCGAGGTGCTGCAGAATCTGATCGCGCAGAATCGACTCGGAATCGGCCTTGTCGGCTGCGGTGATGTCGACCTCGGGCTCGATGATCGGCACAAGCCCGGCGTCGAGCACCTGATCGGCCAGCTCGAACTGCTGGTCGACGACGGCGATGATGCCCGACTCGTTGGCCTGTTTGATCAGCGAGCGCTCTTTCGTGCCGAAGACCTCGTTCGCGTTCGCCTTGTCGAGCTGCTGCTGCAGCGTCGGGATCGGTTTGAGCACCTGCACGCCGTCTTTGAGCTCGGCGAGCCCTTTGTCGATCTTCAGGAACGGCACGATGCCCAGCTCGTTCCAGAGGTACTTCGCGCTCGGGGCCCCGTTGATCTCACGGTCGACCGTCTGCTCGAAGAGAATCGCGCCGAGCACACGTTCGCTGGTGAAAGCAGGGCTGGTGATGATGCGAGTGCGCAGCTCGTGAATGAGGTCGAACATCTCGGTCTCATTGCGGTACTGTGATTCGTCCACTCCGTAGAGACGCAGCGCCTTGGGCGTGCTGCCTCCGGACTGATCGAGCGCGGCCAGGAAGCCGGCACCGGTCGAGAACCGCTCGTACTGTGCATCGAACACTGATGACATGGTCACCGCTTTCTTTGTTTGGTCAGCAGGGTGCCGTCGTGCGACACGACGATCATTATCTCACGCTGTGACGAGCTCGGGCAGCGGTGGCAGCGCCGAGCGCAGCTCGCGAGCGGCGGCCTCGGGGTCGTCCGCCTGGGTGATCGCACGTACGACGACGATGCGGCTCGCCCCGGCGTCGAGCACCTGCTCCAGGGTCTCGGCGTTGACGCCGCCGATGGCGAACCACGGCTTGGCATCGCCACGGCTCTGCGTATGCACCTGTCGCACGGCGTCGAGGGTGACCGGGGCCCGACCCGGTTTCGTGGGAGTGCGCCAGACCGGCCCGATGCAGTAATAGTCAGGATCGCCCAGACGCGCCTGCTCGGCCTGCACTCGCGAATGCGTCGACAGACCGACGAGCGTGCCGTCAGGCAGCAGCGAACGGGCGTCGGCGACGCTGAGGTCGCGCTGCCCGACGTGCAGGATGTCGGCGCCGGTCAGCGTGGCGACGTCGGCTCGGTCGTTGGCGGCGAAGAGTCGCCCATGTCGGCGCGCCGCAGCCGCGAGCAGCTCGAAGTACTCCAGCTCATCACCGGCGTCGAGATGCTTGTCGCGCAGCTGAATGATGTCGACGCCTCCGCGGTAGGCGGCGTCCACGAACTCGTCGAAGTCTCCGGTGCCCAGTCTTGCGTCGGTGCACAGATACAGCTGCGCCTGCTGCAGCATGCTCAGTCGCCATTCTCGGGTGCGAGGTGTGGCGTGCGGGTCGGTGGAGCGGTCAGCGTGCTGAGACTTGACGATCATGCGTCCAGTGTACGAACCGGGCGGTACAATTGCCCCACATGAGCACGGGAGCCGAGAACTCGGCTGAGAGTGCGCGCGATTCACCAGGCCGAAACAGGCCGGTGATCGTGTGCAGACCGTCGACCTGATCCGGATCATACCGGCGTAGGAAGCGAGCAGAATGAACAAGCATGTCATCGTCATCGGTGCCGGCGTCGTCGGCCTGGCGACCGCGTGGCGACTGCATCAGCGCGGTCACGCGGTGACGATCGTCGATCCGGCGCCCGCTTCGGGCGCGAGTCATGCGGCGGCCGGGATGCTCGCCGCCGTGAGCGAGTACGCCTTCGAAGAAGAGAGTCTGCTCGCGCTCTCCGTGCCGGCCGCGCGTCTCTACCCGCAGATCGTCGCCGAGCTGGACCAGGCGACGGTGGTCGGCACCGGTTACCGGTCGACGCCGACCATCGTCGCCACCGCCGACGCCGCCGATCGCGAGCTGCTGCGAAGCCTGCGCGCCCAGCAGCTCGAACTCGGGCTCGACGTGCAGGATCTCACCTCACGAGAGGCCCGTGCGCTTGAGCCGCTGCTCGGCCCGGGCATCAGCGGGGCGTTCCTGGCCCGCGACGACCACCAGATCACCCCGCGACGTCTCGCAGGGGCCTATATGTCGGCCCTCGAAGTGTGCGACGACGTGCATGTGGTGCCGGAACGCGCCGTGGAGCTGCTCTGGCGAGACGAGCGGGTGGTCGGCGTTCGTCTCGAACCGAGCGAACGTCGAGAAGGGCCGGTCACCCATCGCTTCGACGAACAGCCCGCGTGGCCGTCGAGCGAGGTCGTGGCCGACGTGCCGCCGGCGAGCCCGACCCCGAGCGTGTCGGCGCAGCAGGTCATCGAGGCAGACGAAGTCGTGGTGGCCAACGGCCTGGAGAGCCCGAGGCTCGGCGGCCTGCCGCGAGGTCTGGTCTGGCCGATCCGCCCGGTGCACGGCGACGTGCTGCGTCTGCGCACTCCGGAGCGGCTGCGCCCGCTCACCACTCACACGATCCGCGGCCTCGTCCACGGCCGCAGCGTCTACATCGTGCCGCGCGAAGACGGAACGGTCGTGATCGGGGCGACCGAACGCGAAGACGCTCGAGACGCCGTGCTCGCAGGCAGCGTGTTGCAGCTGCTTCGCGACGCCCACGAGCTGCTGCCGGCGGTCGACGACCTCGAACTCATCGAGGCCACTGCTCGTGCCCGCCCCGGCACACCGGACAACGCGCCTCTGCTCGGCCGAGTCGCCGACGGGCTGCTCGCCAACACCGGCACCCACCGCCATGGCATCCTGCTCAGCGCTCAGAACGCCGTCGTGATCTCCGATCTCGTCGACGGCACCGCCGCAGCATCCGACTGGCAGGCGTTCGACCCCTGGCGCTTCTCGTCAGACGATCGATCCGAGACCCCCACAGGAGCATCCGCATGACACAGATCATTCTGAACGGCGAGGCCGTCGAGACCGAGGCCGACTCGGTGCTCGCCCTCGTGGCCGAACGAACCGGCACCCCGCTCGCCGCCGACGGCCGACCCGTCGACGGCTCGCGGCTCGGCGTCGCGGTGGCCGTCGACGAGACGATCGTGCCGCGCGGCCGCTGGGCGCAGACGGTGCTCACACCGCAGGCCCGCATCGAACTCGTGACCGCGAAACAAGGAGGCTGAGATGGCTGACCACGACGATGACGATCTCTTCGAGGTCGCGGGGCGGTCGTACCGTTCGCGGCTGATCATGGGCACCGGCGGCGCACCCAGCCTCGACGGGCTGGAACAGGCGCTGCTGGCCAGCGGCACCGAGCTGACCACGGTCGCGATGCGACGGCACACCCCTTCGGCGGGGCCGAGCCTGTTCGACATCCTGCGGCGCAACGACATCGAGGTGCTGCCCAACACGGCCGGCTGCTTCACCGCGCGTGAGGCCGTTCTCACCGCTCAGCTTGCGCGCGAGGCGCTCGAGACGAACCTGGTGAAGCTCGAGGTCATCGCCGACGACCAGACGCTGCTGCCCGACGGGCTCGAACTCGCCGACGCGACCGAGCAGCTGGTCAACGACGGGTTCGACGTCATGGTCTACACCAACGACGACCCGATTCTGGCACGCCATCTCGAGCAGGCCGGTGCCGCGGCGATCATGCCGCTCGGGGCGCCGATCGGCACCGGGCTGGGCATTCTGAACCCGCACAACATCGCGGCGATCACCGCGAACGCCGGAGTGCCCGTGGTGCTCGACGCCGGCGTGGGCACGGCCAGCGATGCGGCTCTCGCCATGGAGCTCGGGTGCGACGCGGTGCTGCTCGCCACGGCGGTGACGCGCGCGGAGCATCCGGCGGTCATGGCGCGCGCATTCCGGCACGCGGTCGTGGCCGGGCGGCTCGCCGCTCTCGGCGGGCGCATTCCGAAGAGGGCGGACGCACTGGCGTCGTCTCCTGTCGAAGGCCGGCCCGACCTGTGAGTGGCGTCGATCACATCGCATCGTTCGTCGAGAGGCTCCAGTCTCTCGACGAGCTGCCCGTGCTCACCGACGACGAGCGACGCAGGTACTCCCGCCAGCTCATTCTGCCCGGGGCAGGCGAGGCAGCGCAGCGTCGGCTGAAGGCCGCTCGTGTGCTGGTCATCGGCGCAGGCGGTCTCGGATCGCCGGTGCTGGAGTATCTGGCAGCGGCCGGCGTGGGCACGATCGGCGTCGTCGACGACGACCGGGTCGACGAGTCGAATCTGCAGCGGCAGGTCATTCACGGCGTCGACCGCATCGGCGAGCTCAAAGTGACCTCGGCGGCGCAGACGGTGGCGCGCATCAATCCGCTGGTGAACCTCGAGGCTCATGCCGTGCGGCTCGATCGAGACAATGCGCTGCGCCTCTTCGCCGAGTACGACCTCGTCGTCGACGGTGCCGACAACTTCGCCACCCGCTACCTTGTGGCAGACGCGGCAGAGATCGCCGGACGACCGGTGGTCTGGGGATCGATTCTGCGCTATGAGGGACAGGTCAGCGTCTTCGGCATCGACGCGTGCTACCGCGACCTCTTTCCTGAGCCGCCAGAGCCCGGCGAGGTGCCCTCCTGCGCCGAAGGGGGAGTCTTCGGCGTGCTGCCGGGCATGATCGGAACGGTGATGGCCGGTGAGGCGATCAAGCTCATCACCGGCATCGGCGAGCCTCTGGTCAACCGTGTGCAGGTGCTCGACGCGGCAGCGGGCCGATGGCGCGAGCTGCGACTGACGCCTGACCCCGACCGGGTCAGGGTGCACGATCTCGAGGCCGACTACGTCGAGCTCTGCGGCACGCCGGGCATGGCACAGGGGTCCAGTGTGACGGCTCGTGATCTGCAGTCGCTGCTGCAGCGACGAGCCGCCGGCGAGATCGACTTCGATCTCATCGATGTGCGAGAACCGGACGAGTTCGACCTCGTGCACATTCCGGGCGCGCGGCTGCTGCCGTTGGCCCGGCTGCAGCACGAGATCCGTGCCCGGGCCTTCGACGTGTCGCCTGGACGCGAGGTCATTCTGGTCTGTAAGACGGGTGCGCGCTCGACGCAGGCGCTCGAAATGCTGCGTGACTCCGGACGCACCAACGTGCGGCAGGTGGTGGGCGGCACGATGGGCTGGGTGCAGACGGTCGATCCCTCGCTGCCGCGCTACTGAATCATCGCTGGGCTCCTGAACCATCGCTGCGCCATTGAACCATCTCTGCGCGACTGGCTCGGCGTCGAGCCTCAGCGCAGGTCGACGAAGTGATCGACCGGGCCGTGACCCTGCCCGACGTGCAGAGCGTCGGCGCTGCGCAGCGCCCGGGTGAGCCAGGCCTTGACCGTGATCAGCGCGGTGGGCCAGTCGTCGCCTGCGGCGAGGCGAGTCGCCATGGCCGAAGAGAGCGTGCATCCGGTTCCGTGCGTGCAGTCGGTGTCGACGCGCGGAGCGTCGGCTTCGAAGAGCCCGTCGGGCACGGGCGACCCCTCAGGGTCAGACCGGGCGTCGACAAGCGCGTCGTGCACGCGATCGCCGACCAAATGCCCGCCTTTGACGAGCACCACGGTATCGCAGCGTGCGCTGACGAGTCGGGCCTGAGCCACGGCATCCGCCCACGTCTGTGCCTCAGACGCGTCGGCGAGCACCGCGAGCTCCGGAACGTTGGGGGTGATCAGATCGGCACTGCGGCAGAGATCTCGCACGGCCGCCTCGGCGTCTTCGGCAAGCAGGCGGTCGCCGCTGGTGGCCACCATTACCGGGTCGAGCACCACGATCGGCGGCCGCACCTCGTCAAGCCAGGACTTCACCGTCGTGACGGTGTCGGCGTCGGCGAGCATGCCGATCTTCACGCCGTCGATCTCCACGTCGTCAGACACAGCCTCCAGCTGCTCGCGCAGAAAAGAGACCGGCGGCAGGTGCACCGAGCGCACACCCCGGGTGTTCTGCGCCACGAGCGCGGTGACGACCGCCATGGCGTAGCCGCCCATCGCCGAGATCGATTTCAGATCGGCCTGCACCCCGGCGCCGCCGGTGGGGTCGGTGCCTGCGATGCTGAGGATGCGCGGCACGCGGATGCTCTCCGGGCGTGATGCGGCATGGTTGACGGTCATTTGGACGATCCCTTCGCTCGTGCTGACGAGAGCAGGTTCGACGGGTCTCTTCTCAGCCCCCGTTCGGGGCACCCCGTGTCACACGCCCAGAGTATACGCCTGCGACCCCGGAGGGTCAGTCTCAGCGAGCGTCGGCGCCGACCCGCGTCTGCACCTCGTGCAGCACCTCGAGCAGGGCCTCGACCGGCTGCGCACCGGAGGCGCCGAAGCGATCGTTGAACAGGAAGAACGGCACTGATGAGATGCCGAGCTCGGCGGCGCGTCGTTCGTCGGCCTGCACCTCGCCCGTATGCGAATGCGTGGTCAGCTCGCGACTGATCGATGCGGCATCGAGGCCCTGCTCACTGGCGATCTCCTCGAGCGTCTCGAGACGACCGATGTGGCGGCCCTCGCTGAAGTGGGCGTGAAACAGTGCCAGTGCGACTTCGCGTTCCCGATGGTCGAGACGGGCCGCGTGCAGCAGCTCGTGGGCGAGACCGGTGTTCGACTGCTGCAGCACGTCGAAGTGGAAGTCGAGCCCGGCGTCGGCGGCGGCCATGGTCACTCGGTCGAGCTCGGTTTGGGCCTGAGACACCGTGATGCCCTTGATGTCGGCCAGATGCTGCGCCGCACTGCGGGCGTCTGCGTCATCTGCATCGGGGTTGAGCTCGTAGCTGCGCAGGCCGAGCAGCACACGGTTCTCAGGCCGCTCTTCGCTGAAGCGCTGCACCGCTGCGAGCAGATTGCTCAGCCCGATGTAGCTCCACGGGCAGGCGAGGTCGATCCAGGTCTCGACGCGGAGCGCAGGCGCTCCGTCTGACGACGACTGCTGAGCGGGCGCGGGGGAGTCTGGCATGTTCGGTCTCTCATCCATCTGAAAAGGGTGACTCCATGCTAGCGAGAGGTGCGTGCGCGCTCACGACGACCGGCCGAGCGGTGCGACTCCAGACGAGCCGGCGGGCGTCAGACCCGACCGCGACCGGAGAGCTCCGGAGGCAGGAACTTCGGCGTGAAGTGCCACAGCAGCCAGGCTCCGACGACGCCCAGACCGGCCATGACCGCGGCAGAGGCCGCGATTCCTGCGGCGGCGGCGAGGCCGGAGAGAATCAGCGGCGAACTTGCACTGCCGGCGTCTGCGACCAGACGCCAGGCTCCCAGAAACGCCGCCGGGTGGTGCTCCGGCGCCAGATCCGCGCCCATGGTCATGATGATGCCGGATCCGAGGCCGTTGGCCAGAGACATCAGGCTCGCCGTGACGAGCAGCCCCCACGGCCCGTGCACCGGCAGCAGCGCGAGGTGTGTCACCGCCAGACCGAGCAGCGTCGGCAGCACGACCCAGAGCCGCCCGAAGCGATCCATGAGCTGGCCCGACACGTAGAAGAGCGCGAGGTCGAGGGCACCCGCGATGCCCATGATCAGCGCGATGGTCTCGGTGTCTGCGCCGATGTGCGTGCCCCAGAGCGGCAGAATGACCTGGCGGCTGGATCGCAGCAGCTGCACTGCGGCGATTCCCAGCCCCATGGTCGCGAGCACGCGTCGCGAGCTGACGAGGGTCTGCCACAGCGATGGGGCGGATGCCGTGGTGTCGGAGGCGTGGGCATCGTGCGACTGATCTGCGGCCGGCACGTCAGACGTGGGTGCCTCGGCGGGAAGGCCAGCTCGCAGCAGTGTCTCAGGGTCGGGCATCAGAACCAGCAGCACGGCGACCACGACGCTGAGCGCGATGCTGGCCACGAAAGCCGACGTGCTGCCGAACCATGCGATCAGGGGTGCGACGAGCATGGGGCCGAGAAACAGGCCGCCTCTGACGGTGCCGCCGAGCACTGACATGGCACGGGCTCGATGTGAGACCGGCACGAGCTCGGTGAGCAGGGCGTGTCTGGCGAGGTTGAACGCGGCAGCGGCCATGCCGACCAGCAGCGTGCCGACCAGCAGCACGGTCACAGACGATCCCACTGCGGCAACCGCGGCGCCGGCTGCGCCGAGGGCAGCCGCCACGATCATCGTGCGCTGCTCGCCGAGACGAGCGACCATCCAGCTGCTGGGCAGATCGCCGATCACCTGACCGATCATCAGCATGCCGGCGATGAGCCCCGCGAGGGCGGTGTCGGCTCCGAGCTCGACCGCTCTGGCCGGCAGCACAGGCACCAGGCAGGCCTCAGCGGTCGCGAAGAGCAGAGCTGGAAGAAAGATCGGCACGGCATACCGACGCAGCTGATTCATCCGGCCAGTGTAGACCCGAGGAGGCTGTCGGCTCTCGGTGCACTGAATCTTGCGTTGCTCGGGGGTCGGGGTCGGGGTCGGGGTCGGGATCGGTGTCGGCCGGTCAGGGTAGAGTCAGCGCGACCGAAAAAGACGAGCGAGGGCAGAAGGCACCATGGTGACGCAGCGCGGCACACGCGACGAACTGCTGCAGGTCGACGACCTGGTCTGTGTGCTTCGTCGTCGCCCCGTGCGGCGCGTGAGCCTCAGAGTGGGGCGCGTGGGCGGTGCACCCCAGAGTGCTCTGGGCACGCTCAGCTCTGTGGTGCTGACGGCTCCGGCAGGCATGCGCGAGTTCGAGCTGCGGCGTTTCGTACGCACCAATCGGAGCTGGATCGATCGCTGTCTGGCCGAAGAGCGGCGGCGAGACATCGCGGTTCCGCAGCTCGACTGGTCTGAAGAGCAGATCGCATGGGCGAAGGCCCGACTGGCGGAGCTCGTGCCTGCGCTGATCGCATCGTGGACCCGGCGTCTCGATCTGCCGCGGCCGACGTGGACGCCGCGTCTCATGCGCACGCGCTGGGGAAGCTGCACGCCCGCAACCCGACGCATTCGCTTCAGCCTCGAACTGGCTCGCTACGATGACGCCTATGTCGAGTACGTCGTGGTGCACGAACTCGTGCATCTGCGAGTGCACAACCACGGTGCCGAGTTCCAGGCCATGATGAGTGCCGCGCTGCCGGCGTGGCGTCGTCTGCGGGCCGCGCTCGGGCATCCGCGCGCCGACATGCTCGCACCCGGTGGCCGCGAGTGCAGGGCGCAGGAACCCGCCTGATCGCGCGTTCGCAGGCACGGCGCGACAGATGAGACCTACTCTGAGTCGTCTGTCGGATGCACCGGGTGGTCGAGTTTGGCATGACGACCGTCTGCCGAGGAGCGCCCGGTCAGCCGCCGCATCGCCCACGGCCAGAGATACTCTCTGGCCCATTGGACGTCGGCGGAGGTGACGTGCCAGCGACCGACAGGCGGCCCGGCCACATGCTCGGGGCTGAGATCGTGTTCGACACCGAGCGTCTCGAGCACGCGAATGGCCATCAGATGGTGGCCGAGGGGCGAAAGATGCAGACGATCCGGCGCCCAGCGACTGGGGTCATGGAGTGCGCGCAGCCCCCATTGGTCCACGACCAGCGCACCCCGGCGTGCGGCGCTGGCGCGCATGTTCTCGTTGTAGATGGCGACTTTGCCGCGAATCAGAGCGAAGGCGGGCATGGTGCGCAGATCGGGGCCGGTGAAGATCAGCACGGTCGCGCCGGTGGCGGTCAGCCGTGCCAGAGAGCGATCGAAGATGGCGGCCACACGGTCGGGGTCGCTGCCAGGGCGCAGAATGTCGTTGCCTCCGGCGCAGAACGTGATGAGATCCGGGCGCATCGCGATGGCCCGGTCGACCTGCTCGCGAACGATCGGCTGAATGAGCTTGCCGCGCACGGCGAGGTTGGCGTATTCGAACGTGGAAGACTGCCTGGCCAGAACTTCGGCTGCTCGGTCGGCCCAGCCTCGTACGCCGCCCGGAGCCTGCGGGTCTTCGTCTCCGACGCCTTCGGTGAAACTGTCGCCGATGGCGACGAAACGCTGAAAACGCACGGTGGCGGGCGATGAGAGCTCACTCATGCAGACTCCTTTCGTTGTTGGCCTCAGGTGCCGGTGCCGGTGACCGCCACTCGTCGGTGCGGCGGCGCATGGCATCCTCTCGAATGCGAGCACGCAGCACTCGCCGGCGGTGTCGCTGCCAGCGTTTGACCGACCAATCGATGATCACGCCCAGTGAGAGCGCGATGGCGATGGCGAGGACGGCGGCGAGAAACGGCGACTGCTTCGCCCATGCCCCGGCGAGCAGACCGATCAGCACCGAGTACACCGACCAGCTGGCTCCGGCGAGCAGACTGAGCGGGGCGAACCGGCGCCAGGGAAAGTCCGTGGCTCCGGCGGTCATGTTGACGACGACGCGCCCGACGGGAATGTAGCGGGCGGCGAGTATGAGAACGGCCGGACGGCGGTGCAGCGTGTGGCGCGCGGTCTGGATGAGCCGCTGCATGCGTGGTCGGGCCGCCCAGGCGCGCTGATCCAGATGCAGTCGCGAACCGAGCCAGAAGGCGATGTTGTCGCCGGTTGCTGCGGCAACCGCTGAGACGAGCAGCAGCATCCAGAGTTGAGGCTCGCCCTGCGCTACGGCCAGCGCCGCCAAGGCGACCACCAGAGACTCACTAGGCACGGGTGGAAAGAACGCGTCGATCGCGATGAAGAGAAACAGGAAGACGAGAACCCAGGGGCTGGACGACATCGTGAGCAGAGTCGCGTCGAACGCGTCGAACATCTCGGTCATGCACTGCCTCTCGTACCCCGACAGTCTACGGTGACTCCCGTCGCGGCTCGGACAGCGTCGCCGAACCTCATGGCCAGCTCACAACGAATCGACAGCTTCGTCGCGTGACCCTCGTCGATTCGGGGGATCGGCTCGCCCGCTATGCTGACTCAATATGTTCGAGAGTCTCGACGCAATGCCGATCTGGGTGCCGATCGGCCTGGTCGTCGCTTCGCTGATCGCGGGGCTGGTCGATTCGATCGTGGGCGGCGGCGGGCTCATCCAGCTGCCGGCGCTGCTGCTCGTGCCAGGATTTCAACCGGTGCAGGCGCTGGCGACGAACAAGGTCGCTTCGGCGTGCGGCACGATCACCAGCTCGATCACCTTTGCGAGGCGGGTGCGGCCAGACTGGCGGATGCTGGCCCCCGTCGTCGTCGCGGCGTTCGCGGCTTCGTTCGGCGGGGCGGTGCTCGCCGCACGGCTGCCGGCCGGCATCTTCACGCCGATCATCGTCGTGGTGCTCGTCGGCGTGCTGATCTTCACCCTGATGAGACCGGATCTCGGCAGCCGTCCACGTGACGACGTCGGCAGCGTGTCGTTCGCGGTGCTGCGCGGGCTGGCCCTCGGCCTGGTGCTCGGCTTCTACGACGGCCTGCTGGGGCCGGGCACCGGCGTGTTCCTGGTGCTGGGCATCACGCTGGTGCTGCAGGCAGATCTGCTTCGTGCCGCGGGTGGGGCGAAGATCGTGAACGTGGCCACCAATCTGGGCGCCCTGGCATATTTCATCCCGTTGCAGGCGGTGCACTGGCCGCTCGCGATTCTGCTCGGCGCGGCGAATCTCGTCGGCAGCTATCTCGGCGCACGGCTCACCATGCGTCTGGGGGCACGATTCGTGCGGTGGATGCTGGTGATCGTGGTGAGCGCGCTGATCGTTCGCCTCGTGCTGCAGCTGTTCGGCGTGTGACCGAACAGCCGCAGGCGCGAGGCCATGGTGCGGTTGCGCTGGCGGATCAGTCGAAGAAGGTCTCGATGTCGGCACCGAGCGAGACGAGTCTCTCCTGCAGCTGCTCGTAGCCGCGGGCGATGATGTCGACGTCGCGCAGCACGCTCTCGCCCTTGGCCGCGAGCATCGCGATCAGAATCACGACCGCGGGGCGCAGCGCAGGCGGGCAGCTGATCTCGGCGCCAGACCAATGGGTCGGGCCGGTCACGTCGAGGCGATGCGGGTCGCGCAGCCGAACATCCGCGCCCAGGCGGGTGAGGTCGGTCAGATGGATGGCACGACCCTCGTACACCCAGTCGTGAATGAGGGTGTGCCCGTTGGCGCAGGCGGCGATCACCGTGAAGAACGGCAGGTTGTCGATGTTCAGACCGGGGAACGGCATGGAATGGATCTTGTCGATCGGTGCGCGCAGCGTCGAGGGAAAGACCGTGACGTCGACCAGCCTCGTGCGGCCGTTGTGCGCGGCGTACTCCGCTGAGAGCGAGTACTGCAGTCCCATCTCGTGCAGGGTCGCGAGTTCGATCTCCATGAACTCGATCGGCACGCGACGCACGGTGATCTGCGAGTCGGTGACGATGCCCGCCGTCAGCAGGCTCATGGCCTCGATCGGATCTTCGCTGGGCCAGTAGTCGACATCTGCGTCGATGTGGCTGCGGCCGGTGATGCGCAGGGTGGTGGTGCCGATGCCCTCGATCTCGATGCCCAACAGCTCGAGGTAGAAGCAGAGATCCTGCACCATGTAGTTGGGGCTGGCGTTGCGGATGGTGGTGACTCCGTCGTGCACCGCGGCTGCCATGATCGCGTTCTCGGTGACGGTGTCGCCGCGTTCGGTGAGCACGATCGAGACGTCCTGCGGGGTGTCCTGAGACACGGTGGCGTGGTACCAGCCGGCTTCGGCCTTGATGCCGAGGCCGAATGCCTGCAGAGCGATCAGGTGCGGCTGCACCGATCGCTCGCCAAGATCGCAGCCGCCGGCGTACGGCAGGTCGAAGCGGGAGTGACTGCCGAGCAGCGGCCCGAGGAACATGATGATGCTGCGGGTGCGCCGACCGGCGGCTTCGTCGATGTGAGTCAGATCGAGGTCTGCGGGAACCCGGATCTCGACGTCGTTGCCGTCATCGGTCCAGGTGACGCTGACGCCCAGGCTGCGCAGCACGTCGATGATGCGATCGACCTCGACGATGCGGGCGACGCGATGCAGGCGCGTCGTGCCACGGTTCATCAGCGATGCGCAGAGCAGCGCGACGGCGCCGTTCTTGCTGGTCTTTACATCGATCTCGCCGTGCAGCTTCTTTCCGCCGTGCACGCGCAGATGCGTGTGTCGGGGGCGGTCTTCGAGGTTGATCAGTTCTCGTCCGAGTGCGTCGCTGATGCGGCCGAGCAGTTCGACGCCGATGTTCTGGCTGCCGTGCTCGATGCGGTTGATCGCCGACTGACTGGTGCCGACCTGTTCGGCGAGCTCTGCCTGCGTGAGATTGCGGCCCTGCCGGGCGCTGCGAATCAGCAGCCCGACCTGCTTCACGAAGGGCGAGGGGGCGTTGGGGGTGGTCTTGATCGCCTGAGTCATATGCGCGAGTGTATCTCGTATCTGAGATATTCGGAATGTGACACGCAGGGTCGGAGCAGGCGGTCACGGTTTCGGCTCGGTAGTCTGAACCCGGTGCGGATGTGCCGCAGCCTCTGCCACGAAGGAGCATTCAGATGAACGCCGACTCTCGCAACTCGAAACCACGCATGAGCGCATCGTCTGGACCACGAGAGCGCGGGTGGGCGGGGTGGAAGCTGACCGCCTGGGCGGCGGGCATCATGCTGGTGCCTCTGATCGTGCTGCTCTTCGTGCCGAATCACGAGATCTGGACGCTCGCATGGTTCGCCTATGTCTCGCCGATCATCGCGGTCGTGTTCGGAGCCATCTGGGGCCGGGGGCGTGAGCACCCGAGCGAGCTGTGGCAGCTGCCGGCGGCCGTCGCGGTCATTTCGGCCGTCGTGGTGTTGATCTTCATGCGGCCGTTCGACGTCATGTCGGCCACGATCATCGTCGGCGAGTGCTTCGTCGTCGGCATGATCGGAACCCTGGTAGGGCTCGGTCTGCGCAAGCTTTCGGGCAAGTAGCGCTTCACACAGACGCGCCTGGCGCAGGGCGCTGGTGGCGGCAGGCGGGGGATGCGTCGTGCGCAGCACAGAGTCTGACACCGCTGGCCGATCGCGTCTGGACCTGGCAGTCGCTGACGAACCACGGGCATCCAGCCAGATGACGCAGCCGAAAGGGCATGCGAAAAGGCCCGGTCTGCTTCGCGAGAGTGCGAGGCAGACCGGGCCGAGTGCTGATCAGCAGTCGAGCTGATCAACGGTGGATCAGGCGGGGATCATCCAGCCGAGCACCGGTGTCGACTGCAGGAACACGATGATGCAGACGACCAGCAGCAGACCGAGCGACCAGGGGAGCGCCTTGCGCAGAATGGTCGACTCCTGACCCTTGAGATCGACAGACGTTGCGGCGATCGTCAGGTTCTGCGGGCTGATCATCTTGCCCACGACGCCGCCTGACGTGTTGGCAGCCGTGAGCAGGTGCTCATTGATGCCGATCTGGTGAGCAGCCGTCTGCTGCAGCTTCGCGAAGAGAGCGTTCGCCGAGGTGTCTGACCCGGTGACCGCCGTGCCGAGCCAGCCGAGGATCGGCGACAGGAAGGCGAAGAACACGCCGGTTGCGGCGAGCCACTGACCGATCCAGATGGTCTGCCCGGAGAGATTCATGACGTACGCGATCGACAGCACGGTGGCAACCGTGGCCAGCGAGATGCGCGACTTCACGATGGTGTGCCAGAACTCTGCGAGAGCCTGCCCGACTGTCATGCTGAACTTGCCGCCTGCGGTGAAGATGCTGAACACGATGGCGACGATGATTCCGGCGATCAGCAGCGTCGTACCGGGCGACGACAGCCATGTCAGTGTGTACGTGGCCGACGAAGAGATCTTGCCGTCGGCGGTCATCAGACTCTGGCTGAGGCCGGGCCAGGGAATCTTCAGGTCGGTGCCTGCCAGCAGCTTCGGAATGTTGGCGCCCATCGTCCAGAGCTTGGTGAAGCCGAAGAGTGCGATGACGATGATGTACGGCAGCAGAGCCATCCAGACACGCACGCCGGTGAGCGGCTCTTCTTTGACCTTCGACATCTGATCTTCGGGGGTCGTGGGCTTCCAGAACTTGAGCAGGATGGTGGCGATCAGGAAGCCGCCCAGTGCAGCGACGACGTCCGTGAGCTCGTAGACGAAGTGGTGAGCGCACCACCACTGCAGCACAGAGAAGGTGAGGCCGGTCACCAGTGCGGGGAACCAGAGCTGTCGCACACCGCGGAAGCCGTCGAGGATGAGCAGCAGCAGAATCGGCACAACCCATGCGATCAATGGGGTCTGCACGCCGACGACCTGTGCGATCGCCTCGGCCTGGGCCCGCTTGTCGCCGTCACCGGCGGTCAGGTTGCCGGCGGTGGTGATCGGCACGGCCATGGCGCCGAAGGCGACCGGGGCGGTGTTCGCGACCAGCACCGCGAGCGCGGCGCGCAGCGGCGGCAGACCGAGCGCCACCAGCATCACACCGGTGATCGCGACGGGCGCGCCGAATCCGGCGAGCGCCTCGAGCAGGCCGCCGAAGCAGAAGGCGATCAGCACAGCCTGGATGCGCATGTCGCCGCGACCGACGCTCGAGAAGATGCGTCGCAGGTCGTCGCTGCGCCCGCTGAGCACGGTGACCTCGTAGAACCAGATCGCCGTGATGACGATCCACATGATCGGGAACAGGCCGAAGACCGCTCCCTGGGTCGCTGCGGCGAAGGTGAGCCCGACCGACATCTTCATACCGAAGATGGCGACGAGCATCGCCGTCAGCAGCGCTCCGAGACCGGAGCGCAGAGCACTGATCTTGAACCCTCCCAACAGCACGAAGAACACCACGAGTGGGATGAGTGAGACGAGAGCAGTAAGCGGAAGGCTGCCGCCGATGAGGCTTGACTCCAGATTGGGAGTGAAGCCATCGCTAAGCAGGACCGCGGTGTCTGAGGGCGACATGGTCGTGATTCTCTCCTTCGAGAAGTCGGACGTTAGAGACGCAGATGCGTCGTTCGGGCAGATTATCTGGCGTGGTCAGACCACGTCAAGTCGTGAAATACGGTTAGTGTCTCAGGAGCGGGTCAGGCCGCTGCTGTGTGGGCCTCGGTCAGCTGGTAGTAGCCCGTGATGTGGTCGGTCACCAGGCGCGTCGCCGCCTCGTGGTCGCCGCGACGAAACGCCTCGAGGATGCCGGTGTGCTCGGCGTGCAGAGTGCGTGCGGTGGTCGGCCAGTCTGGCAGCTGTCTTGCGCGGTCGAGTGTGTGGTCGGCGATTGCCGTGCGCATGCCGTCCATGAGCGTGGAGATGAGCGGATTGGCCGCAGCGTCTGCGAGCGCGGCGTGAAAGCTGGCGTCCAGCGCCAGATACTGCTCGACGGGAAGGTCGGGGTCGGCCATACGATCGAGCAGACGCTGGGCCACCTCCCAGTCGGTGTAACCGGGGTCGGCGTGGCCTGCGACCCAAGACTCGAGCAGCAGACGGGTGTGTACGACGTCTTCGAATCGCACACTGCGTGAGCTGAGCTGCATTCCGAGCGCGAGTGCGAGAGCCTGCTGCGGCTCGGCGATCACGATGGTGCCGGAGTTCGGGCCTGAGCCCGTCGCAGAGGTGAGCGTGCCGAGTGCCTCGAGAATGCGCAGGCCCTCTCGAACCGTGCTGCGTGAGACCCCGAGCTGCTCGGCGAGCTGGCGTTCTCCGGGCAGACGATCGCCGACCGCGAGCGTACCCGCAGCAAGCTGGTCTCTGACCCAGGACATCACCGTCTCATGTGCTCTCATAGCGAGATGAGGATACCCTACATTGCCGCGTTTCCGCGAAAGTGGTGGCATGGACTCCAGCGGCGCCCGCTCGTCGAAAGTGTGGTCAGACCACAGTGTCGACGCCGGTTCCCGGGCACAGCCGCCAGCTGATTCTGTCAGTCGCAGCGAACGGAGGCACTCCATGCGAGTGGGAATTTTCGGAACGTGTCTGGTCGACACGCTCTATCCAGATGTGATCAGGGCGACGGCTCGTCTGATCACCAGACTCGGCCACGAGGCGGTGTTCCCCGAGGGACAGACCTGCTGCGGCCAGATGCACATCAACACGGGCTACCAGAAAGACTCTCTGCCGCTGGTGCAGAACTACGTCGACGTCTTCGGCGACTCGTCGATCGACGCCGTGGTGCTGCCGAGCGGCTCGTGCACAGGGTCGGTGCGACACCAGCATCCGATGATCGCCGGAAAGTTCGGCGACGAGGCGCTGAGCCGAGAGGTCTCGTCGGTCAATGACAAGACGTACGACCTCGCCGAGTTCATCGTCGACGTGCTCGGTCTCACCGACGTCGGAGCCTACTTTCCGCACACTGTGACCTACCATCCCACCTGCCACTCGCTGCGCATGATCCAGGTGGGCTCGCGCCCGTACCGACTGCTGCAGAACGTCGAGGGCCTTGAGCTGCGCGAGCTGCCCTTCGCAAAGGAGTGCTGCGGCTTCGGCGGCACCTTCGCCGTCAAGAACGCCGCGACCTCGACCGCGATGGTCGAAGACAAGGTCAAGCACATCGAAGAGACCGGCGCAGAGTACTGCGCCGCCGGGGACGCCTCGTGCCTGACGAACATCGGCGGAGCCATGTCGCGCCTGCAGCTGGGGACGAAGACGATCCACCTCGCGCAGATCCTGGCCTCGACGCATGCCGACGCCGATCGCTCGATCACGTTGCTCGGCGAGGAGGTGGCCGCATGACCACGTTCCTCGGCATGCCGGCGGTTCCGCCGGTCGCCCCGGCAGGGGTCGGCAACCTGCGCGGCACAGAGAAGTTCCAGCAGGCAGCGGTGCACGAGCTCGCCAATGAGCAGCTGCGCCGCAACCTGAACTTCGCCACGCACAAGATCCGCGACAAGCGTCAGCACGTCGTCGACGAGATGCCCGACTGGCAGCGTCTGCGTGAGGCCGGTTCGCGCATCAAGCGCGAGGTGCTCGCCAACCTGCCCGATCTGCTCGAGCAGCTGGAAGAGAAGGTGACCGAACACGGCGGCCAGGTGCACTGGGCTCGTGACGCCGCAGAGGCGAACGAGATCGTGCGCGGCATCGTCGCCGATCACGGCGCGAAGGAGGTGCTCAAGATCAAGTCGATGGCCACGCAGGAGATCGGCCTGAACGAGTACCTCGAAGAGCACGGCATTCATGCTCAAGAGACCGACCTGGCCGAACTCATCGTCCAGCTCGGGCACGACAAGCCCTCCCACATTCTGGTGCCGGCCATCCATCGCAACCGCAGCGAGGTGCGCGACATCTTTCTCAAAGAGATGCCGGGCGTCGACCCCGAGCTCGACGACAACCCCGCCCATCTGGCTGAGGCGAGCCGTCGCTTTCTGCGAGAGAAGTTCCTGACCTCGAAGATCGCGATCTCGGGTGCGAACTTCGGCATCGCCGAGACCGGCACGCTCTCGATCTTCGAGTCGGAGGGCAACGGGCGTATGAACCTGACCCTGCCCGACACACTGGTCACCGTCATGGGCATCGAGAAGCTGCTGCCTCGCTTCAACGACCTCGAGGTCTTCACCCAGCTGCTGCCGCGCTCGTCCACCGGCGAGCGCATGAATCCCTACACCTCACTGTGGACCGGCGTTACCCCTGGTGACGGCCCGCAGGAGTTCCACCTCGTGCTGCTCGACAACGGCCGCACCCACGCTCTCGCCGACGGCATGGGACGCGAGGCGCTCAAGTGCATTCGCTGCTCGGCATGCCTGAACGTCTGCCCGGTCTACGAACACGCCGGCGGACACGCCTACGGATCGACCTACCCGGGCCCGATCGGAGCCATTCTCTCGCCGCTGCTGACGGGCATGGAGGACTCACACGACCCCAACAGCTCGCTGCCTTACGCGTCGAGCCTGTGCGGGGCCTGCTACGAGGTCTGCCCGGTCAAGATCGACATCCCGTCGATCCTCGTCGAACTGCGCGACCAGAAGGTCAACACCGTCGGCTCCGGGCTCGAGAAGCCGATGCTCAAGACCGTGGCGTCGGCCATGAGCTCCGGCAAACGCTGGCATGCGGCGCAGAAGGCGGCCAGCATCGGCGGCCGCATCGTGGCTGGCCCTGACAAGAAGATCACCAAGCTGCCCGGGCTCTTGGGCGGCTGGACGGACGCCCGCGACTTTCCGGCGCCGGCGAAGCACTCGGCTCGCGAGTGGTTCAAGACCGCGGATGCCAAACGTGAGCTGGCGGCCGAGCAGGCGCGTTCCAGCGCCGTGCAGGCCGATCTGACGCAGCGCCCGGGCAACCAGGACGCCCAGCGAGACGCCGATTGGGAGCGCAGGCCCATGCCCGCAGGCTTCGGGGGCCCCGCGGCGCCGTTTGAGCAGTCCGAAGAACGAAGCAGCACGCAGGGGAGCACAAAGTGAACACCGCACGCGAAGACATCCTGGATCGCATTAAAGACGCGCTGCGGATCGCGCCGCCGGTGGTCGAGCCCGTGGTGCGCGACTATGACGCCGAGATCGAGCTGCCCGACGCTGAACGCATCGATCTGCTGATCGATCGGCTCGAAGACTACAAGGCCGAGGTGCGGCGCGCCACGCCGAGCACCATCGGGGCAGAGGTCGCCTCGGCCCTCGCCTCCGTGCAGGCGAGCCGCGTCGGCATCCCGCCGGCACTGGATCGCAGCTGGCTGGGAGACTACGCGGGCGAGGTGCAGGTCGACGACGCGTCGATCCCTGCCGCATCGCTCGACAGCCTCGATGCCATCGTCACCGGAGCGGCCGTGGCCTGCTCGATCAGCGGCACGATCTTTCTCGACGGCAGCGGCACCCAGGGCCGCCGCGCCCTGACGCTGGTGCCCGATGTGCACGTGTGTGTGGTGCAGGATGCAGAGATCGTCGTCGACATGCCGGCGGCGATTCGGCGGCTGGTGCCGGAACGGCCGATCACGATGATCGCCGGGCCCTCTGCGACCTCGGACATCGAGCTGCAGCGCGTCGAAGGCGTGCACGGCCCGCGCACCCTGATCGTGGTGATCGTCTCGGCCGAGTGACTCGCCCAGACTGAGCAAACCCAGACCCCGGTCGGCCGTGTGCCGACCGGGGTCTGCTACGCTTTCGACGAAGACACGGGGTGCTCCGAGATCTGGAGCTGAGATGAGACCCGCTGAACCTGATCTCGTTCACACGAGCGGAGGGATGTCACACGATGGAATCGACGCGCGTCGAATCCGACACCGCAGTCGTCGTCAGCGACGTGGCCTACACGCCTGAGGGCGCAGCGGCGCCGGTGCTCGAAGAACTGCGCCTGAGCATCCAGACCGGCGAGCACGTCGCCGTGATCGGTCGTTCCGGCTGCGGCAAGACCACCGCCCTCTCGGTGATCGCCGGGCTGCTCACACCAGACGCAGGCACGGTCCGGGTGCTCGATCACTCCGATCCGGCCGAACGAGTGCGCAGCTGTGCGCTCATGCCTCAGGGCGACTCCCTGCTGCCGTGGCTCTCCCTGGTCGACAACGTCGCGATGCCGCTGCGCAATCGCGGCGTCTCCAGGTCAGCCGCACGCGAGCAGGTGCGTCCACTGGTCGAGCAGTGGGGGCTCGGCTCGGTCGCGCACCGCCGCCCGCATGAGCTGAGCGGCGGCATGCGACAGCGTGCTGCTCTGCTGCGCGCCCTCGCCGCCGACAAACCCGTCCTGCTCGCCGATGAGCCCCTGGGAGCCCTCGACGCGATCACCCGTGCCGACGGTCAGACCTGGCTGCGCGAGCGGCTGCGCGATCGACAGACCACGCTCGTGCTGGTCACCCACGACGTCGACGAAGCCCTGCTGCTGGCTGATCGGGTGCTCGTGCTGGCCGGACGGCCTGCGCGCGTGACCGCTGAGAGTCGCGGCTGGTTCGGCGATCCTCGCTCGCGCACCGAGCTGCTCGCAGACGTCGATCTGGCCGCTGCGCGCACCGGTCTGCTGACCGCGCTGTCCGCAGAGGGGGCGATGCGGCGATGAACACGCGCAACGCACAGAGCCGCCTGCACCGGGTGCTGCCGCCGGCCACTGCGGTCGTGATCGTGCTGGCCGTGTGGTGGGGGGCCACCACGTGGCTCGGAGTGCCGAAATACCTCGTTCCGGCCCCGCAGGACGTCATCGTGGCACTCGGCCGCTACTGGGGCACGCTGTGGTCGGCCACTCTCGTGACCGGCAGTGAGACTGTGCTCGGCCTGCTGGTCGGCGTTCTCGCCGCCGGCGTCATCTCGGTCACGGTCTTCGCGGTGAAGCCGCTGCGCAGCGCTCTCGAACCCCTGCTGATCGGCACGCAGACAGTGCCGGTCATGGTCTTCGCCCCGATTCTCACGATCGCGCTCGGCTACGGCATCGCGTCGAAGGTGGTGATCGTCGCGCTGCTCTGCTTCTTTCCGGTGACTGTCAGCCTGCTGTCGGGCCTGCAGAGCGTCGACCCGCGACTGATCGACACGATGCGCACGCTGTGGGCAAGCCCGAGCGCGCTTTTCTGGCGCGTGCGGATGCCATTCGCACTGCCGCAGGGCTTCGCCGGGCTGCGCATCTCGGTGACCTTCGCTCCCGTGGCCGCAGTCTTCGGCGAGTACGCCGGATCGAGCAATGGTCTGGGCTATCACCTGATCCAGGCGATTCCCAGACTGCGCACCGACTTCGTCTTCGCCGAGGTCGTGCTGCTCACCGCCATGACGGCCGCCCTGTATCTGCTGACGCTGCTCGCCGAACGCCTGGTGTGCGGCTGGCAGCGTGACAGCCTGCGCTGAGCCCCGACCTCGGGCGACGTCGGCGATCACGCCGATCGATCGGCGCACCGACCCGGGCCGTCACACCCAGAATCCCGGTACCGATGCCACCTCCCAGAACCGATACCACTTCCACGAACCGATACCACAGAGAAGACGAAGGAGAGACAATGATCACCTCGCAGACCGCGTCCCAGAGGCGGGCGCATGCAGGCATCCGCCGATCGATGGGCATGGGGCTCGTCGCCGGAGCCGCCGCGTTCAGCCTGGCGCTGAGCGGATGCTCGAGCCAGCAGCAGGATTCGGCCGCCTCAGACGGCCTCGACCCGGTGAGCGTGCTGCTCGACTGGACGCCGAACCCCGACCACGTGTCGCTCTATACGGCGCAGCACACCGGAGCGTACGAGCAGGCCGGGGTCAAGGTGGACTTCACCACGCCGAGCGGCACCGCAGACGCCGCGAAGATGGTCAGCCTCGGTCAGACCGATCTGGCGATCTCGTACGAGCCCGACACCCTGATCGCCGAGGGGGAGGGGCTCGACGTCATCTCGGTGGGCGCGCTCGTTCCGACCAGCCTCAACTCGGTGATGACCTGGGAGGGCTCGGGAATCAACGGGCCGCAGGACCTCGCCGGCAAGAAGGTCGGCACGTCAGGGCTCGCCTCGCAGGAGACGACGATGAACTACATCGCCAAGAAGCACGGCGTCGACCCTTCGACGATCACCTACGTGAACCTGTCACAGGGGCTCAACCAGCCGCTCATCGATCATCAGGTCGATGCGACCATCGGCGCATACCCGAACATCGAGGGCGTCGAGCTCGCCGAGCACGGCAGCTTTCCGTCGTGGTCGAACACCGAGCTCGGGCTGCCCGACTACGACGAGCTCGTCGTGATCGCCCAACGTTCGCGTCTGCAGAGCGACTCGGCCTACGCCGAGCGCGTGCGCAAGTTCCTGGCCGGCACGGCGAAGGGCCAGGAGGCGGCAGAGGCGAGCACCGACACCGCGGTCGAGGCTCTGACCGGACCGACCGACGGCGCCTACGACCCCGATGTGCTGCGCCGGATGGTCGAGCGCACGGTGCCGCTGCTGAAGAACGACGGAGGCTTCGGTCACCAGCCGGAAGACGACTGGGCCGCGTACGCCGCCTGGATGCACGAGAACGGTCTGCTCGAGAACGAGTACGACGGCCGTCAGGGACTGACCAACGAGTACCTGCCCGGCAGGTGATCGAGGCTCGGCAGTGAGAACGGGCTGCGGAGACACCGAACGGTGAGTTCTGGCGTCTCCGCAGCCCTTCGTCTGTGCGGCGGCCTCAGCCGCGGGCTGCGTCGATGATCAGATGACGCCCTGTGCGATCATGGCATCGGCCACGAGCTGGAAGCCGTGGATGTTCGCGCCGCGCACGTAGTCGCCCGGGTGACCGTACTCTTCGGCGGTGCGACGCACCGAGCGGTGCAGCCGGGTCATGATCTGCTCGAGACGCTCCTCGGTGTATTCGAACGTCCACGAGTCGCGCGAGGCGTTCTGCTGCATCTCGAGTGCCGAGGTGGCGACGCCGCCGGCGTTGGCCGCCTTGCCCGGGCCGAAGAGCACACCGGTCTTCTGGAACGTGCGCACCGCGTCTGGAGTGCAGGGCATGTTCGCGCCCTCGGCGACAGCCCGGACGCCGTTGCGCACCAGGGTCTCGGCATTCTCGGCGTTCAGCTCGTTCTGAGTGGCGCAGGGCAGAGCCACGTCGATGCCGTCGACATCGGCGATGTCCCACACCGAACCGCTGTCTCGGTACTCGGCGCGGCCGCCGCGGCGCTCGACATAGTCGCGCACGCGACCGCGCTCGACCTCTTTGATCTCGCGCAGCAGCTCGAAGTCGATGCCGTCGGGGTCGTGGACTGCTCCCTGGGAGTCGGAGGCGCCGATGACCGTGCCGCCGAGCTGCTGAACCTTCTGGATGGCGTAGAGCGCGACGTTGCCTGATCCTGAGACGATGACTTTTGCGCCGTCGAAGCCCTGCTGGCGAGTCTCGAGCATCTCACGGGCGAAGATGACGGCACCGTAACCGGTCGCCTCGGTGCGGGCACGCGAGCCGCCCCAGCCGATGCCCTTGCCGGTGATGACACCAGACTCGAACTTGTTGCGCAGACGCTTGTACTGCCCGAAGAGGTAGCCGATCTCACGGGCGCCGACACCGATGTCGCCGGCTGGCACGTCGACGTACTCGCCGATGTGGCGCTGCAGCTCGGTCATGAACGACTGGCAGAAGCGCATGACCTCACGGTCGCTCTTGCCCTTCGGATCGAAGTCGGAACCGCCTTTGCCGCCGCCGATCGGCAGACCGGTGAGCGCGTTCTTGAAGATCTGCTCGAAGCCGAGGAACTTCACCGTGCCGAGCAGCACGCTGGGATGAAAGCGTAGACCGCCCTTGTACGGGCCGAGGGCGCTGTTGAACTGCACACGGAATCCGCGATTGATGTGCACGTGATTGCGATCGTCCGTCCAGGGAACACGGAAGATGATCTGGCGCTCGGGCTCGCAGACGCGTTCGAGGATCGCCGATTCGGCGTATTCCGGGTGACGTTCGAGCACCGGCTCCAGCGACTCGAACACCTCGTGTACCGCCTGGTGGAACTCTCGTTCGCCAGGATTCCGAGTGAGCACGGTCTGGTACACCGAATCGATGAACTCAGCTGCTTTGGACATTCATGAACCTCTCTGCACGGCTGCTCGGGGGCCCGTTCGAAGTGCCCACCGGGGCACACACGGCGGCGTGCGCACCTCGCTCAGTCTACAAAAGACGATGCGGGCCAGACCATGGCGACGCCATCATCCGACCCGCATCCTGATGCGAACCTACTCTGTCGATCAGTAGATCGCGTCGATCTTCGCCTTGTCGCGAACCGCTCCCTTGTCAGCTGACGTCGCCAATGCGCCGTAGACCTTGAGCGCGGTCGAGATCTCACGCTTGCGATCTTTCGGGTGGTATCCGTTGCCCTCTTCGAGGGCGGCGCGGCGCTCGGCGAGCACCTCGTCAGAGACGTTCAGTTCGATCCTGCGATTCGGGATGTCGATGGTGATCGTGTCTCCGCTCTCGACGAGCGAGATCAGGCCGCCGGATGCCGCCTCGGGGGAGACATGGCCGATCGAAAGCCCCGAGGTGCCGCCGGAGAAGCGGCCGTCGGTGATCAGCGCGCACTTCTTGCCCAGGCCACGACCCTTCAGGAACGACGTCGGGTACAGCATCTCCTGCATGCCCGGGCCGCCCTTGGGCCCCTCATAGCGAACGACGACGACGTCGCCGGCCTTGACCTGCTTGTTCAGGATGACGTTCACTGCGTCTTCCTGCGACTCGACGACGACGGCCGGTCCGCTGAACGTCAGGATCGATTCGTCGACGCCGGCGGTCTTCACAACGCAGCCGTCCTCGGCAAGATTGCCGTAGAGCACGGCCAGGCCGCCGTCTTTCGAATAGGCGTGGGCGACGTCGTGGATGCAGCCGTCCTCGGCGTCGAGATCGAGCGTCTCCCAGCGTTCTGACTGCGAGAACGCCTTGGCGCTGCGTTTGCAGCCCGGAGCCGCGTGGAACAGCTCGAAGGCCTCGTCGGTCGCCTTGCCGCCGCGCAGATCCCAGTCGTCCAGGTACGAGCTGAGCGTCGGGTGGTGCACTGAGTGCACGTTCTCGTTCAGCAGGCCGCCACGGTGCAGCTCGCCGAGAATGGCGGGAATGCCGCCTGCGCGGTGCACGTCTTCGACGAGGTAGCTCCCGTTCGGCGCCACTTTGCACAGGCAGGGCACATGGTGCGAGAGGTCGTTGATGTCGTGCATCGTGTAGTCGACGCCTGCCTCCTGAGCCGCTGCGAGCAGGTGCAGAATCGTGTTGGTCGAGCCGCCCATGGCGATGTCCATGGCCATGGCGTTCTGGAACGCCTCACGTGTGGCGATCGAACGGGGCAGCACACTGTCGTCTTCGTCGTCGTAGAACCGGTGGCACAGCTCGACCACGAGCGAGCCTGCGTTCTCGAAGAGCGCGCGCCTGGCCGTGTGCGTGGCGAGAGTGGTTCCGTTTCCGGGCAGCGACAGACCGAGCGCCTCGGTCAGGCAGTTCATCGAGTTGGCCGTGAACATGCCCGAGCACGATCCGCAGGTCGGGCAGGCGCTGGCCTCGAGTCGGAGCAGGTTCTCGTCTGACAGGTTGGGGTCGGCCGTGCCTGACATCACCGAGATGAGCTCGACGCGCTTCTTCACGGTGCCGTCGACGAGAACTGCCGTGCCGCCCTCCATCGGGCCGCCTGAGACGAAGACGGTCGGGATGTTCAGCCGAAGCGCGGCCAGCAGCATGCCGGGAGTGATCTTGTCGCAGTTCGAGATGCAGACCAGCGCGTCGGCCTGGTGGGCGTTGACCATGTACTCGACGGAGTCGGCGATCAGGTCGCGGCTGGGCAGCGAGTAGAGCATGCCCGAGTGGCCCATGGCGATGCCGTCGTCGACCGCGATGGTGTTGAACTCGCGGGGAATACCGCCGGCGGCGCTGATCGCCTCTGAGACGACTCGCCCGACGGGAGCGAGGTGGGTGTGTCCGGGAACGAACTCGGTGAAGCTGTTCGCGACTGCGATGATCGGCTTGCCGAAATCTGATCCGTCGACGCCGGCGGCGCGCAGAAGGGAGCGAGCGCCGGCCATGTTTCTGCCGTGGGTGACGGTGCGTGAGCGTAGATTGGCCATCTGCCCACAATACCCGCCCTCTCGGCTCACGTCATGTGAGGTCGCCCTGTCTTTGTCCCCGGCCGGTTTTGGAGCTTTCCTGCTGCCCGACTCGACGACCAGGCAGTGCGGAGGGTTGGCTAGAGTTGAAGCATGAGAACAGTGGGCTCCCGCATCATCGCAGGCGTCGTCATCGTGGGCGTGGGGCTGGTGCTGCTCGCCAACGTGGTGATCCCGGACTTTCAGATGGGCAGCGTCTTTCGTCTGATCATCGGCATCGCCGTGATCGCCTTGGGCGTCTCGACGCTGCTGTCGTCCTGGTCGAATCTCTGGTGGGCGTTGGCGCTCGTCGTCGTCGGCACCGCACTGATCCTCGACAACTTCGGTCTGCTGCCGTTCAGCCCATGGGCACTGATCGCACCGGCCGCTGTGATCGCGCTGGGCCTCAGTGTGCTGACGAGACGTCGCCCGAAGGCGGCGGCGAGCACGTCTTCGACAGACCATTCGGCTCCGAGCTCGCCAGCCGAGGCGTCTGCCGCAGAGGGGCACCGATTCGGCGCACGTGAGGGCGACGCCGCCCTTGACCAGAACGTGACGGCGGTGCTGGGCAGCTCCGAGGTGCGCAGCACGGCACACGGCTTTCGCAGCGCGTCGATGACTGCCGTGCTCGGCTCGTCGACGCTTGATCTGACCCGTGCCGTGCTGGCACCGGAGGTTCGCATCGAGGTGCTCGCGTTGATGGGCGGCGTCGAGATTCGCATTCCGGACGGCGCCCGGGTGCGGGTCGAGGCGACGGCTCTGCTCGGAGGCGTCGAAGACCGGTCGGTCTTCACCGCGTCGGCTGCCGATCCGTCCGTCGCGTCTATGGCTCCGGTCGTGGTCATCGGCGGGCAGATCATGCTGGGCGGCCTCGAGGTTCGCAACTGATGCGCAGCACGCACGAGCCGGGCGCGCCTGGCCCGACTTCAGCAGGCGCGTCGACGGCCGGGCTGACGCTGCTGCGCCGTTGTGCGACGGTGCTCGGCATGCTCGTCGCCGTTCTGGTCTCGCTGCTGCTCGTGGTGGTGCTGAGCTTCGTCACCACGCCGATTCCCGGCGCGCTGCTGATCCGGTCGTCGTTCAACGCGGGAGGCGTGCAGGGCAACGAGGCACTCGGTGCCTACGCACCGGCCGACGTGCGACGTGACGCTGATCTCGCCTACACCTCGAGCGGGCGCGCAGACGAACGACTAGACGTGTACCGACGTGCGGACGCGACAGAACCGGCCAGCACCGTCATCTGGGTGCACGGCGGCGGCTGGGTCGGCGGCGACAAGTCGCAGGGCGAGAACTACTCGCGCATTCTTGCGGCGAGCGGAGCGACCGTGGTGCAGATCAACTACACGCTCTCACCAGAGGCCCGATTCCCGACTGCGGTGCAGCAGCTCGACGCAGCCACCAGCTACCTGCTCGATCACGCCGACGATCTCGGCATCGCGGCTGACCGTCTCTTCTATGCGGGAGACTCTGCCGGATCGCAGGTCGTGGCGACCTATCTCGCCGCCCTCGGAAGCCCCGACGAGGCCTCGCTGCTCGGCCTGCAGCCGCAGGTTCAGCCGAAACAGGTTCGTGGGGCGGTGCTCTTCTGCGGTGCCTATGATGTTGGCGCCGTGCAGGCGACCGGTCCGTTCGCCTCGTTTCTGAACACAGTGATGTGGGCCTACAGCGGCGTGCGCGACTGGCAGAGTGGCGAGATGCTTCGCCAGGGCTCTCCCATAGACGCAGTGACGGCAGACTTTCCTCCGACGTTCGTCAGCGCAGGCAACGGCGACCCCTTGGAGTCGCAGTCGCGGGCGTTCGCCGCTCATCTGCAGCAGCTCGGAGTGCCGGTGGTCACGCAGTTCTACGACACCGATCACGAACCGCCGCTGCCGCACGAGTACCAGGTGCTGTTCTCGCAGTACCCCGAGGCGATCGCTGCGACGCGCGCAGCCGTGGCCTTCGTCGGCGCACACGGGGGAGGGGACGTCGACGTCGACCGTGTGCCGGTGCTCGCTGCTGCGCGATGACGTCGGGTGCAAGTAACATGAGTTCGTCACTCCATAGTCGCCAATGACGTCGACTGGGACCACCCACACACGTCAGGAGCTCGATGTCCCCCTCTGATCACCACCAGCGACGTCAATTCGCCGTCGGCCGTCAGTCGCAGAACTCGCAGACATCGAACATGCTCGGCTACCTGATCTTCGCCAGCAGATGGCTGCAGGCTCCGCTCTACATCGGTCTCATCGTGGCGCAGCTGATCTACGTGATCGTGTTCTGGGTCGATCTGTTCCACCTGCTCGCCGATGTCTTCACCGACTGGGGCAAGCTCGATGAGACCACCATCATGCTGACCGTGCTGGGGCTCATCGACGTGGTCATGATCGCGAATCTGCTGATCATGGTCATCATCGGCGGATATGAGACGTTCGTCTCGAAGATCAACGTCGACGGCCACCCGGACGAGCCCGACTGGCTGTCGCATGTGAACGCGAACATCCTCAAGGTCAAGCTGGCCATCTCGGTCATCAGCATCTCGTCGATCCATCTGCTGAAGACCTTCATCGAAGTCGGCGATCTCGGCGCAGAGCATGCGCACAACGTCACCGGCGAGAGCTACACGACCACCGGCGTGATGTGGCAGGTGTTCATCCATCTCACCTTCATTCTCTCGGCGGTCGCCATCGCCTGGATCGAACGCATCCAGCGCCCCGAGCACCACGGCGAGACCGCGTCCGGCGCACCCGCGCTGCCGGGGCATCCGTCTGCACCCGATGCCGTGCACCCGGTTGAGCAGGTGGCCTCGGCCGCGGCGTCAGAGCCGGCAGCGACGCACACCGGCAAGCCGCGTGACCACTGATGCACGAAAGTCGGTCAGCGGCTGACGTGCGACGGCACCCCGGAGCAGTGCGCGAGGCTCTGCCCGTCGCTGTCGGCCCCAGCCGGCTGTCGCGAGCGGGGCTCGCTCTGTCGGTGGCGCGCACCGTGCTGCTGGCCGTCGGCGTGGTCGCCTTGGGAAGAACGCTTGCGACGGCCTTCGGACCTGACGGCACGGCGGCAGCGGCGCACCTGTTTCTGGTGACGGCCGTCGCGTTCGCCGGCGTCGTGATCGTGCAGTTTCTCGGCGAGGCCGCTCAGGACGCAGCCGAGCGGCAGCTGCAGACCGAAGTGCGCGAGAGCCTTCTCAGACGGCTGGGTGGCCCGGCCGACGCCGACGATCGGCTGCCCGCCGAGGGAGACTTCGCCGATCTGGCCACCGCTGACGCCGCGAAGTACGCGACCTACCGGGCCGAGTTTCACGGCAGCATTCTCGCCGCGCTGCTCTCGCCCGTGATCGTGCTCGTGGTCATCGCACTGGCCGTCGACCCGGTGCTGGCCGGATGCCTCGCGGCTCTGGTCGTGCTCGTCACTGCAGCGGTGGGCGCCTTTCAGCGTGTCACCCGAAAGTCGATGGGCGGTTGGCGGCGGCGCGAGGCCTCGCTGGCCGTGACGTTTCTGCAGGGGCTCCAGGGGCTGCGCACGCTGGCGCTGTTCGGCGCCGGCGACCGGTATCTGCAGCGTCTGGCTCGCAGCGCGGAGCAGCAGCGCACCGAGGTCATGCGGCTGCTGGCGGTCAACCAGCTGCTGATTCTCGTGCTCGACGGGCTGTTCTATGCGGGCGTGCTGGCCGGTTCGGCTCTGCTGGCCGTGTGGCGGCTGCGCAGCGGTGCCATTGACGTGACAGAGGCCGCGGTCGTCGTGCTGCTGGCGGTCGTGATGAGTGCGCCTCTCGACGTGGTCGGCAAGTTCTTCTATCTGCGTGCGCAGGGTCAGCGCGCCGAAGGCCGGCTGGCGCGCGTGATCGGCGTGGGCGGCGGTGACTCACGACACGAGACGGCACGACGCGCACCCACGGCTCCGTCAGACGGCAGCCTGCTGCGCATCGAGCAGGGCACACTCGTGACGCCAGACGGGCGCGAGCTTGCGCAGGGTCTGCAGGTCGACATCCGTTGCGGCGACCGACGGGCGATCATGGGCCCCAGCGGCGTCGGTAAGTCGACACTGCTCGGCGTGATCGCTGGTCGTCGCGAGCTCGGAGCCGGCACGCTTGAACGACTTCCCGGGCTGCGCACCGTCGAGGTCGTGCAGAACCCGGTGATTCTCTCTGGCACTGTGCGTGAGAACCTCGCGCTCGGTCTGGGGCCAGAGGCCGACCAGAGTGCGACGGGCGACGGTTCGTCGGATGCCGTGGACGATGCCGCCTGCTGGCGTGCGCTTGAGCTGGCCGGCCTGAGCACGACGATCGGCGAACGACTCGGAGGTCTGGATGCGGCCCTTGGGGAGCGCGGAACGGGGCTCTCCGGTGGCCAGCGCCAGCGGCTCGCGGTTGCGCGCGCTCTGATGCAGCCCGTGGACGTGCTGCTGCTCGACGAGCCGACCAGCGGCCTCGACCGCCAGACCGGCGAGCGTCTGGTCGACACGCTCGCCGACCTGCCCGAACACATGGCCGTCGTCTGCGTCACACATGATCCTGCGGCGTTCGCGCGCCGTATGACCACGTCTCGTCTCACGACGGACGGTCTGCACGATGAGAGGTCACGATGACGAGCGCGACGCATGCGAGCACGGCAGACACGCTGCGACAGCTGCTGCCGATGACGAAGGGGTTTCGGGGCAGTCTGGCCGGTTCGTTCGCATTGCGTCTGGTCTCGCAGGCCACGGGAATCGCAGCGGTCGTCGCCGGGGTGCTGCTGGTGGCGGCGAGTGCCCGCGGCCAGGTCTCGGTCTGGACCGTGGGGCTGGTGCTGATCGGCCTCGCTCTGGTGAAGGGCCTGACTCGCTACGGCGAGCAGTATCTCGGGCATCGCGTCGCGTTCATTCTGCTGGCGCGCCTGCGCGTGCGCTTCTTCGCCAGCCTGCTGCCGCAGGCTCCGGCAGTCACGTCTCGCAGCGGCAGCGGCGACCTGCTCTCGCGTGCAGGCCGTGACATCGATCGGCTCGAGGTGTTCTTCGCGCACACCATCGTGCCGGCGGTGAGCGCGGTGATCGTCAGCGTCGGTGTGGTGTTCGCGCAGTGGCTTCTGACCGGGTGGCCGGCAGCGGTCGTCGTTGCCGTCGGTCTGCTGCTCGCCTTCGGCTGCGCCGGGCTGGGACTGCGCGGCGAGGCGCAGACCGCGTCAGAGGGTGCCCGACTCGACGGCCTGAGTGCACAGTTCGCCGCCGAGACGATGCATGCGCTGCCCGATCTGCGCGGTCTGCACGCGATCGATCGTCGGCTCGGCCGCTGGCACCAGCTGAACCGCAGGCACGCCGACATCATGTGTGCGGAGCAGCGGCTCGGTCGCACCAGGCGAGCGCTGGTCACTTTGGTCTGGCTGCTCACGGTGCTGGCCTCGGTGCTCGTCTCCGCTGCCGACTCGCATGGCGGAGGGCTGCTGCAGGAGCCGCTGGGCGCAGCGCTTGCGGGTGCCGCACTCGCGTTCTCCGCGTTCGCCGCGCCGGAGTCAGTGGTCGGATTCGTCAATGAGTGGCGTGCTGTGCAGGCGGCAGCGCTTCGTGTGCAGGCGACGATCACGCGCGAACCCGAGGTGACGTTTGCCGCTGAGGAGACTCCCGAGTCGTCGGTTGCAGCCGCAGACTCTGGCGATCGGGGAGCGGCCGCGGTGATCGGTCCGCTGGTCTACCGTCACGAGGCTGTCGGCGGCGCTCACGGGCCGCAGGTGCGCGTGCCGGAGCCGATCAGCATCGAGGCGGGCTCGCACGTGCTCGTCGAGGGCTCGAGCGGCAGCGGCAAGTCGACGCTGGTGGATCTGCTCGCACGTGTGCACGATCCGGATTCCGGCTCGGTGCAGATCGCCGGTCGCGATCTGCGGGAGCTGAGCCGTGCCGAACTCGTGCGCACCGTGGCTGTGGTCGATCAGTCGACGTTTCTCTTCGACGCGAGCATCGCCGAGAATCTGCGCATCGCACGGCCTGACGCCAGCGACGACGACCTGCGCGAGGTGTGCGCGACCGTCGGCCTCGGTGCGTTCGTCGACAGTCAGCGCCAGGGCATCCGTACGCGGCTCGGTCGCGGTCGCGGGTGCGTCGGGCTCTCGGGAGGTCAGGCTCAGCGGCTGGGTCTGGCACGCGCGCTGCTGGCTGAGACGCCGGTGCTGCTCGCCGACGAGGTCACCTCTCAGCTCGATGCGCGCACGGCAGACTACATTCGCCGCGTGGTGCTCGATCCTGCTTCGGGACGCACCGTGCTCTGGGTCTCGCACCGGGACGATGCGTGGAACGGACCGGTCGTCGCGGTCGGTGAGACCGGTGTCGTGCGGCTGGTCGCAGCCGACGATCGCTGACGACCGGAGCGGCTGCCCCTACTCGGTGACGAGGATGTTGCCGGCGGCAGGCAGACCGAGATCGAGCGGCTGGCCGTTCATCACCAGACGAATCGTGCCGGCAGCGGGGATGCGCTCTCGAACAGTGATGGTGCTGTCGAGGGTCAGACCGATGTCGGTGAGATAGCGCAGCAGCTCTGGGTTCTCGTCCGAGACACGGCGTACGTGCACGGTATGCCCCTCTGGCACCTCGCTGAGCGGGTGGGCGTCGAGAGTCGGAATGCTGCCGTCGGCTCGCGGTATCGGATCGCCGTGCGGGTCGCGGGTGGGAAAGTTCAGACGGGAGTCGAGCCGCTCGATCATGCGCGGGCTCACCGCGTGCTCCAGCACCTCGGCCTCTTCGTGCACTTCGTCCCAGTCATAGCCGAGATACGACACCAAGAAGGTCTCGAGGATGCGATGGCTGCGCACGAGGTTCACCGCCGCCGATTCTCCGGCCGGGGTGAGCGTGATGTTGCCGTAGCGTTCGTGCACGACATAGCCCTGATCGGTCAGCCGACGCACTCCCTCTGAGACGGTCGAACGTGTGAGGCCCATGCGCTCGGCCAGCTGGCCGGTGGTGATGGGATCGCCCGACCACTCGGCGAACTGCCAGATCTCTTTCAGATAGTCCTGGTTCGTCTGCGAGAGGGCTGTGCGCGGGTCTGACATGGTTTCGATTGTACGTGCCGTTCATCTCGGTTCATGGGCGATCCCTCAGGTGGTTCACCTGGTGGGGCATAATTGACCCGTGACTGAGCAGCAGAGGCAAGACGACATTCCGAGACCGTGGCTCGACCTGTATCCCGATGACGTGCCGAGCGAAGTCGGCGCCCTCGAACACCGGTCGATCGTCGATCTGGTCGATCAGACATGTGCCCGTTTCGATGATCGCAAGGCGTTCACCAACATGGGGCAGACGCTCACGTTCCGTGAGGTCAAACAGCTCTCAGACGACTTCGCCGCCTATCTTCAGGTCTCTCTGGGGCTGCAGCCCGGTGACCACATCGTGCTGCAGATGCCGAACCTGCTGCAGTACCCGGTCGCACTCTTCGGCGCCATAAAAGCGGGCCTCGTCGTGGTCAACGCGAACCCCCTCTATACCGCTCCCGAGACCAAGGCGGTCATTCTGCAGTCGCGAGCGCGCGCCATCGTCGTGCTCGAGATGTTCGCAGACAAGATCGCCGAGATTCTGCCCGACACCACCCTGCAGAACGTGATCATCACCCGCCCGGCAGACCTCTGGCGCAGTCCGGCCAGACGCGTGCTGACGAACGTCGGCATGAGGCTCAAGGGCATGGTGCCGAAGTATCGCCTGCCCGGAGCCGTCGACTTTCGTGACGCCATCGCGCACGGGGCAGACCTGCGTCTGCAGCCCGTCTCGGTCGGACTCGACGACGTCGCACTGCTGCAGTTCACCGGCGGAACGACGGGCACGCCGAAGGGCGCCATGCTCACGCATCGCAACCTGCTGGCCGACTCCCAGGCCATGCGGCACTGGATGCGCGTGATCCTGGACGAAGGCGCCGAGAACGTTCTCGCAGCGCTGCCGCTCTACCACGTGTTCTGCATGACGGTGAACTGCCTGTGCTTCTTCGCCTATGGTCTGCACAACGTGCTCGTGACCAATCCTCGCGAGATCTCCCCGCTCGCCAAGACGATCGTGAGAGAGCGAACCTCGGTGATCATCCTGGTCTCGACTCTCGCTCAGGCGCTCCTCGAGAACCCTCGGTTCCTGAAAGCCGACTTCGACTTTCTCAAACTGACGGTGGCCGGCGGCATGGCGCTGCGCGAGTCGACGGCGAACGAGTGGCAGAACGTCACCCAGCGCCCCATGCTCGAGGGGTACGGGCTCACCGAGGCCTCACCCGTGGTGAGCGTGAACCCGACGTGGCTGCCTCCGATCATCGGCACCGTGGGCATTCCGCTGCCGTCGACCGAGATCAAAGTGCTCGACGACCACGGTCGTGTCGCGGCGTTCGAAGAGCCCGGAGACCTCTATGTGCGCGGCCCTCAGGTGATGAAGGGGTATTGGGAGCGCGAGGACGAGACAGCCGAGGTGCTCGACGCCGACGGATGGCTGGCCACGGGCGACGTGGCCGTGCTGCATGACAACGGCTACTTCTCGATCGTCGATCGCCGGAAGGACATGATCTCGGTGTCCGGATTCAACGTCTACCCGAACGAAGTCGAGGCGGTGCTGAGCGATCACCCACGCATCAAGACCGCCGGAGTGATCGGCGTGCCTGACGAACACTCCGGCGAGGTGGTCAAAGCCTTCGTCGTGCCGGCTGACCCCGAACTGACCGAACAGGAGGTGCGGCAGTACGCCCGCCGCTATCTCACCGGATACAAGCGCCCGCGCTACATCGAATTCCGTGACGAGCTTCCGCTGTCCAACGTCGGCAAGGTCATTCGCCGCGAGCTGCGCGATTGAGCGCGCCAACGGGGGAGACGCTGGTCGTCATTCCCACATACAACGAACGAGAGTCGCTGCCTGGAGTGCTGGAGCGGCTGTTCAAGATGCTCCCCGAGGTTTCAGTCCTCGTGGTCGACGACGGATCCCCAGACGGCACGGGCCTGCTCGCCGACCGGCTGCGGGAGCGGCATCCGTCGCTGTCAGTGCTGCACCGTGACCAGAAGCACGGCCTCGGACCTGCCTATATCGCGGGCTTCGAGTGGGGCGAGGCCCACGGGTTTCGCTATCTGGTCGAGATGGACGCCGACGGATCGCATCTGCCTGAGCAGCTGCCGCATCTGCTCGCAGCAGCGGGTGAGAATCGGCTTGTGCTCGGATCTCGATGGGTGCGCGGCGGCACGATCGTGAACTGGCCGTGGTACCGCAGCTCGCTGTCGCATGCGGCCAGCATCTACTCCCGACTGATGCTCGGCCTCGGCCAGCGTGACGTGACCTCGGGATATCGGGTCATTCCCGTCACTGCGCTGCGAGCGCTTCGGCTCGACGAAGCGGCCAGTCATGGGTACTGCTTTCAGATCGACGTGCTGCGGCGCGCCGTGGCAGCGGGGCTCGATGTGACCGAAGTGCCGATCACCTTCGTCGAACGTGAGAACGGCCGCTCGAAGATGGATCTCTCGATCATCGTCGAAGCTGTGCTGCGGGTGACCGCTTGGGGCATGCAGCGGATGCTGCCGACACGCCGCTGAGAGTTGCAGATTCCGCTTGCGCTGGTGCATTCATGTGGATACTGTTGTAGATACAACCACTGATGTGCGGACGAACGCCCGACATCTCAATGAAGGAGCAGACATCATGACTCAATCCGCAATCGCAGGCTTCACCTCGGGCACGTGGCAGATCGACCCCACACACAGCAGCATCGGCTTCAGCGTGCGTCATCTCGTCACGAAGTTCCGCGGCAGCTTCACCGACTTCTCCGCAACTCTCACCACGGGCGACGACGTGCTCGATTCGACCGTGAGCGCCGAGATCAAGGCCGCGAGCATTTCGACCGGCAACCCCGACCGCGACGTGCACATGCACGCGCCTGACTTCTTCGACGTCGAGAACCACCCCGAGCTCACGTTCCGTTCGACTGCGGTGCGGTACGACGGCGATGACCTGGTGGTCACCGGAGACCTCACGCTGCGCGGAGTCACGAAGAGCGTCGACTTCCAGGTCGAGGTCGGGGGCATCACGACGAGCCCGTACGGCCAGACCGTTCTGGGCATCGAAGCCGACACGACGATCAAGCGCGAGGAGTTCGGACTGGAGTGGAACAGCGCCCTTGAGACCGGCGGCGTGCTGCTGGGCAGCGATGTGAAGATTCACATCGAGGCCGAGTTCGTGCTCGACCAGCAGTGATCGTCTGCCGCCGGCCGCGCTGAGCCGGTGACAGAGCACGACGGCCACGGGAGATCCTGAGATCGATCCCCGTGGCCGTCGCCGTGTCTGCAGCCTGGTGCGCTGCTTCACGAAGAGTTCACGGAATGGCCGTTCGAACCCCGGGCGAGCTGTGGGGCACGTTCTGTGCGTGCGATAGTCTGGAGGGGCACCGACGCACAACGAACAGATGGAGATCTCATGCCCGACGGACTGCTCATCACTGGTGTGGGGGAGACCTCTGGAAAGTCGCTGGTCACCATCGGGCTGCTGCGCCAGGCTGCTGCTCGGTACGCTCGTATCGGCTTTCTGCGGCCGATCACGTCGGCTGACAGACCGACCGAGTCGCGCATCGTCCAGCTGGCCGAACAGCTGCTTCCCGAAGGCGCTCTGACCGCTGTCTCGGTCATGACCGCCGCGCATGCCGAAGAGCTGGTGGCCGACGATCGCACAGACGAGCTCATCGCCGAATGCCTCGGCGCGTTCGAGAGGCTCGCCGCCGAAGTCGACTTCGTCATCATCGAGGGCACCAACGCCATCACCGTGCCCGTGCACGGTGAGCCAGACGTGAACGTCGCTCTCGCGCGGCACCTCGACGTGCCGCTGCTTGCGGTCGTCGACGGCTTCGGGCGCAGCGCCGCTCGTGTCGCCGCCGCGGTCTCGCTCACACGGCAGCGACTTCGCCAGGCGCGTTCCACCCTGATGTGCATCGTGGTCAACCGCGTCTCACCCGAGGTCATCGATGAGGCCCGCACGCTGATTCCCTCGGGGTCGCTCGGGCGTCCCGTCTACCTGCTGCCCTATGTCGAGAGCCTCTCGTGGCCGAGTGTCGAAGAGACGGCGGAGGCCATCGAAGCGCTGCGCATCGGCACCAATGGCGACGCCGATCATCTGGTGCGTCGCATCACCGTGGCGGCGATGGAGGCCGAGCACGCGCTCTCCGTCATCGGCTCGGGAGCGCTCGTCGTCGTGCCCGGTGACCGCGTCGAGCTCATCGAAGCGGTGCTCCAGGCCGCCCTTGCCCCAGAGGCCGTGATCATCAGCGGCGACTTCGACATCTCTGAGCGCCTGCAGCGCGTCGTCGCCGCGGGCAGCATCCCCGTCTACTGCAAACGCGCCGACACCTTCGCCGTCGCACAGGCCGCCAGCCGGGTTCGCGGCGAGATCGGTGCAGGCAACCCGACCCGCACTCGGCAGGCGCTGAAGACTTGGGACGAGCACGCCGACGGCGCCGAGATACTTTCGCGTTTCGAGTTGTCCCTGCGCGACGTGACCACCCCCGAGCGCTTCGCCTACGAGCTGGCCCGTCGAGCCCGTGCGGCTCACGCTCGAATCGTGCTTCCCGAGGGAGGCGACCCGCGCATCCTCACGGCAGCTGCAGAGATCGCGAAGCAGGGTCTCGTCGATCTCGTGCTCTTGGGCGACCCCGACGAGGTGGCGAAGCTGGCGCGTCTGCACGGGGTGAGTCTCGATGGCATCGAGATCATCGACATCGATCAGTCCCCGCTGCTCGACGAATTCGCACAGACCTACCAGCAGCTGCGCGCCCACAAAGGGGTGACGCTCGAACAGGCGGCACAGCAAGTCCGCGACCCCAGCTTCTTCGGCACTCTGCTGGTGCACTCGGGGCGGGCCGACGGAATGGTCTCGGGCGCGATGCACACGACCGCCGACACGATCCGTCCCGCCTTCCAGATCATCAAGACCCGGCCCGGCGTCCGCGAGGTCTCGTCAGTGTTCCTCATGTGCCTGCCCGATCGGGTGCTGGTCTATGGCGACTGCGCCGTGATTCCGAACCCGACGCCCCAAGAGCTCGCCGGCATCGCCGTGTCCAGCGCCCAGACGGCGGCCGCCTTCGGCATCGAACCTCGGGTGGCGATGCTGTCGTACTCGACCGGAACCTCAGGACACGGCTCCTCAGTCGACGCTGTGCGCGAGGCCACCGAGCTGGCTCGCGCGGCCGCACCCGAACTGCCGATTGAAGGGCCGATCCAGTACGACGCAGCCAGCAACCTGAAGATCGCGGCTGGCAAACTGCCCGACTCGCCGGTCGCCGGGCGCGCGACGGTCTACGTGTTCCCCGATCTGAACACGGGCAACAACACGTATAAAGCGGTGCAGCAGTCGAGCGGCGCGATCGCCATCGGGCCGGTGCTGCAGGGGCTGCGCAGGCCCGTCAACGATCTGTCCCGCGGCTGCACCGTCGATGACGTGGTCAACACCATTCTGGTGACGGCCGTACAGGCGGGGGCCACGAAAGCCGCCGAGACGCAGAAAGAGGACAACGCATGAGCATGCTGCTGGTGAACGCGGGTTCGTCGAGCCTGAAGCTGAGCGTCGCCGATCAGGACGAAGTCGTCTACAACCGCACGGTTGCGACGCCGCCGGCCGAGATCACCGACGAAGCGTGGGCCGAGCTGATCGCCGACTTCTCGTCGGTGAGCGGCGATATCGAGGTCGTCGTGCATCGCGTGGTGCACGGAGGTCGTCTCTTCGGTGAGGCCGCGATCGTCGACGACAAGGTGATGGCCGGCATCGAAGAGCTCACCGATCTCGCGCCGCTGCACCAGCCGCCGTCGGTGGCGACTCTGGAACGGCTGCGTGCGCTGCTGCCGGAGGCGACGCAGATCGCCTGTTTCGACACTGCGTTCCACGCCAGAATGCCGGCCGAGGCCTATACCTACGCGATTCCTCGTGAGTGGCGCGAGGGTCTCGGGGTGCGCCGCTTCGGCTTCCACGGTCTTGCACACGAGTACAACGTGCGCGAAGCCGCACGCATTCTCGATCAGGATCTCTCCGAGCTGCACATCGTCAGCGCCCACTTGGGCTCGGGTGCCTCCCTGACGGCGGTGCGCGACGGGCACAGCGTCGACACCACCATGGGCTTCACTCCGCTGGAGGGTCTGGTCATGTCGACCCGTTCCGGCACGATCGACCCAGCGGTGTCGGCATGGCTCGTAGCGAACACCGGCCTGAGTGTTCGTGAGGTCATCTCTCGGCTTGAACGCCAGTCTGGTCTGCTCGGCCTTGCCGGTGACACGCACATGGGCAACATCGTGAACCGTGCGCATGCCGCCGAGCCTTCGGCACAGCTCGCGCTGGCCGTCTGGGCGCATCGTGCGGCAGGCATGATCGGGCAGATGACGATCGCTGCTGGTGGGCTCGACGCACTTGTGTTCAGCGGCGGCATCGGCGAGAACTCGCCGGCTGCACGTGCACTCGTGCTCGAACGTCTGCGCCCGCTCGGCGTTCGCTTCGACGAGCGGCTCAACCGCCGCAACGAGATGAACAGCCAGATTCAGACCGAAGGCTCGTCGGCCGCGATCATCCTGGTCAAGACTCGCGAGGACGTGACGATGATCCGGCAGGCCGAGGCCCTCCTGTGGCAGCGCGATCACTGATCGCCTGCTGCGCGTAGCGTAGATAGGCCTCGGTGTTTCGCTCGCGATGAGCTCGGATGAAGGCCTCGACCTCGTCGGGCGAGGTCTTCTTCTCGAGCATCTGCAGCAGGTGCTCGTGCTCTTCGACCAACCCGTCGACACGCCCGGGCAGCAGGCCGAAGACGGCGCCTTTGACCGCGGCGGCCTTGGCCCAGCCCTCGTTGAGCGTCTGCATGAGGTATCGGTTGGGGCAGTCGCGGTAGAGCACGCGGTGAAAGAGCGTGCTGAACCGGTTCGCCTCGGCGAAGCGTGACGCCTTGAGCGCCTCGATCAGATGGCGGTTGTAGAAGCGGGCCTCGTCGATGGTCTGCTGCCGCATGTGCGGAACGGTCTGTGCGACGGCAGCGCCTTCGAGCACCGAGAGCGTCGACATCATGTGCCGGTACTCCTGCGGCCGGAAGTCGGTCACCTGCGCACCGACGTTGTGAGCGAATGTGACCAGGCCCTCTGACTCGAGCAGCCGGATCGCCTCGCGAACCGGAACCGGAGACATCTTGAGCTCACGAGCCAGCTGTGAGATGACGAGACGCTGGCCTGACTGCAGTCTGCCTGCGGCGATCGATCGCTTGATGGCGTCGCGCGCCTGCAACGCCTTGCTGTTCGTCTGCTGCTCGGTCATCGTGTTCTCCCTCAGGATCCCGCGTCAGTCGCAGTCCTCGATGACTGCCGTGATCATAATAGGACAGTCCCGAGGAAATGCCCGTCGGCAGGCCGCAGACCCAGGGAATCACCGGCCCCGACCAGAGCGGCCCACGTCGGCCCGACAGGCGCACGTCGTCGGCTGCGGGTACAATCTCTGCCGTGCACCCCCCAATCGACTTCGGCAACGCGTCTGCCCGCGATCTGCCCCCGGCCTACCCGCGCCGTGCGGCACGAGGCACCGCGAGTCGACTGCGCGCCTGGCAGGCTGAGGCTCTTGAACGGTACTTCGCCGAACAGCCCAGAGACTTTCTCGCAGCAGCGACCCCTGGAGCAGGCAAGACCACCTTTGCACTGCAGCTCGCCGCAGGGCTGCTCGATCAGGGAACCGTCGATCGTGTGCTGGTGGTCGCGCCCACCGAACATCTGAAGCGCCAATGGGCCGAGGCCGCAGAGCGAGCGCTCATTCGCCTCGACCCGAACTTTCGCAACGCCGATCGCGTCTTCGGCTCGCACTACGTGGGCGTGACGGCAACCTATGCACAGGTCGCCGCCAACGTCGAGGTGCACAAGGCACTCGCCGAGGCGAAGCGCACCCTGGTGATTCTCGACGAGGTTCATCACGGCGGTGACGCACTGAGCTGGGGCGACGCCATTCGCGAGGCCTACGCGCACGCCACACGGCGTGTCTGTCTGACTGGTACGCCGTTCCGCTCTGACGAAGCGCAGATCCCCTTCGTCACCTACGAGCCGCAGCCCGACGGCTCGAAGATCTCACGCGCCGACTACACCTACGGCTACGGCCGTGCCCTGCACGACGGCGTGGTGCGCCCGGTGATCTTCCTGACCTACGCCGGCAACATGCGCTGGCGCTCCCGCAGCGGTGACGAGATGAGCGCCGATCTGGGCGCACCGGCGACCAAAGACATCATCGCCCAGGCCTGGCGCACGGCGCTCGACCCGCGCAGCGACTGGATCGGCTCCGTGCTGCGTGCGGCGGATGCTCGGCTCACGCAGGTGCGTCGGGGAGTGCCCGATGCCGGCGGGCTCGTGATCGCGACCGACCAGACGCAGGCTCGGGCCTACGCCGGCATCCTCAAACAGATCACGGGGGAGTCGGCGACCATCGTGCTGAGCGACGAAGACGGCGCGAGCGATCGCATCGAAGAGTTCTCGGCAGGACAGCAGCGCTGGATGGTCGCCGTGCGCATGGTGTCGGAAGGCGTGGACGTGCCTCGGCTGGCGGTCGGCGTCTACGCGACGAGTGCGAGTACGCCGCTCTTCTTCGCCCAGGTCGTCGGGCGATTCGTGCGAGCTCGCAAACGAGGCGAGACGGCCACCATCTTTCTGCCCAGCGTGCCCGGTCTGGTGGGTCTGGCACACGAGCTCGAGGTCGAGCGCGACCATGTTTTGGGGGGTCCGAAAGACCGGGACGACGACGGTCTCGAAGACTCGCTGCTCGAACAGGCGAACCAACGCGAGGCCGCATCCGACGATCTTCTCGACGGCGTCGACTTCGAGCCTCTCGAGGCGCAGGCCGCCTTCGACCGAGTGCTCTTCGAAGGTGACGAGTTCGGGTCGGGCGCCGAAGCCGACAGCTTGGAGGAACAGGACTTCCTCGGTTTCCCCGGCCTGCTCGAACCCGACCAGGTGCGCTCGCTGCTGCGGTCTCACCAAGACGAGATCACGAAACGCAAACAGCGCAGGGCGGCGGCGACGCCCGAGACCGAGGCCGCGTCGAACGAGCCGCTCTTCAAACAGCTGAAGGCCAAGCGAGCCGAACTGCACCAGGCGGTCTCGGTCTGGGCGCAGATCAGCGGCGAGTCGCACAGCAGCATTCACTCCAGGCTGCGGCGCATCAGCGGTGGCCCTGCGGTGCCGCAGGCAGACCTCGGGCAGCTGCAGAAGAGGCTGCAGACCGTTCGCGGGTGGATGCACCGCGGACGTCGCTGACGCGCAGCGCCGCTCTTCGCCATCCTGGCGCCGAACGTCGTGTCAGCACGGCGCAGAAGCACTCGATTCGAGCTGTGACAACGTTGATTCGTCTCGATTCGACACAGGTTAGGGTCGTCTACTTTGCACTTGTATACAAGCCGGAGTAACGTCTCCAACAGGTGTCGCCGACAGGTGTCGGAGACCGAAATTTCACTGGAGTGAAGAGGAACGCACATGACCGATACCTTGGCCGTGCTGCAGAGCGACCCCACGGCACTGGCGCTGGCGCGCTGGCAGTTCGGGCTGACGACTCTGTACCACTACCTGTTCGTGCCGCTGACGATCGGGCTGATGCTCATCGTCGCGATTATTCAGACCGCTTGGGTGCGCACCGGCAAGGTGAAGTACCTGCAGCTGACGAAGCTCTTCGGCAAGATCTTTCTGATCAACTTCGCCATGGGCGTGGTGACGGGCATCGTCCAGGAGTTCCAGTTCGGGCTGAACTGGTCGGAGTACTCGCGCTTCGTCGGAGACATCTTCGGCGCCCCGCTGGCCATGGAGGGGCTCTTCGCCTTCTTCTTGGAGGCCACGTTCATCGGCGTCTGGATCTTCGGCTGGAACAAGGTGTCGAAGGGCGTGCACCTCGCGTCGGCCTGGCTGACGTCGATCGCGACCATCCTCTCGGCCTACTTCATCATCGCCGCCAACTCGTTCATGCAGAACCCGGTCGGCTACGAACTGAATCCGAACCGAGGGCGCGCAGAGCTGACCGACATCGGCCAGGTGCTCACGAACCCGGTTGCGGTTTCGGCGTTTCCGCACGCGATCACGGGCGCAGTCGTGTTCGCCGGCGCAGTGATCGTAGCCGTGAGCGCCTATCACCTGCGGCGCAATCAGCATGTCGAGACGATGCGCACCGGCCTCAAGATCGGTGCCTGGTCGGTGCTCGCGGGCTTCGCGGGCGTCTTCCTGAGCGGCGACCAGCTCGGCCTGGCCATGGTGCACACCCAGCCCATGAAGATGGCGGCTGCCGAAGCGATGTTCGAGACGAGCACTGGCGCAGACGCCTCATTCTCCGTCTTCACCCTCGGCACGCCCGACGGCCACAGCGAGCTCTTCTCTCTGCGCATTCCCTATCTGCTGTCGTTCCTCTCGACGCACACGTTCAACGGCACTGTCGAGGGGCTGACCGATCTGCAGGCGAAGTACACCCAGCAGTTCTGCACGGATGCGCTGAACCCTGCACTGACGTGCCCGACTGATGGGTCGTTCATGCCGGTGCTCTGGATCACCTACTGGAGCTTCCGCTGGATGATCGGTCTGGGAGCGTTCAGCGCGCTGATCGCTCTGGTCGCGCTGTGGATCACCCGCAAGAAGAGCCGCATCACGGTGCCCGACTGGTTCTGGCGTGTCGCCATCTGGGCCGCTCCGGTGCCTCTGCTCGCCAACCTCGTCGGCTGGGTCTTCACCGAGATGGGTCGACAGCCCTGGATCGTGTTCGGCCTGATGACCACCGAACGTGCGGTCTCGCCGAACGTGCCGGCGTGGTCGGTCGGCCTGTCGTTGGCCTTGTTCACCTTGGTCTACGGGGCACTGGCAGTCGTTGAGTTCAAACTCATCAAGAAGGCGGCTCAGGCCGGTCCGCCAGAGTTCGACGCAGACCACAGCGGAGATGAGACCGCAGAGGTCGATCCCCACAAACTGGCGATCACGTACTAGTAATGGAGATTTGATCAAATGACTCTCGAAATTCTCTGGTTCTTCATCGTCGGGGTGCTGTTCGTCGGCTACTTTGTGCTCGACGGCTTCGACTTCGGCGTGGGCATGTCGCTGCCCTTCCTCGGCAAGAACGACACCGAGCGCCGGCAGATCATCAACACGATCGGCCCGGTCTGGGATCTCAACGAGACCTGGGTGATCGTGGCTGGCGCCTGCCTGTTCGCCGCCTTCCCCGAGTGGTACTCCACCCTCTTCAGCGGTGCCTACCTGGCACTGGTGCTGATTCTGATCGCGTTGATCTTCCGAGGCGTCTCGTTCGAGTACCGCCACCAGGGCCACCACGAGAACTGGAGCAAGTGGTTCGACTGGTTCATCGTGATCGGCTCTGCCGTTCCCGCCCTGCTGTGGGGTGTGGCGGTGGCCAACATCGTCAACGGTCTGCCGATTCTGAAGGTCGAGCACTCGTTCATCTATCAGGGCACACTGCTGACGCTGCTCAACCCGTACGCACTGCTGGGCGGTCTGACCACGCTGCTGCTGTTCTTCACGCACGGAGTGCAGTTCGTCGGCCTGAAGACCGACGGCAAGGTCAAGGCACGCGCCCATCGGCTGGGCCGCTCACTCGGCCTGATCACCATCGTCGTCGCGGCACTCTTCCTGCTGTGGACCAACATCGCGCACTTCTCGCCGCTGGTGCTCGTGCTCTCGCTGCTCGCCGCTGTGACGCTGATCATCAGCTACTGGTGCAACTGGATCGAGCGTGACGGCCTCGGCTTCACCTTCACCGCTCTGACCGTCGTCTTCGCGGTGCTGGCGCTGTGGATGGTGCTGTTCACGAGCTACCCCGAGCACATGGTGATGCCGAGCACCTACGGTCTCGAGAACAGCCTGACGCTCACGAACGCCTCGAGCTCGACGAACACACTGTCGTTCATGACCTGGGTGGCGGCATTCGCTCTGCCGGTCGTGCTGCTTTACCAGGGCTGGACCTACTGGGTGTTCCGCAAGCGCGTTCGCCGCGTCGACATCGAGCAGGCGGCCGTGGCACACTGACACCCTAGCTGCCGGAACGAACCGCTCCAATCGTCTGCATGACTACACTGTTGTGGCAGGCGAGGGGAGCGGTTCTTCCGTCTGCAGGACGCAGCCACCTGAGGCGTGGGGCTGCGCAGAGATCTTCGAACACGAGGTGTGAACCATCAAACCCATCGACCCCCGGCTGCTGCGCCGGGCAACGGCCGCCCGAGGCTACCTGCTCGTCAGCGGGCTCATCGGTCTGCTGCAGATCGCCTGCATTCTGGTCTTCTCATGGGCGGTGGCACAATGCGTGGCCGGTGCGCTCATGCAGCATCTGACCTGGAACGAGAGTCTGCACCTGGTCGCACTCGCCGCGGCCGCCCAGGCGATTCGTGCCCTGCTGGCATACGCGTGGAACGTCTCTTCAGAGTTCGCCGCGGCAAAGGTCAAAGCCCAGCTGCGTGAGCAGATGGCTGAACGGTTCGCGGCATTGGGCCCCGCCTGGCTCGCTAGCCGCTCTGCTCCGCAGCTCACGACCGTCTATGGGCGTGGTCTGGATGCGCTCGACGGCTACTTCTCGAAGTTCCTTCCGCAGCTGGTGCTCACGGTCATCTCCGTGCCGGTCTTCCTGTTCGTGCTCTGGCGTGAAGACCTGCCGTCTGCGATCACGGTGGGCGTCACCCTCCCGCTGATCCCGATCTTCATGATCCTGATCGGCTGGTACACCCAGCGGGTGCAGAACTCCGAATGGGAGGCCTCACGAACACTCTCCGGTCACTTCGTCGACGTCGTCACCGGTCTCTCTACGCTCAAAGTCTTCGGGCGGCAGTGGCACCAGCGTGACGTGATCTCGACCGTGACCGACCACTACCGCCAGCGCACCATGCGCGTGCTGGGCATCTCGTTCATGTCGGGCTTCGTGCTGGAGCTCGCGTCGACCCTGGCGGTCGCACTCGTCGCCGTGTCGATCGGCACACGTCTCATCGGCGGCGAGATCGATCTCTACACCGGTCTCTTCGTCCTGCTGATCGCACCAGAGGCCTTTTCTCCGCTTCGCCTCGTGGGCTCGCATTACCACGCGGCCACCGAGGGCATCTCGGCCGCCGACGACGCGCTGAGCGTGCTCGACGAGCCAGATTCTCGGCCTGGCGCGCACCCGGCCGCCCCGATCCGCAGCGCCAGTCACGACGCGATCACGGCATCCGCAGAGTCACCGTCGAGCCGCAGACCCGCAGACCTGCGACTCGAAGACATCTGCGTCTCGCGAGGCGACGTCGAGCTGCAGCCGGTCACGCTGCGCGCCGAGGCAGGCCGGCTCACAGTGGTGAGCGGTCCGTCAGGAGCCGGTAAGAGCAGCATCTTCGCGGCGCTGCTCGGCTTCGCGCCGGCGACGGGTCAGGTGATCTGGCAGGGCGAACGCATCGACCTCGAACGAGACGCGCCGCTGCGGCCCTTCATCGCCTGGAGCGGACAGCGCACTGATCTCTTTCCGGGAACGATCGCGAGCAACGTCGCCCTCGGGCTCAACTCGGGCGACCACGTCGATGCCGATCTGCTGCGGCGCTGCCTGAGGCTGGCCGGCGCGGGTCGGCTCGATCTCGACCAGGTGATCGACCCTGTCGGCGGAGGCATCTCGGGCGGGCAGGCCCAACGCGTCTGCATCGCGCGCGCCTACTACCGTGCCTTCTCACACGACTGCCGCATCGTCCTGCTCGACGAGCCCACGAGCGCCGTCGACGAGCAGACCGAACGCGAGATGATCGCCGGTATGCGAACCATGGCGCAAGACGGGCGCGTGGTCGTCGTCATCAGTCATCGTCCGCGTGTCATCGCTGCGGCGGATGCTCGGGTGTCGATCGCCGCGCAGCCGACGGGCCGCGCAGGCGGTGCGGTGGCGAGCGCATCCTCGGCGTCGCGTGACGAAAGAGACGGAGTGGTCGCATGAATCGTGGCAGGACTCTGCTGCCGGCACCCGGCGTCGACGAGCGGCTCGCCAGACTCGCCACCCCAGACCCGAAGCGCTTCTGGGCAGGTGTGCTGTTCGGCGTGCTGAGCGCCGCGGCCGCCATCGGGCTGACCTGGGCCAGCGCCTACCTCATCTCGGCGAGTGCGATGCGCCCGCCCATCCTCACGCTGATGGCGATCATCGTGAGCGTTCGGGTCTTCGCGCTGGGACGCGCATCGTTCCGTTACATCGAACGTCTGCTCAGCCACGACGCCGCATTCCGCATGCTCGGGCGACTGCGTGTCGGTGTGTTCGAGCGACTCATACCGGGTGCGCCTGCGAACCTCTCGCATCTGGGGCGCGGCGATCTGATGAGCCGCTTCGTGTCGGACATCGACGATCTGCAGGATCTTCCCCTGCGCGTCTGGCAGCCGCTGCTCACTTCGCTGCTGGTGAGTGCCGTCACGACCGCGCTGCTCGCACTGATCTCTCCGATGGCGGGTCTCGTGCTCGCGCTGAGCCTGATCGGCGCCGCGGTGTTGGGCGGCGTGCTGCCTGAGCGGGCGACCTCGGCTCGCACCCGAGACGCGGCGCCGGTGCGTGCCGCACAGAACGAGCACATGCTGCGCATGCTCGAGTCGATGGACGTGCTGACGGCCTACGACGCGCTCCCGCAGGCTCAACGCGAGGCTCAGAGTCTGGCGCGGCGGCAGTCGGTGATCGACCGCTCGCGTGCCGCCACACAGGGGCTCGTCGACCTGTGCCTGGCCGGATTCACCGGCATCGCCGTGATCGGCGCGATCTGGGCAGGCGGCACCGATCTGCAGGCCGGAGCCTTTCCCGGCAGCTGGCTGGCGGTGCTGGTGCTGGTGCCGATGACGATCTTCGACGTCTTCTCGCAGGTGCCGACCGCCATGACGGCGATCGAGAAGGTGCGTGTGGCCTCGCACCGCATCGGTGCGGTCATCGACGACGGCAGACGGCTCAACGGCGGGGCCGACGATGCCGGTTCCGGCGCTGGTGCAGACGGGGATGCCGGAGCCGAGCCCGCACCGCAGGCAGACGAGCGAGCATCCGCATTCGCGTCACTGCAGCTGCGAGACGTCAGCATCGGCTGGCCGGGAGCCCCGATCATCGCCGAGGGCATCGACCTCGACCTGAGGCCTGGCCGCCGTGTGCTCATCACCGGTGCGAGCGGTGCAGGCAAGAGCACGCTCGCTGCCACACTGGTGCGCTTTCTCGACCATCGCTTCGGAGGGTATGCGATCGATGCGCAGGACGTGCGCGACCTCGGCGGCGACCGCGTCCGTCGCGTCGTCGGTCTCTGCGAGCAGCGACCGCACCTGTTCGCGTCGACGGTGCGCGCCAACCTGCTGCTGGCGCAGCCCGAAGCCGAAGACGACCTGTTGCTCGCGGTTCTGCGCCGTGTGGGACTCAATGATCTGATCGAGTCACGCGAGGGTCTCGACACGGTGGTCGGAGAGAACGGACAGCTGCTGTCGGGCGGGCAGGTGCAGCGCCTCGCATTGGCACGGGCTCTGCTCGCAGAGTTCCCGGTGATCGTCTTCGACGAGCCCACGGCCAACGTCGACCCGGAGCTCGCAGACGAGCTGCTCGTCGATCTGCTCGCCATCGCTGGAACGCACGGCAGCACGAGAGACGGTCAGGCTCCCGCGGTCGTGCTGATGAGTCACGATCGGGTTCCCTCGGCGCTGGTCGACGAACATCTGCATCTGGCCGACGGGCGGTTCACGCGGGTCGACGCGGTCGAACAGGCGTGATCGAGTAACCTTGAGGCGGTCTGCCTCGTTTCCGACAGACCAGCGCGATCCATGAGAACAGGTGAAGAAGAGTTGAGCGACGAGACGGCAGAACAGCCAGAGTACGACTTTCGCAGACTGCAGCAGAAGTGGCAGCCCATCTGGGCCGAGCAGCGGCTGTTCGACGCCGAACGGGCGGTGACCGAGCACCCCGATCGACCGCGCAAGTACGTGCTCGACATGTTCCCCTACCCGTCGGGCGATCTGCACATGGGCCATGCCGAGGCGTTCTGCTACGGCGACATCGCGGCGCGCTACTGGCGTCACCGCGGCTACAGCGTGCTGCATCCGATCGGCTGGGACTCGTTCGGCCTGCCCGCCGAAGACGCTGCGATCAAACGCGGCATCAACCCGCGCACCTGGACCTACGACAACATCGCGCAGCAGAAGCGCAGCTTCGAGACCTACGCGCCGAGCTTCGACTGGTCGCGTGAGCTGCACACCTCCGACCCGGAGTACTACCGCTGGAACCAGTGGCTCTTTCTGCAGATGTACGAGCGCGGGCTGGCGTATCGCAAAGACTCTTGGGTCAACTGGGATCCGGTCGACCAGACCGTGCTGGCCAACGAGCAGGTGCTCGCCGACGGCACCAGCGAACGCAGTGGCGCCATGGTCGAGAAGAAGAAGCTCACGCAGTGGTATCTGAAGATCACTGACTACGCCGATCGGCTTCTCGACGACCTGGATCGACTCGAGGGCCATTGGCCGGCCAAGGTGCTGCAGATGCAGCGCAACTGGATCGGACGCTCGTACGGTGCAGACATCGACTTCCGCATCGAGGGCCGCGAACAGCCGGTCACCGTGTTCAGCACACGGCCAGACACGCTCTATGGGGCCACCTTCATGGTGGTCGCGCCAGAGAGCGATCTCGCAGCGGAGCTCGTCTCGGCCGCCAGCCCCGAAGCACGAATGCGTTTTCAGGACTACCTCGAGCGCACCCAGCACGCCACGGAGATCGAACGGCAGGCATCTGACAGGCCGAAGACCGGCGTGTTCCTGGAACGCTATGCGGTGAACCCGGTCAACGGCGAACGTCTGCCCGTCTGGGCTGCCGACTACGTGCTGGCCGACTACGGTCATGGCGCCGTGATGGCCGTGCCCGCGCATGATCAGCGTGACCTCGACTTCGCTCGCGCGTACGATCTGCCGGTGCGGGTCGTGGTGAGCAGCGACGATGATGACCCCGCCGAGAGCGGTGTGGCGGTCACCGGCGACGGAGTGCTGACCAATTCGGGCCCGCTCGACGGCCTGCACAAGGACGAGGCGATCGCACAGGTCATCGAGAAGCTCGAGGCCGACGGCACCGGTCACGGCACGAAGACCTACCGGCTGCGCGACTGGCTGATCTCTCGCCAGCGCTACTGGGGCACGCCGATTCCCGTGCTGCACGCCGAAGACGGTTCGCTGGTGCCGGTGCCGGAGTCTCAGCTGCCCATCGAGCTGCCCGACACCGAGGGTCTCGACCTCAAGCCCAAGGGCACGTCGCCACTGGGCGCCGCCACCGACTGGGTGCACACGACGATGCCCGGCACCGACGAGCCTGCGCTGCGCGACCCGGACACGATGGACACCTTCGTCGACAGCTCGTGGTACTACCTGCGCTTTCTCAGTGCGAACGATGCGACGCAGCCTTTCGACCCCGAACAGGCCCGCCAGTGGGCGCCGATCGACATCTATGTGGGCGGCGTCGAGCATGCGATCCTGCATCTGCTCTACTCACGGTTCATCACCAAGGTGCTGCACGACATGGGCTGGGTCGACTTCGACGAGCCATTCACCTCGCTGATCAACCAGGGCATGGTACTGCTCGACGGCTCGAAGATGTCGAAGTCGAAGGGCAACCTCGTCGAGTTCGCCTCCGAGCTGCGTGATCACGGCGCCGACGCGCTCCGTGTGACGCTCGCCTTCGCCGGGCCGGTCGAAGACGACATCGACTGGGCAGACGTCTCAGTGCAGGGCTCGGCGAAGTTCCTCGCTCGTGCCTGGCGCGTCGCTCGTGACGTGAGCAGCGCATCCGCCGCAGACGCCGCGGCTCTCAGCGACGGTGACCTGACCCTGCGGCAGGCCACGCACCATCTGCTGGCAGATTCGCCCGACCTGATCGAGGCGACGAAGTACAACGTGGTCGTGGCGCGTCTGATGGAGCTGGTGAACCTCGCCCGCAAGACGATCGATCGACCGCAGGGGCGTGGAGCCGCCGATCCCGCTGTGCGCGAGGCCGCTGAGGTGCTCGCACGCGTGCTCGACCTGTTCGCGCCCTATCTGGCCGCCGAGATGTGGCAGATGCTCGGGCATGAGGATGCCGTGGCTTTGTCGGTCTGGCCTGTGGCCGATCCGTCTCTGCTGGTTCGCCAGGAGGTCACGGCGGTCGTGCAGGTCAACGGCAAGGTGCGCGCCCGTCTTCAGGTCTCGCCCGAGATCGCTGAGAGCGAGCTGCAGGAGCTCGCGCTGGCGAACGAGCACGTGCAGGAGCTGGTGGGCGACCGCAGCATCCGCCGTGTGATCGTGCGCGCGCCGAAGCTGGTCAACATCGTGGTCGGCTGAGTTCCGGCCGTCTGACGGAGACGTGCCCCGGTCGGTCGGCTGAGTGATCTCACCCGCTGCCGACCGGGGCACGTCTGTGTGCACAGACGGTGTCGTCCTTCGAACCTGTGCACAGCAGTGCCCGGGGCGGTGCGGGCAGATGGGCGATCGACCACAGTCGAGGCATGCCAGCTCCAGAGCATCCCACGACGTCGACCCGTTTTCTGCACGCTCGAGCCCTGATTCTGCTCGCCGTGCTCGCCTTGGTCGTCTGCGTGCTGCTCTCGGCCTGTCAGGGCTCGAGGCATTCGGTCGTCGAAGCCGGTCAGGACACAGCGTCTGACGGGGGAGACCTCAACGCTGCCTCGGGTGCGCCAGGCGAAGCGAATCGCACGCCGGGCGGTGACGACGGCGTGCACGTGCATGTCACCGGCGCAGTGCGTGCCCCGGGTCTGCATCGGCTCGATCCAGGGCTGCGCATCGCCGATGCCATCGAGAAGGCCGGCGGGTTCGCCGACGACGCCGACGTCGAGACGCTGAATCTCGCCCGTGTGCTGGTCGACGGCGAGCAGCTCGTCATCCCGCGTCGCGGCGAAGAGGCTCCTGCCGCATCGGCACCGAGCGGGTCCGCATCCGGATCGGCCGGCGCAGCATCCGGTGCGACCGCCGGCGGTGCTGGCAGCCAGATCAATCTGAACTCCGCGACGGCCGATCAGCTGCAGACGCTGCCTGGCGTGGGGCCCAGCACCGCGCAGAAGATCATCGACTCGCGGGCAGCCGAAGGCCCGTTCAGGTCGGTCGATGACCTGACCCGAGTGTCGGGCATCGGTGAGAAGACGCTGGAGAAGCTGCGCTCACGGGTGACCGTATGAGGGGCAGGAGGCGTTCGCTGCTGGCCTCACCGCAGCTGATCGAATGGCGGCAGCTGAGCGAGGTGCGGGGTGAACGCCCCAGATGGCGCGCTGGGGCGGCGCTGCTGGCAGTGCTCGGCGGGTGGACGCTCGCGTTGAGCCAGGGAGCCGGGGAGCCAGCCGCGCGCAGCGAGCTGCGGCGCAGTCTCGAACTCTTCGATCCAGACTGGGCAGAGCAGATGCGGGCTGCGTTCGGCCGCATTCTCGCAGACCTTGGCGGGCTGCTGCCGCTGAGCCCCGAGGTCACCGGCCTGATCGGAGGCGTCTCAGTCGGCGTGGTCGACGGGCTGCCCGACACGACGGACGCGAACATGCTCGCCACCGGCCTCGCCCACATCACTGCGGTCAGCGGGTCGAATGCGGCGGTGCTCGTCGGCATGGTGCAGGGGCTGCTCGGGCTCATACACACACCGAGACTCTGGCGCGGCGTGGGCGAGCTGGCCGGCATCTGGGGGTTCGTGCTGCTGGTGGGCGGCGAGGTCACCGTGCTGCGAGCGGCGGCCATGCTCACACTGGTCACGCTGCTGCGCCCGTGGAGCGGCGGCCGCGGCGTGGTCGGCATCTGCGTCGCCGTTGTGATCCTGCTGCTCTGGGAGCCGCAGCTTGCCGGCAGCGTCGCGTTCGGGCTGTCGGTGACGGCGACAGCTGGCCTGATGCTGTTCAGCGGACCGGTCGCCCGCTGGCTGTGTCGATGGATGCCCGAGGCGATCGCGAATCTGCTGGCGCCCAGTACGGCCGCACTGATGGCGTGTCAGCCGCTGCTCCTGCTGATCGACGGGCAGCCCGCGTCCGGTCACCAGCTGGCTGCGAATCTGCTGGCTCTGCCCGCAGTGCCTGCGGTGACGGTGCTCGGCGTGCTCAGCTGCCTCACGGCAGCGTGGGCACCGTGGCTCGCCGTCGTCTTCGCGATGCTTGCGGCTCCCGGCGGGTGGTGGATCGGTCAGGTCGCGGCGCACTTCAGCTCGCACCCGTTCGGCGCGATTCCATGGCCGTCCTGGCCAGCAGGCGGAATGGCGAGCGGGCTGCTGCTCGCGCTCTTGACCGTCGGCACCCTGATCGGCTCCGGGCATGGGCCGACGTCAACTGCGTCTTCATCGACCGGCTCACGCCGATTGAGCATTCGCTCCTCAGTAGAACGACGAGACGACGAAGCGCACCGACCACGACGGCGCCGATCGCGACGGCATCGGCCGCGCCTGAACTGGCGGCGGCGCGTGCGGCTGGCCAGCTTTGGCAGCGCGCTGTTGGTGGCGACTGCGGCTGTGGCGGTCACCGGCATCGGCCACGTGCTGTCGGCCAGTCGGCTGCCGGTGGGCACGCCGATACTGCAGTGCGATGTGGGGCAGGGCGACGGCCTGCTCGTGCAGGGCTCCGGCGCAACCGTGCTGATCGACACAGGCGAGTCTGCGCAGAGGATCACCGACTGCCTGCGCGGGGCGCAGGTCACCGCAATCGACGTCGTCGTGCTGACACACTCGGACGTCGACCATGCCGGAGCCACCGAAGCTGTCGCGAAAGTGGCTCAGGTCGACACTGTTCTGATCCCCGACGTCGTCGACGCGAAGCTGGATCGTGCGGCCGGGCGGCTGCAGGCTCGTCGGGTCGTGCGTGCCGGCCTCGGCGACGCCGGGAGCATACAGGCGGTCTCCGGTCTCGACGATGCACGCAGCTCGACACAGCAGACACCGGCTGGGGCCGGCATCGCGTGGCGTGCCCTGCACCCCAAGAAGGCGGCGCCAGGTGCGGCAGGGGGCCGACCCGTGCATGACCCGAACGCCAGCAGTCTCGCGATGCTGATCGATCTGCCAGATCTGCGCCTGCTGACGCTCGCCGACCTCGACGCAGACGGGCAGCGATCAGTCGCTCGCGAGCTGTCTGCGCTCGGTGTGCGAAGAATCGACGTGGTGAAAGTCGCCCATCACGGTTCCGCCGATCACTGGCCGGGCCTCTACCTCGAGCTGCGGCCCGCCCTGGCGCTGATCTCCTGCGGTCGCGGCAACTCCTATGGGCATCCGACGTCCAAGCTCCTGGCCACGCTGCAGCGCAGCGGCACTGCTGTTCGCCGCACCGATCAGCACGGCCGCGTGGCAGTGAGCGCCGAGCCTCCCGAGGTCGCGGAAGGCACGCGTGAGGCACCCCGTGCGCACGAATCGGCCAGAGGAGGTCAGCGGCTCGCGGTATGGTGTGAGCACGGCTGCTGAGCCGACACGACGTCGACCCGGCACACAGACAGAATCAGAGCGAAGACGAGGAGTCGCGTGGCGGCGAAGGGCAAGATCCAGCGTGCACGATGGAGCCAGGTGCGTCTCGCACCGATCGTTCTGCTGAGCGGCCCAGAAGACCTCTTGGCCGATCGCGCCCGACAGCTGCTGCGTGCCGCAGCGCAGCAGCAGGCGAGCGATCAGCAGCAGGAGGTCGAGTTCTCTGATCTTGACGCACGAGAGTACGCCTCCGGCTCACTGCTGAGCGTCGCGTCGCCTTCGCTGTTCGCTCAGCCGCGTTTCATCTGGGTCGATCACCTTGAGCAGATGACCGATGCCTTTCTGAGCGATGCGATCGACTACATCGGTCAGGCCGATCCCGATGTGACCGTGGTGCTGAGACATCGCAAAGGGGTCCGCGGCAAGAAGCTGCTGACGGCGATCCGCGATGTGGCCTCTGCGCTCGAGGTGGAGTGCGCAGAGCTCAAACGCGACGATGACAAGCAGACCTTCGTGCGAGAAGAGCTGCAGTTGGCGGGTCGGCGCATCGACCCCGATGCGGCTCGGGCGCTCGTCGACGCGTTCAGCGCAGACACCACAGAGCTGGCGGCCGCCTGCAGACAGCTCGTCGCAGACGTGACCGAGAACATCACTCGGGCTGACATCGACCGCTACTTCGGCGGGCGGGTCGAGACGACGGGGTTCGCCATCGCAGACGCCGCACTGGCGGGGCAGACTGCGAAGGCCCTGGTCTTGGTTCGACACGCCGGGCAGCAGGGCATGAACGCGGTGCCGATCGTCGCGGCGATCGCGACGAAGGTGCGCCTGATGGCCGCCGTCTGCGAGGTGCACGCCTCTCCGCAGCAGCTGGCCTCGAGGGTCGGGGGCGCACCCTGGCAGATTCGGCGTGCTCAGCAGGATGCGGCACGGTGGAATCCCGTGGAGCTGGGTCGTGCCGTGCGAGCGGTGGCCGACACAGACGCCCAGATCAAGGGGCAGTCCGTCGACGGCGGCTATGCTCTGGAGCGGCTCGTGCGCAGACTTGCGACACGACGCATCGGCAGTTGAGCGCCTGCCCCGGCGTTTGGTAGTGTAGATGCTTGGCCTGCACACCCTCGGTGTGATGTGTCCGTGTCGAACCCGACCGGGCTTACCAGAAGACTGACAGAAAGACGACAGTGGCGAACATTAAGTCCCAGAAGAAGCGCATCCTCACCAACGCCAAGCGCACTGAGCGCAATCGCGCGCTGAAGAGCGAACTGCGCACCCTCTCGCGTAAGACCCGTGAGGCCGTCGCAGCAGGCGACAAAGAGAAGGCTCAGGCCGAACTGCTCATCGTCTCGAAGAAGCTTGACAAGGCGGTCACGAAGGGCGTTCTGCACAAGAACACCGCTGCGAACCGCAAGTCGAAGCTGACCAAGCAGGTCAACTCTCTCTGAGTCTGAGACCCAGGAGTTCGTGAAGGCCCGCCCCTGAGCGGGCCTTCTGCATAGCAGGCCGCAGAGAAAGAGGAGCGCATGCCCAGAGTCACCGACCAGCAGGCACGTCAGATCGTGCCCGCAGCCACCGACTCGAAGCGCATCCGCAACTTCTGCATCATCGCGCACATCGACCACGGCAAGTCGACCCTGGCCGATCGAATGCTGCAGATCACCGGCATCGTCTCTGACCGTGACATGCGGGCGCAGTATCTCGATCGCATGGACATCGAGCGCGAGCGCGGCATCACGATCAAGAGCCAGGCTGTGCGCATGCCGTGGGGTGTCGGCGATCAGGGGTACGCCCTGAACATGATTGACACGCCCGGTCACGTCGACTTCACCTACGAGGTGTCGCGTTCTCTGGCGGCCTGCGAAGGTGCCATTTTGCTGGTCGACGCGGCGCAGGGCATCGAGGCCCAGACTCTGGCCAATCTCTATCTGGCTCTTGAGAACGATCTGACGATCATCCCGGTGCTGAACAAGATCGACCTGCCCAGCGCCGACCCGGAGCGCTTCGCCGCCGAACTCGCCGGGCTGATCGGCGGCGACCCCGCCGACGTGCTGCGGGTCTCGGGCAAGACCGGCGAAGGAGTCGAAGCGCTGCTCGACGAAGTCGTGCGCCGCATTCCAGCACCGCAAGGCGACCCCGACGCGCCCGCTCGTGCGATGATCTTTGACTCTGTGTACGACGCATATCGTGGCGTGGTCACCTATGTCCGGGTCGTCGACGGCCGGCTGAAGCCTCGCGAACGCGTGCAGATGCTCAGCACCAAGGCGACGCATGAGATTCTCGAGATCGGCGTCAGCTCGCCAGAGCCGAGACCGAGCGACGGTTTGGCCGCGGGCGAGGTCGGCTATCTGATCACCGGGGTGAAAGACGTTCGACAGTCGAAGGTCGGCGACACGATCACCACACATGCCCGGCCCGCGACCGAAGCGCTGCCCGGCTATGACGAAGCCAAGCCGATGGTGTTCTCGGGGCTCTATCCGCTTGACGGCAGCGACTACCCAGATCTGCGCGAGGCGCTTGACAAACTCAAACTCGAAGACGCCGCGCTGATCTACGAGCCAGAGACCTCGGTGGCACTCGGCTTCGGCTTCCGCTGCGGGTTTCTGGGCCTGCTTCATCTCGAGATCATCTCGGAGCGTCTGCGCCGCGAGTTCAACCTCGATCTGATCGCCACCGCACCCAGCGTGATCTACGACGTCACCGCCGAAGACGGCACCAAGGTGCACGTCACCAACCCCTCCGAGTTTCCAGACGGCAAGATCGTCGATGTGCAGGAACCGATCGTGCGTGCCACGATCCTGGCGCCGAAAGACTATGTCGGCGCAATCATGGAGCTCTGTCAGTCCCGTCGCGGCACCATGCAGGGCATGGACTATCTCAGCGAGCAGCGCGTCGAACTGCACTACACGCTGCCGCTCGGCGAGATCGTCTTCGACTTCTTCGACCAGCTGAAGAGCCGCACACAGGGCTACGCCTCGCTTGACTATGAGCAGACCGGCACCCAGAGCGCCGACCTGGTGAAGGTCGACATCTTGCTGCAGGGAGAGAAAGTCGATGCGTTCAGCGCGATCGTGCATCGCGATGCGGCCTACGCCTATGGCGTGAAGATGACACAGCGGCTGCGCGAACTGATTCCTCGCCAGCAGTTCGAGGTGCCGATTCAGGCGGCCATCGGCGCCCGCATCATCGCTCGCGAGAACATTCGTGCCCTGCGCAAAGACGTGCTGGCCAAGTGCTACGGCGGCGACATCTCGCGCAAGCGCAAACTGCTCGAGAAGCAGAAAGAGGGCAAGAAGCGCATGAAGTCGATCGGTCGCGTCGAGGTTCCGCAAGAGGCCTTCATCGCCGCGATCTCGAGCGACGGCGGCGGCCAAAAGGGCGAGAAGCGCAAGTGACGTTCAGCGTCTATGTGCACATTCCGTTCTGCCGGGTGCGCTGCGGATACTGCGACTTCAACACCTACACCGGCACCCAGCTGCGCGGCTTCGGCCAGAGCGAGTATGCGCAGGTGGCGGCCGACGAGGTCGGCTACGCCGCCAGCGTGCTGCGCGACGGCGATCATGCTCCCGACCAGGTCGACACGGTCTTCTTCGGCGGCGGCACCCCGACCATGCTGCCGGTCTCCAATCTCACCATGATCCTGCACCGCATCCGCGACGAGTGGGGCCTGGCGCCCGACTGCGAGATCACCACCGAGGCGAACCCCGAGACGGTCGACGCCGCCGCCCTGCAAGAACTCGCCGCGGCCGGGTTCACCCGCGTGTCGTTCGGCATGCAGTCAGCCGTGCCGCACGTGCTGCGCACTCTCGACCGGGTGCATCGCCCCGAACGCATTCCACTGGTGGTGCAGTGGGCGCGAGCAGCAGCGCTGCAGGTGTCGCTCGACCTGATCTACGGCACGCCGGGGGAGTCGATGGCCGACTGGCAGACCAGCGTCGACGAGGCTCTGGCACAGCATCCCGATCATCTCTCGGCCTACGCGCTGATCGTCGAGCCGGGCACGAAGCTGGCCCGCCAGATCAGGCACGGCGAGGTAGCCGAACCCGACGACGACCTCACCGCAGACAAGTACGAGTGGCTCGATGCCCGCATGCGTCGCGAGGGTTTCGAGTGGTACGAGCTCAGCAACTGGGCTCGCGTCGTCGATGACGACGTCGACCGACGCTGTCGACACAACCTGCGCTACTGGCACAATGACGACTGGTGGGGCATCGGCCCCGGTGCGCACAGCCACGTCGGTGACCAACGCTGGTGGAACGTGAAGCATCCTGCTCCCTATGCCGCCCGAGTGCGCGCCGGCGAGAGCCCGGAGGCGGGCCGCGAGACTCTGGACGCCACCGCTCGCTACGAAGAGCGCATCATGCTGGGCAGTCGGCTGCGCGAGGGCATCGGCGTGGCCGAGATCGCCGCTGAGCGTCGCGACGAGCTGCCCCTGCTGGCCGGCGACGGCCTGCTCGATGCGGATGCGCTGGCAGGTGGGCGAGCAGCGCTCACGCTGCGTGGTCGCCTGCTCGCCGACCGCGTGGTGGCAGATCTGATCGCATAGGTCTGGCTCGCGCCGTGAAGCGACAGGCGCGCTATGATTAGCACTCGAGACATGAGAGTGCCAGCAGCGGAGTCAACCCGGAGGTGATTGCCATGGCGACCGAACGAGGTCTCGCGGTGCTTCAGGCGATCGTGAACGACTATGTGGCCACCCGAGAGCCGGTCGGCTCGGCGGGTCTGGTCTCTCGACACCAGTTTCACGTGTCTGCGGCCACCATTCGCAATGACATGTCGGCTCTGGAAGACGAGGAGCTCATCTCAGCGCCTCATACCTCGGCCGGCCGCGTGCCGACTGAGAAGGGCTATCGGGTCTTCGTCGACAACCTGACACGGCTGCGCGGCATCACGGCGCCGCAACGCAGAGCGATCGAGCGGTTTCTGACTCCCGGCGAAGCCGATCTCGATGTGATGATCGAGAAGACGGTGCGTCTGCTCGCTCAGCTCACCAACCAGCTGGCCGTCGTGCGATACCCGACGTTCTCGAGCACGCGCGTGCGCAAAGTCGACATCGTCGACGTCGAGGGCGGTCGTCTGCTCGTGGTGCTGATCACCAGTCGTGGCACGGTCGCACAACATCACGTGACACTGCCGGCCGGTGCGTCGGCGCAGTCGGTGCGGCCATCGGTCGTGCGCCTGCGCGCGCTGATCAACGACCAGATGCGCGGCGTCGACCTCGAGCAGTTCGGCGACCGCGCCGAGCAGGTGCGCGAGTATGCGGCACCCGATGATCGTCCGCTCGCCGAACTGCTGCTGGGTGCGCTCGAACTGGGGGTCGAGGGCTCTCGGTCAGAGCGTCTGGTGGTTGCCGGCACCGGCAACCTGATGCGCACTGAGGCCGACTTCGACCACACCCTGGTGCCGGTGCTCGAGGCCATCGAAGAACAGGTGGCTCTGCTGCGTCTGCTCGGCGAGATGGGCGCCGAGGGGCGCGACATCACCGTGCGCATCGGTCGCGAGAACGAACACGAAGGCCTCGAAGAGGCTGCCGTGATCTCGAGCGGGTATGGCTCCGAACAGCGCGGCGAGTACGGCAGGCTGGCTGTGCTGGGCCCGACGCGCATGGACTACCGCGCGAACATGGCGGCCGTCCAGGCTGTCGCCAGCTATCTGTCGAAGATGCTGCGATGACCGCGAACCGCACGAATCCCGCCCCTGAGGCGAACGACGACCATCACAATTGGAGACGAACAGAATGACCGATCACTACGAAACACTGGGCGTGTCTCGTGAGGCGAACCAGGATGAGATCAAGAAGGCTTACCGCCGCCTGGCACGCAAGCTGCACCCCGATGTGAATCCCGACCCGCAGGCTGCAGAACAGTTCAAGCAGGTGACGCTGGCCTATGAGATTCTCTCGGACGAGACGAAGCGCGCGCAGTACGACCGCGGCGACACGGGTGACGGGCAGTTCGGCTTCGGCGACATCTTCGACGCGTTCTTCGGCGGCGGGGGAGGCGGTCGCGGACACCGCGGCCCCAAGCCACGCCAGCAGCGCGGGGATGACGCCTTGGTGCGTATCAACGTCTCGCTTCGTGACGTCGTGTTCGGCGCCTCAGAAGACGTCGAGGTCGACTCGGCGAAGGTCTGTGAGACCTGCACCGGCTCGGGCGCAGCGCCCGGCTCGTCGCCGGTGACCTGCGACTACTGCCACGGCGAGGGCTACGTTCAGCAGCAGGTGCGGTCTCTGCTCGGCAACGTGCTCACAGAGGCCGTCTGCCCGATGTGCAAGGGCTACGGAACGATCATTCCGCAGCCGTGCCCCGACTGCGCCGGCCAGGGCCGCCTGCGCTCACGCGAGACCATCACGGTGCCGATTCCGGCAGGCATCGACAACGGCGTACGTCTGCACCTTGCCGGTCGCGGTGAGGTCGGCCCCGGCGGCGGGCCCCGCGGCGACCTCTACTTCGAGGTGCACGTCGAGAACGACGAGACCTTCACCCGCGACGGCGACGACCTGCTGGCCTCACTCGAGGTCTCGATGACGGATGCGATTCTCGGCGCCAGCGCGAAGATCGAGAGCTTCGACGGCCCTCTCGACATCGAGGTCAAGCCCGGCGCACAGAGCGCTGACGTGATCACGATCGCCGACCACGGCGTCACGCACCTGCACCGCAACTCGCGTGGCGCGCTGCGAATCTCGCTGCGGGTGTCGACTCCCACCAAACTGAGCGGCGATCAGCGGCGTCTGGTCGAACAGCTGGCGAAGCTGCGCAACGACGAGGCACCGCACCTGACCAGCGCAGCGAAGTCGGGCTTCCAGCGCTTCCGCAAGCGGTTCATGGGTCGCGGCTGATGCCGCTGTTCCTGCCCGAGCAGCTGCTGCGTCTGGAGCTCGCCGCCGACAGTGACGAGCAGACCGTCAGCCGCACGCTCGCCCAGCTGCCCGGTCAGGCGTTTCACGATGCGGCCACCGCATCCGCATGGCAGGCGCAGCCCGGTGACCTCGTGGCCTTCGCCGGCGCCGAGGCGCACCACGCGACCTCAGTGCGTCGGCTGAAGCGAGACGAGACCCTGAGCGTCGCCGACGGCACCGGGCTCGAACTCGTCGGAGCCGTCGCCGCCACCACCAAGTCGATGCTCGCGCTGCGCGTCGAACAGCGAATCGCCCATGAGCTGGCGACGCCCTCGCTGACCCTGGTTCAGGCTCTCGCGAAGGGCGGTCGTGACGAGCTCGCGATTCAGAGTGCGACCGAGGCGGGTGTGGATGCGGTGGTGCCATGGCAGGCGAAGCGCAGTGTGTCGGTGTGGCAGGGGCGCAAACTGACGACGGGGCAGGAACGTTGGGCGTCAGTTGTGCGCGAGGCAGCGAAGCAGTCGCTGCGTGCACGTGTGCCAGAGGTCGGCGAACCGGTGACGACGCCGCAGCTTGCGGCGGCGTTGGACGGCGCGCAGGCAGACGCAGCAGGAGGGCGGCTAGCCCTGCTGCTCGACCCAGAGGCAAAGGAACGGCTGACCACGGTGTCGCTGGATCGGGCCGTCGAAGCAGCACACGGCGAGGTCATGGTGATCATCGGCCCTGAAGGCGGAACGGACCCCGCCGAACGCGACCGGCTGATGAATGCCGGGGTGATCCCAGTGCGTCTGGGCGAGAGCGTGCTGCGCACGTCGAGCGCCGGTCTTGCGGCGATCTCGGTCCTGAGCGCCCGGCTCGGCCGGTGGTGACCGGCGGGCGACTAAGATGAGGAGCATGAGCGCCGAGACACCCAGCATCTTCAGCAAGATCATCGATCGAGAGATTCCCGCCGACATCGTCGCCGAGACGGACGACCTGATCGCGATCCGCGACATCAACCCACAGGCCGAGCTGCACCTGCTGGTGATTCCCAAGAGCGCCGACTTCCGCGATGTCGTCGAGCTTGCCGAAGAACCCGAGCTGCTCGCCAAAGTGGTGAAGATGGCCGGCGATCTCGCCCGCCAGTACGCCGACGGCGAGTTCCGACTCGTGTTCAACACCGGCGCTGCCGCAGGGCAGTCGGTGTTCCATGTGCACGCCCACGTGCTCGCCGGCCCGACACTCGACGAGGGAAAACTTGTCTGACGCTGCATCAGAATCCACCCGCGGCACCGTACGAGTGCCGCTGAGCACCTCGGCGGTGCGCGTACTCGGCGCCGGCGACCTGCACCTGCGTCGCATGGAAGAGCAGTGGCCCGGCCTGCGGTTTCAGGTCGACCGCGACGGCATCGAGATCAGCGGATCGGGTGAACAGCGTGATGCCGCCGCACGACTCATCGAAGGGCTGGACGCCGAGGCGCATCATCGGCAGATCACCGGAGCCGTCGTTGACGCCGTGCTGAGACAACAGGCGTCGACTGCGCTGGGCTCTGTCATCGTCGGCGAAGGCACGCGAAGCGTTCGCCCCAAGACAGCCGGCCAGCAGCGCTACGTCGAGGCGATCGATGAGAACGTCATCGTCTTCGGCCTGGGCCCCGCCGGCACAGGTAAGACCTACTTGGCGATGGCCAAGGCCGTGCAGGCACTGCAGCGCAATGAGGTGAGCCGGATCGTGCTGACCCGACCGGCGGTCGAAGCCGGCGAACGACTGGGGTTTCTGCCCGGTGGGCTGCAAGAGAAGATCGACCCATATCTGCGCCCGCTCTACGACGCTCTGGGCGAGATGATGAGCCCCGAGTCGGTGCAGAAGCTGCTCGAGCTCGGCGTCATCGAGGTCGCACCGCTGGCCTACATGCGCGGCCGCACACTCAACAGTTCGTTCATCATTCTCGACGAGGCCCAGAACACCACGCCCGAGCAGATGAAGATGTTTCTCACACGGCTCGGCTTCGGCTCGCGAATGGTGGTGACCGGTGACTCCAGCCAGGTCGACCTTCCGGTGCGACGCAGCGGGCTGATCGACGCCGAACGTGTGCTCGGCGACGTCGCCGACATCGAGATGGTGCGTCTGAGCAGCGACGACGTCGTGCGTCACGGCCTGGTCAGCGCGATCATCGAGGCCTATGACGATCGTGCGGCGGCCGCCGAAAGCCGCGAGGCACCCAGCGCGGGCGAGCCAGCCGGCGCGCGGGAGCATCCGCATCGCCACACCACCCAGCCAACCGCGCCCGGCGAGAACGACGGGCGACGAACCACGCCGCGAGCGTCAGAAGGAGCACAGCAATGAGCGTCGAGATTCTCAACGAATCGGGCGTCACGATCGACGAGGGCCGCTTTCAGCGACTCATCACCTATGCGCTCGACGAGCTGCACGTGCACCGTGATGCGGAGCTCTCGCTGATCTTCGTCGAGGTGCCGGCGATGGAGCAGCTGCACATCCGCTGGATGCACGAACCGGGACCGACCGACGTGCTGAGCTTTCCGATGGACGAGCTGCGGCCGGGAACCTCCGATCGCCCCACAGACCCCGGGGTGCTCGGCGACATCGTGGTGTGCCCCGACGTCGCGGCCGAGCAGGCGGTGCGCGCCGGACATCCCGCTGAGCAGGAGATGCTGCTGCTGGTCACGCACGGCCTGCTGCATCTGCTCGGCTTCGACCACGCCGAGCCCGACGAAGAGAAAGAGATGTTCGCTCTGCAGAACGAGATTCTGATCACCTTTCTGCACAACGAGCGCGTCGCGGGACGATGACTCTGTCGCTGATCCTGATCGCCGTGGTGCTGATCGGCGCCGGCGGAGTGTTCGCCGCCGTCGAGGCCGCGATCGTGACACTGCCGGTCGCTGAGATCCGCGAGATCGCCGAAGACCACCCGAAGCAGCGCAATCGTCTGCTGGCCATCGCCGCGCAGCCGCGCGAACATGCCAACACGGCGGCTTTCGAACGTGTGCTCAGCGAGATGGGCGCTGCGGTGGTCGTGACGATCGCCCTGGTCAACGCCCTGCCGAACATGGTGCTGGCGCTCATTGTCGCGATCGTCGCCATGACGCTGGCGTCGTTCGTGCTGGTGGGCGCGTCGCCGCGCACCTTCGGCATCAACCGGCCAGAGAAGGTGCTGGTTCGCACGGCTCGTCTGATTTCGATCTCGCGAATCGTCATCGGGCCGATCGCGGTGTCGCTCTCGTCATACGGCCGTCGAACGAATCGTGTCGCCGAGGCCGATCAGGATGACGACACGCAGCTCATGCATCTGGTCGACAAGGCCGTCGAGCGCGACGTGCTCGAACAGGGGGAGCGCGAGCTGATCCATCAAGTGGTCGAGTTCGGCGACACACTCACGCGGTCGATCATGATTCCACGCATCGACATGCGCACGCTGGATACGACGACCACGCTCGACGACGCGATGGACGTCTTTCTCGAGAGCGGCTATTCGAGGCTTCCTCTGCAGGACGAAGAGACCGAAGACGTCGTTGGGGTCGTCTACCTGCGCGACGTTGCGCGCGCGCTCTTCGAACAGGATGCCGCACGCGAGGGTCAGCGCACCGTCGAGTTCCTGGCACGTCGGCCGAACCTTGTGCCCGAGTCGAAGCCGATCGACGATCTGCTGGCTCTGATGCAGCGCACACGTCGGCACATGTGGATCGTCATCGACGAGTACGGCTCGGTGGCGGGGCTGGTCACGCTGGAAGACGTCATTGAAGAGCTGGTCGGCGAGATCAGCGACGAGCACGACCGCAACGCCTCCGAAGTCATCCGTCTGGCGCCGCACCGCTACCGTCTCAGCGCGCGACTGGCCTTAGACGAGCTCGGCGACCTCTTCGACGAAGAGCTCGAAGACGATGAGGTAGATACGGTCGGCGGTCTGCTCATCAAGGCGCTGGGGCACCTTCCGGCCCTCAACGAGCGCGTCGTGGTGGGTGACCTGTCGCTGACAGCCGCCAGAATCGACCCGCGAAGCCACCGCCTGCTCACCGTCATCGCCGAGCCCGCAGCAGGCGCCACGGCCAGCACGAATCGTCCGCAGACGACCGAGACCACACTCGAGCGCGCCCAGAGTCAGCGCGGCGCCTCCGACACCGAGAGAGACCGATCATGACCGATTCCGCCGAATCACCCGTTCAGCCTGACTCCGAGGTCAGTGCGCCGGCCGCGCCAGAGGCCGCGACCACATCAGCAGCAGACCGTCATCCCGACTTCCATGCCGGCTTCGTGGCCTTCGTCGGCCGCCCCAACGCGGGCAAGAGCACCCTGATGAACGCACTCGTCGGCGAGAAGGTCGCCATCACCAGCGCGAAGCCGCAGACGACACGACGAGCGATCCGCGGCATCCTCACTGCCGATGCCGGACAGATCGTCGTCGTCGACACACCTGGTCTGCACCGCCCGCGCACGCTGCTGGGGCAGCGGCTGAACGACATCGTCGAGGCCGAGCTCGACGGCGTCGACGTGGTGTGCGTGTGCCTGCCGGCCGACGAGGCGATCGGCCCGGGCGACCGGCGGATCATCGAGCAGGTCGGGCGACATCCTCGTGCCAAGCGTGTCGCGCTGCTGACCAAGACCGACCGGGTGCGGCCAGATGACGTGGCCGCCCGGCTGATCGAGATCGATGCGCTGGCCGAGTGGGCGACGCTGATTCCGGTCTCGGCGGTGACCGACGACCAAGTGGATGTCGTGCGCGACGAGCTGATCCGTCTGCTGCCCGCCTCGCAGCAGCTCTATGACGCCGAAACCCACACCGAGGACTCAATCGAGGTGCGCGCCGCAGAGCTCATTCGCGAGGCGATGCTCGAAGATGTGCGCGACGAGCTGCCCCATTCGCTGGCGGTGGTCATCGATGACGTCGAGGCCCCAGAGGCTGAGGGCGGAGTCACCAAGATCTACGCCAGCGTCTTCGTCGAACGTGACTCGCAGAAGGGCATCATCATCGGCAGAGGCGGGCAGCGGCTGAAAGCGTTCGGCACCGCGGCGCGCAAGCAGATCGAACAGCTGATCGGCGGCCGCGTGCATCTCGATCTGCGGGTGAAGGTCGCCAAAGAGTGGCAGACCTCGCCGAAGCTCCTCGATCGCCTCGGATTCTGAGCGCTCGGGGTCTGCTATGCTGTTGCGCATGCGTTCGGTGCAGCTTCTTCTTAGCCGCCGCGGCGAGTCTTAGATTCTAAGACCTTCCTCGCCGCGGAGTTTCGTCGTGGTCTTGACACGCAAGTCTCGAGGAAGAGAAGCACAATGGAAAACCGCCAGCAGCCCAGCGGCATGCACACCGACAAGTACGTTCCCTATCACCAGCAGTTCTCCGTCGAACTGCCTGATCGCACCTGGCCCGATCAGCACTTCACGAAGGCCCCGCGCTGGTGCGCAGTCGACCTGCGCGACGGCAACCAGGCTCTGATCGATCCTATGGATCCCCACCGCAAGCGCGTGCTCTTCGATCTGCTGGTCGAGCTCGGGTTCAAAGAGATCGAGGTCGGCTTCCCCTCCGCCAGCCAGACCGACTTCGACTTCGTGCGGTCTCTGATCGAAGACGGAGCGATTCCCGACGACGTGACCATCCAGGTGCTGACGCAGGCACGTGAGCACTTGGTGCACCGCACCTACGAGGCGCTGCAGGGCGCCAAGCGCGCCGTCGTCCACTTCTACAACTCGACCTCCGTGCTGCAGCGCGATGTCGTCTTTCACAAAGACCGCGCCGGAATCATCGACATCGCCGTCTCAGCAGCGCAGCTGTGCAAGCGACTCGAGGGGGACATCCCCGACACCGAGATCACGTACGAGTACTCGCCAGAGTCGTACACCGGCACCGAGCTCGACTTCGCCGCTGAGATCAGCAACCGCGTCATCGAGATCATCGACCCCACTCCTGAGCGCCCGATGATCCTGAACCTGCCCTCAACCGTCGAGATGACCTCGCCGAACGTCTACGCCGACTCGATTGAGTGGATGGGACGCCATATCGACCGCCGTGACTCGGTGCTCATCTCGCTGCACCCGCACAACGACCGCGGCACCGGTGTCGCTGCAGCCGAGCTGGGCTTTCTCGCCGGCGCCGATCGCATCGAAGGCTGCCTGTTCGGCAACGGCGAGCGCACCGGCAACGTCGACCTGGTCACCCTGGCGCTGAACCTGTTCACGCAGGGGGTCGATCCCGAGCTCGACTTCAGTGACATCCCGCGCGTTCGGCGCATCGTCGAGTTCTGCAACCAGCTCGATGTGCACGAGCGCACGCCCTATGGCGGCGATCTCGTGTTCACGGCGTTCAGCGGCTCGCATCAGGATGCGATCAAGAAGGGCATGGAACGCATGCAGGCCGACGCCGATCACGTCGGCAAAGACTTCAACGAGATTCCGTGGGCGGTGCCCTATCTGCCGATCGATCCGAAAGACATCGGCCGAGACTACGAGGCGATCATCCGCGTCAACTCGCAGTCGGGCAAGGGCGGCGTCGCCTATCTGCTGAAGGCCGATCACAACCTCGATCTGCCGAAGCGCCTGCAGATGGAGTTCTCGTCGGTCATCCAGCACAAGACCGACTCCGAGGGCGGCGAGGTGAGCAGCCCGCAGATCTGGTCGATCTTCTCGGACGAGTACCTGCCGGCCGACAACCAGGGCAACAAGTGGGGCCACTACGAGCTGCTCGGTCTGAGCACCACCTCTGAGATGACCGGTCAGGTGCACATCGAGGCGAACATCCGCCGCGGCGACGAGCGCAGGCAGGTGGGCTCCACCGGCAACGGTCCGATCGACGCGTTCGTCAACAGCCTGCGCGACGCGGGAGTCGACGTGCAGGTCGAAGACTACGTCGAACACGCGCTGAGCTCGGGCCGTGACGCCGTGGCAGCCGCCTACGTCGACGCCAGCGTCAACGGGGTGCGTCTGTGGGGCGTCGGCATCGACGCAGACAGCTCGACGGCGGCTCTCAAGGCTGTGGTCTCGGCGGTGAACCGCGCGATCCGAGCTGAGACGGCAGACGCCGAGCGCGAGCCGGCCACCGCATCCGCAGGAGCCTGACCCCGCGTGCCCCTGTATCGTGATGAGGCGGTCGTGCTGCACACCCATGACTTGGGCGAGGCCGACCGCATCATCACGATGCTGGCACGCCACCACGGGCGGCTGCGAGCGGTCGCCAAAGGTGTGCGCCGCACCTCGTCGAAGTTCGGCGCACGCCTCGAGCCTTTCAGCGTCGTCGACCTGCAGTGCTTCGAGGGGCGCACTCTCGACACCGTCACCCAGGCCGTGACCTTGGCGAACTTCGGTGCGGCCGTCGCCGGCGACTACACGAAGTACACTGCGGGCACCGTGATGCTCGAAGCCGCCGAACGGCTCAGCGCCGAGACGGCGAACCCGGCGCTCTACCGACTGACCGTCTCGGCACTGCGGTCACTGGCCCGCGGCGAACACGATCCCGTCTCGACCGCAGACGCCTTTCTGCTGCGTGCGCTGTCGCTCTCTGGGTGGGCACCGTCGTTCGCCGACTGCGCACGCTGCGGCGCACAGGGGCCCCACCGACTCTTCTCAGCCGTTGCCGGCGGCATGGTCTGCGACACCTGCGCTCCGAGCGGCTCACTCGCCGTCGAACCGCGCACACTGGAGGTGCTCGCGGGGCTGCTTTCGGGCGTTTGGGAACTGGTCGACGGCGCCAGCGACGACGATGCACTCGCGCGATCACGGGCACACGAGATCACCTCGAAGTATACCCAGTACCACCTAGAGCGTCGTGTGCGTTCCCTGCGTCACCTCGACGGTCAGGGCACGTAGAATCAGAGCGCTATGACATCCTCAGCTGATTCGAAGCCCACCATGCTGCCGCTGGACTACGCCGGCGGGCAGCCGCCGAAGATCCCCGCGAAGTTTCTGCCGGCGCATGTCGCGATCGTCATGGACGGCAACGGGCGGTGGGCGAACCAACGCGGTCTCACCCGCACCGAGGGGCACCGGGCCGGCGAAGAGGCACTGCTCGACGTCGTCGCCGGGGCGATCCAGATGGGGGTGAAACATCTCTCTGTGTATGCCTTCTCGACCGAGAACTGGAAGCGCTCGCCCGATGAGGTGCGCTTTCTGATGGGCTTCAACCGCGATGTGCTGCACCGGCGGCGCGATCAGCTCCACGCCTGGGGTGTGCGCGTGCGCTGGGCTGGCCGGCGCCCGAAGCTCTGGCGCTCGGTCATCAAAGACCTCGAGATCGCCGAAGAGCTGACCCGAGACAACACCGTGATGGATCTCACGATGTGTGTGAACTACGGCGGGCGGGCCGAATTGGTGGATGCCATGCGCGCGATGGCCGAAGAGGTGGCCGCCGGTCGGCTGCGGCCGCGCGGCATCACCGAACGCACCATCGAGCATCACCTGTCGACCTGGCCCGTGCCCGACGTCGATCTCTTTCTGCGACCCTCGGGTGAGCAGCGCACCTCGAACTTTCTGCTCTGGCAGTCGGCCTATGCCGAGTTCGTCTTTCAGGACGTACTCTGGCCCGACTTTCGGCGGGCGAATCTGTGGGATGCCGTGGTCGAGTACGCGCATCGCGATCGCCGGTTCGGAGGTGCGGTCGATCATCCCACCGAGGCGTCGGGGGAGCGAACGGTCGAGGCTCGCCCGGATTCTGTGCCGGGCGTCTAGACTGGAGAACGGGTGCCTGCGTGCGCCCAAGCCCTTTCGACCGCGGTCGTGTGACGTGCCAGTCATGTCTCGATCTCGGCGACAGCCAATGAATCAGGAGTGCGTGTGTCCAAGTCATCCCGTCTCGATGCGGTCATCTCACTCGCGAAGCGTCGCGGGTTCGTCTTTCCCTCTGGAGACATCTACGGAGGCACGCGTTCTGCATGGGACTACGGCCCTCTCGGCGTCGAGCTCAAAGAGAACATCAAGCGTCGCTGGTGGGACGACTTCGTGCGCGGCCGCTCCGACATGGTCGGTCTCGACTCGTCGATCATTCTGCCGACCAAGGTATGGCAGGCGTCTGGGCACGTCGAGACCTTCACCGACCCTTTGGTCGAGTCGTTGCACACGCACAAGCGCTATCGTGCCGACCATTTGATCGAGGCCTACACCGCGAAGCACGGTCACCCGCCTGTCAACGGCCTCGCCGACGTGAATGATCCTGAGACGGGTCAGCCAGGCGCATGGACCGAGCCGCAGCAGTTCTCGGGGCTGATGAAGACGTACCTCGGCGCCGTCGACAACGAGCAGGGTCTGCACTATCTGCGCCCCGAGACGGCTCAGGGCATCTTCGTGAACTTCGCCCACGTCGTCACCGCGGCGCGCAAGAAGCCGCCGTTCGGCATCGGCCAGATCGGCAAGGCATTCCGAAACGAGATCACGCCCGGCAACTTCATCTTCCGCACTCGTGAGTTCGAACAAATGGAGATCGAGTACTTCGTCAAGCCAGAAGACGCCGACGAGGCGTTCAAAGCCTGGGTCGAAGACGCCTGGAACTGGTTCGTCGACCTCGGCATCGACCCGGCCAACCTGCGCCGGTTCGACGTGCCAGAAGATGACCGCGCACACTACTCGACCGGGACGATCGACGTCGAGTACAAGTTCGGCTTCGAGGGCGGGGAATGGGGCGAGCTCATGGGCATCGCGAACCGCACAGACTTCGATCTGAAGAACCACACCGAGGCTTCGGGCAACGACCTCAGCTACTTCGACCAGGCCACCGGCGAACGCTACATCCCGTACGTCATCGAACCGTCGTTCGGACTGACCCGCTCGCTCATGGCGTTCCTGGTCGACAGCTACGACGAAGAAGAGGTGCCGAACGCCAAAGGCGGCACCGACAAGCGCACCGTGCTGCATCTCGACCCGCGTCTCGCGCCCGTCAAGGTGGCCGTGCTGCCGCTCTCGCGCAACGAGAAGCTCTCGCCCGAGGCACGGGGGCTGGCCGAGCGCCTGCGCAAGCACTGGAACGTGCAGTTCGACGACTCCGGCGCGATCGGCCGTCGCTACCGTCGTCAAGACGAGATCGGCACGCCCTTCGCCGTGACCGTCGACTTCGACACCCTCGACGACCATGCCGTGACCGTGCGCGAACGCGACTCGATGACGCAGGAGCGAGTGTCGCTCGACCAGATCGAAGGGTACCTGGCGCAGCGGCTGATCGGCGCGTGACCGTGCCCCGCTCTCAGCGCGAGCAGTCGCAGCCACTCGGCTGGCAGCACCAGCCATTGGGCTGGCACTGGGAGTGGGTGCGGCCCGAGCCTCTGCAGTTTCACCGTCTGCAGCTGAGTCTGCCCAACTACCGCTGGTGGCGGCCTCTGCTGACGCTGCTGCTCGCGGTGGTGTACTACCTCGTGCTCTCAGTGCTGCTGTTCGTCGTCTACGGCATCGCGATGTTCGCGAACAGCCGCAGCGGCCTCGCCGGTCTCGAGGGGCTCGACACCTCTCGCGTCACCGATCCGATGACGCTGTCGCTGCTGCTCGTCTCGGTGATCCTGATGGCGCCGGCCGTACTGCTGGCCTGTCTGTCAACCGGTCTGCGACCGTGGCGGCATATGCTCTCGGTCACCTCGCGCATCCGCTGGCGGTGGATGCTCTGGTGCGTCATGCCTGCCGTCGTCACGTTCGTGGGCACGCAGCTGCTGGTCTCTGTGCTCACGATCATCGCGTCGCTCACGACGGGCGGCATCTCAGACCATGAGGCGAGCGAGCTGTCGAGCACCCAAGGATGGGTCGGGTGGCCGACCTACGCCGTGCTGCTCGGCATGATCATCGTGCTGGTACCGCTGCAGGCGGCCACCGAGGAGCTCGTCTTCCGAGGGCTCCTTCTGCAGACCGTCGGCGGCTGGGTGCGTCGGCCGTGGCTGGCGGCCATTCCCAGTGTGCTGCTCTTCACGGCAGGCCACGGCTACGGTTTCTGGGGGCAGCTGAGCATCGTCGTCTTCGCCGTCACCACGGTCTGGCTCACGATTCGCACTGGCGGGCTCGAGGCCTCGATCGCGTTGCACGTGGTCAACAACGTGCTGCTGTTCGTGGTGCAGGCCACCGGCATCACAGGTGACGACACGCTTGAGGGCTCTGCTGACACGCCGATCGTGCTGTTCCAAGAAGTGATCCTCTGCGGCTCGTTTCTCTGCTGGGTGCTCATCGCGGCGCGTCGTCGTCGCATTGACAACAGGTTTCATCCTGCGCCGCACCCGGTGCCCGTGTGGCACGGAGCGCAGCCGACGTTCGCAGCGCAGCCGACGTTCGCAGCGCAGCCGACCGACGACACCGTCTCTATCCGAACCCTTCAGCCGTCGACCGACGGCGATGACGAACAGCATCCCCCGATGCAGAGAACACAGAAGTAGCGCATGACAGAACATCTCACCGCTTCGGCCGATGCCCGACCTGCGACGCAGACGGGCGCAGAACGGCGGAACGACGCCGCATCCGCACCAGCAGACGTGCCTTCGGCCACTCGGGGCCTGCAGATCGGCCGCCTGCACGTCGACACCCCGGTCGAGCTCGCACCGATGGCCGGCATCACGAACCGAGCGTTTCGGCATCTTGCCCGCGACTATGGCGGCGGCATCTACGTCTGCGAGATGATCACGACGCGTGCCCTCGTCGAGCGCAACGCCGAGACGATGCGACTGATCACGTTCGACGACGACGAGTCGCCGCGATCGGTGCAGCTCTACGGCGTCGATCCGAAGACCGTGGGCGAGGCGGTGCGCATGATCGTGGCCGAAGACCTCGCCGATCACATCGATCTCAACTTCGGCTGCCCAGTGCCAAAGGTGACCCGCAAAGGCGGGGGAGCGGCTCTGCCCTGGAAGCACGACCTCTTCGCCTCGATCGTGCAGACCGCGGTGCGCAGTGCGGGCGATCTGCCGGTGACGGTCAAGATGCGCAAAGGCATCGACAACGATCACATGACTTTCGAGTGGGCCGCGAAGGCAGCCCGTGACGCCGGTGTCGCAGCGGTGGCGCTGCACGGGCGCACGGCGGCCGAGCACTACTCTGGGCATGCCGACTGGTCGGCGATAGCCCGCCTGCGCGAGATGCTTCCCGATGTGACGGTTCTGGGCAACGGCGATATTTGGTCGGCCGAGGATGCGATCCGCATGGTGCGCGAGACCGGAGTCGACGGCGTGGTCGTCGGTCGAGGCTGCCTGGGACGACCTTGGCTGTTCCAAGACCTGGAGCGGGCGTTCGCCGCGTATGCCGCCGACCCGACGAGGCCGAGCTACGAGTATCAGCCTGCGCAGCCGAATCTGCGAGAGGTCGGGCAGGCTCTGCTGCGGCATGCGCGTCTGCTGGGCGATTTCTTCGACGACGAGATGCACGCCTGCCGCGACATCCGCAAGCACGTCGCCTGGTACTTCAAGGGGTATCCGGTCGGCGGCGAGCTGCGCCAGCGCATGGCGCTGGTCGAGACGTTCGGCGAGCTCGAAGACCTGGTGGGGCAGCTCGACGCAAGCGTGCGCTATCCGGGCAAAGACGCCGAGGGGCCGCGTGGTCGCGCCGGTCGCCCGAAGCGTCCGCACCTGCCCGAGCACTGGCTTGAGTCGAACCTGCTCGACGCCGAGCAGTCGTCCTGCCTGCTCGAGGCCGAACTCGACGTGAGCGGCGGCTGATCGCATGAGCGAATGTGAGAGCGGGGCGCGCGACAGTCGTGCGGCTGCCACGGTGACGGTCACATCTTCGGGGCGCTTGAAGCGGGCGAAGTACTCCAGGGCCGACCGGGAGCGCTGGTACCCAGAGACGCACACGAACCGCCGCGGCGACTTCGAACGCGACCGCGGTCGAATGATCCATTCCTCGGCTCTGCGCCGGCTGTCGGCCAAAACCGGTGTGTTCTCGCCGACCGCGGGCCTCGACTTCGTGCGCAACCGACTGACGCACTCGCTCGAGGTCGCCCAGGTGGGTCGCGAACTCGGCAAGTCGCTCGGGCTGAACCCCAATCTGGTCGACAGCGCCTGCCTCGCCCACGACTTCGGCCATCCGCCGTTCGGACACAACGGTGAGATGGCCCTGGCCGAGTGGTCAGTGCGCTTCGGCGGCTTCGAGGGCAACGCGCAGACGCTGCGGCTGCTCACCCGCCTTGAGACAAAGCGCATGGTCGACGGAGTCAGCTACGGGCTCAACCTGACGCGTGCCACGCTTGACGCCACCGCGAAGTATCCCTGGGGCGTCGAAGAGGGTGTGCGCCGCGCCGACGAGACCGGGGGCCCGCTGAAGTACGGCGTCTACGCCGACGATCTGCCGGTCTTCGAATGGCTGCGAGCCGGGGCGCCCGCAGGGCGGCGGTGCATCGAGGCACAGGTCATGGATCTCAGCGACGACATCGCCTACTCGGTGCATGACTTCGAAGACGGCATCGTCGAGCGCTATGTCGACCCCGAGATCATCAACGACCCGCAGCATCTCGACGAAGTGCTGCGCGGCGCGATGATCTGGACGGGCACACGGCACTCGCCAGACGAGCTGGCCGCTGCGCTGCATCGTCTGCAGCGGCTGCCGCTTTGGCTCTGGAACTGGAGTGAGAGCCGCGAGCATCTCGCCCAGCTCAAAGATCTCACCAGCGAGCTGATCGGCCGATTCTGCCGATCAGTCACTGAGGCCACCCGTGATGCACATCCAGTCGGCAGCCTGATCCGGTACCGCGCCGACGTCGAGCTGCCGGCCACGACCTCAGCCGAGATCACACTGCTGAAAGGCATCGTGGGCATGTTCATCATGGCCTCTGACAGCCTGCAGCCGTATTACGAGCGGCAGCGCTCGATGCTGGCGGCGCTGCTCGACGCGCTGTGGTCGACCGGGGATGCACATCTCGAGCCCGCCTTCCGCGAGCTGTGGCGAGCGGCACCCGATGACGACGGGCGTCGGCGTGTCGTCGTCGATCAGGTGGCGACGCTGACCGATCTTTCGGCCGAGCACTGGTACGCACGTTTCGTCGAGGGATAGCCGCGCCTCGTCGACGCACCAGCGAGGAAGGTCGCGTCGAGCCCCACGGGGGCGGATCAGCGCCGAGGATCTAGACTGGTGGGCATGGCCGGACGGATTGCACGACGCGACATCGACGAGATTCGCTCGCGCATCGACATCTCTGAGGTCATCGGCCAGTATGTGACGCTGAAGTCGGCCGGCATCGGCTCTCTGAAGGGTCTCTGCCCGTTTCACGACGAGCGTTCGCCCTCATTCCACGTGCGCCCCCAGCTCGGCTACTACCACTGCTTCGGATGCGGCGAAGGCGGCGACGTCTTCACGTTTCTGCAGAAGATGGATCACGTCACCTTCACCGAGGCGGTCGAGCAGCTCGCCGATCGGCTGGGCTACGAGCTGCACTACGAAGACGGCGGCCCCGATCTGCAGGCTCGCGGCCGTCGTGCCCGCATTCTCGAGGCCAACGAGGCTGCACGCAGCTGGTTCGCCCAACAGTTGAACAGCTCCGAGGCGAAGGTCGCCCGCGCCGAGCTGCTCCGCCGTGACTTCGACTCCCACGCAGCCCACGAGTTTCACATGGGCTATGCGCCCAAAGGCTGGAACGGCCTGCGCGACCACCTGCAGCAGCGCGGATTCACCAATGACGAGCTGATCGCCGCCGGGCTCGTCTCACAAGGCCAGCGCGGCATCTACGATCGGTTTCGCGGTCGACTGATGTGGCCGATCATCGATCTCACCGGCCGCACGATCGGGTTCGGTGCCCGCAGACTCTATGACGACGACCAAGGGCCGAAATACCTCAACACGCCCGAGACCGACGTCTATCACAAGGCAAAGGTGCTCTACGGTCTCGACCTCGCCAAACGCGCCATCGCGAAGAAGCGTCAGGTGGTCGTGGTCGAGGGATACACCGACGTGATGGCCTGCCATCTGGCCGGCGTCGACACTGCCGTCGCCACCTGCGGCACCGCCTTCGGCCCGGGGCACATCGAGGTCATCCGACGGGTGCTTGCCGACGATGCCTCTAAGCCGGCCGAGGTGATCTTCACCTTCGACCCCGATGAGGCAGGGCAGAAGGCCGCTCTGCGCGCGTTCGCCGAAGAGCAGCGCTTCGTCGCGCAGACCTACGTGGCCATCGCACCCGACGGCCTTGACCCCTCAGATCTGCGTATGAGCCGGGGCGATCAGGCCGTGCGAAGCATGATCACGGCGAAGACCCCGCTTTTCGAGTTCGCCATGCGCCAGGTGATCAAGCGCTTCGATCTGAACACTGTCGAAGGCCAGGTGCAGGCGCTGCAGCAGGCCGCTCCGATCGTCACCAGTCTGCGCAACCGGGCGCTGCAGCCCGGCTATGCCCGCGTGCTCGCCGGATTGGTCGGGGCAGACCCCGACGAGGCCCTGCGCGCGGTGCGAGCAGCCGAACGCGATCGGTCGCGGCGTTCGACGGCTTCGCCTGAGGCGCCTGCGGTGAGCGCGCAGCAGGTGGGGTCGGGCTTCGTCAGAGCCGGTGATGCCGAGCAGCGGTCGGATGCCGTGGTCGCGCCCGCCCCCGCTGTGCCGGTGCACCGAGCCGATCTGCCGATGGGCTCGCAACATGCCAGACGCGAGGTGCAGCTCGCCGAGGCTCTTCTGCAGGTGCCCGAGCTGTGCCCGCCCGATCTGCGCAGCCGAGTCGAACAGCTGCCGGTCAACGAACCCCGCCTGCGTCAGCTGCTCGAAGTGCTGTTCTCGGTGCCGAACTACGCCGAGCAGAAGAACCGCGTCGAGACGGTCGGCGAGCGCGTCGCGCCCGAGCTGCAGTCGTTGGTCGGCGAACTGGCGATGATCCAGCTGCCGGTGAGCACCGGTGCCGAGGCTGCCGCCTATGCACGCGAGGTGCTGACCCGGTACCTGCTTGACCGACTCGACCAGCGCATCCGCGAGCTGCTCGGTAGACTCTCGCGAGGAGCGGCCGTCGCTCCGCCAGACCAGGTGCGCAACGTGCAGCGCATGCTCGTCGACCTCGAGCAGGAGCGCAGAGACCTGCAGGAGTCGATCGCCTGAGTCTGTGACACACGCGATTCAGTCATCACACAAAGGAGTTCCCATGACGATCACCGTTCTTCCCGAGGCTCAGGCCCCGTTCGTCAAGGCCGTCGCCGCAGGCGGCGTCGAGGCGCAGCCGCTCAGCGCCGAGACCGAGGGTGTGGTCTGGCTCGATCCGAAGGGCGCCTCGCAGCTCGCTGAGGTGCTCGACGCCAACCCGCAGGTACGCTGGGTGCAGCTGCCCTTCGCCGGCGTAGACGCGTTCACCGACGTCTTCACGAGACACAGCTCGATCACGTTCACCTCTGCCAAGGGCGCCTACGACGAGCCGGTCGCCGAGCATGCTCTGGCTCTCACTCTCGCTGCGCTGCGGGACTTCGGCCCCTACTCACGGCGCACCAGCTGGAGCGATCAGGCCGGCCGCTCTCTCTACGACCTGCGCGTGGCGGTCGTCGGTGCAGGCGGCATCGGTCGTGAGATTGTGCGTCTGCTGCAGCCGTTCCGCGCGAAGATCACGGTCGTGCGACGTCGTCAGCAGCCTGTCGAAGGAGCTGAGCGCGTCGTCGACGATCAGACGTTCCGCAGTCTGGTGGCAGAGTTCGATGTGATCATCCTCGCTGCGGCGCTGACGGCCGGCACGAAGCACCTGCTCGGTGCCGAAGAGTTCAAGGCGCTGCCGAACGACGCGGTCGTCGTGAACATCGCCCGCGGCCCGCAGATCGACACCGATGCGCTGGCCGAGGCCATCGCCCAGGGCGAGATCGCGGGCGCAGGCGTCGACGTGACCGACCCCGAGCCTCTGCCCGACGGTCACCCGCTGTGGACGGCGGGCAACGTGATCATCACACCGCACACGGCGAACACCTGGGCGATGGCGCAGAAGCCGCTGTCAGCTCGAATCAGCCACAACGTGCGCGCATTCCTCGGTGAGAGCGACGGCGGCAGCGCCGTCGAGTTCGCCGGTGTGGTCGACAAACAGGCCGGCTACTGAACCACGACGAGAAGAGATCAGCAAGACAATGACGAAGCGTCGATTCCCAGACCCCAAAGAGTTCAGCCAGTTTCTGCGGCTGAAGCCGTTCGAGCCCAACGGCAAGAAGCGCCGACTCGACAAGGCTGCCGACCTCTGGGACATCCGGCTCATCGCGAAACGTCGCACTCCCAAGGTGGCCTTCGACTACACCGACGGTGCGGCCGAGAGCGAGATCAGCCTGCGGCGGGCACGACAGGCCTACCGCGACATCGTCTTTCACCCCTCGGTGCTGCGTGACATCGCAGAGATCGACACCAGCACCGAGGTGCTCGGCGCCAGTGCCGCCATGCCGCTCGGCATCTGCCCGACCGGCTTCGTGCGCATGATGAATCACGAGGGCGAAGTCGCTGCTGGGCAGGCGGCACGCGACGCAGGCATTCCGTTCAGCCTCTCGTGCATGGGCACCACCTCGATCGACACACTCGCCCAGAGCACGCCAGGCGGTCGCAACTGGTTCCAGCTCTACCTCTGGAAAGAGCGCGACCGGTCGCTGAAGCTGATCGAGCAGGCGCAGCAGGCAGGCGTCGATACGCTGATCGTGACGGTCGACACCGCTGTGGCCGGCGCCCGCCTTCGCGATGTGCGCAATGGCATGACCATTCCGCCGAGGCTCACCGGCAAGACGTTCATGAACGGTGCCGTTCGCCCATGGTGGTGGTTCAATTTCTTGACGACCGAGCCGCTCCGGTTCGCGGCGCTCGATTCCTGGCAAGGCACGGTCGGCGAGCTGGCCAACCAGATGTTCGACCCGACCGTCTCGTTCGACGACGTCGACTGGCTTCGCGAGCAGTGGAAGGGCAACCTGGTCGTCAAAGGCATTCAGAACGTGGATGACGCCAAGCGGGTGCGCGACCACGGCGCCGACGGCGTCTGGCTGTCGAACCACGGCGGGCGACAGCTCGACCGAGCGCCGGTGCCGCTGCACCTGCTGCCAGAGGTGCGTGCGCAGCTGGGCGACGACTACGCCATTCTCATCGACACCGGCATCATGAACGGTGCCGACATCGTCGCCGCCGTGGCCAATGGTGCCGATATGGCGATGATTGGGCGCGCCTACCTCTACGGGCTGATGGCTGCGGGCAAAGAAGGCGTCGCCAAGGTGCTTGAGCTGCTGCGAGGCGAGTACACGCGCACCCTGCAGCTGCTCGGCGTCAACAGCACGGCTGATCTGACCCCGGATCATGTCGAGCTGCTGCAGCGGCTGACCCCGTTGGCACGGCCTCATGCCGCAGCAGGGCAGCTGTCGACCGCCCGCTCAGGCCGGAAGACACGACACAGCTGAGGCAGCAGCCGTCATGCAGACGTATATGCTGAGGTCTTCTCGGACAGGGTGCCATATGATGCTGCCATGAGCACACTGAGACTTGAAGAACTGAACGCGAAATACATCATCGCTGCCAACGCGCTCTCGCTGAAGCCAGGCCAGGCGCAGTACATCGCTCCCGTCTCGTACTCAGCTGCGGTCTCGGTGGTGAACCCCGACACCGCGTGGCAGCGCGTTGTGGTCGATGACGAGACCGACGAGGTCGTCGGCTTCATCCACGGCAGCTTCGACCCGCACGCTGATCGCGACGAGTTCAGCGCGGCTCTCTGGCGCATCCACGTAGACGCCCGGGGGCAGGGCAGGGGCATCGGGCGGTTCGCCGTCGAGGCCTTGGCCGACGAGGCTCGGACACGCGGCTTTGGGGCGCTCTATGTGATCTACGAACCCGGGGAAGACGGCCCCGGACCGTTCTTCGAGCACGTCGGCTTCATGACCATCGGCGAGACCCCCTATGGCGAGTCCGTGGGGCGCATGTCACTGTGATACCCCGCTCAGTCTGAGCAATCACATGCGGGTGTCACATCAGACGATGATTATGCGATACACTGTGCAACGGGGGAACCAATGGGGGGACCGTTCGTCTCGGGTCTTCGGGCCCGAGACGAACCGTATCGGACATCTCATCTAGGAGCCCCTTGACTGATCCCCGTCTCACGTCAGCACGCGAGGGTTCCCGTCGACCTCTTGACGAAGGCGTCTCTCAGGCGATCATCGATTCCGTCGTCGACATCACGCTCGCCCACGGGCTGCGTGAGGTGACGATCTCATCGGTCGTGACCGCGGCGAAGACCACGAGACCTGCGTTCTACCGTCGCTTCAAGAGCCTCGACGAGATGCTGCTGTTCGTCGCCAACTCACGCACCACTTCGTTCGACGCATCAGACCGCGAAAGTCTCGAAGAAGATCTGTACGCCGTCCAGCTCGTCTCCGTGGAACGGCTGAACGACCGATTTCTTCGTGCCGTGCTGCCGTATCTGGCGTATCGCGGCATGTCAGACGGTTCTTCTTTGCACCTGTTGAACAGGGATTTCATCAGTCCCTTTCGTGACGCGGTCAGGTTTGCGCTCGAACGTGCAGTCGATCGTGGAGAGATCAGCCAGATGCCGGATCTGAGCGAGGTCTGCAATGTGCTCTCTGGAATGCTCGTGCCCGATGCACTCTGCTCGGAAGGCTCACGAGACCTCACAGAGCGAGACGCCCGCCGTTCGGCACAGGTCGCCGCGTTAGCTGCGAGGCTCGAGCCGTCAGACGGCTGAGTGCCAGCCTAGGCCTGAGATGGTCGCTCAGCGATGGTCTCGGAGGATGCTCTTCGTCATATAGCGGCCGGTGCGCATGCCGTCGTGCGAGATCGGAACCGGCAGCAGCTGATCAGTGCCGGGCGCCAGGATGGGCAGAGTCACGTTCTGAGTGTCGTGCCCGGTGAACCCGAGCGCGGCGAAGAACCCCTCGGATGCCTCTTGACAGACCTCTTCGGCGAATGCGTAGACCCCCGCGATGCTGGGATGCAGAGACGAAATCGCCAGGGCAGCCTCGATCAGAGCCCGGCCGACGCCGGTTCCACGCTGCTCGGGAATGACCGCGAGCTGGGGGAGCAGCGCCCACTGCGAGACGAACGAGCGTGCGATACGTGGGTCCAACCCATTTGCGATGATCATGTAGACCTCGGTGTCTGCCCGGAGCACACAGGCACCCAAGAGGGTTCCGTCATCGTCGCGTGCGGCGAGCACCGTCTCATCGACTCCTCCAAGGGATCGAACCAGTGCGGCCGTCTGCGCATCGGGTTCGTCAGGAAACAGCGGCATCGTCGTCTGAAGCTCTGCCTGGAGCAGAGCGCGGCAGGCGGCGCGATCGTCAGCGCTGCGTGCGCGTTTCACCGAGAAAGACATGACCAGCAGTCTACTGAGCGATTCGGCAGCTCGCCGGCAGGGAACCGATCGGCACTGCGGCAAGAGGCATGATGGAGAGCATGAGAGAGACGCCGATCTACTATTACTCGTCAGCCAGTGGCCTGGTGCGACGCTTCGCCGGGCATCTTAACAGAGACGTGCGCGACCTCTCAGATCACGACGTGCGCAACAGCGTCACCGACGGCCCCTGGGTGCTGCTGACGCCTTCGTACAAAGCTGGCAACGGGGCCAATGACACCCTGCCGAAGGCCGTGCTGAGGTTTCTGGCCTCGCCGCAGAACCGACGACACATGGTGGGTGTCATCGGATCGGGAAACCGTAACTTCGGCGAACACTACCAGGCAGCCGCACGACAGATCGCGCAGCGTTCTGGACGACCGATGCTCTTCGAGTTCGAACTCTCGGGCACACAGGAAGACGTGGCACGGTGCCGGGAGATTCTCGCCGAGCTGGACGAGAGGCTGGATGAGAGACATCGACTGGTGTGAGCCTGAACCGGCAGGAAACCTGAACCGGCATGGAATGAAAAAAGCCCCCGCCAGGATGATTCGACCGGCTGGGGCTTTAGCTCCCCCGGTTGGACTCGAACCAACAACCCTTCGGTTAACAGCCGAATGCTCTGCCAATTGAGCTACAGGGGAATACCGCGTTGCAACTTCTCCATAATAGCAACTGGCCGACGTGGTGCAAAACCAAGGCGGTTCTGCCCGCCTCTGCGCGCAAGCTCGGGCGTGTCGTCAGACGCAGAACGCCCCCACCGATCAGGGCAGGGGCGTTCTCGGTCTGGCTGCCGAGAGAATCAGTCGTTCGAGAACCAGGTCGACACCTGCAGGGCGGTGAAGAACCCGGCGGTCATCATGAGCAGACCCAGCAGGTGCTCCCAGAGCCCGGCGTCGCCCTTCATCGGTGCGTTGCCGAGAACGAAGCCTCCGCCGATGAACAGGCCCAGCGATACGATGACGAGAATCAGCGAAGTGAATGTCAGGCCGTGGCTCGCGGCCTGAACCTTGCGGCCCTGTTCGTTCTTGGCGCTTGGCGCGTTCATAGTCTTGCTCCTCGATACGTTGCGTGGTCGGCGCGTGGCGCGGAGTGCGACACGTCGTCGTCAGCAACCATCATCTCACGCAATACGCGCAGCGCCCATTCACACTCTGTCATCTTGGCCACCGCAAAACTGATCCGCCGTAGCATGAGCATGTCAACGCGGTGTATCCAAGTGGACGAAGGAGGCGGTCTCATAGCCCGCCGCACGCCAGCCGTCGCAGGTTCGAATCCTGCCATCGCGTCTCTACTGAGTGTCGTGCTTTATGCGACTGGGTCGCGATTTGAGCAGATATCTTACCAACGGTTTGCATCTGAGCCGATGATCTACGTACTATTTCGTGTCTGCTGATCTCGCCTTCCCCCCCTGTGAGGTCAGCAGACTTTTTTATGCCTCGACGTCGTCGACCCCCGGCGTCCACGACAGCCCCGGCCGGCCCCATTTCTGTTTGCGAATGATCTTGCGCGCGGCATATGCGTGAGGATCCTCTAAACGGTCGACGTAGAGAATGCCGTCGAGATGGTCGTACTCATGCTGAAAGATGCGAGCCAGCCACCCCTCAGCTTGTACCTCGTAGGGCTCTCCGTTCTCGTCTTGGGCCTTCAGAATCGCCTGAGTCGCGCGTCGCGTCGGAAATCTCAGCCCAGGCACCGAGAGGCACCCCTCTGCGTCATCGTCGTCATCCAGCTCGTCAAGGGGGAGTGGAGTGATCCAGAGCTCCGGGTTGGCCGCGACGCCTTTGTGCTCGATGCCCTCGTCATCGGTCCACCCGTAGACGAAGAGACGGGCGTCCAAGCCGATCTGCGGTGCAGCGAGCCCCACGCCCGGTGCTTCGTACATGGTCTCGAACATGTCGTCGACCAACGTGTGCAGCTGGGCGTCGAAGGCGGTCACGGGCTGGGCGACGTGGTGCAGCACGGGTTCGCCCGTCACCACGATGGGAAGAATGGTCATGCCTCCATTATCCGTCGCCGTTGCAGGATCGGCCGACGCACCGTGCCTCAGAGCTGTCGCCTCGGCATCGACCGATACGATAGAGACACCGATCGAACAGGACGTGAATCCGTGGGCAACGCCATCGCCATCCTGATCGCAGCGCTCGGCGCCGTGATCATGTCCATCGGCACCCAAATGCAGAGCTCCGGCGTCGCCAAGACCGACAAGAGCATTGACGAGCAGGCAGGCACGGGCGGGTTCAGTCTCCGCGAGCTGCTGAATCTCTTTCGTTCGAAGCGCTGGGTGATCGGCACACTGCTGCTCGGGCTCTCTGTGGTCGTCCAGGTCACGGCGCTGAGCATGGCGCCGATCATGGTCGTTCAGCCGATCGGCATCATCGCGCTCGTGCTGACCACGTATCTCAACGCGCATCTGGCCAATCTGCACATCGGTCGCTCCGTGCTGACCGGCGTCGCCATGTGCATGGTCGGCATCGGTCTCTTCGTGATCATGGCCGCGACCATCGCGGTCGATCACCCCGTCACCGATCGTCGGCTCATCGAGGTGCTCCTGCTGCTCGCCTGCGTACTGGTCGTCTTCGCCATCGGCTTCGCGCTGTTCGGTCGCAGAATGCGTGCCGTCGTCTACATCATCGGCGCGGGCGTGCTCTTCGCCTTCGTCTCGACGCTGGCCAAGCTGCTGGTCGCGCGCGTGCGAGACGGCAACTTCGAATGGCTCACGCTCGTCACGGCCCTCGCCCTGGCCGTCACCGCGGCACTCGGGTCGTGGTTCGTGCAGAACGCCCATGCCTCGGGGCCGCCTGATCTGGTCATGGCCGGGCTCACCGTGATCGACCCGTTGGTGGCCGTGCTGATCGGCATGATCGTGCTCGAAGAGGCGACGAAGGCTCCCTTGTGGATGCTGGCCGCTTTCGTGATCACCGGTGCGATCGGGGTCGGCGGCGTGTTCGTCATCGCGCGCCATCATCCCCAGGTGCGCGGCCTCAAGCGGGCTGAGGATCGCCTCAAGATCAGTCCTCCGCCGCACTCCTGAGACGGGAGTATCATCGTCGCTGTGCAAGGCAAATGGGTTCGCAGAACGATCGGGGCCGCCGCCATCGCGGCGACCGTCGCCGGTGCTCTCTTCCTGTCGACTTCGCCTGACGCAGCCGCCCGGCTCGCACCGGGTGCGGTGTCGACCGATGGCGCAAATGGTGACCACGCAGCGAGCCGCAGTGACGCCTCGAACGGCACAACGGCGTCCACATCAGGGGCCCAGTCTGCGCCACCCCGGCTCGGCGCCGTCGGCGACCATGACGACCCGACTCAGCGTGCTGGCGCCGACATGCTGGTGATCGGTGACTCGTACACCTCGGGTGAGATGCTCGACGACCCGACCGAGCGGTTCACCTCTCTCGTTGCCGAGCGCATGGGCTGGACAGAGAACAACGTGGCCTTGGGCGGCACCGGATACGTGACCGCCTGGGGAACTCCCGACGCCCCGCGACCGGACTATCAAGACGTGCTCGACAGCCTGCCCGACCCCGCTGCCGATGTCGTCATGGTCACCGGTGGCGGCAACGACATCGGGGCGTGGGATGACTTCGGTGACCAGTACGACGCCGTGCTCAGCTTCTTCACCGATCTGCGCGACCGTTACCCGCAGGCCACGATCTATGTGGTCTCGCCGTTCTGGAACGCGGCCGACGAGCCGGACTCGCTGCCGCAGATTCGTGACGACGTGCGACGGGCCTCCGGTGAGATCCACGCGACCTATCTCGATGTCGGGCAGATCATGCAGGGGCATCCCGAGTGGATTCTCGCCGACGGCGACCACCCGAACGAGATCGGCAACGAGGTGATCGCCGACCGCCTGATCGAGCTGATCGACGCTGCGAGAGTCGGCCGTCACGACGCCGGCGATTCGACGTCTCAGGCGCTCAGAGACTGATCGCTGCGGTGAGCGAGCCGGGCGGCACCTCGGTGAAGCCGGCATCTTCGACGCGCACCGCCAGCGGACCGGTCGGAATGCCGGGCACCACGTTCACCGCGCAGCCGGCAGCGATCCAGGCCGCCGCCTCGACCGGGCACTCGTCGCCGAAGATCTGCACCGCGTGCCCGAGCTGGGCGATGGTCTTACCGGTCGACATGTGCAGCGCGTCGTTGACGTGCACCGTGATCGCGTCGGGGTGAGGCGGGCGGCCCGTGGCATCCGCCTGCAGGCCGGCGACCTGCGCACTGCGCAGCACCGGCGGGTATTCGGACGGACGCAGGGGAGCGAACACCGCGACCGTTGCGCTGCTCACGGTCACGGTGACGTGCGGCAGAGCGAGGGCGTCGATCTGCTGCCAGGCCCGGTTGCGGGCGCGTTTGACGATTTTGCGGATGCGATCGTCGGTCCAGGTACGTACGCGTGCGACGCACTCAGGGCGGGCGTCGTGCAGCATCGCGGTGATCGCGAGAGCGACCGCGTCATAGAGATCTTCGGCACCGGCCTGCAGGTGGCCCTCGGGCGTCTTCGCGCCGTTAACGACGATGACGAGCGCGAGCGGGTCGACCTCGTCATGGGGATGCGGCAGGCCCGGTACGTGCGACGTGGTCGCCGTGTTCGATGCGGGCGCGGTCGGTGCGCATGCACACCGGGGTGCGGTCAGGGGAGTCTCTGCAGTGCTCATCAACCACATGGTAGGCGTGCCCAGCCTGCTCATGTCGGAGGCACCGGATACAATCGAACATACATTCGAACGATCGGAGGTGTGGTGATGGCAGGTTTTCCCTCTCCCGCGCAAGACTATTGCGACGGCACGCTCGATCTGAACGAGTATCTGATCGACGATCCGTTGACGACGTTCGTCGTCAAAGTCGTCGGTGACTCGATGGTCAGAGCGGGTATCTTCGACGGCGACGAGGTCATCGTCGATCGTTCGCGCACCCCGTCAGACGGCAGCGTCGTCATCGCCGTGGTCGACGGGGAGCTCACGATCAGACGGTTTCGGCTGACGCCTTCCGGTGCCGAGCTGCATGCAGAGCATCCCGGGCATTCAGTGATCCGCATGCGCGAAGGCCAGGAGCTCTCCATCTGGGGAGTCGCAACACGATGCCTGCATCGACTGTGAACGGGCCGGCGGGCAGCCGATCGACGACAGGCGGCGAACGTTTCGCCCTCGTCGACGTGAATTCGTGCTTCGCGGCATGTGAGCGCATCTTTCATCCCGAGCTCGAAGGAAGACCCGTTGTCGTGCTTTCGAACAACGACGGCTGTGTGGTCGCGCGCAGCGCAGAGGCGAAGGCGATGGGCATTCCGATGGGGGAGCCATGGTTTCGCATGCAAGTCTGGGCAGGCAAGAACGGCGTGGTGGCACGTTCGTCGAACTATGAGCTCTATGGCGAGATATCCGGGCGCATCATGTCGATGCTCCGGCGGTTCAGTGACTGTGTCGAGGTCTATTCCATCGATGAGGCGTTCGTGCGCCTGCACGGCACCACAAAGCAGATGACGGCCACCGCTCGCGAGATGCGCCATCGCATCCGCCATGACATCGGGGTGCCGGTGTCGGTCGGCATCGCGCCCACCCGTACCCTCGCAAAGCTGGCGAGTCACGGCGCCAAGCAGAACGCGGCGCTGAACGGGGTCGCCAGCATCGACTGGTACTCAGCTGAGCAGCTCGATCGCATTCTTCGGGCGACGCCGGCCAGCGACATTTGGGGCGTGGGCCGGCGCACGAGCAAACGACTCGCCGTCTTGGGAATCGAGACCGCAGCTGCGCTGCGCGATGCCGACGTCGAGCAGATGCGCCGTCGGTTCAGCGTGCGCATGGCCCACACCATGCTCGAGCTGCGCGGTCAGCCGTGCATCGACTACGACGTGCAGCCCGGCGTGCGGCAGCAGGTGATGTACTCGAGGTCGTTCTCGACACCGGTCACGACCGTTGACGAGATGCACGAAGTGCTGACGGTCTATGCGCAGTATGTGACCCGGCGGCTGCGCGCACAGAACTCTGTCGCCGGGGCGGTGCACGCGTTCGCTTCGACGGCGTGGGCGAGCCCTCCAATGCACACGGCGAGCGGTGCGATCGAGGTGATGCCTCGAACGGACGACCCAGTCACCGTCGCAAAGCGAGCGTGCGCGCTGATCCTGCCGCGCATGCTCGAAGACCGCCGCTATGTGCGCGCCGGCATCACGCTGAGCGATCTGCGACAGCCGGGGGAGCAACAGGAGTTCGACCTCTTCGACGAGCAGCCTGAGACGATGCACCATCTGGGATCGATGCTCGATCAGGTGAACGACCGACTGGGCGGCCACGCCGTCGGGCTCGGCGCAGCAGGGCTGAAGGCCGGGCCGGCGTGGCAGATGAAGCGTGAAATGCTCTCGCCGCGAGCGACGACCAGATGGGACGAGCTCGCGACCGTCGTCGCAAAGTGATCTCGAAGGCGCATTCTGCGAAACGCTGGCCATCGGACTGCAGCCCAGAGCACCGCACCCGGTAACATTGACTGCTGGCTGCGGCGCATCAGCGCGCAATCGTGGTCGGGGGCGTTAGCTCAGCTGGTTAGAGCACGGGACTCATAATCCCTTGGTCGTGGGTTCAAGTCCCACACGCCCCACGTTTTGCCCCGGTATTCCGCGGATCGCCCCTGATCCCGAAGGGCCGCGGATGTTCCAATCCAGCAAAAACTCAGCAAAAACCCCTCCGAACAGTGGTCTCGGCTCAGGCATATCCCGATTTGTCCCGCCTGCGAACGTGGCCGCCCTCGACGCGCATAGGGGAGTGCATGACACCACAACATGCAGCATCGCCATCCCTGTTGACGATCAAAGATCTCGCCCGGTATCTGAGCGTCTCGGAGAAGACGATCCGCAATCTGCGGTCGAAGGGCGAAGGCCCTCGCGCAGTGAAGATCGGCGGATCCGTCCGTTGGCGGCAGGAGACCGTCGACCAATATCTGCTGGAGATGGAGGGAAACTCTCCCGATCAGAAAGCAGCCTGAGCTGATGGGTCGGCCGACGAAAAGTCCGGGTTCGCATTCGCCGTTCTCTGTCCATCAGGCAGGGGAGCGTTGGATCGCCAGATGCCGGGTCTACCCGATGGACGGCGTCTCACGTCAGATCGAGCGCAGTGGCCCTGACCCGGCTACAGCGCTGGCACTGCTCCAAGCGGCGGTGACGCAGCTTCTCGGCAGTACTCACACTCTCGGCGTCGACTCGACACTCGAAGCCGCTGGGAAAATGTGGCTTGAGGCATATCGGCGGTCTCACCCCAATGCTGCCCCCGGGACACTCGACCAGTATCAGCGTTGCTTGAATCGGACGCTGCACAACCGCCTGTCGAGAGTGCTGATCCGCGAACTGAGTGTCCCCCTACTCGAAGGCATCGTCGCCAGCATTCTGGCGGAACGGGGAGCGTGGAACGCCAAGATGTCTCGGATTGTGCTCAGCATGGTCTGCCAGCATCTCGTGCGCATGGGGCTCATTGAGCGTGACTTCGCGGCTGCGACCACACCGATCAGGCCGGCGAAGACGGAGCGCGAGGCGCTGAGCGCTCATGATGTCGACGTGGTGCGCAGGGTGCTGATCCAGTGGGAGTCGACGAAACGTCGGGGCGTGCGGCCGAATGCGGACATCCGTCGGATCCTCGACGTGGTGCTGGGGACGAGCATGCGACCGGGGGAGGTGCTCGCCCTGAGGCGCAGGGACGTGCTGATCGCCGACGAGCAGGTGTTCGTCTCTGTGAACGGAACCATGCAGCAGAACGGGCAGCGCAAGCCGACACCGAAACGGGCTCGTCAGATGCGCATCATCTGTCTGCCGGTGTTTGCCGCCGACATCATCATGACGAAGCTGCAGGTGCAGACGGACGACGACGGTTACCTCTTCCAGACTCGGCAGGGCACACCGTACCTGCTGAACAATCTGGACCGGGCCTTTCGGAAGTTCCGTGACTGGGCCGTCGACCAGGGGCTGTTCGACGATCTCGAGTCAGCGGTCGACAATGTGCTGTTCTCAACGATGCGCAAGACCGTGGCCACGGAGATCGCCTCCCTCGGTGATCTGGAGCTCGCAGCGAAGCTCTTGGGCCACGCGTCGACGGAGACCACACGGCGGTTCTACATCAAGGAGCTGCCCTGGGTGGATCAGCGCACGGCAGCGCTGCTGCAGGACGCATTCGGATACGGCGACTGAACCAGACGACCCGGCGCCGGACAGTGGTCGGGTTGGAACGCATACGCAATGGTCATGGAGGACATCTCAGCCAAAGTTCAGTCTGTCGTCTCGTGGTTGTCCGGGCTCACCGGGCTGTCCGCCGGCACCATCCTGCTGCTCGCCGCATCCAGTGGCATTGCGTGGGCGAAGAAGCTGGCGAAGGTAGCGGTCTTCGTCTTGCTGATCGCCGTTCTCGTGTTCGGGTACCTGCATGGATGGTTCGCGTTCCTCGGCGCTGACCCGCGGCTCTACCGAGGCGCATAGGTCGAATGCATGGACACATTCGAGAGCACACAGTCAGCTCGGCATGACGAGGGTACGCGGTTCTTCCGAGGACTCGGCTACGGCCTGGCGTTCAGCCTCCCCGTCTGGGCGGCGATCGGGGCGACCGTCTGGAGGGTGACCCTCTACCGGTGATCCGTCGGCGACTTCAGCTCGAGTGGCAGCACACATTGCAGGCATGAGCTCCTTCGACCCGGCCAAACACCCTCGCGGCAATCTCACCACCGGCAACGGCGGCCAGTTCGCTGCCCGGAGACTCACGATCAGTGAGGTCAGCCTCGACGACGGTCCACCGCCGCCTCCGGCGTTCGGGCGCAAGTACCAGGGGCTGCACGAGCACGGCTTCCCACCGCCACGGCAGGTGCCACCCCTGCAGGTCGCACCTGGCAGTGATCCCGACGACCCGGAAGCCGTCCGCTACCGGGTCGAACACCGTGACCGTGGCCCCATCCCGCCGATGCCACCGGCGCGCTGAACGACTTCAGGACACGTTGTACCTCGCGAAGTCTGCCGCAGCGTGGGACAAGTCTTCGAGCGTACCGTTGTTGAAAACCACAGCGTCGAACGCCCCTGACGTAAGAGAGCGCTCGGACGGGTGAGCCGCAAGACGACGGTCGATGTTGCGATCCACCCAGATTGTGAACCCTCCGAGCCGTTTGATCAGGGCCAGCTCGTTCGGGAATCGTACCCCTGTGATGACTACACTGGCTCCTTCGTTGAAGGCCTCTTCGATTCGTCGCTCGGCGATGTTTACCCAGCAGTTCTGGTTGATGATGTTCCGCCCGACGTCGGTGCCGAGGCGTTGGAGTAGGGCACGGACCTCCGGGTGGGCTTTCGCCTCGGTGAACGAGAGACCGCTGGCGATGAGGTCGCTGAAACGCACGCCCGGTTCGACGTACGGGTTCAGCGCAGCGAGGGCATCATGCAGGGGGTCCGAGAACCCCAGGACGACCGTCGGCTCGTGATGCTCTGCCAAGAGCCCTGCAAAAGTGTCTTTCCCGGAACGGTAGTGTCCGCCGATGCCGAACAGGCGCGGGTAGTGCGTTGGAGCAGATTCGGTCATGCGGTGGTCTATGCGCGTGGCAGCAGCCCACATTCGTCGATGGGGCGTCGACACCGACTTGGAACGGACGCGAACCACACCAGACTTTGGGAGAGTACATGGGCAGATGGAATCGGTTCCTGCATCCGCGAGGCAACCGTCGAAACGGCAATCCAGGGCAATTCGCTCAGAAGCAGCAGGCTGCACCGGAGACGACGCTCAGCGGCATGTCTCCTGGCGCCCGCTCGATTGCGCGGATGCTCGTGGAAGATGACTTCCAGATCAGCTCCCGAGACTACGACACGGAAGCGATCGTCGAAGAGTGCTTCGAGGAACGAGACGATCACGTCGGGCTCAAGCCGGCGTACCGCGAGCCCGGGAGCCTGATGGCGGCCTTACCTGGTTTTCAGCGTGAGCGACACGAGAAGGACCCCAACCGCCTCTCCGCATAGGCATTTGGTGTCCATGTCGAACAGTGAGGACCTCATGCTCAAAACTCCACGCGGGCGCATCATCACCAGCGCGCTCCTCTCGCTTGCCCTGCTGTCCAGCGGTGCACCAGCTGTGGCCGCAGACGGTGGGCAGCCGACGCTCGAGCCCAAGCTGAGCGTGACCGACTTCACCGAGACCGGCATCACCGTCACCTCCCAAGGAGTGAACTCCTTCTTCCTGACAGATGAGAGCGACCATTCCAGCGACCGGTCGATACGCGGGTACGTATTCTTCGACCCCGACATGGTCAGTGAGACGACCATCCCAGTCAACGACGTCATCGACATGTTCGCCAACAAATTGGGCACAGACCACGGTCGGATCAGGATTGAGGGCTATGCGTTCTCGACTGATCTGGACGAGAGGGGGCAGGGGCCTCTGGCCACCGCAGAAGTCGACATTCCGGAGCCCGGCAGCACCGACTCGACTGTCTCCTTCGTCTCCAAAGACATCAGCGACAGCTCTGTGCTCCGTGTCGGTGACGATGTCGAGTACGTGCAATACGCGCTCACGCACGATGGCCATGTCTACTCCGATACGCTGCCGGTCGCTCACGACGACACTTGGGGCGACCCCAATATCACCACGAGGTCCGTCAGTATCGACTCACCATTCCACAGCGGGTTCATCGACCTCGAGTCAGGTGATCCGGTGAGCGTCACCGGGTACACCAAGGACTGGAAGAAGACTGCCACAGAGACCGCCGTTGTCAACACTGATGCCGCGGACTCGAACGCCGTCACCATCACGGACGGCGGACGAAAGGGGAAGGTCAACGCAGGTGGCGTGCACAATGTGTCCGTCATGTTCAATGGCTCGAAAGCAGACATGCCAGATCCGAGGCTGTGGCATGTGGGGCTCAGATTCACCACCGACGCGGACGGCAACTGGGACATGGCCCACCCCGACTATGTCGAAGCCACCACACCTCCAGGTGTGGATGGGGACATCTTCACCACGGATGAGTGGAAAGCGAAGCTTCAGACGCTGTTCTCCACGCCGGGCACCCATGCATACGTCGATGCGTGGGACACCGAACCAGTCGAGAGCGGCAAGGGGTGGTCGAACTGGGGCCACAACATGCGAGAGTACGTCGTTGCAGACTCGGGGACTGTGACCACCCATGCGATGTCCCGAGGACGGGTGACAGTCAACGGTGAGGTACCGCACGGTGATGAGCGCTTCGCGAATCGCTATCGGAATGTCCAGCTCCCCGTCCTATCCGACAGCGGGTCAGAGGACACTGACACCCCGACCACTCCGGTGGACCCCGATACCCCCGCAACACCCACTGATCCAGCAGCCCCAGGGGCTGACAACCAGACAGACGATGATTCGTCGGCGACGCAGGCCCCCGGTGAGGTGCAGTCGGAAACGCCTGACAGTGAGAATGTCGTCGTGCACGATGACCCGGCGGCCACGAGCGGGCTGCTCGCCCGAACCGGTGGTTCGTCAGCGACCATCTGGATTGGTGCCGCAGCCCTGGCCCTTGTGATCGCAGGCGTCGTCATCATGACTGTCGCTCGTCGAAAGGCACACCTGCCAGCGCACCGGTGATGGGCGCATAGGTGGTCCCATGAAGATTCTGCGGTACAGCGGGCCACGTTCGCTCGCAAGCGATTTCGGGCTGAGAGCGGACGAAGTCGGGATCGTCTCGCCGGGGATGGGACCAACTCTCATCCACACTGGCGTTCATGTCGCTCTCCCAGATGATGTCTCAGCGATCGTCTCGCTCTACCCGGAGCAGCGGGCTCGAGGTCTGCACCTGGACGGGGCATCGACCTTTCTGCCCCCGGGCTTCACCGGCGAGATCACCCTGCTGCTGATCACCGCAGGTCCGAGGGTCGTGCCGGTGAAGTCCGGGCAGCCGCTCGCACGCCTCACACCAGTCCGTGTGGTCGCACTGCATCCAGTCCGAGTGCTGGCTCCAGCAGCGCGCGGGCTCGGAGGTCGACTGGAGGGAGTGTGACGGCATCCGCGCATACGACCTTCTGACAGCACCTCTGCAACGAAGGAGCACACCATGACTGAACAGCGCATCTCCAAACGGATCCGCACCGCACTCGATCGCACCGCCGACATGCCCGGAGTCGCTGTCGTCGTGGGGGAGCGTGCAGCTGACATCGACTACGACAGCCTGTATCTGGCACGTGTGATCGGGGTCGTGAAGATCACCGATGAGAGCCTCACCTCCGCTGACGAGGACGGGGTGCTCCGGATCGACACCAGCGACTTCGACGACCCGTACGACCGCATCCAGTACTTCCTGCGCGCGATGCTCCAAAGCGCCGGCGTCGCCTTTCAGCACAACGGCGAACACTCACTGCTGATCCGCGGCCTCAGCCCGATCGACGTGATGATCATCCGCGGGTTCGCAGCGCAGCAGCAGGCGGCTGCCTGAACACAGACTCGACGGCAGGGGCCCCACCTTCACCGGCACCCTGACCTTCACCGGCACCCTGCCGTCGACCATGGGGCTGTAGCTCAACGGCAGAGCGCAGGTAGGCCGCCTGGTTGCTGGTTCGAATCCAGCCAGCCCCACAGAAGCGCCGCACACATCCGTGAGGTGGAACAGCCCCAGAACAGACGGAGAGAGCAATGGCAACAAGCGCAGGCCCAACACGAGGAATCAATGTCGGAGTGACCCCCGGAAATGGCACCCCCGGAAGCTTCGCACCACACGCCCACAGCCACTATGACGGCCCCGACCTCGGGCAAGAGCCGAGCGTGCCAGCCGAAGCGGTCGCCGCGTACTTTGCGGCAGTGTCCAGCCGGCCGAGGTTCGACGAAGGCGAGCACTATGCTGCCAACCACGTCGTCGCAGAGCACCTGCTGCTGACCTCACCAGAAACCGCCCACCTCGACGATGACAGTCTGCACCGGCAGGCCGCGGTTCTCGGCGAGCTCGCATTCCAGGCCGGGCAGCCTGTCGCACAGACCGCCGCACAGGAGCTGGATCTCGTGCAGTCCGACGTGAGTGTCAGCCAAGCGACCGTGCTCGCCGAGAGACTCGCAGGGCTCTGCCAGAAGTCATGGAAGCGCTCATTCCAGTCACGTGACCCGCTCGAATCGCAGGTATGGTCGCAACGCTGCCGGGCCTATGCGTTCGCGGCAGTGGACACCGCTGGCGGATTCACCATCGCCGAAGACCGGGAGGCAAAGGCCTCACGTGTCGCCAGCCGTCTGGGGGAAGGCATTCCACCTGCGGAAGTCGTCGCTGAACTCTGACTCTCACCGCTACGCATAGGTATCCGTCGTACAGCCAGACGATGGAGGAGCGCATGAGCGACCAGCCGCAGAAGACCCTGACCCGACGAGCGATCCGGACGGTCGTAGACCTCGCACTGGCGCTCGATCATGGGCTAGTACCGTCTCAGGTCGTCACCGTTACAGCTGTCGCGCTCGGTGTCTCCCGCCCGGAGGTCCCCGACACGAGTGAGCTGATCTCGCGCATCCTCCTCTCCGACGACAAGGCCACACCGATCGCTGACGTCATCCGTCTGGCTGCCGTGGACCCGCTCGACCTTGCTCTCGAAGTCCTGTCGTTGGAGCGCGAGGGCATCAAAGCAGTCTGGTCAGTCCTCGAAGCCCTCGGTGCGACGGACGGCGGGAGACTCCCGCAGGCCGACACTCAGGCTGCTCGTCGGACGGCGCAGGTGCTCGCCCGGTTGTCGCCGGAGACCATCGCCATCGCCGAGGCAGCAGCGCAGTTCTGCCGCGGCGTTGTGCCGAAGTCAGACGCGGTGCCGGAAACCGCTGAGCTGGACGAGGAGCAGCTGGAGTCAGAGGAGACGGCACCCGAAACGGTGAGCGACGGGTTCCTCAGCGCCTACGAGGAGGACTGACCCGCTGTGGCCAGATCGAAGAAGTCGAAGAAGCCAGCTGGAGCGAAGGCATCTGGCCCTCAGAGCGCCACACCGTGGCAGGACGCCGGCCTCGTCGACGTTCCAGATGAGCGGTCCCCTGTCAACGCGAAACAACCGAAGTGGCGCAAGCGCTACCGGCTGCTGGCGTGGGCGTCACTGATCGGCATGCCCATCGTGCTCGTGGTGGATCTGAGTCTCGCCACAAAGATCATGGACCCGAGCTTCGGCAGCTCCGCCGTGCAGGTGGCTGACCAAGTGGACTCTGTCGGGAAGTCGACGGCGTGGCTGACGATGCAGAAATGGCTCGCCGGCGACCCTGCACCGATGCCGGGAGCAACCATCGTCTCCTGGGACGGCTTCTCGACGAAGAGCCAGGACAAGAGCGTCTCACAGCAGGTACTGCAGGCGTGGGGCGAGCGGGATTACTCCGTGGAGATGCACCGGTTCACCCTGGTTGACAAGGCCGGTCAGGTGTACGAGGCTGACGTGACCGTCGCGGTCGACGGCAATGGCCAGTCTGAAGCGGTCGGCACGCCGTCGGCATTCCCGGTCGCGCCGTCGTCGAGCGGGTGGTCGACGAAAGGTCCGTGGATGGACACCGTCGAGACCACGAAGACCGATGCCATGAGCGAGGCCGTCAACAACTGGGCGAAGGCCTACACCTCTGGGGACTCGGCGACACTGCGTCTCGCGGTCGGGGATCAGGACGCCAGCCACACGTACATGACGCTCGCGAAGGTCGGCTCTGTCTCCACGATCATTCAGAAGGCGGCGTACAAGCCGATGCTCAAGGACAAGACCTACGAGTCACAGCAGAACCCGTCGACGGTGATCGCTCAGGTCGAGATGAAGGTCGCATGGGACGGTCAGGACCCGCGCGAAGTCGACTCGAAGGGGCAGAAGCAGACGTTCGACGTGCTCATTGAGAGCGCGAACACCGCCAGCCCGAGAGTCGTGGCCTGGGGTGCCACCGGCACCGGGCCCGACCTTGAGCCCTACCAGAATGCTGTCACCGGCCGCCAGATCAAGAAGGACGCCGGCCAGGCGAAGACCCAGCCGACGCAGCCCGCCCAAGCACCCACCGATCAGCAGCAGCCTGATCCGTCGGTGCCGATGGATGCGCAGTAGAGGAGCAACCTTTGAGCAAACACTCAAACGCCGGCGGCATGCACCAGCCAGCCACACACCCCTCGTGGCCGACGACAGTCCGTTCCCGCAGAAAGAACGGCATCATCCAAGGCATCAGCAATGACGTCTGGCTGTACAAGCGCGTGCCGCTGGCGCCGATCCGTGACGCGAAGACCGTTGAGGACGCCCTCGGCGCGCAGCGTGTGCTCGACAACGCCTTCGAGGCCTGCGCATCACTCGCCAGCGTCAGCGGGTCAAAACGCGGCATGAACAAGGGCCGCTACCGACAGTTTCATCTGATCAGTGTGGTCGTGCCCAGATTCTTCCAGCCGCCGATCGACCATCCCATTCACGACTATCTCCTGGAATCTCACGGAGACGTCGTCACCCAGGAGAAGGTCGTGCTGTTCGGTGTCCGGCTGAACAATAAGTTCGCCAGCCGTGGCTTCAAAGAGGCGGTCGAGTCTGTTGTTGACACCATGGTCTCCGGTGGAGTGCCGATCTCAGACTTTGAGGCCGACTATCAGAAGGTGAACGCCGCCCTCGAACGCGCCGGACTGCTCGACATGCGCGATCGTGACTTCAAACTCGCGAATGGGTGGTGGAACTTCGGACGGAACCCCGACATCCCCTTCGTGCCGTACCGCGACCACGTCAGATTCTTCACCGACAGTCGAGCGACCCGGGCTGCCGAGCTGATGGGGTTCGACAAGCCAGAGCTCTGGGACGACATCGAGGGGCAGCGCCCACTGACGTTCGCCGCCGTCGGAGACTTCGACCTGAAATACACCTCGGAGACCGAGTCATGGGTGCGCTGGGCGATGGCGCTGCAGGACGTCGGCGCTCCGATGATCTCCATCCGGGGACTGGTGGAGCCGCCGAAGATCACCCGCTCGGAGGTGCGAGGGCAGATCGTCCAGTACCGTGGCGACATCCGAGACCGCCAGTCAGCAGGCAAGCTCTCCAAAGACGAGCTGGAGCAGAAGCTCGCCGAGCTGGAGTCGATCGACCAGGCGTACTCAGCGGCTGGCTCCGCTCCTCCCACTCTTGTGGACACCTCGATCGTCTGCGCCATCCCCGGGCAGGTCGCCGACCTCGAAGACATCAGCATGGGCACCATCTTCTCCATGAACGCCATGAGCGACAGACAGGATCTCGCCTGGATGGAGTCGCAACTTGCCAGCCCGTGGCGATCGAACCCAAATCTGGAGGATCTGCCATCCACGACGGTCGCATATTCCGGGGTGCTGTCACAGTCGGCGGTTGGCGACGAATCAGGCATCTGCATGGGGTTCACCCAGAACGACAGCCAGCCGGTCTGGCTGAGCCCAACCGCCGTGGCCGACGAAGACGTACCGCCGATCTTCCTCGTGGCAGCAGGCTCCGGGTCAGGCAAAACCATGATGCTCCTGAACATGGCCGACCAATTCAGCCGCATGTCGGTTCCGAACATCATCGTCGACCCCAAGTACGGGTCAGACCACACCGCTGCAGTCATCGCCTCAGGCGGCCAGGTCATCTCCATGGACGACCTCGCCTCATCGGACGGCGCCCTCGACCCGCTGCGCTTCTCCGTCGACAACCCGCAGGAACAGATCGACACCGCCGCCGCCACAATCCTGCAGATCCGCCCATGGGCCGAGGAGCCGGAACGCTACGAGCGGGAGCTCAACAGCGCCATCTCCTACGGCGTCCGTCAGCGTGGCGCGAAATGCACCGGAGAGGCGCTCGCGTACGCCTACAAAGACGGCAAGGCGTCCAAAGAGATGGTCATGCCGATCTTCCAGCTGAAACAGGACAGCTCGCTTTTCGGCTCATTCTTCGGCATCCACCCAGAGTCTGCGGCGCTCGGCTCCTACGACGGCACCACCCTCCTGAAGCTCGGGAAGACCCGACTGACACTCCCCACGAACCCGAACGCCCACAGGAACCTGAACGAGCGCATCGGCGTTGCAGTGGTGAAGATGATGTTCGTCGGAGCGATGATGAGTCTGACAAACCGTGACGGCGTGATCCTGCAGGATGAGTCATGGCTGCTGACGAACACGAGCCCCGAGGCAGCCGAGGAGGCCGGTCGTCTCTGCAGGTCGATGCGAGTGCTGCCCGTGTTCTTCTCCCAAGACATCACCGGAGCCATCCGCGCTGGTCTCGGCCCCCACGTCTCGCGTGTCGCCATCGGCCACATCCGTGAGCGCAATGAGGCCATCGCTGCCCTGCAGGTCGCCAGAATCGAACCCACGCCTGACGTCGTCCAGCGGATCATGGAGAAACCGATGCGTGGCGGCTCGGATGGCAGCCAGGTCGTCAACTGGTCGTCCATGGCATCGCTGCGCCGGCGCAACCCAGACGGTACCAGCGAGATCGTCCGAGGTTCGGTCTTCATCATCACCGACCTCGCAGGACGATCCGCGCCGGTGGAGATCCGGCTGTCGAAAGAGTTCCTCGCCCGGGCCTCCACGAACCGTCAGGACATCATTGCGCGTGAACAGGCAGGTGCCGCCTCACCCGCATAGGTGTCAGCATGGGATGGTGTGCGACACAAGGTGACTGCCGGCAGCTGATGCGTGAACTCGACAACTCGAGCGTCGACGTGATCATCACCGACCCGCCCTACGAGATCGGGCAGACGCAGAAGCCCGGCCTGCACTGGGATGACCACGGCATCGCATTCGACCCAGACGTCTGGGAGCAGTGTGCTCGAGTGCTGAAGCCCGGCGGGCACCTCGCAGCATTCGGGGCCTCGAAAACATACCATCGGTTGGCCTGCGCGATCGAGGATGCCGGGCTCGTCGTCAGAGATCAGCTGATGTGGCTGTACGCCTCCGGTATGACGAAAGGGCTTGCCTTCGACCGTGTGTTCGTGAAGACTGGCCGCCCAGACCTGGCTCACGAGTACGCCGGCACGCACTCCAAACTGAAACCGGCGCATGAGCCAATCTGCTTGGCAGGCAAGCCGTTCGACACGAACATGCCAGACGGCGTCGCCCAATGGGGAACCGGCACCCTACAGATCGACCAGTGCCGGGTGCCGACCGAAGATGAACTCGGTCGCATGCCCGGGCAGTCTACTGATGTTCTGCGCCTCGGCACCAGGGATATGCCGAGCTCCACGCACGAACTCGGACGGTTCCCGACGAACGCAATCCTCGTCGACGACGGCGCAGGAACCACACGTGAGCTCATCGACGATCTGGTCATCACCGGGCGCCCCAGGCAGGTCGCCCACATGTTCCCGAGCGTGGTGGACCAGGTGTTCTATTCGTCGAAGGCCGCCAAAAGCGAACGACCCACCGTCGACGGGGCCGGGCATCTCACGGTGAAGCCCCGTGCTGTGATGCGCTGGCTGGTGAGCCTACTGGTGCGTCCGGGGCAAGTCGTCCTGGACCCATTCTGCGGGTCAGGTACGACTCTGCAGGCAGCTGACGAGCTGGGGGCCGAGGCCATCGGATTCGACCTTGACCCCCACTCGATACGCCTCGTTCAGGCCCGTATGTCAGATCGCAAGACCAGCCACTGACGATGTGAGACGGACGACCATCTCCTCAATCCGCTCGATGCGGCCGCCGGCGCCCAGGCAGGTGGCCACCCTCTTCAGCGCAAGGTCTACTCGCAGGTCATCCCACTGCTGCGATTCCCGCAACGGGCTGAGCGAACCGTCAGCGCGCACCCGCGAGCACCTCGTAGCGATTACCGCGGAAACTGCCTCCGGCACTGACTCCTCAGCCGACTCAGGCAGCAGCGCGCTCGCGGCGTCAGTGATCTGGGCGATGTGTTCGTCGGTCGGCCGGATCGCACCGGCGATGAACCCTCGCATCACCAGAGCCGTCGTGCGCGGCCCTGACTCCAAGAGCGTGGAAGCCTCAGCGAGTGTCAGCCCGTCCCAGAACCGCAGGGCAAGGTCCGGGATGCTGTTCTGCTGGCTGGCGGTCATGGTCCCTTCGACAAGGGCAACCCACGCGGCCAGTGACTCGAGCGGCAGCGACGGTGTCGTCTGCAGCAGACGCTCCAGCGCTCGTCGACCGTCTACGGTGGCGACAGGCCGGCCGGAGATCCCCAGGTAGGTGAGGACTCCGACAGCGGCGGGATGCATCAGCTCTCTCGGGCGCCGGTCCGTAGACGTGAGCATCCGATCGAAGGTGTCCAGTGCCTGGTCGAACCGCTGGTCGTCTGAGGTGGTCTCGTCGTCGGTGGCCAGTGCGGCCTCCAACCGGATGCTCGCGGCGCTGGCGCGCTGCGATTCCGACGGGTCCTCGCGGATGATGCCGGTGAAGGTCTCCGATTTTGCTGCGCGAGCTCGAATATCCCGATGCTTGGACAGGGCGGTCATCTTCATCATCTGCCGTGCCCACCCCAGCAGCGACCGCCCGGATCGGATCATCTCCAGATCGAGTGTCGAATGAGACCGTGCTGTGTCACGGATAGCCGCGATCTTCTTCTCAATGTCGAAGACGATCTCATCCACCAGGTCATGGCCGATCTGACCTGAGAACCGATAGCGTCCGAAGACGACCTGCTCTGCCACTCTCGCCTGGATGACGATTGCCGCGAGCTGGCCGCGCACATGTCGCTCCTGATCGGGTGACTGGGAGCCTGAGTAGTAGGCGCAGACGAGGTCTTTGGCTTGCTGGTCGTACTGGTCGTTGATCGCACGGTACGGTGATGTTGTCTCGGCCATGAGCGTCGGGCACGGTCAGGCTCCGCGCACATACGCGGATTTGAAGCCGATGTGCCCCCTCCGCGCTGGCATGTGCGCGGCCCGATCGCACGGCGTTACGACGCATATAGTCCCGTAACACCCGCAACGGAATAGATGTCAGCTGATGGCGGCATCCCGGTCGACGATGTTCACCGGTTTCACACCCGCTCGGTCCTGCTGCCTGACCCCAAAACGACGCTTCGTCTGATCGGGGTCGAAGACCCGACCGGTGACCGGGTCGAGTTCGACTTTCGCCCGGCGGGCGCGGCCTTTGATGATCGCGTTGTAGCGTTCACCGGGGGAGCGGGCGTTCAGGATCTGAGACGCCGTCTGCTCCGAAACCTTGTAGCCGTAGACTGTCCCGCCCATCCGCATGGCGAGCACGCCTCGTGCCTTGTCGTAGCCGGCCTCGCTGATGAAGCTTCGACGCTGAGACAGCGGCTTGAGAGGCACACCCATCTGCTTGGCACGCTGTCGCCGACGGTTCATCAACGAGCGCACCGAGCTGAGCGCGGTTCGAGGGCGACGCGACTCGAGGACGGCGTTGGCAGCCTCCGCGAGCTTCAGTCCCACCTGGTCGGTCGGGTCGAAGCCGAGAGCTTTCGTCGACCAGACTCGAGGCTCATGCTCGGTCACTCGCACCCATGAGCTCACCTGCCGGCCGTTGATAGTCGCCGAAACCGGCACGTCGAACGTGCGGTACCCGTGCGTCGCCGAATAGCGGCGGATCGCAGTCGCGCTCGGCATCCGAAGGGTGACACCAGCGCCCTCATACCTCATGCGGTGGGTGCGGCGGTTGCCGGACAGCGCCCGCCCAGAAGTCTGCCCGGGCGTGTAGTCGTCGGGCATCTTCTCGAAACCTGCGCCGGCGGCCTCGTGCTCTGCCGAGATGAACGACCCCGACCACCACCGCTTGATGCCACGGGTGTCCGACGGGTCAAGCGATGTCGATGCTGCGGCGGCGCCGACGGAGCGGCTGCTGTCGGCGAGTGCCTTCGCCCGCTGCTGCTGTGCGGTCTTGCTGACGTTCAGTGGGTGAGGCGCAAGCGACACCTCCGGCGTGCTCTGCAGCTTCTCCGCGAAACTGCCGGGGGTGCCTTTGCCCGGGGTGATGCCGATGTCTTTGCCACGGATGTGCTCGCTCATGACCAGTGATGTGTGCTGCCCGCGCACATGACGGGACATGAAGCATCTGAGTGCAAAGTTCGTCGTCATCCTGGTGGCCGTCATCGTCGCGGCAGGCCTCGGCAGCATGAAGCTCGGCGCCCTTGACGCGCTGAAACAGGCGGTCGGCACCACCTGGAGCGACCCGCAGACGCAGGGCACTCTCAGGGACCTGTTCGGCACGGGCCGCGACGTGCTCTCCAACGGCTCGAAGGTGATCGCCGACGCCGCCACTACGATCGCTGGGCAAGGCGATCAAACCTCTCAGGTGCGGGGCTCCGAACTCGGCTTCGACGTCAGTCAGGTGAAAGACACGCTCGGTGGCCTGCAGGTTCGCGCCGATGACCGTGGCGACGACTACAACCGGGAGGGTCAGTTCGGCCCGGCCTGGCAGGACGTCGACGGCAACGGCTGCGACACCCGCAACGACATCCTCGCCAGAGACCTCACCGCCGTCCGCAAGGATGGCAAGTGCACCGTGGTCTCCGGGCACCTCGAAGACCCGTACACCGCCCGGGGGATCGACTACCAGCGCGGCCGGGCAACCTCATCCGCAGTGCAGATCGACCACCTCGTTCCACTGAAGAACGCCTGGCAGTCCGGTGCCCGCAACCTCAGCCAGGAACGCCGGGTCCAGCTCGCCAACGACCCGCTGAACCTGCTGGCCGTCGACGGCCCGACCAACCAGGCGAAGAGCGACAAAGACGCCGGCGAATGGCTCCCGGCGAACGCCGCCTTCCAATGCCAGTACGTCGAGCGCCAGGTCTTGGTGAAAGCGAAGTACGGGCTCTGGGTCACCAATTCGGAGCGTGACGCCATGGCTGGTGTCCTCGACCGTTGCCAGCAGTGAGCGGGATCAGAAGTCGTCGTAGGTCTCTGGTACCACCGCTGGGTTCGCTGAAGACGGTTCTGATGCGCGCTCAGGGTCGGTCTCCGGTGACGCCACGTCGTTGAAGAAGCTTGCGAGGTCGTCAGCGATGTCGACTTCCTCGACAATGCCGACATCCTCAATGACCGGTGTCTCGTCCACGACTTCGACCGTGGTCGTGCCGTCGTCTTCCTCCAAGACGCCGAGACGGTGGCCTGAGCTGTTCCGTCGGTACACATCCAAGTCCGGCAGCTCTTCCGGCCGCAGCGGCGAGCGACGAGTCTTCAGGTGCGCGCCGAGATCCGCTTGTGGCGTGTACCACACCTGAATGACCTGCGTAGGCCCGACCAACGGCTCCCACAATCCGCGGCCTTTCGGTATGAAGGACCCAAGCTCGGGCGCATCGTCCGGGTTCCGCAGCGCCGACATTCTGTCCCCGTAGGAGGCCTTTCCGAGCAGCGTGCGTGCCAGGTTCACTTTCAGGTCGCCACCACCTGGGACCGTGTCCAAGAGCTTTGCAGAGAGCTTCTGAGTTCCGAGCAGCAGAGTCACGCCTGCAGATCGTGCTTCGCGTGCGATCTTGCCGGTGATGGTCCCGATGGTGGCTTTGTCGCTGTTGAGCGCGATCACGCGTTCCCGCTCCGCCATCTCATCTGGATCACTCGACGGGTCAGGCACCTGTTCCTTGCCCATGAGCGAGGTGAACTCATCAACCATGACCCAGATGCGGGTGGGTCGCACACTCTCCGGCAGGTCCGCGTATGACGGCACGCCATGAGCGGCATTGAGGTCTTTGCGCTTGGTCACTTCGGCATAGATGTGCTTCAGTACCGCCGCAGCATCGGTGATCGTCGATGCGAACGCGGATGCGTAGGGGCGGACGAATGCGAAGTCGGCACCGCCTTTCATCGGGTCGATGATGTAGACGTGCTCCTCATGTGCCGCCGCAGCGTAGATGAACGTCTGCGCGAGCACAGATTTCCCAGAGCCGGTCAGGCCAGACAGGAGGGCATGAGGACTTTCCTTCGGGTCAAAGATGACGGGCTCGCCTTCGACCCCCATGGCGAACGGCACGCATCCCTCGTCTGCGAGGCGATCGACGAGCTCGAAGTCGTACGGGACGCCTTTCGGCAGCGGGTTCTCTCGGCAGACGAGCATGCGGACATGGTCGGGGCCGGTTTCGCTGTCGCGAATGTCGATGAAGTCGTTGCCGGATGCTGCCCTGAGTTTGCCGACCTTCTCCCGGACGTCGGCGGGCGCGAGCCCCATCGGCAGCTTGAACGTGAGGTCCTGCACCCGGTCGTTGTGAGGCAGAACCCCCGCTGAGACGAGTGAGGGCACTGCGCCGTTCTCGCTGACGACTTTCGCGGCGATGAAGACCTGCTGCCAGTTGAGGCTGGTCACATACTCACGGTTGCTGTCAGCCGGGTTCGCGTACTCGATGCCGTCAGCACCGGGAGCTGCGCCGATGACGATGGTGGCCCGCCCGGTCTCCGCACGGTCGACGATCAGCCATTCGACACCAAGGGTCTGCCGGATCTTCTCTGACTGTCTCCGGAGTGCATCGAGAGTCACTCCGGCGCCGAGGAAGATGTCCATTCGCCAGATGGTGCCGGACGACGTGGCGGTGGTCAGAGCGGTGAGTTTCGTCAGGTGCGGGCGAGCGAGACGGCAGGCGTCGAACGCGTGGGAGAGGAAGCCGGCCAGGATGAGCCGCTGCGCTTCGTTGCCTCGCCCCGCCGGGACATAGTCCTGTGGAAGGGTCGGCAGGTCTGTTCCCGCGGGCACGGAGACGACCATGAACGCTTCGGAGTGGGCGCGACCATCTCGGCTCGCAGGGTCCTTCCACGGCTGCACGGAAGCGAACGGTGCCGCTTTCAGCGTGGTCTTCAGCTTGTGCTCGGTGTCCTGGTTGGTGAACTCCGCAGGCGTGACACCCTGAGGTGTCACGAAGCCCCAGGTACCGACTGTGATGCTGCGCGCGACACCCGTTCTTCGGTCGATGTGGCGGTACTGGTACTCGCGCTCCGTCGACGGTTGCAGTACCGGTTTGCGTCCGCCCTGTTTGACGATGTCCGTCCAACGTTGATCCCAGCGACGAACCCTCGCGAGCTCGTCGAACCGGTGCACCCAACGCGGTTGAATGCGAGCGATCGGTGGTTCGGTGAGAGCACCAAGGTATGCGCAGTCATTCTCCGGATCGGCAATGATCTCGCATCCGAGTTCTGCCGCCACACGATCGAGGATGCCGAGCTCCATGAGGACGCTGACGGTCACGTCAGGGTTTGCCGGGCTGCGCCACACTGTGCCGAACGCGGCCCTCGCATCATCGAAGCCGTCGTCGGTGTCTCGCTGAGATGGCGGGTCCGTGATCGGGGCGAGCTGCTCGAGGACGAGCGGCGGGAGCTTCTGCACTGCGTAGGCGGCGCGGGAGGCGACTGTCTCGATGACCAGCTGGCGGATGTCGTCGTCAGTCTCGGCGGCAGAGACGGCTGGCCAGTCGTCCGTGAACCAGGTGATGACGCGAAACCGTGTCGGATGCGATGTCGACGGCACTGGCTGCCCCTGGCTGTCGAGGTTCGGCTCAATGAGCAGTGCGACGGTGGCTCCCGGGTCGACGAGGGTTTCGAAGTCCTGCAAGCGAGCGAACATGCCGCGTGACCCGACCTCCGGAGGGGCGTCGAACGTGTCGATGGTGGCCACGTCGCCAGACAGCCGGGAACGGTCGACCAGACGCGGGGCCGGGTCGAGCTTCAGCACCTCCCAGCGAGGAGCCCACTGTGCGCGCCCATCGACCATGTCCCGCCAGTGGGCGATGACCGGCCCATGGAGCCCCACCTGCAGGGAGAAGGGGACGCAAGCAAGGCCGAGAAACAGCGAGCTGAGGAACGAGACCTTCGACCCAAGCGCACAACCCGCGACAACCACGAGCGCAGCCGCGAGGACCCCGGAGCCGAGACTGATCATGGTACGCAGGTTGCTGGAGGTCAGCCGCTTCCAGACCTCGGGCAGATCGAGTCCGGGGCGTGGCTGGACATCATCGGCGAACTGCCGGGCGATGGCCGGAACCTGTAGAGCGAGCACAAACGCGCCCCACGCGTTCAATGCCGGGAACAGCGGCCACACCACCTGAAACGGCGCGCTCAGCGGCAGGAACCATCCCGCGACCCCTGTGAGAAGCGCGGTGAAGGAAGCCATGAGCGGCGGCCAGCCGATCGAGCTGATCTGGGGGACGATGAGTGAGAACCGTCCGGCGCGGAACATCTCGTGGCGGGACATGGACTTCTGCTCCGCCGTAGATGCCGGCTGGACTCGACCGGTTCGGTCTTTCTTGCCTGTGAGGATCGGCGGCTGAGAGAACCAGCATGCAGCGACGACGAGGATCCAGAGCAGGGCGACGGCGGGTACCTGCCACAGCCACCAGGCGAGCGCGGCGACCGGCACGGACCCGACGAGCACCCATGGTGCGATGTCGGTCTCATTCTGAGGTGGTCTGACAGCCATGAACCGACCTATGCGTGAATAGCCAGCTCGGCGAGCCGGTCAGTGATCTGCGTCCGACCGGGCTTGGCGCGGATGGCTTGATGGCGAGCGAACCTCGGGCCGGCGACGACACGAGCTCCCCGTGGACGGTAGAGCCCGAGACGAAGTACCGCATGATCGTTCGACGGCCACACGACCAGCAGACAGTACACACGGGCACCAGTCCGCAGGAAGCCACGGACAGCCTGCTCCGCCATCGGCAGCGTCTTCTTGTCCGCGAACGGGAACCGCTCACCCCCACGTCGAGACACACCCCTGAACGTCCAGTAGAAGCCCGGCTTCCAGACTTTGGAGTCGATCAGCCACACGTCGCTGCCGGAGACCACGATGTGGTCGATGTTCGCGCTGATCCCCGGGATCGGTATGCGGCAGTCGTGGATCACGTCGGCCCCGCCGGGACGCATCGCCAGGCGATCCAGCACCTCGGCCGTTCGCAGCTCGCCTGTCCGTCCGATACGAGCGACGTCCTCGTTCGCAGCCCACCCCGCGGAGTGCTGCAGCGACCCACCAGGCACTCCGATCACCCGACCGTACGAGCGCGTCACGCGAGCACGCTCTTCACCAGGATGACAATCACCCCGAGGGCGAGCACGCCGGTGAGCGCCCAAACGATCCCGCGGACCTTCGGCTGGTCAATGAGCTTGTTGTTGTCGTCTTCGTCTTCGCGCAGCAGGAACTTCATACCGGGGATGTATGCGTGCGAGGGGACTTTCGCGGCGGGGAGTTGCCGAACGCCGCCGAGAGTATGTCCTGTGCGGGGCTGTGCGCGTCACTGAGGCACTGGGGGCAGTTTCGGTGTGATGGGGTCAGCTGTGGGCTGGTAGGGCTGCTGGGGCCGTTTCTGTGCTGGCGCGGGGTGGTCTCGGCGGTGGGGTGCTCTCGAGTGGGAAGCGCCGGGGCCGATCTCGGCTGTAACGACATCAGCTCCAGCCGTGGGCTGGAACGACAGTCGCTGTGCTCCTGTCACCGCTGTCACCGCGGTGTCACCGGTGGTGTGGTGACAGCGAAGCCCTACTGCGGTCTGGGCAGGAGGGGGTTGTCACCACTGTCACCACTTTTTGTAGACCTCATGTAAGAGAGAGATATATAGGGGGCTCTCCCCCCCCCTCTCTTCCTCTCATCTGGAGGGGGTGTCCCCCAATCGTGGTGACAGTGGTGACAGACCCCTGCTGGCCAGTAAATATATGGGATGTAGCGTCACACGAGGGGTGGTGACAGGGTGGTGACAGCGGTGACGGCGGAAATGTGTTATGCTCTCCCCGTGCGAGCCGGGGAGAGCATAAAGGTTTTTCGGCCCCGGTGTGCGGCTTCTGCGGTTCGGTCCGTTTCTGTGGCGCGGGTGGCCTTCGATCGCGTCCCACACATGGTTTTCACGGGTTCCGAGGGTTGTCTGGTGGTTTTCCGGAATGTTATGCTCTCGACACAGCGAGAGAGAGCATACAGGTTCCCAAGGGAGCCGCTGGCGGCCGCTACCGGCACCATTCTTCGAACAATGCGCGCACGTCTGATGCGTACAGCTCAGAGTTGTGCAGTCCGTTCATCTCGATGGCAACGACTTCATCGGTGTCTGTTTTCAGTGCGATATCCACGACGTAGTCGCCACAGGTGGAATGTGCTTCCCGCCAAGCAGCCGTGTAGCTCTCCGCCCATTGCAGATACCGTGCCACCAGCTCCGGCGCCTCGAAGACGGGAGACGCACCCCGAGTGCGCTCAACCCTCGGATCGAATGGGCGTGCGAGCGCGTCGAGCGGGGTGAGGTGCTCGATGCAGCCCGCACCAGTCACGACCTTGTGACCCACAACGAAGAACCTGTACTCAGCGCTCAACGGCACCCATGGCTGCACCAGGAGTGCACCAGGGCGGTCGGGCGACCACATGCTGACCTTGCTGAAGAAGTCATGGCTGTCGAACGGCGACGTGGTGGTGAAGAAACTCATCTTCGGGTCGATGTCTTTGACACAGACTCGTCCAGGAGCCAGTGCGTTGATGGTGTCCTTCGTCGCAGGGAACCCCTGACCTTCCCCACACGTGGTGCGGATGACCGGGCGCCCGGCATGCGCGAGAAACACCGGCTCTGCCCAGTAGCTGTTCACGACTCGTTCGCCTTCCAGACGGGGATCGCTGAGATACGACTGCGAGAGGTGTCCGATGTTGGCGACCGGACCGACGAGCTTCATGCGAGCGAGACGACCGGCATCCGTGCAGACCTCGCCCGTTGCCGCGTTCACGGCCTGGCGCTCAGTGGTCGTGCGGACCCAAACATGCTCCCTGGGATGCACGTTCAGGAGGGTGTCCAGCCGCAGGATGGCTTCCAGCCAGTCTTCCCGATCGCCGGTCGGCTGAGAGCTCGGGTGCCAATGCTGCCAGAGCGCCTGGAGCTCTGGAAAGCCACTGACGTAGCCCATCGGGGTCGACCAGAAGAGGATGTCTTCAGTCATGCTGAGACCTCCGAAGCGTCAGACGCGCGAAGAGGTCGCGGTTCGCTCCCTGTGCCCGCTGTTGTGCTTCGGCTTCGGTATCAAAGAGCGCCCAGAAGCCCAGTTCGTTGTCTCCGATGGCGTGGACGGCCCAGACTGTTCGTCCGCCCTCGGGGGATACCTGCTGCAGAGGGTCAGTGACGGAGACGTCCTCGATGAGGCGATGCCCACCGCCGTAGACGATCACTGCGGGCACAGTGACCGAGGCGGGTGTCCTGGACGTGTCAGGGAAGCCAGCGAAAGCCTCGCCGGTCCACCCCCAGAGGAGACCTTCCTCGTCGAGCAGGATCACTCCTCTGCGTCGCTGTCTCCGCAGGGGCTGTGGACGCTGCCGGTGTCTTCTCATGCCACTCGTGTGCGCGGTTGGCTAGGATTACCGCGAGCTGATCGGGGGAGCGGATGATGTCGGATGACGAGCTGGCGCAGGCTGCCGCACAGGTGAGGCGACGGATGCGCGGCACTGCAGTTGACGTTTCGGTGAACATCGCCGAAGCGATGAGCGTGTTCGCACCACTCGGGTGGGCGATGTCTGCGGTGTGGCCATACCAAGGCACCGTCCGTGCCCTGAAAGCTGCGGAAGACGGCGCCACGACCGACCAGCTCGACCAGATACTCACCGACATCTGGAACGGGGAGCACGCACGCTGGATGGAGATCGGGGTCGAGCGCCTGCGGCGAGGAGGCAACGCTCACTGGCCGTTCAAGGCCGACCTCTGGCGTCGCGTTGATCTGGTCCAGAAGGCGATCCCACACCATCAGGCAGGTGCCTATGAGGCAAGCATTCCGATCCTGTTCGCGCAGATTGAAGGCCTTTCGTTCGACATCACTGAAAAGGCCTTCTTCACGAAGTGGCAGCCGATTCCAGCGGTCGACGACGAGACCCTGGCTGGCCTGGGCGGCAACATCGAGGTCGTCCGCAGGGTCTGCAACGCAGACGTCAAACAGCGGCAGTCCTTGGGACAGTTCTCCAGGCACGGCGTGATGCACGGGCGAGAGCTCACCTACGACACGAAGGTCAACTCGACGAAGGCGATCGTGCTGACCATCAGCGCCTTCGAGCACTGGCTGCCACAGGCGGACAAAGTCGCAGCAACACTTCGGGCCGAGCATGGGCGAGAGGTCGCCGGTCATCCGGGTGTCGACGAGACAGGCCGGTTGCTTGACGATCGCGGTGTGCCCGAGCTTCGCAACGTCAGGTACGACCTCGAAGGCCGGTACATGCTGTGGATCAACACTGGTGGGATTGAGCCGTTCGATCTGCGCCGAGATCTTGGCGAACTTGCAACGACACACGGTGCGGCACGGGGCAGATTCACAATCCATGGTGACAACGTCGCTTTCTGGTGGAGCTATCGACTGCCGAGCGGGCACATCCTCGGCTGGGCGGCCCGCAAGATCCGTCCAGGAGCGCATCCGCCGCACGAGTCCTGGTGGTGGGGTGCCGCGGCGGCCCCGGAGAACGCACCCTGGGAGGACCCGACCGGTTGGGCCCAGTACCCCGGGGACGCCGAGGGCGCTTGGCGTCCGGACGACCCACTCTTCTAGGCGTGTCGGCAAAGACACCTATACTCTGAATTGAACATGTGTTCGAATACTTGGAGGTGGTTGCCGTGGCACAGATTGCGAAGATCGAACCGCACGGTCGTGTGACCGTGCTCGCCGCACTGAGCCCGGTTCATGCTGGGTTCCCCTCGCCGGCGCAGGACTACTTCGACGGCTCCATCGACTTGAACGAGCATCTGATCGCAGACCCCGTAGCGACCTTCATCATTCGTGTCGCCGGCGACTCCATGATCGGCTGTGGCATCAGCGACGGCGACGAAGTGATCGTGGACCGCTCGCTGCGGCCCGTTGACGGCAGCATCGTCATCGCCGTCGTCGAAGGTGAACTCACCATCAAACGGCTGCGCCTGACCGGGCGCGGCCCGCAACTACACCCGGAGAACCCCGACTACCCGGTCATCCATATCGGCGAGGGGCAGGAGCTCTCCGTGTGGGGCGTGGTGACCAGATGCCTGCACCGAGTCTGACGCGGTTCGCGCTCGTCGACGTGAACTCCTGCTTCGCAGCCTGCGAACGAATCTTCGACCCGTCCTTGGAAGGCCGACCGGTCGTGGTGCTGTCGAACAACGACGGCTGTGTGGTCGCACGAAGCGCCGAGGCAAAGGCCTTGGGCATTCCTATGGGCGAGCCGTGGTTTCGACTGCAGGCCTGGGCCGACAAGCACGGGGTCGTGGCGCGCTCGTCGAACTATGAGCTCTACGGCGACATCTCCGGACGCATCATGGCGATGCTGCGACGATTCAGCGACCAAGTCGAGGTCTACTCGATAGACGAGGCCTTCGTTCGCCTGAGCGGCACCGTCGGTGAACTGGTGTCCACCGCCCGTGAGATACGCCGACGCATCCGCCACGACATCGGCGTGCCCGTCTCCGTCGGTATCGCCCCGACCAGAACGCTTGCGAAACTGGCCAGCCACGGTGCGAAGTCCAGCCGAACGCTCGCAGGGGTCGCCTGCACCGACTGGTACACGCCGGACCAGATGAACCGCATCCTCGACTCCACGCCGGTCAGCGAACTCTGGGGAGTCGGCCGCAGGGGAGTGAAGAGACTCTCCGGTATCGGCATCGAAACGGCGCTGCAACTCAGGGACTCTGATCCCCAGAACATGCGCAGCAGGTTCAACGTGAACATGGCGCACACCATTCTCGAGCTGCGCGGCACACCATGCATCGAGATCGGAGACCACGACGCCATCCGTCAGCAGGTCCTCTTCTCCCGCTCCTTCTCAACGCCCGTGAGCACGCCGACAGAGATGGGGCAGGTGCTGTCCATCTACGCGCAGAACGCCAGCCGAAGACTGCGAGCGCAAGGGTCAATCGCGGGCTCTGTCTACGCGTGGGCTCAGACAGCCTGGGCGACACCCCCGATGCACACCGCAGCCGCCGCCTGCGAGATCGTCCCTCGGACCGCAGACCCGGCGCTCATCACCAGAGCGGCGACAGGACTGGTGCTCCCCAGGATGCTCGAAGGGCGCCGCTACGTGCGAGCCGGGGTGAGCCTCAGCGACATCGCACAAGCCGATGACCAGGTGCCCTTGGACCTCTTCGACGCAGACACACCCGCATCACGGGTCTGCGGTCTCATGGACCGGGTGAACGATCGGCTCGGCAGGGGAGCGATCGGGCTCGGGCTCGCGGGCCTGCAGACACCACCAGACTGGCAGATGAAGCGGGAGATGCTCTCTCTACGGGCGACCACGCACTGGGACGAACTCGCGATCGCACGATGACGAGCTACCGGCCTTCCACCTCAGCAGCACGCGCCAGATCATCCGCGGACTGCGCAGACCCCGCGGTGTTCAGCAGACGGAACACCTCGGCCTCGGCAGCCAGGGACTTCACCTGAGCCTTAATTGCCGGCATCGGCCATTGGGAGCTCATAACCATACGCGTGTACCTCGAACGCGGCGCCGTCTGCGAAGGTGAAGTCCCCTGACGCTCGATACCGCGTTCCTCACGCCCCTAGGCGGTCACACTGTCGGCAAGCTGGCGACGTCCTGTGAACCACACACGTAGGCGTAGGGTTTGGTGGCAGGCAGAATGACGGCCGACAGATAGACGACGCGAGATTGGGGCGGACACGCAGAATGAGCATCTTCAGCAACATTGGTCAGGGAAATCCAGCTGACAGCACCGTCGACCCGAAGCAGCTCTTCCGTGCCCTTCCGAAACCCTCTGGGTCGCCGTTCCGTTTCCCTCACGACATCCAGACAGAGGTCTGGGACAAGTGGTTCCAGCGACGCAATGAGCCTGACCTCGTGGTGAAGATGAACACCGGGAGCGGAAAAACCGTCGTCGGACTGTTGATTCTCAAGTCCTCACTCAACGAGAAGAAAGAGCCAGCCGTCTATTTGGTGCCCAACAAGCAGCTGGTCGCACAGGTTTGCAGAACCGCCGATAACTTGGGAATCAAGTGGACCAAAGACCCGCGAGACCCAATCTTTCGCCAGCATCAAGCCATACTCATCACCACAGTGCACACCATGTACAACGGCAAATCGAAATTCGGACTCCACGGTACCCTTGCTCAGTCGATCCCGGTCAGCACGGTGATCATTGACGATGCACATGCCTGTATCCCGATCATTGAGGAGCAGTTCTCGCTTACTATTCCTGCGCAATCCCCGCAGTATCGTGAGCTCCTGGCCCTGTTCAACGAGGAGCTCAAGAAACAGTCAATGGCAGGGCACACTGCGATCATGGAAGGTAGAGGGACACGGTCGGTTCCAGTGCCGTATTGGGATTGGCAAGCTCAGCAGGACAGTGCATATCGTATCCTCAGCACCTTCGCGGGTGACGAGGGACAGAACGAGAATGCGCAGTTCGGCTGGCCGATGCTGCAGGAGCATCTTCAGCTCTGCGAGGCAGTGTTTTCGCCTCAGCAGGTCGAAGTGCGACTACCATACCCTGATTTGGCAGTTGTGCCCTCCTATATGAAAGCCAGTCGCCGCATATACATGACCGCAACTCTGGCGGACGACTCGATGCTCACGACACATATGGCTGTGGCGTCGGAGTGCGTCACCGACCCAATTGTTCCCTCATCGGCAGGCGACCTTGGCGATCGGATCATCTTGACGCCAATGGAGACGAGCCGCGTAATCACCAAAGAACAAGTACTCGCAAGCGTGCAAGTGTGGGCGCAAAACCGTAATGTTGTCGTAATCGTTCCATCACGACATCGAGCGCAGGACTGGGAGTCCCTCACAACGGAGATCCACGACGCCAGCACCATCGAGAGTGTGGTGCAGAAACTCACCCGAGGTCATCTGGGACTCGTCGTGCTGATCGCCCGCTATGACGGAGTCGATCTGCCTGGCGACGCTTGTCGGATTCTCATCCTCGACGGACTTCCGGAGCGCTACTCACCGTTCGAGCAAGTGGAAGCTGCCGCGCTCGGAGGCACCGAGACCATGAACGTACGCCAAGTGCAGCGCATCGAGCAGGGTATGGGGCGCGGCGTGCGCTCCACCGACGACTACTGCGTCGCGATGCTGCTTGATCCTCGGCTAGTCGAGAGACTCTATGATGCCAGCGCCAAGGAACAGCTCTCGCCAGCGACCCGCGCTCAGTACGAACTGTCAAATGCTCTCGCGGCGGAGGGTCGGGGTAAAACAATGTCCTTTTTTGACGAAGCCATTGAGGGATTCCTAGAGCGCGATCCGGAGTGGGTTAGCGCCAGCAAGCAGTCGATCGCCAATGTCACGTATGGGGAGGCCAGCGTCGTGCCTCCCGAGGTCAGGGCCGAGCGTGATGCCTTTACTTGCGCGATGTCTGGCCAGTATTTGGAGGCAGGTCGGGTCCTGCAGCAGATCTACGACAAGGTCCCAGACAATCGGCTCAAGGGCTGGCTCAAGCAGCGCGGCGCAAGCTACATCAACCTCGTTGACCCCGAACAGGCACGTAAACTGCAGTACAGCGCCCGCACCGACAACAACTACATCCTCAAGACTTCGGGGCAGTCCTCAGCTCGTCGCCAGCCGTCCAACGCGAACCAGGCAGCGGAGGCGGCCCAGTACATGAACAAGAACTACTCAACCCTCCAGAGCTTCGAAGTCGGCATCGAGTCGTTGCTCCGCGACCTCACCCCGAGCATCGAGTCAGGCACCTACAGGCGGTTCGAGGCAGCGTTCGAAACACTCGGGTGCATCCTCGGTTTCACGTCATCTCGGCCCGATAATGAGTCTGGTCGTGGGCCGGACAATCTTTGGACGATGAGCACTGGACAGCACTGGGTGGTCGAGGCAAAAAGTGAGGCGGCCGCTGAGACGATCAGCCGTGACTACCTCGGGCAGCTCTCGGGGTCTGCCGACTGGTTTGACGCTACATACGCAGGCACCTCATTCACACAAGTGCCGATCCTCATTCATCCATCACGCACACCCAACTGGGACGCAACTCCGCGGCAGGGGGCACGTATCATGTCCTTCGAACGTCTCAAAGAACTACGAGACGCAGTCAAGAATTTCGCCGTGGCACTTGCGGATAAAGAGCGCTTCCGCGACCAAACAGCAGTCGGGGCAAACCTCCGACAGTTCCACCTCAGCGCAGATGAACTGACACAGCAGTGGACCCAGGACTTCCTGCCTCAGGCATCTCAGCACTAGATCATTGAGGAGAGGTCGCCGTCATCGCTAGAAAAATGCGAGGAGGTAGCCGGAAATCACTGTACTGGCGCCACCCGTCGCCGATCACTCACTGTCCTTGATGGTGAGGGGCACGTGATACTGAGCTGCGGAGTCAGTCAGGTATTCACGGCACCGGGCATTGACTGCCTGGATTCCGGTGACGGTGATGGCCTTGACTCGTCGCGACAGGACATGCACCGCGGCGTCGATGAATGACTGGTTGAGTGAGGCGGTCATGCTGCCGTCAAGCTGGAGCTCTTCGGCGTGACTCAGGTCGATGGCGTTTGCCCATCTGGTACCGGCGGCGCGGGAGGCCCCGAGTCTCGGGAGCTCGGCGATGACGATTCGGGCCTGTACCGATTTCGACTGATCCTCTGTGCGCCGGTGCAACTCGTCTCCATCGGTGCGGTGTGTCATGCAGCCGCCTCACCACCGTGACGAGCGATCAGTTCGCGGACGTCCTCGACTTCGACGTAGCCGCGCCAGTGCTGGTCACGGTTGATGATCCAGCCGCCCTCTGGCGGTTCGACGCCCTCCGGTATGACCACCTCGAGGTGGGTGTATGGTCCGGCGGAGTCGGCCATTGGCAGACTGTGCACGAGGCTGTTCGCGTAGACGCCGAGCACTGCGCCGTCCGCGCAGGTGATAATCCCGGAGGCCTGGTCCGTGGTGCCGTGGTCGATGATTCGGTCAAGTGTGGCGGTTGCGCTCATGCGGCTTATGTGCGCGGAGTGGCGCAGACCGCTCACTCGGGGAGACGGACGGTGATGGTGTACCCACTGCCGTAGTACCCGTTGCCCGGGGTGCCGACAGCGGTGAGGATCGTGCGGTCGGGCACTGTCCCGCCTTCCGCGTACACGGTGATGTGGAGGTATTCGAGGTCGTCGCTGTCGCATTCCCTCTGTTGCGTGGGGAACTCCACACGAGTGATGGCGTTGTCGAACGCTTCTAGACGGGTGATCGAGTAGTTCCCGGCAGAGCACCCTCCGCACCCGATATTTCCGGAGACTTCTAAGCGGATCCCGGAGTCCAAGACGAGGGTCCGTCCCTCTTCAACCCGTGTGACACGACACCCGAGGAGTAGCTCACGGATGATCTCCGATCCCGCATCGGACACGCGCTGACCGTCGCGCACCAAGGGCACGAACTTCTTCTCCCAGGCTGCGACAGTCGTGCGGTTCAGTCGACCCGCAGGCAGCGCCCGCCATGCGATCCTGCGGAGCGTCGTACTCGTCGGCCCGTCACCCACAGGGTCGGGGACAATGACCACGGGCGTGCGGTCACGGCGACGGATCCATACGGAACCGGGCTCGATCATCATGATGTGACTCCTCCGGCTGTTGCACTCATGATGTCCATGTGCGCGGGAGTCTCGCTGTCGCGCTCGTCGTGGAAACAAGCTCCCATTCGTCGTCGACGAGCCATTGGAGCGTCCAGCAAGTCTGGCCGACGTCGACGAACCTCCACCTGTGCTCACCGAGTTCGAAGCTGGAGCTCTCAGTCAGCGGGCCGTTGACAGCGCGTTCCAGACGTGAGCGCAGTATGGCTGCCACGACTGTGAGTCGTGGTTCTTCTGTGGCACAGAGGAGGAACCGGTACGCAGCAGAGGCCGTCCGACTGCGGACTGCCGCACGGGTGCGCTGAATGATCGCCAGTCGCGTCGGGCGCAGGCTGAGGACAGCACCAACGTGGACGAGTACTGCGGCTGCGGACATAGTTACTGCGAACCACCAGCTCGAGGAACCCAGCAGCCCGGCGACCAGCACCACTTCAGGGCCGAGGACGATCGCAGCTCGCTCAAGCGCGGTCATCGGGTACGGTGGCCAGCCGCGGTGAAGTCTGCTCATGCCCATCGTCTATGCGTGCCCCAGACCCCGATACTCCACGACACGACCTGCCCTCAAAGCCGCCCGGATGCCTGCTCTCATTCCAGGTGTGATGCCGTGGTCGACGTAGACGACCGTCGCGTCGGCTCGCTCCGCAATCGCGAGACCCGCGGAGATTCCGAGGTCCCGTTGGAAGGGGTCATGGTCGTCGAGGACACCATCTTGCGTGTACAGCAGGTGGCTGGCAAACGGTGCCTCACCGCGCGACAGGCAGTCTGCAAGGCACTCCCTGGCGTAGGTGACATTCTCATAGACAGTACCGGCGTATGGAGATTCGACAACGACCACCCTCATCGGGCTTCCGCCTCGGCGTCTTGGATCACACGCAGGCGGCGTTTGCCTCCCACTTGTGTGCCGTCGCCACGGCGGAAGCGGTAGACGATTCCTCCACGGTGCACGATGACCTGAGTCGCGGTCAGACGCTGCACGAGTACACGCTCCCGGTAACGCAGGTGAGGCACATCCATCCAGAGTGGAGTCCCGATTTCGAGGCGGGTGAAGTCATGCGGTGAAGTCATGATGATGATGTGCGCGGTGCCGGGTTAGGCGGCGCTGATGTGGATGCTGTGGGGGCCGATGCGCAGGGTGTCGCCGGTGGTGATGATGGTGCGTGTGTGTGGGTGTAGGCGTGTGGTGTGGCCGTCGTGTGTGAGGTAGGTGCCGTTTCCTGAATCGAGGTCGGCTGCCCAGAGTCTGCCGTCCGTGGTTGGTGCGATTTCGACGTGGTTGCGGGAGATGATGTGCTGTGGGTCGTCGATTGTGATGGTGTGCTGCGAGGGGGAGGTCTGATCGGGGCGGCGTCCGATGATGGTGGGGCTGGTGATGGTGTGTTCGGTGTGATTCGAGATGATCAGCTTCCACCTGTTTTCGTGCGCCCTGGGTGCGCTGGTCTGCGAGAGGCGCGGCGGGGGCGAGGTGCGGCCAGGTGCGGCGGGGATTCGTGGGGGTGCGCTGACGATGTCTTGTGAACGCCGAGGCAGGGTGTAGGGGGTGGTGACGTGTGTGCTGGTGCCATAGGCGGCTTCGAGCGCTCTCAGATCGAAATGCCCGGTGCCGATGGGCGCATTGGATGTAACAGCTGTGACGAGGTTTTGCCCGGTCTTCTTGGGAGTGTGGCGTTTACGCATCTGCGGTCTCGGTGAGCTCGAGTGTGGCGGTGACGGTGTCGAACAGTTCGGTGAGCGGGTCTGCGAGGTCGAGGGCGGGCGAGGCGCAGCTGATCAGTGCGATCTGGTCGCCTGCGGGTACGAAGGTCTGCATGATGAGGCTGCGCACGATTGTGTGGTCGTGGTCGATGAGCATGTCTCGGATTCCGGTGAGGCGTGGTGCGAGGCCTGCTTTGGGCAGGACGGCGGTCGAGAGCGTCAGTGGGGTGTCGGGTGAGTCTTCGGTGTCTTTGATGCTTTGAATCTGGGTGATGATGGCAGTCTCGGCGTCTGTGCCGGGTGTTCTCGGTGGTCTTGGCAGTGATGAGACGGTGACTGAGCCTGGGATCAGTGCGCCGTCTGCGGGTATGGCGAAGCATGCGCAGTATCGGGCTCCGGCATCCCATGCCTGTCTCGCGGTGGTGCGCAGGTATCTGGTGAGGTCTGCGCGCAGCGGTCGCAGCTCGGGGTTCTCGTCGATGCGTTTTGCTACGAGTGCGGTGATCGACGCGTCTCTGGTGTTCGGGCGCACGTCGAGTTCGCTCCAGTCGGAAGGGATCGTGATGGCGAATTCGGTCATGAGTGTGCCTCTCTGCCGGGCGTGTGGCCTGCTGCCGTTCGGTGTGCCTGTTCAGTGTTCTCGGTGTTGGCCGTGGACGCTGGGGCCAGGGGGATCTGCACGGCGCGCAGTCCTGTGCCGGCGAGGTTGGCCCAGCCGCGCCCTGCCGGTGTGTCGGCGTTGATCTCTGCTCGGGTGATGCGTGTGCCGATGAGGTCGCCATCGGTCAGCTGCTGCGGGTCGAGCAGAATGCCCTGCTGGTTCTTTCTGATGTCCACTCTCCATGAGCTGAACCCGGTTGCGACGTCTGCGAGGGTGCCGGCGATGACGATCGCCGCCTGGTGGTCGATCAGGGTTGGGATGATCTGTTTGAGCCACGCCTCGGCAGGCATGTCGCGGGTGAGTTCCACGTCGTCGACGAGCAGCAGATGGTGCGCGTCATCGTCGATCAGCAGTGTGAGCGACTCCTCGGTGATCGTGGCAGGGTCGGTCAACACCGTGGCGCCAAGCGCCGCAGCGTGCTCGGTGAGTGCGTTGCTGCGTGGTGTGATCACCGTCAACTGCCATCCGCGTGCTGCAGCGGCCGCAGCGATGGTGCGCAGTGTGTTGGTGCGGCCCGATCGGGCAGGCCCGGCCACCAGCAGAGTCGGGGTGAGCTCCGGGGAGAACTGCTGCACGGTGACGTCTTGACCGCCGAGCCCGAGTGGCAGCCCGGTCAGGCCGTCTGCCTCGTCGATGAGCTGCTGCCAGGTCAGGCTTTCTGGCATGAGCCGCACGGCGTGGGGGCGCTGGTTGCTCGGGATGCTGCGGTCCCGGTCTGCGAGCCTGGTGGCGAGTGCGGAGACGGCGTCTGCCTGCGCCCTTGCGGATGCGTCTGCACTGACGAGCGCGATCTGCATTTCGGTGCCATCCCCTGCGGTGAAGGCCCGCCCCGGAGGAATGGACTCCGGCATTTTGCGTGGGGTGAGCCCGGCAAATCCGTAGTCGTTACGGTCGGTGAGGTTGAGCAGGATCTTACGGTCGGTGAGCGCCGCAGTCCGTCCGACCAGCAGCTGTCGGTCGCCGGCGATGACGAAGTGCACACCGACGGATGCCGCTTCGCGCAGCATCGTGTGCACGGCCTCGACGACCTGTCCGGCGTTGACGTCGGCGAACATCGCGGTGAATGCCTCCCACCCGTCGATGAGCATCATCAGTCGCGGCGGTGCCTCGCCGAGGTCGAGCTGTTCAAGCTCGGTGAGGTTGGCGACTCCGACACTGGTCAGCAGTCGTTGCCGCTGACGAATCGTCTCTTGCACGCGGGCCAGCAATCGCACCATGCCATCAGTCTCGTGGCGGGCGATGACCGAGCCCACATTGGGCAGAGCTCGCAGGGCAGCGAGCCCGCCAGCGCCACAGTCAATGGCGTGGAGGTGTACGCGATTCGAGGGGAATCGCACACTCACCGACGCAGCGATGGTGCGCAGTGCGGTCGTTCTCCCCGAACGAGGGGCACCGACGACGAACAGGTGGGCGAAGTCGGCGAAGTCGATGGTCTCTGTGCTCTGCTGCTGCTGATCCGGCTGGTCTGAGAGTGCGAATCCTGCGGGTGAAGTCCCCGCAGCGCCCGTACCCGAGTGGCGTCCAGATGGAGGCTGGATTTGGTCGAGGGTGACGATCTGGGGCAGTGCTGGCAGCCATGGACGGCGGGGCGCGCGGCCCTCCAGCGCCTGCCACGCCTCACTGATTGCTCCCACAAGGTCGGCAAGATCGGTTGCAGACCCCGCGTCCCTACCGTCATCGGCGCGCCTTCGCACGGGCGACGGCGCGGCAAGATCGTCGAGGCCAATGGTGGTGATCAACGGCTCGGTCGGCCCGGAGTCGCCATGCACCGGTCGCCGACCTCCGACACGACCCGATTGAAAGGGCACCAACGAAGTCGATCCGAGTCTCGCGAAAGCTCGCCCAGGGGTAGCTTTGGAGATCTGCGCAGCGTCATCTGCATCGATGACGTCAGTGGATTCCGCAGAGTCTGTCACACGCAGGGCGATGCGCAAGTTCGTGTTGGCCCGAATCGCCGGTGAGATGACTCCGCTGGGCCGCTGGGTGGCGAGCAGCAGGTGAATGCCGAGAGAGCGTCCACGCTGGGCGATGTTCACGAGACCGTCGACGAAATCCGGGAGTTCACGCACCAGAGAGGCGAACTCGTCGATGACGATCAGCAGTCGCGGCAGCACCGGCAGCGACTGCTGACGCTCCCTCTGCTCCACATAGTCTTCGAGGTCTTTCGCACCAGCGCCGGAGAGCACCCGCTCCCGGAACGCCAACTCGGCACCGAGGGAGGCCAGGGCACGCTCCACCAGGTGGGAGTCCAGGTCGGTGACCATGCCGACCGTGTGAGGCAGACCCACGCAGTCCTTGAACGCAGCTCCCCCCTTGTAGTCGACGAGCACAAAGGTCATCCAGTCTGGTGTGTTTGCGACGGCGAGTGAGGCCACGATCGTCTGCAGCAGCTCGGACTTTCCCGAACCGGTCGTGCCTGCGATCAGGCCGTGGGGGCCGTCCGCTCGAATGTCGATGGCAAACGGGCCGTCCAAGGACTCTCCGATCACAGCCGATGTCGAAGCCGGATCCAGCGCCCACCTCGCGGCGACTGCCTGGCTGGTCGGAGTATCGAGATCGAGCACGTCCAGCAGCCTTGACGAGTCGGGCACGGCCGAATCCGTCACGCTCGGGCTGACATCCTCGACACCGGCCACAGCACGGCAGGTGAAATCGGTCCAAGCGCCATCCACGAGATCCTGTCGCACGTCGACCAGTGTCTCCTCCGCCTGCCGCTGCACTCGCACGCGAGCACGACGGCAGTCGACGACAGTCTGGCACTCTTCTGGCAGCAGCCTGGGATCCGTCTCTGTACACACGCAGAACACCCCGACAGCAGGGCCGTCGCGCAACACCCTGAGCAGGCCCGGCATCGTGCGCAGCCTGTGCGCGTCGGCGATGAACACCACCACCGTCGACCCGAAGCCGACTGGTGACGTGCGCTGAGTGCCTGCGGCCTCGTGCCGCTGATCGATCAGCGAGATCAGTTCGGCGATGCGTGCCGCGATGTCCGTGGCCCCGAAGCCCACCGTGCGCATCACGGGCTGGCCGAGAGCAGGGCGCAGCGAAGGCAGCCACCGGGTCGTTCCCCACCGTGTCACAGCCCCGCGGTCACCCGGTTCCGGAGCGGCCAAGAGATACAACTGCGTGTCGCGTGGAGAATGCAGTACTGCGACCTGCGCCAGCCACCAGGCGATCATGGCGTCCGCGCTCTCATCGCCAGAGACCCCGACAACCCCGACATCAGCCAACGAAACCGTCACCGGGGCATCCTGCACATCCCAATGCTTGGTACGCCTATGCTCAAGCTGTTCGGGGTCGTCCAGACTCACGACAGATGGTGCGGTCTGCGTACCGACCCGCAACTGCAGATAGTCAGTGTCTCTCGGACGCCGCTCCCACAGTCGTGGCGTCGGCCCAGCGGCGATCACTGACACGGCCGCGGGATCAGGAAACCTGTCGTGTCGCAACCGTCGATCCGCGGCGACAGCTGTCAAGGTGTCGGCCTCGATCTCGGTGCGATCATGCTCGTACTCGCCCAGACGTTTCTGGTACTGCGCCCGCCCTGACCGTTTCGAGGCAAACCAGTTGCCCACCAGCATCAGTGGCGAGAACAGACCGAACAGCAGCATCGTTGCCCGCTGATACACCAGAGCCATGGTGACTCCCATGACCAGTGGCAGCAGCGCTGTCAGCCACGGGATCGAGCGTTTCGACTCCTCCTGCGGCCGAGGCGGCAGACGAAACCTTCCCTCGACAGCAGGAGGCACGATTCTCGGCGGCCTGTTGAACGCAGCGACACCACGCTCGGGTACATAGTCCACAGCAGCGCGCTCAACACCCGCCGGCTGCACCTCGACGACCACATCGTCGTAGGAGAGCTGATCACCCCACGCAAGCACTGTGCGCTCGGAAAGCGGGGCTCCCCACAGCGTCGCCGCAGAAGAGGCACCCTGTGGTATCGCAGCCACGCTCCCATGGCCTTCGACGACCAAGACCACGTCACACCCGAAAACACCCTGTTGTCGAGTGCGTACATGCGCCCCAGCGTCGGCACCCAATACGAGAAAGCCTGCAGTCAAATAATGAACACGGCCAGCTCCAATGCCGGAGACCACACGCACCTGCACACCCGCATCAGGGATCGTGGGCCCGGGCTGAGGCCTGTCCGCGATGCCCAGGAGCGACACCCACGACCCCTCGTGCAACCCGGTCTCGCCCAAAACGGCATCGGGAGGGAAGACAACGCCGTCCACAGCGACTTGCACCTGATCGGGCGACGCCTCACTCGCCGTGACGTTGAGCAGAGTCGGCACAATGGCTGCGACCGAAGACTCTGCCTCGACATCCAGAAAGACCGTCGAACTCGCACCGGCGGCGACGTCCAGCACACTCACCAGCACACGCATCGGGCCCCCGAGTTTCTGCTTGAAAACGAACGACACCAGACTACTGGTGCTTCGGTGAACAATACGTAACGTTGCGAATACTCAGTTGTGCGGGAAGGCCACGCGGCGATAAGGTTCCCGTGTGCCCAGATCGGTGCACGGGAGAACACTGGAGGGGAATCCCCATGGCAAATGTCAAGGTCACCTATGACGAGCTCAGCACTGTCGCAAGCCAGCTCACCACAGGCAAGGGCCAGCTCGAAGACCAGCTCACACAGCTGAAGAACCTGGTTGACAACCTCATCGAAGAAGGGTTCGTCACTGACACCGCCTCAGGGGCGTTCGGTGCTTCATACACCGAATTCGACACCGGAACAAGAAATGTGCTGCACGGCCTCGACGGGCTTTCCCAGTTCCTCACCCGCGCTGCTGACCAGTTCCAGCAGACTGATTCTTCGCTGGCCTCATCACTCGGCAACTGAGCCGCGCAGTAGCAGCTCATACCGGTGTGCGGGCCGCAGCGCCTATGCACCGATGCCACGCCTGACCGGTCGAACACGCAGCTGGCAGGTCGTGGCCGCAGACTCATAGTTCTCTGGTCGAGGGGGAGACACATATGCCTGATCTTCAGGTAGACATCAGTGCGCTGACAGGCCTGGCCGGGCAGATGCGTGGCACGTCGAATCGACTGCACGGTTTCGGCGGCGGCATAGACCACGGCGCCCTCGGTGACGGGCAGGTCGGTGCAGCAGCTGGTGAGTTCGATTCCCACTGGGGTGAAGTCACCGAGAAGATCGACACGAACATCGACTCTCTGTCTGGCATGCTCTCCGACTCGGCCACGTCATACCAAGACACCGACCAGCAGATCGCAGCCTCACTGACCACGCAGACCAGCGGCGGGGGCATGTGATGGGCAGGTTCAGTGATTGGTCGCCGGCTGACCAGTCGGGGGACCCGACCCCGGGTGATGCGTTTGGTGTGCGGGGGTTGGCGTCGCGGTGGGATCGGGTAGCGTCAGTGGCCGCTGATGTGCAGGCCACGCTCGAGCAGGTACGCTCGGCTTCGGGTTCTGGCGTGTGGGTTGGTCAGGCCGGTGATGTGTTTCGTGACAAGCTCGGGGATTTCCCGGATCAGGTTTGGCGGGTGCGGGATTCGTTCTCACAGGCCCGTGACGCGTTGAACTGGTGGGCGTCAGTGATGGAGTCTCACCAGTCAACGGCCGACCAAGGTCTGGCTTCCGCTGTTGCGGCGCAGGCTGATCTCGCCTCGGCGCAGGCCTCGCTGGCCTCCGCGCAGTCTGCTCAGCAGTCTGCGCAGGCCGAGTACTCGCAGCAGAACAGGGTATTCCAGCAGTGGGGATCTGCACCCGCCGGTCAGGTGCCTGCTGGGTTGAGTGTGCCGTCGGGGTCTGTGGTGCGCTCACTGTACCGGCAGCAGCAAGACGCCGCAGGCCGTGTCGGGTCGGCGTCGACCCAGGTCGGTGACGCGCAATCCCGCCTGGACGCGGCCAGGCGTTTGGTGGCCTCGGCCAAGCAGTCGTACCAAGAAGACGCACACACCACGGCCGGGCGTCTGCAGGCCGCGACCGACAGTGCGATCCCCGCGGACTCTTGGTGGGAGAAACTCACCAACTCGGATGCGTGGAAAGTGCTGGTCACGGTCGCGACGGTCGTGGTCGTGGTCGCTGCGGTAGCGGGGCTGTTCCTGTCGGGGCCTGCGGGGTGGATCGCTGCCGGTATCGCGTTCGGTGCTGGGGCGTTGTTGACGGCTGACGATATCGCGGAGTACGCGAAGGGCAACATGTCGACCGGGCAGTTCCTGCTGGCGATGGGGCTGAACTTCATCCCGGGCGGGGCGATCGCCAAGGGCGGCAAGGCCCTGGCAAAGGGAGTCGGCGCGATCGCTCGTGGCGCGGGCAGGGTGGCTTCCGCGTCTGGTCGTGTCGGGCAGGTCGCGACCCACGCCGCAGACGCTGTTGTGTCCGGGTCGAAGAAGGCGTGGAGTGCCGCCCAGCGTGCGGGTGACCGGGTGTCTGCCGCGTCGCAGCGTGCGTGGGATGGTGCGAAACGGTCGGTTCGCATCGACCCGATCTATCAGGGCGTGCTCGCCTCGGGCAAGCGCGCGATCGACAACGTCACGGATCTGGTGGCCCGCGCGAGTGGGCGGCCCTCGTTGGCACACGCCGGCGCCAACGCCGAGCGCTTAACATCACGGATCACCGGCGACCTCCACGACGGAGCACACACCAGACAGGCCACCGCCCCAGACACAGGCACGAGCACTGGCCGGCACTCGGCGTCCGGCGGTCCTGACGCGGGCTCGCCCGCAGGCCATGGGGATTCCTCTGCTTCGCCCCACAGCGACACGCCCCGCAGCGAGACCGCTGGTGACGAGCCCAGGTTCGGGCAGCGTGCCACCGATGCCGAGCAGGACGCCGCACGATACGGCGGCGAACAATCCGCACCGTCGCCCACACACACCGACACCCCCGCGGGCGCCCCAGACCCGGCACACACCCCGGCCTCCCCGGATGCTGGACACGCACCGGGTACACCGCACGCCGGGGACGCACCTGCCGCACGCCCTGACACGCCCGAGGGTGCACCGGGGCAGGGCGACTCCACCGCCCGCAACGAGTCTACGAATCCTGTCGAAGGTGAAAACAGAACAAGCGCGGACGGCGATGCTGCCAACCATCAAGTCAATGGAGGCTCTGACAAGGATGTGTTGGACGCCGGTTCAGACGCCACAGTTGGCGATGGCACCCCCGCGCATACTCCAGCTGAAAGCACATCGAACCGCTTAGCAGCTTCGAACACTCAGGGCGGATCAGCTGATGTGATCACTGACGGATCCCACCTGAACCCTGATGGATCCCTCAAACCTAACGTCACATACAAGACAGGAGAGTTCGACTACCAGTACACGACGGACGAAAACGGCTACATCTCCCACTTCCATGCCGACGAATTGCACCTGACAGAACGGACTGAGAGGCTCAAACATGATCCAGATGTGCCAGGAAAGCTCCCAGGCGACCATGCCGGGCATCTCGCTGGCGATCGATTCGGCGGCTCACCTCACCTCGATAACCTTGTCGCACAACTTGAGCACGTCAACCTATCCGAGTACAAACGCATCGAGAACGAATGGGCACGTGCACTGAGACCAGATACAGCGGGCACAAGCAAGAGCGTTCAAGAAATAGATGTTCATATTCAAACAGACCCGTTAACTGGCAGACCACGACAATTCACTGTCGAGTATGTGATTGATGGTGAATACACGTACAAGGAGATTTTGAATCTATGAGTGCTTTTGAAGATGTACTTGGATCCGCTGTCAGCGAGATGGTCGGAGCCGCGTTAGAGTACGCACCACGGGTAGACGAGGTCCTCATCTACTTCTCCAATGAGAACGGTGCGCGCACCGCCGACGTTGCATATCTTCAAGACGGAGAGGTGTTGACGAAAGATCATGTAAATGCGCCCGATTCTTCCTCTGCTATGAAGCGCGCCTTGTTGAAATACATCGTTTCGCAAGTTGCACGCGTTCAGGCCGCTGCCGACGCTAGCCAGGCGCAGCCGTCTCCTACAGCAGGGCGCATCAGATACAGTACAGTCACAAGATCCGTAGATGTGGATCTGAGTTATGAGCCAGAGCTGACTGATCTCGAGACAAGTCCATCGGATAAGTTTCATGATTGGCTCCAGAAGGTTCATCATTGAACCGCAGGTACCCCGCTTTGAGCACTGACTGCTTCGCATACGCAGCACATCACCGATGTCTTCTGGGCCATCGTTAGATACCCGATCTGCTCTACAGCGGTTGTCCTTGTCATCGCACGGTCTCACCTCTCAACATCCTGTTCAGGCCGAAAAGTCCAGGCAGAGCTGTTTTATCAGCACGCCCTAAGATCGGTCACTCACGCAAAATGTCATTCACGCTTATCAGTCGCAGTCCGAAACGTGGCTGAGCCTGCTAGCGCTCCTTTGGCACCGTCAAGTTAACCCCTGCTGCAGTTTCTCTCCAGAGCGATCTGCGTGCAGTCGGCAGACACCTAGCTGATGCCGTCGAGTGAACGGGCGAGCCGGTCGAGACGGTCGCTGTGTTCGGCGGCGATGGCAGCGAGGTCGTCGTCTGGTGTGACCTGCGCCATCGTGTCGGTGAGGGTGACGAGTGCGCGTCGGGTGCGGTCGAGGCGACACCATGAGATGAATCGTTTCGACTGTGCTGCGGTGAGCGGGCGCACGTAACCGTCTCCGCCGATCTTCTTGCCGCCGGAGATCGACCAGGTGGATCCGTCTTCGGTGGTGAACCGGCGGGGTGTCCGGCCGGTCACCCGGACGATGATGCGGCTGTCGTCGATCATGACGAGGTCGCCGGCGGCGATGCTCTCCAGCGGTTGCGCGGCACGCAGGGGGAGCGGTTCCGGCGCTTCACCGGTGTCGGGTTCTGGCTGATTCATCGGCCGCCTCGACCTTCGCTGACGCGAACCTCCGCGAGGTCTTGGCGGCGTGGGTCGGCGATGGTCGCCGGCCGGACGAGGTGAGCGATGCTGTTGTTCTTCATGGGTAGATGTCTCCTTCAAGGATGTCGTGGATGGTTTCGGCCTCAGTAGGGGTGAGGCCGAGTTGTGGGTCTTCGGCTGCGATCTTGAGCAGCCCGGCCCACTGTTCGCTGTCCTGTGGCATGCCGGTCGAACCTGCGAGGAATGCGCGGACGATGTCAGCGGTGATGACCTTCCGGTCTGCGCCACTGAGTCTCGGCCACTGGGCGGCGACGACGGCGACCGTGTCGGACACGATGTAGGTCATCCGCCCGAGGGCGTAGCGAACCGCGGAGACCAGCACGTGCGAGGGAATGTTGTGCAGGAGGGTCATGGCTGCACCTGACGCGCCTGTTGCCTCAGCAGGTCGGCGCGTCTGAGGTCGCGTGTGAGCCGGGTGGCCCAGCTGCGCAGTCGGGGGATCGCTCGTGTACCGGAGCGGGGGTCAGCGAACACGTCGTCCAAGGTCATGTCCGTGGCGCCGATCGGTTCACCGTCACAGGCCTTCGTGAGAGTGAAACGAACGAGGTCGCCGGTTATTCCGATCACCTCGAAGGCGAGGCCGAAGCCCACCTCTTCGAGCTCATCGGCAAGTGCGGTGAATCCGGCACGGAAGCTCTCACTCGCCCGTCGGTCGCCTGCCTCTTCGGTGAGGCCGAGCTGATCCAGCTGGGAGTGCAGGCTTTCGCTGAAGTCTGTGCCTGTCGGTGTGCTCATCGGTGTTCCTCTCATGTGCTGCACTGCTCCTATGCGCGTGGGGTTCACCAGCGCATCCGACGGGGGACGACACCGGACGGAATGCCGTTCAGCGCTCGTCTCGGGGCGAGGTCGCAGATGTCGTATCCGAACGTCTGTGCGAGGTTCGCCGCCACTGGGTCGCTGCCGCTGGTGCCACGCAGCCAGACCGGGTTGCCGTAGACGGGGGAGAGATTCACCAGGGCCCGTCGGGCATCGAAGCGGGGTTCGAACTCGACATCGAACGGGTCGGCGATGCTGCGCATCTTCCACGGGGAATCCGGCGGGCCCGTCGGAAACCACGCGTTCAGGGGCGCCATCCACGAAGACACCCGCCCGGGGGATGGGAACCAGTCACGCCAGTCGATCACCCCGATGCGCTCGGACGTGCGGTTGCCGGGGAAACCAGGGGTGTTGCGCACCGCCAGCCGGATGGCGTCGAAGGTGCGTTTCCGAACGTTGCGGCTCACGAACGTGTCACGGTTCGGGTTCTCCGCGGTGACGAACAGCACCACCAGTCCACTGTCGCGCAGCGGCTTCTGTGCCAGCAGACGACACCATCTGGCGAGCTTCGCGGGAACGTTCGACGTCGACGCGGTCAGCTCGATCGCCACCCGCAGACCGTCCTCACGGACGACGACCGCGTCAGCGTCGAACGAGGGGTGCCAGCCACCGCTGATCAGGTCCTGGATGCGCCCGAGGTGCTCCCCGAGGACTGCACCGACGCCGCAGGTCTCAGCGATGCGCAGACCGACCTCTGTGGTGACGACACCGTGCCGGTCATGCATCCCCGCACCGATGGCAGCCTCCTCAACCCCGGCGGTCACACGCAGCCTCTCCGCGTACGACGTCAGCGGGTACAGAACCTGCTCCACCGCGGACCCCCGAGCCAGGCGGTACAGGTTCGAGCGGGCTGACCGATCCGTGCGGCGCAGCGCGTCCGTGTGCACACCGACGTCCACGAGACCCAGGTGGAACAGGTCAGTCATCAGCGCCGACCGTCCCGACGCGAGGCGTGCGATCCCGGTGACTGCGGCGAGCTGCTCGGCTGACATGTTCTGCCAGACGGTCAGTGCGCCGACGATAGCGAGCGTCTCCTGCAGACGGCGCCCGTGCAGCCGATCCAGAGCACCTGCCTCATCGCCGTTCAGCCACCACGGCGGGCGGGCGAAACCGCCGGCCATCTGCCGGTGCATCTGGTGGACGTTCACCCATGATGCCTTCGAGCCGACGGGCCAGAAGTCAGACCAGTACGGGTCGATGCGGTCTCCTGCGGTGAGTCCCTCTGGAGCCATGCTGCGGGTGTCGCCGAGCGACTCGGTCGGACCGTCGTAGAGCTCCGGCGCACACGCCGCCATCAGTACCCCTGAGCGGCCCGGTAGTCATCGACGACAGCTCCGGAGCCGGTCTCGAAGTTCGACAGCGCACACGTGAACGCCGGCTGGCGGGTCTTGCCGACTTTCGTGCGCACGATCGCCACATACGGGGGCAGGTTCACGATGTCGGCGGGCTGCCACACGGACCCGTCGGCGGCGAAATCGTCAGCGAGCTGCTTCGCCACCTGCGGGTTGTCCTGAGCGAACGCCAGCACCGTGCCGAACCCGGTGACCGCCTCCTTCACCCGCTTGTCCAGCTGCTCGGTGCGCTGGGTTGCGAACACCGGCTGCACGCCGAACGAACGGCCCTGGTCTCGCAGCCACGTGATGATCTCCGGGTTCTTCCCGGCAAGGAGTTTCAGCTCGTCTGCGAACACGGTGACATGCCGGTGCATGTCCTGCCACCCGGAGCATCTGCGCTTGATCGCGTCATACAGGGTGTACATGAGCAGCCCCGACATCTCCTCCGTGAGCTTGTCGTCGATGGGCTGGCCGCCGATCGACTGCCCGGTGTTCACGACAATCGTGAGATGGTCGTCGAGCACCTGATCCCAGGTGAGTCTCGCCGGACGCGACCACCACTGCTCGGCCGCCAGCAGGTTCGTGATCTTGTTCCGCGGTGCTTGGAAGAGGTCACCACGTTTCGACGGGGTGAGCCCGGAGAACAGGGGAGTGATCTGCGTCGCCGCGAAGCCCAAGTCAGTGTCCTCACCGGCATCCAACCGCATCGCCTCGCCCTGCAGCTGACCGGCCAGAGCGACCGCGACATCGTCACCTCGTTCACCCATCAGTGCCGCCGCGTACAGGAACGGGGAACCGGAATCGGGCACCCCGTCGACGACGGTCGCGATGCCCTCCGGCTTCTCGGAGATGACGAACGCGGCAGCGAACACACGGCGCAGCGTGTCGAACGAACGCTCCTGGATGGAGTCTTCGCCGAACGTGTACTTCAGCGCCCCGGCGGCGAGACGTGCGCGGAACTCGACCGAACCGATCTGCGGCGGGAACAGGTCGATGCCGGCCCGTTTCGGGTCGCCGAGCTCAACGCGGTAGACGGGCTCTCCGGCGTACTGGGCGAACCTGACATAGTGGTCGGCGCCGTCGCCCTTGTTCTCGAAGGCGATCAACGAATTGTGGGCGCCGGGGAAACCGGGCCGACCACTCGGTTGCGCCTTCTCCAGAGCCGTCCAGCCGAACACGTTGTGCACGAACACCGACTTGCCGGTGCCGGCGGAGCCGAGGGCGATGATGCCGGAGAACATGTCCGCCGCCGACAGGTGCACACCGTTGGAACCGGCGACACCGATCAGCGGACCGACGTTGTCCTGAACAGCTGCGGGTGCTTCACGACCGGCGGTGCTGTTCTCGCCCGACGCCGCACCAGCCTGCGGTGCAGCGAACGCTGCGATCAGGTCTGCTCCGACCATGAAGGAAGTGCGCGCCAGAGGGTAGTCGCCGGGCTGGGAGTCATGGGTGACGCCCTCCTTGTCGACGAACGAACGCTTCGGCGGACGCGGCGGGCGAACATCCGCTCGAGCCACCGGGAACAGACCCGTGAATCGCCCCAACCTGGCCTTTGAGGCCAACGTCGGGATGCGTCCGACACCGGTGAGCACTCCGGCGACGAACAGCACCGCAGCCGCAGCCCAGCACAGCACCGCAGCACTGTCGAGGCGACCGGTGGAACCCGCGACGAAACCCAGCAGACCCGCAACGCCAGCGCCAGCCAGAACAGGGAGCCCGGCAGCCCACGTCGAAGGGGAGTAGGTCTCGATCGGCAGGTCGAAACCGGGGAGGGCTGCGAATACGGCGTGCAGCAGGTTGTCCGCCGAGACACGGTCAGTCGACCCCGCGTAGACAGCCGCAACCGACGCACCCTCACGAGTCGAGTGATGCTGACTTCGCTCATTGCCGAACTGCGCGGACAGCCAACGCCGCCACCACTTCTTCTCACGCCGGGCAGGCTGTCTGGACGAGATCGCCACCCAGTCACCGACCCCGAGGCTCAACGCCAACGCACGGGCGGTCTCCGCAGGGTCGGCTCCCGCGACAGTCTCACGAGTCTCGATCGACACCCGCCGGGGGATACGTGCTGCGCGCATCACAGCTGTGACCGGCAGGTCAATGTCCGACTCATCCGAGTGGGCAGCGACAGACACCGCCAGCTTCACCGCCGAGTCTTTCGCCGACGCGTCCACCGGGGTGACGACCGCGTTGTGTATACCCGCCTCATCACGCCAGACCACGATCGAAGAACCGTTCGGTCGAGCGTTCGCCCACGCCTTCGAGCGCATGATGAACGTCGTCGGATTCGGCTCAATGGTCCCAGCCCGGGTGAGGAGGAACGAACGGAAATCAGTCATGCCAGATCCATATGCGTCTCTTGGCTTCGACACCCCCGAGAACGCCCAATGGCCGCCGCCGACCCCGCCGTTCGGGCACCCCTCCCACTCGGGGTTGTTCTCGACCGCCGCGCTGCGCCGCCCTGTTCCGTCCTCCTCGTGCGCTCCTGTGGGTGCTGGGCTCGTCGTCTGTCTCTGGGGTCGCGTCGGTCTTCCCCTTGGTGTGGTCGGGGCTGCGCGGTGCGCTTCCGGTCCGGTGCGTCGGCCCGTGTGCTTCCTGCTTGCCGTCACCCGAACTGGTTCGTGTGCCGGTGGGGTCGAACCGTTGGTTCGCCCTGCGACTTCGTCGCGGGAGCGCGTGGCGCTCGCGGTGTGCACTGGTCGTGCTCACGCACCGGTGATCTGGGTCTCCGGTGCATCCTGGGGCTGGTCTCGGGTGAAGCCGTCGCGTGTGTTCGAGCAGCTGTTCGCCGCCGGGAGCGCAGAGCACCACCGTACGGGCGGCGCGGGTGACGAAGTCACCGAGAGACTGAAGGTCACCGGGCAGACCGGGGCAGGCACGTCCGTGACGGGAAGACGCACCGGCATACGGGACCGGGGTCGACCATGCACGGGAGGGCTGGTCGGGGCGAAGCCCCAAGGTGCTCCCGGGAGGTGCCCGAAGTCGCGAGGGTACGACCCAGGTTGGACGTGTCAGGCCAAGCCGAACAGGCGGGCATGTCGACGAACAGTCGACGAGCCGGACGGGCGCGAAGGGCAGACGCGACGAGCGCCAAGGACAGACGGGAAGGGTGCCGCTGCGCGCGAGCCCCGGGACGAAGCCGGCCCCACCGGGGCCGGCGGAGTGGGAGGGGCGAGCACATAACTATGTGCCCGTTCGGCTGTCGCCGGCTTCACCCTGAACCGTCAGGGAGCAACGGGCCTGTCGGCTGGATCAAATACTGCCACTCTAGCTACTCCTGGTGCGTCATCTCTGCAGTCATGTCCCGTGCAATTGGTGCACGGTTTGAACGACCCCCACGGTACAGTCGCCAAACCCTTCCCTGCCCTGCCGACGATTGGAACGTGACATACCAAGGGTTGTTGCCTTGCCCGCGAGCACGCCAGGCGCCCACGATATTTGCAACAGTCCAATCGCCGTTTTGGTCGGGCATTTCCCTCCATGCGGCGGCAAGGTCGCCAACGACATGCAGAGGCACGTCCTGCTGCGTGAATGTTTCACCTTCTTTGCCATCCACCTCAACGACGGGTATTGCGCTTCTCTGCGTAACCACCTCGTCATCGTCGGACTCAACGTCGTCTTGGTAACTCTGTTCGTCTGCACTTAGAGGCAAACGAGTAAGCCCTGCCAGCTGCTGCTGAATCGTAGACGTGTTGTTCGCAATTCCGTTGAGCACCTGTCCCGTCTGTGCGTTTGTTCGGCGCGAGTCGTTATCTTGTCTGCGGAAGATGAGCAACGCGATTACGATCCCCACGACCGTTAAGAACACACCAGCCCAACTGACGATGTTTGCGACGATGGTCGTGAGGTTGCTGTTCCCAGCCGCAATAAAAGCAAGGATAGCGAGTACGAGAGTAGTGCCGGCCACGATGGCCCAGTCGACCTTACGTAAGTTCTTGTACATCGGTTGGCGCTGAGTCTCTGATGTTTGAGCTGCGGTGTCCTGAACCATTTGTCCCCCTCGGGTGTTGCAGTGTGTCGGCTTACTGTCCTGTAAGCGCTCATCTACCATAGCGCCGGCGGCATGGCCTCTTGGTAGACGGCGCCGCTCGGCAGTCGCATGTTCGAGCTGTATTCGATGTCGGGTAGCTGCTCCCGCAGTGATGCTTCGAGTTCGCTGATGATGAGGTCTCGCAGCATGTCGGCGTCAGGCAGACGGTCTGAGATCGCGGCGGTGAGTGCGTTGGTCAGTCTGGTCAGCTGTGGCGTGGTGAGCGTGAGGTCCCGGTAGCGTCTGCCGAATGCGGTCATACGGTGTGCGCGCGTGTTCGCCTCGGTGCACCTCTCGCATCGACAGCCGTGGTAGCTGTAGCCGACCTTGGTGCCGTGCGGGGTGCTGTCAGTCTTCGGCAATGAGGTTTGTGACCCGCTCGAGTTCCGCCTTCGCCTCGGCGAGTCTCTTCTCAGCCTGGGCGACAGCGCGGTTCTTCAGCCGGTTGGCTTCCGCTTTGAGTTTCGCGGCTCTGGCGTTCGCTTCCTTGCTGGCTTCTTTGAGCTCGTCGGCTTTCGCACGCGCCGTCTCGAACTCGTCTAGGACGACGCTGTACGTGCGGTCGGGGTTCTTCGGTCTGCGTGCCATGTGCGGCCTCTTTCCTCTGCGATTCTGGTCGATGAATGCCAGTCGCATTCTACCCGTGGAGCGTCAGCGCCTTGGCTGGTGTCCGGGCACAGGGGACCAGAAGAGGTGGCTGTTCACGCTGGGTTCCGAGCAGGGTTGATCTCTTCTGGTAGCTGCGGAGGCATCCGCATGTCCGCTGTCGTGGCGCCGAGCACCCAGGCGATCTCCGTTGCGGTGAGCTCCGGGCGCAGCCTGCCGCAAGACTCGATCTGTGCTGCCTCGATCTGCAGTCGTCTGGCGTGAATGAGCCGCTTACTGGTGACGCGATCCCGTCGAAAAGCTGCCTGCGTCCGGCGGAACGTGGACCGGACAAGCGTGCCTGTGCTTCGCCACCTTCGCAGGAAGGGCGCCCATGCATCTGTGATCTGAGCGGATGCCGAGTAGAGCGCTTCGAGCGCCTGAGGTACGCCGCGGAACACCTGAGCCATGAACTCGTCCACGCTGACGACGGTGACGTCGACATCCGCCCGGATGATGTGCAGCGGACGTGGCATCCGGCGGTCGACGACGAGGGAGAAGTCGTAGTCTGAGCCGGGGTGCTGGAGCCCGTAGAGCCTGGAGCCGTGCACGGTCTGCAGGATCACCCCTGGCTGCAGGTCGGGCAGTGCACGCTGCTTCGCGATCAGGTCAACGATGTGCTGGGTGCTCGGTATCATCGTCGGGCACGTCGATGACGTCGAAGTAGGAGACGTATCGGACACCGATGCCGTCGAGGTCGGCACCCAGCGTGATGTTCCCGTACCGGTCGGTCCGGTAGTCGCCGTTGAGTGTTCCCGTGGCTCCGCTGTTGCGCCCGCCGATGAGACGTACGCGCCACACTCCCGGGTCGAGGCGTCTGCTTCTCGCCAGTCGGTAGACGTGATCGTACAGCGCATTGGCCATCTCGTCAGCGGTGGTCTCTGGTGTGCTGTCGGGGGTTTCGCTCATGCCATCGTTGTGCGCGGAGGACTGGTGTCGATGAGGACTTCTGACCGCTCCGAACCCGATGAGGTGATCGACGAATACCGTGTGTCAAGTGTTCGCAGCCCCGGTGCCCATGCGTAGAGCCCGCGGATGAGGGGAACGTCGTTGTAGACGATGAGGCTGCGCCCGGGGCGCTGTCGGAGTGCTGTCGCGAGCTGGGCGTGTTCGCTGAACCTGTGCCGGTAGAGCCGATCACCATCACCGGGGTACGGAGGGTCGATGAATGCGAGTCCATCAGGGTGCGTTGAGAGCGTCTCCTGCCAGCTCGTGGGTCCAGGGGCTGCGCTGAGTCTGCCTGCGTGTGCAAGTTCGACGATGATGCCGAGTCTGGCCAGTGTCGTCTGACGGTTCCACCGGTCGGTGATGCGAGCCGCACCGTCTGTCTGCGCCCAGCCGCCGAGCGGCCCTGCCATGGGGATGGCACCCCACGCGGTCCGTGACAGGAACAGTGTGCGCTGTGCGAGCAGCTGCTGATCCGTGGTGTCCAGCTCCTGCCAGTACGTGAACAGTTCAACCGTTGGTCGGGTGGCGGCGAACCAGTCGACGAGTGGAGTGTGGTCTGTGGTGAGCACGTGCCAGAATGCGGCGACACCGGGGTCGGCGTCTGCGATGTGTGCCCGATCGATGATGCCGGCGGTCACGAGGGCGATGCTGACCGCCGCGGAGCCGGCGAAAGGCTCGACGATGCTGACATCGGTTGCATGCAGCAAGTTCCCGATCAGGGGTGCGAGCGCAGACTTGCCGCCGGGGCATCGCAGCGGCGAACGGGGGATTGACACATGACCCTCTGGTGCGTGGTGGTGGGACAAAGACCGCCTCGCGTGTCCATGGAGTAACACGAGAGGCGGTCTTCGGGCGGAGGCTGGAGTGTCAGGCGCGGCGTCGACGTGACGCAGCGGTGATGGCAGCACCGAGCAGGAGCAGCGCAAGTCCACCGCCGAGGGCAACGCCGTCTTCTGCTCCGGTTCGCGCCAAGTGACCTTGGTTGTCTGTCGATGCGGGTTCGGCAAGCTTCACTGTTCCGTCCCCGTGCACGATGTACCGCTGCTTCACCGGTGTCGTGAACGACGCGACTGTGTACTCGACCTGCTCCTTGGACGAGTCCTCAGTCAGCTCCGGGGAGCCGTCATCGGTGGAATCAGTGGGATCGGACGGAGTCACACCGGGGTCGGTCGTGTCGACGGGGTCGACAGGGGTCACTGGGTCACTGGGGTCGACTGGGGTTTCACCGGGGTCGGTGGGATCAGTCGGGTCGACTGGCGTCACTGGGTCAGTGGGGTCAGTGGGGTCGGTCGTGTCGACGGGGTCGACTGGGGTTTCACCGGGGTCGGTGGGATCAGTCGGGTCGACTGGCGTCACTGGGTCAGTGGGGTCAGTGGGATCGGTCGGATCGGTGGGGTCGACCGGAGTCACCGGATCGGTGGGATCCACAGGGTCGATGGGATCGACCGGGGTTTCACCGGGGTCGGTGGGATCCACCGGCACATTTGTGGTGGCATCGACGACGTACGAGTAGAGGTCTGTCGCACCGTCGACTCGACGGACCGTCAACGTGCTTGTCCCATCGGGAATCGCAGAGAGAAGCTGGTCCAGACTCAGGCCGAAGACCCCGGCGAACCACTCCGGCGGCGTATACGGCTGCTGCTGGCTGTCGTAGCCGTAGTCGGCAAATCGTTCGAGCGATGCCGTGAGGTCGGTGAACGCCTGCTTCCCGTCAACGTTGATCAAGTATCGGTGCTGCTGCGCTTCCAGGTCACCGGCCATGTCGTTGACGAACCCGGTGTCCGAGGACGAGGTGTTCACGGCGGTGCGCTGTGCTTCCGCGTCGGCGGTCAGCGTCTGGGCTGACTGCTCTGCCGCTTCGGGGTCTGGGGCCCCGGTGAGCTCGGTGTCGGCCGTGGGAGCGGCATCTGGCTCATCGGGCTGTTCAGCTGCTGCCGGTTCCGACTGGAGCGTCTCAGTCACGTCGGATACCGCGGTGGTGTGCTCCCGCGCCGGTGACTCGCTGTCGTGTGTGGAGGTCGCATTCGACGGGGCGGCAGGCTCCGGTGCGACAGCCGTAGGGGCCGTCGACGTCTTGGGGGCTGGTGCGACTGTCGCTGGTTTCGCAGCGGGGGACGGCTCCGCCGGCTTTGCATCGGCTGCAGACGCTGTACTGGGCTTCGTCGCTGGGACGGTTGCAGCGCCGGTCGGGCCGACCTCGACGGTCTTCGTGGGCGATGGCTGGTCGGCCGCTGTGGCAGTCTCTGCAGCAGGTGTCGCGGCCGCAGGGGGTTCGGCTACCGGAGCCGGCTCCTCAGCGGCGTTTGCGACTGACGGGGCGACGGCCAGGGCGAGAGTGGCGGATGCGATCCCGATGCCTCCGTAGAGGGTCTTGCGAATGCTGTTCTCCATGATCTGTGCTGCTCAGCCCTTCCCGGCCGGGGTGACCGGGGCTCGTGTCAACGGGGGCCGAAGCTCCTTCCTGACGCTCTTGTGCGCGGAAATAGCATACGCCTGTTGCGTTACACCTGTTACTCAACGACGGTGAATGAATCGATCATCCGGTCGAAGAGCCACAGCGCGTCAAAATCGTCGGGGGAGCTGGAGACGCACGCGATGAGGAATGACGCCCCTCGGTCGTTGACGATCACCGCCGTGACACCGAACGGCTCGACCGTGTCCACCCTGACGAGCTGGCCTGCCGTCTGCGGTCGAATATCAGGGAGCAAACCCGCTTCAGCTCCGCCGATCTGCCCGATTCGCTCGAGCACCGAATGAACAGTGACCTGGGCTTCAATCGTGCTGACCTCCACGTGGTGGCGATGATCCGGACTGTCGAAGGAGAGCGCAGAAGGCCCAGCAAGATCCTGCAGCGGATGAGGCCACGGCGGAGCGGGAACCCAGCCATCTGGGACGTCGACAGCGACTTCCATGTGTGGGCTCCTTTCTCGGTGTCCAGCAAGCGCCGCATAGGTGCCAACTGACGAGCGGGAGGAAACGCGTGACAGGTGTTGCGAAAAGTGCTGCAGGTCTGACAGCGGTCTTCACCGCGGGACTGTTCTGCCTCGGTGGAGCTCCGGCCGCCGAAGCGCAAACCGCAGAGACCAGCCAAGTCCAAATGAGCCCGTCCCAAGCCGGTTCATTGCACCAGACACTACACGTCGAGACCCCGAACAGCCCAAACGGGCCAGACGGTGCAGTAGAGCTTGTCACGGCTTCGACTCCGCCGCAGACAGCGACTGTCCCTGTCGCACCAAACGTCCCGGTGGCCTCGAGCCCCGGGCCTTCAAGGGTCGACCCGATTCCTGAGAAGGCAGGGCACGCTGACGCCGTGTCCGTGGCGACCGCGTATCTGGGGACCCCGTACGTGTGGGGTGGTGCGGCACCCGGCGGGTTCGACTGCTCAGGGCTTGTGCAGTACGTCTACGCGCAGCTCGGCATCAGATTGCCCCGTGTGGACACCGCACAGCGGGCAGCGGGCGTCGAGGTCAGCGCCTTGGATGCGCGCCCAGGCGACCTGGTGTGGAAGCCCGGACACATCGGGATCTACATCGGCGGTGGGCGGATGATCCACGCACCGAAGCCCGGCGACGTCGTGAAGATCGCCTCCGTCGACGCTGTCGGCATGACCACATTCGTACGGGTCGGCTGATGCTCAGGGCGACGACCCACGGAGCCTCGAGAGGGCTCGGACGACCACAGTCATGGGTGCTCACCGGTGAAGAGCTGATCCCCGTCTGGGACGACGAGCACTTCATCGGCCCCGCCGACTCCCCGAAAGGGGAGACCGTCGACGAACTCGCAGCCGCATTGGAACAACAGCAGGCGCATGTGCAGCACCGCACAGAAATGGAGAACAGAGCATGATCGCGGACACCTTGCCCGAACGGCTTCGGCTGATCCTTCACACCCCGGCCGGACTGCCCCCACGCGGCGAGGTCCAACGCCTGCGCTCTGCGGTGGACACCATCCCCGGTGTCTGCGCAGCCCAAGTCCGGACGGGCCGCCTGCAGCCGGCCGGAACGCCAGTGGTGACCGTCGACTACAGTTCGACCGGCCCGACCGCACCAGTGGACACGCTGACCGGCATTCTCGCCGTCATCCGCACGATCTTCGATGATCGTGTCGAGTCGATCTCGGTCGACCAGGAGCCTGACCTGTGAGCACACCGATCCAGCACCTTCTCGGTGCACCAGAGTCACGGTACCTCTCGGCCGGCTGGCGACGATACGCACGCGCCGTCAGACCCGTCTCGGTGAGCAGCGTGCACGTGTCAGGTTTCGCCACGGTCAGCGCCGGCGCCGGCGAAGGGCGCACAGTCGACCATCTGTCGTCGATCGATGTGCTCGCCCTCATGGAGCCAGTGCTGCGCTTGCTTCGTCCTGCCGGCGGATGGGCGGTCACAGAGCTGGACGTCCGCACGCCGGCGGAGCCGACCCCATTGGGCGACCAGATTCCCGTTCGTCTTGAACTCGTCGACGCCGCGGGGACAACCAGCACCTACACCGGTCGGATCGGAGGGTTCCCGGTGACCGTCACGGGGATGAACGTTGACGGTTCGGACATCGTTCTGGTCGACTCACGTCTGCAGACCCCGGAGACATCAGTTAGCTCTTGGAGTGCTTCAGATTCACAGATCGCAGCGGTGCACACACCGACGACAGCCCTTCCGCTGTGCAACGTTGTCGCGATCGTCGGAGAACTCATCGAGGCAGCTCTGGTTCAGACGACTGGCACGGATCGTGAACAGCTCGGTGACATCTGGATGCGGCGTATCCGGGTGCGGCGGAAGCCGACCGCTTTTCAGAACATGTCGCGATCTGTGGTCACCTTGGAGCGGCTGCAGGAACTGTCGGTCAGAGGGAGCCGTGTCTTTGACGTTCATGCGAAAGCGGAACTCTCGGGGTCGGCAGTGGTTCACGTCATGCTGGGGGTGATCAGGTGACCGGCGCAGAGGACCCGATGCGTCAGGAACGGGAGCGAGTCTGGGCCGTGGCCCGTGCCCACGCGGACGCCGGGAGCACACCGAGACAGCTGCTTGACCGGTTTGCCGACCTGTACGAGCATGACGACGAAGTGTACGCGGGCATGCGCCTGGCGATCGCGGATCCCGGCAGCATTCCCCGCCCTATTGACGTGATGAAACCGTGGCTGCACGCGCTGCCGGGTATGCCGCCAGATCAACTTCAGCTCATCGTGTGCGCCATCATGGGTGCGCGGTGTATCGGCGAGGTCCAATGCATGGGGCGCCACGAGGCGGCCGAGCTGATCAGAGAAGTCGGTGAAGATATGATCGAAGTTCTGGGATGGGAGCAGTCATGAGGAAGAAGCGAACAGGCGGACGGCCACGCGACACGCAGTTGGGTACCGCCATCGACGAAGCTCTCGTCGCCCTCGTCTTGAAGCAGGGCGTGTATGAGACCACGATCGCTGAGATCGCAGAAGAAGCCGGCACCACGCGTCAGGCGTTCTACCGTCGCTACCCGGACATCGACCATGCCCTTCTCGCGGCCCTCGCCAGACGGTTCCCGCCGGCACCTGCACCGGACACCGGTGAGCTCTTCAGTGATCTGGTCGCGCTTCAGGAGGAGGAGATCGCCATGTTGAACGACCCTTTCTTCCACGCGGCGTTCCCGAGACTCATGATGCTGGCCGTCAATCAGACCACCTCGGAGGACGGGCTCGGCGGCGACGTCGTCGACCCTCGCAGGGTTCGGGTCCAGCAGGTCATCGACCGTGCCCGTGAGCGCGGTGAGGTCGGCGACGACATCGACGTCTCAGTCATCTGCGACCACCTGCTGGGGGCGCTTCTTCCGACGGCGTTCATGAACGGAGGCCGCCGTCTCACCGGGGATGACGCAAGACGCTCCGCTGTCGCCGCTCTCGCAGCAGCCCGCGCATAACGAGTCCATGACCGCAGAACGCACGACCTACACCGAGAACGTCCGTCTGGCCGAGCGTGCAAACGCTGCCTATTACCAGTCCAGCGAGCCGATCATGTCGGATGGGGCGTTCGACGCGCTGCTCGAGCGGATCGGCACCTACGAGGAAGCCCACCCTGATCAGACCGTCTCCCATCAGCTGTTCAGCGCACCTGGTGGCGGTCTTGACGGGGAGGGAGCTGACGTCGCCCACGAGGTGCCGATGCTCTCCCTTGACAAGGTCCGGACTCTCGAAGAGATCGGGAAGTTCGTTCAGCTGATGATCTCACTCGGCAGCCCGGTCACCTTGGAGCCGAAACTGGATGGGCTGGCCATCTCCCTCGAGTACCGCGACGGGCGGCTGTTCCGGGCCTCCACGCGTGGGGATGGGCGCACCGGGGAGGACATCACCGGCAGACTCGCCGCGATCAGCCATCTCACCGGAGTGCCGGAAACCGTGCCGGGTGCGGACGTCCTTGAAGTCCGCGGTGAACTTCTCATGTCGAAATCGGATTTCAGCGAATCGAACGCGAATCGAGTCGCGTCGGGGAAGGCAGCATTCGCGAACCCCCGCAATGCGATCGCCGGAACCGTTCGCGCTGACACCCTCGGCTACGACTCGTCGGCCACGTTCATCGCCTACGACGTCCCAGGCTCCGACGAAGACGCGGACCTGTTCGCCACACACCTCCAGCAGCTTGGGTTCATTCCGTCGAACGGTCTGCTCGACGAAGTGTTCTACGCCGACGACGAGTCTGTGTTGGATGCCGTTGAACGCTTCGGTTTCGCGCGGGAGCATGACGACTACCCGTACCCGACCGACGGCATCGTGATCAAAGCGGTTCGGGCTGGTATCCGCCCGAAGCTCGGGGCCACATCCCGGGCGCCACGGTGGGCGATGGCCTACAAGTATGAGGCGAAGAAGGCGACCACCGTCCTCCGTGACATCGTCATGGACGTGGGCCGCACCGGTAACATCTCGTTCACCGGGGTGTTCGACCCGGTGCATGTCGACGGGTCAACGATCGCACGTGCGACCCTCCACAACTTCGCGTTCATCAACGAGCGTGACATCCGCGTCGGGGACACCGTCGAGGTGTACAAGGCCAACGATGTGATCCCACGGATCAACCGGAGCTTCCCAGAGCTGCGTGACGGTACGCAGCAGCCGTACGACCCCGTGCGGGTCTCGCCGAAGTCCGGGAGCCCGCTGGACACCGGTGAGGTGATCTGGCGCTCCACTGATCCAGCCGACTCCTTGGGTTCATGGGTGTCCTACGCCGTCAGCCGTGACTGCCTCGACATCGAAGGCATCGGCGGGGAGATCGCAGCCGCACTGGTCGAATCCGAGCTGGTCGGCGACATCGCAGACCTGTTCTCGTTGACCGTCGAAGAACTCACCACCCTGCAGCTCGGTGAGGGGCGAACACTTGGTGGGCGCAATGCCGCGAAGATCGCGGGCGAGATTGAGGCGGCGAAGGCCCAGCCGCTCGCGCGAGTGATCACCGCGCTCGGCATCCGCCGTTCAGGCCGAACCTTCGGGCGCAGGCTGGCCGCCCACTTTCAGACCATGGCAGCGTTGCGCTCAGCCGACGTCGACGAGCTTCAGCAGGTTGAGGGGGTCGGGCCGGAGCGGGCGCGACTGTTCCGCGACGGGCTGGACCGACTGGCACCCGTTCTTGACAAGCTCGCTGCCGCCGGCGTGAACATGGGTTCGCAGGTCGCTGACGACCAGGCTGCTCGGCCGCTCGACGGCATGACGGTGGTCGTCACCGGTGCCATGACCGGGGCACTGGCGGCTCTGTCTCGCAACGAGATGAATGAGCTGATCGAACGCGCCGGTGGGAGAGCCTCGGGCTCGGTGTCGAAGAAGACTTCGCTGCTGGTCTGCGGTGAGGCCGGGTCATCGAAATGGCGGAAAGCCACAGAGCTTGGTGTCCGAATCGTTACGCCCGAGGTGTTCGCCACTATGGTGGAATCGGTCTGACTGGAACGAGCCGGGCTGTTCAGCGTTCGACGAAGTAGGACAGCAGCAGCTGGTCGTCCGGGATCTGTTCGAGCGCGGCTGCTCTGGCGCTCTCGTAGTCCGCGCCTTCCCCTGATGCTTTCAGCACGGGGACTTCAACGGCGTCGTCATGCCCTGGTCTCTCACGTGGCTTGCGGTAGGAGATGATCACCTTCATGTGTGGGATTCTACCGCCGACAGCTGATCGACTTGCTCCTGCCAATCCACGGCTGTGTACGCTTCCCCGAGCTTGCCTCGGCAGAGCGCACGGTAGGCCAGCGCCCACCTGAGGTCGTCGAGGATGCCGCAGATGTCGTCTTCGATGTGTGCGAGTTCGGTCGCAGGGTCGATCATCATGGGTAACAGCATGGGGGACGCCAACGCTGTGCGCCCCCTTGTGCACAAGGGGGAGTGATCTCACGCGCATAGTCTCCGGTGAAGGAGGCCACAACATGGCACATCAGTCCGAGGTCGGGATCGACGAACGGCGTCTCGCATGGATCGACACGGAGACGACCGGGCTCTGCCCGTTCACCTGCGGCAGCCGTCTTCTGGAGATAGCCTGCCGCATCACCGACAGTCGGGGGAACCTGGTCGACGACGGAGGGTACCGCGCGGTTGTTCGCTACACCCCCACGGAGGCGCTCGAGCTGCGTGCAGCGGCCGATGACGTCGTCAAGGCCATGCACTCCAGAACCGGTCTGTGGGGGCGTCTGCCGTTCGGCACACCACGTGAACAGGTCGAGTCGCAGCTGCTCGACTACATCAAACGGTTCGCGCCCAAGCGCCGTCAGGCCCGGCTGGCCGGAAACTCGGTCGCACTCGATCGGAAGTTCCTTGAAGCGGAGCTGCCCGCAGTTGAGCAGTGGCTGCACTACCGCGTGGTCGACTGCTCGTCCACTCGGTTCGTCCTCGAAGCCCTCGGGCACCATGGCACGCCTTTGGAGGGCGTTGACCCGGAGCACACCGCGTGGGACGACATCATGGGGTCGATCGCCGAGTACCGGTGGCAGCTGGCGGAGCTGAGCGGTGGCCTCGAATGACCCCGAAACCTCGGTTCCGACGTCCTCTGATCGCCCGGGACACCGTCACCACGGAGGTCCACCCGGGCCGCTGGGTCATCGACGCGATCTTCCGCGACCGTGACGAGTCCTGGCGCGACGTTGCCGTGCTGCGCAGTCTTGACGCGGACGACCACCGACAGCCGATCGTCCGGCTGGAAAGGCTCCACCTCGCATGAACACACCCGATGCAGCGCGAACCGCCCGCGAAGGGGGTGCGGGCGGTTCACAGAGAGCAGCATACGTCCGGGCTGCGGATCGGCACCAATCCTCACAGACCCCATTGTCTTCGGAGCAGGCCGATGCCCTGGACGGAGCGCTGGCCTCCCTTGGGCTTGACGCATCAGATGTGGCTGCGCACCTTCGTCTCCAGCTGGACGACCCGAACGCACTGCACCGACAGCGCATGGGCGAGATCGTTGCGGATGCACTCAGCAGACTGGACGACGTCTCTGCAACGGTGGAGGACTCTGCGGACATGATCGGCTTCAGCCTCATCTACGGGGCGGTGCACACGACAGCGCATCTCAACCGTGCATGGCGCGTCCTCGTGGGTCTTCCCGCTGACTACGACGGCGGGTTCATCGACTGGGAAATCACCCCCTTGCCGGACATGCCGGGCGTGAACGACCGGTTCTACAGCCGTGAGAGTCACTCGAGTGTCGAGAGTTCCAGATGGTTCAACACATGGGCGCGACGGTGGACTCGCATGGAGACTGAAACCGTGGGAGAGCCACGCGCATAGGCTGTCCCATGAGCAGAGACATCGAGCGGCACCTTCAAGGGATCACCGACGCACGACAGCGCCTCACGACGGCAGCGTTTCTCGGAGCAGCGACAGTTGCCGTCGACACTGCAGACCTGCGAGAAGTGTTCCTGGGTCTTTCTTCCAAGAATGAGGTCATCCGCAGACTCTTGGACCGTATGCAGGAACTCGAGCGCGACATGTTCGCCAACATCCCCCTGTCACCAGCTGACCGTGAATGGGATCCGAACGACCAGTTCACCGCCTGCGCCAAAGACCGAGCACGACGGGTCCAGGAGGCACGAGTGGACATGCTTTCCATCGCCACCAGCAAAGACACGCTGTCCGTGCTCGGCGGTGATGACCGTGCATGACTCACCGTTGCAGGCGGCCATCGACTCCATGCAGGTCTGCCGACGCCAGGCGCCCGGAGAATGGGACGCTGAGAGCGTCGAGGCGGCCCGAGGCCTGACGGAGCAGCTCAGTGCTGCGCTTGGCTGGCCCGTCGTGGCCGCTGCTGTACGCACAGCGATGAAAGACGAGATCGTCTCTGCGACGAGTCTGAAGACCGGTCAGGAGGCGTACCTCGAAGCCTCTGCAGAAGACATCTGGGATGAGGCCATCACCACTGCACTGGCTTCGCTGGTGACGAGGCTCGCGGGGGAGACCATCACCAGTGTGAGAGCAGCACTCGCGGCGAGCAGTGCCATCACTGTTGCAGGCAGCGGTGGAGCATTGGAGCTCCTCGAACGGTGGGCCGCTGACGTCACTACAGGGGGCTGCCGGTGAACCCGCTGCACGAAGACGAATGGCTCACCGCGGTCGATCGTGTGACAGGCGAGGTACTTGAACGCGTCGAAATCGGGCACCTGAACGATTCGGCTGTTCAGGCCGAGGCGAGGCGTCTGCGTTGTGCTCACCCGGGGTGCGAGATCATCGAGGACATTGCGCTCACGTGAGTGTCGGCCTGCACCACCGCGTGCAAGCCAGTGACCCCGTCGCCGCAAACATCCTCTGGTCGCGTACTGGACTACACTGCGCTGAGCTGCACTGGCCACAGCCGGCAGCGGAGAGCCCCGTTTTCCTGTGCGGATCTACACGGGTGCACGGGCGACAGCATCAGGTGGAAGACGCCGGCGTACCCCCAGCACCAGCACCATTCAGTTCTGACTCTCTGGTTCGGAGTGTGTCTTTCGAGGACCGATTCCAGAACTATCAGGCAGTACAGATGACGAGCACTCTGCTCTGCAATACCACGATGTCACCGACGTCATGAGCTTATGATCTGCCTGCATTCTGTACTGAATGTGCACCAGGCTTTCGCGACTCTGCATTCCATTAATGACCAGATAGTCTACTTTATTCCGTTGCCCGGTTCGGCGGTTCTGGGACTACGCCTGCCAATACACCTCCGCGCAAAAGAGCAGCATGACGAACGACAGCACTCGCGAATACACGTTGGCGAATCACTTGATCAACTCAGACGGAGATCTCCAATCGCTGCCAATGGGGAGCGTGGTCGTCGGTGGGTCAGGTGGGGTCTTCGAGAAGTCATCAGAGCGGTACTCCGACGGTACGTCCTTCTGGTTTCAGACTGGTCATGATGACGCAACCGCCGGCGACCCTGACCTGCCGGCGCTGCTGGTGTACCTTCCTGAAGACCAGAAGTCCACTGCTGATTGAGAGCCCCGGTCTGACTCTGGCGGTGAAGCCATCACAACCGGTGCGCCAGTTGGGAGGCAGCCCCGTCATGGAGCCCCGCACAGCCCCGTGGTGGCTTGAGGCGTGTCTGGTGTGGAGCATCGAAGCCCGCTCGTGTTCGAACAGGGCAGCCCATCTACGCTCTGAACTTCGCGCCCGACCCTGACCTTGTGAGCGGGGTGATGGTCGGCGCCCCGCGGCACCAGGCGTACTCCCAGCCCAACAGCGATCGAGGCGCCAGCGGCGCAGTCACCGTCATGCCGGGATGGCTGAGTGAACTGCCGGCTCCGGACCAGGTTCTCAGGGCCGCATACCCACCCTCTTCACACGGAGAATGGTGACGAGAACAGCCGATGGTGCACCGCCATGGATGGGGAGTGAAATGGCGACCGCCGGATTTGATGGGCTCACACCGGCAAGCGTCCGGGCTTATCCCGGTTTCTGCCCGAGACCACAATGATTGCGACACGTTCGCAACATGCGCTGTTTCTGCCCGTTCAGCGCTCCAAACCCGAACCAGCCCGGCCGCCGAGGCCACCACGAATGAGCGTTTCTCCCACGAAAAATCGCGGAATCTTCCCCAAATCGTTGATCCGGCCGAAAAACTCTTGATAGGCTCTCGCCTCTCGGTGAGAGCCTATCAAAACCTCCCGGCCTCCCCTCCTGTCACCGCTGTCACCAGCCTGTCACCACACCGCTGTGACGCTACATCCCGCATGAATACTGGGAAGCAGGGGTCTGTCACCGCGTCACCGCAAAAATAGGGGGACCCCCTCCAGATGAGAGAGATAGAGAGGGAGAGGGGCCTCTATATATCTCTCTCTTAATGACATCAGAAAAAGTGTGGTGACAGTGTGACAACCCCCTACAGCCCAGTATTTATGCGGCCTCTAGCGTCACCACACCTCCGGTGACAGCCGGTGACACCGGTGACACGAGGGGAAGGCGCCAGTCAGACGACTGTGCCCGACAGGAGCGAAAGCGCAACCTGAACGACTGTGCTAGACGGGAGCGAGACCACAGTCGAGAGTGAGTCGCCGACGGCGGTCTGACGGCAACGCCTCGGGTCGAGGCCATCGTCTGTTCGCATAGTCCTCTGGTGTGAACAGCAATCCACTCCTTGACGCACTCCAAGCCGACGGGGTCGCAGCCTCGGTGATCGCACGTGTCCCTGATGAGAGCGCCCAGTCCTCGTCGAGCACGTTCACCTGGCTGCTGGACAACGGCGGTGTCGACGACGTCAGACTGTCTGCTGTGGCTTCTGCGGTGTCGAGGCTGCCGATCGCCGATGTGCCGAGCCCCTCCAAGGTCGACCGGGACGCGGCGAGACTGATTCCTGGGAAGCTCGCCAAGCGGTTCGCGCTGCTGAGTGTCGCTGATGACGGGCACACGATGGATCTGGTCGTGTCGAACCCATTCGACCGCACGAGCATCAACGAGTGCTGTGTGGCTGCCGGCCGCCGCGCCCGACTGTCCGTCGCGCCGCGGTCGAAGATTCTCGAGACGGTCACGGAAATCTACAGGTCGGATCAGAGTGAGGCGCTCGACTCCCTCGGGGAGGACCTGAAGCACCAGCTCGCCGCGCAGAGGAGCGACACCTCAGACGACCGGCCCGGGGATGATTCCCCGGTGGCTCGTCTGGTGAACGTGATGATCCAGCAGGCGATCGACGACGGGGCGAGTGACATCCACATTCAACCGACCGATGATGACGTCGTCGTCAGGCATCGCATCGACGGGGTCCTGCGCAACGTCACCCGTCACGAAGGTGCGTTGCACAGCGCTCTGATCAACAGGCTGAAGATCATCTCTTCCTTGGACATCGCAACTCGGAACACGCCCCAGGATGGTCGGTTCTCGTCTCGAACGACCAGCGGCACGGTGGACATTCGTCTGGCACTCTTTCCGACTGTCCACGGGGAGGCTGCGGTCATGCGTCTGCTGACTCATGGTTCGTCTCCGATGTCGATTGAGGATCAGGAGTTCGCTCCTGGTGCACTCGCCTCGTTCAGAAGTGCATATCATTCTTCGTTCGGTCTGGTGTTGGTCACCGGCCCGACAGGTTCTGGTAAGAGCACAACACTTCATGCCGCACTTTCGGACATCAACGACCCTGCGGTGAACATCATCACAGTCGAAGATCCAGTCGAGTTCCGTTACCCGGGTGTGAACCAGATTCAGGTGAACGAGAAGCAGAATCTCACGTTCGCTTCCGCACTTCGTTCCATCCTCCGCGCTGACCCCGACGTGCTGCTCGTCGGTGAGCTCCGTGACAAGGAGACCGCCTCCATCGCCATCAACGCCGCCTTGACCGGACACCTTGTGCTGTCGACCCTGCACACGAACGACGCGTCCGGCGCCGTCGGACGTCTCGTGGAAATGGGGGTGAAGCCGTTCCTGCTGTCGTCTGCGCTCCGAGCAGTGGTCGGTCAGCGTCTGCTTCGCCGGCTCTGCCCGCAGTGCAGGCGCACCGTGACGGTGACCCTCGGCCAGCTGCGCACCATGGGGTTCGGCTTCCCAGCTGATGCCGATCCGGCGCTGCGCATGACGGTCTACGAGCCGGGAGGCTGCGAACGTTGCGACGGCACCGGTTACCTCGGTCGCCTTGCCATCCGGGAGGTGATGCCGGTCGATGAGCAGATGGCCCTCATGATCGCCACCGGGCGGCCGAAGGAGGAGCTCCAGGCTCACGCGGTCGCGCACGGCATGGACACCATGCGCATGGACGGCCTGCGCAAGGCACGAGCGGGTTCAACGTCGCTGGCGGAGATCCTCCGCGTTGTCGGATGACGCTACGCATAGGTGTCGATTGTTGGCAGCTGATGCAGAGGAGAGCTGATGCCGAAGTTCAAATACGTCGCGCGTGACCGACACGGTCGTCGGAAGCGGGGCAGCGACCACGCCACCAGTCAGGAGGCTCTTGCGAAACGCATCGCGGAGCGCGGCGGGACCCTGCTCGGCGCGCATGAGGTCGGTGACTCGGGACTCAACAAGGACATCAGCATCCCGGGGCTGGGCGGTGGAGCAGTCAAGGCGAAGAGCCTGGCCATCGTGGCCCGTCAGCTGGCGACCATGGTGGGTGCGGGGCTTCCACTGTCGGAGGCGCTGCGCATCGTGTCCAACCAGTCCGAGTCGAAGCCGCTCGCTGCGGCTTTGACGGGGGTGCGCGCCGATGTGATCGCGGGGACGAGCTTCTCCGAAGCGCTCGGGGCACATCCGGAAGTGTTCCCGCCGCTGTTCGTCAGTCTGGTCCAAGCCGGTGAGGTGTCCGGTGAGCTGGCACGCACCCTCAATTCGGCCGCCGGGGCCTTCGAACGTCAGCACAAGCTGCAGGCGAAGATCAAGTCTGCGATGACGTACCCGGTGATCGTGCTGGCGATCGCGTTCATCGCGGTGATCGGGATCATCTGGCTGCTGGTCCCGAAGTTCGAGGACATGTTCGCCACGCTCGGCGGGTCCCTTCCCGCGGCGACCCAGCTGCTCGTGAACATCAGCCATCAGATGTTCTGGCTTGGCCCGCTGCTGATCGCTCTGGCACTCGCCGGCATCATCTTCGTGCGCACCAGTCGGAACAAGGACTTCTTCAGACGGCGCTGGCATCCGCTGATGCTGAAACTGCCGATCATCGGTTCCCTGGCTCGCAAGCTCGCGGTCGCCCGGTTCTCCGACGCACTCAGCCTGCTCACGAACGTGGGCGTGCCGATGCTTTCGAGCCTGGAGCTCGTCGGTCGGGCGTCGAACAATTGGGTGGTGGAGAAAGCGACCACGGAGATGGTCGAACAGATCCAAGCCGGCCGGTCCGTCTCCGGGGCGATGAGCGACCAGGAAGTCTTCCCGGAAATGGCGACGGAGATGATCGGAGCCGGTGAAGCCAGCGGTGACCTGCCGGTCATGCTCGACAAAGTCGCCGAGTTCTACAACGACGACGTCACTGAGGCGACTGAGCAGCTCACGTCGATCATCGAACCAGTCATGATCGTCGTCCTCGGTGCGGTCATCGGCGGCATCGTGATCTCCCTGTACCTGCCGATGTTCCAGATCAACACCCTCATCTCGAACTCTTAGGAGCACTCGTGGCCATTCTGAACAGCCGACGGACCGTCGGACTCGACATCAGCCAAGGCGGACTTCGGCTCGCTGAAGCTCACATCGACCACGGGACTCCCGTCGTCGATTCCTACGTCTCACGCGTACTCCCTGAGGGGATCGTCTCCGAGGGCGCCATCATCGACGCCGAACGGTTCAGCTCCATCCTCCGCGAAGCCTTCGAAGCGGGCAGGTTCTCCTCGAGGAACATCGCGGTGGCCGCGTTCGGGCGCCGGTCGGTGGTGCGTGAGATCACCATGCCACGTCTGAACCGTCAGGAGACCCGGGCCGCCCTCGCTGTCCACGTTCCGACGGAGGACCCGCTGCCGTTCGATGCGGGGGAGGCCGTCTTCGACTTCATCCCCGTCGAGGACGTGAAATCCGGCTCGAAACCGAAGGTGCGCGGGATGCTGGTCGGGTCAGCGTCACAGCCGGTCATCTCGATCATCGCCGCAGTGAAGGCAGCCGGTCTGCGGGTCGTTGCCGTCGACTCCGGCCCAATCGCCGTGGTCAGGGCCATCCCCGAGACTATCGCGGAGAGCGGCGACTACATCCTCATCGACATCGGCCGTTCGACCTCCTCTGTCGTGTACGTCTCTGGTGGGCGCCCCCGGCAGGTGGAGATCACCATGGACGGTGGCGACATTGTGACCGAACGGCTCATGGAAAAGCTCGGGCTCACCCGGGGTGCCGCTGAGAAGGTGAAGCTTACCCGAGACCCGAACGTGCTCGAGCGCTACCGTGCGCAGTTCCAGGAGGTCTTGGAGGACACGGTCACCGATATTGCCTGGTCGGTGGAGGGCATGATGCAGGCCCATGACCGGATCGGGCAGCTGGTCCTCACTGGCGGTGCCGCTCGCCTGCACGGGATCGAACGTGCCTTCGCTGACCGTTTCCGTGTCTCCGTCTCAGCTCCGGAGTTCACATCCGACGCCGGTGAGGAGGTATCGCTCGTCGCCGTTGGTCTGTCGCTGGCCGAGCATGGTGCGTCGGCGAACCTGCTGCCGAACGAGGTGAGCGCGAAGAAGAGCCTGTCCAAGGCAGCTGCTGTCAGCGTTGCCACCGTTGCGGCGAGTGTGCTCGTATTCGGTGCTGTCCTCGGGGTCACCGGCGGGAGAGCGGCCACGGCTCAGGATCAGCTGGATTCGGCTACCTCGCAGAATACGCAGCTGAGTGCCGAGTACCAGCAGGTCGCAGATGCGGAGCAGACCGCCCGGCGGGTGTCACTGCTGAACACGGATCGTACCGCGGCGACTGCCGTCGAGTCGGACTGGTCCGACATCTTCACCCGCATGAACGCAGTCACTCCCGCCGGCATGGACATCAGCGCGTTCACCATCAACAGCTTCGGGTCGTCCGGGTCAGCAGCCGACAGCGGCGGTGACGGGCTGAGTGTCGCCGTCTCCACCACGAGCAGCACCCTCCCTGACCTGACCGCATGGCTGAACGCACTGAAGTCGAACCCGGATGTGGTCTCGGCGAAAGTCACCAGCTCGGAGCGCAATCAGACAACCGGTCAGTACCAGACGAGTGTGACGGTCGCCCTCACCCCGAGCTTCACCTACCGCTACGTGCAGGGTCCCCAGTGATCCGGCGAAGCCACCACCGAACGAACGATCCGAGGGAGCCATGACCAGTACACCTACAGCAGCGATCCGCAGATTCGTGCTGCCGATCGTCGTTCTCGCAGCGATCGGAGGGTCTATCGCGGTGGGAATGTCGAACATCTCGAAAGCGAACGATCTCACCAGTCAGTCGGAGAACGTGCAGGACCAGAATGTGCAGCTGCAGCAGAAGGTAGACCTCGGACGTGAGGCTTCGGGCCGGATCGCGGACCTCACGTCAGAGCGCGACACGCTGACTGCTGCGATCCCCTCGTCACTCGATCAGGAGGGGTTTCTCGCGGAGCTGTCCGGCATCGGAGCGCGGGACGGCATCAGCATCGACGGACTCACCCTGGCGGACCCGGTCGACATGTCGACGCTCTCCGCGCAGATGACGCAGGCCCTGCAGACGGTCTCACCGGACGCAGCGCAGAAGGCGCAGGAGTCCACCGCCGCTCTGACCGAGGCGGCCGGAAACGGGCTGCAGGCCGTACCGGTGTCGGTGACCGCGTCAGGCGAGTACCGGAACATCTCGGCGTTCATCTCCGGCGCCCAGCATGCCGGCAGGATCTTCTGGGTCAACGGCGCCGACATTCAGGCGCAGAAGTCCGGCGACGTGCCCTACCGTGTGATCCTCAGCGGGTTCATCTTCGTCGCACCGGACGGTGATGCGAAGTGAGCGTCCCCGTCAGACAGTGGCATAAGGCTCTGCGCTACAGCCTCGAGCGCGTGGTCGAGCAGGGCGCCAGCGACCTGCACATCGCAAGCGGAGAAGTCCCGCTGTACCGGGTGAGCGGCGAACTCCACCCTGTCCCCGGCCTGGAGGGGCAGGCCTGGCCGGATGCGGTCATGCGCGCTGTGGTTGCCTCGATCACCACCGAGGATCAGCTTGGTCAGCTGCGACGTGACAAAGAGCTTGACTTCTCCATCGACCTGTCGGAGGACGTGCGGTTCCGAGTGAACGTGCACTTCCAGGATCACGGTGTCGGGGCGGTGCTGCGTCAGATTCCCACGCATGTCGCGAGCCTCGAGTCTCTGGGCATGCCGCAGGTGCTCAGGAAGCTCGCGAGCCTGCCGCGCGGACTGGTACTGGTGACCGGCCCGACCGGGTCGGGGAAGTCGACGACACTCGCCGCGATGATCGATTTCATCAACGCCTCCCGCCGTGAGCACATCATCACTATCGAGGACCCGATCGAGTTCGTCCACCATTCGAAGCGCAGCTTCATCACTCAGCGTGAGGTCGGACGTGACACCAATTCGTTCCCTGAGGCGCTCAAACGGGCGCTCAGACAGGACCCTGACGTCATCCTCGTGGGGGAGATGCGCGACCTGGAGACGATCTCCACCGCCATCACCGCCGCAGAGACCGGGCACCTCGTGTTCGCGACCCTGCACACACAGGACGCGCAGCAGACCGCTGACCGGATCATCGACATGTTCCCCGCCGGGCGCCAGGAGCAGGTGCGTCAGGAGCTCGCGGCGACTCTGCGGGGGATCGTCACTCAGACGCTGGTGCCCGCCGAGGCGGGCGGTCGGGTTGCTGCGCACGAGATACTCGTGTGCACGCCGGCGATCGCGAACATGATCCGCTCGGGCACCACCCACCAGATGCTCTCCGCACTGCAGTCGGGAGCGAAGCTCGGGATGCACTCGTTGGACCAGCATCTGGCCGAGCTGGTCCGCAGGAACAAGATCACGAGACAGGCCGCGCTGAACGTCTGCCACAGTGCGGAGACCCTCGCCGGGTACCTGTCGAACGCAGAGGTGACAGTCATGACCATCACACGCCTGCGCCAGCAGCGCGGGGACTCCCTCGCGGAGGTTGTCGTCTCCATGTTCATCCTCGCCCTGCTGGGGCTGTCGCTGCTGCCGCTGATCACCTCGGTGGCTGTCAACGGATCCGGTGTCGGCTCCCATGACCGGTCTGCCCGTGCACTGGAGCTCGGCATCAACGCAGTGCAGGACGCATCGAGTCGGGCCTCATCGCAGTCACCTGACTTCGCCGGTGCTGCAGAGTTCTCGAAGCGCTGCACCGCGTTCACCGACTCTATGAAGGCCTCGGTCGCCGAGCAGAGACCGGAGACCCCGATGCGGATCGATCTGAAGCCGAACCGCTCCCAGCTGGACAAGCCGGAGCGGACCCTCTGGTTCAACCCCGCGACCGGGGCAGTCACCGGTGACTTCTCTCAGTTGTGCACGGACATGAACTCGGTGCAGCAGCTCGCTGACGTGCCGTTCCGCGCTCAGGTCACCACCTGTACCAGCACCAGCCAGTCGGTCGAGCAGTGCACTGCGGCCGGAGGCCGGACCCGCACGGAGGTGACCACCATTGTCAAACAGTGACCTGATCCGCCGCCTGCTCCGCCGACGTGTCGAAGACCAGCGTGGAATGACCCTCGTTGAGACGATCGTCTCGATGGCGCTGATGCTGATTGTCATCCTGACGATCGGCGGGCTCGTGAACTCGAGCATCACTGTGACGAGAACCGCCCAGGACCGCACCCGCAACGTCACCGACGCCAACACGATCGCCCAGTCGGTCCAGAACGGCGTGAACGACTCCTACGGCCTGCTGACCGGTGAGGCGGCCCGCACACGTTTCCCCGGCGGGTCTGATACGGACGTGAACGCCGTGGTCGCCCTGACCCGTGACCGTCAGGCGGGGACGTGGCAGTGCCGCGCGTGGGCGTATGAGCCGTCGACGAAGACGCTGTGGTCCAAGGTGAGCACCGTCATCGGTCAGACCCCGGCGGGCCTGCCTGTCGGGTCCCAGACCGGGTTCTCACGACCTGCTGATGCCACTGAGGACGGGTACCGTGCCGCAGGCTGGCAGCTGCTCGCCGGCGACGTCACCCCGCAGGCAGGGCATCCCACGCCTTTCGCGATCGACACCGTCCACCGGGAGTTCGGTGAGGCTGCCAGCGCCATCGACCTCCACTACGGGATCGGGACGGGCACAGCCACAGCGCGTACGTCGACGCTGGTGTCGGTCGACAGCGGATACGGGGACGGGGACATGGAGAGGGTGGGCAGCACATGCCGAAACTGATCAGCGCGCTGCACCGGAGACTTCGACGGTCCGAAGGCGTCACACTCGCCATGGTCGTCATCGCCATGTCGATCCTCGCGGTGCTCGCAGCAGGGCTCACCGTGTCGCTCCGATCGAGCACAGGGGTCGCCTCAGACTCCGACGCGCGCTACCAGGCGCGTGACCTCGCCTACTCCCTCAACGAACTCGGCGTGCACCAGGCACGCTACGTCGGGGTCCCTGACTTCAGCCCGGGGAAATGCTACTGGTGGTCGAAGTCGGGTGCCCAGCCGGGCGATACCGCCGGGTGCACGAAGCTGACGTCCTTCTCGACCTCGGAGGCCACAGATGCGATCACACACGGCCTGTTCACCGCCGACGCAACGGGGGAAGTCATCATCCGCTTCGAGGACCCTCACACCGGGAACTCATCGATCGGTGCGGCTGCGGAACCCGCAGACTCGACCGTCTACGCACGGATGGTGGTCACGTCGAACACGACGGTCAAATCCAAGGGGGCGAAGAGCCAGGACCAGAGTTCTTCGCAGACCAGCGTCTATGACCTCACCTTCGGGTGAGGTCACGCGCACAGGGGAGACATGACCGCCTCACCAGAACCGTGCACCATCCCGCAGCCGCAGCCGCAGCCGCACCCGAGTGCTGGCTGTCCTAGCCTGTGGAGCCGGCTGAAGGCACGTCACCCGTTGCTGAAGCCGACCCTCGACTTGATCTGGTGTCTGGCGTTCATCGCGGGTTCTGCCTACGTCCTCGTCGCTCTTGCGTACCGGGCGCTGCCTCCCGCATAGAAGTTCTGAACCAGGCTTCGGCGCCCAGTCGAAGCCGCACGGAGGGAGACCCATCATGGCTGACCAGATAACCGTTACCGAACACGACGGCCGGCTCTATGTCGGCATGCCGACGCCCGAGGGGGTGATGGCGCTGGAGGTGGTGGAGGACGGCGGCAGGCTCCTCTTCGACCCGGTGACCGAAGCGGACGAGAGACTGTGTGCCGTGTTCCAGCCTAACCCCAAGGCGCTGGTCGAACGCATCGGGCGCTACCGTCGTGCGATGCAGCGGGCAGTGGCCGCCCATCATCCGCTCGCGGCACGTTGACGTGCTGGCTCTGGTTGCAGCGTTCGGGGTCGTGGTCGGCAGCTTCCTGAACGTGGTCATCTACCGGACGCCTCGCGGTATCCCGCTCGCCGTCGGCCGATCGCACTGTCCGTCATGCCTGGCTCAGCTCACCTGGTGGGAGAACATCCCCATCCTCTCGTGGATGGTGCTTCGCGGTCGCTGCGGACACTGCGGCTCGTCGATCAGTGCCCGGTATCCGCTCGTCGAGGCATCGAACATGCTGGTCTGGATGGTGCTCTGGATCTCCCTCCAGCCGACTGACGTTGCTGCGATCGTCCAGTTCGTCCTCCTGGCCTGCACCGCGAGCACGCTGCTGGTCATCACATGGACGGACATCGACACCGGGCTGATCCCGAACACGGTCACCTTGCACGCCTCCCTGATCGGCGTCGAGCTCGCCATCATCTGGGTGCTGCTGCAACCGATGCCCGAAGACGCTGCCAGAGGCGCTGTGATCGGCGCCGTCGCATACGGCCTGCCGGTGATGCTGTTCGCGCTCTTCGGTGGGATGGGTATGGGGGACGCGAAACTCGCGCCGCTGTTGGGCCTCACACTCGGCAGCCTCGGCGTACCGTACCTCGTGGTCGGTGTGAGCGCGCCCTACTTTCTCGCCCTCCCTGCAGCCCTGCACATCATGCGGCAAGGTCGCGGAGGCCGGTTGGTCTTCGGTCCTGCGCTGGCCGCAGGGTGGTTGCTCGCGGTCGTCTTCGCTCCCGCGATCTCTGCGCTCGTCTTCCGCGCATAGATGTCTTACGAGCGGCCGGGAGGTCCGGACGCTTCGCCAGCAGGCGAAACACACATGAGGAAATGAGCACACAATGGCGAACAACGTCCAGACCTTCTACGGAAACGTCACCGCTGACCCTGAGCTGCGCTACACGCAGGGAGGCACCCCAGTCGTATCGTTCAGCATCGCCCAGCAGAACGGCCACTTCGACCGTTCGAAAGGCGAGTACGTCGACGAGCAGGCCACGTTCCTGCGGGTCACCGCTTGGCGCGGTCTTGCGGAGAACATCGCCGCTTCACTCCACAAAGGGCAGCGCGCGGTCGTGATCGGCGTCTTGAAGCAGAACGACTACGAGGACCGTGAGGGCAACAAGCGGACCGGTTTCGAGATCACCGCAGACGACGTCGCCGCATCGCTGCTGTATGGGAAGTCGGAGTTCTCAAAGGTGAACCGTGGTCAAGGGCAGGCGAACGGCGGCCAGCAGGCCCAGCAGTCACAGCCGGACGCCGGGCAGACGGCAAGCCAGTCGCAGAACAGCCAGCCTTCGAGCTCGCCGGCAGCCCCGGCAGCTGACGACGATGACGACGACGACTTCTAAGCACCCGACGCGGTAGTGCAGAGGGCTCCACAGGTGACTGTGGAGCCCTCTTCGCATATACGGAGGGTATGGGTCTCTCGAACGTGCCGTGGGCGGTGGTCGCGTTCATCGCGTTCATCGTCATCCTGCTGCTGCAGACCAGGCACACCCGGCACAGCCATCGACGTCAGACCGACCCGCAGCGGGTGTTCACGAAAGAGCAGAGGCAGCGCGGTTCCCACCGCTGCGGCGGGAGATGTGAGCACAAACCTCTGTTCGGTCGCCGCTGCAGTAGTCCCGGAGCTCACGGCGACCACATCTACCCGTGGTCGTTCGGCGGGGCTACCGCCATGTCGAACTACCAGCATCTGTGCGCCCGTCACAATCTCGCCAAGTCAAACCATGTGCCGTCGAAGCTGTACATCTGGCGGCTGGAGCGGCGACGACGCCACTACTTCCCGCAGGGGGGAGGACCCGCACGTGGAGTGGCGGATGGGAAGGGCCAGATGACAATCATCCACCAGCTGCGGCAGACACTGGCCGTGACTGTGACAGCACTGACCGTTGCCGCCTCGTTCGGCGCCGGTGTGATCCTCTCCCCAGCGTCGCATACACCCACTGCTCAAGAACTCAGCCGGACAGCGATGGTGTCCGACGGTGTCACCCCGGCTCTCATCACGCGAGCGGAAGCCGCAACGCTCGGAGGGCAGCAACCGAACGCCCCGGTTGCAGCAGACGTCTCGCCCGACGACGTCGCCCACGACCCCGGTACGCTGGATGACCTGTTCGCACAGCGTGAGAACGACCGCGTCACGCTGAACAGCATCGAACTGTCCTGGATGCTCGCCGCCGGCCAAGCCCTCCAGTCGAAAGGGGTGAACCTGTACGACAGCACCGAGCTGAAGTGGAAGCTCGGGGTGACCCTCCAAGTCCTCGATCCCGACTCGACGAAACGGCACATGACCACCGACGCACGGTATGTGCCAGCTGCAGACGACAATCACTACGAGCTACCGGCGGAATCCGAGCAGAACACTGACGTCAAACAGAGAATCGAGGACACGAAGAAGCTCTATGTCGCGCTCGGACGGGTCGCAGGCCTCGACGACAGCGCAGCGGAGCAGGTCTACAAGACCGGACTGCGCTGGGCACTGGGGCAGAAGGCCACCTGCGGGTCAGGCAGCACGAGCGGGAACGGGAAGCTCGAAGGCAACGGCAACCTCGAGAAGATCTACACCTGGCTGATGACCGGCCCCGGGTTCACCGCTGAGCAGGCCTCAGGGATCGTCGCGAACATCGAGCATGAGTCCGGGGGAGACCCCGCCGCGACCAACGGGTCCTTCACGACATCGCATGCCTATGGGATCGCGCAGTGGATCAACGGCAGGCATGAGGCACTCCGGGACACGATCAAGCAGAAACTCGGCGACAAGTTCTACGTCAGCACGAAGTCCAGCCCTCCAGCCAGTGAGGTGCTCACCCCAGAGGAGCTCGACCAGCTGCTGCAGGTGGAGCTGGACTTCCTCCAGCAGGAGCTGCAGACGGGGTTCAAGCATGTTGACGCCGGGGTTCGTGCGACCAGCACACCCGAGGACGCCGCTGAAGTGTGGGTGCGGAAGTTCGAGATCCCGGAGAATATGGACTACAACGTGCAGGTGCGTCGCGCTTCAGCCACCGAATGGTACGCCGCGCACCAGGGCAGTTCGTCGGCCAGCAGTGACACCTCGTCTTCCACCTCAAGTGACACGAGCACCGCAGACACACCGGTCACGAAGGGTTCGAACATCGCGCTCTACGGTGACTCTCTGTCAGTCGGGATCATCACCAAGTGGACCGGCAGCGCCGTCGACGGAGAGTGGGCCAGTGACGCGCAGGGCAGTAACGGCAACGCGTACCGTGGCGGCTGGGCCAAAGTGGGGGCCAGCAGCGCCACGGTCGCTGATAACGCGAAGCCCGTGGACGGCGCTGATGTCGCGGTTGTGATGGCTGGAACGAACGATCAGGGGTCGTGGGGATCCGGCGACCAGGCCCCTGTCGCAAACGTCGAACGGGCGCTCAAAGCCACGGGGCAGTCCAATCTGGTTGTCGCAGCTGTGGCACCGTCAGACGCCAACGGGGAGGGTTCGAAGACCTACAACGATGCGCTGAAGCAGGTGGCCGAGCGTAACAGCTGGAAGTTTGTCGACCCGTGGACGGAGCTTCGCGCCGACGACGGCCGATACAAGGACGAGTTCCGCAGCGACGGCACTCACCCGAATGACGCCGGCTATCAGAAGGCCGCTGACGCGCTCTCCTCACTGATCAGCAGCGGCAACAAGACCGCGGCTCAGACCTGCTCGCAGAGCGGCGGCGACACGAGCGGTGCCGTTCCACAGTTCGTAGGCGACATCGCCATGCCGCTGGCCACGATGATCCAAGGGTCGAACTACGGCATGCGTCTCCATCCAACCCTTGGAAAGATGCGCTTCCACTACGGCACCGACTATCCGGTTCCGACGGGCACGGCGGTGTTTGCGATCGCTGACGGTACCGTTCAACGGGCGAGCTCGATCGGTGGTTGCGGCAACACAGTCGAGATCTTCCACAACATCAACGGGAACCAGATCGCCACACGGTACTGCCATCTCAGTCAGCTGGAGGTGTCCGCAGGTGACACTGTCGCGAAGGGCCAGGAGATCGCCAAGTCGGGGAACACCACCGGAGGCACAGGCACTTCGACCGGCCCTCACCTGCATTTCGAGGTTCGCACCAGCTGGTCATTCGACCAAGACTGGCAGACAGCGGGCAACTCAGTCGACTCGGATGCGTGGCTGAAAGCTCAGGGGCACAGTTGATCTTCGCATAGTGACTGGGTATGCAGGCATTGAGCTCATGGGTGGACAGCCACCGCAAGTCCACTGTCGCGATTGCCTTGTTCATCGCCGTGGCTCTCGTGGCTGGCCTGTTCATCGCTCGCCAGGCCCGGTGGCAGTCGGAGCAGGACGCCCAAGCGGCTCGTAACGATGCTGCGGCGCAGGTGCCGACGGCGGACCGGAGCGGAGATGAACCGGTCGGCGGCTACGAAGCCGATCTGCCAGACGAGATTCCGGTGGACCCTGCAGCCCGCAACCGGGTCCAGCAGGCGCGAGTGGATGCCGCGGCAGGGTTCACGAAGGACCAAATGCGTCGGGCTCAGCTGGCGGCGCTGTCCATGTCGAGGTACCTGTCGCAGGAGAACCAGGAGCAGCGCCTCACGCGGCTTGCCCAGTACTTCACCGCAGACGCTGACGGAATCGCCACCGACACCCCGGTACTTCGCTCGACTCGGTACCTCGGTCAGGTCGGTGCCGTCGAGGAGACCTCTTCAGCGATCGGTGCCGCCGGCTCCGGCTTCGTGTCAGTCAGCGACAAACTCGGCACCGGTGTGCCGTACGCCGAGGTTCTGGTCCCGATCGACTGGCAGGCTCAGATCACCCTCGACGGGGCAGAACCGCTCACGTACATGGGATCGGCGTCATGGACGGTGTGGGTGCCGTACTACGGGTCCGACGGTGACAAGGCCGTCGCTGTCACCGAACCGGACCGTGGGAGCATCGGCCTGTGAGCGGCGGAACCCCGAAGATCCCGTCGAAGGCACCGTCGAGCGGAGTGAAGAAAGTTGGTGGTGCGGCAGCGGTACCCAAGAGCCGCTCCACACCAGAGCTCCCACGTCGCACGCCGGACGGCGCACCGGCACGCCAGCAACCGGGTAGACCCGGCGCGAAAGGTGCGGGCGGATCACCGGCGGGGCCGAAGAACCAAGCAGGAGCGGGCAGCGCAGGCAAAGGCCGAGCACCTGAGACAAAGGGTGCCTCCGACCCGAAGCAAGGTCAGGGCAAAGTCGCAGCTCAAGCGGCGGAAGTCGCCGACACCCTCAACTCCGGAGGCACAGAGAAAAAGCCGATGGGCGCGAAATCCCGTGCCATGCAGGCGGAGAACCTCGAGGAGGAAGACCACAAGCAGAACGCCGCAGTCAAGACGGCGGGCGCCGCGCTGGACGTATCCGGTCTTAGTGGCACGGCCCGCGGCCTGACCGGTCGCATGTCGGATGGCTCGAAGATGGACACCGGCCAACGCGTCTTGTCCATCGCCTCTGACTATGTGCCGTACCTGCGTGAGATTGCGAAGATCCCCGGGTTCGAGAAGGTCATCGGGAAGATCAACAACAAGCGCTACATCCTGATGGTCTGGCTGTCAGCAGTCGGCCCGTTTCTCCCCACAGTCTTCGCGTTGATGGTCGTCGTCGCCATCGCGATGTCCGGTGTCAGCACCCAGCAGAGCGCACTCATCCAGGCGGCCACGAAAGTCCAGCAGGAGGCAGCCTCAGCTGACGAGCAGGTGCAGGCTCAGCAGTGCGTGACAGGCACCAATGCGACGAAGACCGACGACATGGCGAACGGCTGCGACAAGGTCAACGTGACCTCGTCCGGCGGCGGTGACGGCAGTTCGTCGAACGAGCTCGGATCAGCGTCAGCCGACCGCCAGGCGGTCGTCGACTATGCCAGACAGTTCCTCGGAGTGCCGTACACGTGGGGAGGGAACAACCCCGACGAAGGCATGGACTGCTCCGGCTACATGGTCTGGATCTTCACGAAGTTCAACATCAGCCTCCCAAGAACCGCAGAGGCCATGAGAGATGTCGGCAAGTCCGTCACCAAGGATCAGCTGAAACCCGGCGACCTGATCGTCTGGACCGATCATGGCCACGTCGCCATGTACGTCGGCGACGACAAGATGGTGGAGGAGCCGAAACCGGGTCTCAGCGCACGCGAAGTACCGTTGCGCGACCCGGACAAGACGATCTTCCGCAGCATCATCAACGACTGAGGGGAACCCGGAATGAGCATGCAGCAGTGGTTCAAAGAGCGCCGTCGGGCAATGACTGTAGCGGCAATCGTGGCCGCAGCCGTCGCATTGGTCGCCCTTGCAGTACTGCGCACATCTGTCGACGCCCCAGGGCAGACAGGTGGGGGCAAGGTGCCCGACGCTGTCGCCTCACTGCCGTCCGAGGATGCGCATGACGAGAGCGGATCTACACCACAGGCGGGCGCTGCAGCTGATGGCGATCGTCGGCAGCAGGCACTCGAGGATCTGGACCGCATCCGCTCACTGCGCGGTGCAGGCCTCGTGCCGGGCGAACTGGACTTGGCAGGGCGTGCGGTGTCGACGTTCCTGACTTTCAGCTCCAAGGAGACGGCCGACGACCGCGCCTCGAGGGTGTCCACAGCCCTCGAAGACACCCCAGCCGACGAACCGTCAATCGCCCAAACGATCCTCGGCCGCCGTGACGTGCAGGTCCTCGACTTGGAGGGCAAGGTCACTGATGCCTCGGTCTGCGATGTCAGCGACTATCGGCAGGATGGGGTCGTCGACGCTGAAGTGTGCGTGACCGTCGCATGGCAGGCGCACATCAGCATGAAGGACGGCACGGGGCTCTCCGACCACACGGAGTCAGGGGTGGGAACGTGGATCGCAACAGTTCCGTATGAGCGCAGTGTCGACCGCGCCCTCACGATCCGCGAACCGTCATCAGCCGATATGACCTGGTCAGTGGACCGCTGAACGCCCAAGCAGGTCGGGCATCCGTTCAACCCGGCGCAGGAGAAGAAACGCCGACAGCACATTGGGCGACGTCGTCGTGGTCGCCTGTGTCCCCGTCGCGTTCAGCAGCAGGCAGGTGCCGGGCCGGACTGTATCTGGGCGATTCCAGAGCACCGTTTCCATCTCTGCGTCCGAGTCAAGGTCGGCGAGCAGGACCAGCGGGCGGCCGTGATCGGCGTTCTGTTCCTGGACCATCCAAATAGTTCGCTCACCTGCGTTGTTTCGCAGCGTGACCAGCGCGCTCGCCGTGCGTCGGGCACGGAGCACCGCGAACGACAGAGCGATGAAGGAGGCTGCGCAGAACGCCAGTGCTGCGATGACCATACGGGGCACCATGTATGTCTCGCCGACACCGACGAAACCTGCTGCTGGGATCAGGGCCAGGCCGGCCCAGCGTTTCACCTGCAGCCGACGGGCCCGGAGGATGAGCGCACCAGCCACACCGAAGAGCAGTGGGATTGCGTTGTCACCGCTCACCATGACTGCGGCGGTGACGGCTGCGACCGCACTGACGGCTCCCGGGATGGTCAGCCAGAGCAGTGCACAGCGGCGCAGACGGGCAACGTCGATCATGTCAGCCAAGGTGACCTGTGGTGCCGAAGGCTCCGGGTGCGAGGAGAAGACGGGTACGCCAAGGTTGAAAGTGGAGTCGGCCTCCGGTCCGCTCGGCGGTTCCGGCTCCGGCTCCGGCTCCGGCTCCGGCTCCGGCTCCGGCGCGGGCGCAGGCTTGTGGTCAAGATCGTAGCGGGCACGCAGCTCGCTCGTGCGGATCAGGTTGTAGGCCGCGTTGACGAGTGCTGTCGCTTCTGCACCGGCCTCACCGACAAGGTCAGGGTGGTTCTTGCGAACCTGTGCCTTCCATGCGGCACGGATGACTGCATCATCAGCATCGCGTGTGACGCCCAGCGTCTGATATGGGTCTTTCGGGGTGCTCTCCACTGGTGTCGCTCCAATCTCAGATGAACAGGTAGACGGCCAGCCCGACCACGGTGACGACCAGCTTTCCCACTGCGAACCAGATCGGCCTGCCGGGCAGGTCGGGGTTGCGATGTTTCAGCACCATGGTCCGGACGCCGGCGTGGAGTGCGACAGGCAGCACCAGCAGGCTCGCCGTCCAGAACAGCAGGGCGAACCCGTTCGCGTAGACGGTGAGTCCCTCGCCGAACCGGAAGTAGACGCCGATGATGAGCAGACCCAGCGGCCAGCTGATCCGTGAGCGGTATCTGATCAACAGCTCACGAACCGTCAGTTCAGGCCACGCGAACGTGTGAAGGTAGGCGAAGAGCCGCTGGTGGAGCATCGGTTCTCGGCCTGCGGGGTCATGTCGGCGTCTGATCATGCTGCGGCCTATGCGCGCCCATCGGCAACAGCCATGGCGTCCAGATGCCGTTTCGCACGGGTGACTGCGACGTAGTTCACCATGGCCTCCTCCTGTGGCAGGCCCTCCTTGCGGTTCGCTTCGATCATCTCCGTGAAGTCGGAGGCGAGCCGCACATGCCTCCACTCGCGGCCTTTCGCCTGATGGCAGGTGGTGACCACCACTTCGGCGTCCTCCTGCGCTGCAGCCGTCTCCAGAGCGGCACGAATCCGGTCGCTGCCGTACGAGTCGACGATGGAGACCTGACCGCGGAGCTCCATCGGGCATTCCGGCTGCTCGGCGTACTCGACCACCTGCTCCCAGCTGCTGAACTGCCCGAAGTCGGCGTTCGAGGTGAAATGGCGCTCCAGCAGGTCTTCGGCGACACGGGCGACTTTCATCATGCCCTCGGTCTTCGACTCGCCGACGACACCGACTCGGATGCCACGGTCCTGCATGTTCAGCATCTCCTCGATCATGCGGGCGTTCGTCCGGCAGATGATCGCGTTTGGTGTGCGGTGGCTGTTGTGGTCAAGCCAGACGCTGGACTTCGGGCGCATCCCGGTGATCCGCCTGTTGTCGCCGAGACGGGAGAGCCAGTAGTTCGCCTCCTCGGCGATCGCCTGCCCGAACCGGAATGAGACGGTCATCGGCAGCCGGTTGCCCGAGAACGAATCCAAGGCGTCGACGGCGCCCCGCCAACCGTAGAGCTGCTGGGCGGAATCGCCGACGGTGATCACCTGTGCGTCCGTCTGCTGTGCGATCACGTCTGCGAGCACCGGGTTCGCGTCCTGCGCCTCGTCGAAGAGGATGAAGTCCTGTTCCAGCGTGGGATGGGACATCGCCCACATCTTCATGATCTGGTCGTGGGTGACCGGGGTCGCGGCGTCCTCCAGCTGCGCTGAGGACCAAATCTGGCCGGCGATACTCCGGATGAGCGGAGCGAGCCGTACCTGCTGGTCTGCGTTCAGCGTCATGAGCTCCGGGAAGACGACGTCCTGATCGGTGATGGTGTCGCGGTTCGACTGGCAGAAGCTCTGCACCGTTCGGAGGCCGAGATGCATGGTCTGCCAGGAGCTCAGCCGAATCTCACCGTCTGCGTAGGGGATGGCGCCCCACGCCTCCTTGCGGGCTTTCGCGTCCGGGAGTCTGGCTCCGTTCCGGTTGCGCCGGGGCACGCCGAAGGCGTGGTAAGCGATGGAGTTCGCCGTGGAGACACGGGTCGTCGTCGGGAAAACAGCGCGTGCGTCTGCTGCGACGTGGCGGTTGTAGGCGAGGTATAGGCCGGGCTGACCGCTGCGCTGCGCCATGGTTCTCAGAATCGTGGTCTTGCCCGAACCAGCGCACGCCTCAATGGACAGTCTGCGCCCCGCTGTGAAGGCGTCAAGGATGTTCTGCTGCTCATCCGTGAACCGGAGCTGTGCGGGTGCCTGTGTCATGACTGCGTTGTGCGCGGAAGCTGCCGCAGCCGACGCCGCATAGGGGGATGACGATGAGCACACATATCGGAGTCGTAGAAGTACCGGGCCTGGTCGAGCCGCTGACCCGGGCCGGGTTCGACGTGATCACCGGCGATGAGTGGAAGTCAGCTGCCAGGGCAGTTAGAGACGCACGAAAGCTGGTCGGTGCGTTTCCGATCATCATCGGTGACGTCAGCCGCCCCGCGATACAGGCATGGGTGGATGCGACCCTGTCACGTCGTGATTCGCGCATCCTGGCCATCGTCGACGAAACAGTCGCAGACCGGGCAGATCTGAACAGCAGCAGCGACCTGTTCACTGTCATGCGCACCCCAGTCACCGTCGAGCAGCTACTGGCCTGGTTGCAGGTCGGCTCTGACACCGGGCTGCACGGCACGCTGGAGGGTCTGATGACTTTCGTCACCTCGTCACCAGAGCCCGACGTTGATCCCGAACTGGCTGATCTGTTCGACCTCGATGCGGCCGACACCTCCGCAAGTGTGGCCCTGCCGACCGATGAGACAGAAGCCGACGAAAGTGGCTACGACGACTTCACGCCGACACCGGAGCCTGTGCAGCGGTCAGAGACGCCCTTGGCACCACCGCTCCCAGAACCGGAACCACGAGCAGAACCGATCCTGCCGCTCCCGACCCCAGAACAGGAGCCAGAGGTCTCGAAGTCGGCTCCGGAGGCTACAGACTTCCCGCTGCCAGAGCCGACCCGTGCGTCGGACGTGCAGCCGGAGCCGCTGCCCGAACCGCAGCCAGCACCTGTGCCACAGACGCCCGCACCTGAGGCTGAGTCCACGCGCAGCATCATAGACGAGCTGTTCAGCACCGCACCGGCAGCCCCACCATCAGGTGAGCCTCTACTACCAGCCGCGCCTCATCTGATGCCGGCCCCCGAGAGACCACCGAGCGCCAGCTCGGATGACTTCCTCGCCGAGCTGTTCGGGAGCCCGAGCCCGGAACCAGTCGCGCCTGCTGCGCATGCACCCGAACCGTCATCCGATGAGCCGGTGCTGGAGGAGGCAGAACCAGTCGACGTGGTTCCGGAGCCACCCGCAGAACTGTTCGTGCCGCCAGTACCTCTCATCGTCGACGGGGAGATCGGGCCGCTGCCGAAAGACGACCGTGCGGTCGCCGAAGAGGAGTCTGCCGAGACCGTTCGGCAGCATGCCGACGCGTTCGACGAAGCCACCGTCGTCGCCCCGGAGGTCGGGCATATCACGCCCCGTGATTCGCTCCCGCGCTACCCGGAGTCGAGCACCCCCGTCGTCTTCACGATGGCGGCGAAAGGCGGTGTCACGAAGACGACAACGGCGCTGTCACTGGCGCACCGTGCGGCAACCGTGTACGGCAAACGGGTCACTGTCATCGACATGAACAGAGGCCAAGGGTCGATCTGCCAGATGCTCCGGATGGATACCGAGCGTCGCCTCACTGATGAGGGGCTGCCGACGGTCTACGACATGGCGGTGACCCGGCGTCCGGAGGCTGCACTGATCCTCCCGGAGCGAGCCAGCCATTTCCGGCCACATGAGCTCCCGCCGATTCCATTCGCTCTGATGCTCGCCCCGACGGACCTGCTCAACGACCCTCTCCTGGTCGACGATGCCCTCTACCGCACAGCAATCGACTATGCCCGGACGGTCAGTGACTTGGTCATCGTTGACACGCAGATCATCGAATCAACCGATGTCTCCGGCCTCGTCGACAACGTGATGGCCCCGCTCGTGCGTGAGCGCGGTGCGTGGGCGGTAGGGCTGTTCGAGAACAACCGTGAGGCGATCGCCAATCTGAAATCGCGTCTGGAGAGCGACTTCTCCGGCGCCCCGACGGGCCGGGTCCTGCTGGTCACCTCGCTGATCCACGAGCGTTCAGAACTCGAGACCGGCCTCCTGTCTGGAATCGAGACACGGTTCCAAGGGCTCGGCCAGTATCTTGGGGCGACCTTCTACGATGCGGCGTTCCGCGACAACCTGAACATCGGCCTGTTCGACTCGTCGAGCCCCGCGGTCGCCGAGGTCACCGACAAGATCGTGTCACGAGTGCTGGGCGAGCCCCCACGACTGGAAGCGAGTGAAGTCACACCGAAACGAGAGAAACGGCGGGGCCTGTTCAGGAGACGCAGGTGAGGGGAGCGCCTCCTGCTGCGGAGCGGATCGTGGAGAAGCTGGAGGCCTGCCTGTGGAGCCAGGCCGCCGCACACCTCGATCTGGATGCGTGCCCGGCCAACGGGGTGATTGCCCTACTACCCCAGTTCGCCCTGCACCCGCCGATGATGAACGTCGGGCGCAAAGCGCTGACCAGGCACCTGCTGCACCTGCGGCTCCAATGGGATGAACCGATCGTCCAGGTCGTCCCATCCGGGACTGTCGTCACCGCGCAGTGGTGCACGACATCCCTCGGGCATGCGCTGTCCGGGACGAAGGTTTTCCTCGCCGACGACATTGCAGGCGAGCAGTACTTCGGCCAACGGCAACTGCACCGAAAAGTCTCCCGCCTCCAGCGCGCAGGGGTGCGTGCCCGTGCGGAACTGCTGCACCTGTTCGAACCGTTCGTCCGGGAGCAGCTCGAGCGTGCCAACTTCTCCCTCTCATCGGAGATCGCGGACTTCCACAATCGGTCGACGCCGACGAGGAGCCAATCCCACAGCGAGAACCTGCTCGACGACACAACCGTGGAGCAGATGGTCACCGAGATGCTCTACGGCACCAGCGAGCGACGCTCAGACGTGGAACGGCTCATTGACAAGGCTCTCGCCCCGGAGTCTTTAGACGGGTGCGATCTCGACCGCATCTTCAGATACGGGGTGTGGTCTCGGGCGCGTTCGACCGTTCAGCGAGCGATCGGCGACCCCCATATCGGACCGAAGATCCGGAAACTGGTTGGCAAGGCGGACAACCTCACCTACGCGCAGGTCATCGAGCGATACCGGCAGCTGTATCCACGTGAGCACCTCTCCTGGGAGCGCACGGTCAAAGCGCTCTCTGCACCGCTGCCTCAGGGACAGACGTTCACATGGGCTGCGGAGACGCTCGAACGTCAGCCGAAAGAAGCTGCCCTATGAGTCCGGACATCGTCGCCGCACGTGATGCTCTTCACATCGCACGCCTCATGCGAGCAGAGTACCTGCTGGGGGTGAACGACGCCGTACTCACCATCGACGACGTCATCAGGTCATCCCGGCAGCCCGCGCGCTCACCTCTGCGGAGAATCCAGCTCAGGCAGCTGCTCATGGCCCAAACGGGGACGGGGCCGAAGGGCGCTGACCTGACCATCGAGCGGATGTTCGATCTGCTTGAACTCCGCAGGCCACCGAAGAGACCCACGATTGCCTGGCTCCTCGACGAACGGGCCGGTGGTGTTCGGTTGCGCGCATTCCTCGACGCACGGACCACCTCAAGCGAGCCTCCCTGGCCGCAGTGGCCCTACGAGACCACGAGGGGGAAGTCGCAGTGAGAAGAGATGACGCGAACGGGGCGGCAGGAGAGTGGTTATCAGGGCGGATCACCACTGACGAGTTCCTCGCCCAGCTGAGGACACCCGCCATGAGCTGGGTGCGCTCGGCAGCGTCCCGCAACAACCTTCCGTACGCCGAATACGAGGATGCGCTCTCCGAGGTGATGGTCGCACTGGTCCGTGCCGTGCACCTCTACGACAGCACCCCCGCTCTGAAAGCCAATGTCAAGAACTGGTCGGCGATGCTCCGGCAGGTCGCCGTGCGGGAGACCTACCGGTTCTGCTCGGCCCACCGCCAACATGGTGTCGGTGGTCTGTCTGCGATGACTCGACGCAGCGCCAGGATCACCAAGGCGCGGCGCGAGCTGACGGCGGAGCTCGGGTACGAACCGGATGACCAATCCGTGGTCGACCATGTGAACGAGCAGGTTAACCGGTCGGTCCGCGACCCCGTCAAGGCAGGGGCACGTGTCTCCGTGGACGATCTCCGTCCCCACCGGGTTGTCACCGGCGATGACGCCCACATGGAGCGTCTCCGAGCGGCTGACGTTCAACAGGACGTAGACGTCGCCATCATGATCGACCGGGTCATCCGGGAGTGCGAGCGCCGAGACCCTGCCGTCGGGTCGGTCGCGCGGGCGTGGGTCGGACGAGTCGCCGCCACCGGGGAGGTCGCCTCTGTCTCCGAGATCAGGTCAGCCACCGGGCTGTCGGTCAGAACCGTTCGCGCCCACATCGAACAGGTCAGGTGCGCGCTCACACAACGACTCGACGAACGGTGACCCACGCGCATAGGTGCCACGGAAAGAGGAACCACAGAGCGACGGAGTTGACGGATGACCGAAGATACGAACGAGGCCGAGGTCTCTGCGTTCCTGCATGAGCTGGTCGCGGACGCGGTCGGGCCCGGCGTCACGCCACGATCAGGTCAGTCCGCTCTTGCTCGAGACATGGCGGGAAGGCCCCGAGTCGCCGGCGAGGCACCGACGGGCGTCGGGAAGTCGTTCGCCGCACTCGCCAACGCTGCCGTGAACGCGCGACACGGTCGCCGAACCCTCATCTCCACCGAGTCGTTGTCCCTGCAGTCCCAGATCATGAACAAGGACGCACCGGCAGCGCAGGCCACTGACGCCCGGCTCCGCGACGACGGCAGCTCATTCAGCATCGCGGTTCTCAAGGGATGGTCGAACTTCGTCTGCCTGGCGAAGGCGATCGCTTCCGCCCGTGAAGCGGTCGGCACCCCGTTCGCCGGCAAGGTAGGCGCCGAGGAGATTCCAGAGCTGCTGGGGAGGCTCGGTCGAGCCACCGGTGCCGTCACCGTGGAAGATGTCGACTACGACGCGTCCGAGATCGTTCCAGCACTGCGTTGGGCGCTCGATGGGGCGTCAGACACCGGGGACCGAGCCGACTGCAGCGTCCCCATGAGCCGCGGGCAATTCCGTCACCTCTCCATCTCCAGTGAGGAGTGCGCTCGGACCAAGTGCCCGTTGTTCGACATGTGCTACCCGCAGGCAGCGAAGAACGCCGTCGCAGAAGCTGACGTCATCGTCACCAACCACAGTGTGCTGGCGGTTCAGGCGGCGAAAGCGATCCCTGTCATCCTCGGGAACGCGAACGTCGGCCAGATCGATCAGGTCATCGTCGACGAAGCCCACGCGCTCCCGCAGACGGTGCGCAGCCAAGGTCAGGAGGAAGTCTCCGCCCGCAGGGTCAGGTCGCTCATGCGTTCGGCGAAACGCCTCGTCGCACCTGGCAGCGGCACACGCGTCGACCGATGGTTCGCTGAAGGCAAACGGCTTGCAGAAGCCCTCCAGACGACGTGCTCATCATGGCTCGACAGCCGGCAGAACAACGACGGTGCATTCGTCCAAGACGACCTGCCTCTGGACAGCGTTCGTGAACAGCTCGAGGGGTGGGCTGGAACACTCATCGGCCTGATCGACCCGCTGGAGAAGATCGCAGCCGCCGGACACGACATGAAGGGTGTGCAGTCAGCACGGCACATCCGCTCCGCCGTCACCCACTTCACCCACGCCATCGAACAGGTCGCCGAGCACCGCGGTGGGGTCGCCCGGTGGGTGGAGCAGGTCCGATTCCGCGACGGGACCGAGATGCCGGCGATGCAGTCCGCTCCGGTCAGCGTCTCCGGCATGATGGCCACGAACCTCTGGGAGTTCGAGGGCGGCGAGGAGAACGACCCGATCCTGCCGCCGGAACGGATCGACCTGATCAGCGGCACCCTGCAGAAGAGCATCGGGCAGGAAGCCGGGCTCGACGTCGGCTGGAGTGAGTACGAATCACCGTTCGACGAAGCCTACGGCGAGAGCCTCCTGTTCGTCCCGAAGTTCACCGCCGAGCAGGCGGACCAGATCGCCGACCCCGGGTACAAGGGGCGCTGGCGCTTCTCGACGCAGAAGCACCGTGACGTCGCGGCACGCATGACCGTCGATCTGGTGGGGGCCTGCAGCGGTGGTGGCATCATCCTCAGCGCGAACAGTGCCAATGGACGCGAATACGCGCGCAGGCTCCGTCAGGCGTACCCGCAACGGACCATCCTCGACCAGTGGTCTGGGGCTGGGGTGCAGGAGCTCGTCAGCGAGTGGCGCGACGACCAGCAGGCCATCCTCATCGGCACCAAGTCGATGATGACCGGAGTCGACGGCCCCGGACGCACGTGCGAGCTGGTGATCATCGACCGTCCAGCACGCGCGCAACGCAACCCTGTCGATGAAGCGCGCGTCCAGCTCATCTACGAACGCACCGGCGACCGCTGGGGCGCTGACCGCTACGTGTACGTCGCCGACGCCGCGATCCTCCTCGAGCAGGCACTCGGGCGGCTGATCCGCTCCACCGACGACATCGGGGTCGCCGCAATCCTCGACTGCCGTCTGACGAAGACCTCCGTGGTCAGCTACCCGACACCGACCCGGAACCTGTACCTCCATGCGGCCAGGCGGTTCACGCAGAAGACCACCAGTCTCGGGAAGGCCCTCGACTTGCTGGGCCGGATGGGAGGCGGACGTGCAGCCGCGTAGCCAGAGGATTCTCACCGTCATCGGGATCGCCGCCGCCGCATTCGTCTGCGGGCTGGTGCTGAAGCTCACCGTCCTCGGGATCTGGCTGGTTCCCTCCGATTCCATGGCACCGACCCTGCAGTCAGGCGACGTGGTGTTGGCGGTCCGGCCGGGGACGAGCGTCAGTCAGCTGCACCGCGGCGACGTCATCGGGTTCGCAGACCCCGGAGGTTGGATGACCGACGACCCCGACGACCACAGCCACCAGCTGGTGAAGCGTGTGATCGGGCTCCCCGGTGAGCACGTCAGCTGCACCGTCGGGTCGGACACAATCGAGATCGACGGTCGCCACATCGTGGAGCCCTACCTGGACCAGCCTGCCTGCACGGTCGCCTTCGATGTCACCGTCCCAGAGCACGCCGTGTGGATGATGGGCGACAACCGCTCCGACAGCGCCGACAGCAGGTACCACCAGGACACGCCTTCCGGCGGGTTCGTCAGCGACCAGTGGATACGCGGCCGGGTCGTCGGGATACTCAGCCCGTTCCAGCGGATCACGCAGCTCCCGCGCACACAGGGCTGAGACGCACACCACGCACCCCGTTGGAGGAACCCGATGACCGAACACTACTTTCAGGGTGTCGCGTGCAACAGCGCAGACGAAGCGTCTTTGGCAGCGGAGATTCCACTCTGCCACGTCGACAACCCACCCGTGGACTCCGCTTACATCGCAGAAGCCGTTATCGGTTCAGACTGGCTCAAACAGCATGACCGCCAGCTGCAGGACACCGCATGGCAACAGGGTTTCACGCGCGGGTATCAGGAGGCTCAGGGGTACCACGGGCTCGGCGACCTTGGATGCGAAGGCCCCGACTCCTTGGACTGTGACATCTCATCTCCATACGCAACACCGACAGAAACAGGAGACAGCATTTGAGCAAGGTCACCGCATGGCTGGTACTGCGCGACACAGAGCGCAAGGGGATCGTGGCAACGCAGGTTCGTCAGAATCGGCCGCCGCTAGCAGAAGACGAGGTAGCTGTGAAGCTGTCGCTTGACGTCGACAGGCGGATCTTCGACGCCCCTGTCACTGTCACCGCGACGATCGCCGCTGACGATGTCGTTCGCCCGGAGATCAGAGCAGAGGTGGGAAGCGGCAATGAATGAGCATGATGAGGCTCTGCATCAGGCTTCATCCGCACCCGGCGAGGTGACTGTGATGGATGCTTTTGGAGAGTTGGAAGAGACCATTCGTGAGCGCGTCTACGACCACGCGCAGAACATCCATACGTTCATTGGGAACGACTCGTTTGAGCAGCGAGACATCGTTCTCAACCAGACAGCCAGAGACTTGCTTGAATCGGTCGCCTACCTACTGATCGAAGCTGAAGACACGACGTGCGCCGACTTCGCTGACAAGCTGCTCGGGCACCTTGGCCTGCTCGACGACGAAGGCAACCTCAAGGAAGAGGGGGCAGAACGATGACCGATGCAAGGCATGAAGCTGAACGGCAGGCAGCACAGCCGGTAGACATCACCGAGGACATGGTGGCGGTCGCGGTTGAGGCGGTTGAGTCTCTGGACTGGGGACAGCGGCATGGCGGGGAGGACCCGTCAACCGATCAGATCGTGCGCGCAGCGCTCACCGCTGTACTTGGAGGAGGAGATGACGAACGCGACGAGGCCCTTCATCATGCGGAGATCGCACTCAGCAGAGCGGCAGCCGCGAACGCTCAGCTTGGACGGGTACGGGCGATTGTCGACCGTTCACGTGGTGACTCTCTCGACTGGCCCGTGCTGTGGCAGGAACTCGACGATGTGCTCCAAGAAGGGTGAATCATGAGCCCAATCACATCTGAGGCTTCCCGTGGAAGCAATTCACTTCTGGATGGATGTGCAAGACCTATCGCAAGCGCGGAAGACATTCAGCGGCTTGGGGCCTGAGGCCGACTTCGAACAGGGGAAGAGTGGACCTCCACTGCTCAAGAGCGCTTGGATCGCGAACTGCCGATAGTGCGGAGATCAGGCGGCCAGCCACATAGCCGAGCGACAGCGTTACTCTCGGTCTTTCTCTGCATGACACCCCTGTAGTCTGTCCGACATGGACTCTCAGGGGTGGCTTGGACTCCGGCGAATGCCTCGCATAGGCACCGACTTCGAGGTCGATCTCCCGAGATGCCGTCTCTGGTCCATCCTGCAGCACGAAGTGCATGGTCAGTATCACCACATTGCCGTGTACTGGGTCCTGACGAAAGGACCGGTCGGGTGGCTCTATGAGGAGGACTCGGACGCGCTGTTCGAAGGCGGCTTTCTCAGTGCCGTCGGCGACCGGACGTTCTGTCAAATCTGGGTGACACGCAAGTGGGGGAGAGTCCTGCCACCACCGCGCTGGTCGGAGTACCTGCGCTTGCGCGGGATCGGTCCGAATTGGGCACAAGAGCTCCAACAGCAGGATGGCTGAAATCGCCCGGGACCGGTCCCAGCTCAGTGCCTGTGCCGGCGATCCGTCGATGCTCTCTGCGTAGTCGTCCAAGGTACACAGAATGCCTTGGTGCGCCCAGCTGCGGAGGGCGGCTGCTTCGAACCTTCCATACCCGGACGACCCTGCCCCGGCGTGAGACCGCCCATCCCTATCTGTCACCATGCCTGATTCATACCAACACGTGTTCAACTAAGTGTTGGTACAGCTGCAACGTCCCTGCAGATGGGGACACGTTCGAGGCGACCGGCTGGGTCCACGCGCATAGTCATCTGCATGTTCACCCACCTGCACGTGCACACCGAGTACTCACCACTCGACGGTGCCAGCCACCTGCATAAGCTGGTGGCACGTGCCGCGGCCGACGGGCAGCTTGCGCTGGCGATCACAGACCACGGGAACATCGGAGCCGCGTGGGCGTTCCAGCAGGAATGCGAGGCAGCCGGGGTCAAACCGATCATCGGGTGCGAGGTGTACTTGGCGATCGGGTCGCGTTTCGAGCGTGACAGCCTCACCGTGGAGGCCGACGACTCAGCCGACTTCGATGCAGCATCGGCCAGAGAGAAGACCAAACGCTACTACCACCTCACTCTGATCGCGCAGAACACGGCCGGGTGGCACAGCCTGAACCGCATCCTCGTGGAGGCCGAACAGCACGTCTGGTCCCACCCCCGCATCGACTACGACCTCCTCGCCGCCAACAGTGAGGGCCTCATCGTCCTGACCGGCTGCCTCGGCGGCCCCGTCCTCGGGAACATCTCCACCGCCGTCTCCGAACGTTCACGGGTCGACATGCCAGACGTGCCCGCAGGCCTGCTCCCGGACGCCGATGAGCTCGTCAAGGAGATGGCCGAGCTGGACGCGGTCGCCACGCCGGACGAAGGCAGTCTCGAGCAGCTCGAACTGCGCCGCTCTCAGCTGGAGCTCGCCCGAACCGAACTCAACAGCCGGGCAGCGCACCCCTTCTTCGACGCCTACCGATGCGCCATCGGTCACGAACGTGCTGCCGACGAAGCCGAACAGCGGGCCCGGCAAGCACTCGAGGCCATGATCGCCGCGGTCGGCCACGACAACGTCTACGTGGAGGTGATGGAGCATGACATCGCTGCTGAGTCGGCAGCACTGCCGGCTATGGCTGCTCTCGCCGAAGAGTACGGGCTTCCTCTGGTGGCGACGAACGACTCCCACTACACCGCGCCCGAGGACGCGGCCACGCATGAGGCGATCCTCGCCATGCAGTCCGGGAAGGCCCTCGATGACCCGAAGCGTTTCCACTTCCACGGTGCCGGCTACCACCTGCGAACCGAGGCCGAGATGCGCGCGCTCCGCCCAGAACCGTGGTGGCAGACGGCCTGCGACAACACCGCCTTGGTCGCAGACCGGGTACAGCCCCGGGTCCTGCCGAAAGCGCGGATGCGACTGCCGAAATACCCTGTGCCTGACGGGTTCGCCGACGAGATGGCATACCTGCATCATCTGGTCGCACGCGGTGCGCGCACACGGTACGGCAACCCGCTGCCCGACGATGTGCGCCAGCGGCTGCGCACGGAGATGTCTGTCATCGGTCAGATGGGCTTCCCCGCCTACTTCCTGATCGTCCACGACATGATCCGGTGGGCGAAAGACCACGGCATCATCGTTGGGCCCGGACGAGGGTCGGCTGCTGGATCTTTGGTTTCCTACTGCCTCGACATCGTCACCATCGACCCGCTGCGACACAATCTGCTATTCGAACGGTTCCTGGAGCCCGGTCGAAAAGGCATGCCCGACATCGACACGGACTTTGAGAAGGCCCGTTTCAACGAAGTCTACGACTGGGCGCAGCGCACGTACGGGCATGAATCGGTCGCGAGGATCGGCACGTTCGCGATCGCCACCACCAAGCGGGCGATCAAAGACGCGGCACGTGTGCACCGGCTGTCAGGGCTTGGGGATCGACTGTCGAAAGCTGTCCCCGTCGTCGGTGGGAAGCCCTACACGTTCACACAACTCGCAGACGAAGACGACCTGAAAGGGGAGAAGTACCGCACGGTGCTGCAGCGCTCAGGCGCCGACGGTGCACAGATCGTCGACCTCGCAGAGAAGTACGCGAACACCATCGCCGGCACCAGCGTCCACGCCTGCGGTGTGATCATCTCCGGCAAGCCCCTCGTCGGGAACGTGCCACTGCGGATCGACGCGAAAGAGGCGACCGAGGGCCGGCAGGTGTTCATCACGCAGTGGACGGGCCCGGAGCTGGAGGAGCTCGGCCTGCTGAAGATGGACATGCTGCGCATCCGAAACCTCGACGTGATCGCCAAAGCCATCGAGTACATCGAGGCGACCACCGGGGAGCACATCGACTACTACGACCTGCCTGACCCGGACACCCAAGGAGACCCCCGAGTCGCTGCAGCGTGGCAGCTGCTGAGGGAAGGCCGCACAGCCGGTGTCTTCCAGATGGACTCCGATGGGATGCGCAAACTCACCCAGCAGGTGCAGCCGACCAATCATGAGGACCTGACCGCGATCCTCGCCCTCTACCGGCCCGGTCCCATGGGAGCCGGCATGCACGAGACGTACGCGCGCCGCAAGACCGGCCGTGAAGCCGTCGACTACAGCTACCTGACCGACGACCCCGACGAGGCCCGGTGGATCGACACCGTCCTCGGCGAGACGTACGGCGTTTTCGTCTATCAAGAGGAACTTATGCGCTTGGGAACCGTCGTCGCAGGGTTCGACGCAGCCATGCGCTCAAAGCTGCGCAAAGCGGTCGGGAAGAAGAAGCGGGCGCTCCTGGATGAGGTTTTCACTGCACTGAGAGATGGTGCCGGCCGTCAGTTCACTGATGCGTCGGGCACCATCACCTCACCCGTGTTTCAGGCGGCGACAGTCGAGCGGCTCATCGACACCATGCAGGGTGCAGCGTCGTACCTGTTCAACAAGTCCCATGCGGCGGCGTACGCACAGGTCTCATTCAACACTGCCTATCTGAAAGCGAACTGGCCGGCAGCGTACGGTGCGGCGCTCCTTGCCTGCACAGATGATGACGAGAAGCGTCTCACTGCGATCAACTCGCTCAGAGACGAGGGTGTCGCCATCCTCCCACCGGACGTGAACCGCTCCCGCAGTGAGACGTTCCCGGAAGACGACACGTCGATTCGCCTCGGGCTCGGTGAGGTCAAAGGGGTCGGTGTTGTCGGTGCTGCGGTCGTCGACGGACGTCCGCAGGAGGGGTACACCTCACTCGGTCATCTGAGGGAGGTGCTCGGCCCGGCTTTGGACGCAGGTGTGCTCGAAGGCCTGATCTGTTCCGGTGCCTGCGACAGGTTCGGGCCGAGGCTCGGGATGCTCACCGTGTGTCGGGCCCTGCCGAGCGGTGAATCGATCGACATACCGGCGGTCGAGTTCGGTCTGCTGGAGCGCAGCGTCCGGGAGCGAGACCTGTTGGGGGTGAGTCTCTCCGATAACCCGTTGGCCCGCTACCGCTCACAGGTGAAAGCGTGGCGTGTGCCGGGGATCGAGGACGCCGCTGACGGTTCAGCGATGGGAGCGCGGGCAATCCCGGTGCACCGGATCCCGGACGCCGAGGGTGCTCGTGTGGTGGTCGCCGGTGTCCTCGCTGGTGCGAAGGAGCGCGCGTACTCGAAGGGGCAGATGCTGTCCGTCGTCATCGAAGGCGGCAGAAGCTCCATCCGCGGGGTCATGTGGGCCGAGGACTTGGCCTCCCAGCAGCGCAGCGAGGACGGCCTGCCGCCGGTCGGCTCCGTTGTCGCCGTGAGCGCCCGTGTCCGCGTCCGTGAGGTGGAGGTCACCGACGAGCGCGGGGAGGTCATCGACGTCGAGCAGGTGAAGGAGCTCACGGTCATGCATCTGTGGCGCATCCCGATCGACGAGGGCCTGCATGAGGACCGGCTGACCGTTGAGGCAGCCCAGCAGGCGTTCGCGCTCATGCGTGAGCAGAAGGTGCAGCGGTTCGTCGACGTACAGCCGCAGGCTGGGGAGTTCAGTCCGCTGGAGCAGTGTCTGCTGGCACCGCTTCGGAAGCGTCCTGTGGTCACGGTCACAGTCTGCCCCGTGTGTGGAAGGCACCGCTACATCACCGGGTCGGGGCCCGCTCGGTGCACGATCACCGCAGGTTGCATCGGGCGCCCGGTGAAGGCGCTCACCACTGCAGGACGCACGGCGAGAGCACCCAGTGTGGTTCCTCCGCAGGCACCGCACCAGGAGACACCGCCTGAACCGACTGTCGACGAAGACCCCCATCCTGCGGCAGCGACAGCGGACGCACACCGTCATACCCCGCGTCCGCCGACTCAGCATGCACTGCGTGCGACGCTGCTGTGACCTCAGGGGATCGCCCTCCGCATATAGCTGAGGTATGAGCTCTCTGCTGAAAACTGTCGTCGCCACCGCTGTTGCGGTGATGGTCGGTGTTCCCCTGTCGATCGGGTCGGCAGCGGCCCCGCAGGCTGAGGCCGCCCCGGTGCTTGCCGCGACTTCTGCCGCAGTGTCCAAGTCGAAGCTGGACACCACGTACACGCAGCTGTCGGATCAGGCCGCCCTCGGGGCCAGAACCGGGTCTCTGAGCGGTCTGAAAGACAACGGTGAGATCCTGTACACGCAGAACTCTCTGATCTACGCCCATGACAGCTGGCCTGTGGGCGTACCCATCAAACAGGGACCGATCCTGAGTGCGTACGCTCAGCAAGGCTATGAGCACGGATGGCTCGGATACCCGATCACGCAGGAGACCACCCGGTACGGTGGCACCGTCCAAGAGTTCGAGGGCGGCTGGGTGCGGGTTGACAGTTCAGGTGCTGTCACAACCGGTGGTGGACGGTTCGGCTCCGACATCACGGATTACGGGACCGCTTCGTCCAACGTCGGAGCCAACTACACAAACCAGGGTGCGGCTGGAGGCAAGCTGGGCCAGCAGACGACTGGGATCAACTGCGGCATCATCCGGGGAGGATGCTGGGCGGCGTTCACCGGCGGTGAGATCTGGACGTCGACGTACACGCAGGGCTCGGTCACTGACTGGCGAATCATCGACGCCTACGGGAAGACCGGATACGAGAACGGCTGGCTCGGCTACCCGGTCATGGACAGCAGCAGTGGCAAGGGCAACCCCGTCGGCGGCTCCTATGTGAACTTCGAACATGGCTCCATCACCGTGGACGCCGGAGGTCAGGTGACGGTCTCCCAAGCTCTCTACAACGTCGGACTGCCAGGCGACGAAGGCTGCTCCTACGCGCAGACCGGCGACAACCCATACCGGGACTCTGTCTGCTGGATCGACATGTCGAAGTTCGACGAAGCCCAGGCTCGCAGCACCGCAGGTCAGGACATGACGCTGAACCTCGATGGCGGGTATGTCGCGAAGTTCAAGTTCAAGATCCGGGACGCCAGCGGCCGTAAACGGGCACCGGTGTCGTCACTGCCCGTTCCGACTTACTACGCCGCAGGTCTCGGCAACACCGGCTTCGAATCGATCGCTGGCCAGCCTGCCCTGCTGTTCCACGGTCAGCAGGGCTCCGGCGTCTCCATGAGGATCGATTCGATTACGGTCACCGACCCGACTGGCGCTCCCGTTCCGGACTACGCTTTTGTGACCGGTGACTCGGAGTCCACGGAGGCCGGCGAGACGGTCATGTTCCGGTCCGATAAGACCTTGACGAAGCTCGCATCGCTGCAGGGAGGGACAGGTCGAGGCTGCGACGACACCCGCACGCAGACCACCGGGCTGCTCGTCACCTGCACCGGACCTGCCGGCGGCACCATGCATCAGGTCAACGGGCCGTTCTGGCCGTTCATGCAGTACGACGTGCAGAAGTCCGGGAACATCCTCTATTACAGCTACGCGCCCGGGTACATCGATCAGGAGATTCGCGCGGACACCCCGAACGGTGCCATCTTCGGGTTCTTGGTAACGAAGGCCAGCGCCACAGTGAAAGCACCATCCGATGCACGCGGTGATGACCCGAAGTTCACGGCCTCGGTGAGCTCAGGGTCGAACTCCGCTTCGGTCGACGCAGCACCGGGGGAGACGCAGAGCACCGACAGCCGAGTGTTCCTCAGCGGATCGGACCTGAAGTACCGGGTCGATGTCGCAGGCTCCTCACCGGCCTGGTACAAGTACAACTGGACATGCACGAGAAACGACCGCGCCGACCCCACGCTCACCGACGGCGTCGGAGACGGCAACGAAATGACCGTGCCGAAGACGAAAATCAGTTTCGGCGACCGCATCTCCTGCTCCGCCGATGTGCAGCTACGCCCGGTGACGTTTGAGATGAAAGACCGCTACTGGCGGCAGTGACCGCTTTCAGAGTGCCGCAGTGAGCTCCGGGCCGTTTCCTTTCAGCGGTGCGACCTCATGCCAAGCGAGCGATCCAGCGGTCTCGATGCTCGAACGGGTCAGCTCCCCGGTCAAGGCGTTGCCGTCGGCCTCGGGGTCCAGCCACGCGTCGACGAGGGTGCGCTCAATGGTCACCGGCATGCGGTCATGCAACCACGCGAGCGGGGCAGCGGCATCCTGGGTGAGGACTGTCGCAGTCAGCGCCCAGCCGTCGTCGGCACTGGCTGCAGGGTCATGCCACCAGCTGTAGAGGCCTGCGAGTCCGAACGGCTCGTCGCGATGCACATAGAAGGGGGTCTTCGACTTGCCAGCGGTCTGCCACTCGTAGTATCCGTCGATGGGGAAGATGCAGCGTCGTCGTGTCATCGAGGCGCGGAACGTCGGCTTCTGCCCGGCGGTCTCGATGCGAGCGTTGAATGTCGGGAACTTCAGCTTCAGGGTCTTCGACCATGTCGGAACCAGTGACCAGCGCGCCGGGACGAGACGGCGAACCCCGTCCTTGTCGCCGTCGAGCACGATCAGCGCATCCTGCGTCGGCTTCAGATTCCACGACGGCTCAAAACCGGAACCTTCGACTTGGGCGACGTCGAACAGAGCGACGTAGTCACTGGTCTTCGCCTGCACGATTCGTCCACACATGGCTTGAGCCTAACGTGACAGCCGAGGACTGAGTGAATTCACCGCACCAAGACGAGGGTGCTGTCACGGTATCCCCGTGCAGATTCATCACTCACGGTGGACGTCGACGCGCAGCTTCATCCGGCGACCTGCAAGATGCGCCACCGACACTGGCGCCAGTAGGGACTCAGAGCCCCGAGGCCTTCTCTGACTCGCCATCTTGCTGTCAGCAGGGCTCCGGGGCTCTGTGCCTATCGATTTCGATGGATGCTCCACCACCCCACAGCTGCGGCGCATGGAACCATGACGAAGGTGTGTGGCAGGAGCATGTTGATGAACTGCTGTGCACCACCGCCACCGATCAGACATCCAACGAATAGAGCGACATACGAGGAGAGCGCAAGCACCGCAACCACCCACAGAATGCGCTTCCTCATAGTGGCCTCAGCAGACCGAGTTCCAGTCGATGGCTCCGCTGCCAGCCGCTAACAGCAGTTCGCAGGGGATACCCAGTGCTCCAACGGAGCCAGCTGCGGCCAGTCCGCAGATTGCTGTGCCCCAGATGGTGTACAGCCCATACCCGGCCCAGGCACGTGCACAGTGGATACCCCAACCGTAAGTTGTGACCTGACCTTCAGATGGCTGGCAGCTCAGTGAAGGCGTTGAGTCCGGCAGCACCTTTGCATGCTCCTGAGTCGAGATCTCCCGAGCCTGCTGCAGGTCTACGACATCAACGAGGTTCGCGGCCAAGAACTCCGTCGAGACTCCAGCGTGCGCTGCAGCCTCCTGGAGCGCTCCGGATGACGTCAGCAGCTGTACCTTGGTTGTGCTTTGATCATTCTCTGCGGCGGTGGCCGGGCTGACCATGCCGAGACCAACGAGGGCTGCGCAGACCATTGCGATCAGCGCTTTGATGAGATTTGTCCGTGTGAGTGTCATGCAGGTTTCCTCCCTTTTGGTTACAGGCGTACCGTATCATGCGTCACGCATAGTCGAAGAGAATGAACGGGTTTTGTCCATTGGCTGCTATCTACGGCACCCATCTATGCAGCCCGCACCTCAGACGGTCGGTACGCGCAGAAGCCCCAGCTTGGGCCGGAGATCACCCTCTGACATGTGACGTCATCTGATCAACCCGAGCCTGAATCAGGTTCACGAGCACGTCCGTAGCTGTGAGATCGTCGTCCTCGTCGACGTAGACGCTGTTGTCGCCGCCGATGGTCGCGTCGAGGAACTGCGCCTTCCGATGCAGCGTCGCCTGCACGATAGGGTCGAGCGTCCCCTGGCAGACCAAGGTGCCGATGGACACCTGGTCTGCGGTCTGGCCGGTGCGGTGGGCCCGGTCTTCCGCCTGGACGACGATCCCAGGGGTCCAGTCGGTCTCCACGAACAGCATGCTGTGGCACCGGGTGAGTGTGATCGCCACACCGGCCGCATGTGTGGAGCAGACGAGTGCCCCGACACGACCGGCTTGGAACTCGTCGATCAGATGATCGCGATGCTGCCGGTTCATGCCGCCGATGATCATCGCCGCACCGTCGATGTCAGGCACTTTCGCCGCCAGCGCCTCAGTGACCTCCTTGTGGTGAGTCCAGACGATCAGCGGGTCACTGAAGGTGCCGTCATCAGACCGTGTCTGAGCGATGTGGCTGGCAATCATCTCCTCCGCGACGGGAACTTTGCAGACACCGGCAGCGCGTCGCAGCTGTGAGATGTACCCGAGGTTGCCGGTCGCGTAGTCGAGGATCGCCTCGTGGTCGGGGAGGGCCCCGTGCTGCTTGCGCCACTCCTTCAGCCACGTGTCGATCTTCTGGTTGATCTCCTTGTGCGCCCGGTTGAACTCCGCCATCGGTGCGTCCACGTAGATCGGATACCGGTGCTTTGGCGGCAGCTGGGGACTCACCTGCGCTTTGGTGCGGCGGATCATCACCTCCCCGGACAGCTTCTGTTGCAGCCAGTCCTCCCCTTTGCGGGAGGGCCGCAGACGCCCGTACCGGTCGAGTGTGCAGGTGTGGTCGAGCAGTTGCCGGAGCCCGCCGAACACGGAGACGTCCTGACCGGTGAACTCCATCAGCGGCGCGAGCTCCGCCGGCGACTTCAGCATTGGCGTACCGGTCACGGCGATGCCCTGCGCCCTGCAGTCGTGAGTCAGCTGGAGGACCGCTTCGCTGCGTCGGGAGCCGTAGGTCTTTCCCCGGTGCGCTTCGTCCCAGATGACGACGTCCGGCCCCCATTCGGTGAGCGTCAGTGCGAGACCTTCCCTCTGCGCCAGCAGACTGTCAGCGACCACGACCGCCACCGGTCGATCTGATCGGTCCGTCGGTGGTGTCACCCAGCGCTTGCGGGAATCCGCCGGCGGCAGAAGAGCGAAGTTTCGGACGGTCGCGTCCGAAGACTCGATGCCGCACCGTTCGAGCTCGCGCATCCAGTTGGTGATCGCCAGCGGGGGAGAGACCACGAGGATGCGTCGTGCACCCATCAGAACAGCGGCCGCGAGGGAGCAAAAACTCTTACCAACGCCGGGCTCATCTGCGAGGAGTCTGCGCCCACAGGCGACAGCCATGGCACCGACTTTCTGGTAGCCGAACAGGTCGATGCCGAACCAATCGGGGAGGCGTCCGACGGTGCTCACCATGAGGTCACGGTCGGCTCTGCTGAGGTGCCGCGGGCTGATCGCCGTCGATGCGCGCACAAGCGCTTCTTGCAGCTCCTTCGATGGGCTGGTGCTCTCGGCATGACGCATTCGGCAGAGCTGAAGTGCTTCTTCGGAGAACCGGACCCCAGCGATCGGAGTATTCCCATCGGGGCATACATCGGCGATGGGAAGAAGGAACAGCCCACGCTTCTGATCCCATGCAGCGGACAGGCCGAGCAGCTCCTGGCAGGCGGTTCGACCAACCAGCATGGGTCGGACGAGGACGTGCCGCTTGTTCTTCGACAGCTTCGAGACAGGGGTGAGCCCGGAGTCGAACGGTTCGGTCAGGGTGAATCCCCAATGCTTGAGAAGGGCTTTCGGGGAGGCCCCGATGCCGTTCGTCTCCCATGCCTGGCCGTTCCACCAGATCGCGCCCGACAGATGCTTGCGGAGGAAGTCGATCAGCGGGCGTCCACGGTGCCTCTCGTTCTTCGCGAAGCGCAGTTCGACGGTCGGGGTGCGTCGATCCGGCTTCAGAGTCGCTGTTCTCATGCCGTGTGGGCGTCGTCAGTTCTCGGGGGAAGGCTGCGCCGTCGCTGTGCCCAGTGACTTCTGCGCGGTCGCAGTCAGGTCGATCAGCCACGCGGAGTCTGCGTTCTCACGGGTGAGTTCGATGTCACCGACTCGTCCTTCAGCGTCTTTCGCCTGGACGACGGCGGTGTCCCCGTCTGTCTGCTCGGACACAACGGTCAGTGAGGCATCAGCCGATGAGTCACCGCTGTCTGATCGGCAGGAGCTGATGAGCATGTCGGCGATCTTCTGACCCGGCACGACCAGCGCCGCCATCTGGTCGCAGTCGTGCGCCTCAACTGCGGAGCTGAAGTCTACGACCACCTCTAACGGCGTTGCCAGACCGCTGCTGGTCGACTGGTCGTCCACGGCGGGGGAGTCTGCTGCACATCCTGTCACGGTCGCTGCCGTGCCTGCGATCAGGAGCGCTGCAACCGCGAGGGCGCGTCTGGTGGTCATGTGTCCTCCTTGGGACTGGTCGACGTTCGTGCTGGAACGACCTATGCGAGAGGCCGCACCACCTGGATGGCACGGCCTCTGCTGGGTTCGACGGTGGTCAGTCCTTGTGGAACTCGCCGGTGTCACCGAGGTCGACGAGGTGCCGGAGGATCTTCACCTTCCGGTTCGCATCGGTCTTGAGGGTCTCGTGGGCTTTGAACACGATGACCTTGTGGCCGACGAGCGCCGACGCCTGCTTCGCAACGATCATGCCCTCGGGGGTGTCGGTGCGGTCAGTGCGGATCATCTCGGTCCCCTCCGGGAAGCTGAACCCCTTCCGGTCGGTGAGGAAGCCCTTGTGCACCTTCTCCAGCAGGTCATGCTGCGTCCACTCGGTTGGCTGCTGGATCAGGTAGACGAGCCCTCGGGTCGAGCTCTTCTCCTTCTTGACGAGGCCGACGACCGCGGTGAAGACGTCGCAGTTCTCGAGGGCGTCAGCTGCCGCGACGATCGGGTTGTTCTCTCCGCTGAGTTTCGCGGTCAGCTCGTAGATGCGAGCTTTCACGCGGGCGTCGTGCTCGCGTCGGGTCTCCCCGTCGATGTCGGGCGTGCTGCGCATCGCGTCGAGGATGATCAGGGTCTTGGTGATCTGGTCTGCCATGGTGTGCTCTCCTAGTGGTCTGTCTCTGATTGGCTATGCGGCGTTGCCGAGCTGGGTGTCGAACGGGCCCGGCTGGGGGAGCGCCTCGAACACGCTGAAATCCGTGTCGGGGAGCGTGTCTCCGCGGTCCCAGAGCCACAGGCTCTCGTCGATCAGGACGATCACGTTCTTGCGCACCTTCTTCGCCCAGGCGCGCCAGCCGTCAGCGTCGCCGCCGACGGGAAGCGGGGTCGACTCCATCACGGTGAACAGCAGGCCGCGCACCCGTGTGTTCGCCGACGACTGCCAAGAGAACCGACCGGTGACGTGGCGTTCACCGGCGCGCACGATCTTCGCCAACAGCACTGCGAGAGTCTCGATCTGGGCCTTCTTGATCGACTGCCCCGGGTACGCCTGCTTGAGAGCAGCGGTCGCTCGGTTCAGGATCGCGAACGCCCCCTGTGCGGCATATGACCCGATGTTCAGGTCGTCGTTGAGCATCTCATCCCACGGTTTGCCCTCACTGAGGTGTCTGGTCGGTGGTGCAGGTTTCGCCTGAGGTTCCGCGGTGGTCTGTTCGGTCATGGTGGGCTTCCTTTCGCTCTCAGTGCCCCTGTGCGCGGGAACACCGCCACGGGTGATGCCGCACGCGGACAGCAGCGGGAGGTCGATCTGACGCGCGCTCGGCAACCCCGGTGCCCGGTCACTGGCGACACGACCCTCCGCTGCGGCTGCAGGGCAGACCGCGACCAGCGGGCACCATCCGCACAGGGGGCCGGTTGTGGTGTCGTAGCTTCGTGTGTCGGCGAGTCTGTTGTGCGTCGCCCAGTTCTCGGAGAGTTTCGCCGCAGTCTGTTCCAAGGCGTCGGGGGAGAGGTCGACGCTGCGGCTGCGCCCGACCATCGTGTACAGCAGGTTCGCCTGCACGGGGTCCGCGATCTCCCACATCCAGCGGTCGCGCTCCTTGGCGTACTGTTCCTTGAACCACGCTTCGTCACGGTGGCGGACGATCGTGCGCAGCGCCAGAGCGTAGGAGCGCAGTTGGTCGCCGTAGTGGTCGCCGTACCGGCGCAGCTTCTGCTGCGAAGACCATTTGCCGGTCTTGTAGTCGTCAATGGAGGGGATGACGAACCCGCCTTCACGGCCGAGGATGGAGACCCGGTCGAGGAACCCGACGATCGGCACAGCGGCATCCGTGATCGGCAGTCCGAAGATGGACAGCTCCGTCGCGAAGACATCCACCTCGGCCGGGTCCTCGAGCTCCCAGAGCCCGAGAGCGATCGTGTCGAGGTAGTCCACCCACCGCTGCCGGGTGGCGTCGTCATCGAAGAGATCGGCGGCGAACCGATCACGTGCAGCACGGTAGGTCGCCTTCGTCCGCTGTTCCGGCGCGGTCGTGAACATGTGCTCGAAGATGTCATGGACGAAGGAGCCGGCGTCACGGGCGAGAAACGGGTCGATCAGGTTCGGCATCATCTGCCCGGCCGCCCAGCTGGCGTGGCAGCCTTCCATCGCGTTGGAGACGCTGGCGGAGAAGTTCCTGCGACGCAGCTTGTGCTCCCGGAGGGTGTCCTCCGAAACGACCAGCGCATCACCGTCCCATGCGGCGCCGGAGATGAGAACATCATCCGATTTCGGGATCCGCTGAGTGCGGTATTTCGTGACGAGACTGCTGGCTCCAGGCATGAGAGCGATGTGCGCGGAAGGCAGTGAAGGGGAGATGGTCAGCAGGTTCGAGCGCCACATCTCCGCCCGGAACCGGGGCCGTTCAGCGCAGGCTGAACAAGCCAAAAAGCGAACTCAAACCGGTGTTAGGCTCGCGCCGCTAGTTGCGAGCCTAACACCGGTTTGAGAAATCCACCACCAATTCTCACCAAAAACCGTGCAACACAGACCAGAAACACCACGCACAGCCACCGACACCACCCCGCAGGCACCACCCGGGCATGCTTCCGGCAGTCGCCGGGCTCGGAAAAATCGCGGAATCTTCCCCAAATCGTTGAGCCAGCCGAAAAACTCGTGATAGGCTCTCGCCTGTCGGTGAGAGCCTATCAAAACCTCCCGGCCTCCCCTCCTGTCACCGCTGTCACCAGCGTGTCACCACACCGCTGTGACGCTACATCCCGCATTTTTACTGGGCTGTAGGGGTCTGTCACCACGTCACCGCAAAAATAGGGGGACCCCCTCCAGATGAGAGAGATAGAGAGGGAGAGGGGCCTCTATATATCTCTCTCTCTTAATGACATCAGAAAAAGTGTGGTGACAGTGTGACAACCCCCTACAGCCCAGTAAAAATGCGGGATGTAGCGTCACCACACCTCCGGTGACAGCCGGTGACAGCGGTGACACGAGGCTGACGGGAGCGAAGGCGCAGCCGGAGTGAGTGTGTTCGACGGGAGCGAAGGCCGACACCGAGCGAGTGTTCCCGCGTCGGTTGAACGATTGCACCCAGCGCGGTACAGCCTGGAACACTTGAGACAGGCCCGCTCTCCAACGATGTGTCAGCTGCCGACGTCAGCAGCACACATCCGAGGGCATGAGCAAGAATGCAACGACCTTCGACGAGTCGCTCCACCCTCGCGGCAACCAGGCCACCGGCCACGCCGGCCAGTTCGCTGTCAAAGAGCAGTCAGCCTCGGAGGTCACCCTTCAGGAGCGGCCACGCTCCCGGTACCGTCGGCTGGGCCCCAAACGTACAGTGGAGGGTCTTAGCGATGCTGAGGTGTTCGACGTCGCACGCCGGCAGATCTTCAACTACGCGTCGAAGTGGGGTCTGTCCGGCAGTGACCGGGATGAAGCACTCGGTGACCTGCTGCTGGATCTGGCGGCGAAACAGCACAACGGGAAAGCCATCAGCGGGGCTCTGATCAACGTGAGCGCACGTGCGGTGGCAAGCCGCTACGTGAACGGCCCCCACATCCGGCATGAGGACGCGAAAGCGATGACCATGCTGAAGACAGATGCTGACGCCTTCCGGGAGCTGTACGGGCGAGCCCCGAGCGCCCATGAGATCGACGGCATGGCCGCTCACATCCGTGAGAACTGGCATGACCGTAATCACCGCCCGAGCGACCGGTTCCACCGCCGCATCGAGGACACCCGTGCGGTGAGCCTCGACCGGAGCGTGTTCGACGACGGGTCCGACACGCTGGGGGACACGCTCGCCGGTGAGGAGACGACACCGCTGGCACATGTCGACCTCTCACAGGTGACTGGTCAGCAGCTCGACCAGGCGTTCACGCGCTCGCGTATCCCGGCCCCTGCGGTGCTGTCCATCGGTCGGGCCGCAGATCTTCGCAGCCAGGTGAGTGAGCCCGCCCGGGAGATCGCACGGTTCCGGACCGGCGCGCTCTACAACCCGCAGGTCTTCGAGCCGTGGGGGAACCCTGACGACGAGGCCCGGAAACGGATCGCCGACCGGCTCATCGCCACCGGTGACCTCGCAGACCAGATGTGGCATATTGCGGTCGATCGTGCCTCCGGAGTTCCTGCTACGCATATCAAGACATCGAAGGCCGCCTGATGGGCGGCACGACCACGAGAGGGCCGGGAATGGACATCATCGGATACGGCGACCTGCCGGTCATCACTGACGCAGCGTCGAACATCAACCTGCAGTCGAAATGGGGGACCTTCTGGGGGTCCGTCTCCAGCGCTCTCTCCGGCGTCTCCGGCGTGATGACCATGATCACGATCGTCGGTTTCGTCGTGATCGTGATCAGCCTCGCGAAGTTCCTCTACGAGAAGCGCAAGTCCCAGGGTGCTGGCGGCATCGCAGGTCAGCAGGCGAAACCGATCTGGTGGGCTCTGGCGCTCGGCGGCCTGCTCATCGCACCTGAGGTGCTCATCCCGATCTTCCTCGGGATCTTCGACATCCTCATCAACCTGGTCATCAACCTCGGCAACTCGGCCGGCATCTGGTGATCCGCGTCTGCGCCTGGTGGGTCTCGCCGCATACATCTCAGTCATGAGCATGTACACGCTGACGGAGCTGACCGGGCGCAGACGCAACCAGGACCGCACGATCGTGATCGCGACGGTCGAGGCGTCGAAGCGCACCTGGGTGGCCGGCATCCTCGGTGCCATCGGCGGTGGGATCGTGGCAATGCCGCTGGTGCTGCTGACCGCGGGAGGCCCGATCTTGGGCGCTGCGGCCGGCGCTGCGGCAGCGATCTTCCTGTTCACGAAGCGCAGCTCCACCGGGCTGAAGCAGGAGTACTACAAGCAGTTCCGCGACCGGGCGAAGGCGAAGAAGAGACTTGGCGTGCTCACCATGTGCAATGAGCCGGTGCGTCTGGATGTCGGCGTGTCCCGGATCGTCCCCAGCTCCCGTCGACTGGTCGACGAACCATTCATCGGCGGTGAAGCCCCGGACGTGAAACGGTTCCATGCTTCGGACACCTCGAATCGGCCTCGCCTGCACGACCGCAGGCCGCGCATGGATGTGACGCATACGGATGGGGTGTGAAGCCAGTGTTCGGTACAGCCAGACTGCGGGTGCGTGACCTCGCCCTCCGGGTGACGGTCGCCATGTCGTCATTCGTGTTCGCCCTGCTGGGGGTCGCCCACGCGGACAGCCTCGAGGATCGCCTCCCGGCGTTCCGGTGGCTGGGCTCGACGATGAGCCTCCACTCACGCGTCGACTGGACGAACGCGCAGGAGCTGATGGGCTCCATCTCCCGGGCGACGGTGCAGTCGTGGATGCTCGGCATCTCCCAAGCGATCTGGGGCGGGACGATCGGTCTGCTGAAGTTCGCGCTCACCGACTTCAACCCGACTGATGCGGCAAGCGGTGCGATCGACTCGGGGACGAAGAACCTCGCCTCAAGTGTCGGCGGGTCGACCCTCATCATCATCGCGGTGATCATCGTCCTGATCTCCGCCTTCTACAAGAAGCGCAAAGGCCAGGCCGGCGCTCAGACGTGGCGGCGACTCGGGTTCATCCTCGGTGTCGCCATGATCCTCACGGTCTTCGCCACCAGCGACAAGATGACCCCGACGAAGGTGGTCGGGTCGGTGTCGAACCTCGCCCAATCTGCGGTCGGGTCGCTGACCACGGGGCTCACCCCGGATTTCGGCGGGTCGAAGGACAGCATGTCGAGTTTCTACATCGACAACATGCACAAGGCTTACTTGGCTGACGGGAAGGCGAACGCCCAAGTCGATCAGATCAGCCGACTGTGGGAGCAATCCGGCCTGCAGGCGTACAAACGTGTGCAGTTCGGCGGCAGCAACTTCATCGCCGACGATGTCTACGCCCCCTGGCTCGACCTCATCTCAGGCACGCCTGCGGAGGAGATCAAGCAGCATGCCGGGTTCACGCAGAACGACGTCAAATGGGATTCGCCGGCGATGCTCAACAACCGTCTCGATCAGGGTGACTCCACCCTCACTGACCAGGCGATCTTCGCGTGGGCGGCCTGCGCCTCCAGCGATGGCGGCTCGAGCTGGTACGTCCGTGACGTGTTCCGACCCTCTGAGGGCAAGTCGTTCAAGACAATGCAGGAGAACGGCAAAGAGGGCGAAGAGTGCTGGAAGATGTTCAACAAGACCGCCGGAAACTACGGCGACGTCTTCGACAACGGCAAGCCGGCCGACAACGTGAAGAAATGGCTGGAGGGCGTCGATGACGTCAACGCCGTTCGTGCCGATTCCCTGAACATGTCCAACCTGGACAAGGGCACGGCGATCATCAACTTCTCGGATGCCGTGCACGGGGCTGACGCCGGGTCGGGGACCATGGAATCGATCACAGCACTGGTCGTCGCGCTCGTCTGCTTCATCGTCTTCGGTGTGATCTTCGGCGGCATCATCATCTTCATCAAGGTCATGATCATGATCATGACCGCCGTGCTGGTCATTGCAATGGTGGTGTCCATCTTCACGCAGAACGGCCCCACGATGCTCGCGCGCTACGGCAAGCAGTTCTTCGGCTACCAGTTCTTCGCCGCAGGCTCTTCAGCGATCCTCGCGGTCGTCCTGTGGATGACCGGCATGGTGTCTTTCGCGATCAACGGCCTGCTGGCCGGCATGGGGTCGAACCTGCTCACCTCGTTCATCGCGATGCAGGTGCCGGCGTGGGCGCCGATTCTCTCCATGGTCGGGCTCCACCAGGTGTTCACCAAGCTGCTGAAGATGCCGAGCCCGTTCACTCTCGGCGGGGCGAAAGCCTGGTCGACGGTTGGTGCGGGGGCGGGCCCTATGGTCGGTTCGGGGATCGGCTCATGGCTCGGCAACAAAGCCGCGAACGGTGCGAAGCGCGCCGGTTCCGCGGTGGCCAGCAAAGCCACCGGTGGCCGGTTGGGCGGTGCAGGCTCCGCGGGCAATGGCCCGAAGAAGCTCAAAGACGCCGCCCCCGTCGCCGGAGCGAAGGGCGCACCCCAGGCAGCTGACCTGTCGAAGAAGCATTCGAAGCAGCTGGGGAAGGCCGGCATTGACGCAGGGGAGGCCGCTGCCGCGCTCGCGTGGTCGAAGGCGAACAAGGACAAGCTGCCGGTCTCCGCGGGGAGCAAGCTCCGGAAAGCGATCGCCGAGTCCAACGCAGCCCATCCGCTTGCCGCGCTCGACGCTCAACGCCGCACGAGACAGCGCTTCCTCGCCGGTACCGGACCGACTATGGGGCAGAGGCTTGCTGCGCTGGGAGGCAGCGATGAGGCCAGACTGTCACTGGCGGCCGCGAAACAGCAGCGCTCGGATGCGATGCGTCAGCTGAATGCGCACAAGGCCGACCATGCTGACACGCCGATCCGTGACCAAGTGCGCAGCATCTCGTCGGCGGCACTCGAGTCTGCGAAATCGTCAGTGTCGACCGCGATCGCCCAGGTTCGGGAGAACCCGTGGCAGGCTGCCGCCACGGTCGGCAAGGTCGCAGCGGTCACGGCAGTCGGCGCAGCTACTGGTGGCGCCGGCATCGCGGCACTCGCCGGTGGTGCCTACCTTGCTCGCCGGACGGTCAAGCAGGCCGGTGCGAACCGTAGGGTCGCCCAGGCGAAGAGCGCCATGGACATGTATGAGCAGCATAGTAAGTCAGCTTGGGGCAAAGCCCCTGCAGCTGCTGAACGAGCCCAGTCGAGCCGGCCGGTCGACAATACACAGGGGGCGTAGGCTATGGCTGACCTGACCGCGCTCGCTCAGCAGCCCCGAGACTTCCTCGGGCGTTGGATCGAGCACCGCAACTCGATACCGGAGATCGACCCGCTCATGACCAGCGACGAATACTATGCCGGCTCCACATGGGATAAGCCCGCCGCGCCGCGTGACCCCCAGAGCCTCTACCGGTTCTGGACCGACCCTGCTTTGAAGATCCACCCGAACGCGATTCTGAACTTCATCGACATGCACGATGAGCAGGCAGATATTGACCACCGGTTGTTCCTTCAGTTCGTCGCCAAAGCTTGGCGTGGACAGAGGGGCAATGGGGAGAAGTTCGATCGCGGCGACCCCCGGGCGAAGGCTGACTGGGCAAATGTCGAGAAGACGGCAGACAAGATCTGGTTCCACGAAAACGCCGCTCAGCTGAACCCGAACACCGCCGAGGTCGTCTTCCGCTCGTCGAAGATTCTCTGGCAGTCACAGCTCTTCTACGACGAAGCCGATAGGGATGCCGTTCGCCAGTTCAAGGTGATCATGCCCGTCCATGGCAATCCTGAGGTCACAATCCAGCAGGTTGAGGGTCGATACCGCCTAGTCGAGGAATACACACCTCCAACGGTTCCGGGCGTTTACAGATCCCCGCTTCTCGGTGGTCTCGGTAAGCGCGCCGCTTGGGAGTACCCAGCACGCTACGAGAGCACGAACTTCAACGAGCAGTGGTAACACGTCCGTTACGGTACATGTGTAACATCTAGGGTGTGACTGCCACTAGACAAAGAACATTCGCTGCCCCTCTGCTCATCCTCGCTGCCGCCTCCGGGCTCGCCGGTTGCAGCAGCACACCGCAGATGACGACCGACGAAGCCTGCCAAGTCGTCCTCGACGACCAGTACCGGCTGCACCGTGCTGATGCCGACGCCTCCCAGGTCTCCCGTCTCGCTGACGCGTACGAGAACATCTCGCAGCACAAGGATGACTTCGACATCACCATCACCACCGGCTACGACGATATGGACCAGCAGATCAGCCAGCTGGCGAAAGACATGCGCCACTCGAAGACCATCGACGACGACGGGTACGCCTACGTGGGTAAGCTCTGCTTCGGAGGTCGGCGATGAAGCACCGCACACCAGTGGTCGCAGCCGCCGCACTCGGCGTCGCTCTGGTCCTCGCCGGATGCGCGGAGTCGCCGGAGCATCAGCAGGCCGCATCCGACTGCAACCAAGCACGAGACGACCTCTCTGCCGCAATCGAGTCTTTCCAAACCATCGGCTCCGACCAAGAGGTGTCGCGGGCGCTTCAAGCGAAGGCCGAAGACATCGGGCAGACCGGAACCGACGCTCAGGCGGCGATCCAGAAAGCCCTCGGCACCACAGTCGACGAAGACGTTCCAGAGTGCAGCGGCGGCACCGACCAGCTGAACTCCACCGCGGATGATCTGCAGAATCGGAAGTCCAGCGCCCAGCAGCCCACGGATGAGGCGAAGCTTCAGACGCGGAACGTCCGCGCCGCCTATGAGGACGCGTTCAAGACACAAGCCGCTGCCATCAACGGGAAGGCCACCAAAGCCTGGGCCTTCACCGACAATCTCGACCCGGTGAACCTCGGGTCAGCCTCGGCCGACGTGGCGAATGCCGCGAAAACAGCGCCAGCCGTGACTCAGGCGAAAGCCAATCTGAAGACCGCCATTGACGCGTGGAACACGGCCCAGCAGACGTCCGGGTTCGATCTGCCGAGCACTGCGGACAGGACCACGCTTTCTGCGAGTATTGACACTGCATTCAAGACTCTCGTGAACGCGTACTACGACACGCTGGACTACTCCGCGGCGAACCCCGGGTCACCAGCGAACGCCAAAGAGCTCGTCCGACAGGACACCCTGAGCGGTTACGAGAAGGCATCAGCCACTCAAACGCCCGCGAAGACGGAGTGAACGATGCCTCTCCTGCTGCTCATCGTCTTCGCCATCATCGTGCTTGTCGTCGCGGTGGTCTGGAAGGTCCGGCCGCTGCGCTACCTTGCGTTGACGGCGCTCGGTCTCTCCTTCACTTGGACGTGTCTGCAGGCGCTCGGCAGAGCGCTCTCCGCTGTACCAGCGTGGTTCTGGTGGACGCTTGTCGGCGTGGTCGTCGTAGTCGTGGCGGCATCCGTTGCCGTACACGTCGTTCGCGCCCCTGCCCGACGCCGTGCGCTGGAGGACTGGCAGGCCCGTCGGTCGGCTGCAGCCCAGGCTCAGGAGACTGAGGCCGACCGGCTCATGCACGAAGCATTCAACGCCGACGGTTCACTCAAGCAGCGCTCGGGACCACCGCCTCGCCTGACGCCGCCTCCGATGCCGCCTGCTCCTGCAGGACCTCCTGCACAGCCGGCTACTGATCAGAGAGAACAGGACTGGTAGCCCGCGGCTTTCTCAGGCGACGAGCCGGAGGTTGGGACGAATTCGCTTGCCCCGTGAGCGGGGGAGCTCCCCGTCCCAGCCAGGCAGCTTCGCGTCAAGGAGCGCTTTGCGCTCCGGGGTGATGATGAGGTACCGACGAACGGACGCGAACCAGACGCCCTCTGGCTCGCTGCGGTATGGGAACCGTCCGTTCTTCGCACGGAATCGCACGACCCCTTCGACATGCTCTTCGAATGGTTTGCGGTTGCGGATCGGGCGCTTCATGCTCCAGCCTGGCAGTTCTCGGTCGAGCGTCTGCCGCTCCTCGTCGGTGAGTTTCTCAGCGATCCATCGGCTGGCGCGTACGTTCTGCAGCCATGCACCGTTCGGCTCGGATGGGGCCGGGTAGCGCCCCTCACGAAGCAGGAAGTCACGGATCTGGGCGACCGTCTGATCGAACTCGATCTGGCCCGGTGTCTTCGCCCGCGCACCGCGACGCCAGTCGGGGTGGAGCCCCTCCAGCAGATCCAGTCGCTCAGGGGTGAGAACGATCGACCCGGCACGACAGTTTGAGAGGAAGATTCCGTGCGGCTGAAAGTCGTTCGGGAGTACCTTGTGCTTGGCGATGAAGCGACGAAGACCCTCAATGTGCTCCTCAAAACTGTGTGACCGAGCGCGTTTCGGTTTCCGTCTCCACCCTGGCAGCTCACGGTCGAGGACCTTCCCTTGCGAGACGGTGACTCCGACGGTGCGCTTCTCGCGTATCCAGCGACCGTTGGGATCGTCCTCGCGGGGGAAACGGCCCGTCTGACGCTGGAACTGCTTGATCTGGTCGATCCGGTGCATGAACGTGATCGTCACCCCGGACGGCCAGGCGCGGTCGGGGAGGTCCTTGCGGGTGTTTCGCACGACCTGCGGGCGCTTGTTCGTCAAGTTCGTCGGACGCGGTATCTGACCTGCCGCATAATTCCGTGCACATTCGCTCATGCATCGTCGTGTGCGCGGGGGCAACCGAGGAATTGAACTCGGCTCGAACCAGTAGAATACTGGGATCAGTCGAAGGGGACATCTATGCTTCCCCTTGGTCGTCCTTACCTGCTCCCTCCTGTTCGCTGTTTTCTACTGCCTTCTGGTCTTCGTTATCTTCTGCACTGAGGAACTTGTAGAGAGATCGGACCTCGTCCTCAGTCATCTTCACCGTCGTCATCACACACATCAGCCAGCTTGGTTTGTACTTGCGGCAGCGGCCGTCCAGTCTTCGGCGAAGGCCCCAACGTGCACCACCAATACAGAGGAGGAGAGTGAGCAAGAAGAGGAAGAACCCACCGAAGAAGTACGCCCCGTCAGGCTGACCCGCATGAGCGAAAATCATTGCTAGGGAAAGCAGGATTCCGAGCAACACCAAGACGAATGGATTGCACGGATTGCTGTACAGAGCGGAGATGAACTGCTCACGGATGCAGGTGGCGTGGAATCTGTGGAAGATTTTGCCATCCACTGTATTGCGGTTCTTCCGCTCCTTGTCGAGTTTGGTCAACTCCGTCTGTACTGTGAACATCTTCGCTTCACGCGTCGACTTGTTATAGGCCTGGTAAACGAAGCTGCCGAATTGACCGGCTACAGCTCCTGATCCAGCCCCGATAAACGCCGCAATGATACTTGTATCCATATTCCCCCCTGGTACTTGACCTGCTGAAACCATGCCCAAGCAGATAGCTGTGAGCTCAACGAAAGGCATGATACACCGAATAATTCAAGCCTCCTTTTCTTCATCGGGAGGCTAGGCGGATACTCATGCTCAGAACACACGAGCGTTCTCTCAGTTTGAAGGTGCTTTCATCACCCCGCCGCATACACCTCCTTGTGACTGCACCGCGCAGTCGGATGGAGGACAGACATGCGCACTTCGGACGTCACACTGGAGAACCCGGGCAACCAGGTTGGTCTCGCCATAATGCAGCTTGAGCGAAAAGTGCCCGCAGGATCGGTTCCCGTCGGTACGGAGACCGAGGTCGACGGTGAACGCTTCCGTGTCGTCCGTCGAGGTGTGGCTGGAGAGTTCGTGCTCGCCCTGTCTGTGATCCTTCTGACTGCCCTGCTGGTCGGCGTGCTGCAGACGATGGTGTGGGCTGCGCCCCTCATGATCTCCAAGGTGCTCTTCGCCCTCGCCTCTGCTGCGATCGGCATCGTCCTGGTCGCGACCATCGCCAGACGTCCCGTGCTCGGCACGAACGTCTGGGGTCACATCGTCGGCCTGCCCACCGACTCAGCCAGCAAGACTGCCCCCGCGCACACTGCCGAGCATGACCAGTGACACATCCGCTCTTGCCCGACCCATAATCTTGGCGCCGGACGTGAGGCCGGAGCGCTGATGTCATCGTTCTCGTTCCGTGGCTGGTCGAAAGGCGCGGCATCACGCGTCTACGTCGACTGTGACGGAAGAGCGGCCGGGCACATCGACTTGGTCACCGGGAACCTCCACCCGGCACCGGGCTGTGTAGAGCAGCTCACGGCCGCGACCGCGGTCTTGGTCTCACGTCTCGCGGGGAGGGCGGACATTCCCGGGGATCTTGCTCTGCGTCCACCGGGGTTCATGCTCACGGAGCTCTTAGAGCGAACCCGCACCCCGGATCGGCGAGATCGAATACGCTCCGGCATCGCAGGTGAGATGCGCACCGCCCGGGCGCTGAACGGCATGACCGGGGTTCGTTCGCTGCATTCTCTTCCGCTTGCCCCCGACCATGATCTGGACCATGTCGTGTGCGGTGGTGCCGGGGTGGTCGTCGTGAACACGAAGTCGACGGTGTTCGACTGCACGGTGGATGACACCGGGGTGGCGTATGTCGGCGGTCACCATCAGGAGTGGGCGGTGAAGGCGCGCAACGACGCTGATGCTCTGGAGTCCATGCTGCGCCGCTCAGGGGTGAGCGCGCCGGTGAGCTGCCTTGTGGTCGTGTGGGCGAAGACGTTCACCGGCGTCGGTCGCACGGTCGTCCCGGGGGAGAGGCTCACCTCCGTCCTGTCGGGGATGGGCTCAAACGTCTCAGCTGCGGTCGTTGACGCCGCCTATGAGGTGATGCGGCACCCGTCGTTCTGGGAGTCGACGGCGAGGATGCGTTGATGGAATGAGGCTGCTGAGAGGCCATCCGGCACCGCCCGGTCAAGCACCTGCAGTCCATCCCAGACGATCAAAGCGGAGTAGTCGAACACCTGCCCGTCGAAGCTGTCCAGTGCGGCGGCCATCCGGGAGGCTGCGGTTGGGGAGGACTCGAGCTGCGAAGCGGAGACCAGTAGGACCAGTCCGATGGTGTCCATCACGCCTCGGAGGTTCGTCGCCGCGCCGATCAGCGCCTCCAGACGGTTCGTGAGGTTCTTGCTGAACCCTGCGTCGAATCGGGTGCAGAGCACGGCGACGGAACCGGTGACGACATCGATCCGTTTCCGGTAGAACCGTCCGTGCACCGGCATCAGTGTCTCAGCCTCTCGTCCACGGTGTTCGAACTCGCTGGCGACCCAGTCTCGCAGCGCCTGCGCGGGCAGCCCACCGGCGCTCCTCGCGTTCTCGATCCCAGTGCCCTGCAGTGCATGTTCCAATCGGGTGATGGTCTCGGTCATGACTGTGGCCTATGCATCGCCGCTCGTACGCATATGGACACCTGAGTGGACGAGATCGAGAACCTGAGGAACCGGCTGGTGAACGCCGGCGACGCCGCCCGGCACCTGTACCGGACCGCCACGGTCAGCGACGAGGACCGGCCGTGGTGGGATCAGCTACTCGCGTCAGTGCTGTCGCCGCCGACCCACCCTCGATACGGCAATGTGCTCGATACGGGTGACGTCATCTGGGCAGCAGATTTCGCTGAGGCCCAGCTCATTCGTGAACGGTTCGGGTTTCCGATCGCCTTGGAGAACGCCGACGGCGCATAGGCGTCAGTCATGAGCACAGACAAAGGCGGTGCCACCTGGTACACATCGGACCCGCACTTCTTCCACCGGCTGGTAGCGGGTCTCCGCGGTTTCGATGACGTCGAGGCCATGAACGCTTCCATCGTCCGCCAGTGGCGCTCTCAAGTCAGCGACCGCGACACGGTCTTCGTCCTCGGCGACGTGTGCGTGAACCGAGTGGCAGAGACTCTGGCACTCGTCGACGGCCTGCCGGGGCGCAAGCATCTGATCACCGGCAACCATGACGCGGTTTCACCCCTGCACCGGGAGGCGATTCGTCGTCTGCCCGTCTGGGCGGAGGTGTTCGACACAATCCTGCCGTTCGCTCGTCGACGGCTCGCCGGCCATGATCTGCTGCTCAGCCATTTTCCCTACGAGGACTGGGGCGACGGGCCGCAGCGCACCGGATGCCGTTACCGGCAGTACCGCCTGCCGGATCTGGGTCTGCCGCTACTGCACGGTCACACGCACGGGCCGGAGCACGCCCACGACCGTCAGCTGCACGTCGGCTGGGACGCGTGGGGTCGGCTGGTGTCCCAGACGGAGGTCATCGCCTGGCTGGACGGGCTCGCAGCGGGGGAGTGACCGATGTCTCAGGGCTCAACTGACCGGCCCCGCTTCTTCCGCGAGGTGCATGCCGGCATGACGGTCTCCGTCCACTGCGAAGGGTGCGGCAGATGGTTCCGGTGGAAGGCGGTCGGGCATCCGGTGGTGCACACCCCGCCGACGTACCACAGCAGGGAGTGCGCGAAAGCCCACCGTCGCAGGCTGCTGGACAGCATGCCGGTGAAGTGCCCTCGGCTCGACAAACGGGTGTACCTCACCTGCCGTGAGGCGGAGATCGTCTGCGAAGCCCACCGCAGACAGCACGGCGAGCTGCTGAGACCGTACCGGTGCAGGTGCGGCGCACTCCACATCGGCCGTCTGCACTACCGCGTCATCGACGCCGGGTGAAAGCCGTCGCTGCAGCGCTCACCCTCTCATCGGCCTTGGCTCTCCTTCCGTACGCCCCGCCCACGCCGGGCCAGGACCACGTTGACTCAAGTTGGCTGGCGGGGGTTGAGCGCCTGCACATGTCCGGGAGCACGGGGGCCGGAGTGACCGTCGCCGTCTTGGACACCGCGGTGAATCCCGGGCGTGTGCCAGTCGGTCAGGTGTGGCCGAACACATGCGGTGGAGTGTCCGTGAGCGCTGACGGAGTGCGGGCCAGACATGCGACCAGCGTGGTCTCGATCGTCAGCGCTCTCGCTCCTGACGCGACGATCGATGTCCATCCGGTCGGCACCGCTGACCTGCACGGGCGCATCTCCTGCGAATCCGACCGCTCGGCCGCGATGGCACGCGCGTTCTCCGATGCCGGCGGCGCGCAGGTCATCCTCGTCACCTCCACGGTCGCGCGCTCACCGGAGCTGGACCGTGAGGTCCGCGATGCGGTCGCCCGGGGTGCGTTCGTGATCGTCGCACGCCCGGAGAGCGCGGTGGTCGACCGCTCGTCGCTGCTGGCAATCGACGGTGTGATCGGTGTGCAGGCAGTCGATGCGACCGGAGACGTCCCCGAAGGCCACTTCGCCGAAGACCCGGAGATCGACGTGGTCGCCCAAGGGGTCGACATGCCCATGTTCGGTGTCCTCTGGGGTCGCGTCACAGGCTCCGGAACATCACTGGCGGCACCGGTCGTCGCCGGATGCGTCGCAGCGGCCGGCGCAGATCCTCTCTCCTTCGGCTGGCTCTCCGAGCAGATCGTCGTCACACCGCAGTCGACGCTCCGGCACGCGCCGCTCCGCGCACAGGTGCCTCCAGACGCACAGACACGGAGGACCGAATGAGCCGTTACACCCGCTACCTTGATGCACTGGAAGAGTCAGCCAAGGCGTCACCAGACCCGGACGTCATCCGGCACTGGGCAGGGTGGGGGCCGTTGGCTCCGCTGATCGACGAGATGCACCGGGGTACAGGCACAGACAACGCGGACGTCGCGAGACTTCGCACCCTCCAGCCGGCCACGGTGAACGTCGACAATTCCTTCTACACACCCGAGGCGCTCATCACCGCCTGCTGGGGGCTCGTCACCGCATCCGGGCTCACAGGAGGCCGGGCGCTGGAGCCCGGATGCGGGTCCGGCCTGTTCATCGCAGCCGACCCACACAGCTTCTCGTGGACCGGCGTCGAAGAGGACCCGACTGCCGCCCGGATGGCTCGGGCGTTGAACCCGGACGCAGTCATCGCCGAGTCCAGATACGAGGTGTTGCAGCATGCTCCCAGTCGATACGACCTCGTCATCGGCAACGTGCCGTTCGCGAACACCCGTGTCCTCGACTGGCAGACCCGTGAATTTTCGCCGTCTGTGCACATGTACTTCCTCACCCGCGCGCTGGAGGAGCTGCGTCGCGGAGGTCTGCTCGTGTGCGTGACCTCCCGGTTCGTCATCGACTCGCCCTCGAACGCCCAGCTGCTCGCGGACGCCGGCGAGTTCATCGGCGCCGTCCGTCTGCCATCCGGCACGTTCCCCGGCACTGACGTGGTCGCCGACGTCATCGTCATGCGCGCCGGACGCAGCAGCGGAGCGCTGCAGGTCGCAGACTGGTTCACCGACCACCCCGAGATGATCGCCGGTACCATGGAGCACACCGGCTGGCGGAACGGGATCACCGTACGCGGCGACGAAGACGACACTGCCCGCGCATTCGGTCACCTCACCAGGCTGGTCGCCGGGGTCTGTGCCGAGCAGCCAGCTGCACAGACCGAGACGCTGGCTCTGCAGCCAGTCGAAGACGCTGACGGGCATCCGATCGGATCATTCCAGCTCGTCGACGGTGGCATCGTGGAGATCACCGATGACGGTCCAGTCCCGGTGAAGACCAACCGGGAGCTCACCGCACTGATCGGTCTGCGTGACCTCGCCGCCCGCCTGATCGAAGCCGAGACGCAGGGCTCAGACGGTCTGGATGAGCTGCGGGCGGAGACCTTGGCCGCCTACCGCGCCTATGTCGCCAGGTGGGGTGCGCTGGGCCGAGGCACGCTCGCAGAAGGCCGACCGGATCCTGACACCGGGCATGCAACCCTGTCGTGGCGACGGCCTCCGATGGGCGGGTTCCGACGAGACCCGGGAGCCGCACTGACCTTCGCTCTGGAGGTCTTCGATCAGGAGAGCGGTGATGCGGCACCAGCGCCGATCCTCCTGCACCGGGTGAACGTGCCTCCGACACCGGTCACCTCCGCTGACACCCCTGCAGATGCTCTGGCGGTATCTCGCGGCGAGGGCAGGGGCGTGGACCTCCAGCGCATCGGCGACCTCCTAGGGCTCACCCCGCAGGAGGCTCTCACCGCTCTCGGCGACCTCGTGTTCACAGACCCGTCCACGAACGAGCTCACCACAGCGGACCAGTACCTGTCCGGCGATGTACGAGCCAAGATCGCCTCGGCTCGAGCGGCGGGTCTCCAGCGGAACGTCACAGCCCTCGAGGCGGTCCAGCCGACGCTCCTCACTGAGACGGACATCTCCATTCACCCGGGCGCGGCGTGGATTCCGGCGGACGTCATCGCCGATTTCACCGACGAGGTCTTCGGTGGCCGCTGCAGCGTCGACTACGACCAGCTCACCGGCCACTGGTCCGTGTCCCGCGGCTGGGCCAGCGGGCAGGCGCGGATCAGCTTCGGCACCGACGACCGGGAACCGACACAGCTGCTGGAGCACCTGCTGAACAACACGGCCCCGGTCATCACCCGCGAGGTTCCCGTCGGCGACAGCTGGCGGGAGACCCGGAAGGTCAGAGACCAGAAGGCCACGCTCGCCTGTGAGGAGCAGATGCAGGCGATCGCGGAGCGGTTCACCACCTGGGTGTGGGAGGACCCTGACCGGGCGCACACGTTGGTCGGCATTTACAACACCCTGTTCAACAGCCATGTGCCGCGGACGTTCACCGGGGAATGGCTGACGTTCCCGGGGCTGGCTGCCGGGTTCACCCCGTGGGGTCATCAGCGACGAATGGTGGAGCGCATCATCTCCTGCGAACGGGTCCTCTGCGGGCACCCGGTCGGGGCGGGTAAGACCAGCGAGTCCATCATGGCCGCCGTCACCCTCCGCCGGTTCGGGCTGGCGTCAAAGCCGCTGATCGCCGTTCCGAACCACCTGCTGGAGCAGTACGCCCGAGAGGCCCAGCAGCTGTACCCGACGGGGCGGTTCCTGGTCGCCACGAAGGACGACCTCACGCGTGAGCGCCGACGGCTGTTCGCTGCCCGGTGCGCGACCGGAGAGTGGGATGCGGTGATCGTCACCCACCAGGCGTTCGCCTCTATCGCCCTGTCCACAGCAGCGGACCAGTCCATCACCGCCCGGCAGGAGTCGCAGGCTCTCGACGGACTCTACGAACAGGGAGTGACGGCGACGAAGCAGCTGTCGAAGAAGCTGCGGTCCTTTCGGACCAAGGCGGAGAAGATGGCTACTGGAATGGGGGACCGAGATCAGGTGTTCTTCGACCAGCTGGGCGTCGACTACCTCATGGTCGACGAGGCCCACATGTTCAAGCGCCTCGACGTCGGTGCCGGCCGTGACCAAGGATTCTCCACCGGGTCTTCGAAACGCGCGTGGGATCTGCAGCGGAAGATCGAATGGCTGGCGTTGCAGCACCCTGCCCGTCCGATCGTCACCCTGTTCACCGGAACCCCGTGGTCAAACTCGATCGTGGAGACATTCGTCTGGCAGCGCTACCTGCAGCCGGATCGACTGGCCGCCGCCGCTGTGTCGTCGTTTCCGTCATGGGCGTCGACGTTCGTGCGCTTCGAATCCAAGGTGGAGGTCTCACCAGACGGGTCGACGTTCCGTGTGCAGCGCCGGCCTGCGGTCATCCAGAACCTGCCGGAGCTGATGGGGATGCTCTCCGACGTCGCCGATGTGCTCACCCCGGAGCAGATCGGGCTGCAGCGACCGGACTTCACCGAACGCAACGTCGAGGTCGCCCCGACCTCGGCGCAGGAGACGTTCATCCGTGAGCTGGCCGAACGGTCCGAGGCCATCCATCAGGGGGCGGTCCCCGCCGAAGAGGACAACATGCTCAAAGTCTGCGGCGACGGCAGGAAGGTCGCCCTGGACCCGCAGCTGGTGGCCTTGGACGCAACCAGCCCGAAGGTGAACGCCGCAGCCGACGAGATCGCGCGCATCTGGGATGACACCCACGACCGCCGCTACCGCGGCCGTCAGGCCCCGGGGGCACTCCAGATCGTCTTCTGCGACCTCGGCACCCCCGGTGACTCTGGAACGCAGACGTACGGGCGGCTCAGGTCAGCGCTCGTCGAACGCGGTGTTCCCGCAGACCGGGTGCGCTTCATCCATGAGGCGAGCACCGGCCGTCAGCGCGACGCACTGTTCCAGCAGTGCCGGGACGGGCAGGTGTCCGTGCTGATCGGGTCGACGGAGAAGATGGGAACCGGCGCGAATATCCAGGACCGTGCGGTCGCCGTCCACCACATGGACCCTCCGTGGCGTCCATCCGACATCACCCAGCGTGAGGGCCGAGCGCTGCGACCCGGGAATCTGAACGACCATGTCCAGATAATCCGGTACGTGGCGCGCGGCACCTTCGACGCGTTCAGCTTCCAGACCTTGGAGCGCAAGGCCCGGTTCATCGCACAGCTGATGGGGGCTTCCAGCGGGCAGCGTGAGGTGGAGGACATCTCCGACAGTGTGCTGACGTTCTCGCAGGTGAAGGCGATCGCTGCCGGCAATCCGATGCTGCTGGAGCACGCTCAGGTGAGAAGCGACATCCGCAGGCTCCGGGTGCTGCGCGCCGTGCAGTCGCAGGGGGCGAAACGCGCTCTCAAAGATGCCGAGGTGATCGCCTCGGAGGCGACCCTGCTGAAAGAGCAGGCGACCACGCTGAAGACCAGTCTGGAACGCCATGACCCCACCGGAACATGGGACAGCGTCCCCCGCGCAGTGCGTTCGATCCTGCAGGGGAGGTCTTTCAGCGAGGTCGCCGAATGGCAGGGACTCGTCCTGAACGTCCGGGACTGCCGAGCCCAGAGCGGTCGGGTGGAGATCGACGTCACACGTCATCGTTTCACACCGGGTGCGATCCCCGTCGGACATGTCTCCGCTCGGGCGTTCTCGGATGTCCCGTCGGCCGTGCGCCTGATCCGGCAGTCGCTGGCGCGATGGGTGACCAAGCACCTGCACGTCGAGGAGCTCGAGCGCTTGCAGAGCCGGTCGCGGGCATTGCGCTCCCACTCGGATGAGATGACGGCGAGCGCCGAGGCATTCGTGTTCGACCGGCAGACAGAGCTGGAAGCCGCCGAGTTCCGGCTCCGTCAGATCGAACGGGCCATGGAGGAACGCGCCATTGAGGATGCACGCCCGGAGTCTGACGTGGAAGCGGTCGCCGCATGAACGCGGAGAAGCGTTCGACCGCCGACAACCGGTTCGTCTACCGGATGGTGAACGTCGGTGTGATCCTCACCGCCGTCGCCGCCACGCTGGTCTCTTGGCAGGGACTCGTGTTCGTCGGACGTTGGGCGGAACTTCCGGAGCGGATGCTGTGGCTGATGCCGCTGATGATCGACCTCCCCATCGTCGTGTTCACCTTGGGCGGACTCGCCAGACGCTCCAGAGGGGAGAGCTACTGGTTGTTCAGTCTCGCCGGGTACGGGCTCACCATGGTCAGTGCGATTGCGAACTTCCTGCACGTGGTGTCCATCCGTGGGCTCGGGTCACTGGAGGGCGTGGCAGGGTCGTTCCTCGCTGCCCTCGCCCCGGTGCTGGTGCTGCTCACCACGGAGGCTCTCGGCGCACTGCTGGCGAAACCGTCTGCCGCCGCGGCGGACACCGAATCAGCTGCAGCCACAGTCGATGCGCTCACCGCTGCGCTGGAGAGAGCTGGGACGGCCCTCACCGCCAGCAGGCAGGAGATCATCGAGCTGGAGAAGTACCGCGACAATTTCGGGCGAGGTCACGCATAGGGCAGTGCACATGAGAATGTGCCGGCGCAGGTCGCGTCGAGCTGGAAAGGAACCACATGAGTGTCACCGTGTTCAGCAAACCAGGCTGCGTCCAGTGCAGCACCACGTACCGGGCACTGGAGCGACGGGGGATCGCGTTCAAGACTGTCGACATCACCGTGGACGATGCAGCACACCAGAAGGTGAAGGACCTCGGGTACATGCAGGCGCCGGTCGTGCTCACCGACGACGGAGTGCACTGGTCAGGCTTCCGCCCCGACCTGATTGAGAAGTACTTGGTGAAACCGGCGCATGCACAAGAAACCGCCGTCGCCGCCTGATCCGCACTATCCGCCTTCGAACGTGCGTCTGGCCTCATCGAAATCCGGTGAGTCCAGACGCACTGTCGTCGAGGCAGTGACCGTGGACCCGTCTGAGAGACGAACGTCTGGCAGCAGGCCCTCGTACGTTGCGCGCGCTTCCCAACCGTCACCGTCGCGGGTGATGGTCACTTCACTGGCTGCCGGGCAGATGTCTTCAGGCTCGACACCCGAGCTGCTGGCGGTCAGCGCAACGGGGGTGAGCTGCACCGACGCCGGAGTCTGCCGGGTGGGCGCGAACCGTCCGTCGCCGGCATGCAGGTTCCCGTGTGCGTCGAATCCAGTCATACCCGTCATGTGTGCTGCATCAGGCAGCGGGCCTCGCACGCATACGCAGAGGGCATGACGGAAACCACCGCGAACTTCGCACACTACCCGTTCCTGCTCGACGAAGGGCAGACGCTCCTGCTCCCCGGCGGCTCCGCTGCGATCGTGAAGCTGTGGGATGATTTCGCCGAGCAGACCGGCATCCCCCTCGAGGACTGCTCCTGCACACCGATGGTCGCCCTGCCGATCCCCGTGGCCGGCGCCGTGGTCACGGAGAGCCTGAACATCGACGAACTGTGGCTGCCGTGGCTGTGGATGCCGGAACGCCTCGGACGTCCCACCGAGGGGGAGTCATCCTCCCACTGGCAGCTGCGGGTGGCGTTGGAGACAGTGCTGAACGGGCTCTACGACAGCGACCTCGGCGAGTGGGTCGACGCTCTCGGTGTGGTCGGCCTCGACAGCACCGACGCCGACGTACTGAACCGGGCGGCAGCACACCTGCTCGGCGATCCGGACCAACTGCTCTCCACGCTTTCAGACACCCTCTACCCGCACGCGAACATGCGACCGGCGTGGGAGATCGCCGACCAGCTGGAGCCCCTGCACCCGAGCATCGCCTGGCATGCGGCGGCGAAAGACCTAGCGGCATTCTTGGACGTTCAGGCCGAGACTGCGTCCACCGCACGTGAGCTCGCGAACGCCGCAGAGTGGGCGTGCACGATCGGTGGGCGCATCTTCTCGAACACACCGCCGGCGGCTCCGGGCCAGCCCACCCCGGCGAAACTGCTCAAAGCTGTTCAGGAGACGTCGGTGCCGACGTGGAAGAAGTACCAGAAGAACCAGGTCACAGCGGAGGGCGGGCCCTTCCAGTACCTGCACCGGGTGTTCGACACCATCGTGCGGGAGACCGAACCTGCCGTGGAGCATTACCGCACGTTCCTTGACGCCGATGAGCCCGAGCAGCAGGCCATCGAAGCCGGATCCGACGGTGACCGCTGATGGCTCAGCGAATCGAACGGAAGATCGCCCGGTTGCCTGCGGCGTTCGACATTGAGAAGCACGCCGACCGTCTGGCGGCCTGGGTGAAACAGTCCGCGGTGTTCGGCCCCGACTGGGACCTGCAGAGCGTCTCCGTCGACGAACGCACCGTGACCGCCATTCGACGCAACGCGGTCACCGAGGTGACGGAGACGACTGTCCGCTCCCGTCCGAGGAAGCTGCTGGGGCTCCCACGGGGGACGAAACCCGGTGACGCCGACAAGTACGCGGCGGAGTACGCGGACACGTTCCCCGACTTCTTCATGACGAAGTTCGACCCGTACCTGCTGCAGGCGACCATCACCAAGATGAGTGCGGAGGAAGTCCGTTGCCGTGACGCCGTCGCCGGCGCTCTCGGGGTGAAACCATGGGACGTGCAGGTGTTCGCGCACCGTGGCGGTGGGTTCGACTTGGAGCTTCCGCCCACGTATACGCCCAGCAAGCATGACGACAAGCTCGCTGAAGTGGCGACGACGATTGTCGGACGCCCCGGCTGGTTCGTGCGCACCCAGCCGGCGAAGCTGACCGCGCAGATCGTTCCCGCGGAGCTCCCCAGCTTCGAGAAGGCGTACCCGTACCCGACGCTGGGTCGGCTGCGCCCGAAGTCGTTGTCCGACTCACTGCAGCTGCCGCTCGGGATGAGGCTCGGCGGCCCGGGGGAGCCGAATGACCAGTTGGAGTTCGACTTCGACGGCACTCCCGGCGCGCTGGTGTCCGGTACCGCCGGCTCTGGTAAATCGGTGACGGTGAACGCGCTCATCTTCGGTGCCCTGCAGCGCGGCTGGGAGCTGGTGGTCGTCGACGTTCCGCACAAGGCGATCGACTACGAATGGGTGAAACCGTACGTGCGTCGAAACGGGTTCGGGTGCGCATCCAAGGCGGCAAGCCTCACGGCGCTGAAACTCGTCTACGAGGAAGGGCAGCGCCGGGCCGGGATGCTCGCCGAACATGGTGTGCAGAAATGGCAGGAGCTGCCAGCGGACGTTCGTGCTGCAAACCCGCTCATCCTGGTCGTCATGGATGAGGTGACCGGTCTGTTCGCCTCGGACCCGATCCCGAAGGCCCTCCCGAAGGATCACCCGGAACGCATCGAAGCAGAGCAGCACGCCATGGAGACCGACCTGCTGAAGATGGTGACGGCGAAGATCCCCGCGGAGATGCGCTTCGTCGGCATCCGCATCATCCTCGCCACCCAGATGGCACAGGCGAACACCGGCATCTCCGTGCCGTTGAAGACGAACCTCGCCAACCGTGTCCTGCAGGGGGCGAACCCGTCGAAGAGCGCCCGAGGCCACGCCTTGAACGACCCGGATGCGGCCCCGCACATTCCCGAATGGATCCGTGCGGACAAAGGTCAGTCCCGCGGTGTCGGTGTCGCCGAGCTCGAGGGTCAGACCCCGTGCGTGTTCAAGTCGTTCTACGCCTCCACCGACTCCTACCTGCAAGCGCTCGAGCAGCTCCAAGCCCCGAAGACTGCGACACCGGAGCCCACCGCAGCCCAGATCGACAAGTACGTGCCGAGACTCGACGACGGGCTCGACGAGGACGGGGACCCCCGCCCCCAGTTGGCGGAGCCGACCAAGCGTTTCGGGGCGAAGAAGCGGGCGCTGGAGGACTGGGAGATCGACCCGGCCACAGGGAAACCACTGACCGGGTTCGCGAAAGCGAACGCCGCACGCCACCAGCTCGGGGGCGCTTGACCAGCTGCTCCGCATAGGTCGAGGGTGCCCGACAACCTCAGGAGGACCATGGCTACCAGCCCCGTACGTAGACGTCAGACAGCAGCGAAGATCGCCGGAGCAATCGGGGTCCCCGTCGCCCTTGCCGTGATCGGGGGTATGACGATCACCCCGGCGAACGCCGAACCAGCTCACGGCACAGCAGCAACCGCGCAGGCCCTGATCGCCCAGGTGCAGGCAGCGGGAGACTCTGCCGGTTCCAGCGCGCTGATGGGAGCGGCGACCGACTCGTTTGGCCGGACGGTGGCTTTCGTCAACGACTCCGACAGTGACGCAGGGGCCCTGCGGTCCAGCATCGACGGGCGAAACGCTGCAGGCGCTGACATTCAGCTCGTCTCCCTGTCCGGTGAACTGCACAGCGCTGCAGCCAGCACTCTGGTCGGCGGTGCCGGCACCGGCATCACCTTGGCTGACGGCAGCGGCTACGTGTGCTCGGTCGGTTTCCCCGCGTGGTCGAAAGCTGGGAAACCTGCGTTCATCAGCGCGGGCCACTGCTACGCCTCCGACCACAACGCAGAAGTGTGGCAGACGAAGCCCAGCAGTGACACAGCCAGCGGCACCGGGCAGGGCTACTACGACCCGGTCGAGAAGATCGGCACAGTCGGGTTCACCCAGTTCGGCGGCCCCGGGGACACGAAGGGCGCAGACGGGGACACGAGCTCCATCGACATCTCCGCGGTCGATGTCACCAATACGGCGCTGACGCCGCGACCTCTGGTGACCGACTGGACCACGGCCGCTGGCGAAGACCTGTCCGCCTCGGCGACGCCGGTGAAGTCTGTCGGTGCGATCGACCCGTCACAGCCGGTGAAACGTTCAGGCCGGACCACGGGCATGACTGCCGGCGACGTCACCAAGACAGCCGATGGCGCGTACATCACCGACGGCTGGATGCTTGTCGACGACCACTTCGTCAGAGGTTTCGGCATCACGGCGAAAGCCGACCATGGAGACTCCGGCGGTCCCATCGTTCAAGGGGATCGGGCCGTCGGCGTCGTCTCCGCCATTGGCACGCTCTGGGATGGAACACCCCTCACCTGGGGTGCTTCACTTGTGGACTCGCTGCCGTCGACCGGCGGATACACCGTCGCCCAGTTCGTGGACGTGCCGCAGGTCTCCACGGTGAAGACCGGGGACACCATCGGCACCGGCTCGACGATCTCCGGCACCGGTCAGCCCGGTGACGACATCTCTGCCACCTTCACCGGTGTGCCGGACGTCGTGAAGGCCACTGTCGCCGCCGACGGAACATGGTCGGTGGCGGCGCCGAACACCCCAGGAGAATACGGGATCGCCGTGCACGCGACCCGCGGGTTCGACTCCTCGGACACACTTTCGATCACGGTGAAAGTCGCCACAGGGGCACCGGCCATCACCTCGCCCTCAGGTGTTGTCACCGACACGGTTCGTGAGATCTCAGGTACCGGCGTCCCTGGTGCCACCGTCTCCGTGACCGGTGATGTGACCGCCACGGCCACCGTCGCCGATGACGGTAGCTGGTCGGTGTCAGCAGACCTCGGGTACGGCAACCACCAGGTGAAGGCCACACAGGTCTACGCCGGCCAGACGTCCGCCGAGACGACCGCGTCATTCCGGGTCGCACCCGAGGCGCCTGTCATCACCACGCCCGCCGACGGAAGCGTCTACAGCGACGGGAGCGCACCTACGGCGGTGAACGGCACCGGCCTCCCCGGCGCAGCAGTCACCGTCGAGATGGACGGACGCTCGACTTCGACCACGGTCGCTGATGACGGAAGCTGGTCGGTGCCAGTGACAGTCTCACTCGCCGGTGGGCAGCATGTCATCTCAGCCACCCAGTCGGTGAACGGTTCAGCGTCCGCCGCGGTGCAGACGACGATCACCGTGAACGCACCCGCAGCTCCGTCGGCACCGGGGGACCAGCAGGGGCCAGCCGAGAGCGGTGACACACCGACAGGTGAACCCGTCCCGGTGGATGCGCAGACCGTGAGCGGCACGCTCGCCCAGACCGGCGCCGGACGGGGCGTCATCTGGGCTGCCGGTGCCGGTATCACAGCGCTCATCGCGGGCGCCGCGCTGTCCATCCGAGGCGCGCTGAAAGCTCGACGTCTGGACAGCTGACGAAAGCTCCACGGAGGCAGGAGGAACTTCCGCGCACAAAGAGTGCAGGCAGACTGCCTCTCGCCTCCGTGCGAGCAACCCAGAAGGAACGACACATGAGCACCTACACCCGCGATGGACAGCCGACCGCACCCTACCGTCTCGAGTTCCCCGACGGGAACCGTCTGGAAGGAGAATCACCGTCGGACCTCATCAGCGGTCTGATCCCCGGATACGAGGCGCTCACCGACGATGAAGCGCTCGAAGCGCGCGTCGACCACATGGAGGAGCACGCGGATACCCTGCAGGCGATGCTGCTCATCGGTCTCGCCGCCGACCAGCCGGGCGATGGTGATCCCGCCGACCCTCTGGACAAGGACGACCGCCTGTTTCTCACCACTCCGAAGGACCAGGCCGTCACCGGCGAATATCACGGCCCCATCGACCTGATCCTCACCACCACGCAGTACCAGCCGTACACGGACGACGAACGCCCCACCGGACGCATCGTCTGGCTCGACCCGGAGACCGAGACGTCATTCCTGACCACTCTGGCAGAGTCCTCCGATCTCACCTACGTGACCGCGGAATAGCCAGTGGACACCGACCCGAGCATCCTCGCATTTACGGTGGTCGCCTTCAGCGTCATCGCAGTCATCCTGTGGCATGCCACGATGCTCTTCCTCGGCGGGCTGCTCATCTTGGTCCCACTCGGCTGGTTCGTGCACGCGAACCCCAGAATCCACCGGCTGCGGCTGGTGAAGCAGCACCGCGAGCGCCAGCCGAAAGCGCAGGCACCGTCGAAGCCGAAGAAACCCAAGCGGCCGACGATCATCCGCCGACGTCGAGGCGCATCACCGTCAGCAGTGCTTCGCATAGGTGATGGGCATCCGAACGATCAAGGAGACGCATGACACACCCACGGGACACACTGACCGGCACGATCGCCGAGATGGTCGACGGCCGAGTACCAGCGGGGGAGGTGCACCGCATCAGGGATCACAACCTGCTCTGGATCGCAGAAGACTCCGTCATCGATCTCCACGAGGTAGTCGGACTCTCCATCGGCACCGACAGCCGCTCACAGGATGTGCTGCAGCTGCGGCTGCGGGGCGGACGGACGATCACCCTCGACTACGCAGTTGATGCACGGCTGCGCCTGCCCCTGTTCGACGCGATCTCGGCCAACATCTTCGCGGGCGAACCGCTGGTGACCCTGCTGCTGCCCGCCCCGGGGCCGGTCGGAGAGAGTCTTCCCCTGGTCCAGCCGCCAGTGCCGGATGCCATGGTCGAAACCGAGACGGCTGAGCCGCCCGTGGAACAGGACGCACACCGCGATCATGAGACCGGAGCTGATCCGCTGGCCGTGCTCGAGGAGAAGTTCCTCCGACCAGACGATGAGGTGGCAGAGCCAGATCCAGAGCCAGATCCAGAGCCCGCCCCGCATCAGACGATCATCTTCGATGAGGCTGAGACCGTCGAGCTTCCCGTCCAAGAAGACGCGGACGACGAACGCGACCTCCTGGACGACCTGATCGGAGATGAAGCAGTGCCGGACATTCCCGAGCCGTTCGCACCGACACACGCACCGGAAGATGCCGACGCCGACTATGCAATCCCCGCACCCGCCGGTCCCCCGGTCTCAGAGCCTGACGAGGACTCTGCAAATGCAGTGCCACCAGCACCGGAGCGGCCGAAAGAGTTCGACCCCGACAACCAGTCTCTGGAGGACTGGCTCTCCGGCCTCCCCACCCCGAATCAGGAGAAGCTCTCCGTGTCCCACAACGTCCGGCTTGAGAAGAAGCCGCTGCTCCCGTACGAGGATTGAAAGGACACCTCAACATGAAAGCCTTCGCAAAACAGACACCGACCCGACGCATCGCTATGCTGACGGCCGCACTGGCGGTGACCGCCAGTGCCCTTCTCTCTTCCCAGACGTCACTGCAGACCGCACCAGCCCATGCAGAGACATCGGTGACGGCAGCGGCCGAATCGGCCCGCACCGTGGAGTCGTTCTCGTGGGCGGACTCCGGCCTCATTAACGATGCGGCCGGAGACCTCGTCACGCAGAAGCACCGCTACAGCATCTACCTCGAGGACGCCAGCACACCGATCCTGTCAGGCTTGAAGATCAACCTCGCCAAGGCAGGAGACCTCGACCCGAACAACCCGACGCTCGCTCAGCTGGCCGCGGTCGTCGGCACAGATGAAACGTCCATCCTCAGCAAACTCAATGTCGGGGCGAACCACCTGAAAGTCCGTCTCGACGGCGACACCACCGAGAAAGTGCTCGCCACCGCCGACGTCACCGTTGTGCAGGATGCAACGCCGGACCCTGACCCCGGCACCGACCCGACTGATCCGGGGGAGACACCCACCGATCCCACGGACCCTGTCACGCCCGTCGACCCCACCGACCCCGGTGATCCTGCTACGCCGGTCGATCCCGAGGATCCCACCGACCCGGGCGATAGTCCTGTCGACCCCACCGACCCAGCTGTGCCTGTTACCCCCGGCGACAACGACAGCTCAAGCGACGAGGGCACAGTCCCCGCGGCATCTGACGATGATGCTCAGGGTGCATCGGCGACACCTGCACAGAGCGGCGATGCAGCAGTACTCACCGACGCTGCCTCCGACACCAAGCTCGCACAGACCGGTGGCGATCCTGGAGGGCTGTGGATCGGGATCGGCGCTGCTGCACTGCTGGTTGCAGGCGGATCCACCATGACACTCGTGAGACGCCGCGGCTGAAGCACGCGCAGTCAGATCGCCGCGATGTCCTAGGCACCGGCGGTCTGACTGCGTCTCAGCTGAGGTCCACCCGCTCGAAACTCCGGTAGAGGCCGCCGAGAGCTTTGCCCGCCGTACGAAACTGGTTGCGGCGCTTGAACTTCCAGACCTGAGCGTCGAGGTCAAGCGTCGCCTTGATCCCGGGGTCGTAATAGACGGTTCCCTCTTGCAATGCATCGAGGAATAGTCCGAATCTGGTGCCTTCGCCGAGCCAGACGTGATCCTGTAGCCTCAGATGCTCTCCAGGCCCATCTGTGGTGACTGGAATGAAGCATGTTGCGGCGTGCTTCTTCTTCCAGTGGTCCAGCAGCTTGGCGAAGCTCCATGGTTGCCGTCACGCGCAGATTCTCGTGGTCGAGAACTCAGAGCTCGTCGTGCCCATCCGTGCGAATGTGGATGCCGTGGACGGTCGCCGGGACAACCTCGTCGGCGATCTCAGCGTCGAACCAGTCGCTGGTAGGTGTCCCCCTGTTGTAGTAGGCCAAACAGTCGGTCCAAGCCCTCGGCGTCGTGTCGGTGGCAGATGGTGTGATTATCATGGCAGCACCTCCTCATGGTGGAGGGTCGTGCGCACGGCAGGTATTCCTGCTCGTGTGAATGGACACGGTTATACCGCCGCGCTGCTCTCAGGAGGGCCCCCGAGGCCCGCTGTTGCGCGGCAGAGTCAGAAGAAGACGCGCCTCACACAGTGCCATGTTCAGGCCAAGGAGAGTGTAAGGTTATTTCGTGAGAAGTGTGGAGTTGTTTGCGGGCGGAGGTGGTTTGGCTCTCGGTACCCACCTTGCAGGGTTCAGCACCGAAGTGGTGGCAGAGTGGAACCGCTGGGCCTGTGACACCGTGCGTGAGAACAAGCGTGCGGGGCATCAACTCGTCGCCGACGTTGATGTCCAGGAGGGCGATGTCCGGGACATCGACTGGGCTGGCGTCCCGGAGGGAGTCGACCTCGTATCCGGCGGGCCTCCGTGCCAGCCCTTCAGCGCTGGCGGGCGCGGGCGTGCTGCGGACGACTCGCGCGACATGTTCCCCGCCACCGCTGAGGTGATCCGCCAACTGAGGCCACGTGCCTTCATCGTTGAGAACGTCCGCGGGCTCACACGGACTGCATTCACTGATTATTTCTCTTACATCCAGCTCCGTCTCGCCCATCCCGAGTTAGTGTCGAGAGGCGGCGAGACTTGGGGCGACCACTATGCACGACTCCAGGCAGAGCACACAAGCGTGCGTTCCGATCTCCAATACAAGGTACTCCCAACACTTGTGAACGCCGCCGACTACGGAGTGCCACAACAACGGTGGCGCGTCTTCATTGTGGGTTTCCGGTCAGACCTCGATGCAGAGTGGTCATTCCCCAAGCCGACGCACTCGGCAGGCGCACTTCGCCAATCTCAGGACAGCGGAGAGTACTGGGACCGCCACAGCGTGGCGAAAAGCCAGCAACACGGCATCCGGTCGGCAGCCTCCACGCAGGATCTGGGTATGAGACCGTGGCGGACCGTCAGGGATGCCATCTCCGATCTGCCTCGACCTGGAAGCAGGTCGGTTCTCAACCACGTCATCCAGCACGGGGCTCGTTCCTATCCCGGGCACACCGGGTCCTATATAGATGCACCTGCCAAGGCGCTCAAGGCGGGCGTCCACGGCGTCCCTGGCGGCGAGAACATGCTGCGGCGACCCGACGGAACCGTGCGCTACTTCACTGTTCGCGAGGCGGCGAGGCTGCAGACTTTCCCTGACTCGTACATCCTGCACGGCCCGTGGAGCGAGGCCATGCGCCAGTTAGGCAATGCGGTGCCGGTCATGTTGGCCGAGACTGTTGCGCTGTCCGTGCGCGAGCACCTGGCTCTCGCAGACGCGCGCCAGCGAGCCGACCAGTTGGTAGCCGAGGGCCGGCACTTGAGGATGGTGTCGTGAGCAACGAGAGCTTCAACCCGCTGGCCATGGATTCCCTCGCCGAGTCGATCGTGAATCGACTTATGGATACCGTTCCGGTCCCCCTTGCCGGTATCCCACGCTTCCGTGGTGCCGGCGTCTATGCGATCTATTACACCGGTGACTTCCCTGCCTATGAGATTGTCCGCGAACGTAACGCCGACGGTGCGTGGTCACTCCCGATTTATGTCGGGAAGGCAGTTCCTAAGGGCGGGCGTCAGGGGCTCGACGTCGGACAGGACCCGAACAACACGGCGGTATGGAGTCGACTCGGTCAGCACGCCAAGAGCGTCGAGGCAGCGACAAATCTTGATAGCGCAGACTTCCACGCTCGATGGATAGTCGTCGACGACATCTGGATCGCACTGGGTGAATCAGCCCTGATACGCGATACTCGGCCGGTCTGGAACGCGATGGTCGACGGGTTTGGAAACCACGACCCGGGAAGAGGGCGGCACAGCGGGCTGGTGCCTCAGTGGGACACCCTTCATCCTGGTCGAGGCTGGGCAACTAAGTTGACTGCACGAGAGGCTGGGGCAGCGGACCGAATCGCCGCCGATGCCGCCCAGTATCTCAGAGAGAGACACCGATAGGTCGCCCTTCCCCGTCTAAGGCCTGCTAGACCTCATCAGATTCGTCGACCAAGGGGAGTTCGCCTTCTTCCGCAAGTTCTAATCCGTTTAGCGGGGCGCTTTCTGAGTAGCCCAACACGAATGCGCTGAGTATCTCGGCGCGTCGATGAAGCGCGCTGCCATCGTTCGTGGATTGCACCAGACCGTTGTATTCGCGGAGTCTGGAATTCGCTTGGGTCGCATATTCTGGATCCGTCTCAGGCATCTGTGCCGCCGAGTGCCTGAGTTCCTCAAACTTCACCAGCTTCATGCGACCTACAGTGCTCGAAAATCGTGGATCTCTGAACGCGAGGTAGTAGACAACCACAGTCCCTATTGAGGCAAGGAGTCGATCTTCAGGGTCGAACACCTCGACCATTCCGTCAAGAACCCCCTCCGCGCGAGCCCGGTAGGCTTCCATAGCTTCAGAAGAAACTCGTGGAGAACTTCCCCGCGTTGCGGTGAACAAGTTGTAGAGCGTGGCAGCTTTGGTGTCCGAGATCTTGTTACGAGTAGCAATCTGTTGCTCGATTGCCAAGAATTTTGCGCCGAGTTCCCGGTACTTATACCGTGCACTGCGAATAGGAGAACACTGGACCAGAAGCCTATGCTCAGCTAGTGAGTTGGCCGCGTCGCGCGTTGGCCCCTGAAGCGCGTTACGGCGCTCCGCCGCATTGAGCGACATCGAAGCATTGAGCCGTTGGAACATTTCCTCGATCAAATCGCCACTATCGCTCACAACTTCTACGATAGGCAGTTCGAAATCGAGAAATCTGCGCGCCAGGATCGGATACCTATCGCGAAGCTCCGAGAGAGTGAGCCTCTCTGCGTTGACGCTGTCATCCTCAAAGAAGATGAAGTCCTCTGGAAGTGAAACCTCGTCAGCAAGGAAGCCGAGAATCGTCTCAAGCCGCTGTTTCCCATCAATCACCGCATACTGATAGGCAAGGCCCTCAGGCCCAAGTCTCCGGGACCTGAGCGCCTCAAAGTACAGTTTAGGAATATCGAGACCATTGATGATGGAATCGATGAGCATGCTTCGAGCGGCGTCGCCCCATACGCCACTCTCCCTCTGATATGGAGGGTCTAGGTCAACTACCTCACGCATACGCCGGAACCTGGCGATGCCGATACCTGCAAGTAGTTCGGTACGGATTCTCACACCAGCCCCCGTCCATGCCCGACGCTTATGCGGCGCGCTACTCGATCTAGATCTCGATAGATTGAAACCTCGTTGAATCCCAGTGACTCAAGCTCTTCTCTCATGCCTTCTTTCGCATCGCCAGGAACAGTGAAAGCCTGGATCGCAGCAGCCACTCTTAATGGCTCAGGTTCATCACTTCCGTTGGGAACCTGGGAAACGGTAAAGGTTCCGTTCTGCATCCGGATCCGATCAAATAGCATTGGAGCAACTACGGCGCGTGGCTTACAGGAATGCTCCCCATCGTTCCCTGGAAGATACTCGTTCAGCCTCTTATCACTCTCTGCGAGAAGCCTAGGATGCCCGCCATTATTGTCCCCAGCTTCCTCGTTCAACGCGTGAGGGTGCATCACAAAGAACTCTCCATCGGCCTCTACTCCAGTAGAGTCTCGAAGGCGTTCACATGCGAAGTACAGGGCGACCAAGGGACTCTGGGACCAATCGAGGAGCCGAGTCGGCAGCGAATGGTGTTGCGCAAAAACTATCCACCCCCACTCGTCGAAGGCATATTGGACACCCGCCGCTGCAGCCTCCTGCCGGAACCGCGCAAGCATCGCCTTCTCTGTTGTGCGATGGCGCTGTTCTCGGAATGCCGACGGCTCCAGCTGCCAAGTCGCATCTCGATGTCCTCGATACCAAACCTCTCGACCGTCAGCTGTGATCGGCTTTAGCTGCCGCAACAAGTCGCTCACGGATCGGATGCCTTCATCGGCCCCGCTAGAAATTGACGTCACGCGCTATACATTACCCGACGCGAAGCCGCCGCTTGGTCGACGTTCAACACCTGCTGTACGTGGATGGAAGAGCTAGCACCATGGCAGATCTAGCGCGTTAGGTACCGAAGATAGGCGGTCAAGTCCCCCGACGAGGGCGACGTGGTCCGGGTGGAGTCGATCCACCGGTTGGCCTGCAACACCCGCATCCTGCTGACGATCGTCGACGAGCTGGCGGCCAAGGGTGCCGTGGTGAAGTTCGTCAACACGCCGCAGCTGAAAGTCACGACCAAGGAGGACCGGGCGATGCTGGCGATCATCGCCCCTTGCGCGCAGCTGGTGCGCAAGTCGATCCGAGAACGCCAGATGGGGGCATCGCTCTGACCATCGCGTCGTGTTTTTTCAACGACGGTGCACAGATCGCCCACGAGCACCTCGTCGAGACACATAAGAAAGGGAGAAGTGTCAGAGTTCGACATTCCCTCAGAGGTGGAGCCGGCGGGAATCGAACCCGCGTCCAGGCACCGCATCACACCGACGTCTACGAGCGTGTCTCAGGTATGAGTCTTGGGCGGCCAGTCACCTGAGCGGACTGGTGCCGCTTGCTTCGCCGCCGGTGCTGTCTCGCCCCGCCCTCCGGTAGCACACGGTCGGGGTCTCAGTCTCCGTGGATGACGGGTTCACAGCGGCGGAGACTTCCGCTGTGGCCCCGGACTCACACCGCGAGGGCGAAGTCTGAACGCTTCTGGTTGGCGTCTATCGGGTGACGGCATGTTTCACGAGGTGTCCGTCATTCCTCGGCTCGCGGTCGCTGTTCAGTTGTGCCTGTCGAAACCTTTCGGCCCCGGGTGGGAACCGGCCGCCTCACGCCAAGGGGGTAACGCGAGGCGGCCGGCCTGTCGATCACCTATGCGGCGACCGACACCTGTGCTGTGCGCGGGGTCTCGCACGCATACTTCACAGGCATGAAACGCCTGAGTGAAGGACCGGCAGATGAGTGAACAACGACATGAGGCGCTGGCCGCGCTGGTGGCTCTGGAGACGATGCGACGACCATACGATGTCGCCGACCTCCTGACGTCCGAAGTGCTCGGTCAGATCGACATGGATGAGCGCGCCCTGATCGTTGAGCGCGCTGAAGAGATCATCCAGGAGGCGGTGGACGTGGTTGCCGACGAGCACTTCACCGAAGACACACCCGACACGGTCTTCGACCCTCTGGTCGACGCAGAAGGCTGAGCCGTCCACAACTGACGGTATGGCATCCACGGCAGTCAGAGGCAGAGATCGCGGGCGAGCACCGGGCAGGGGAACCCCCGGCAGCTTCGACATCAAGGATCAGACGAAAGCCGAAGTCACCCTTGATGCTTCCGCTGGGGGAAGCAAACCATCGAAGACCCAGCAGTTCCAGCAGCAGGTGGCGACCGAGATTCTCGCGCGCATGCAGGAGGGCACCGCTCCGTGGCAGAAAGCGTGGCAGCCCGGCGCTCTGCAGGGCCGTCGTGCGGTGAACGGTTCAACCGGTCGCCCCTACTCGGGGCAGAACAGCCTGTGGCTGCTTGTCCGCGGGTTCGATCGAGGGTTCACGGATCCGAGATGGGTCACGTTCAACCAGGCGAAGAAAGCCGGTGCGAAGGTCAGGCAGGGCGCGAAGGGGGAGCGCATCCTCATCTACAAGCCCTTCGAGCGGAAGAACGCCGACGGTACCCCGAAACTCGATGAGAAGGGGCGCCCGATCACGGGTGCGTTCGCATCGACTGCGACAGTGTTCAACGCTGAGGAGATCGACGACATGCCAGCCATGCCCGGCAGTGTCGAGCGCGAGCGCACGTGGGAGGACGCCGGCACCGGTGAGGCTCTGATCGCAGCCAGCGGTGCTCACATCGTCCACCAGGACCAGTCGCAGGCGTTCTACGTACCGGGGTCGGACACGATCACTCTCCCGAACAAGGAGCAGTTCGACTCCGAGACCGGCTACTATTCGACGGCCTTCCACGAGCTGTCCCACTGGACCGGGCACTCCTCGCGACTGGACCGTGGCACCCACGACGGGTTCGGCGGGCACGAGTACGCGCGCGAGGAGCTGGTCGCGGAGCTCAGCTCATTCCTCATCGCCGGTGAGACCGGGTGCGGGTACGAGCCGAGCAACAGTGCCAGCTACTTGCAGGGGTGGGCGCAGCGGCGGGACCAGTCCGATCCGCAGAAAGAGGTGCAGGCGGCGCTGCACGACGCCAGCAAGGCGACACAGTTCCTGCTCCGCCCTCTGGAGGATGAGCCCGCATAGGTTGACGCATGAGCAATCCCGCGTATGGCCCTGACCAGTATTCACCGAACGTGACTGACTCCGGTGCTCTGAAGCTCGCCGACTCGGCCGTCGCTCCGCTGGTTGCGGCAGCCCGAGGGTACAGCTGGCTGCAGCAGGATGCCGTGAAGACGTTCGTGACAGACAAAGGCATGGGGCCGGGGAACACGAAGACCGCTCGGCAGCTGCGGGAATGCGTCGCCGACACTGGTGCGATGGTGATGCCGTGGTTCCGGGTCGACCGGGTGCTGGAGGATGTGTCTGCGGGTCGTCAGCCGCATTTCGATGCGCTCCAATATCGTCCGACGAGACCGCGCACGTTCGAGGATGGTCGAGTAGCGAAGTATGAGCTGCGTCTCGGTGACCCCTCGGTGATCGATGTGCACCCGGCGACCCCGAAGTCATGGTTCGAACCCGGCGGCACGGCACGGATCATGGTCACCGAGGGCATCCTGAAAGCGGATGCTGCTGTGACCGCCATGTTGAACGCCGCGGACGTCGATCCAGAGATCCTCGCATCATCCGGGCTGCCGGAGGCATCGCGGGTCACGCTTACTGAAGCGATGGAAGCCGTCCCGGTCAAACAGCGGACACTCGTGCTCGCTCTCGTCGGTGTCGGCAACTGGCACCGCAACGCCCTCGAGTTCTCCGCCATCCCACTGAAAGACACACAGACCGTGCTCGCGTTCGACGCCGACGCGGCAACCAACATCAACGTGTGGACGCAGCTGGACCGGCTGACCACGTTCCTCTCGGACCGCGGTGCACGCGTAGCGTACGTCGACCTCGCCGAAGCGAACCTCGCTGACGTACAGGCCGGCGGCAAAGGCAAACTCGGCATCGACGACGCTCTCGCGAAGTACTGCGACTGGGCTGACTTGGTCGCCTACGACCGGCTGCAGCAGAACCTGCCCGCCCGTCCGAAAGACGACGTGGTCGCCAAGGAGGGTGCCTGGCGGGTCACCGGTTCGTCCGACTCACAGCCTGCCGGCACCAAAGTGCAGGTCTGCCACGAAGTCCAGTCCGAGTTCGGGGGCAGCACCGGCACATTCCGTTGGAGCGACCGCTTCCCATTCGCGGGCCGGATGGATCGCCTCATCTCCAAGCGAAGCCCGACGAGCACGGAAATCGAATCCGGTGTCTACGAGCGCGGGTGGGCCCCGAAAGACAGCCCAGAGCTGGAGAAGACCGCGGTGCTGGAGCTCGGCTGGATCGACCCGGTGTCCGGCGACCCGAAGTCAGTGAAGGTGGAGGGCCCTGCACAGGTGATCGCGTATCAGGAGCCACGGGATTGGGCGCGCCCGAAGAGCGGTGTGGACCTCCCGATGGATGTCTTCTCCATCCCGGAGTTCCCGCCGGCGAAAGAGGGACGCGAATGGCTCAACGCGGTCAAAGCCCACCGCGCCGCTGACACCCAGGTGGTCACCGCATGGGACACGCTCGGCTGGGTCCCCGTACCCGGAGCCGACTACTGTGCGTTCATCGCAGGCAACCAAGTCGTCACCCCGATCGGCGAGGACCAGCGGAAGGTCATCTCCGCTGTCTCCGAAGTGGACCTGCCCGGGGCGAGCAGGTTCGGACTGAGGCTGCCGGAGGGGGAGGTCGGCAGCGAAGAGTGGAAGGAGCATGTTCGCCGCGCGGTCCGCGACGTGTTCGCCCAGTACGTCTTCAGCGGCGTCTGGTCCGACCGTGGAACCGCGGCAGTCGTTCTGGCAGCGGGCCTGAGACCGTACGTCCCGGTGAAGACCCATTCGGTGGTCTACCTGCAGGGCCCTCCGGGGAAGGGCAAGTCGTGGACGGCGTCAGCGATCGCAAGCTTCCATCAGGCGGCACCCGGGCTGTTCGACAACAACAGCCTGCCGTCAGGGGCGAACTCGACCGCGTTCGCGACGGAGATCGCCGTGTCGAAGGCGAACCTGTGGATCGTCGACGACATCGCCCCGACGCTCGACCGTCGGAAAGCTGACGAGCAGTCGTCGAAGATCGCCGACCTGATTCGCTCCATTCACAATTCTGCGTCGCGGCAGCGCGGCAACGGCAACGGCGGGCTCGCGAAGACCCGGACGCCGAAAGCCCTCCTGGTGCTCACCGCGGAGAACAACGCCCAACTTCGCAGCGTGCGCGACCGCACTCTCGAGGTCACGTTCGGAGACGGGTCGCTCAGCGACGGGGCGAACGGTCACCTCGTCGAGGAGGTCAGCGGTTTCAGAGACACCAACCCGGCTCCCGCCACGCTCGCCGGTGCCCTCGTCCAGTACCTCCAGCATGTGGCTCTGCAGACAGCCCACGGTTGGGAGGACACGGTGCACACGTTCAAGGAGATCCGCTCCCTCGTGGAGGACCAGTACCGCGAGCGCATGCAGGCGAAAGGCGTGAACCCCGCGAACGTGGCAAGGAAGGCGAAGATCGGAGCCGACCTCGGTATCGGTCTGCAGGCGCTCGCTCACCTGATGGCGTGGGTCGGCGGTCTCGACCGCGAACTTGCGGCGGTGAGCGCTCAAGGCGAGGACACCCTGTTCCAAGCGCTCGGCGACCTGACTGCGAGCAACGCCCTCGGCCAGCAGCTGCATTCGCCGGGCGCCACGCTGGTGGAAAGCATCCGGGGGATGCTGCTGTCCGGTGAGGCCTACTTGGACAGCGCTGCAGGCGACGGGACCCCGCCACTCGGAGGCGATGCAAGCGCCGGCAACGCCCAGCTCGGCTGGATGCGCACACCGGAGGGGGAGTGGCGTCCCCGTGGGCGGTACATGATCGGGGTGGTCGCCGAGTCACCGGACGACACCGATGAGCGTGTGGCCCTCATCGTTCAGAAGCCGACCGCGAGTCTCGCCCTCCGCTTCGACCCCACCATCGGGCACGGGTCTGACGGGTCGACCATCTTCCGCAACCTGTACACGGAGAAGCTCGTGCACCCGCACTACCAGAACCATCTGCAGGCCAACGACCGGGTGTCGGTGCAGATCAGACGCTCGAAGAACGTGCGGTTCCGGGGAGTTCCGTTGAAGCTGTCGACGATCTTGGACGGAGGTGCCGAATGAGCGCTGCAAAGACGGTCGTCGGTCTTGATCTGAGCCTCACCGGCACTGGCCTCGCCCGTGTGGTTAAGGGCGGCCTCGAGGTGAAGCGCATCGGTTCTTCGGGCTCTGCGGATGCGACTTTGTCGGAACGGTCGGGGAGGCTTCATTTCATGGCCGAACGCATCCTCGACTGGACGGGCACACCGGTGCTGGTTGCGATCGAGTCACCCGCGTACCGCAGCTTCAGCGGTCACGCCCATGACCGGTCTGGGCTGTGGTGGTCGGTGGTCTCCGCGTTGTTCAGCAGCGGTGTCACGGTCGCTGAAGTGCCGCCTGCGACGCTGAAGAAGTACGCCACGGGGAAGGGCACTGCGAACAAGGACGCCATGATCGCAGCCATGGTCCGCCGCTTCCCAGACGTGGACATCAACGACAACAACATCGCCGACGCTGTGGCCCTAGGGTGCGTGGCCGCACGACTCGTCGACCAACCGATTGACGGTGTCCTCTCGCAGGCGAGAGGTCAGGCGTGGAAGACCATCACCGACAGGATGGGGGATCTTCAGATCGGCTGACTCCTGCTACGCATATGTCTTCGTTGACCGGTCAGAGCCGGAGACAAGAAAGGCATCACCCCCGATGAAGACACATAAGCGCATGGAGCAGCGGCTCCGCGACTGGCAGGTACGACGAGCACACGGCGAGCAGGGCTTCACCCTCGTGGAGCTGCTGATCGTGGTCGTGATCCTCCTGATCCTCGCAGCCATCGCAATCCCGATCTACCTGGGCCAGCAGGACAACGCCCGGCGCTCGTCGGTGAAGTCGGCCCTGCAGTCTGTGCAGAACCAGCTCGCCGCCGACTCGATCGAGAAGGCCCTGACCACCGCTGCGATCAACTCCGCGATCACCAGCGCCGGCTACTCGACCAGCACGGCGAAAGGGCAGGTTGTCTTCTCCGCACCGGCCGCGACCGATGTGACCTCTACCGGGTACAAGATCAAGGCCGGCTTCTCGAAGGACGGCACCACCATCGAGTACAAGTTCAACGTCGATCAGTCGGGCAAGATCAGCGAGAACTGGTAGGCGCCACTCCGTCTGACCAACCGCACAGGGCCGGTGAGCTTGCCATTGCTCCCGGCCCTGTGCTGGTCCTCCGCATAGTTCCATGGGTGTGACACACATGAATCGATTGCCGAAGACGCTCACATGCTGCGCTGCCGGTGCCGCCCTCCTTGTCGGGCTGGGCTTCGGCGTAGTCGCTGCGGTCAGTGGGCATCAGGCAGCCGCAGCGGACCAGCGGGTGATCGACGCACTTCGCGTCGCCCATGGGAACGTGGTCACCGGCCAGGGCGACAATGACGACCAGTCGATGACCATCCCACAGATCCTGGTCGCCTACGACCAACCGGCAGATGTCACCTACACGGCAACGCCAGAAGACACCCCCGTGCACTCGTTGACCAGCTGGACAGTCACCGGCTGCCTCGGCTCCACCTGCCACACCATCGACCAGAACGGGGCGATCGACCCGGTCCACGATGACACCGACCAGGTGAACACCGACGACCTTCCACAGCCCACCCAGCCCGAAACGGAGCACGTCGATGCCACACCTGACCAGAACTGACGACAAGTCAGAGCACGGGTTCACGCTGCCAGAGCTCATCACGGTCATTGCGATCAGCCTGATCATCGCCGCCGTCGCCGTACCCTCGTTCCTAGGCTTCCGCGCCTACAAGCACAACAGCGAGGTCAAAGCCTCCCTCACCTACGCGTCCGACCAGCTGAGCATGGCGAAGGCGACACGCAGCAGCGACAAACAGACACTCGGCGAGGTACTCAACGGTCGAACCGGGGTGTACGACAAGTCAACGTTCCCAGCCGGCGTCCACGTCTGCACGGATGTGGGTTCAGCGCTCGACGCCAGAGGAAACAGTCTCAGCTGGCCAGTGAGCTTCTCCCAAGTCGAGGACTGGAAGCTGATCGGATACTCCGACGACGTCAACCGCACCACCTGGTACATCGACCGAGAGGGAAACCTCACCTCCGACGAATCGAACACGAGACCGGTTCTCTGCCGGTCGTGAAACTCAGGTTGAATATCGGGGATGTCAGTAGGGCTGATTCGGGTAGTTATTCTTTACTAACGAATCACGCAGACCTTCGACCCCGTCAGAGATAGGTTTACCAAGGTATGCTTCCCATGACCGCCGTCCCTCCTCATCGAGTTTTTCAGTGAACCTATCCTGAGAGAATGGGCGTTTGGGTTCATCACGCGTCCAGCCGGCATGTCTCGATATATATAGGCCGTTCTCTACGTACCCATGAAGATCTGATGCAGGGCCTTGACTGACTATAAGTGCGTGTCGGTACAATCGATCAATGACCGCGTTCCGTACTCGTTCTGGAGATGCGACGAAATCACTGAACAAACCTTGCAGGGAGTCGAGCAGGAGCTCATCTACAGGATAGTTTCTTCGACTATATTTGCCGCTTGCGAAGGCTTTCACAGTGTCACTCGGGAGGCAATCCGTTTGAGACAATGCCAACTCGAAGGGGAGAGCCTCACCTAGGCCGTTTTGGACCGTCAACTCCGTCTCAGATTTAATGAACAGTTCTTCTCGCCCGGTGAGGCTGGCTAATGTACCAATGATCGATTGCAGAAGAAAGCTCGGCCATTTGCGGAAAGGGGCGCGGACAACGGTGCTTCCTTCACGTAGGACAGACCTGTCCGCTAGCTTCTGCAACGTTTGAAGCCACAGCTCGTCAAGGCTCCCGTTATCGTGCCATACGCCTGCGATCACCAATCTATGAAGAGTCTGACAACGACTTAGGCATGATTCCCATGCATTCTCAAGTTGCTGGACAGATTCAGATGCGGAGGAAAGTACTCCAGACTGGTCCACCCAGTCCATGACCCGATCGGCTTCGCCCATCACCAAGTCATACAGTTCGATACGGTGAAGAGGGTCAGGAAGGTAGCGCTTGAGCTTTGCGACTGCCAAGTCGGTCGTCAGCTGTGGTACCTGCATTCTCTCCAGAGCCTGAAGACTGTCGTCTAGTTCAGCGAACATGTGGTCCGCGTCTTCTGTCTGAATGACGTTACCATTGGCGTTCTGAATGATCGCCTTCGCAGGGTCACCTTTGGAGCTTCTGCTGTCCCAGTAGAGACCGTAGCGTCCGCAGCCCGATTCGAGCAGTTTTCGGAGCTCGATGTCCCAGTCGGCTGACCATCCACAGATAATGACGCCGAAGTCGTTGAACGCCTGCGAGATCACCTGGGAAAGATGTTCTGGATATTCAGCTTTAAGCTCCCCCACTGTGTTGCGCACAGTGTCGTCTGCGTAGTCGCCGTTGACTTTCAGCACGGTCACTCGCCCACGACTGAGAGGCAGGGCTGTTGTCGCCTTTGCCTCAGTGGATATGACCTGGTAGTCAGAGACGCCGTTGTCTTCCAGAGCTTTCTCGATGAGCCGATCGAAGTTCGTTGTGACGATCGTCGTGATGTACCCGGCTTTCACCATGCGTGCGATCCGCTCGTGGGCGATGCTTGGTTTTGCCAGTTCGCCCTCAGCCGTGTTCGTGAAGTACTTGCTGAGCCTGTCACGTCGTTCCACTGGGTTGCTGGTGAGTTTCTCTATGACCTGGGAATACCCCAGTTCCTCGCTGAATGTGTCCTTCCACCAAGCCCCTGCCCAATCGGGGCTATTAGCTTCCTCTCGGAGCTGCTCCACCCGCTCTGGGTACTTGGCACAGGCGACTTCGAGGGCCAAATCCTTCGTTACCTCCCATCCTGTCTTCACCAGAGCACCGCGAGAAGCGCCGGAGCCCAGCATGATGCAGTAGGACTTGGGCTGGGAGTGCAATGCCAGTGCGAGAATCGTGCTGGGGGAGAGTGGGTCAGCCACGTCGAGCCTTTCCGGGGCAGGACCGTCCCTCCCCGGTGAACCACTGTAGACGGTGGTCAATCAACCACTACAGTGACCGAACCCGGATCGATCTCTGTGTGTCCAGCGTCAGTGATGACCACGCTGTGCTCACCGGAAGTGATGCCGTTGACGAGGTTGATGTGGCCTCCTGCGTCGAGCCAGAGTCTCGTCCGTCGCGGATGAGCGCTGACGAACACCTGTACAGCGTGGCAGACCTGCGCGATGATCTTCCCGGTCGTCATTCCAAGCGCATCGTTGACATGCATGACGAGCCCGCCTGGTACCGGCGGTCGACAGCCGGACTCCAACTTCAGTCCTGAGACCTGCGCTGATCTGACAGCTGGAGGCTGCTCTTCGAGCGCCATGGGGGAGAACACGATCATCTCTGCGGTTCCAACCCGAACATGAGCGTTCAGGAGTGAGTCGATCGTTTCGATCTGTTCCCATCCCTTCCCCCGTGCGCGTTTGACGATCTTCGCGAACGGTCCATCCACCCAGTGTTCAACTGCAGCGATCACCTCAGGCCGTCGATCCGCAAGGATCATGAGCATCCCACGCACCGCCGCGTCGACTGCGTCCTCCCGGGTGACCTGCTGGCCCACATGGTGCTCGGTTCGGAGAACGAACACCATGGCCGTACCGTTGCCAGTGCGCATGCTGCGGCCCCTCTCCTCGGAAGTTGACATAGAACGCCTATGCGACGTCAGGCGGCTGCGGACAGCTCACCCTCTGACTGCGCTGCTCGTGCAGTGGCGAGCCCGGTGACCTGCTCTGACCTGATCGTCCATCCGTCGACGAGCTGAGCCCGTCCAAGAGCCGCCGCCTCAACAGCTGACTCCGCTTCGACCGTGACGGTTGCCGTCTGCTCGAAGGCGACTGTGACCTCGTACTGCTGCGCCATGATGCTCCAATCACGAGTGGCGTACCAAGCCGTGTGCGCGGACCCGCCGAACAGCGAACCGTCCGGTGCCGCGCACATACCAGGCATGACGGTCACAGGCACGCATCGAAGTCCCCGAGTCGGGGAAACCATCCTCCTCGACGGCGACCGTTTCGCGGTCATCGGGCGGGGCGTCGAGTCGCCCGCCGAAGTCGCAAAGCGCATCACGAAGGGCGGAAGACGATCGCATAGGCCCGGCTGGCTCCAGCGCATGTTCATCCCGACACTCTCCGACGAGCGCGAGCGGCTGGCACAAGCCGGCCTGATCCCAGCGGCCGGAGCCCGCACGAGCGGATTCCACCTCCAATCCCTCTCCGACGGGCATCTGATGACGGTGCCGTCAGGAAGATACGACATCGAGCCCGCATCTGAGAACGGAGTCCTTCTGTGAACCCATTCGATCCGACCCAGCACCCACGCGGCAACCAGAGCACCGGCCACGCCGGCCAGTTCGCAGCGAAGACTCAGACGAGCAGCGAAGTCTCTCTGACCACTCTGGAGCAGGAGCGTGAAGCTTTCCGCCAGCACCGCAGGGAGAGCTACCGAGACGCTTTCGTCCATGCACGCAGTCAGCTGGATTCGGCTCGGAACGCCTATACCGGAGTGCTCCTGACTGAGATGCATCCTGACATTCGGTCTGTCAGTGTGTCACACGATCACAACGGCAATGTCACTTCGATCACGGCGTACCGGACAGCGGGCCGCAACGAGCGACACATTGTCGCGCAGGCAGACACACCAGCAGCCTTCTTCGATCGAATCGGGATCACAGATGCCGAGGAGAGGCGCTTCCTGGCGAACTCCCCAATGTTCATGGGCGCCCAGGACATGGTCCAGAAAATGTTCACCGTCTCCGTCGATAGGGCCCCTGGCGAAAACTCCATACGGACCCAAGAATCGACGATCCTTGACGCCTCCCAATCGACAGGGAGTGAGATCGTGTTCCCTGACGAGCAGAGACTGAGCATCACCGCCTGGATGGGGCGAGACGCAAGCCCGGTCATCGCCATTGACACAGGCTGGGGTGAGCAAGGCACAGGAAATGTGAGGGTCGCCATGAACGACAACGACATCTTCAATTGCAACCCAGAGACCGACGAATACAGCGGCGACGAGGAAAAATACCGGCACCTGTGTGAGGTGGCCGGAGTCGACCCGGACGACTCTTGAGCCGCGCACAAGCCCATGTATGAGCACATTCGACCCGACCCAGCACCCACGCGGCAACCAGGCGACCGGCCACGCCGGCCAGTTCGCAGCGAAAGCGCAGTCGGCCAGTGAGATCGGTCTCACACGGGCTGACCGTGAGGAAGCAGTAGCGGCTGCGTGGGAGCGCCACGACTACGCTCGTGCGTGCCGTGGGCTCGAATACGGTCGACTGGCTTCGATACGTCTCCACGCGATAGACCCGAGGCTGTCTGCGGTCAGGATCGTTCGCAGCCGAGAAGACGATGAACGGTTCGAGATCACCGATTACCTTGGCACGGTACCTGACTGGCACCCCATCGAGGAGCACCCGAGCGCCGAAGAGCTTCAGGACACGCTCAACCAGACCATCGGCTGCGACGAGGACTGCGACCAGCGGGCGGTGTCGTCCGATGCCGCTGCCTATCTGGCGACATATTCGACGACACACGTTTCTGGGTTCGACGATTTCATTGTGATGCCAGTCGTCCCGTTCACGTCTGTTGAAGAAGAGTCCACGAGGGTCCAGCATGCTGAGACCGTGGTCGAGCAGGCAAGCGAGTCAGTCGCTGACGCGGTCGCCGACCTGGCCGTGGCGAAGCTCAAGACAGAGCACCCCGGGGTCACGGCATTGACTCTCACCGCTGACCCCGACGACGGGTACCTGCACGTGCAGAGCGCGAACGGCGTGGGCGGAGGGGTAGACGTGCGTACGGATCGTGCGATAGAGGATTTCGCGGACAGTCTGGGGTTCGACCGTCTCGCCGCTGAGGAGCAGGACGTTCGGCAGGCGGTAGACCGCCGGCTTGGCTCGGGGGCATGGCGTCCGGGCGGGGTTGCGGTCGCCCCCACAACTGGCCACGGTTCCTACTGACCCGCGTAATGCGGCCGTCGTAGGCAGCTCACATATCGAGTCATGAGCACTTTCAACGCAGCCCAGCACCCACGCGGCAACACATCGACCGGGCACGCCGGACAGTTCGCCACCAAGGCTCAGAGCACCGCTGACGTGAGTCTGGGCGGCGCGCCGGATGACGTGGCCTCCGAGCTGGAGTCACGGTTCCTGCAGGACCCGCCCACACTGTCCACGAGCAGCTATCACGGGCTTTACATGAACCGCGAGAACTGGGGGCCGAGCCTCGCGTTCCTCCCCGCTGATGTGCCGGCTGAGCAGGCGAGCACCGACGACTTCATCATCTCGACAGGGGAGGCCAAAGGGGCGTTCGTCAATGCCCGTGGTGAAGATGTCCGTCTGTCTGACGCCAGCGACGAGCATTACCGATTCGTCGGGCCGATCTCTGATGATGCCGTCGTCCAGCAGCGTGCGGCCATCTGGGCGGCAGGGGCGGAGCACCTCGAAGCGGTCACCGCATTCGAGCAGGACGGTAGAGCCATCTTCGCCGAACTCGAAGACAACAGGGGAGTGAGCGACTACGACAAAGTCAGGTTCAACGGGGTATCGGTGATCGGAACAGCACGGGTAGACGGCCAGCTTCGCCGGGCCTACGGGACGGCGGTGGGAGGCAGTAACGCCGACGGTTCACGGGCGTTCAGGCTCGCAGTCGACACTCAAGGCAAAGTCCGCACCCTGTACGGTGACGATTCGCAGAAGCAGCAGCGATACCAGCAGGTACTCGACGACCATCCGGAGGAAGTCGCCCGCATGGCCGGTCACGTCACCAGAGTTTTGGAGGCCAGCAGGAGGCATCAAGAAGCTCAGGAAGCACTGCGTCAGCAGACCGGCGAGTACTACGGTTGAGCCGCACACAACCTCAGGCATGAACGCATTCGACCCGAGCCAGCATCCGCGCGGCAACCAGAGCACCGGCCATGCCGGCCAATTCGCCGCTAAACCGCAGAGCGCAAGTGAGATCAATATCGTCCAGCCTGATGGCCCCGGCCTCCGAGCAGAGTACGCGAGAGTGGTCGCCGACTACGGATCGGGTCTGAGCGCCGACTCTGCGGACCGCATCACCCGCGAGAGGATCGAAGACGACACTCGCTACATCGTCGGGCAGGCGGCTCTGGATGAGGCTTACAGTGGCGTGCCGGTCGAACGCCGGCCACAGGCGTTAAGCGCGCTTGCCGAGTCGAACGCCGGCCAGCTCATCGACGGGGAACTCCAGGACCGAGCCACCTCCCACGCCCTCGTGGGCCTGCTCGAACAGTTCGAGGCTGGCACTGTTCTCGAAGTGTCCAACTGCCACTCCGACGGGCGCTACCGCCTGCACCAGATGGCTCGACCGGGGGACAGGGCATGGAAGACCCCGGAGCAGCTCGGGGTGACCGATCTCCGTTTCTACCAGCCCATCCGCAACGACACATGGCTGGCATTCTCCGGCGCCCAACCCACATTCAGAGAGGGTGGGGTCACCGAACAGCGGCTCGTATCGACAGGAGTCGCCTGCACGTCTACGACCCCGCCTCCACCGGAGCAGCGAGAGAAGATCGCTCTCGACCTGATCGACCAGATGATCAATCAAGACCAATTTCGCGGCTACATCCCCGCGGAGCCCACAGACGACCTGCTCGCCCATATCGACCAGTCCGTCTACACGGATGAGGTCGTTGACCAGCTGCATCTGGACAGTGCCCGCGACCTCCCGGAGAACCTCTGGGCCACGTGGCGTGAGCACGCCCACGCGAAAGAGACCCGGTCGTGAGCGCATTCGATCCGGCGCAGCACCCACGCGGCAGCGCCGGTCAGTTCAGAGCCACGGAGCACACTCCAGCTGAGCTTCGTCTCGGTCGAGCGCTCGAGGCAAGTGAACGCTCCTTCGAACGGCAGCGCCAACCCAGCCTGCGCGCACTCGCCGAACAGGCATCCGACATCATCCGGCAGCACCCCGAGGCCCGCTACGCGGTTCGCACCACCGGTGACAGTGTGAGGCTGCTCGACAAACGCTGGAACCGGGTCGGTACGGCAACGCTCAGCAACGGCTGCGCCAGCGATGCGGAGCTGATCGACTTCGGGCTCGTCGACAGAGAGGACGAGGGACTCACGTTCTACCTGCGCTCCCTGATAGACCAGCATTACGAAGCACAGCAGCACACATCACAATCATGACGACATTCGTTTCTGAACTTCACCCACGAGGGAACCAGACCACAGGTCACGCCGGACAGTTCGCAGAGAAAGCTCACAGTGCAGGGGAAGTCTCCCTCGCACAACCCCCGATCTCCTTCCCCCTGCCGACGACGACCGCCGTTCTGGCAGCCCAGGAGCTTCGTGAGGCAAGCCGAAAGCTGTCGGCACTGACCATGGCAGAAGGTGCACGACGAGTCCTCGCCCAGCATCCGAATGCAGCAGCACTCACTGTCGGCATCAACCACGACCCGGTGAGCCCCGGCGTCGGCCCGTACGTCGACGTCCAAGACGCGGGTGGTGCAATGATCGCTCGTGGTGTGCCGTTCACGTGGGCGGAGCGCGACCCGAACGTACTGGAGGAAATGGGCCTCGTCACCGACTGGGACAACGACAGCGACGGGCGCATGTCTGGTGTCGTCAGACTCGCGGACCTCGCAGCCCAGGTGCAGGAAATCCAAGATGGCCCAGCAGTCACCGACGATGACGACGACCTGATCTTGAGCGCCAGAGACGGCCGCATCCGCTCCGACCTGAAGCAACGCGCATGGGCGACAGAGCATACAGCAGCTGCCGCAGTCGCTGCCGAGTCGTTCGCGGCTCTCCAAGAGCAGTACCCCGAAGCCGACTCCGTTGAGTTCAACATCTACACCGACGACAACGGCGACTATGTGAGCGTGTGCGACGCAACCGTCTACGACGCGTTGGGTAGGGTCGTCGTCGACGACTACGAGGACTTCGACCTGTACGACACCGACCCGGAGGGTGCCATCCGGTTCGGCGGGCTCCGGCAGGAGAGCCCCGGGTGCCCAGTTGTGCTCACGAGAGACAACGCAGCGGCCAACCTCAGGCAAGCACTTCAAGACGATCGGGAAGCCCGTTGGTGATCGCAGAAGCGATCTGGCGGGGCGGCGACTGCCTCATAGAGCCCGGTTCACGACACCGTACCGCCGCGGGGAGAGTCACCTCGCATGCTCCAGCCGCGCCGACGCAGCCGATCACCGAGAGGAAGCTTCGGTCCTGGTTTCGCCGCCTCGACACATGGCTGGCGCACGAGGGGAACGCCGAGCGCAGGGCACGTGGACTGTTCCCGTGCGACTACCTTCACAGCAGCCTGTCGCCGGCCGACCGGGAGGAGATCATCCGACTGCTCTTCGCCCCATCGTGGCTAGGCGCCCGTGAACCGCTGATGAGCCAGCAGTCCACATGCCTAGTATGAGCACATTCGACCCGACCCAGCATCCCCGCGGCAACCAGGCGACCGGGCACGCCGGCCAATTCGCCGCTAAACCGCAGAGCGCAAGTGAGATCGCAATCGAACCGGGCGCTGAAGTTCTTGTCGGCGACTTCGCTCTCAACGGCGTCACCTATCCTGATGCGCGAGTGACATTCTCCGGAACCGAGGACAGCGGTTCCGTCGTCCTCTGGAACGATGAGGGCGAAATCGCCGACATCTCAGTCAACATTCCTGGAGCGACCCCTGCCGAGGGGTGCATCTTCGTCAAGAATTGGTCCGAGAATGCAGGGATGCTGGAATCGCTGGAAAGCGCCGGCATTGGCACACGAACTGGCAGGTATGTAGAAACCGGGTTCGTGTCCGCGCCCGAATTACGGCTCAACCGGGCGGTACCGACAAGTCCGATTCCGGGATCCTCTCGAGCAGGAGACACCGCGATCACGTACGGCTAGAGCGGCGTCGATTTTGTGGACAACCATCCGAACGGCCAGACACGCACCATGCAGTAGCCGCGCACATGCCGGGCATGAGCGCATTCGACCCGACCCAGCATCCACGCGGAAACCAGAGCACCGGCCACGGCGGCCAGTTTGCAGTCAAAGCCCAGTCCGGCTCAGAGATCAGCCTCGGCACCGGCGGCCGCGGTTCCATCGAGGGCATGCTCTGCCACCGGGAGGCGGGCCGAGCAGAGACCATCCTCTTCGACCCGATGATTCGTGAGAACGAGGCCGACGGGTACACAATCCACAGTATGACGATCAGCCACCGGCACGGTGACCTCAATGGCGCTGCCGGTGCGCTCGTCAACTTCCTGAAGGTCGACGCGGGAGAAGAGGGGCAGGACCGGGTCACAGCGCTCCTGCGCGGACAGACCGAACGCAAGGTCACCCTGCTCTCACATGGCGAGTCCGGTGCACTGCGAGTGATCGAAGGGCGCGCGATGGACATCGACGGCACTGACTATGTCCTGTTGAAAGGCAGCAGGAAGCAGGCCTACCGGGTTGACAGCCTGAACGTCATCGACGCTGTCGACGGCTACGGGCACACCACGCAGTTCGAGTCCAGCGTGCACAGAGCTGCCGCAGCCATCCCGAGCATCGAGCGTGCCACAGTCGACGACATCCCCATCGACAACGGTACCGCGCACGACCAGGTCGCAGCAGTCTTCATCTACAACGCCCCGAACTTCACCGGCGACCGCAGCGGACGCGGTTCCATCATCTACGCAACCGACATCACCGAGGACGGCGACGACCCCATCATCAACGGTGCCTTCGTCTTCCCGCCGGAATCCGGGCTCGTCAGCGAACACGGGTCCATCCGTCTGTCTGCGCTTCAGACGACGGGCGGCCGAGTCTCCAGCATTCAGCCCACCTTGTTCAGTGAGGCCCTGCAGTACGGCGATGACGTCAACTCCGGCGCTCGCAACATTGCCGAGCTCTACGCGGAACTATGACGATCAGCTCAGCAATTTCGTCAGCAAAAACTCTTCCTCGGGTTGCTGGAATCAGGACAAATCGGGATAATCGGCAGTACCTTGTATACGCGGGCGTATCCGCTGGATGCCAGTAAAACAAAGGGGAGAGAGGGCCTGGCAGGCTCTCTTGATCGGTAGAGTCAACGGGCGACGGGAAATAACCCTTGGTCGTGGGTTCAAGTCCCACACGCCCCACGTTCTGCCCCGGTATCCTGCGGATCTTTCCTCGTCACAGAGGAGCGCAGATGCGCTCAGGCAACAAAAATCTGCTCTCACGTGCCTTGCCCGCCGAAGTATCCCGATTTGCCCCGTTGGATTCCGGCGCCTTCTGCGGCCCGCATAGGGGCATGAGACAGAACGGCACCGGCATCCAGCGACTCCTGCCATCAACGAACTCGCAGAGCTCCTCAACATCTCGGTGAAGACCATCAGGCGTCTGCGCATGCGTGCGACTGGCTCAGATCGGCGGATCGCTGAGATGGCGGCCAGAAGGCGTAGCGGCCTGCCTCGTGTTCGCGGGTCGACTATCCGCGCACTGTGGCTCAGCTGCGCGCTTGTGGTCGCAGCCGGAACGTCTCGCGCACGCTTGCGTACAGGGGCGAGTTCTCCTGTACTGCCTCAACGGTGCGGCCCAGAATGCCGGTGTCGTCGAGGGCTTGGAGCTCTCCGGCCTCGGCCTCGAGTGCTGCGGCGAGGTTCGTGACCGTGTCCTCCACGATGCGCTCGGATTCGTCACGTGGCACACCGAGCGTCCGTCCGGCTTCGACCAGCGCTTCCGGGAGGATCTGACGAAGATCATAAGTGCCGCCGAGTCTCAGGCTTGACAGGATCTTCCTGTCGTCGTCTGCGTGGATGTACGGCGCGTAGGAAACCACGTCGTACATCGGTGCCAGCCTCACCGTGTCTCCGTCGAGCAGCAGGGAGTAGTTCTTGGCGTGTGCGTCGGTGTTGAACAGGAATGTATTAGCGACGACTCCGCGCAGAAAGTCACGCGACGCCTGTAAGGAGTCGTCAGCTGTCAGCTGGGCTCTGAACAGCTGGGCGATGTCCCCGAGCCCGGGACCTCCGTCGCTCTGGTATTTGTGGGCTGGGTCGATGCCGATCGCCTGGCAAAGGTCCTCCTGGTGCCGGCGGTGGACGGTTCCGTCACTGCCCTGGTACCTGTCGTAGCGTCGAGAAACGATCGCACGCACCGACTGGTCGGGTGCCTCCCAGATGTCGGTGTCGGCGGCGGGTATGCCGGCTCGGGCGAGTGCTCTCAGACATAGCAGTTCGACTAGGTCGGATTTCGGGAATGCAGCACCATCGCGTGGCAGTGGTTTCAAGATGTACGTTGTGGGCTGGGTGCGATCGGGTACAGCCCAGTCGCTGGACTCTGTCTTGACGAGGGCGAGTTTGGGCTGGGCACCTGCGATGCTCATTCGCTGTGTTTCGGGTGCAGGGGTGCCGCTGCGGTAGGTGTCGATCACTTCATGGAGCGCCTGGGCGAGTTCGCTGTCGCTGATCGGGCTCGGTGGTGTGCTGGTACTGAGGCTGTCCTCGACGGTCTCACCGGGTTGCACGATCTGGAGCGCCCCGGCGACATCGTGTCCGACATGCTCCAACAGTGCAAACGGTGAGTTGGCTGACACCCGGTAGCGTGTCGCCATGGCTGACAGCGCCTGCGCGTTGTCCGGCAGCAGCCCCTGCAGGAATGATCGCACGACCTTGTTCTTATGGCGTGTCTTCGACACTGGCATAGACAGCTACAATGGTGTTGCATTCTCCCGCTGTGTGTATTCGGTGTCGTACTCGAATGTCAGGTTGCCAGCCCCGGACATGTGTAGGTTCCCGATCTTCACGCCGTCCATGTGCACGTCGAGTCGGCGGTCAGTCATCGTTCACCTCTAGGTGGGCATCAAGTGCGTCGAGCACGGCCATGATCAGCCGTACGTTGGCCGCCGGTTTGCCGAGCTCGAGCTGGGCAAGCCAGCTGCGCGACACGTGAGCCTTAGCGGCGAGCTGATGTTGAGTGAGGCCGCGTTGCTCGCGAAGTGTCGCAACCCTGCCACCCAGCATGCCCATTGTCTTCAATGGCCGTCCCATCGCACTCTCCTATGTACACGTTCGTAAACAATGCCTATTGTACACGCTCGTGAACAATATGAAATGTATATGTTCGTGTACAGCCCAGTTCTGTAGCGTCGCTATCAGGCCGAGTGAGACAGCCATTCCGCAGACAGGAGCGTGCGCCAGATCACAGCCACATCAGTGTTCATGAACATGTTCGACCACCTGCTCAGACGGCGTACGAGCGGTTCAAGGAGGCTCGCGCGGCAATTGTCCTCACCCATTTGCCGCAGGGAAAGCGAGAGCCGCTGGTCAAATCATCGCCTTCACACGCCGGCGACGATGTTGAGGCAATCAGCCAAGAACTCGAAGCCCAAGGTCAGCCGTCAATTGCAGATCTCGGACGGATCCAAGTAAGAGGCACCCTCAGCTGGTGGAGACTTCACCGCAAGCGGAAGAACATCCTTGCAAAACTCGGCTGACAATCATCGAATCTGACGCAGACCGTCGGCTCAGAACTGCACCATTCTCTCAAACAACGCCTTGGGCGACAGTGACTTTCCTCGTCTGACTGCGATCAGAACGGCAACCACGAAAACCACGACGTAGAGCATCAGAGTAGTTGTCCAGTAGCCGTCTCTCGAGACGACAAAGAGCGTGAGAAGTATCGCCCAGACGAGTGGATACAGCAAATACCATGAGATCGACCTCAGTGAGGCTCGCCGGTCTTCTTCCTTATCTTCATTGCCGGCAGCTGAGGGGCCTGATCGAGATCTTCGCCCTCGGGCCACCAGACCGACCGCAGGGATTGCCACGATACCGACGACGCCTGTGACCCAGCCCGATGCTGGAGCGCCCAATACGATCAGCAGAATTCCCGTTCCGGTGAGCAGCCCGCCCGCCAAGCACACAAACGCGAGAGTCCGACTTGTAGCGATCGGCGAGCCGTTCATCGGGCCGCACCGTCGAGCCACGTCTCCACGACCGCCCTCGCGGCCGCAGCCAATGCAGGCCCGACTGCCACGGCATCCGCTCGAATCGACCGCGGATCGAACCCCTCGGCAGCGAGCTCATGTGCGTGCCCGATCAGCCAGCGCTCTATCTGCGCGGCATCGGCTTCGAGATGAAACTGCAGAGCGAGCACGTTTCGGCCCACGCTAAAAGCCTGATTCGAGCACGCATGCGAGACAGCCAGATGCTCGGCCCCTGCCGGAATGGCGAACTCGTCGCCGTGCCAGTGCAGCACGGGGATGCCGTCCAGCGGCCGCAGCGCAGAGTCGCGACCCAGCGCCGTGAGTTCGATCGGCGCGTATCCGATCTCTTTGTGCGGCATTGGCGTCACCGACGCCCCAAGAGCGTGAGCGATCAGCTGAGCTCCGAGACAGATGCCGATCAGGGGCTTTCCCGCACGCAGCCGGGCAGATATCGCAGCCTGCTCATCACCGAGAAACGGGTAGACATCGGTGTCGGCGACCCCGATCGGCCCGCCCAGCACGACAACTAAATCCGGTGCCAGCAGGTCGTGAGACGTGATCTCGTCGATGCCCGCATCAACGTATTCGACGTTCCAACCACGTCCACGGAGAACCAGCTCGATGACTCCCAGGTTCTCAAAGGCCACATGTCGAATGGCCACCGCACGTCGCATCATGCCTGCGAGCATAGAACGGTCAGATTAGTATCGCGAATCCCTAGCCGGCATCTGCTCGTCAAGCCAGTCGAACATGCGCTGCGCGGTCAGAGTGCGGGCAAGAGGCTGACAGTGCTGATCGGCGCCCTCGTCGGCGGTGAAGTCGATCAGCGTCGAGACGGCAGGCGCGAGCTCTGCGAGCCGTGCCGACTGCCCCGGCCAGAACTGCTCGCCCTCCGGGCTCGTGATGAGCAGGGGAGTGCGAATCTGCCCGGCGACCTCGGTGAGATCGTACGTCTGAACGGCCCGAATCGTCTCGGCATAGCCAGAGGTACCGTAGGGCCTGGCCCGAAAACGCCAAGTGCGTGCGGTATCAGCCGAGAACCGCATGCCGATCGTCATCTCCTGGTCAAACTTCTCGTCGCGACCGGCCTCGAGCAGCCTCACCAGATGGGCCGGCAGGTGTTTGAGCCACGAGTCGGCCACCGAGACCACCCCGGGATCGACGATCGCCGCAGCGAACCGATGTTCGAAGGCCAACGCGCGAGGCACCCAATAGCCCGCCTGGCTGATGCCGTACACACCGATGCGCTCTGGTTGCACGCCCTGACGCGCCGAGAGCATCTCGTAGACGGGCGTGAGCACATGCTCCCAGTCAGGACGAAACGTGGTTGCGGCGTCGAACAGCATCGACTGCTGCCCGGGCCCGTCGAACATGAGCACGCGGTAGCCGCGTCTGAGAGCCGCTGCGGTGCATGACGCCCAGACGGATGCATGCGAACCGTCGCTGCCGTTCACGGCGACCAGCGTGGCGCCGTTCGAGATGCTGGGCTCCGGCTCGAAGAGCCAGCCGGGCAGCGTGGTGCTCTCGTAGGGAATCTGCAGGTGCGCGACCTGATGCCCACAGCGCGCAACGAACGACTCCCACGCCTGCAGCTGCTTCGCGAAGGTCGGGGCCAGCTGCGAGGTGTCGGCCAGTGCGCTGATCGCGTTCACGGCAACGCCGAAATAGGTTGAAGCACGCAGCCACGCCTCGGCCGCGCTCACAGAGTGCCCGTTCTGATCAGCGTGCCGTGCGATCTGCGAGGCGCGGTCGCCCAAACCATGCCAGGCGAGGAACCATGCCTCATGGTCGGAGGCCTTGACTCCGGTCACAGCCGCCAGTACCTCGCCCACGTCTGCCGCGCGTTCGACGCTTGCGCCGATCACACAGCGAATCTCGTAGTCGCGATCGGAGGCTCTGCTGAAGGCAGGGGATTTCATCGATGTCGTGTGCATGGTCGCCGTCCCAACGCGTCAGGCGTGCACGTCGATGTGCACGGCTCGGTGTCCCAAAGCTGATCTGCTGTTAGCATACGGGCATCCCGTGTCAGAGAGGCAACCGATGACAGCAGATGGTTCACTCACGTCGGTACAGCGCATTCGAGACATGTTCGCCGAAGTCGTAGTCGCGAAGAACGCCGAACTCATCGGGCACTACTACGCCGCCGATTTCGAGCTCTTCTCCAACGGCATGGTGCAGAGCTATGAGTCATTCGTCACAGAGCACCGCAAGGTGTACGCGACCGACGTGCAGTATCAGATCGAATACGACGAGTCGGCATGGTGTGACGCGGCAGACCGTGTCGCCGGGCGCCTCTTGATCACGACGTCCTGTCCTGATGAGCCTGCCACTCGTATCGAGGTGGTGTTCATCGCAGCGATGCGGGCGGGGCTCATCACCCGGCTCTGGGAGACGACCTGGCCGAACTGGTCAGATCTCACAGAGTTCGCGAACTATCGCACTGATGACTGATGACGCAACGACTGCCCGGGTTCAGGCGCGTTTGGGCGGACGACCCCGCCGCGGGCGCTCCTGGTCGATCGGGAACGCCGTCGGCGTGCGTGCCGCCTGCTGAATGACCTGGCGCAGCCAGTTCGTCTCGGCGTTGAGCATGCTGTGATACCCAAGCCAGACCATGCTGGTGATCGGTTCTGGCAAACCTTCAAGCGGGGCGGTCGAGCGCTGCAGACAGGCCTCGAGATGCCGTTCGGCGACGGCTTTGCCGTCGACCGAGGGCAGAGAGAGCGCAAGTGACACCTTGCGAATAGTGTCGAGCGCCGACGCCCCGTCGTCCACCGACTCAAGCCATCGATCGAAGACCTCACGCCCGGCGTCGGTGGGTTCGTAAAGCACCCGGCCGTTCTGGGGTGCGCCGAACTGCTGCACGAGTTTGTCGCGGCCGAGCCGTTCCAGAGTCGAGTAGATCTGGCCGGCATTGACGTCCATGAGACCTGCCGTGCGGCGCAGCAGTTCGCTGCGCAGCTGCGTGCCATAGCAGGGCGACTCAGCAAGGATGCCGAGGATGCCGAAGCGTACGACCATGTCTCCTCCTCATCCAGCAGTCAATGATACCGGGTGAGTGCGGCGTTCCTGCTCAGGCGCAGGGTGTCAGTACACAGACCGGTGACGGCGCAGGGCCGCCCGGTGCTTCTCGCACGCGCGATCAGACGCTGCGTACGCCGACGACGGCGTTGTGCCCGCCGAACCCGAATGAGTTCGAGATCGCGAAGAGCTGGCCCTCGTCAGGCAGCTGATGGGGTGCTCCGGTCGGTGCGAAGAACGGCGTCTCGGGATCCTGCTGGTCGAGGTTGATCAGCGGGGGAGTGACCCGATCCTGCACCGCCTTGACGGTGAAGACCGTCTCGAGCGCACCGGTGCCGCCGAGCAGGTGCCCCGTGTTGCCCTTGGTCGCGGCGACCGGGATGCTGTCGAGCGCATCGCCCAGCACAGCGTGCAGGGCTTTGTACTCGGCGGGGTCGCCGACCGGCGTCGAGGTCGCGTGCAGGTTGATGTGGCTGACGCTCTCGGGCGTCTCGCCCGAGTTCTCCAGAGTCGCCCGCACGGCACGAGCGGCGCCGAGACCCTCAGGGTCGGGTGAAGTGATGTGGTACGAGTCAGCTGTGACTGCACCGCCGGTGATCTCGGCATAGATGTGCGCGCCACGAGCCAGGGCGTGCTCTTCGCTCTCGAGCACGAGCACCGCGGCGCCCTCGCCCATGACGAAGCCGTTGCGTTTCACGTCGAGCGGGCGTGACGCGTGCTGCGGGTCGTCATTGCTCTTGCTCAGCGCGCGCATCGATGCGAACGCGGCGAGCGGCAGCGGGTGGATGGTCGACTCGGTGCCGCCGGCGATGACCACATCGGCGTAGCCCTGCTGAAGATGGTCGTAGGCGTTGACGATCGACTCGACCGACGATGCGCATGCGGAGAGCACGGTGCGAGCGAAGGCCTGCGCCTGGAACTCCAGTGAGATGGCCGCGGCTGAGGCGTTCGCCATCAGCATCGGCACGGTCAGCGGCATGACGCGGCGAGGGCCGCGCTCCCGCAGCGCGTCATAGGAGTCGAAGAGCGTCCACACGCCGCCGATGCCGGTGGCGAAGTCGACGCCCAAACGAGTCGGATCGACCTCGGGCGCGCCGGCATCCTGCCAGGCCTCGCGCGCCGCGACGATCGCAAGCTGTGTCGACGGGTCGTTGCGTTTGACCTCGACAGGGGTGAGCACCTCTGCCGGGCGCACCTTGGCCTGACCGGCGAAGCGCACCGGCAGGTCATACTTCTCGACCCAGGGCTGGTCGATGGTCGAGACTCCGGATTCACCGTTGAGCAGCGCCTGCCAGGTCGAGGCGACGTCTCCGCCGAGCGGATTGGTCGTGCCCATGCCTGTGACGACGATCTTCTTCTTCATGGTCTCTCCGTGTCTCAGATGTCTCTTGGGGGAACGGCGCCGATCGTGTCGGCGCCAATATCTCTGACGGGCGTTTGTGACGCTGCCGTCGGGCGGCGGGCGCGGCGACGCGTCCAGATGTGGATGCGCGTCGCCGGCGCCGCGAGTGGGTGGCCATGCACCTTTGGTGACGGCCGGGGTCAGCCGAGCCTACTTGCTGGCGTTGACGATGAAGGTGACGGCGTCGCCGACGGTCTTCAGGTTCTCGATCTCTTCGTCGGGAATCTTCACGCCGAACTTGTCCTCGGCGTTCACGACGATGGTGGTCAGCGAGATCGAGTCGATGTCGAGGTCGTCGGTGAACGACTTGCCCATCTCGACGTTCTCGGCGGGAACACCGGTCTCCTCGTTGATCAGCTCGGCCAGGCCCTTGAGAACCTCATCCTGAGTGTGTGCCATTTTCTTCTCCTTCTGTGTGTGACGAAAGCCCGGTCGGGCTGCCGCGATGCGAATATCGCCGTTTGAGACTAGGGGAGCGCCACGACCTGTGCGCCGTAGACGAGCCCAGCGCCGAAGCCGATCTCGAGCGCAAGGTCGCCGCTCTTGACCTCGCCGGCATCGATCAGCGCACGAGTCGCGATCGGAATCGAGGCCGCGGAGGTGTTGCCGCTGTGTGCGATGTCGCGCGCGATCACCACGCTCTCGGGCAGCTTCAGCTGTTTGGCGAACTCATCGATGATACGCATGTTCGCCTGGTGGGGAATGAAGACGTCGATGTCATCAGGGGTGAGACCTGCCGCCTCAATGGCCTGCCGTGCGATCTTCGCCATGTCCCAGACCGCCCAGCGGAACACCGTTCGCCCCTCTTGGCGCAGCGTCGGCCAGCGGTTGATCTGTTCGCCGTCATGCTCGCCGAAGCCGGTGGCCTCGCCGTACGCGACGCCGTCGCGGTACTCGAGCAGCGAGTTGGTCATGTGGATGGTCTTCCAATGCGAGCCGTCGGAGCCCCAGACCGTCGGCGAGATGCCTGGAGTCTCGCTGGGGCCGACCACTGCAGCGCCTGCGCCGTCGCCGAGCAGGAACGAGATGGAACGGTCGGTCGGATCGATGACGTCGCTGAGCTTCTCTGCGCCGACGACGAGCACGTTGTGCGCGAGGCCGCTGCGCACCAGCGCGTCAGCCTGGCCGATGCCGTAGCAGTAGCCGGCGCACGCGGCCGAGATGTCGTAGGCGGCGGCCGGCGTCGAGCCGATCTGATCGGCGAGCCAGGCCGCCAGCGACGGGGTCTGATACGGGTGTGTCACCGTGGCGACGATGACGGCGTCAATCTCGGTCGGGTCGATGCCTGCGTGCTCGATGGCCTGCTTCGAAGCGGCAAGCGTGAGATCGCTCAGGGTGACCTGGGCCGAGGCGCGGCGACGGTCGATGATGCCGGTGCGCTGGCGGATCCACTCGTCCGACGACTCGATGGCCTCGACGAGATCGTCGTTCGTGACGACCTGGTCGCCTCGAGCTGCTCCGATGCCGCGGATGCGAGCGTACTTGGCTCCTTCAGCGGTGCGCATGACTGTGCTCAATGCCGTGTTCCTCACTTCGTGTTCTGCGGTTGCGATGATCAGTCGTCGAGGTGGTCGGCGATCAGGTCGGCTGCTGGTGCCAGATCGTCGGGGGTCACGATCGCCTTGCTCGGCAGCCCCCGCAGTTCGCGTTTGGCCAGTCCGACGAGGGTGCCTCCGGGCAGCAGCTCGACCATGGCGGTGACGCCGTGCTCGACGAACGAGGCCTGGTCGGCGTCCCAGTGCACGGGCGAGGCGACCTGGCTGATGAGCAGATCGAGGTAGCGCTGACCGTCAGGCACGACCGTGCCATCGGCGTTGGTCCACAGTGGCCCGGTGGGGTCGCTGGTGCCGAAGGTGTCGCGCAGGCCGAGCAGGTGCTCGCGGGCCGGCTGCATGTAGGTGGTGTGAAAGGCGCCCGCCACCGAGAGCGGAATCACTCGGGTACGAGCCGGGGGCTCCTCGACCAGCTTGGCCACAGCGTCCACCGCGCCAGCGGCGACCAGCTGGGCTGCGCTGTTGAAGTTCGCGGCGGTCAGGCCGAGCGCGTCGAGACGGGCGAGCACCTCGGTGCGGTCGCCGCCGATCACGGCTGCCATGGTGGTCGGCGTCGCCGCCGCGGCCTGTGCCATCGCCTGGCTGCGTTCGCGCACGAAGCGAGCGGCGGTCTCAGCGGTGAACACACCAGCCAGAGCTGCGGCGGTGATCTCGCCGACGGAGTGCCCCGCGTAGCCGAACGGTGCCGAGTCGACTCCACGAGCGGAAAGCTCGGCCGTGAGCGCCTGAGCACTGATCAGACTGGCGGCCACGATGAGCGGCTGTGCGATCGCGGTGTCACGAATCGTGTCGGCGTCAGAGACGGTGCCAGCCTCGACCAGATCGATGCCGGTGGCCGTCGAGAGCTGCTCGGCCAGTTCGCGGAGTTCGGGACGTTCAAGCCACGGCGTCAGAAAGCCGGGCTTCTGTGAGCCCTGTCCAGGGCAGGCGAGAAGAATCATCGTCTCCATCTTTGTCGACACAGACCCCAGTATTGTGTGGAGAATCCGCACGAAATCACTTGGAACCCTTTAGCGGGAACCGATAAACGGCCGCAATCACTCATGCGTGTCGTTAATGGCACCGAGAATCAGTGCCGTCTGCAGAATGAGCGCGTCGCGTGGCTCGGTCGGATCCCAACCGACCACCTCTGCGATGCGACGCAGCCGATAGCGCACCGTGTTGGGGTGCACATAGAGAGCCCGAGCCGTACCCTCGAGCGAACGACCGCTCTCGAGATAGGCGCGCAGCGTGCCGAGCAGGTCGGTGGTCTGCTGCACCAGAGGCAGATAGGCGCGCTGAATCAGCGTGACGCGTGCCAAGGGGTCGCCGGCAAGCGCACGCTCGGGCAGCACGTCGTCGGCGAGCGTGGGCCGCGGTGCCGACTGCCAGCCGGCGACCGCGGTGAAGCCGGCCTGGGCTGCCTGGGCCGAGGTGCTCGCCTCGAGCACCGTTGGAACAGGCGGGCCGATGACGATCGGGCCATCGCTGAAGTGCGACATCAGACCGCTGACGACCCGCTGCACTGAGAAGGCCGCCGAACGTTCCACACCCTCTTCGTGCTCTGATTCAGCGAGCACCAGAACGAGCCGATCTGCCTGCACGCCCACAAGCAGCTCTGCACCGAGCTGACGGGCCTGACGGCGCAGCTGGTCGAGATCGGGAACGCCGTGCACCGAGGCGATCACGGCGTTGACCTCTCCGACGGCCTGCCAGCCGAGTGCGGCCACGCGGCTGGGCAGCTCATCGGCCGACTCACCGTTCAGCACCGAGTCGACCACCAGTGCCTCCAGGCGGTCGTCCCACTGCCCACGCGCCTCGGCCGCCTTCGCATACACATCTGCGGCTGCGAAGGCCACATCGCGCGAGTAGGTGAGAAAGGCGAGTCGCAGCTCGGGGTCGTCCGAGGTGAACTGCTCCTGCACGACCGAGATCACGACCTGCACCAGTTGCAGCGTCTGCTGCAGCGAGACCGACCGAATCAGCTCTCTCGGAGCGTTGCCGAAGATGTCGGCCGCGACCCACGCATCCGTATGAGGATGCGATGCCTCGGCCGACGTCGGCTCGCTCTCGGCGGTGCCGGAGTCGCTCGGGAGGCCGCGATTGGCGAACCAGTTAATGAACGACTGGATGCCAGACTGGGCGACCAGACCGATCGCCGAGCGCCGGGCGGGCGGCAGCGCAGCGTACCAGGGCAGGGTCTCGTCGAGACGCTGCAGCGTGGCCGTCGCCATCTCTCCGCTCACTGAGCGCAGTCGGGTCAGCGTCTGTGAACGATCGCTGGCCCGACTGCCACCGCCCGCGGCGGTGTGATCACTCATGCGCTGATTCAGCCTCGATCTCGGGTGACGGGATGTTCAGCAGGTCGTAGCGAGTGATGGCCTCGGTCGCGGCCTGTCGGCTGACGACGCCCTGTTCGGCGAGCTGCTGCAGCATGCGCACCACGATCGACTCAGCGTCGATCTTGAAGTAGCGGCGGGCTGCGGCGCGGGTGTCGCTGAAGCCGAAGTCGTCGGCGCCCAGCGTGGCGAAGGGCTGGTCGACGAACTGGCGGATCTGATCGGGCACGGCCTTCGTGAAGTCGGTGACCGCGACGATCGGGCCCTTCGCGCCGCGCAGCCTCTCGCTGACGAAGGCGGTCTTCGGCGTCTCTTCGGGGTGCAGGAAGTTATGCTCCTCGGCGGCGACGCCGTCGCGACGCAGCTCGTTCCAGCTGGTCACCGACCAGACGTCGACGTTCACGTTCCAGTCATCGGCCAGGATCTGCTGCGCCTGCAGCGCCCACGGCACGGCGACGCCCGAGGCGAGAATCTGCCCCTGCGCCTCGCCGCGAGGAGCAAGCGCCACGCGGTGGATGCCTTTGACGATGCCCTCGACGTCGACGTCTTCCGGTTCGGCAGGCTGCTGAATCGGCTCGTTGTAGACGGTCAGGTAGTAGATCACGTCGGGGTTCGGATGCGTGCCGCCGTACATGCGGTCGAGGCCGCTCTCGACGATGTGCGCGATCTCGTATGAGTATGCGGGATCGTACGTGATGACTGCGGGGTTGGTCGACGCCAGAATCGGGGAGTGACCGTCAGCATGCTGCAGGCCCTCGCCGGTCAGCGTCGTACGACCGGCTGTCGCCCCCAGCAGGAATCCGCGGGCTCGTGCGTCGGTCGCCGCCCAGAGCACGTCGCCGGTGCGCTGGAAGCCGAACATCGAGTAGAAGAGGTAGACCGGCACCATGATCTCGCCCTGCGTCGAGTACGACGTGCCGAGCGCCGTGAACGCAGAGGCCGCGCCGTCCTCGTTGATCCCGACGTGGTAGATCAGACCCTGCGGGCTCTCTTTGTATGCCAGCAGCAGCTCGCGGTCGACCGAGGTGTAGTGCTGGCCGTGCGGGTTGTAGATCTTCTTCGAGGGGAAGAATGAGTCGAGGCCGAAGGTGCGTGCCTCGTCGGGCACGATCGGCACGAATCGCTTCTCCCAGCCCTTCTGCGCCAGCAGATCTTTGAGCAGACGCACGAAGGCCATCGTGGTGGCGACCTTCTGCTTGCCCGAGCCCTTCTTGACCGAGCCGTAGGCCTTCTTGGGCGGCAGGTCGATGTGGGTCGGGTGGTTCTGGCGATCGGGGATGTAGCCGCCGAGCTCTGCACGACGCTCGCGCATGTACCGAATCTCGGGAGCGTCGTTGCCGGGGTGGTAGTACGGGGGCGCCCAGTGATCTTCGGCCTCGATCTGTGCATCGCTGATCGGAATGCGCATGTGATCGCGGAAGGTCTTCAGGTCGTCGACCGTCAGCTTCTTCATCTGGTGCGTGGCGTTGCGGCCTTCGAACGAGGGGCCGAGGCCGTAGCCCTTGATGGTGTGAGCGAGGATCACTGTGGGCGACCCGGTGTGCTCCATGGCTGACTTGTAGGCCGCATACACCTTGCGGTAGTCGTGACCGCCGCGCTGCAGCGCCCAGACCTGATCGTCGGAGTAGTCCTTGACGAGTTCGAGGGTGCGCGGGTCGCGCCCGAAGAAGTTCTCGCGCACATATGCGCCGTCTTCGGTCTTGTACGTCTGGAAGTCGCCGTCTGGGGTGTCGTTCATGAGCTTGACGAGTGCGCCATCGGTGTCACGCGCAAGCAGTTCGTCCCACTCACGGCTCCAGACGACCTTGATGACGTTCCAGCCCGCACCGCGGAAGAACGACTCGAGCTCCTGGATGATCTTCGTGTTGCCGCGCACCGGCCCGTCGAGTCGCTGCAGGTTGCAGTTGATCACGAAGGTCAGGTTGTCGAGCTGGTCGTTCGCTGCGACCTGGAGCAGACCGCGTGACTGGGGCTCGTCCATCTCACCATCGCCCAGGAACGCCCAGACGTGCTGCTGCGAGGTGTCTTTGATGCCGTGGTTGTGCAGGTATCGATTGGCCTGCGCCTGGTAGATCGCGTTCATCGGGCCGATGCCCATTGAGACGGTCGGGAACTGCCAGTAGTTGTCCATGTGCCGCGGGTGCGGATACGAGGGAAGTCCGCCCGGCACTGAATGCTCCTGACGGAAGCCATCGAGCTCTTCGCTGCTGAGACGCCCCTCGAGGAACGAACGAGCGTAGATGCCAGGAGAGGCGTGACCCTGCATGAAGATCTGGTCACCACCGCCTGGATGATTCGGCCCGCGGAAGAAGTGGTTGAAACCGACCTCGTAGAGCGCTGCCGACGACGCATACGTCGAGATGTGCCCACCGACTTCGATGCCCGGGCGCTGTGCGCGATGCACCAGCACGGCGGCGTTCCAGCGGATCCAGCGACGGTACTTGCGTTCGAGCTCTTCATCACCGGGGAAGGCCGGCTCGTTCTCGGTCGCGATCGTATTGATGTAGTCGGTCGTGGGGATCATCGGCACGTTCAGCTGCAGATCTTTGGACCGCTTGATGAGACTCATCATGATCTCACGCGCGCGACCGCGACCGTGGGCCGATACGAGCTCGTCGAGCGACTGCTGCCATTCGCGCGTCTCGTCCACATCACTGTCGACGTAGTCGGGCTCGTACGGATCCTGGCTGTTTACCGCCATCAGTTCCTCACCTTCGTTTGGTTGTTGACCACAGATCAGTGTAAGGGAAGCGACAAGCATCCCAGTGGCTTCGCCGAGCAACCGAATACGATCTGATCGCTTCGGGGATGCGCGGCTCGCGCCGGCGGGAACGCCACAGCAGGTGCCGGAACGCGTCGAACAGCGCGTCACCACTCCACTGTGGAAAGACCCTCTCAGTGTACGGGGTGAACGTGGCCTCCCTGACACGGTGCCCGACGCCGTGTGAATTCACCTGCTCGCTACCTCCCGGTTGCCGAAGCAGCACCCACGCGACGTAACTTGCTTCGTGTCGCGAGCCCACCTGAATCTCACCTGGACCCGCGCTCAGACACACTCCCGATGAAAGGTTCAATCTGAGCATGCGTTCCTCAACTCGACGCCAACATCCGAAGACCGCCGCGGGCGGCGTCACCCGTGCACTGCTCGCCTTCGGCGCAGCCAGCGCTCTCGTGGTCGGCGGTCTCCCGCAGATCGCCTCGGCCGCCACTGCACACCCGAGCGATGACACGAAGCCCGACCTCGTCGAGAACCTGGCCGGGTTCAGCGAACTCTGGAAGTCATCCGGCGTCAACGATCTGCACGGCGAGGTGCTCAACGCCGATGCACTCAAGCACAACGACGAGATGACCAGCTGGATCAACCAGAACGCTTCTGCCGATCAGCAGTTCCGCGCCCTGCAGAACGCCCAATACGACAACGACGGCAAGAGCTACGACCAGTCGGTGTCAATCGCCGACGGCCTGGGCAAGAGGCTCGGCGCCATCTATGTGCAGGGCCGGCAGCACGGCGAGCTGCCGCTGACCAGCGCGCTGATCAACAGCGAGAACGGCACGACCGGTGCGTACGTCGGAACCGGAGCCGCGAAGACGCACTTCAGCTACCCGCGCCCGTTCCTGTCCGTCGACCCCGCAGCTCAATCCGTGGCCGGAGACGACGCTGAGTGCAGCCCGGCGCTGGTCAACGGGTCGTCGCTCACCGGCATCCGCACCAAGGGCATCGGCCCAATCGACGAGAACGGCAACCTCAAGATCACGCGCGTGCCGGTCGCCACTGACACGACACATCAGTTCTCAGACAACGATGTGGTGCTGAACCCCGGGTACGGTCAGAAAGGCATCTGCACCGGCGGGGCGTTCCCCAGCGGTCACACCACCACCGCATACCAGGCCGGGCTCACGCTCGCGACCCTGTTGCCGGAGCTCGCACCCGAGATGCTCGCTCGCACCTCTGAAGCCGGCAACAACCGCATCGTGCTCGGCGTGCACTACCCGCTCGACATCATGGGCGGCCGCATGAACGGCGAGGCCGCGCTGGCCTCGCGCTGGGCCGACGACGACTTTCGCACCAAGGTGCTCGAGCCCGCTCGTGCCGAACTCGTCGCCTACCTCGAGAAAGGCTGCGGCGCCGCGCTCGACACCTGTATCGAGAACGACACCGCATACAGCAACACGCCGTATGCAGGAAAGCAGATTCCCGGCGGCACCGCTCAGCAGGTCACCGATCGCACCTCGGCCGTGGCCGTCTACAAAGAGCGCATGACCTATGGCTTTGCCAAGGTCGGCAAGAGCGGCCAGGCCGCATCGGTGCCGGCGAAGGCCGAGTCGCTGCTGCGCACGACTTTTCCCGACCTCACCGACGACCAGCGTCGCGCCGTACTGGCTCAGACCGAGATCGAATCGGGCTATCCGCTTGACACGACCGCGACCACGAAAGACGGCGACGCCGACGCATCATGGCAGCGTCTGAACCTCGCGGCGGCCATGTCAGCCAAGGTGCAGGTGAATCTCGACCAGACCGTCAGTGTGCTGAGCACGGGCACCACGGCTGAGGTCGTCAAAGAGGCACCGGTCGTGACACCTCCCGATGACAACGGGAACACCGGCGACACCGGCGACGAGAACCCCGCTCCTGCCAACGACTCGAAGGATCAGCAGCCTGCCGAGCAGGAGCAGAACACCGCGACGAACCAGGCCGCAGGTGAGTCAGGCAGGCTCGCTCGCACCGGCGAGGAGTTCGCTCCGCTCTGGATCGGCGCCGCTCTGCTCGCTTTGGGAGCCACCACCCTGGTACTGCGTCGTCGCGTCAGCGGACACCAGCGCTGACCCAATCAGTTCAGCGACGCGGTGCGCCTTCCGGAGCAGACGCTCTGGCAAGGCGCACCGTTCGTGTGACCTCAGAGAATCCGTTCTCCAACAGCTGCTCTGCAGTGAGACCGTCATGGTTCACACACCGGTGGTGTCGTGCGAAGAGGTACCCAATGGTGTGGGCAGCCAGCAGGACGCCCAGAGTTCCGAGCGTGAGTGATTCCACAGCGAGACGTGAGACGCCCCACTGCTCGCCGAAGTCGTACGGCAGCCCCATCATTTGTTCGAGCACCCCGGGAGCCAACGCCACGAACGAGCCGATGATGATCCAGAAGAGCGTGATGACGGTTGCCACCACAGCACCCCAGCGTCCGCCGGGTACGACGTAGGGGCGCTCGACGTCTGGGAAACGACGACGCAGCCTCAACACCGATGGCAGGATGAGCAGGTAGCTCAGCAGCAGTGTGGTGGTCGCGACTGAGAGCACGACGGAGAACGCAGAGCTCGACGAGCTGGTCGCCACCCACGTCGCCACCAGGGTGAATGCCGTCGAGATGACGCCTGAGAGCATGTTGACCCTCAGCGGTGTGCCCAGCGCCGTGTTAAAACGCCCGAAATACTGCGGAAAGGCACCATCTGCACCAGAGACGGCCTGCACACGGTCTGAGGCGATCATCCACGCGCTGCCCTGCGTGAGCACGATGTACAGCAGTGCGACGGCCGAGAGCCAGAGCAGCACCGGCTGAGCTGGTCCGTACACGCTGAATGCCTCGCCCAGTGCGTCGAGAATGCCCGAATCGCCGCTGAGCGTATCAGCCGGCAGCACAGCCAGAAGCGCCAGAATCGGCAGCAGGTGGCACACGGCCGAGGTCAGCCCAGCCGCACCGATGGCCCTCGGCACATCGCGTTTCGGGTTGCGCATCTCTTCGGCCGCGCCGTTGGCGGCCTCGAAACCCAGCAGAGCGAACAACAGCACCGGGGCGATGGTCAAGAAACCGCCGGCTGTCGGTCGCAGAAGTGACGCATCCATCGGCTGCACACCGTGCTGCAGCGCATAGAGCGCAGCAGTGAGAACCAGCACAGCCAGCAGACCGACCTTCACGATGGCCCCGATGTTGATCAGGATCTTGCCGAATCGAATGCTGATGATCGCGATGCCGATCGCCAGCCAGACGAACGAGAGTTTGAACAGGATGTCGGAGAGGCTGCCGGCGGGCAGCGGCGCGATGTGTGCGTTCCACGTGGCAGCAGCGATGAATGCGAGCGAGCCGCCGAGCCAGATCGGGTTGGTGACCCAGTAGAGCAGTGAGGCGAGCCCGCCGGCATAGCGTCCGAAGGCCAGGCGCACCCAGACATAGGGGCCGCCCTCCTGACGGAATGTGCTGCCAGCCTCGCTGATGAGGAGTCCATAGGGAAACAGAAATGTGACCGCGAGAATGACCACCCATGTGAGTGATTCAAGCCCGCCACCTGTGGCGATCTCGGCAATGGTGTCGATGCCCAGGGTTGCGGCGATCGTGAGCAGCACCATGTCGAGGCGCCCCAGGTGACGACGCAGCCCGTGTGACGGGCCGGTACCGAGCTTCGAATCGACAGTCGTGCGCCGGTCGGTATCGAGTTGAGGCGACGAAGTCACGCAGGGCCTTTCGACAGGAGAGTGGGGATTGCCCTGCGACGACGCCGAGCCGCTACATTGTATCGCCGGGCGCGGACGACCTCCGGGGTTCCGCTTTGCTCAGCAATGTCAGATGATTGCTGCCATGGCCAGATACAGCACGATGAGAAAACCCACTCGGCAGCAGCTGCTGCGTCTCGAAGTCGTTCGCACCGAGCAGATCTCGTCACACTGGATGCGTGTGACGCTCGGCGGCGGGCAGAGCGCGCTCTTCGAGTCGATGGGATTCGACCAATGGTTCCGCCTGTTCATACCGGCCGCTGCGACCGACGATGCGCGTGAGGCGCTCGACCGAGTGCCGGCCAACGCCAACAAGACCATGGGGTACTTCAAGTTCCTCGCGACGATTCCGCAGAGTGTTCGCCCCATCATGCGCAATTACTCGGTGCGGGCGTTTCGCCCCGCAGATTCGACGGCCGGCCGCACCGCCGAGATCGACGTCGACTTCGTGCTGCACGGCTCAGCCGAAGACGGCACCGCAGGCCCCGCCAGCACGTGGGCGCAGAACTGCCAGCCCGGCGACCCCGTCGCACTGATCGACGAGGGCATCGTCTTCAACCCCGAGCAGGGCACCGACCGTGTGCTGCTCGTCAGTGACGAGACCGGGCTGCCAGCGGTCTCAAGCATCTGCGAGTCGCTGCCGGCCGATGCAGTCGGCACCGTCATCGCCGAAGTTCCCGCAGCAGGTGATGCTCTCGACTTCGCGCACCCGGCCGGCGTCGACGTGCGCTGGGTCGTGCGTGAGACATCCGACGACCCACACGTCAAACCGGGCACGCTGGCACTCGCCGCTCTGCGCGAGATCGAGGTGCCAGCGCCGCCCGTGCACGCGTTCATCGTGGGGGAGCAGGCGCTGCCCACCTCGGCGCGCCGCCACCTCGTCGAAGCGGGAGTTCCTAAAGAGCACATCAGCTTCGTCGGCTACTGGCGCATGCCTGCGAAGCAGAAGTGATGAAACGCGTCTCGACGACATACCTGCTCATCTGTGCGGCGATCGGCGTGGCAGGGGCGTTGACCCTGCTTCCGGCGAACTGGGTCTCGACGCTGCTGTTCGCCGCGGCCCCGGTAGCCGGTATGGCGCTGGCCGGCGTCTGGCTGCTGCCTGCGGTCATCGCGCTGCGTCTGGTGCGACGACCCGGTGCCGGAGTGCTCACGGGACTTGTCTCCGGCCCGCCTCTGGCTACGGGTTCGCCAGTGTCGCGACCAACGTCTGGTGGGCCTTCTTTGCCGAGATCGGCTTTCTCGTCTTGGCCTACCGACGTTGGCACACCTGGCAGCACTATCTCGGCGCGGCTCTCGTCGGCGTGCTCTATCCGGTACTCGCGGCCGAGGTCTATCAGCTGTGGGCCCTGCCGCTGAGTCTGCAGATCGCGTTCTTCGCGCTCTGTCTGGCGAGCTGCGTGGCCGGCACCTGGCTCGGCATCAGCGTCGCAGACCGGCTGGCCCGAGCCGGTGTCGCACGAGCGGTGCGGCGCTAGGCTTGGGCGCGTGACTGACGACTGCGCCCCTGAGACACCCGAAGCCCCGCACCTCGCGGCGCTGCCGGATTTCGACCTGCTGAATCAGCACGGGGAGTCGGTGCGGCGGTCTGATCTGCTCGGTGCGCCTGCGTTCGTGGTGTTCTATCCGCATGCGTTCACGCCGGTGTGCGCGGGAGAGCTCGATCAGCTCGCCGATGCGGCGCCGGCCTTGGGCATCCGCATTCTGGCCGTCAGCACCGACCCGCAGCCGACCCTCGCGGCGTGGCATGTGCAGCAGCCGCGGCCGTTCGATCTTTTGGCCGACTACTGGCCGCATGGGGGCTTCGCGCAGGCGTGTGATGCCTTCGACGACGTGACGGGTGCGGCTCGGCGCGTGTCGCTGGCGGTGGATGCTTCAGGCGCTGTTCGCGCGCGCATCGAGACCGCTTCGGGGCAGGCGCGGCCGCTCGGCTGGTATGAGGAATGGGCGCGGCGGTTGTGAGACGAGGTCGAGGGCGGGTTTTGCTCGGGGCACCTGCGCGGATCGCCCGGCACCTGCGCAGATTGCTCGAGATTCGCCGATTTGGAGCGATCCACGGCCACATGGAGCGATCGGCGACGGTGTCTTGAGCGAGTCCGAACCTGATGCACTTCGACTTCGGCTACAGTTGGGTGTCGCGGGCCTATAGCTCAGTTGGTTAGAGCACCTCGTTTACACCGAGGGGGTCGGGGGTTCGAGTCCCTCTGGGCCCACAGTTTCAGGCGTGCTAGAACTCGCGACATGCGTAGGTGTGAGTTCCGCTATGGTGAACGGTTCGGCTAGGCGGATTCTGGTTTCCTCGTCTTGGCTGATCTCGATGCCGTTCGTGAACGCTTGGTTGGAGAGGCGTCGACACTGGTCGTCGGTGCGTGTGAGTGTGTCGAGGTCGATGGCGTCAGCGAAGGGCGCCGCCAGGAACTTGTCGGTCTCGTCCTGTAATCGCTTCCGCGTCGCGACCAGTTTCGCCAGTTCCGTGTTTCGCGCAGCGAGGCGTTCGTCGACCGCGGCCTCGACTCATGCCGCGAGCCCTGCGTGCTGCGCTTCGGTGATCGTGATGCTCCGGTAGCAGTCGGTAATGAGGTGCTCCACAAGCCCAACGGGTATGGCGCGGCGGGTGCAGGTGCTGCGTTTCGAGGCGCGCCCGGAGCAGACGGAGTAGGCGTAGTGGTGGCCTTGCTTGTTGGTGAGGAATTCGAGTTGGAGGTGTGATCCGCATGCGCCGCAGAAGAGGCTGCCTTTCAGGTAGTGGTCGTGGGCGCGCTTGCGCTCCCGCGCAGTCTTGCTGGAGCCCAGCAGGGGTGGACTCGTTGCCAGGTCTCGATGTCGATGAGGGGCTCGTGGTTGCCGGGGTGTTCTGCGCCCCGGCAACGAACGGTGCCGATGTAGTACGGGTTGCGGAGGATCTTGAAGAACGTCGAACGTCCGACCTGGTGCGGGGCCGGTTCCTCTTCGGCACGGTAGTGAGCCCTCTCGCGGTGATCTCCGAGTGCAGGTCGAGGACGACACAATCACCGTTCGCGTACTCCTCGAACACCCACCTGATCAGCGGCGCGCGGAGCGGGTCGAGTTCGACGGTGCGGTGCTCGCGCCCTTGGGCATCGCGTTTGCGAACGTTGAAGTCCCCGATGGGTGCGCGCATCGTTGTGCCGCCGGTGGCGACCTTCTGCCGGAGCCCCTTGCTGACTTCGGTGGCGAGGTCTTTCGACCAGCAGATCGCTTAGCCATGGATATAGCACTTTAGCCTGGTGCCATCGCTGCAACCAGCCGACAGCGGATGCGTCGCGTGGTGTGCGGCTGGCAACCCCGTGCTAATGTAAGCAGTGCTTACTTAGGGAGGGTGTCGATGGAATCGGAGTCGGCCAAGCCGGGCTACCACCACGGTGACCTGCGGGCAGCACTCGTGCTCTCCGCCCTGGAGATACTTGAAAGTGGTGAGGCGTTCTCGTTGCGCGCAGTGGCCCGCCGCGCAGGGGTATCGACAGCCGCCCCGTATCGCCACTTCCCGGATCGGAAAGCGCTAGAGTCCGCGATGGCCGTGCACGGGCTACACGAGTTGATGGGCGACCTCGCCAAGGGTGCACCGCTTCCACGCTCGACCGCCGAGGTGGCTGAACTCGCGGTCGGTTATGTCCGTTTCGCGCTGCGTAGACCGGCCTTGTTCCGGCTCATGTTCGGGCAACCCTGCGATGACCAGGACGACGAGCGGGTGCAAGCTGCGGGTACACTGCACGACTATCTCGAAGCAGTGATGGCTACGGTCTTTCCACAGTCAGACCCGGTTACTCTCGCTGCTGCCGGGTGGTCGCTGGCCCACGGGCTCGCGTTCCTGCACCTTGACGGCAAGCTCAATGCCGTCGACCAAGGCGTGGTCGATGAGCGTGTGCGCTCGATTTTCACCACTGTGTTCCCGCCCATCACCTCATCCAGAATTGAGAACCCTTCATGAGTACACGCATCCTGCTCGTGGTCACCAACGTCGACCACTACGACGCCGACCCCTCGCACCCGACCGGGCTGTGGCTGTCGGAGTTGACCCACGCCTACGACATCTTTGCTGAGCGTGGCTTTGAACAGACGATTGTGAGTCCCGCAGGCGGGAAGTCCCCGTTGGAACCGCGGTCGCTGAAGTTCCCCAATTGCGATAAGTCCGCCAAAGCCTGGCATGACGACCCGGCACGGATGGCGCTTCTGGAGGAGACGGCCAGCCCCGAGCAGATCGACTCGGCCGACTACGACGCGATCTACTTCACCGGCGGACACGCAGTGATGTTCGATTTTCCCGACAGCGAGGGCCTGCAACGGATCACCCGCGAGATCTTCGAACGCGGTGGAGTCGTCGGGGCGGTCTGCCACGGCTACTGCGGACTGCTCGACACCACACTCTCCGATGGCAGTTACCTCGTCGCCGGCCGCAACATCACCGGGTTCTCCTGGCGCGAAGAGGTCCTTGCCCGTGTCGACAAGCTCGTGCCCTACAACGTCGAAGAGTACATGAAGGAGCGCGGGGCGAACTATTCGAAGGCGCTGCTGCCGTTCGCCTCCAACGCCGTCGTTGACGGCAGGCTCGTCACCGGGCAGAACCCTGGCTCGGCCAAGGAGACCGCCACCAAGGTCGCCGCACTCCTCTGAGCTACCCGCGGGACCGCTCACCAGAATCGAACCGGAAGGACATCATGCAGACCGTACTGGGCGCAGGCGGCCAGATCGCCGAAGAACTCACCCGCGAACTCCATCGTAACCACACCCACGACATCCGTCTGGTCAGCCGGAACCCGCGCGAGGTGAATGACAGCGATCAGCTCGTCTCCGCCGATCTCATGGACGCCAAGGCCACCAAAGCGGCGGTGGCGGGAAGCGACACCGTCTACCTCACGGTGGGCCTGCCGATGGACTCTGGGCTGTGAGAGTAGAACTCGGCGATCGACGACATGATCCTGTGCAACAACATGCCCGACGGGGTCTCGTCTATGCTCTTCGTCTCGGACACCAACGTGACGCCTGCTTCGATGAGGGCTCGTTAGATCTCGACATCATTGAAGCAGTTGCGGGCGAGCCGGTCGACCTTGTGGACGTTGCAGTAGTTCACCCGATGGGCTTTGCGTAGTCGAGCATCCGTTTCAAGTCGGGTCGGTCGGCCGAGCGGGCGGATTCCCTAGCGTCAACAAACTCCGCCACGATGCTTCCGCCGAGCATGTCGGCTTTGCACTGATTGACCTCCCGCTGCGCCGGGATCGAGAAGCCTTCATCCCGACCGCTCTTCGACGCTTGCTCTTTGATCGAGACGCGTTGGTAGGTCATGACTGTCAATGCGGATGGTATCTCAGCCTCGGGTGCTGGCACTAGAAGAATCATCGTCATTCCTTTCTTCGACCTGAACGCTGCGAGTGCGGGTCGGCTGGCTGTGATCGTCTCGCGCGGTCCTCGTGCGCTGCTGGGCTAGTTCGTCCGCATGAAGCTCATCGGCCAGATGCAAGACGAGCGCGACGAGACTCTTCATGTCAGGTTCTTCCCGCGGACGTGGCGTCGCGGTGACAAAGCCAGACGCCGCCCTGTGCGGTAGCTCTCGCCGATCGGCAAGAGGCGTGACCGCTCAAAAATAGGTGTGCGCGGCGGTGCTCAAGCAGCCGGGAGTACCTCACACAAGAGCGGCTAGGGAGCGACAGAGGCAGGGGCGTGGCCGTCGTCTGAAAGATGTGTGGTGTTCTCGGTAGTTTCGAGGATATGGAACTTCACGAGAAGCTGTCACTGGCGATTGCTGCGAGCGACCTCCGCTATGTGGCGGGGAGCATCCTCGGTGCAGAGAACCATCCTCGTACCTGGCCATTCGCCCAATGGGGCGCGATGGTCGCGTATGAGACGGCAAAGACTCTCAGCGATGTGCATGCGTGTCGACTGGAACTGGGCTGGGAGCTCGAGATTGCGACTGCAGCACGACATGGGGGCAAGTTCTTCGACGTGCGGCGTGCAAGTCAACTAGATGACGTGGTCGCTGACTTCCACGCGCTGGGTATTGCTACACATGCTGCGTTCTATCCCGATGACAGGCGAGGTCGGCTGTTCGACTTTCTTCGTGACGACTTTGCGGTGCTGGCCGATGGGCCCGAATTGGTTCTTACGAACGTCACTGGACACTTCATGGTCGGGCTGCCGCCGGACCGTGTCGTACAGGTGGATTCTTGGGGCCCTCATGTTCACGATCTCGCGATGGGTATCGGCCAACTGACAACCGCGCTTGTCGGTGAGGGTCGCTACGAGCTTCGGACTCACGGAAACAAGGATTCTGAATCGCTGACCTGGTGGGACGGGAAGATCGCGAAGGTTGTCCCTGCCATCTTCGGAGGACAACTGGAGCCGGATCTTGCGATGGCCGTCGTCAGCATCCTGTCGACTGTTCAGGCCTCTCGTCTCTGGGCGCACGCAGAGTGTTGTGGGTCGTGTGATGCGGCCTCGCTGAAACATCGTTTTGTCGTACTTCACCATGCGGCCCGGTCACTCCAGCAGCTGGCTGCTCGCCCCGAGATTCTCCAACCTCTTGCTTCAAAGCATGTTCATGCGCTCACGGACTCTGCGGACTTGCGGACCATCGTTGACGCGCCATTCCGTCGGCTGCGAAACGGTTGGCTTCACCTTGGGCTCGGTGACATCGCCGCGACCCTACCAACGGAGGTCAACATTCTGACGCCCGTGCAGGCATACACGCAGATGGACCTACTCCCTTTCACTGAACTGGTCGATCGAGGTCTGGATCAGATCGCGACGGGGATCGGGGCATGGCTCGCAGAGCCTGGAGACAAAGGCTTGCGGCTATTTGATTGCTTACATCGGCCGCCAGGCTGAGCAGGAGTTATGTGCGAGGCGACAGAAGGAGCTTCCGGCTGCCGAATGTAGCCGTGACTTCGACGGTGCCGCCGAGGGCTTCGACGTATGACTTGAGGGTCGCAAGCCCGGAACGATCGAGATCGCCGGACTCCAGGGCCGAGATCGTGGGCTGGGTCAGTTCCATGCGTTCGGCGAGTTCCTTCTGCGTCATTCCCTGCTCTTCGCGGATCTCACGCAGCCGGTAGGCGCGCTCCTCGGCCTCCATGCGTGCGACGTGGTCGGCAACGGCCTGCTCGTCGACGGGACGCTTGGCACGCACGTCACTCCACGCTGCGGTCTTCGTCTTGGTGCTCATCTCACTCCTCCTCTGTCAGCCACTCATCGAATCTGTCGTCGGCTATCGGGATGTTCTGGTCGTACCACTGCTTCCACCTGCCCGCTTTGTCTCCGGCGATGAGCAGGATGGCCCTGCGTTTCGGATCGAAGGCGAACAGAATCCTGATCTCACTGCGCCCTGCCGATCCAGGTCGCAGTTCTTTCATGTTGTGATGCCGGGAACCCTTGATCCGATCTGCCGTGGGCCTCCCGAGCGTCGGTCCTTCGGACTCCAGACGGGTGATCGCGGCGGCGACCAGGTTGTAGGTCTCGTCATCCAGCCCCAGGACCCACGACTCCACGTCGTTCCAGAGCCGCACCTCCCAAGACATGCCCTCAGTATAGATCGGACTCGATATCGACTCAAGCAAATGTTGGTGAGCTCAGTTGCGGCGGTTCACGAGCCATCCTCGACGGTCGCCGTCCGCGTCTTCTCCCACACTGTCATCCGGCTCACCTCGAACCGCCTCACGATCGACAAGACGCTCTCGCCGCTATCGCGAGCCGTGTGAATGGCGTCTATCTGGTGAAGCGTAGGGGGGAGTTCACCTCCGTCGCGTTGGTTCTGTGACTTCATTGAGAAGCGCCGAAGTGCCCACGTTCTCGGCCCCACCAGCACACAATCTCGTTTGATACCATGAGGCTTCCGCAGGACTCGACCTGTTTCAGCGCATGGGATTCGAGTCCCTCTGGGCCCACAGATGCAGCGGCGCAAACAGCACCAGAGTCAGCCTGAGATCCAGCGTCGAAGCGATAGGAGTGGAATGCCTGTTCCCGCGACCAAAGCCGAACTCCTTGCCGCGATCGACAAGACGTTCGCTCAGCTCGAGCGAGATCTCGATCGGGTGCCACTCGACGCGGTGCGAGAACCAGTACTCGACGGACACGTCAAGAACACACGCATGAGCCCGGCCGATCTGGTCGCCTATCTCATTGGGTGGAATCAGCAGGTGCTCACATGGCACCGGCGCAGAGCCGCGGGTCTTCCTGACGAATTCCCAGCGCCTGGCATCAAGTGGAACGAGCTGGGACTGCTGGCTCAGCGCTACTACGCAGCTCACGCAGATGACTCATGGGAACAGCTGCGCACGCAACTGCGCTTCGCGAAAAGTGCCATCACCGAGCTGATCGACGGCTACTCTGACGCCGATCTCTACTGCCGCCCCTGGTATGGCAAGTGGACCATGGGGCGAATGATCTCATTCAACACGTCATCACCGTATGCCAACGCGCGCGGCCGCATCCGTGCCTGGCTCCGCACGCTCTGAGCTTTCCGGCCATCGGCGCGCCCGGTCAGTACCCCTCAGCCATTGGCCTCGTCGCCCCACCCGCTGACGACCACCTTGCCCATCACATGGCCGGTCTCGACGATCTCGTGCGCCTCGCACAGCGTGGATGCCGAAATGGGGGAGAGCCTGACCGCTGCTGTCGTCGTGATGAGGCCGCTATCGACCAAGTCGGCGACCTGCTCGAGGATGCGATGCTGCTGAATCATGTCGGGGGTGCGGTGCATGGCACGGGTGAACATGAATTCCCAATGCCAGGCGATGCTCCTGCTCTTGAGCGGGGAAACGTCACGAGGGCCATCGTCGACCGCCACGACGTGGCCGAAGGGTCGCACGATCTGCGCATAGGTATCGATCTGGCCGTGTGAATGCGCAGTGAACAGCCAGTCGGCGCCCTCGGGCACAATTGCGGTGACCTGCTCGATCAGGTTCTGATGATGGTTCACGACGTGCTCGGCACCGAGTTCGCGCACCCACATCGCACGGTCGGCGTCTGAAGCCGTTGCGATCACTTCGACATGGGGCAGCAGCGCCTCGGCCAGCTGCACCATGATCGAGCCGACACCGCCTGTCGCACCCACGATCAGCAGCGACCCCTGTGAATCCGCGGTCAGTCCGAAGTGGTCGAAAAGCGTCTCCCATGCGGTGAGGGCAGTGAGTGCGAACGCAACGACGTCTATGCGGCTATGTGCCCCTGCCGAGACATGCTCGATCTGCTCGCGAACAAGTGGAGCGCGTTGGCGATCGGCGCACTCGAAGACGGCGCGCTGCGCAACGGCGAGCTCAGACGTCGTCTCGAGGGCATCAGCCCGAAGGTGCTCTCGCAGACGCTCAAGCGGCTCGAAGCGCACGGCCTCGTCACGCGCACGGTCTATGCCGAGGTTCCCGCCCGCGTCGAGTATGCGCTGACCGAGCTCGGGCAGAGCGCGTCGGCGCCGTTGAGACACCTGCGCGACTGGGTCGAGGGCAACGCCTGATCGGCCCGGTCGTCGCCGGGCTCGGCGCAGCCCGTTTCGTCCGGCCAGCCTTGTCGGCGGAGATGAGCAGACTGGCCCTGCGCTTCGGGGCGGAGGCGAACAGAATTCAGATCTCGCTGCGTCCCGAGGCACCAAAAGGCAGCCACGAACAGACCCTTGACCGCGTCTGAGCGCGAAACTACGATGAGCGCCGGTAGTTGCGGTGCCCGGAATTGCAGGTCGCCCGCATGTGCCAGAGAGAGGCCTATTATGAGCGGCAACTCGCCGACGGATGTCTTGGATCGGTATTTCTCTCTGTCGAACACCGCTGGCCAGCACCCGCAGGACTTCGAGGAGCTCGTCGGCCTTTTCGCATCTGATGCGACCCTCGTCTCAGGGCGCGGGGAGTCGGCAACCGGGGCCGAGGCGATCCGCAGTTTCTTTCACACGTTCTTCGCGCGGAACACCGAGCTTCACCACGTCTGGAACTCGCGGTCGACGGATGCGACGAGAGTGGTCGTCGAGTGGGCTGTCGCTCGACGTCACGCCGACGGCCAGGTGTTCGCCATCACCGGCACGGATACCGCGACCGTCGACGCGAACGGCAGGATCACCTCGTTGCAGGTTGCTGCCAAGTAGCCGCCATGGCGGCTGCGGTGTCCACACAGTGGGGAAGTCGCCCTGTCGGAAGATCCCCTGTGCGGTCACGGCTCCCTGCGAAGAGGCGCAGGAAGCGCGACTGTCAGCGGCTCAGCGCTTCGTCGCCGGCTGCTGCACGCAGGATCTCGGCAGCCTGACGTTCGCTGCAGTCACGCACACGGTACGTGTGCTCTCCAGCCGCGGTGCTCAGAATCACCGTCGCAACTCCGGCACGTCGCTGCAGCCAGGACTGATCGACGGCGACGCCGCAGACACCTCGCAGCTGCAGCAGGTGCACCTTGCGCAGCACAAACCCCTGGCGCACACAGATCGTCGGTCTCACGACGGTTCCCACAGATGCTCCGCGATCGTCAACGCCGATCAGCCGGTGTCCGAGCTGGCGGTAGTCTCCGAACGCAACGCCGACGTGCAGCACCGCGAGAGTAGCAGGCGCCCAGAGCAGACTTGCCGACCACCCCAGACCGAAGACGAACGCTGCACAGACCGCCGCGAGAACGAGGTCCCAAAGCCAGAGCCGGATCAGCCGCCGCCGCAGCGCAACGAGGGGGTGCTGATTCAGCCATCCTCTGCGAAACAGCTGGGCATCGGTCGGCATGCTGCCACCCGGCAGCTCCGCGACGAGGTCGCCGTTGCGTCCGCCGTCGCAGTCACCCAGCAGAATCTCGGCGAGGGTGTGCGCCTCGGTACGACCGACCGTCGGCAGCAGCCGCGCGTCGTTCGAGGCTGGCCCGCCGCCTGTGCCGCTCGACGTGCCGAGCCCGCCGAGACCGGTCGTGATGGGCACCAGCTGTACGCCCCGCACCAGCCGCATCACGATCGAATCGCTCATTGTGATGCCGCGGATACGTCGCGCGTCGACGGCCGAGGTCTTCGTCGTCAGCAGACCGCGACGCGAGACGAACCGGTGACCGCTGCGCACCAGGGTGAAGCCCCACCAGTTCACGAAGAAGAGTGTGATCGCGCCAAGACTCATCAGCACGAGCACGGCGACCACGAGCGGTGCCGCGAGCGCGAGCCCGACGAACGCACGCTGCGCAGACGTGTACAGGCCCTCGATCTGCTCACCGCTCAGCAGGTTGAAATTCTCGACGAGCTGCCAGAAGGCACCGAACAGAATCAGCGGGATCGTCAGCGTGCGCACCGTGAAGATCTCGTAGAACGCCCAGCGCCCGCGCAGCGCGACGATCGGGGTCTCGATGTCGTCGCGCGCCGTGTTCGAGTCACCGCGCTCGTCGACGCTCCGCTGCAGTGTCGAAGGATGCCCCGGCTCTGAGCCAGACGTCTCCGGCCTGCCGGTGGCATCCGGCCACCCGCCGGCGGGCACGATCTGCGCATCCTGCGGAGCACGCTGGCGCAGCAGCAGGCCTCGGAGCCTCTCGGCATGATGCTGGTCGACGGCGTCGAGTTTGATCCGCTGATCGGCCTTGGCCTCACCCGTCGCGATGTTCACCACCGAGACCCGCAGCAGCCGGTGCAGCAGCCGCGACTCGATCTCGACCGTGCGGATGCGCTCGAGCGGCACCCGATGTCGCGTTCGCGAGAGCAGCCCCGACGTGACCTCGAATTCACGCTCGGTGAAGCGATACCGGAACGTCGCATACCGAACGAGATAGCTCACCGGCTGCAGCAGCAGGCCGACCATCAGCGCCACGAATGCGAAGGGAAAGCCATCACCTGCGTTCTTCAGCACGATCGCCGCGACCGCGACCGGTACGCCGCGCAGCAGCAGATTGACGACCCCGACCAGAGCCGTGCGGGGGTTCAGCCGATGCCACTCCGGTTCGGCGCGTCCTGTCGTCGGATGCTCACTCTCGCCGCTCATGTCGCGTCGCCGAGCGTCGACTGGGTCGCTTCGGTCAGCGACTGCACCAGGCTGTCGGCATCCTGCTCATCGAGCCCGACGATGGTCACGTCGGCACTCGCACTGGCCGTCGTCACCTTGACCGATGCCAGACGGAACATGCGCTGCACCGGTCCGCGTTTGGCCTCGACCGTCTGAATCCGGGAGAACGGAGCGACCTGCCAGTGCTGTGTGACCCAGCCGGATCGGGCATAGACCGCTTGGTCGGTCAGATCCCAGCGGTGCACCCGATAGCGGATGCTCGGTGCGAGAAAGATCTCGACGAGTGCTGAGACGATCGTGACGGCGGCCAGGATCAGCGACCAGATGCGCACGGGCTCCCAGAGCAGCGCCGCCACGACGAGCACAGCGAGGATGACGCTGTTCGTGATGAGTGCGTTGAGCCGCCACATGGACTTGGCTCGCGGACACACCGGATGACTCAGCGCGCGAGGGTGCAGCCCGAGCACCGGTGACGCCGAGTCAGAGACGGTCAACCGGGCAGCTGCGTCGCCAGGCCCCGAAGAGTGCCGGTCGCCTCCGTCTGACGGGGGATCGGGCCGGGGCGCTTCGGGGGAGGTCATGCGACAACAGTCTCAGCCGAGCCGGCCTTCTGGCAAATCACCGTCATTGCACGGTGATCTGACGCACCTCGTTCCAGCCGGTCTGCTGCAGGGCGATGCCCACCGCGAGCGCTGTCGTGCCTGCGGGCAGGTCGGGGGTCTTCCAGGTGTGTTCGGACCATTCCTCGCCCAGCGGGGTGAAGCGGCCAGCGCTGAAGTACGTCCATCTGCCGGTCTCGTCCCGGACGAATGCCACCGGCTGACTCTGCGCCCCACCACCTCGCGCAGTGTAGGTGATCTCTCTGCTCTGCCCGCCTTCGGCTGCGAGCGAGCATTCGCCGAGGTCCATGATGGGCAGCCACTTCGCCTCGCCGGGCCCTTTCGCCGTCAGCTCGAGGCGCAGCGCCTCCTGTCCTTCGTGGCCTGTCTTCGAGGTGATGGTGAAGTTCGCGGTGTTGTCGCCGTAGGCGAAACCGTTCCAGCAGATGGGCGCTCCCTGGGCATTCTGATGTGTGAAATCACTGACTCTGTGCCCGGGGTCGGAGCTCCGTCTCGGAGTGAACGCCGCATGTTGCGCGTTCGGATCGCCTGCCGAGCCGGTTGAGAGGTAGGCGCTCGGCACCGGAGCCGTTGGGTCGCCGTTGATCACTTCGCCAACCGTCCTGATTGCGACGCGCCCTGCGACGACCTGTTCGACGAGCCAGTCGGCCAGCCGTTCCAGCTCCTGCTCAGTGACCATGATCTCCGGGCAGGTGGTCGCCTCTCGCTCGCAGATGCCGTGAAACGTGAGCTGTGTCCAACCTGCCCCCACGCCGACAGCGGTTTCGACATCCTTCTGATAGGCCTCGATGCCTGATCGTCTATCGAACATGTTGGGTGCGAGCGTCACCATCGGGTTCTCAGGCCGCAGCGACTCGACGATCTTGGCCTCCGGCGAAATCGTCTCTCCGGCCAGGCGCATCGACTCGCCCGAACCGACCGCACCGCCGAGACCGCGCCCCGAGGCATAGCCGCAGTCGCGCACTGCGCGCTGAACCTCATCGTTGTGCGCCGCATACGGGTAGGCGAAGCTCTGCGCCGGCAGCCCCCACTGACGCAGATTCTCGCGATCCTGGCAGATCTGACGGCGTGCCTCGTTCTGCGTCACTGTCGGCAGATTGAGGTGGTGCACGGTGTGCCCGCCGATCTCGCTGCCGAGATCGGCGAGACCGTGCAGCTGGTCGCGGGTGAGAAAGCCGGGGGCACCGGTCTGCCCGGTCGTGACGTAGTACGTCGCGACCAGACCGCGCTTGGCCAGGATGTTCGCAGCCAGCACCTGATCCTGTGTGCCATCGTCGAAGGTCAGGCTCACGATCGCAGGAGCATCGTTCGTCAGCCGCTGCACTCCTGCCTCCTGAAGCGTGAGCAGAGGAACGTCGGTCGCGTGCGGGCTCAGACCGTCTTCGGCGATCGCCGCGACCGCATCGCTCGATGCGCTGACGCCGTCGGTGGGAGGCATCGCCACGACGCCCACGCCCAAAGCCACGCTGCCGAAGAGCGTGGCGGCTGCCGTCACCGCCAATCGACGGCGCGGCCCGGCTCGCACCCCTGCGCGGTTCACGACGCCGAGCCCTCGGCGGCCAGCGTGCGGTGCGTCACTTCGGCGGTCGCCCCGGCCCCTTCGGGCGTGCTGCCCAGACCGCCGGCCCGGTCGGTCTGATCACGCAGCATCGCCTGGGCGACCAGCTCGATGATGCGACGCACCGAAGTCTTCGGAACGAAGCCGACCAGTTCGTTGGCAGCTGTGTTGTCGGGCACCCGGCGCCGCATGTCTTCATAGCCCTCGCCGTAGGCCTGATCGTAGGGGATGTGCTCGATGATGCTGCGGCTGCCGGTCACGTCGATGATCTGTTCGGCGAGCGCCTTGATCGAGATCTCCTGCGCACCGCCGAGATTGAAGGCTCTGCCTGCTGAGTCAGGATGCTCCTCGACCGCCACGAGCGCAGGCACCACGTCGCCGACGTATGAGAAGCATCGTGTCTGCTCGCCGTCGCCGTAGACGGTGAGCGGCTCGTCGTTGAGAGCCTGACGCACAAGTCTGGGCACGACCATTCCATAGCGGCCGGTCTGTCGCGGCCCAACTGTGTTGAACAGCCGCACAATCGACACCTGCAGGTCGTGCTTGCGCCAATACGCGTGTGCGAAGGCCTCGTCGATGCCCTTCGCTGCGGCATACGTCCAGCGGCTCAACAGAGGAGACCCCAGAATGCGATCCGAGTTCTCATGCAGCCTGTCTGCGGTGTTCTTGCCGTAGATCTCGCTGGTCGAGGCCAGCAGCACACGGGTCTCGTGCCGGTTTGCCGACGCGAGCACGTTCTCTGTGCCGTGCAAGTTGGTGCGCAGGCTGCCCAGGGGGTCGTCCAGAATTACGTGCACGCCGACGGCGGCCGCCAGATGAAAGACACGGTCGGCCTGTGCGATGAGACTCTCCACGAGCTCGGTGTCGCGTACGTCGCCTTCGACGAAGCCGAGCCTGGGGTCGCGGCTGAGCTGACGGAGGTTGGCGAGTCGTCCCGTACTGAGGTTGTCCAGCACGGTGACGTCGTCTCCCTGACTGATCAGGTACTCGGCCAAGTGACTGCCGATGAAGCCGGCGCCGCCGGTGATGAGAGTGTGCATGTGTGTTCCTTCGTCTTCGTGCGGCGGCGTCGGTGCCGCTGATGGTGAATCGTGGCCATCGGGGGGTGCCGGGTCAGGCTGCGTGAGGGCGGCCCGCGTTCAGAGCACGCTGCGGTGCGCGATGTCGGTCGCACCGTAGGTCGTATCGAGCACCGGGGTCTTCGGCGTGATCCACGAGAGGTCGATGTCGCGATGCAGCGTGTGCAGCACGACGATGTCTGGCTCGTTGGCACCGGGGTTCGGCACAGAGGTGAGGGTGTGGCCATCGGGCAGCGTCACTGATGGGAAGAGCGGATCGTAGTAGCGCGAGAGCGCGCCCGCACTCCAGAACCGCTGCAGAATCTCGATGGCGGGCGATTCCCGAGCATCCGCGACATTCGGCTTGTAGGCGACTCCGACGACCAACACACGCGCTCCGCTCAGCGGAATGCCGTTCTCGGCGAGCAGGTCTTTCGCCCGATCGACGACGCGACCCGGGCGGTGGCTGATCTCGTGCATCGCCTGGGTGATCATCGGAGCGGCGACGCGCTGACGCCGCAGCTGCCAGAGCAGGTAGTGCGGGTCGCAGGGGATGCAGTGCCCACCGACCCCGGGGCCGGGCGTGAACTTCATGAAGCCGTAGGGCTTGGTGGCCGCCGCATCGATCACCGCGCTGACGTCGAGGTCGAGCTCGCGGCAGATGTCGGCGAACTCATTGGCCAGCGCGATGTTCACCGCGCGAAAGGTGTTCTCGAGCAGCTTCGTCATCTCGGCATGGCCTGGCGACGACACGACGTGCGTCTGCTCGACCGCCGAGCCGAGCAGGTCGACCGCGCGTGCTGCGCAGGCGGGGCTGACGCCGCCGATGACGCGAGGAACGGCCTCGTGGCCGAACTGCACGTTGCCTGGGTCGATGCGCTCCGGGCTGAACACCACGTGGACGTCTTCGCCCGGATTCATGCCTCGGTCTCGCAGCGGCTGGACGACCAGTTCCTCGGTGCACCCGACATAGGTCGTCGAAGTCAGCACGATGAGCTGCCCCGTGACAGCGTTGGTCACGGCTGTCATGCACGCGCTGTGCAGAATGCTGAGCTGGGGGCTCAGATCATCGCTGACCGGGGTCGGCACGCAGATGATCACCGCAGCCGCACGCCGCAGCGCCGACAGGTCGGTGGTCAGCAGCAGCCCGTCGCTGTCGCGGTGTGATTCCAGCAGCACTCGATCGCTCGGAATCAGATCGACGTCGCCACGTCGAATCGCCGCAACGCGCTGCTCCGATACGTCGATGCCTGCGATGCGATGACCGGCCGCACGGTAGGCGAGAGCCGTCGGCAGACCGACGTAGCCGAGACCCAGAATCGCGACGTCGTAGTCGAAATCGGTGAAGGTCGTTGCTGTGGTCGCGCCTGAGCGGTCTTCGGTGACGGTTCCGAGCGCGCTGAGCGCCAGCCGCGCACGCTGTTCGCTGAGCTGTTGTCTGGTCGATGTGAGTTCCACGGTGTCCACTCTCCGGTTGGGGGCGCTCCGCCGGAGATATGATCCCCGCCCTTCACGCACCATTGCGTCACTGTTGCTCTCTGAGCGTGCCTTTCGGCGTTGCAGCCGGGCAACCGATGCGGCAGCCTTCTTCGGTCGCTCTGCGGAGACGTCTGCCGGCGCCTGCGGAAGGCCTGTACCGCGCCTGCGGATCGGGCCGCGGGATCTGCGGATGCAATGCGCGCATGCGCCTCTGCCGGATGCGGGACCGCATAACCGCTGCGGCGACAGTGCGGAGACGAAGGACCCATCGGCGAGCCGATGTCCGTAGCGTGAGAGGCATCGCGCCGAAGACGACGGAGTCTGTACCGAGGGCACAGTGCGCAGGAGGGGAGTCGATCATGGCTTGGGGTCTGATCGTGTTCATGCTGGCGATCGTGGGAGTCACCACGATGATTTGGGGGGTCATCGGTGTCATTCGCTGGCTGACGGAGCACGGCGAACGACGACGACAGCGTCTGGGGTCGACCCTTCCTCGGTGGTCGAACAGCGACATCGCCGTTCTGATGGCCGCACATAACGAGGAGTCGGTGCTCGAGGCGTCACTGCGACGCGCTCTGACCCAGTTCTCACCCGAGCAGATCCATGTGGTCTCAGACGGATCGACCGACCGAACTGCAGACATCGCGCGTCGGCTCGGTGTGCAGGTGCTCGAGCTGAACCCGAATCGTGGCAAGGCCGGTGCGCTGAGCGCCGCCATCGCGCACTTTCACCTCACCGACCGGTATGAGTTCGTCCTGCTGCTCGACGCTGACACACATTTGGCCGACGACTACGCGATCACTGCCCTTCGCCTCACCGAGGACAACGACGTGGCCGCAGTCGCCGGACGAGCGCGCACCCTGCATCCAGAAGCCGCCGGATCGCTGTTGGGACGTCTGCTGGTCTGGTACCGCGAACGGGTTTACACCGTCGTGCAGTATCTGCATAAGTACGGCCAGGCTGCTCCGTGGATCAACGCGGTCTACATCGTGCCGGGATTCGCCAGTCTCTATCGCTCACGGGCTCTTCGTCAGATCGACATCGATGCGCCCGGGCTGGTGATCGAGGACTACAACATGACCTTCGAGGTGCACGCTCGCAGTCTCGGCCGCGTGGCCTTCCACCCGCATGCCGCAATCGCCTACACACAGGATCCTGACACGCTGGTCGACTACACGAGACAGCTCAGTCGGTGGACTCTCGGATTTTGGCAGACGCTGCTGCGGCATCGGCCGCGGCCCAGTCTGTTCTGGGCGACTGTGCTGGTGCACGCACTCGAGCTGGTGCTCAGTTCGCTGATCATGCTGCTCTGGCTGCCCATGTTCGTCGTCTCGGTCACGTGCGCCGCAGCCGTCTGGCTCGGTCTCGACGGAAACGGCTGGGGTGCCTCAGTCGTCGGCCAGTTTCCGCCGCTGCTGCTGCTCGCCGGGCTCTGGCTTCCCGATCTGCTGGTCACGCTGGTGAGCAGTGTGCTCGGCCGCCGCTGGGGCATGTTGCTGTTCGCTCCGTTCTATCCGTTCATGCGCATCTACGACGCGAGCCGCTGTCTGCGATCGCTGCTTCGCGCGCTCAGTCGCAGGCGGTCCAGCGGCAGCTGGATCAGCCCGGATCGTCGGCCCGAGGTCGCCGGCCCTTCAGTCACACCGAGGAGCCGTCGTGACCCGACGGCTGTTCGCTCAGAAGTGTGAGCAGCTCGCGGCGCGAACGCACGCCCAGCGTGCGGTAGATCGCCGTGAGTCGAAGCTCGACGCTGCGCACCGACAGAAAGAGGCGTTGAGCGATGTCCTTCGTGCGCAGCCCGGCTCGCACGTACTCCACGATCCGGCGTTGTTCGTCATCCAGCCTCGAGAGCCCGACAGAGGACGTCTCGCGCTGTCTGATCAGGAACCCCTCGGTCTCGGGCTCTGCCTCACGGATCAGCCGAGCGCTGGCGAGCACGTCCCGTGCCACCGTTTTCTCGTCGGTGACGACCCCTGCCTGTTCGAACGCGGTGACCGCGTATTCGATCGCCTGATGTCCGGCGTTCGCGTCGCCGATCATGAAGAGCCAGCGCGCGTAGCCCACAGCTGTCGTCGCACACTCCAGCTGTCCGACGGCCTTGTGCCGTGGGGCCAAGGCGATCTGCCACTGCTCTCCCACAGTGGGGGCGACCGGGCAGATGCCGCTGACGTCGACGCCGAGCGCTTCGAGATCTGCGACGGCATGGTCAATCGTCAGCGACGTCCATCGCTGCGGTGAGCGCGCTTCTGCGATGACGAGCTCCGACAGGGCATCCTGCGCGGCCGCGGTTCTGCCACATTGAAGAGCCGCTTCGATCACGTCGCCGTGCAGGCGCATCACGCTCGGCAGCGCGATCTCAGACGTCGATGCGCGTGCGCTCTGCAGCAGACGAAGGGCCCGCCGAGGATCATGAGCAAGCAGCAGCTTGCCCAACAGCGCCTGAATCCGCGCGAGCTGCACCGAGCTGCCGGGCGCTGGTGCCGGGTCGATCGTCTCGTTGAGCAGACGTCTGGCACGAGCCGAGTCTCCCAGCGACAATGCCACCCACGCTGCGGCCCATGTGTGCTGCAGGCTGCGCAGTCGAGAGGTCGCATGTCTCTCGAGCCGTTGGAACGTCGATCGCATGGCCGAGAGGCAGCCTGCCGCGACTTCGATCTCGACCAGCAGGTAGAGCGTCGATTCGACGTGCAGACGCAGGCCGTCTGCGGTCTCGAGAGCCAGAGCGCAGGTCTCCCGCGCCTGCTGCCAGCGTTCCGCCAGGCGATGCCCCTGAGCCTGCAGCAGCAGCTCCAGGACGCTGAGCGTACGTCGTCGGCTGAGGCGTGGCCGCGCACGGTCGGCAGCAGTCTGTGTGGTCGTCTGCTTCCCGACCTGGTTCGTCTGGCGTGCAGACGTCGTCGAAGAGACGGATGCGGCAGACAAAGTCCTCCCAGTCGTCCGGTGCAACGACGCCGGTGCTTCGGGGGATGCTGCGGGCACTCCTGACGTCGTTGCCGGCTCGCCCGCTGCCGCAGCTTCTTGCAGCGTCAGCTGCGCAATGAGCGACCGAGCGCGCTGCAGAATACGTGCTGCGACGGTGTCGGTCTGGGGGAGCTGATCGGCAAGCTGCACCAGCTGCCGCGCGTCGCGTACGTGACAGAGCAGAAGTGACCGTGCAGTGAGCTCGGCGAGCATGTTCAGTGTCGCAGCTGGCGCGAGTTCGCCGTAGAGATGCACAGTCGCATAGACGTTCGAGAGATCGATGCGTCCGTCTTCCAACAGTTCGAGCTTGAGATCGAGATGGGCTCTCGTGACCGAAGTCTGCGGATCGGCCAGCGTCGTCGGGACCATGCGCAGATATCGGCGCGCGAGCGCGGCGAAGCCTCGTGCGCCCAAGAGCCGCAGTGCCTTCAGCCAGTCGTCCACGAGCGAATCGTCAGTGTGCACGAGATCGGCCACATGCTCCATGACCTCGAGCACTTGGACGACCTGCACCTCGGCTGCAGGCCCGTCGACCACCGCTGCCAGAGCTCCGGGAAGGCTGGCGATCAGGCGATGTGACACAGAAATGGAGTCAGCGGCCTCTTCCGAGCTGCGCAGCAGGAACCAGAGATGCAGCAACTCCGGACCGTCAGCCGTCGCCGCTGCCAGACGCTGCAGCATTTCCTGACGCTCATCCGCGGTCAGACCCCAGTACGTCTCGGCGCGCAGCCGCTGACTCACGAGCGACACGACGTCGCCGGCGATCGAGACCACCCGCTTCGAGATGAGCTCCTGAACCGCAGGCCATCCTCCTGGCTGCAGAGCGCTGATCAGTGCGACCGGCAGATAGCGCGAGCAGCTCAGCAGGCGAACGACGTCGCAAGGCGCAATGCCGGTCTCGGAGACAGGGGAGGAAAGCGCGCTGTCTGAGGAAACATCACAGGGCGGCTGCCGTTCGGGGCTCTCAGCGAAGAAGCGCTCGATCCTCGCCAGCGACCTGGTGCCCTGCAGCTGTGCACTGTCGACCTGTTCGAAGAGTCGAAGCATGGAGTCGGCATCGCCGTCGCTGAGATGCCCGACGATCTGCACGACGGCCGGATCCGCTCGAACCCCGTGTCTGCGCGCCAGGAGCAGCTGCTCCCGCGATGTCAGCGGTTCCAGTCGCAGCCGATGCACTCCTGCCAACGCAGGCGGAACATCCCCATTCGTCGAGACTGCCACCAGACGAACCGAGCCGTCGCAGGCGCGAGCCGCCTCGGCCATCAGATCGAGCACATCGGCATTCAGCGATCTGAGATCGTCGACGGCCAGAATGGTGGTACGCCCGTCGGCCGCCCGCCGCAGCGCATCGGCCATGCTCCGGCCGAGCTCGGCAGCGGTCAGGCCGCTCACTGGCGTATCGGCCGCGATTCGAGCAGCGACGCTTGCCGCAGACTCCGCAGCACCGATCGAACGAACGTGCACGAGACGCTGATCGTCGGGCAGAGCATCGAGTACCAGCGAGAGAATCAGCTGTCCTCGTGCAGTGTCTCCGTCTGCGTCGAGCACCACACCATGCGCGCCGACGGCGTTCGTCCCCGATGCAGACCGCGGAATCGACGTCGCCTGCAGTGATGCCAGCACGGAATCGACGTCGCATGGTGTGAAGAGTGTGTTCGGCGTTCTCACGCAGCCCCCAGTCGCTGTCAGGACGTACAGCGCGAGCCTGCGGCTCTGCAGGTATTGCGGTACGTCTGGATACAGCCCCTTGATGACTATCTTGCGCGATGACCGCAGGTATGTCCATTCGCGCATCCGACGGCTGCACCACGTCACGTGTGCGACAGGTGAGCTCACCGTTGCTCGTGCGGGCTCCGGTGCGCACAGACACCGTCGGCGAGGCACGTCAGCGGCGCAGCCGAACCTGCTCTCCGAGCAGACTTGCGAGCACCTGTCGCTCGCCTCCAGTGAGACGACGAGGGTGACCCGTCTCTGGGTTCATGAACACCAGCCCGTTCAGCCCGACGGCTGCGATGGGGGATTCTGCCTGCTGCCTGATCTGATAGCTCAGCTCGCAGTCGGCTGCGCCGATGTGGCTTACCCACATATCGATGCGCACCGGTTCGAGCTCAAGGCGCAGCGGCAGCCGATACTCGATGCGCTGACCGGTCAGAAAGATGGGGCTGCGGCCGAGATTCTCGCCGTCGAGACGAGGCAGCGTCTCGTCGTCGCACTCCGCCTGGGCGAAGAACAGCACACGCGCCTGCTCGACCAGAGCGAGCACGGCGACGTTGTTGATGTGCCCATAGGCATCGGCATCGCTCCAGCGCAGCGGCACACTCAGGTGCAGGCGACGACTCATGACTGGTCGAGACTCACCTCGGTCGGGTGCAGCACTCGTTCAAGGAACTGGCGTGTGCGGGGGTGCTGTGGCGCGGTGATGACCTGCTCGGCAGGTCCGTGCTCGACGATCACGCCGTCGTCCATGAACGCGACGACGTCGGCGACGTCACGCGCGAAGGCCATCTCGTGGGTTACGACGAGCATGGTCATGCCGGCACCTGCGAGCTCCCGCATGACGGCGAGCACGTCGCCGACAAGCTCGGGGTCGAGTGCACTGGTCGGCTCGTCGAAGAGCATCAGCTTCGGGTTCATGCTCAGTGCGCGGGCGATTGCCACGCGCTGCTGCTGCCCTCCGGAGAGCTGAGCGGGCAGAGCGTCGCCTCGATCGGCCAGGCCGACCTTCGCGAGGTTCTCGAGAGCGATACGCTCCGCCTCGGCCTTCGACCGCCCGAGTACCTTCACCTGAGAGATCATGCAGTTCCTCAGCACCGTGAGGTGAGGAAACAGATTGAACTGCTGAAACACCAGACCGATTCCCTGGCGCACCCGATCGATGTCGACGTCAGGATCGGTGATCGTGTCTCCGTCCACCTCGATCACACCCTCGTCGGGTGTCTCGAGCATGTTGACGCAGCGCAGCACGGTCGACTTGCCCGAGCCCGAGGGGCCGATCAGGCAGACGACCTGACCCGGCTCGACCGTCAGATCGATGCCTTTGAGCACCTGGTTGTCACCGAACGACTTCGTGATGCCGTGAATGCTGATCGCGCTCATTTCGCCGCCTTCGTCTTGAAGCTCTTTCTCGTCGTCTGCAGCTCGAATCGGCGGGCCAGCCAGCTGAGCGGCAGCGTGATGATGAGATAGCAGGCGCCGGCGATGACCAGCGGAGTCAGGCCAGCGTCCGGGGCCGTCAGCGCTTGTCGGCCGAACTTGCTGAGTTCGTACTGTCCCAGAGAGAGGCCAAGCAGGTAGACGAGCGAGGTGTCTTTCGTGAGCAGGATCAGCTCATTGGTCAGCGGGGGCAGCACCATGCGGAACGCCTGCGGAAACACGATCGAGATCATCGCACGCGACTGTGACATGCCCAGCGACCTGGCGGCCTCGAGCTGGCCCGGAGGAACGGCCTGCAGGCCGGCGCGGAACGTCTCGGCGATGTACGCCGCCGAGACCATGCCCAGCGAGAGCATGACGGTCACATAGATGTTCAGATTGATCGAGAATGCACTCGGAATGCCGTAGCCGAAGGCGATGAAGACCAGCAGGGCCGGCAGACCGCGGAACAGCTCGATGTAGACCGACGCGAACCAGCGATACGGCGCGACCGATGACATCCTCATGAGGGCGAGCACCGCACCACCCAGCACGCCGAACCAGAACGAGATGAGCGTATAGATCAGCGTGTTCAGCAGCGCGACGCTGATGACTTGGGGAAACTGCGCCGCAGCCACCGCGGGGTTGAAGAACGTGCTGAGGAACTTCGGCCAGTCAGTGACGACCGCCAGCACGACGACCACCACCACCAGCACAGCGTACTGAATGCCGCGCGAGATCCGCGCTCGTTTTGCGGGAGACATACCTTGCCTGTCGCTCTCTTTCAGCGTCTGATCACGCTGATATCGTTACGTGGCCGAGATGGGTGTGCGACACATCATCGTGTCGCACACCCATCGGGCACAGATCAGGCAGTCGCCTTCACACCGTACTTGTCGAAGATCGACTGCAGCGTTCCGTCGCTCTGAATGCGCTTGAGCGTCTTGTTCACCGAGTCGAGCAGCTCGCTGTTGCCCTTGCGCACGGCGATGCCATACGACTCACCGGTCGGAATGGTGGCGACCATCTGCAGGTTGTCGAAGTTCTTCAAGTGCTCGCTGGCCGGCGCCACCTGATCGATGAGCACATCGAGCGACCCGTTGCTGACCTGTGTCGCCGCCAGCGTGGCGTCTTCGAACCCCTGCGGCTGCAGACCCTTGCCGGTCACATACTCCTGACCCGTTGTGGCATCCTGCACGGCAATGGTGTGCGTGCCGTCGAGCGCCTGATCTGCCGAGGTCACCGAGCTTCCCTTCGGCACGACGACGGCAAGGTCGTCGTGGAAGTAGGGCTCAGAGAAGTCCATCTTGGTCTTGCGCTCGTCGTTGATCGTGATGGCACTGATCGCGATGTCACACTTCTTGTTGTCGAGATCCTGCCCGGACTGCAGACCTTCGAAGGCGGTGTTCACCTGTTTGAGGTCGACGCCGAGGTCTTTCGCGATCTCCGACGAGATGTCGGCGTCGATGCCGACGATCTTGTCGCCCTCCGGGCGCTCGAAAGGCGGGTACTGCGCCTCGGAGCAGGCAGTGAGCGACGCGCTGTCGATGAGTTTGGAGTCGCCTGCAGTGCTGGTGCATCCGCTCAGGGCGAGACCGCCGACTGCGGCCAGTGCGACTGCGGCGACGAACTTCGAACGTGTTCTCATGGGCTTATGCCTCATCTCTTCGGCTGCGCACACCTTCGTGCGCGCAGAGTGACGGGCAGAGTCGTGCACGAGTACGCGCAGACTCCGCAAAACTGACTCTTCATCGTAACCAACAGGATGTTTCGATCTCGTATCATCCGCGGAGTGCCACGGGTTCAGTGCTGAGAAACGATGCCTTCGACCGCCGCCCAGAGGTCGCTGTAGGCCTTTGCTGCGGGGGAGTGCGGCGCGAACGTCGCGACAGGTGCACGGCGCAGTCCCATCTGTTCAACGATCGACGTCGACGGCACCACCACCGGCACGATGCGCGGGTCGAGACCGGGGAGCTCTTCGATGGCGGTGGCCTGTGCTTTGCGCCGGCGATCGGCCATCGAGAAGAATCCGAGGATCGGCGTCCGTGCGTCCTGCATCTGCACCAGGTCGGCGACCTGATCGAACGCACGCAACGACAGCGCCGCAGGAACTAGGGGAACAACGATCGCATCCGCCGCATCGATCACGTTACGGGCGACCAGCGAGGCCCCTGGCGGAGAGTCGAGAATGACGGTGTCGTAGCTCTCGCTCAGGCGTTTGAGCACTCGATGCACCCTGCTGGTCGACTTCTTCGCGTCTTCCAGATGCAGGTCGAGGTCGCGATACGATTCGTCTGCGGGCAGCACGTCCAACTGTGGATAGTCGGTCTGCCGGATGCTCTTGGCGACGTCTCCGTCTCCGCGGATGAGCCGGTCGACGCCGCCTTTGACCTTCGGTTTGACCGAGAGCAGATACGTCGTGGCGCCCTGGGGGTCGAGATCCCAGAGCAGCACGCGTCCCTGCTGGCTGGCGAGCCATGCGAGGTTGACCGCAGTGGTCGTCTTGCCCACGCCGCCTTTGGTGCTGTACACCGCAATCGTCTTCATGCGGCACATCTTAGTGTCGTGAAGTGAACGAGAACCTCTGTCAGGCGGCGCGCGCGGTGATCTTCGAGATGTCGATCGACTGCGTCTGCGGCGCGGCATGCGTCGCCATGGATGCGTGGGTCGCCTTCTCGGTCACATCGAACGATTCGCGGTAATGCCCCAACAGCAGCTGTGTCTGCGAAGTGAGCGCCGACAGCGAGTTGAAGACGATGCCGGTCACCGGCATCAGCACCCACTGCAGAATCATCCCGAACGAACGCATGCGGCCGTACCGAGCAGGCCGCTTCGGCAGCATGTTGAAGCCCAGCCACATCATCAGCAGAATGCCCAGCAGGGCGACCTGCTGCACGGTTCCGACGATGAACGGGAGCTTGAGCACCAAGGTGTCCATGAATTCGGCACGCATGCTCATGACGAAGGGAATCCACGCGCCGAACGCGATCAGGGGAGCGATGCAGGCGAGGCTGACATGGCTGTCGAGCAGCTGAACGAACCGAACCATGTCTTTGAGCAGCGGAGTGCCGGCGGTGCGCCCGAAGACGCGCACGCCAACATAGGGAACGTCAGAGGCACCGTACGACCAACGCTTCAGCTGCTTGAACTGCGCCTTGATGGTGCGGCCATACGTCTCTGTCAGCACGGCGTCCTGATAGATCGGCACGTGAATGCTGATGACCTTGTAGTCGCCGTTGAAGTGGAAGTAGCTGCGCCAGTACTGGTGGCCGTCCTCGACGATCGTTCGCGTGCTCCAAAAGTCCATCTCGACGAGAGCGTCGAGGGGCTGTGAGTGCGAGGCGAAGTTGCGCAGAGAGAGCGGACGCATCGAGCTGATCAGGTTCCAGAACGTGTTGCCGTTGGCGATGACGCGACTCGGCGCAGGAGCATCCCAGATGTTGCCCAAGAACAGCGAGATCGGCTGGAACGACATCCGTTTGCGCTCGGGATGCACGATGTACTCGTAGCTTACGTAGTCGAAGTACGAGGGGAACGGCACGTTGTCGCAGTCCAGAGTGGTCACGACGACGTCGGAGTACTCGAGCCCGCTCTCATCGACGATCTGCTGCAGGCGGCGACCCGCGAACGTGATGTTCGCGCCTTTGCCAGCCATTTCACCAGGCAGCAGCTCGGCGGGGTGGCGCACCAGTTCGAAGTGACCGAACCGATCGCCGAATTCGCGCTGCACGCGCTTCGCGGTGAGCTCCATGCCTTGGCCGCCTCGCTCTTCGTACGCGAAGAGCACGATGAGACGGTCGTTGTCATACGTGGTGTCTGCCAGCGCCTGGAACGTGGGTGCGATGACCTCATAAGGCTCGTTGTAGGCCGCCACGATGACGGCGTTGCGCAGCTGCGAGGGCTTGGGGAAGAGCCCGGGATTGGCAGCCGCTGCAGCGAGGTTGCGCTGGTGACGACGCAGCTGGAAGGCACCGCGCGGCTCGTCGATGACTGCGGCCTCGGGCCGCTCGAGCAGTGCGAGGCGCTGCGCCCAGTCCACGTCTTCGGCCGATTCCATGCGGGCGTTGCCGATCATCATCTCGGTACCCGAACGCACGGCTTTGAACAGCATCATGAGCACGATGACGAGCAGGCCACACGCTGCGACGACGGGGCTGAAGAACGAGATGACCACCAAACCGAGCAGGGTGCCATAGCTCAACAGTGCAGGAAGCATCTCGAGAAAGCGGTACCCGCGGGTCCGCTCTCCGGCTGGAAGCTCGTTGTCCATGACGTGTCATCCTCTCGACGCGCCTCTGAATTGAGGCACTAACCATACTGGTGTGACTCTTGACGCCGCTCAACGCGGTTTGGTAACGAAACCGCATCGATCGTGTCCGCGGTTCTGACCGCGTTGTCGAACTGCACGTCAGCGGCTCCGGACAGCAGGCAGGATTCCCCGGTCAAATCGGCGCTGCAGAGACTAGAATCACCCCTATGCCACGCCTCAACACCAGAATCCTGCTCAGCTGCGCGGCCATCGGCGTCGTCACCGGGCTGCTCTTCATGGTGACAGGGGGGCTCCACATCATCGTCATCACGATTGCCCCTTGGGCATACGGCGCTCTCATCGGGATGTACTTTCTGCCCGGGGCGATCGCACAGGGCACATACCGGCTACCGCTGGTCGGGCTCATCACGATCGTGCTGGCCGGCCTCCTCACCGCGATCTCGCCCATTCAGTCTCTGGGATGGGCGGTCTTTGCCTACCTCGTCATGATCGGCGTGCTGCAGGAGCTGCCCTGGGCGGTGACCGGGTACAGACGACGCACCCGCACCGGAGCCGTCATCGGCTCGCTTGTCTCCGGAGCTCTGCTGGGACTGCTCTTCGCACTGGTGTTCCAGGGCAAGACCGGGTCGGTCTGGCTCGATGTCGCCCAGGCTGCCCTGACAGTCGTCTCGGTGCTGCTGTTCACCCTGTTGGGATGGGTGATCGCGAAGGCGCTGCACCGCGCCGGCGTCGGTCGGGCCTGAGATCGGCGGAGTACAGGCGTGTACCGTCTCGCGAGTCTTCGACGCCACACCCGACTCTGCACACCAGAGCCCTGTCATACTGTTGGGGTGCGGCCGAATCCGGCTGCGGGAAAGGATCACTCTGTGAAGAAGCTGTTCGCCACCGCCGCTGCGGTCGCTCTCATGATCGGGCTCGCGGGCTGCTCCGTCCAGAACGACAGCGTGGCACATGCCGTCACGGTCAGCGGCGACTTCGGCTCAGTGCCTGAGGTCACGTTCGACACTCCGCTGAAGGCCGACGACGTGCAGAAGAACGTCGTGATCACCGGTGACGGAGACAAGATCTCCAAAGACGACTTCGTGTCTGTGCGCTTTGCGCTCTACAACGGCTCTGACGGCAAGCAGTACACGAACGATTCCAGCTGGCAGCAGACTATGTCGCTCGACTTCTCACAGTATGATCCCGCACTCGGTGCTGCGCTCGATGGCGTGCCGCTGAAATCGCGCGTTGTGATCACGGCGAATGCGGCGAAGCTCTTCGGCAGCGATGCGCTCAACGGCAGCAGCATGGATCCGGCTCAGCCGCTGGTCGCCGTGTTCGATCTGGTCGAGAAGACCGTCACCGATGACCAACCGACTCGTGACGACTTCGGTGACGCCGACTTCCCCGCGGTGACCTTCGACGACAAAGGCGTTCCCACCGTTGCCGCCGCACAGGGCGACCCGCCGTCAGAGACGAAGATCAAGGTGCTGACGCCGGGGTCAGGCGCAACGGTCTCAGCGAATGATGCGGTGACGGTGCATTACGAAGGCGTGAAGTGGCGCGACGGCCAGCACTTCGACGGCAACTTCGGCTCAGACCCGGCACAGTTCAACGTGAGCGGTGTGGTCAAAGGCTTTCAGAAGGCACTCGTCGGGCAGCAGGTCGGATCAACCGTTCTGGCCGTTGTGCCTCCTGCGGAGGCATACGGAAATGCCGCGGGCAACGCTCTGCAGCATGAGGCGCTGATCTTCGTCGTCAAGATCGAGTCGACGGCTCCCGCCACCGCACAGTGACTCGCACACAGAGGTCCTCCCAGCCGATCACCGCGGGAGCAGCGGCGCCGCCCATGACGACGAACCCCTCGCGTCGCGGCATCGACGTCCGTCTCATCGCGGCTCTGTGCGTCATGCTCTGCACGGCGCTGATCGTCTCAGGCTGCTCGAGCGCCGTCTCCGAAGGCTCGGCGTCCCAGTCGGTGCAGGTCGCCGCAGACTTCGGCTCGGAGCCCGAGGTGCACTTCGACGCTCCGCTGACCGTCGACGGCCTGCAGCGCTCCGTGGTCAGCGCCGGTGACGGGCCCAAGATCACTGATGACACCACCATCTCGGTGAAGGCGAAGATCACCGACGCCGGTGACGGCACAGCGATCAGCGCCGCCGGCTCCTGGCCCCGTGCGTTCACGACGACCGTCAGAGATGCCGAGCCCGGGGTGGCGGAGTCAGTCGTCGGGCTGCACAGCGGCAGTCGCATCGTGGTGACGGGAAAGGCCCGCAGCTTCTATGGCGACGAGCGTCTCGCCGCCACAGGCCTCGATGCCGACCGCGGGCTTGTCGCCGTGCTCGATGTCGACGCTCCGCCGACCGAAGATCGCCGGACACAGCAGAGTCTCGCCGACGACGACTTTCCTCAGGCGACGTTTCAGTCCGGCCGCCCCATCGAGGTGTCCCCAGGCAGCGGCCGTCCGCCACAGACGACGCAGGTCAAGGTGCTCACGCCCGGCACCGGGGCACCGGTCGCCGACAACGACCAGCTGGTCTTTCGCGCGTACACCACCACTTGGGGCCTCGGAGACGTCGTCGGTGACGACTTCGCTTCCGGTGCCTCCTCACGTGCGCTCTCGGCTCTGCCGAAGGGGCTTCATGAGGCGCTGACAGACCAGCCGGTCGGCACGACCCTGATGGCGGTCGTGCCTCCCACTGAGGGCATCCCTGATCAGCTGCCCGAGGCGCTCAGACATGAGACGCTGGTCTTCGTCGTCACGATCGACGGCACCTCCCTCGCCACCAGTTAGCCCGTCCAGCCCTGAAACACCCATCTCGCGCCGTCAGGAGACGCCCATGACCACATCGCTGCAGCAGATCGTCGATGTCGCCGAGAGGCTCTGGCCGCCCTCGTTGGCCGAGGCGTGGGACAACCCCGGACTCGCTGTGGGCGATCGCACGGCGACGGTCACACACGTGCACCTCGCGCTCGACGCCACAGCTGAGACGCTCGCCGAGGCCCGACGATCTGGCGCGCAGATGCTCTTCACACATCACCCCTCGCTCTTTCGCCCGGTGCGCACGCTCGATGCCGCATCCGCCGCCGGCGGTCTGCTCTTCGCAGCCGCTCGCGACGGCATCGCCCTCTTCAGCGCGCACACGAACGCCGACAGCGCGTCTGGCGGTGTGAACGCAGTGCTCGCCGATCTCATCGGTCTGCGAGAGCAACGCCCGCTCGTGCCAGCCGACGACGCGAATGGGGATGCTGGGCTAGGGCGCTTGGGGCGGCTGCCGGCGGGTACAACTTTGGGAGAATTCGCCTCTGACATCGCTCGCGTGCTGCCGTCGACGGCCTCGCAGGTGCGAGTCTCGGGTGACTTCGAACGTGAGGTCAGCACCGTGTCGCTGTGCAGCGGGGCAGGCGACTCGCTGCTGCTGCTGCCGCAGGTGCAGGCCACCGATGTCTATGTGACTGCCGATCTGCGTCACCACGTGACCCTCGACGCGCGTGCCGCAGGCCTGCCCGCTGTCGTGAATCTCTCACACTGGGCCAGCGAATGGGTGTGGCTACCGGTCGCAGCCAGACAGCTTGCGGAGCGCCTGCCGCAGGTGCGTTTCACCGTCAGCGACCTGCGCACCGATCCCTGGGACTTCACGATCGCCCAGTGACCCGTTTCGATGCGGATGCAGAGTTCGGGGCGTCAGGGGAGTAGACTCTTTCGCTGGACGGGATGCTCATGCGATCGCGTGCCAGAGAGATCTGGTCCGAGGAACGTCCGGGCTCCACAGGGCACGATGGTGGGTAACGCCCACCCGGGGCAACCCGAGAGCAAGTGCAGCAGAGAGCAGACCGCCAGCGGCGACCTCGGTCGCAGCTGGTAAGGGTGAAACGGTGGTGTAAGAGACCACCAGTGGGCATGGTGACATGCCCAGCTGGGTAAACCTCATCGGGAGCAAGACCAAGCATGGAGGTGGGCGGCCCGCCTGTACCTCCGGGTAGGTTGCTGGAGCGTGTCAGCAATGGCACGCCGAGAGAGATGATCGCACCCGGTCACGGCACCTCGTGTGTTGCGGCCGGCGACAGAACCCGGCGTATCGAGCATCCCGTCCACACCTCGAATGCACCGGCACAGCATGAGGCCGCCGCATCGCCGGCAGCCCTGCCGTCAGCCAGTGGCGACCACGGCGAACTCCGCAGCCCCGATGATGCCTGCGTTCTGGTTGTACCGGGCGATGTGCACCGGCGTCTGGACGTCGAGATGCGGCAGAAAGAGCTCCGGCGCGCTCGAGATGCCGCCGCCGATGACGAACAGCCTCGGGGAGAACAGCCGTTCCAACGCCTGGTAGTACCGGCTCAGTCGCGCGCCCCATTCGGCGAAGCTGATTCCGTCACGCTCGCGGGCCACCGGCGAGGCCACCCGTTCATAGTCGGGTTCTCCGTCGATCTCGAGATGCCCCAGCTCGGTGTTCGGAATCAGCAGACCGTCTTGGATCAGTGCCGACCCGATGCCTGTGCCGAGCGTGGTCACGATCGTGAGACCGCGTTGGCCGCGGGCGGCGCCGCTGTGGGCCTCAGCCCATCCGGCGGCGTCAGCGTCGTTGACGATCGCGACCGGCACGCCGAACGCGCGGCTGAAGTGGGCCGCTGCGTCGTGACCGATCCACTGCGTCGAGACGTTGGCCGCCGACAGTGTGATGCCGTCGACGACGACAGAGGGCAGCGCGACGCCGATGGGCATCTCGATGTTCCATCCGCCAGCCGCCGCATCACGAGCGGCGACTCCCTCGAGGCCGAAAGTGCCGAGCACCGCCGGCTGCTCCAGCAGAGCGGCGACCAACTGCTGGGCGGCGCTCACCACCTGTTCCGGCGTGGCCTGCTCCGGCGTCTCGACGGTCAGCCGGTCGCTGAGCAGTTCTCCTGTGGTCGTGTCGACGATGGCGGCCTTGATTCCGGTGCCGCCGACGTCGATTCCGATCGCCTGCGCCACGATCAGCTGTTCTCGACCAGCGAGCCGGTCAGGATCTCGGCGCCGTCGGCGTGGATGACGATGGTGTGCTCGAACTGCGCGGTCAGCGACTTGTCGGCGGTGACGACCGTCCAGCCGTCTTTCCACGTCGTCCAGCGCGGGCTGCCGATGGTGAGCATGGGCTCGACGGTGAAGACCATGTTCTCTTCTATGACGTCGGTGAAACGCTCTGGATCGTCGTAGTGGGGGATGATCAGTCCCGAATGAAACTGCCGCCCCACCCCATGGCCGGTGTACTCGCGGACACTGCTGTAGCCGAAGCGCTTGGCGTACTTCTCAATGGTGCGGCCGATCACGGAGACCTGCCGGCCGGGCTTCGCCGCCCGAATGCCGCGAAGCGTGGCCTCAAGCGTGCGGTCGACCAGGTCACGGGCCTCCTGGCTCACCTCACCAACGAAGAAAGTGCGGTTCGTGTCGCCGTGCATGCCGTTCTTGAAAGCGGTCACGTCGACGTTCACGATGTCGCCCTCTTCGAGCACGGTGTCGTCGGGGATGCCATGGCAGATCACCTCGTTGACCGAGGTGCACAGGCTCTTCTGAAACCCGCTGTACCCGAGCGTCGAGGGGTAGGCCCCGTGCGACACCATGTACTCATGCCCGACCCGGTCGATGTGATCGGTGGTGATTCCCGGACGGATCTCGGCGGCGATCGCGTCGAGGGCGCCAGCGGCGATTCGGCTCGACTCGCGGATGCGCTCGATCTCTTCGTCGTTGTAGGTGTCGCCGAAGCCAGTCTCATCGAAGTCTTTGACGTCGACGTAGAACGGGCGTTCGATGTCGGCCGGAACGGTGAGACGAGGAGTATGGAGGCCAGGGATCATATGGCCTTGTGCATCTTTAGGCATGAGGCGATTGTACGCTGAGCAGTGACAGCACCGCAGAAATCACGGAGGAACCCATGAGCGAACAGAAGAACTTCTGGTACAACACGCGCACCGGCCAGGTCGAAGAGGGCCCGCAGTCGCTGGGCACCGACCGCATCGGGCCGTTCGCCACGCGGGACGAAGCCGCCCGCGCGCTCGAGATCGTGGCGGCACGCGCCAAGCAGTGGAACGACGAGGACGCAGCCGACGCCCAAGACTGACCCGGCATCCGTCGGCGGATGCCGTCGCCCTGTTCGCTTGTCGCGTCGCGGCCGATCTCATGCGGCTCGATGGCCTAGAGTTGTCGTGTCACTGCCGCCGCTGCGCGCACCCGGTGTCATCGTGTGAAAGGGTCCCCATGAACAAGCAGATCGACTTCGTGCTCCGCACCATCGAAGATCGCGGAGTCCGTTTCGTCCGGCTCTGGTTCACCGATGTCGTGGGCTCGCTCAAATCGGTCGCGGTCTCGCCGGCCGAGATCGAGGGAGCTTTCGAAGAGGGCATCGGATTCGACGGGTCGGCCATTCAGGGCTTCTCGCGTGTCTCAGAGTCCGACATGCTGGCGTTCCCAGATCCGACCACGTTCCAGCTGCTGCCATGGCGCGGCCAGATCGATCCCACGGCGCGTATGTTCTGCGACATCACGACGCCAGACGGGCAGCCCGCCGCCTCCGACTCTCGCAATGTGCTGCGTCGCACCCTCGCACACGCGGCAGAGAAGGGGTTCTCGTTCTACGTGCACCCTGAGATCGAGTTCTACCTGCTCGAACGCGATTCGGTCGACAACTGGCCGCTGCGTCCCGCCGACCACGCCGGGTACTTCGACAACGAGCCGGGCGGCACCGCGAACGACTTCCGACGCCAGGCAGTCAGCGTGCTGGAAGAACTCGGCATCTCGGTCGAGTACTCGCACCACGAGGTCGGTCCGGGCCAGAACGAGATCGACCTGCGCTACGCTGATGCGCTCACCATGGCCGACAACATCCAGACCTTCCGCACCGTAGTCAAAGAGGTCGGCATCGAGCAGGGTGTGCATGCCACGTTCATGCCCAAGCCCTTCCCGAATCAGCCCGGATCTGGCATGCACACGCACTTCTCGCTCTTCGAGAGCGACAACAACGCCTTCTACGACCCCAGCGGGCAGTACGAGCTCTCGCACACCGCCCACCAGTTCATGGCCGGCATTCTGCGGCACGCGGCCGAGATCACCGCGGTCACGAACCAGTTCGTCAACTCGTACAAGCGACTCTGGGGCGAAGACGAGGCGCCGAGCTCCATCGCCTGGGGCCACAACAACCGGTCGGCGCTGCTGCGCGTTCCGCTCTACAAGCCCGGCAAAGGTCAGAGCACCCGCATCGAGTACCGTGCGATCGATTCGGCGGCGAACCCATACCTGGCCTACTCGTTGCTGCTCGCCGCCGGCCTCAAAGGCATCGAAGAAGACTATGAGCTGCCCGCCGAGGCCGAAGACAACGTGTGGGAGCTCACCCGCACCGAACGTCGTGCCCTGGGCATCAAGGATCTGCCCGGCAGCCTCGAGCAGGCGCTGCAGCTCATGGAAGAGAGCGAGCTCGTCGCTGAGACGCTGGGGGAGCAGGTGTTCAACTACGTGCTGCTCAACAAGCGCAAGGAGTGGCGCGACTACCGTGCGCAGGTCACCGACTACGAGCTGTCGCACAATCTGAACAGACTCTGATCTCGAACGGCCGCTGATGAGTCACGCCCCGACGCTGACACGTCTCGAACTCGCCCGCGTCGGGTTCGCCGAGCCGAGCAGGGCGTTCGATCTGCTGCATGAGCAGCAGACGGCGCTGTCAGACGTCGTCTGCCGACGTCTGACAGCGTTCTCGACGGCCGCAGACCCAGATACGGCCCTCACCGAGTTCATCGGCATCGCCGAGCGTCACCCGGCGGTGCTCGACGTCGACGAAGCGGCGTTCACCCGACTGCTGCGTCTGATCGGCGGATCTCTCGGGCTCAGCGAGTTTCTGCTGCGTGACCCTGCCGAGCTGCACTGGTTCCTGACCCATGACGAGTCGCCGCTGACCCGTGACGAGTACCGTGAGAGCCTTGCCGAAGCCGTCGCTGCCGCTCGATACGAGACGGCGACCGGGGCATGTGCGACCCCGGCATCCGCTGCACACAGCGTCTCGGCTGCCGCACTCGCCCTGCGCACCCGGTACCGACGACACATCGCGCAGCTGGCGCACTGGGATTTCGCCACACCAGACCCCCGCGACGTCGTCGCACGAGTGAGCGTCGCCCTGGCCGATCTCGCCGATGCTGCGATGGATGCCGCCCTGCAGCTCGCCCGTGAGGAGTGCCGTTCGCAGCTGGGAGACCGCGTCGACCACGTGCGCATCGCGGTGATCGCGATGGGCAAGACCGGCGCACGCGAGCTGAACTATCTCAGCGACGTCGACGTCATCTACGTCGCCGAGCCGGTGGACGACGCCGACCCGACCCGAGCTCTGGTGAGCGCCACGCGCATCGTGCAGTCGATGATGCGAATCATCTCGGCGGGCGGCGTCGAACCCGGCCTGTGGGAGGTCGATGCGAATCTTCGTCCCGAGGGCAAAGACGGTGCGCTCGTGCGCACAGTGGCGTCGCATCTGGCCTACTACGAACGGTGGGCGAAGGGCTGGGAGTTCCAGGCGCTGCTCAAGGCACGCGCCATGGCGGGAGACGTCGAGCTCGGTCGCGAGTACATCGACTCGATTCGCCCGATGGTGTGGCGATCGGCTCGGCAGGAGAACTTCGTCGAGTCGGTGCAGGCGATGCGCGAACGGGTGAGCGACCACATCCCGCCCGAGCAGGTGGCCAGACAGATCAAGCTCGGCCCAGGCGGGCTGCGTGACGTCGAGTTCACCGTACAGCTGCTGCAGCTGGTGCACGGACAGCACGACGAACGAGTACGGGCTCGCGGCACGCTGGAGGCGCTGCGCCAGCTCGCCGACAACGGCTACATCGGACGACGCGAGGCCGAGGACTTCGCCCAGGACTACCGCACCCTTCGGGTGTTCGAGCATCGCCTGCAGGTGCGACGCATGCGGCGTACCCATCTCATGCCGACCGATCCCGAAGAGCTCCGCATTCTGGCCCGCTCCAGCAGGCTCGCCGCAGATGCCGACGAACTGCTGACCGTGTGGACCGAGGTGAAGCGCTCGGTGCGCGATCTGCACACCCGCATCTTCTACAGCCCGCTGCTCGCGGCGGTCGCCCGCATCCCCGGTGCCGACTTCCAGCTCACCGAACAGCATGCTCGCGAGCGTCTCAGCGCGATCGGCTATCGCGATCCCGCAGGCGCGCTCGATCGCATCACCGCGCTGACGACAGGAGTGAGTCGGCGCGCCGAGATCCAGCGCCATCTGCTGCCGCTCATGCTCGAGCTGTTCGCCGAGGGCACTGATCCGGATTTCGGGCTGTTGGCCTTCACCCGGGTCAGCGAGTCGATCGGAGAGGCCTATTGGTATCTGCGGATGCTGCGGGACTCTCCGGTGGCCGCCCGCCGGTTCGCTGTAGCCCTGTCTCGTTCGCGCTTCATCGGCGACGCGCTCGCCAGTCAGCCCGAGGCTGCCAAGTGGTTCGACGACGACGACGGAGTGCAGCCGCGCACCTTCGAAGTGATGCGACACGAGATGCTCGCGATCGTCGCTCGGCACCCGAAGGCCGACGACCGAGTGGTCGCGCTGCTGCAGCAGGTGCGTCGCCGCGAAGTGCTGCGGCTGGCCATCTGGAGCGTCGTTCACGAGGTGCCGGCCGAGACCATATCACCGGCCCTCTCCGACATCTACCGGGCGCTGCTGACGGCACTGCTCGAGTGGCTCGATGCCGAAGAGCGGTTCGGCGTGCGCCTGGCGGTCATCGGGCTCGGGCGCTTCGGCGGGGCCGAGATCGGGTTCTCGTCCGATCTCGACGTCATGTATGTGTATGAGGCCGTGCACGAGCGCCCCAACATCCGTGCTGCGGCGCAGGCGCTCGGCAAGGCCGTGCAGGATTTTCGCATGCCGGTCGAACTCGACCTGGATCTTCGGCCGGAGGGGCGCAAAGGCGCCATCGCCCGCACGCCAGAAGGGCTCGCAGCCTACTATGAGCGCTGGGCAGAGCCGTGGGAGCGTCACGCACTGCTGCGGGCGGCCCCGGTCGCCGGCGACCCCGAGCTGCTCGACCGAAGCTTCGCCTCGATCAACGCCGTACGGTGGGAGAGACCCCTCACTCGCGATGACGAGCGCCAGATCAAACGGCTCAAAGCGCGCATGGAATCCGAACGGCTGCCGCGAGGCGTCGACTCGTCACGCCATGTGAAACTGGGTCGAGGTTCTCTCACCGACGTGGAATGGATCGTGCAGCTGTATCAGCTGCGCCTTGCCGCACACGACACGACCGTGCGCACGACGCACACCCTCGCTGCGCTCTCGGCGCTCGAGACCGCCGAGGCGATCTCTCAAAGCGATGCCGAGACCCTGCGCCACGCGTGGCTGCTCGCCTCGCGGGTACGCGACGCCAACATCCTCGCGACGGGCACGGCCAGCGATGTGCTCGCCGAACCGGGCAGCGCCCTAGAGCCCACCGCTCGCGTGCTCGGCTACGCGAGTGGGCAGAGCGCTCGCCTCGACAACGACTATCTGCGTGCGACCCGGCGCTCCCGACGCGTGTTCGAACGGCTGTTCTACGGCGAGTGACCGCTGCAGGTCGCGAGGCACGAAGACGCCGCCGAGAAATGCGGAACGCCGCTGCCTGATCGGCGCCCGGTCGGGCGACACGATCAGGCAGCGGCGTAGCCGTCTGCGAGTTCAGCGATCAGCAGCCGTAGTACAGCTCGAACTCGTAGGGGTGCGGGCGCTGAGCGAGCGGCTTGAGCTCGGTCTCGCGCTTCATCTCGATCCAGGAGCTCAACACCTCGTCGGTGAACACGTCGCCAGCACGCAGGAAGTCACTGTCGGCTTCGAGTGCGTCGAGCACACGGTCGAGCGATCCGGGCACCTGCGGGATGCCCTTGGCCTCCTCGGGAGGCAGCTCGTAGAGATCCTTGTCGACCGGCTCGTGCGGCTCGATCTTGTTCTTGATGCCGTCGAGGCCGGCCATGAGCTGAGCGGCGAAGGCGAAGTACGGGTTGCCCGAGGCATCAGGCGCACGGAACTCGAGGCGCTTCGCCTTCGGGTTGGTGCCGGTGATCGGGATTCGCACGGCCGCCGAACGGTTGCCGGCACTGTACACCAGGTTGACCGGAGCCTCGAAGCCCGGAACGAGGCGGTGGTACGAGTTCACCGTGGGGTTCGTGAATGCCAGCAGCGCCGGAGCGTGCTTCAGGATGCCGCCGATGTACCAGCGTGCGACATCGGAGAGTCCGGCGTAGCCGGTCTCGTCGTAGAACAGCGGTTTGCCGGCGTTCCACAGCGACTGGTGGGTGTGCATGCCCGAGCCGTTGTCGTTGAAGAGCGGCTTCGGCATGAAGGTCGCCGTCTTGCCGTTGCGGTGGGCCACGTTCTTGACGATGTACTTGAACTTGAGCAGGTCGTCGGCTGCGTTGGTGAGCGTGCTGAAGCGGTAGTTGATCTCACACTGGCCGGCGGTGCCCACCTCGTGATGGCTGCGCTCGACCTGCAGGCCGGCGGCGATCAGTTCGGTCACGATCTCGTCGCGAACATCGACCAGTTTGTCGACGGGAGTGACGGGGAAGTAGCCGCCCTTGTACGGGGTCTTGTTGCCGAGGTTGCCGCCCTCTTCTTCGCGGCCGCTGTTCCACGCAGCCTCGTTGGAGTCGACTTCGTAGAAGCTGCGCCCTGACGAGATCTCGTAGCGCACCGAGTCGAAGATGAAGAACTCGGCCTCGCTGGCGAAGATCGCGGTGTCGGCGATGCCGGTCGAAGCGAGGTATTCCTCGGCCTTCTTCGCCGTCTGGCGGGGATCCTTCGAATAGATCTCGCCGTTGCGCGGGTTGAAGATGTCATGGTTGAAGATCAGCGTCTTCTCTTTGCGGAAGGGATCCAGGTATGCCGTGGTGACATCGGGGATCAGCTGCATGTCGGATTCGTCGATGCTCGCGAAGCCACGGATCGAGCTGCCGTCGAAGAGCTGACCGTCGACGAAGTAGTCTTCGTCGACGAACTCGGCAGGCAGATTGAAATGCTGCTGCACTCCGGGCAGATCAGTGAAACGAACGTCGATGAACTTGACGCCTTCGTCTCTGATGTACTTGAGAGCTTCTGAAGAATCTTTGAACATACCTGCGACTCCATGTGCTTTAAGGAAACCCCGGGTGTTCTCCGGAGTGATGAGTTTCAGCGTATGAAACGCTGATTACTCAACGGTATCCCGAATATTTCGCGCATGTTACGAGGCGCGCTCGGTTGGCTAGAATCGTGGGATGCAGAAGAACTCCCCGAATCCGTCGTCAGAATCGATCGATCCCTCATCGGCGGTGCCCAGCGACGCGTTGGCCGGTCTGCCAAGACGACTGCTCGGCCTCGGGCTCGACTGGGGGATCGCCACTCTGATCTCTTGGGCCTTCGCTCATGGCAACGGAATGGTCACAATGGCAGTCTGGGTCGTCATGCAGCTGACCCTCGTGTCGACCTTGGGTATGGGATTCGGGCATCTCGTCTTCGGCATGCGCGTGGTCAACGTCGCCAACGCCGGTCGCCCCGGAGCCCTCCAGGTGCTCATTCGCACCGTGCTGCTCGCCCTCTTCGTGCCAGGGCTGGTGTGGGGCAAAGACGGCCGCCCGGCGCACGATCGTGCAGCCGGAACGGCCGTCGTCTTAGCTGGCAGAACGGCTCAGCGCTGACCCTTGTGGCTCGGGCGCACCTTGTTCGGGTCCATGCCCTTCGGCACGCCGTATCCGTGCTCGAGCGAAGTGAGTCGGTTCGCGACGGCAGCCACCTCGGCACGGGTGAGCCTCGGCTTGAACTTCGCCAGCCGACGATTGATCTGGCGCAGTCGGACAGTGCCGTCTGAGCCGTCTCCGACGACGATGCGGTTGACGTCGATGTTCGGGACGACTCGACGAATCTTGACCTGCTCGTCATTCAGCAGGCGCTGCACGCGAGTGGCGTCTCCCTCGCCGATGAGCACGATGCCCGGGCGACCGATCGCACGATACACGGCATCCTGCGTGCGCGGGTTCACCGCGACGGGCAGCTCGGAGCCCTGCCAGGAGCGCTTCAGCGTCGAGCGCAGCACGGCGCCGACCGCACCGGGCTTGCCCTCGATCTGGGTGTAGGCGACGGCTTCAGCCCGACGCCCGAGCACGATCAGCGCGACCAGGATGCCGGTGAGCAGGCCCAGCAGAATCCAGGCGATCAGTCCGAAGATGTTGTCCCGGCTGATCAGCACGGCGATGACGATGCCCACGGCCAGTGGGCCGAGGAACGCCAGCAGCAGCCAGCCGATCGTGCTTTTGTCGGCTTTCACCGTCATGGTGAGCACCTGCCAGAGCTGCTTCAGGCGCCCTGGTGATTTCGTGGAGGACTTGGTCTTGGACATGCTTTCTAGAATACCGAGAATCGGGGGATGCCGTGGGCACTCCGCAGATTGCCATCACGCAATACCGCGAATCCGGTCTCTGCACAGCCCGACGTCGTCGTCATCTGGATGCACATGCCCACGCGGAAGGTGCCGCGGGAACTGCGATCGGTGTGAAGTGGGGGCATGCCATTCGTCACAGTTCCTGCGCACCGCTCGTCCTCTGCCTGGTGGCGCTCCGAGTCTGCCTTGGGCAGGTCACGATGAACGTGGCGCACGCCCCGGAGATCATGGTTGCCCCCGGTTCGGCGCAGCATCAGGTCTATGGGTTTCTGCGTCATCCTCATCTGCGCAGCGCTGAGGCGGTGAGCACGCACGGCACACCTGTGGCGAGAGACCGGCACCCACTGATAAAGCCTGATCGCGCCGAAGGAGTCCTGCTCCTGCTCTCATCGACTGTTGGGACGCTGAACGAAGTCCTGACGAGACGGCCGCTGCAGTCCGCACATCTGTTCCACATCGCTCTCGCAGTGCTCAGCGCCCTGCACTATCTGGCTCAGAACGGCTGGAGGTGTGCATCACTCGACGCCGACGATCTCGCAATCGACTCGGTCGGGCGCATTCGGCTGGACGCTCGCGACGCGCTGAGACCTGCAGGCTTCCGGCAGTTCGATTCGTCTGATCTCGCCCTGGTCAGAGCGCTCCTGACGCATCTTGCCGCGAGCTGTTCCGAGCGGCCCGACGCTCACGAGGCGGATGGCGAGCTGCAGCAGCTCTTCGACATGATCGAACTCGGCGTCCCGCTGCGTGAGGCCTTTCTGCGCAGCCGATGCCTCTCTCAGGCTCGACTGCTGCCGGTCGGTCGCACCGTCGAGGCTGCCGAGCTTCGCGTTCGACAGTCTCATCGCTCGAAGCCCGGAAGAAGGCGCAGGCTCCGCCGTCCGAAGACGGAGCAGGTCGCGAAGCAGGCGGGCGGGTCGGCGCCGAGGTCGGCGAAGCAGGCGCAGAAAGACCGTGCACGCCGTCGCGGGGCGGCTGGTCGGCTGGTCGGTCTCGCCACGCTGCTGGGCCGGCTCCAAACGCTGCTCGGTCGTTGTGACGCACAGCTGCAGCTCGGCGTGGACTGGTGCGAACGTCGTGCGCGGGCGGTCAGCGAGGATCTCTCCACCCAGCCGCTCCTTCTGCGACTCCTGACGCCAAAAGCAATGGCCACGGCTGTGGTAGCCGTGGCCATGCTCTTCGCGCTCTTCGCCCCCTGACAGTCAGGGAGCTTCAGTCGGGGTCTGGTTCCCGGTCAGGGTCAGATGCCGAGTGCTGACGAGAAGTCAGCCTGTTCGACGATTGCCTTGACCTCACCGAGGAACCGAGCGGCGTCTGCTCCGTCGATGATGCGGTGATCGTACGAGAGGCTCAGGTACGCCACCGAACGAATCGCGATGACGTCTTGACCGTCGACGGTCAGCACGCGCGGCTGCTTGGTGACGGCACCGGTCCCGAGGATCGCTGACTGCGGCAGCGAGAAGATCGGGGTGTCGAGCAGCGAACCGCGTGAGCCGGTGTTCGTAATGGTGAACGTTCCGCCGACGACGTCATCAGGCTTCAGTGAGCCGACGCGTGAGCGCTCGGCGACCTCTGCGATGCTCTTCGCCAAGTCAGCGAGGCTCTGCTTGCCTGCGTCGTGCACGACTGGCGCGTAGAGACCTTTCTCGGTGTCGACGGCGAACGCGATGTTCTCGCGATCGTGGTACACCACTTCGTCACCGTCGATCGACGCGTTGACAGCGGGGTGAGCCGGCAGCGCCTGAGCCACGGCGTATGCGAAGAACGGGAGGTACGACAGCTTCTGTCCGGTCTTCTGCTGGAACTCAGCCTTGTGCTGCTGCCGGAACGAGGCGACAGCAGTCAGGTCGACCTCGACCACCGAGGTGAGCTGTGCCGCGGTCTGCATCGAATGCACCAGGTTGCGGGCGAGCACCTGGCGCAGACGTGACAGCGGGACGCGCTGACCGCGAAGGTCTGAAGGCTTCGGCAGCTCATAGCCGCGCTTCGGCTCAGGAGCAGACGAGGCCGCAGCCGTCGAGGCGGGTGAGGGCTGAGTGGCCTGGGCCGCCTGCGCGTTGAGCACGTCCTCCTTGCGGATGCGTCCGCCGACGCCGGTTCCGGTGACCTGGTCGAGGTCGATGCCGAGACGCGATGCGAGCTTGCGCACGATAGGGGTCACATAGGCGTGTCCGCTGAGCGCGGCGACCTGACCGCTGCGACGCTCTGCCGAGCTCTGCTCTGCGGCCGGAGCCGGCGAAGCAGGCTCGGTCTCAGTCGCGGCTGCAGGCGCCGACTCCGGCTGGGTCGCGGCGGACGAGGTGGCTGGCTCGGGCTGCGGAGCAGGTGCCGCTTCCTGTGCAGGTGCCGCTTCCGGAGCCGGTGCGGCTTCGGCCGCAGCAGGCTCAGCGGCCGGAGCGGCACCGTCACCGACGACTGCAAGCACGGCGCCAACCTCGACGGTCTCGTCTTCCTGTACGAGAATCTGCTGCAGTGTGCCTGAGATGGGGGAGGGTACCTCGGTGTCGACCTTGTCCGTCGACACCTCCAGCAGCGGCTCGTCTTCGTCTACGTGGTCGCCGACCTGCTTCAGCCAGCGGGTGACGGTGCCCTCGGTGACCGACTCGCCCAGAGCCGGAAGCACGATCTGCTCGCCTGTGGCAGACGCACCTGCAGCAGGCGCAGCGGCGGAGGCTTCCGCTTGTGCGGGTGCGGCGGCGGGCGCTTCGGGAGCGGACTCAGGCTGCGCGGGTGCGGCTTCTGTCTGCGCAGGAGCCTCAGCCGCTGGCCCGTCACCGACGACTGCAAGCACGGCGCCGACCTCGACGGTCTCGTCCTCCTGCACAAGAATCTGCTGCAGTGTGCCTGAGATGGGGGAGGGTACCTCGGTGTCGACCTTGTCCGTCGACACCTCCAGCAGCGGCTCGTCCACCTCGACGTGGTCGCCGACCTGCTTCAGCCAGCGGGTGACGGTGCCCTCGGTGACCGACTCGCCCAGAGCCGGAAGTACGATCTGCTCACTCATATGTGGTGTCTCCTTGTTGGTTCTGGTCGATCAGTCTAGATGGCGTGGAGTGGTTTGCCGGCCAGGTACAGGGCGGCTTCGCCGATGGTCTCAGTCTGCGTGGGGTGCGCATGGATGAGCTGGGCGACGTCTTCAGGGTAGGCCTCCCAGTTGACGATGAGCTGCGCCTCGCCGACCAGTTCGCCGAGCCGGCCGCCGATGCCGTGAACGCCCACGATCGGCCCGTCGACGCGGCGCACGAGCTTCACGAAGCCGCCTGTGCCGAGAATCGAGCTCTTCGCATTGCCTGCGAGGTTGTATTCGTAGGCGCTGACCTGGTCGTCGCCGAACTCCGCCTTGGCCTTCGCCTCGGTCAGACCGACAGAGAAGACCTGAGGCTCGCAATAGGTGACCTTCGGCACGTTGACGTCTGCGACCGGAACTGGGTCGAGACCCGCGATCTGCTCGGCGACGAAGATGCCCTGCTGGTACGCGCGATGGGCGAGCTGCAGGCCCGGAACGATGTCACCGACGGCGTAGACGCCGGGAACGCTCGTCTGCAGCGTCTCGTCGACTGGCACGAAGCCACGATCGAGGGTGACCCCGACCTCTTCGAAGCCCATGTTCTGAGTGACGGGGCCGCGTCCGACGGCGACGAGCAGATAGTCAGCGTCGAGTGAGGTGCCGTCTTCGAGGGTGACTGTGACGCCAGTGGTCGTCTGAGCGGCCTGTTTGAAGCGCACGCCGAGGTGCTGCTTGATGCCACGCTGCTTGTAGACGCGCTCCAGGTACTTGCTGATCGACAGCTCTTCGTTGGGCACCAGATGGTCGAAGCCTTCGACGATCGTGACGTCGGCACCCCAAGAGTTCCACACGCTTGCGAACTCCACGCCGATCACGCCGCCACCGAGCACGATGACGCGCTTGGGGATCTCGGTGAGCTCCAGCGCCTGTTCTGACGTGATGATGCGCCCGCCGATCTCGAGACCGGGAAGCGACTTCGAGTACGACCCCGTGGCCAGCACGACATTCTTGCCCCGATAGGTCTCAGAGCCGACCGTGACCGTGTGCGCATCGGTCAGGCGCCCCTCGCCGGCGACGACTTCGACGCCTCGAGCCTTGACCAGCCCCTGCAGGCCCTTGAACTTGGACGAGATGATGCCCGCGCGAAACGAGTTGACGCCTTGGATGTCGACGCCCTGCAGTGCGGCCTCGATGCCGTACTTGCCAGCGGTGCGCACTTCGTCGGCGATCTCGGCCGTGTGCAGCAGTGCCTTCGTCGGCACGCAGCCACGGTGCAGACAGGTGCCGCCGAGCTTGTCTTTCTCGATGAGAGCAACGGTGCTGCCCAGTTCGCGTGCCCGCAGCGCAGCGGCGTAACCGCCACTGCCGCCGCCGAGAACCACGAGGTCAAATTCATGCTCAGACAAGTTTCGCTCCTTGCGTTCCGCAGTGTTGAGGGGGGAGGCACTCCGCTTCCTGCATCGAGCCTACTACGAGCGCCATGACTGTCAGGACATGACGCAGCCGCACGGCCGGTCGTATTCGATACCGAGTCGAGAAGTGACTCCCACCGCATCCGGCCGTATGATTTCGTGCGCTGCGGGCGAACACCCGACCGGCCGATCAGCGCCCGTCAACCGGTAGAATCGCCGCATGTCTTTCCGTCATCCCCTCTATACGCTGCGCGCCCAGTTGCAGGATCTGCCCCGCGGCATCCCGCTCGTCGCCGCGTTGAAGGGGTATGCCGATGCCGGCTCGGTCGTCGAAGTGTTCACCGAGAACCTGATGTCTCGCCTGCAGCCTGAGACGATCGTGGAATTCGATCCCGACGATCTGCTCGACTACCGGTCACGACGACCGGTCGCCCAGCTGGTGGTCGACCACATCACCGAGATCACTGTGCCGTCGCTCACACTGGAGCTCGTACACGACCAGACGGGCGCGCCTTTCTATCTGCTGCGAGGCTTCGAGCCCGACTTCCGCTGGCTGGCCTTCCTCGACGACTTGGTGGCGCTGCTCGACGACCTCGAGGTCTCAGAGGTCACCTGGGTGCATTCGATTCCCATGCCGGTTCCGCACACGAGGCCGATCGGCACCGCTGTTTCGGGCACTCGGCGCGACATGATCGATCAGTTCGGCGTCTGGCAGCCCACCACGACGATGCCCGCCAGCGTGCTGCACATGCTCGAGAACCGTCTGAGCGAAGCCGGCTACGAGGTGACCGGCTTCGTCATGCTGACACCGCACTACCTCGCCGAGACCGAGTGCCCGCCAGCAGCGGTGGCCGCGACAGAGCGCGTCGCCGTGGCCACGGGGCTCGCACTGCCCACGGACGAGCTGCGCGACCAGGCGAAGGAGTTTCTCACGAAGCTCGACGAGCAGGTGAGCGAGAGCGACGAATTGCAGACCATGGTGCAGAACCTCGAAGAACGTCACGACGAGTATCTCGCCTCACGCGCACCGACCCTCGATCAGACCGATGTGCCCAGCGCCGACGAGATCGGCGCCGAGTTCGAGAGCTTCCTCGCCAGGCACCAGGACAGCGGCAAGCGCTCGAACGACGGCGACGGCTCTGACAACGGCCTGCCGCCGATCGTCTGATATCACCGATCACGCATATCAACGGTCATCAAGTCGCAGAGCGACTCACGACTACCACGTCACGCGGGTGAGCTGGTCGGAGATTCGCCACAGACGCTTGGCCTCGGTCTGCTCTTCGGGCAGCTGCAGCCCCGTCACCCGGACTGGATAGCCTGAGTGATCGGCAGCGACTGCAGGTGCGAACAGCTCGCCGCCATTGCCATGATCGTCGATGACCAACTGGGCAGCCGCCTCGCCGGCGATCTGGTCGAGCGATGGGCCGAAGCGGCGCAGCGGATGCGTCAGTCGGTTCGCGAGCAACGGCTCACGCTGCAGCGCGACCGACCGTACCCCATGCGGGTACTGGCGCGCGCGGGTGCTGCGGCATCGCCGATCGAGCTCACGGGCGAAGAGCAGTTGTGCTCGCTTGCTCTGCGCGAAGGCTCGCGAACCCTTGTAGCCGTTGTCGAAGCGCAGATCATGGAAGCGGATGCTGGTCGAACGGTAGCGTGCCGACGTGAGTGAGACGACCTTGGCCTGCTGAGCCGCTCCGGGCAGCAGTAGACCGGTCAGAGCGAAATGGCCGAGGAAGTTCACGCCGAAGTTCCACTCGAAGCCGTCTTCGGTCAGCACGCGCCGGCCGATTCCGGAGACCTCGGCGAGATTCAGCAGTGCGCTCCAGGGGTCGTGGCTGACCAGATACTCTGCGGCCGCCTCTTTGATCTCGCTGATCGAAGCCAGATCGAACTCGAGCACATCGACCTGGGCGTTGGGCTTCTGTTCGCGGATCTCGTCGGCGACGCGGTCAAGTCGTGTCTTCGACCGGCCCGCGAGGGTCACCGCGAGGCCTGCTTCGGCGAGTGCCGCTGCGGCGCTGCGCCCCACGCCGGCGTCAGCACCGGTGATGAGTGCTGTGGCAGGCTGGGCGGTCTTCGAGGTCACGTCGTCGATTGTACCCACGACCTGCGACGCGCCGCCCCGATCGCACCCCGGTTTCGAATCACGAAAGCATCACGATTCTCTTCGAGCGGCCCGGCAATAAGTCGGGAATAGCGGCACTCGGCGCGATGTTGTACACAATCGGCGGGGATACATGCCTGCTGGCCAACCCGTGCGATAATGGGTTGTTCGAGTGCGCGTTGATCAGGAAGGTTCGAAGCCAGTGGCTGAGAAGAAGAGTGCGTCCACGGCCCCAGCGGCCGACGAGAAACAGACGACGGCCAAGAAGGCCGCTGCCAGAAAGACGAGCACTGCTTCAGCGTCTGCGACCACCGGAGCGAAACGCTCCACAGCGAAGAAGACGACACGGGCGAAGGCCTCCACGACGAAGGCTGCGACAGCCAAGACCGGCGGCAGCAAGTCCCGCAGCACGAAGACCGAGCCCAGCCGGGCCACGGCCGCCAAGTCCGGCACCGCCAAGACGACGGCGAAGAAGACCACCGCAAAGGCTGCCGCGACAGAGCCCGCCGCAAAGACCTCCGCACGACAGACGGCGGCCAAGAAGAAGGCCCCAAGCAGAGCCAAGGCCGATGCGGCCAAGGCGACCGCAGCATCCGCTGACGCTGTGACGACGAGCGGAGAGTCAAGCGTCGACACGAAGACTGCGGCCGGCAGCGCCACAGTCGATCACGAGGCCGCCCCAGCCAAGTCGAAGCCCTCGAACCTGCCGAGCGGGGGCTACGTGCTCTCGATGAAAGAAGAGGAAGAAGTCCCGTCGATCTCGACCGCGATCACCGGCGCGACCGTCGACCCGGTCAAGGACTACCTCAAGCAGATCGGCAAGGTCGCGCTGCTCAACGCCGTGCAAGAGGTTCAGCTGGCCAAGCGCATTGAGGCTGGCCTCTACGCACAGGAGCTTCTGCGCCGCGACGAGGCCGGCGAGCTCAAGAAGCACTACAGCCCGGCTGAACGCCGCGAGCTCAAATGGGTGTCACGCGATGGCACCAAGGCGAAGAACCACCTGTTGGGCGCCAACCTGCGCCTGGTCGTCAGCCTCGCCAAACGCTACACCGGTCGCGGCATGCAGTTCCTCGACCTCATCCAAGAGGGCAACCTCGGCCTGATCCGTGCCGTCGAGAAGTTCGACTTCACCAAGGGTTTCAAGTTCTCGACCTACGCCACTTGGTGGATTCGTCAGGCCATCACTCGAGCCATGGCCGACCAGGCACGCACCATCCGCATTCCCGTGCACATGGTCGAGGTCATCAACAAGCTGGCCCGCGTGCAGCGCCAGATGCTGCAGGATCTCGGCCGCGAGCCCACGCCCGAAGAGCTCGCCGAAGAGCTCGACATGACGCCTGAGAAAGTGGTCGAGGTACAGAAGTACGGCCGCGAGCCCATCTCGCTGCACACCCCTCTGGGCGAAGACGGCGACTCCGAGTTCGGTGACCTGATCGAAGACACCGATGCCGTCGTGCCGGCTGACGCCGTGGGCTTCACAATGCTGCAGCAGCAGCTCGAGAGCCTGCTCGACTCGCTGAGCGAGCGCGAGGCGGGCGTCATCCGCATGCGCTTCGGCCTGGGCGACGGGATGCCCAAGACTCTCGACCAGATCGGCGACACCTTCGGCGTCACCCGCGAGCGCATTCGCCAGATCGAGTCGAAGACCATGGCCAAGCTGCGCCACCCGTCGCGTTCGCAGGCCCTGCGCGACTACCTGGAGTAAAGCGGTGGCGGCGGCAGACTACTCGGCCAGTCAGCTCTCAGTTCTCGAAGGTCTCGAGGCCGTTCGCAAGCGGCCCGGCATGTACATCGGCTCGACCGATTCACGCGGGCTCATGCACTGTCTCTGGGAGATCATCGACAATTCGGTCGACGAGGCGCTCGGCGGGTTCGGCGAGTCGATCGAGATCGTCGTCCACGACGACGAGAGCATCGAGGTTCGCGACCACGGTCGCGGCATCCCGGTCGACATCGAGCCCAAGACCGGGCTCAGCGGCGTCGAGGTCGTGCTCACGAAGCTGCATGCCGGCGGCAAGTTCGGGGGTGGGTCATACGCCAGCTCCGGGGGTCTGCATGGCGTGGGCGCCTCGGTGGTCAACGCGCTGAGCGAACGTCTCGATGTGCAGGTCGATCGCGACGGCAAGACCTGGCAGCTCTCGTTTCATCGGGGCACGCCCGGCTTCTTCGACGATGCTCAGGGCATCGGCCCGAAGTCGCCGTTCACGCCGTTGGCGGATGCCGCATCGGATGATCGGCTGCGTGTCGTCGGCAAGGTGCGCAAGGCTGTCACCGGCACGCGAATTCGGTATTGGGCAGACCCGCAGATCTTCACGAAGGGGTCGCGATTCAGTCTCGCAGACCTCGAGGATCGGGCCCGGCAGACGGCGTTTCTGGTGCCCGGACTCGAGCTGGCGCTGAACGACGAACGCAGCGAGGAGGTCGCCGAGGAGCGCTTCCGCTTCGACGGCGGCATCAGCGAGTTCGTCGACTACCTCGGTGCCGACACGGCGGTGACCGACACCTGGCGCATCGAGGGCGACGGCGACTTCACCGAGACGGTTCCCGTGCTCGGCGACGGCGGAGAGATGATCGACACCGAAGTCGAGCGCACCTGTCACGTCGACGTGGCGCTGCGGTGGGGAACCGGCTACGACACGACGGTCAAGTCGTTCGTGAACATCATCGCGACGCCCAAGGGGGGCACCCACCAGACCGGCTTCGAGCAGGCGCTGCTGAAGACGCTGCGCGCACAGGTCGCCACGAACTCGCGCCGTCTCAAAGCGGGCACTGACAAGGTCGAGAAAGACGACGTGCTCGCGGGGCTGACCGCAGTGGTGACCGTGCGGGTTCCGGAGCCTCAGTTCGAGGGTCAGACCAAAGAGGTGCTGGGAACTCCTGCCGTACGCCAGATCGTCAGCCGCATCGTCTCAAAGGGGCTGACCGAGCGGTTCACCTCGAAGAAGCGCGACGACAAGGCGCAGTCCTACCTGCTGCTCGAGAAGGTCGTCGCAGAGATGAAGTCGCGCGTCTCGGCGCGCACCCACAAAGAGACGCTGCGCCGCAAGAACGCGTTGGAGTCGTCGAGCCTGCCTGCCAAGCTGGTCGACTGCCGATCGAACGAGTCGAATCAGACCGAGCTCTTCATCGTCGAGGGCGACTCGGCGCTGGGCACTGCGAAGATGGCACGCAACAGCGAGTTCCAGGCGCTGCTGCCGATCAGAGGCAAGATACTGAACGTGCAGAAGGCCAGCGTCGCCGAGATGCTGAACAACGCCGAGTGCGCCAATATCATCCAGGTGGTCGGCGCAGGTTCCGGACGAACCTTCGACCCGGAGCAGGCTCGCTACGAACGCATCATCATGATGAGCGACGCCGACGTCGACGGCGCACACATCCGCACCCTGCTGCTCACGCTCTTCTTCCGCTACATGCGCCCGATGGTCGAGGCGGGACGCGTCTTCGCCGCAGTGCCGCCCCTGCATCGCCTCGTGGTGCCGCGCAGGGGTAAGCGTCCGGCTGAGACGATCTACACATATTCCGAAGACGAGCTGCACGAGAAGATCGCGATGCTGCGCAGGCAGGGTCGCACCTACAAAGAGCCAATTCAGCGGTACAAAGGCCTGGGCGAGATGGACGCCGATCAGCTCGCCGAGACGACGATGGACCCACAGCATCGCCTGCTGCGGCGCGTCAAGCTGAGCGACCTGCATGCCGCCGAGGGCGTCTTCAACGTGCTGATGGGCTCAGAGGTGAATCCTCGCCGCGAATTCATCATGGATGCCAGCGGCGAGATCGATCGCGCGAGCATCGACGCCTGAGTCGGCACCTGTCAGCAGTGCCCGCCGACGGTGAGCACCGGGGCGGTCAGCACTTCGCCGGACGCGTCTCTGCGAACGAGAGTGAGGGGCAGCTCGACGGCGGCGCCTTTCGCACCTGAGGCCAGAGGAACGCCGGCCCCCACCCAGGCACGTGCGAGCTGGTCTTCGCCTTTGAGCATCCTCTGTGCCCGCACCCCGCCGGTGCCACGCCCTTTGGCCGGGAACTCGCTGAACGGCGAGATCTTGGCCGACCCGGGCACGATGTCGGCGAATGCGGTCGAATCGTTGGCGATGGTCAGCACAGTGGCCTGCCCGGCAGTGATCACCGCCTTCGGAACGACGCCGAACCACAGAATCTCATCGTCGGCGCCCAGTCGCATGCCGGCCATTCCCTGTGCACTGCGCCCCTGAGGGCGCACGCTGCTCGCGACGAAGTGCAGCAGCTGAGCCTGACGCGAGACGAAGACGAGTTCGTCATCGTCAGCAGCCGGTGCCGCACCGACGATGCGGTCGCCCTTCTTGAGTGCGATGATCTCCCAGTCGGGTTTGTCAGGCACGTCTCGCTGCACACGCTTGACCACACCAGAGGCGGTGCCGACGGCCAGCGGACGCGAATCGTCGAGAGACACCACCGTCACGACGCGTTCGCCCTTCTCGAGGGTCACGAGCGTCTCTGGGCGCACACCGCCGGAGAACTGCACGAGGCCAGGAGCACCGGCGGGGATGCCCAGCACCGACGCTCGAAGCATGCGGCCTCGGTCGGTGACGACGCCGAGCTCGGAGCGTGTGGTGGTCTCGAGTCGTGCCGCCAGGCCGTCTGATCTGCGCCGGCTGCCGCCGTCGAGCTGGTCTCCGACCTGGAGTGCGGGCTCGGCCACGATCTCAGGCTCAGCCGTCGGCTGCGCCTCGGCAGCAGCGTCGTCGCCCTGCACGTCTCCGAGCGACTGGCGCACCAGCTTGCCATTCGCGCCCAGCAGCACTGCACAGGGCTCGTCAGGAATCTCAAGAGGCACGTCGGCAGCCACTGTGCGGGCGTCTTCGGTCAGCAGCACGGTGCGGCGCGGCTGGGTGAGCACCTTGGCGACCTCGTCGAGTTCGCGAGCCACTTGGTCGCGCAGTCGACGTTCGCTGCCCAGCAGCTCGCTGAGCTTCTCGATGCGTCGCAGCAGGTCGTCTCGCTCGGCCTCGAGCTCGATCTGGCTGAACTTCGTCAGGCGGCGCAGCCGCAGTTCGAGGATGTAATCGGCCTGAGGCTGGCTGAGGTCGAAGACGCTCATCAGTCGGGCGCGGGCCGTCTCGGTGTCGTCACTGGAGCGGATCAGAGCGATGACCTCGTCGATGTCGACGATCGCGATCAGCAGGCCTTCGACGAGATGCAGACGTTCCTGCGCCCGGTCGAGACGATGCTGGCTGCGCCGTCGCACGACCTCGATGCGGTGCGCGTTGTAGACGCCGAGCAGCTCGACGAGCCCGACGGTGCGTGGTCGACCGTCGATCAGCACGACGTTGTTGATGCCGAAGTTCGTCTCAAGCGGCGTGTGCCGGTAGAGCGACGAGAGCACGGCCTCGGGTGAGAACCCGGTCTTGACGTCGATAATCAGGCGCAGGCCGTTGTTGCGATCGGTGAGATCGTGCACGTTCGAGATGCCTTGCAGCTTCTTCGCCGTCACACCGTCTTTGATCTTCTGAATGACCGACTCGGGGCCGACCATGTACGGCAGCTCGGTGATGACGATGCCCTGCCGACGCGCACTCACCCGCTCGATCGACGCCTTGGCACGCATGGTGAAGATGCCGCGGCCGCGTTCGTATGCGTCGTGCACGCCGTCGAGGCCGACGATGCTGCCGCCGCTCGGCAGATCGGGGCCGGGCAGCAGACGCATGAGGTCGTCGACGGTGGCATGCGGATGCCGAAGCAGATGCACAGCCGCCGCGATCGCCTCGCGAGGGTTGTGCGGTGCCATATTCGTCGCCATGCCGACTGCGATGCCGCTCGTTCCGTTGATCAGCAGGTTCGGGAAGGGCGCCGGAAGCACACTCGGCTGCTGCAGCTGGTTGTCGTAGTTGGGTACGAAGTCGACGACGTTCTCGTCGAGACTGTCGGTCATCAGCATCGCGGCGGCCGTCAGGCGCGCCTCGGTGTAGCGTGACGCCGCAGGGCCGTCGTCCAACGAGCCGAAGTTGCCGTGACCGTCGACCAGCGGCACCTCCATAGCGAAGTCACGCGAGAGTCGCACGAGCGCGTCGTAGATCGCGGAGTCGCCGTGAGGATGCAGCTTGCCCATCACCTCGCCGACCACACGAGCCGACTTCACATGACCCTTGTCGGGGGAGAGGCCCATCTCGCGCATCATGTAGAGGATGCGTCGTTGCACGGGCTTCAACCCGTCGCGAGCATCCGGCAGTGCGCGCGAGTGAATCACCGACATCGCGTACTCGACGTAGCTGCGCTGCATCTCTGTCGTGACGTCGATGTCTTCGATGCGCTGCTTCGGCTGATCGGTCGCGGTGCTGCTCATGGTCTCCAGTCTGCCTGCTCGGTCTGCACCGGCCTGGGGTCGTGCGCCTGCTGTGCGAGACTGTACCGGTGAATCGGATTCTACCCGCACCCACCGACAACACCGCGTTCATCGAAGACGTGGCGCGAGAAGGCCTCGAGGCCGTCTCGGGTCGGCGCACCCGCTCGACGCTCGACCTGCCCGCATGCGATCACTTCGCCGTCGTGCTCGTCGACGGGTTGGGCAGCCACAACCTTCAGGCCCGATCCGGGTACGCGCGCCACCTGCTGCAGGCCGACCGTCAGCATCCGCATCGCCCGCTCAGCGCGCGGCTGCCCACCACGACAGCTGCGTCGCTCACCTCGTTGGCGACCGGCCTCGCCCCGGCGCAGCACGGCATCGTCGGCTACAGCGTCTACGATCGCGACGCCGGGATCGTGCGCAATCAGCTGAGCGGCTGGGGCCCTGAGATGCGTCCAGAGGCCTGGCAGCCGCACTCGACCCTGTTCGAGCGGGCAAGCGGCGTCGACGTCGAGGCCTTCGCCATCGGCCCAGCCGAGTACGAGCACAGCGGCTTCAGCGCAGCGACCCTGCGTGGCGCGCGTTACGTCGCGGCCGACGATCTCGAAGACCGGTTCGCCGCCCTCGCCGACATCCGCCGACATGCGAAGCGGTCGCTCGTCCAGGTCTACGTGCCAGAGCTCGACAAGATCGGCCACCGCAGGGGCTGGGAGTCACCTCGTTGGTCAGAGATGCTCGAGCGGATCGACGCGGTGACGGCAGACGCCCGTCTCGAGCGCCACGGCTGGAGCACCGTGCTCACCGGCGACCACGGAATGCTCGACATCGACGAGGCCGACCACGTGCTGCTCGCCGAATGGTCGGGAGCCGAATCCATTCTGGCGACGGCAGGGGAGCCGCGCTGCGTGCAGCTGGTGCTGAAGGACGACACGGACCATCCCGCCGCAGCGCTCGACCTGCAGCGCCATCTGGACGACGTGGCCGGCGCCGGAGAGTTCGTCACGTGCACGCGTGCCGAGCTGTGTGACAGCGGGCTGCTCGGCCCATCGATGGATGCGATGGCTCGGCACCGGCTCGGAGACGTCGCAGCGATCGCGCTGGGAGACCACGCGGCGATCTATCGTGGGCTGCCGGCCGATGAGGCGTCACGGCGCATGGTGGGCCAGCACGGCGGCTTCAACAGGTGGGAGCGCGAGGTGCCTCTGATCCGCTGGTGAGCGAGGCGACGCGCCTGCGCCGCCCGAGACTACTTCTCGTCGTGCGGCTTGGTGCCGAACACGATCTCGTCCCAGCTCGGCAGACTCGGCCGACCCTTGCGCGGGGCGCCTGCGTCGGGAGCGGCAGCGGTGTGATCGGCCTGATCGTCGGACGGCGCGAAGGCGTCGGGCAACTGCTCTGGAACGACGTGCAGCCGCGTCTGCGGTGCCGGACGCAGCCCGGCCGTCTCTTCGACCTCGGGCTTCTTGTCGGCGTCGTGACGACGCCGCAGCGCCTGCAGCAGGTCTTCGGTCTCACTGTGCACTTTCGGGCGTTCGCCGCGAAGTCCGTCAGCAGCAGTGCGCCCGACGTGGTCCGTCGGCGCCACACGCTCCGACCGACCAAGTCGATCGCTGCGTCCCTCGCGGCTGAGTCGAGCCTGGACGTCGCTCGTGGAGTCATGCGCCGCCGCCGAATCGTCTGCCTCGGAGCGATCTTCATGCTGACCATGGCGGGTGCGTATGGCGTTCTCCCACAGCCGGGCGCCATCGGCGCGTGCAGTGGTCGGATCAGGGATCTGAGTCGATGACGATGCCGCAGCGGCAGCGTCGTCCTCCTCGCTGCTCTCGAGCGGAAAGGTGTCGACAGTCGTCGCCGCATCGACCAGGCGCAGCCGCACCGGTTTCACCGGCTCGAGATCCTGTGCGCTTGAGAGCTGATCGGCCTCTTCGTTCGCAGGGGTCAGCTGGCGACGGCGAGGATCGAAGAACCAGCGCGCGGCTCGATCGGCGTCATCAGCGGTGTACGCGACCTGAACGGTCCATCGGCCGTCGTCTTCGCGCCAGCTCGACCACATCGTGTGCTCGGCGCCGCGGTTGACCAGTCGGTGAGCGATGATGTGGCCGAAGGTCGACGTCTCTGCGCCCTCTTCGTTGAAGTGCAGCGGGACCTCTTGAGCCATGTCGACCATGTGCTCCAGCTCGGCGATCACAGGAGCCTCGAACTTGGCGATGTAGTCCGCCTCGACGCCGAAGTGATCGGCGACCTGTTCGCTGGTGAGCCCGGAGCGCAGCAGCTGCTGCACGTCACGCGGCGCCGGCAGCGCACTGCGCGGTGCTGCGGAGGGAAGGGCGCGTCGCACCCGAATCGCCTGTCTCAGCTCGGGCGTCACCGGTACGGCGAACTGCTCGCCCTGGGGATCGACCAGCAGCAGCCGATCGTCCTCGGTTCCGACGAATTTCAGCTCGCGCACCATGGCCTCCTCGCGGTCTCTCATCACTGTCCCTGACATCTTGCCACCTGCGCAGGCCGGAGGTCTGCAGGCTTGCCGTGTTTTCTGCGGCGTCGTGCCGGAGCCAAATCGAATCGCACGGTTTGCGAAACGTCAGACAATGATGCATGCTATCTGCGCCACAGCAAGCAGAACGGACACAGACATGGCCACAGACTACGACGCGCCTCGGCGCCAAGAGGACGAATCCGACTCGCTCGACGCGCTGAAGCAGAGCATCCCGTCGAAGCCGAAGACGACCGCCGACGACGAGAACGACACCAGCGAGTACGCGCTGGCCGACGGACCCGATCTGTCAGACGCCGAGCTCGACGTCGTCGTCCTGCCTCCGCAGGAGAACGAGTTCACCTGCGTGGAGTGCTTTCTGGTGAAGCACCGCACGCAGTTCGATCACGAGAGCTCGCTCGGGCCGGTCTGCAAAGACTGCGCCGCCTGAGCCAGCCGGATCTCGGCGGCCAGCTCGTCTGCATGCCGTGATCCGATCAGCCAGTACGGCGTCGGATCCTCGGGGTCGATCACTGGAATCCGGATGAGGTCCACCCCGCCTCTGAAGGCTACGAACGCGCGCATGTCGAGCTGCCCGCGAATCTGTTCGAGGGCTTCGTCTCCTCTGCGGTAGACAACGGGGTCGCCCAGAGCCGCGACCGGAATGCTCGCGCGACCGACCGTCAGGCGGTCGGAGGCCAGCGCGATCAGGGGAGAGGCCAGCCAGCTGATGGCGGCGAAGAGCACGAAGAGCACCGGGCCGACGATGAACCCGGTCACCGGGCTCACCTTGTAGAAGACCGTCGCGAAGGCGGGGATTATCAGCAGCAGCGCGATATAGGCCCCGCCATGAGGTCGCAGACGTTCTCGATAAATCATCAGTCACCGGTTCTTCATACGCTGACCCACACGCACACGGGCATGTAGGCTGGACACCGTGAATTCTAACGTCCAGGTGCTCTTCGCCGGAGCCGCCGCGCCCGTTTACGCACGTCCCGGAGACGCAGGAGCCGACCTCTGCTCCAACGAATCGGCGACCGTGCCCGCCAGACAGAGGGCAGTCATCGGCACCGGCCTTTCGATCGCTCTGCCCGAGGGCTGCGTCGGGCTGGTGCATCCCCGCAGCGGCCTCGCTCTGCACAGCGGAATCACAGTGCTTAACGCACCAGGCACCATTGATGCGGGCTATCGTGGCGAGATCAAGGTCATTCTGCTCAACACGTCAGACCAGGATTTCACCGTCAGACCGGGTGACCGCATCGCTCAGCTCGTCGTGCAGCGTTTCGAGCATGTGGAGTTCGTCGAGGTCGAGCGTCTGCCCGGCAGCGCAAGAGCCTCACAGGGTTTCGGCTCGACCGGCGTCTGAGCGCCCCGCTTCACCTCTTAGGCCATTTGAACTGAAAGGATCCGAACGTGTTCGGAAGAAAGTCACGTGCCGATCGGCACGACGACCAGCAGACCGCAGACGCAGTCGACACAGAAGATGCCGTGCGTGAGTCTGCCGAGAAGCAGAGCGCGGATGCGACAGACGAGTCGTCCGACGTGTCAGACGCTGACGAGCTCGTCGAGCCGAAAGAGCTGCTCGAAGGCCGTGACGCACAGGGTCCGTTCGACTTCGGTGAGTTCACCGCGTCTCAGCCGCTGATCGACTTCGGTTCGATCCTGCTGCCGCCTAGGCCAGGACTCACCATCCGCGTCGAGGTGGAAGAGCCCTCCAAGCGACCGGTGGCCGTCACATTCGAAGACGAGGGCACCCAGCTGCAGGTGCAGGCGTTCGCCGCGCCGCGCAGCGAAGGTCTGTGGCACGAAGTGCGCGAGCAGATCACCCAGCAGCTCGGTGCGCAGAAGGCCGCCCACCGTGAGTTCCAGGGAGAGCTCGGCCTCGAGGTGCACGCCGCGGTGCAGACGCCGGAGGGCACCCAGGTCGTGCGTTTTCTCGGTGTCGACGGTCCGCGCTGGTTCCTGCGCGGCGTCGTCTCCGGCGCAGGTCTCGACAACGAAGAGACCGCCGAACGTGTGAACGCGCTCTTCCGCTCCATCGTGGTGCGCCGCGGCTCCGAACCTCGTGCGCCGCGCGAGCTGCTGCCGCTGAGCCTGCCGCAGCAGAACGCCGCAGACTCCGTGCCTGCGAATGCGTGAGCTGCTCGATCAGGACACACTCGACGCGAAGACCGTTTGGGCGTCGCTCGGCGGCGTGCGAGGCCTGGCCGAGTCGGTGCTGCCCGGCATCGTCTTCATCCTGATTCAGACGATCACCCGACAGCTGGCGTGGGCGGTCGGCGCCAGCCTCGTGCTGGTGGCGGCCTTCGTGATCTGGCGTCTGGCCCGCCACGAGTCGCTGCAGTCGGCACTCTCCGGTCTTTTCGGCGTGGCGCTGGGGGCGGTGTTCGCTCTGGTCACCGGCCGCGCCTCAGAGAACTATCTTCCTGGTCTGATCATCAATGCGGTCAGCGCGTTGGCTCTGCTCGTCTCGCTGTTGGTGCGCCGGCCGCTGGTCGGTCTCGCCGTCGGTGCGCTGCGCGGGGATGCCTCGCTGGCGCACGAGAATCGGCTGCTGCTTCGGGCGGGCGCGCTGGCGACCGGAGTCTGGGCCGCCATCGCCGTGCTGCGTCTTGCCGTTCAGCTGCCGCTCTATCTGCAGTCGCGCGCCGACGACGACATCGTCGCGCTGGGCGTCGTGAAGCTCGCGATGGGGCTGCCTCTGCTCGCGGTCGGAGCACTGCTGACCTGGCTGCTGCTGCGGCCGGTCATCGTCGCCCTCGACGAGATCGCGCGTCGTGACGGCTCGACTGCCAACACGGATTCCGACGCACAACAGTGATCATCGACAATAAGTGAGGGCATCCTTACTGGAATTCGCACTGCGAATCGGATCATTCTAAAGAAGAATTTCAATGATGAGAGGGGCAGCATGTCCGTAAACAGTTTCGGTGCTCGCGACACACTGACCGTCGGCGGCCAGGACTACGAGATTTACCGGTTGGACAAAGTCCCCGGCCATGAGGTGCTGCCGTACAGCCTGAAGGTGTTGCTCGAAAACCTGCTGCGCACCGAAGACGGTGCCAACATCACTGCCGAACACATCAAGGCGCTCGGCAGCTGGGATCCCAATGCTCAGCCTGACACCGAGATCCAGTTCACCCCGGCTCGCGTGGTCATGCAGGACTTCACCGGCGTTCCCTGCATCGTCGATCTGACGACGATGCGTGAGGCCATGAAGAACCTGGGCGGCGACCCGACCAAAATCAACCCGCTTGCTCCCGCCGAGCTCGTGATCGACCACTCCGTCATCGTCGACGTCTTCGGTCAGTCAGACGCCGTGCAGCGCAACGTCGAGATCGAGTACGAGCGCAACGGCGAACGCTATCAGTTCCTGCGCTGGGGGCAGCAGGCATTCGACAACTTCAAGGTGGTTCCCCCGGGCACCGGCATCATCCACCAGGTGAACATCGAGTACCTCGCCCGCGTGGTGTTCGACAAGCATCTCGAAGACGGCACTGTTCAGGCCTACCCTGACACCTGCGTCGGCACGGACTCGCACACCACCATGGTGAACGGCATCGGCGTGCTGGGCTGGGGCGTCGGCGGCATCGAAGCCGAGGCGGCCATGCTGGGGCAGCCGGTCTCCATGCTCATTCCGCGTGTGGTGGGCTTCAAGCTGAGCGGCGAGATCCCCGCCGGCGTGACGGCGACTGACGTCGTTCTCACCATCACCGAGATGCTCCGCGAACACGGTGTGGTCGGCAAGTTCGTCGAGTTCTACGGCGAGGGAGTGGCCAGTGTGCCGCTCGCGAACCGCGCCACCATCGGCAACATGAGCCCCGAGTTCGGCTCGACTGCGGCGATCTTCCCGATCGATGACGTGACGCTCGACTATCTGCGCCTGACCGGTCGCAGCGATGAGCGCGTCGCCCTCGTCGAGGCCTACGCCAAAGAGCAGGGCCTCTGGCATGATCCGAAGCACGAGCCGCACTTCTCGGAGTACATGGAGCTCGACCTGTCGACCGTCGTGCCTTCGATCGCCGGCCCGAAGCGCCCTCAGGACCGCATCAAGCTGAGCGAGTCGAAGCAGTCGTTCGAGAAGACGCTGCCGACCTACGCCGGCGAGACGAGCGAGGCTCCGGTCGAGTACGCGGGTCAGAACTTCGATCTGAAGAACGGCGCCGTCGCGGTCGCTGCCATCACTTCGTGCACGAACACGTCGAACCCCTCGGTCATGATCGCCGCAGGCCTGGTCGCCAAGAAGGCGGTGGAGAAGGGCCTCAAGCAGAAGCCCTGGGTCAAGACGTCTCTGGCTCCCGGCTCGAAGGTCGTCACCGACTACTACGACAAGTCGGGGCTCACCCCGTACCTCGAGGGCGTCGGCTTCTACACCACCGGCTATGGCTGCACGGTCTGCATCGGCAACACCGGCCCGCTGCCCGAACCGATCAGCGAGGCGATCAACGAGAACGATCTGGCTGTGACCGCCGTGCTCTCAGGCAACCGCAACTTCGAGGGCCGCATCAGCCCCGACGTCAAGATGAACTACCTCGCCAGCCCGCCGCTGGTGATCGCCTACGCGCTGGCCGGCACGATGGACTTCGACTTCGAGACACAGCCGCTCGGCCAGGACGCCGACGGCAACGACGTGTACCTCAAAGACATCTGGCCGACGGCCGAAGAGGTGCAGCAGACGATCGATTCGTCGATCGACCGCGACATGTTCACATCGAAGTACGCCTCGGTCTTCGAGGGCGACGAGAAGTGGCGAGGTCTGCCCACTCCCGAAGGAAAGCTCTTCGAGTGGGACGACGACTCGACCTATGTGCGCAACCCCCCGTACTTCGACGGCATGTCGAAAGACCCGGAGCCGGTCGCGGACATCACGGGTGCTCGTGTGCTGGCGAAGCTCGGTGACTCGGTCACCACCGACCACATCTCGCCCGCAGGATCGATCAAGGCAGACACCCCGGCCGGCAAGTACCTGCTGAGCAAGGGCGTCGACCGCCGCAGCTTCAACTCGCTGGGCTCGCGTCGAGGCAACCACGAGGTGATGATCCGCGGCACGTTCGCGAACATCCGTCTCAAGAACCTGCTGCTCGACGGAGTCGAGGGTGGGTACACTCGCGACTTCACGCAGGAGGGCGGCCCGCAGTCGTTCATCTACGATGCCGCAGAGAACTATCAGAAGGCCCAGACCCCGCTGGTCGTGCTCGCAGGCAAGGAGTACGGCACGGGCTCCAGCCGTGACTGGGCTGCGAAGGGCACGCGCCTGCTGGGCGTCAAGGCGGTCATCGCCGAGAGCTTCGAACGCATCCACCGTTCGAACCTGATCGGCATGGGCGTCATCCCGTTGCAGTTCCCGGCAGGGGAGTCGTACGAGTCACTCGGCATCGACGGCACTGAGATCTTCTCTTTCTCGGGCATCGAACGCCTCAACGATGGCGAGACGCCGGCGACGGTCACGGTGACAGCGGCTCCCAGCGAGTTCTCTGCTGCGGGCAAAGAACCTGTGACATTCGAGGCCGTCGTTCGCATCGACACCCCTGGAGAGGCGAACTACTACCGCAACGGAGGCATCCTGCAGTACGTGCTGCGTCAGCTCGCTGCGTAGCCTGAACTGCACCGAAGCCCTGAACGTCACCGTCGAGGTGACACAGAGGCCTGAGGCGATTCCGACGAAAGGGCTCGCGCCACTCCAACCGAGTGGCGCGAGCCCTTTCGCACAGTCGCAGCACGTAGCATGAGTCAAAGCACTGAGAGGTCACCATCGGCATGGCAGAGCACAGCGACATCGGACGATCATCCTCGAACCCGGCTCACGAGGCGGGGCCGGACGCCTCCGCCGGTCTGCTCGCCGGCATCCACGGACCAAGCGACCTCGACCGGCTGTCGGCCGCACAGCTGCGCGATCTCGCCGACGAGATCCGTGCGTTTCTGATCACTTCCGTCGCACGCACCGGAGGCCATCTCGGGCCGAACCTCGGCGTCGTCGAGATCACCATCGCGCTCCACCGGGTCTTCGACTCGCCGCATGATCCCATCGTCTTCGACACCGGGCACCAGTCGTATGTGCACAAACTCCTCACCGGTCGCCACGACTTCGCGCATCTTCGCCAGCGGGGCGGTCTCGCGGGCTACCCGCAGCGCTCCGAGAGCCCGCACGACATCGTGGAGAGTTCGCACGCTTCGTCTTCTCTGTCTTGGGCTGACGGCATCTCACGCGCGCTCACGCTGCGCGGCGAGACGGATCGCACCGTTGTGGCAGTGATCGGCGACGGCGCTCTGACCGGCGGCATGGTCTGGGAGGCCATCAACAACATCTCAGATCAGAACGACCGCCATCTGGTGATCGTGGTCAATGACAACGGACGTTCCTACGCTCCGACGATCGGCGGCATGGCTCGCTACATGAACGAGCTGCGCACACATGGCGGATACGACCGCGCCTACAAGGCCAGCCGTCGATTCTTCTATCGCCTCGGACGGCCCGGCCGTTTTCTCTTCAACAGCGTGCGCGGCGGCCTCTACGGTCTGCTGCGGGCGCAGAGCGGCGAGGACTACGCCCTCTTCTCGAACCTGGACATCAAGTACATCGGCCCGGTCGACGGCCACGACATCGAGGCGATGGAGGTCGCCCTGCGTCAGGCGAAGCGCTTCGGCCACCCGGTCATCGTGCACGCGGTCACACAGAAAGGGCACGGCTACGAACCTGCACGGGCTGACAAGGCCGACCAGTTCCATGCGGTCGGTCGCATCGACCCCGACACAGGTCAGCCCATCTCGACGGTGAAGTCGATCACCTGGACGGCCGTCTTCTCAGACGAGATGCTCGAGCAGGCACGCCGACGTCCCGAGGTGGTCGGCATCACCGCAGCGATGCGACTGCCTGTCGGTCTCGACGCGATGGCGCAGGCCTTTCCCGATCGGGTCATCGACGTGGGCATCGCCGAAGAGCACGCGGTGGCCTCAGCGGCAGGTCTGGCGTTCGGCGGCGCGCACCCGGTCGTCGCGCTCTACGCGACCTTCCTCAATCGCGCCTTCGATCAGGTGCTCATGGACGTCGCTCTGCACCGCGCCGGCGTCACCTTCGTCCTTGACCGGGCAGGCGTGACCGGCCCCGACGGTGCGAGTCACAACGGGCAGTGGGATCTCTCGACGCTGCAGCTGGTGCCCGGCATCCGCATCGCCGCACCTCGCGACGCTGCGACCCTGCGCGAAGAGCTCGGCGAGGCCCTCGACGTCTCAGACGCTCCGACGGTGCTGCGATACCCAAAGGGCACTGTGAACGAGCCGCTGCCCGCTCTCAGCCGCTCGACGGACGGCATCGACGTGCTGTTTCGATCGACGAGCCGCGATGTGCTCATCGTCTCGATCGGCGCGATGGCTCCCGTCGCGCTCGACGTCGCTCGCCGGCTGCACGAACAGGGCATCGGTACAACCGTGATCGATCCTCGGTGGGTCGTGCCGGTGCCGCACACGGTGCTCACGCGGGCGGCCAGACATCGACTGGTCGTCACCATCGAAGACGGCCTGCGCACCGGAGGCATCGGCACCCGCATCCGTCAGGACATGCGTGATGCCGGCATCGACACGGGACTCACCGAGTTCGGCCTGCCTGACGAGTTCTTCCCGCACGCGACCCGCGACGAGCTGCTGCACGACTCGGGGCTCGACGCGGCGGCGATCACCGAGCAGGTCATCCAGATGGTTCTCGGCACGCGCGTGCCCAACGCTCGCGGAGCCCGCCATGACGGCTTTCCAGATGCCACCGACTTCGACGTCACCGATCACCGTGCGGCCTCCGACGGGCTCTGAGCCCGACTGATGCGATGTCGCGGCTACGCTGAGGCGGCCTCGCGGAAAGCCTCCGCGATCGGTGCCGCGGTGAGCTCGGTCTGCCAGGGCCGGGCACCGAGTTCTGCAAGACGTGTGGCGACTTCGGCCGCGTCGATCGGCTCCGAGGTCTCCCAAGCGAGTTCACGAAGCACTCGGGGCTGCAGCAGGTTCTCGACCGGCAGATCGTGAGCCTCGGCGATCTCGATCAGCGCCGACCTGGCTGTGCGCAGACGCTGATCGGCCTCCGGGTGCTGCCGAACCCAGGAGCGATGATGTGGCACGCCCTCGTGCGGCACGCGCACGCTGATGGGCTCTTGGCTGGCTCGCGCGCGCTGCACGGCCGCCCACCAGTGTCTCAGCTCGGAATGGGCGCCGCGCCCGTTGAACTCGCGCAGAGCCAGCAGCTCATGCTCGTTGCGCACTGCGTTGGTCGCCGCGGCCATGATGGCGCGATCGGGGATGAGCCGGTGCGGCGAGAGATCGCGCTGCCGCGCCAGCGCATCGCGTTCGTTCCAGAGCTCGCGCACGATGCGCAGCTGCCGCGGCGTGCGCGCAGCTGTGATCCCGCTGGTGCGACGCCAGGGCTCGCCCGGCTTCTGCCGCGGTTCGAAGTCCATCTCGGCGGCGAATTCCTGTCGAGCGATCTCGAGCTTTCCCTGATCGGTCAGAAGACGTTCGACCTCGTCTCGCAGCTCGACGAGATACTCGACGTCGAGAGCCGCGTAGGCGAGCCATTCCTCAGGCAGTGGGCGTCGTGACCAGTCGGCTGCCGAGTGCTCCTTCTTCAGATGGATGCCGAAGAGGTCGTCGAGCAGACCGCCGAGTCCGACGTGCGGCAGATTCAGCAGTCTCGCACCCAGCTCGGTGTCGAAGAGCGCGGCGGGAGAGAGCCCGAGCGCATGCAGCGAGGGCAGGTCTTGGGTCGCCGCGTGCAGCACCCATTCCTGTCGCCCGATGACGCTCTGCAGCTCGGCCATGGCCTCGCCGTCGAAGGCGACCGGGTCGAGCAGCACCGCTGGCTCGTCGCCGCGACGCATCTGCACCAGATAGGCGTTGTCGTGATAGCGGAAACCGCTCGCGCGTTCGGTGTCGAGAGCAAGCGGGCCGTCAGCTCCCTCGAGTCGGCGCATCGCCTCATCAAGCCCTCTGGGCGTCGCCACAACCGGTGGAATGCCGTCTGCCGGCTGCACGACGAGATGTGAGGGATGGTCTTCGACGTTCACAGTGTGGATGAGCCTTTCGCCTACGAGTGCGTGTCAGTGAGAGTGGGCAGAAGCACCGAGATCTCGCCCGGCACCGGGGGCAGGCTCGCCGCTTCGCTGATCAGATCGATCCAGGCGAGCAGGTGGGGAGTCACCGGCTGACCGACCTCAGCCGACCATGAGGCTCGCAGTTCGATCTCTGTGCCGTCGGTCTCGGTGCTCAGTGCCCCGAAACCGGAGTTGATCGTCTTGGTGACCGTGCCCGAGATGCTGTGATAGCGCGCATGCTGCTGATGGAGTCCGTCTTCGAGCCAGGACCAGACCACGCCCGCAACGAACGGATCAAGACCGAGATCGGCCTCGAGCGGCGCCTTGAGATAGGAGATCACGCGCAGTGTCGACCCCCAGCCCTCTGGCGGCTCTGGGTTGTGCAGCAGTACGAAGCGTGCGCTGGCGCGCGAATGCACGAAAGTCGATTTGGCGTCGACCTCGACGGCGAAGGCGACGGCCTCGGGTGCGATGTGCGACGGAGCGTCGATGCGTTCGAGCACGATGTCAGAGCGGTGACGCACAGCCGAGAGCTCGCGCAGGAGGTTTGCGAACTCCGGGCTCATCTCATCGTCTCTGCGCACTTCGGTCACGCAAGCAGACTAAAATGACCGAAGGCAGACTGGCGTCAGACTCGCCGCGCTGGAGAGGATCACATGCCCGAGCACAGAGACAACCGTTCAGAGGCCCCGCAGCGCTCCGGCAGAGGACTCTCGCTGCTGGGTGTGGTGGCCGGTGTGACCGGTGCGGCAGCTGCCGTGATGGCCGCCGGAGCCGCCGCGAGCGCCCATGTCGCTCGCGAAGTCGTGATGCCGCCGAGGCGCCGCACCGAAGACGTCAGCGTCCAGGCGGTCTGGTCGGATGCGGACGGTCTCTTGATCACCCTCAAGTCGACTCGGGACTCCAGGCTGGCCGGCGTGCCGGGCGAGTACAGCTTCTGGTTCGACGAAGGTCGCGGGCATGCCGTCATCGGCGAGATCGTCGATCAGACGTGGGACAGCATCACGCGGCGCGTGCTGCGCGTCGACTTCGGCGTGCTCGACGGTCGCGTGCGTCGCGGACGTGTCAACGGATGGGTCTGGCTGACGCCGGAGTCGGCGGGTTTCGACGCCCAGAACGTGCTCATCGACGGCCCGCTCGGCCCGAACCCCGCCTGGCTGGTCTCGCATGAGCCCAGCGGCCGCCCGGTCTACGCCGTCGACCGGCCAGACGACGTCGACGAGGCTGCATCGGCACATCCGGCCGAAGCGAGCGAGCCGCCGACGGAGACCGCCGAATCCGGTGCCGACCGATCACAGACATGGGTCATCCATGTGCACGGGCGTGCCTCGGCTCGACCAGAGGTCGTCCGCGGTCTCGGCGCGGTGCAGCAGCTCGGCCTGACGTCGCTGATCGTGAGCTATCGCAACGACGGCGAGGCGACGCCCAGCGCAGACAACCGCTATGCCCTCGGCGAGACTGAATGGGAGGACGTCGAGGCGGCGATCGACTACGCGCTCTCGCACGGTGCGAAGAAGGTCTTTCTCTTCGGCTGGTCGATGGGAGGAGCCATCGTGCTCCAGACTCTGGCCAGAACGCGGCACGCCCGACGCATCGGGGGAGTGCTCCTCGACTCACCGGTCGTCGACTGGGGCGACGCCCTGGCATATCAGGCGGATGCGTCCAGCGTGCCGGCCCCGGTGCGCGAGTTCGCGCTGACCCTTTTGGGCCGACGCTGGGCCACGCCTGCGACAGGGCTGCAGAGCCCCATCGACCTCGACGCGCTGAACTGGGTCGCACGGGCGGGAGAGCTGCGCAAACCGGTGCTGCTCATGCACAGCGACGACGACGGGTTCGTGCCGAGCGGCCCGTCACGGGAGCTGGCCGCAGCACGCCCAGATCTGGTGACCTTCGTACCGTTCAAGACGGCACGACACTGCAAACTGTGGAACCACGATCGCGAACTGTGGGAGAGCAGCGTGACGGACTGGCTGACCGAGCGTCTGGCCCCGACCGCGGCTGGCACGCCGCGTGCCCGGCGCCGCTGAGCGTCGTCAGGCGTCTCGCTCAGCGATCCGGCGCCGAACCTGGGCCTTGATGCGCTCAAGGATTCCGGTCATGCCGCGCAGACGCAGCGGTGACACCGCTCGAGCGAGACCGAGTTCGAACGGGTAGTCGCTGGGTACGTCGAGTACCTGCTGCACGCTCTCACCGTCGAGGCCCTGGACCAGAATCGAGGCGAATCCGCGGGTGGTCGGTGCCTCACGTGGAGCCGTGACGTGCGGGTGCACCGTGTCGCCGTCGACGTCGACCTTCAGAAAGACGGGAGACTGGCACTCGGGCACGGGCTCAAGCAGATCAGGATCGTCGCGGTAGCGTTCCGGCAGCTCGGGCAGCTCGTCTGCGAACTCCAGCAGCAGCTGCAGCCGGTCTCGCTCACCGAGGGCGTTGAAATCCTCGGCCGTCTCGATGAGCCTGGGCGGCAGGTGCTGCGCATCGAGCTCATGGGGTGCGTCAAACAGGTGTGACGAGGGGGAGTCGGAGGTGCTCATGGACGACGAGTCTACGCTGCAGCGGGCGTCGTGCCCCGGGCCGGAGGATCTGCCGCAGCCCATGAGCGACTCTCTGCTCTGCAGACGGTTCAGCGGCTGACGGGAGCGGTGCCGGGTTCTGCTCCGGTCACCACCGGCACGCGCACCGCTGAGCCCCATTCAGTCCACGAGCCGTCATAGTTGCGCACGTTCTCGAAGCCGAGCAGATACTTCAGCACGAACCAGGTGTGGCTCGACCGTTCGCCGATGCGGCAGTACACGATCACGTCATCGCCCTCGCGCAGACCGGCGCCACCCGTCTCGTAGATTGCACGCAGCTCGTCGGCTGTCTTGAAGGTGCCGTCATCGTCGACGGCCTTCGCCCATGGCACGCTCTGCGCAGTGGGAATATGGCCGGCCCGAAGCGCCCCTTCTTCGGGGTAGTCCGGAGCTGTGGTGCGCTCACCGAGGTATTCGGGTGTCGAGCGCACGTCGATCAGGTGCTCGACGCCGATCGCCGCAAGCACGTCGTCACGATACGCACGGATTGGCGCATCTTCCCGTGGGACCACCGGATAGGCGGTCGGGGTGCGCGGGCGAACCTCGCGAGTCAGATCGCGTCCCTCGGCGATCCACTTCGATCGGCTGCCGTTGAGCAGACGCACATCTTCGTGGCCGAAGAGCGTGAACACCCAGAGTGCATAGGCCGCCCACCAGTTGTTCTTGTCACCGTAGATCACGACCGTGTCATCGCGGTCGATGCCCTTCTCGCTGAGCAGCTTCGAGAAGCCCGCACCGTCGACATAGTCGCGCACGACCGGGTCGTTGAGATCGGTGTGCCAGTCGATCTTGACCGCACCGGGGATGTGCCCGGTCTCGTAGAGCAGCACGTCTTCGTCGCTCTCGACGACGACGAGTCCGGGTTCGCCCAGATGTTCGGCGAGCCACTCGGTGGTGACCAGGCGCTCAGGATGCGCGTAGCCTGCGGTCTTCGGATCTGACGAGTCGACGGCGACAGTCATGATGTTCTCCTTCGTTGCCTCGACTCGTTCGAGTCTCGGTGATGTCGATCACGATACTGCACCCGACTCGCCTGCGGCAGCGTTCCGCAACAGCAGGTCATGTGATGGCAAGGGCGCACCGTCGTCGCTCATGTCTGCACGAGCCGCCCCACGAACCCGCTACAGTGAACAGGGTGCCGCGCTGGATCTCATGCACGCGCATCCGCATCACGACGCTCACTCGGATATGACCCGGGTCGCCGCGATTCGGCCACCGCCACACACGCGTGCACTGCCGCCGCCAGAGAGGAACGCATGATCTCGCATATCGTCGATGTGCACCCGAATCTCGATCCCGACGAGCTCGTCGCGAACCTCGTGCCGCCACCGCTCTTCCAGACCGCATCGTTCGAGAGCTACCAGCCCAGTGCCGACTACCCGTCGCAGCTGGAGGCCGTCGAGGCCCTGCGCACGTTCTCCGACCGCTGGGGAGCAGTGAAGCGCCGCAGCCTCTTCGGCAGAAGCAAGAAGGCGGCGAAGCAGGCCAGCGGCATCTACCTCGACGGCGGCTTCGGCGTCGGCAAGTCCCACCTGCTGGCAGCGCTGTGGAACACCGCTCCGCAGCCCAAGGCCTATGGCACCTTCTTGGAGTACACGTCGCTTGTCGGCGCACTCGGATTCGAGAACGCCGTCGCCAAGCTGCGCGGCTACTCCCTGCTGTGCATCGACGAGTTCGAACTCGACGACCCCGGCGACACAATGATCATGACCCGGCTGCTGAAGGAGCTCGCGGCGACCGGCACCTCGATCGTGGCCACATCGAACACGCCGCCGAACGCCCTCGGCGAGGGCAGATTCGCCGCCTCCGACTTCATGCGCGAGATACAGTCGCTCGCCTCGATCTTCCAGGCGCTGCGCATCGACGGTCAGGACTACCGACGGCGCGACGTGAACAGCGAGGCCATCCCCTGGGAGCCCGCACAGATCGATCAGCTCGTCGCACAGCATCAGTCGGACGACCTGCGCGTGTCGCAGGACGCCTTCGCCGACGTCATCGATCACATCTCGACGCTGCACCCAGTGCAGTACTTCGCCCTTGCGCGCTCTGCTGACACGTTCGTCTGGTCGGGAGTCGGACGCCTCACGAGGCAGGACGACGCGCTGCGTCTCGTGGCGCTGATCGACCGTCTGTACGACGCGCAGAAGCCGATCGTGGCAGCAGGCCTGCCGCTGACCGAGGTGTTCAGCCAGGAGATGATCGACGGCGGATACCGCAAGAAGTATCTGCGCTGCGTCTCGCGTCTCGACGCGCTCACCACACTCGCTCACGAGACCTTCGACGTGGCCAAGGCCTGACGCTTCTCGAAACACTGCCGTAACAACGGCCTCCGACGCGTAACAGCGCCGTAACCCTTGCGCATATCATGCGAAATCTCTGCACCCGAGACTGAACTCAGTTCGTGATAGTCGTCGCATTATGATGCGCGGTCGCGATCCCATGATCAGTTCGAGAGAGGTTTCACCATGACAGAGACAGTCACGACCGGCACCATATGGTTGCTGGTGTCGACCGCGCTGGTGTTGTTCATGACGCCCGGCGTCGCCTTCTTCTATGGCGGCCTTGTACGGGCAAAGTCCGTCGTCAGCATGCTCATGCTCAGCTTCGGGTCCATGGGACTCATCGGGCTGCTCTGGGTGCTCTACGGGGCGAACATGACGAGCATCGCCGAAGACGCGAGCCCGTGGTCGTTCGCTGGCAATCCGTTCTCGGCCTTCGGGCTCAGCGGGGTCAGCGGCGAGGATCTCGTCTCGACCGTCTACGGATCAACCTTCGCCATCATCACCGTGGCGCTGATCTCGGGAGCCATCGCCGATCGCGCGAAGTTCGGCTCGTGGATGATCTTCGCAGCACTCTGGGCGACTCTCTCGTACTTTCCGGTCGCGGCCTGGGTCTGGGGCGGCGGCTGGATCGGCACCGTGGTGCCTGAGTGGTTCGGCGTAGACGGCGTGCTCGACTTCGCCGGCGGCACGGTCGTGCACATCAACTCCGGTGCCGCGGCTCTGGCCCTCGCCATCGTTCTCGGCCGCCGCATTGGCTTCGACAAGGGCATCGCGAAGCCGCACAACGTGCCGCTGGTTCTGATCGGTGCATCAGTGCTGTGGTTCGGCTGGTTCGGCTTCAACGGAGGCGCAGCGACAGATGACGCGACCGCCGGTCTCATCTACCTGAACACCATGGTGACGCCTGCAGCTGCGATTCTGGCCTGGCTCGTCGTCGAGAAGCTGAAGACGGGCAAGGCGACCGCGGTCGGTGCCGGCACGGGTGCCGTGGCGGGTCTGGTCGGCATCACCCCGGCGTGCGATCAGCTCACTCCTGGTGCGGCCATCCTGTTGGGCCTCATCGTCGGCGGCGTCTGCGCACTCGCCGTCAACGCGAAATGGGTGCTCGGCTACGACGACTCGCTCGACGTGGTCGGCGTGCACCTCGTCGGCGGACTCATCGGCTGTGTGTACCTGGGCTTCTTCGCCAACGACTCGGGACTCTTCTACGGCTACGGCTGGGGACAGCTCGGCGCTCAGATCGTCGGTTCGGTACCAGTGGCCATCTACTCGTTCATCGTCGCCTTCATCATCGGCAAGGTCATCGACAAGACCATCGGCTTCCGCGTCAAGAACGAAGACGAAGTGGCCGGCATCGACCTGCGTGTGCACGGCGAGTCCGGATACGCCCTGCAGAACTGAGGGTCCATGCTGAAAGCCGCTCAGGAGCGGCAGAAATGAACGAAGCAGCGCTTCACACATGAAGAGGGTGCGGCAGCCGTCACAGGCTCCGCACCCTCTTCATGTGTGTCCCAAGAACAACCATGTGTGACGTGGCCCAGGCGGCGGTGATCGACCGAAATCTGACTCCAGGGCAACATGGACCGCAGCCGTCTGGCTGATGCCTCAAGCGCCGCTCTCGGCTCAGCTGCAACCCGGTCGAAGGCCTGAAGTCAGGCAGCAGACGGCGCGACACGCCCGCGATACCTGGATCGGTTCACCCCGATTTTGCATTCGCGCGGAGTTACGGTACATTATTCAAGTCGCCGGAACACGGGGACAACGTTGAGAAGCTTCAAGCTGATCGACATGCGGATGTGGCTCAGTTGGTAGAGCACCACCTTGCCATGGTGGGGGTCGCGAGTTCGAATCTCGTCATCCGCTCGGAGGGTTCTTTCACTTGTGAAAGACCTGCCACAGGCTCCGCTTCACAGGGGCCGCTTCACAGGTACTGTTTCATTGAGAACCTGTGTGGTCTGGCATGGTGGAGTGGCCGAGTGGCGAGGCAGCGGCCTGCAAAGCCGTATACGCGGGTTCGACTCCCGTCTCCACCTCCAACCGGCTTCGGCCGGAGTCGACGCAAGTCGGCATACGCACTCGACGGTTCGAGTACGGGCGATTGGCGCAGTCTGGTAGCGCGCTTCCCTGACACGGAAGAGGTCAGCAGTTCAAGTCTGCTATCGCCCACCACCGGATAGGCCCGGAATCACGCGGAAGACGCGGGGTTCCGGGCCTTCTTTACATTAACGCGCAGTGAGCAGACGGAGAGCAGACCTGCGTCACGCTTCGCTCGTGCAGGCGACTGCGGCGGTTTCCTGCCGTACTCGGATTCCTCACGTGGCATGAGAAGGAGATACGGGTGGTCGTGTGTGCATCATTGCTGAGACAGCCATGCAGACAGCGGTAACGCCCAACCTGGCTTGCACCGGGCGGGGGCGATACGTGTGTCTGCGGCTCGTGCCACACTGGCCCGTATGAAGGGCGAAGCGACAGCAACCTACGACGCCGGCAGAGTCACGATCGAGATTCATACCTCGGGCGTGCTGATCGGCCGGTGGGCTGTGCGCGCTGCCCGCGTCTCGGACGTCCAGCGGGTCATGGTCGACGAAGGCTGGCGCGTTCAGCTGCGCAAGGCGATGTCGGGTGGGGCGCTCTGGCGCGGTGAGGCAGTACGGCCGGACGACTGGGCGAAGCATCTCTGATGCGAATAGATGCCTCTTCGGGTGGTCAAGATCGCTATCTGTGCTATCACTAGGACTGCAGCCCGCTTTATCGACTTTGAATTGAGAATCCCGTGACCACACTTGCACTCGCACTGTCCGACCTCCTCAACGATCACCAAACACCTCTCGAGACTCTGTTGGATCGTCACTTCAATGCCGACTACCGCCAGCGCACCAATGGCGACTGGACCACGCGTGAGCAGTTCGCTGAGCACATCAAGCACCTTCGCGCCATCACCAACAACGCTGAGGTCAAAGTGCTGGACGAGCTCACCGATGGCAGCCACTATGCAGAGAGACACCGCGTCGTGGTGACAAAACGAGACCAGTCAACCGTCGAGCAAGAGGTCTACGTGTTCGCACAACTGGACTCTGACGGAAAGTTCCTCTCACTCGAGGAAGTGACTCTCATGGTGCAAGGAGCTGAACAGGATCGGAATATCGGCAGTGCACGTTGACAAAAGGTCGTGTGCTGGACGAAGAGCCAGCGTACGCCCTTTCGCCCTCATTCCATACATGCCACCCATCGCTCACATGCTTCCGCTGACGGCGGTACATGCTTCGGTCCAGACTGCTTCTCATCTCTGTCATTCATGCTCTTGAGCATGTTGACTTTCGGTGCTCCGCAGGCCTGGGCACAGGGGAGTGGCTTCGTCTGTCGGAGAGCAAACGGAGAGCAGATTTCAGTGCCAGTGCTTGCTCGATTGGGCCGACGTCCCGCAGCACGCCCACGACGTCCGCTCTGCGGCGACAACAGCTGACAAACAGGGCACCACCTACCCACCAGGCACGGTGAACGGCCAGCACTCAGCGGCTGCTCATCGCGGTGCTGAACAAGCGGCACGGAGATCCACCTTCCTCAGCCTCCGCCTGAAGGGTACGTCTTGTGGAATATGCGATCACTCCGCATCTGTGGTCACAGGCAGTTCTGGTTCTGCTCGAGTCATCCGCGCGAATAACTGGGACCCGCTGCGTGCATGCTCACAGGGCGCCACAGACGCAGATGAGGGGCTCCCGCCGCCCCCTCCACGGCAGGAACCCCTCTGTGAGCGCTGCATCACTGCTGTCGACCACGTCTATAGATTAGATGACCCGACTGACATGCCTCAATGGTGATGGCTCACCACAGCATCGGTGAGCATGGGCCAGCACGTTCCGGTCGGCGCATGTGCAACGGCCGGAGAGTCAGTCGGTCAACGCCTGGCCCATGTGTTCGTCGAGCAGCAGGGCTGACAGAGCCGCCAGCACGAATGCCACGCCGAAAATGCTGAAGAGCACTCCGGTGCCGCCCCAGGCCGCCGCAAGCACGACCGGCACCAACAGGGGCGCGATGATGGATGCCACACGACCGAACCCCGCCGACCACCCGGTGCCGGTGCCACGCAGTGCAGTCGGGAAGACTTCTGGGGAGATGGCATAGAGCGCGCCCCAGGCGCCCAGATTGAAGAAGCTCAGCAGACATCCGCTGACCAGAATGGCCGTCACCGAGCCGGCTGTGCCGAAGAGCACTGCCGAGACGGCTGAGCCGATCAGGAACGACGCCAGCGTCCAGCGACGTCCCCAATGCTCGATCAGCCATGCTGCGACCGCATAGCCGGGCAGCTGCGCCAGTGTGATGATCAGGGTGTATCCGAAGCTCTTCACCAGATCGTATCCCTGTGCTGCGAGAATCGAGGGGATCCAGATGAAGGCCCCGTAGTACGAGAAGTTCACCAGGAACCAGACCAGACTCAGCGCGACGGTGTTGCGAGCCTGCCCACGCCGCCACAGCCCGCCGAAACCACTGGTCGCAGTTCTGCTCGCGGCTTCGTCTGCGCCTTCAGCGGAGGCCGGGGGGAGTGTAGCACCCTCACCCGCGGTCTGCACCCGGAACATCACTGGCGAGTTCTCGAAGCGGCGCACGATCTGCTCGGCCTCATCATGGCGGCCGCGCGTCTCGAGAAAGCGGATCGACTCCGGCAGCCCAAACCGGACGAACGCCGCGTAGAGTGCTGGCACCGCGCCGATCAGCATGGCGATGCGCCAGCCCCAATCTCCATGTGGGACCAACAGGTAGCCGAGCAGCGCTGCAAGCAGCCAGCCGATGGCCCAGAAGGCCTCAAGCACGACGATGATGCGACCGCGGATGCTCGGGGGCGCGAACTCGCTCACGTATGTGCTGGCAACAGGCAGCTCAGCGCCGAGCCCCAGCCCGACTATGAAGCGCATGACGAGGAAGAACGCGAGCACCGGTGCGAACGCGCTCAGCGCTGCGCCAAGGCCGAAGATCAGCAGAGTCAGCGCGAACACCGTGCGCCTGCCGAAACGATCGGCGAGCCTGCCACCCAGCATTGCGCCAAGGGCCATACCGATGAACCCGAGCGAGACGATCCAACTCTGCTCGGTCGAAGAGAGAGCCCATTCGCTCTTCAATACGACGATCACATACGAGATGAGCGCGACGTCGAGGGCATCGAGCGCCCATCCGATCCCCGAAGAGGTGACCAAGTGTGCATGAGCCCGAGTGAAGGAGAGTCTGTCCAAGCGCTGGGTGAGCGTCGGAGCTCCGGCAGAGGCCGCCGACGGCGGCACGTCAGTATTGGTTGTGTCTGTCATAGAAGACAGTATTGCACAGGTCTGAACAGGTATGTTCGGTTGTGCCGAACGAAACGATGTGCTTGTCTGCGACGACCGGCAGGGGAGTCCGCGGCTGACGGCCCAGAGCGGCGGGTACCGCCCAGACCGTTACTGCCCGAGCCCATGAGACGCAAAGAGGGCCTCGTCACAATGGCGAGGCCCTCTTCGAATGCTCAGCAGGCCACGAGGGCGTGCTGAACACGGGTGCAGAGCGTCAGTGGTGCTCGTGCTGTGCCGCAGCAAGCTCCTCGGGAGTGACCGGCTTGACCCGGCTCTCGAAGAAGAAGCGGCTGAACCATGAGCGACGACGATCCTTGTTGTAGATCTTGCCGTCGGAGCGCGGGCGAACCGGCACGGGAACGTTCTCTTCGAACGAGACGAGACGCCAGCGCTCGTACTCATCGAGAGGACGGTGCAGCTCCTGGAACTCCCCGTGAGGATACCGGATGACATGACCGGTCTCGACACCGTGCAGAACCAGATCGCGATCCTTTCGCTGCAGAGCGAAGGCAACGCGGCGAGTGATGATGAAGGCGATGATCGGCCCGAGGATCAGCGATGCCTGCAGCACGTGAGTGACCAAGAACACATTCCAGTGGAAGAAGACGCTCATCACGTCAGACGATGCCGCTGCCCACATGGTCGCGTAGAAGGCAATGCCTGCCGCGCCGATCGCCGTGCGGGTCGGCGCGTTGCGCGGGCGATCCAGAACGTTGTGGTTGCGGTCGTCTCCGGTGATCCACTTCTCAACGAAGGGGTAGGCCACCAGCACGGCGATGAAGCCACCGAGCAGCACCACAGGAGCCATGATGTTCCACGAGAACGTGAAGCCGAAGATCACCGATTCCCAGTGCGGCGGGATCAGTCGCAGTGCGCCATCCGCCCAGCCGATGTACCAGTCCGGCTGCGTGCCTGCCGAGACTGGCGACGGATCGTATGGCCCGTAGTTCCAGATCGGGTTGATCGTGAACGTAGCGGCGATCACTGTGAGCAGACCGTAGACGATGAAGAAGAAGCCGCCGGCCTTGGCTGCGTACACCGGGAGCACCGGGTAGCCGACGACGTTCGTCTCACGGGCACCGGGGTTCGGGTAATGCGTGTGCTTGTGCAGAACCACCATCAGCAGGTGCACGGCGATCAACAGGATGATCAACGCAGGGATCAACATGATGTGCAGCATGTACAGACGGTTGATGAGATCGGTGCCGGGGAACTCGTTGCCGAAGAACAGGAACGAGAGCCAGGTCCCGATGAGGGGGAGGCCCTTCATCAGACCGTCGATGATGCGCAGGCCGTTGCCCGAAAGCAGATCGTCAGGCAGTGAGTACCCGGTGAACCCGGCTCCCATGCCGAGCACCCAGAGCAGCACACCGACGATCCAGTTCAGTTCACGCGGCTTGCGGAACGCACCCGTGAAGAAGATGCGAGCCATGTGCAGTGTCGCTGCCGCGACGAACATCAGTGCCGACCAGTGGTGCAGCTGGCGCATGAGCAGCCCGCCGCGGATGTCGAACGAGAGATCCAGCGTCGAGGCATAGGCCGCGGACATATGGATGCCCTTCAGCGGGATATAGGAGCCGTCGTACGTGGTCTCGACCATCGACGCCTGGAAGAACAGGGTCAGAAACGTTCCGGAGATCAGCAGCGCGACGAAGCTGTACAGCGCCACCTCGCCGAGCATGAACGACCAGTGGTCGGGAAAGATCTTGCGCCCGAACTCCTTGACGACCCCTGCGACGCCGAGGCGTTCGTCGAGATAGTCAGCAGCACGACCCGCTTTGGTCGTGGGTTTTGTCGTCACTGTCGTGGTCACTTTTCAATCTCCCAGAAGCTCGGTCCGACTGGTGCGCGGAAGTCACCCTTCGACACCAGATAGCCTTCGCTGTCAACCGTGATAGGCAGCTGGGGCAGCGGACGGTTCGCCGGGCCGAAGACGACCTTGGCGCCGTCTGCGATGTCGAACGTCGACTGGTGGCACGGGCAGAGCAGATGATGCGTGTGCTGCTCAACCAGAGCGACAGGGCATCCCACGTGCGTGCAGATCTTTGAGTATGCGAGGATGCCGTGATATCCGTCTTCGGCGCCCGACTTGATCTCGTTCTCGGGCAGACGGACGAGCAGCACGGCCGCCTTGGCCTTTTCGATGATGCGCTGCGAATGATTCTCGATTTCGAGCAGGTTCTCGGGGATCACGTGGAAGGCCGAGCCGAGCTGAACATCTGAGGCCTTGATCGGGCGACCGTTCGGATCCCGAACGAGCTTCAGGCTGTCCTGATCGCCCCAGATGGTATGGCGCAGTTTCTCAGCCGGATTGACCAGCCCCTGGCTGACCGGAGCGAGGTCACGCAGCATGACGATGCCCGGCAGGGGAGCGACGACCGCCGCACCGATCAGCGAGCGACGCAGCACCGTACGACGGCTGATGCCGCTCTCTTTGTCTGCCGTCTGCAGAATCTCGATGGCCTCTGCACGAGTCTCGTCCGAGGAGCGAAGCGTGTGCCGTTCCTCTTCCATCTCGTGCGCCGGCATGAGCTGCTTCGCGAAGTGCACGGCACCGATGCCGATCGCCAGGAACGCGAAGCCGATCGACAGACCGAGCCACAGGTTGTTCGGATGGACCGTCGACATGTCGTCGGCCTTGATCGGCACGGCGATGTAGACGATGATCGCGATGACGCTCGCCACCGCCGAGGCGATGAACCAAGCGGTAACCTGACGCTCGGCGCGCTTGGCGGCCTTCGGGTCGCGGTCAGTGACGCGCTCGGGTGAGTGGGGCTCGATGCCCGGGTTCTCGAACCCATGTTCGAGCACTACCGTCGTGCTCTGTGGCTCGTGTTCTGACACAGGAGTCTCTTCCTTGTTCTTTGCCATAGTGTTCTCTCCGCTCAGTCAGCCCGTGCACCAAGCCAGATGGTGAATGCGACAATCGCACCGATGCCGAAGATCCAGATGAACAGCCCCTCAGACACCGGACCGAGCGATCCGAGATCGACGCCACCGGGAGACTGATTCTTCTCGACGTACTTCAGGTACGAGATGATCCCGGCCTTCTCTTCAGGCGAGAGGTTGGTGTCGTTGAACACCGGCATGTTCTGCGGGCCGGTGATCATGGCTTCGTAGATGTGCGTCTCAGAGACCCCCATCAGCGAGGGTGCGTACTTGCCCTCGGTCAGCGCACCGCCGGCGCCGGCGACGTTATGGCACATCGCGCAGTTGATGCGGAAGAGCTCGGCACCCGATGCGACCTTCTCGGAGTCAGTGGTGTCGACCTGCTTCGCGATGTCACTCGGGATGGCCGGGCCGGAGCCGACCGATGCCACGTAGGCCGCGAGAGCCTTGATCTGTTCGTCGGTGAACTGCGGAGCTTTGACCTGCGCCTGCGGGCCCTGCATCTGCATCGGCATACGGCCGGTGCCGACCTGGAAGTCGACCGATGCGGCCCCGACGCCGACCAGCGACGGGCCGGCGTCCGAACCCTGAAGATTGAGTCCGTGGCACGTGGCGCAGTTTGCCTGGAAGAGCTTCTGGCCCTCGTCGACCTGCTCCTGGGTGTTGGCCACCTTCTCGATGTCGGTCGACGACGAGCTGGCCTGTGCCACAGCAGCGTAGCCTCCACCGGTCACAGCGAGACCGATGGCGAGCAGACCGATGGTGGCGAGCGGTCCGCGACGCTTGGAGCGGCGGCTCACCTTGGACTTATGGTTCTTGCGAATCTTCATTCCTGCTAACTCCAGTCTCAACCGATGAGCGGAAGGATGTAGACGGCTGTGAACAGAATCAGCCAGACGACATCGACAAAGTGCCAGTAGTACGACACCACGATGGCGCTCTGCGCCTCACGGTGGCCGAACTTGCGCGACGCGTACGTGCGGCCGATGATCACGAGGAACGCGATCAAGCCACCGATGACGTGCAGCGCGTGGAACCCGGTGCCGACGAAGAACGCAGACCAGAATGTGTCGGTCGACATGGCCACACCCTCGTGGTACAGCGTCGCGTACTCGAACACCTGACCGGTCACGAAGATGGCACCCAGAGCGAAGCTCAGGAAGAACCACTCGGCGACGCCCCAGTTCTTGATGCCCTTGCCGGTCTTGCGCGGCTGCAGACGCTCTGCCGCGAAGACGCCGAACTGACACGTGACTGACGAAAGCACCAGGATCACGGTGTTGACCGCAGCGAAGGGAATGTTCAGGACGGCGATGCCGTCTTGCCATTGGCCCGTCGAGGTCGTCCACAAGGTGAAGTAGACGGCGAAGATGGCCGCAAAGAACATGACCTCGCTGGCAAGCCAGACGATGGTACCTACGGCTGTGGCGCTCGGCCTGTTGACACTCGCCTGCGCAGACTTATTCGTTAATGCTGTACTGGACACGTTTCTATTATGACCTATGAATCACCCATGTCTTGACCAAACGGAGCGGTTCGAGAGAATTCCCTCATCTAGAGTCGGAGTGCGTCCGGTGTGTTCCCACCGGAATCCAGCACAGTGTCGGTCGGGCCAATGGTCTTGCGGCGTACAATCTTGAGACATGTCATCCCAAATCTCATGGCCGATCCTGCTCACCAGACTCATCGACGACGTCGACCTCGAAACGGTGCAGGCCAGGTGGGCCATGGACCAGATCATGACCGGGACGGCAGACCCCGCTGCGATCGGCGGCTTCCTCATCGCGCTGAAGCAGAAGGGGGAGTCTCTCGAAGAGGTCTCTGCCTTCGTCTCCTCGATCCTGACGCACGCCGTTCCGCTGGACATCTCGCGGGACGCGCTCGACATCGTCGGCACTGGGGGAGACCGCTCGGGAACAGTCAACATCTCGTCAATGGCCGCCCTCGTGATCGCCGGAGCCGGCGTTCCGGTGATCAAACACGGCAACCGCGCGGTCAGCTCTCGCTCCGGATCCTCCGACTTCTTCGAAGCCTTGGGCGTGAACATCAGTGCGACCCCAGAGGCGACCGCCGCCGCCTTCGCACAGGCGGGCATCGGCTTCGCCTTCGCGCAGCGGTACCATCAGGGCTTCCGGCACGCCGGTCCCGTTCGCAAAGCCCTCGGCGTACCGACGGTGTTCAACTTCCTCGGCCCGCTGTGCAACCCGGCGCGCCCGCGCATCAATGCTCTCGGTGTCGCCGATCGCGGTCGGGTCGATCTCGTCGCCGCACTGCTGAGCTCTCGTGGCGACGTCGGTCTCGTGTTCCGCGGAGAGGACGGCCTTGACGAGCTGACCACGACGGGCCCGAGTCGCCTCTGCCAGGTCGACGAACAAGGTGGCATCACTGAGTTCGCACTCGACCCGGCACAGCTCGGCATCAGGCCCGCCGTTCTCGAAGACTTGGTCGGGGGAGACGCCGAAGAGAATGCCGAGATCGGCCGGGCGCTGCTCGCCGGCGAGACCGGTTCGGTGCGCGACATCGTGCTGCTCAATGCAGCAGCCGGTCTGGTCGCCGCAGATCTGCTCTTTGATCCAGAAACAGCGAAGACGTCGATGCTCGAACGCTTCTCGGCAAAGCTCGAAGTCGCGACCGAGTCGATCGAATCAGGTGCGGCAGCACGCGTGCTGGATCGCTGGATCGAGGCACTGCCTGCGGACGAAGCTCAGTCGAAGAACTGATCAGGCGCGAAGTAGTCGTCGACCGTCGGCGGATCGCCGATCGTCGTCAGATCGTCTGGCAGCTGCGGTTCAACCCGTCCGGGTGCAGTCGGCCTGATCCCGACACGGATGCGCGGCGGCGGTCCGTCGCGCATCTGGCGGTGCGCAGCTGAGCCGAGATCAGGAGCGATGCGCGCCTGATCTGGCTCAAGCGGCCGGTCGTCATTCGTCTTGATGCGCGGCGGCGGAATCGCTCCGCGGTTCGGAGTCGTCACTCTGATCTGTCTCATCTGGCCAGACTTGCATGCGACCGAAAAATCATCACCGCCGACATGAAGGCAGTGCATGACATCGATCTGACGGCCGCGTTGTGCAGAAAGCGCGACAGTGTCATTCGCCGGCCTGGAAGAGGAGAACCCCTCTCCGAGAATCCACGATATATGACATAACATACATTATCGGATTACCGGAGAGGGGTCACCATCACGTCTCTCGACGCCCGAGACGAGCGTCGAAGCTCACGCTCACTTGCCGGTGAAGAACGAGATGTCTCCGACGTACTTCGTATTGTCCGCCGGGATCGGCTCGAGCACGGCGTCGCGAATCTGCTCGGCGAACTCCTCGACGGTGTACAGCTTGCCGACCTGCTCGGTGCGCTCGTCAAGCACGCCCGGGTTGATGCGGTTCAACAGCGTTGCGGTGATCGTGCCGACGATCATGTCGCCTGAGACCACCACGAAGCCGACACCGCGTTTCGCGAGCTCCGGGATGCGCTCACGCAGCGCATCCTCACCGGCGCGCTTCGACTCGGCGACCGGGCGGTACTCCGGCAGCGTCGGCGTGGTGCGGATGAAGTGCGCCTGATGGCTGGTGATGAAGACGACGCGCGAGCCCTCTTTCAGCAGCGGCTCTGCCAGCGTCAGCGCACGCACCTGCGCGTCACGGTTGAGCTGCAGCGCGTAGTCGTCGGCCATGTTCTTCTCCATGCCTCCCGAGGCATTGAGAATCAGCACGTCGATGCGGCCGAAGGCCTCGCCGACGCGGTCGAACAGCGCCGTCACCGATGCCTCGTCTGTGAGGTCGCCCTGGACGACCAGAGCGTCTCCGCCGGCGGCACGCACTTTGTCGGCCACCTGCTCGGCTCGACGAACCTTCGATCGGTAGTTGATCACCACGGTCGCACCCAGCGCGCCGAGAAGTTCGGCCGTCGCCGCACCGATGCCGCGCGACGAACCGGTGATCAGCGCAACTCTGCCTGCAAGTGGCTTCTGCTGATCGCCCGTCGTCTGTTCCGTCGTCTGATCGCTCACGTGCTCACCTTTCGATCGAATGGCACGTCGCGCGACGTGCTCACAGCAGGCAAAACTGTATCAGTCCAGAACGCTTCGACGACCGCTGCCCCGCCGGCGGGAACAAATCTCGGCCCACAGTCGTTGTGCTGAGCGGCTACAATGAACGGTCGGCGTATCTTCTGCCGGCAGACGAGACGAAGGCATCGAATGGCAACCAAAGCAACTTCTTCGAAGACCACGGCGAAGACCGCTTCGAAGTCGACGACGAAGACCGCGTCCAAGTCGAAGGCCAAGACCAAGACCACGGGCAAGAAGAAGGGCGAGCCCGCCTCACAGCGCACCCCATGGGACATGCTCCTGGAGCGCCGCAGCGAGACGGAGCTCAAAGAGATTCTCGACGAGCGTCTCGACTACCTGCACGATCGCCGCAAGCGCGCGCTTGAGCTCTCTCGTATCAAATCAGACCCGAACGAGCAGTGACCTGCTGACGCAGCCTCCGGTCTCGGCGGCGCGTCACCACCTCGCCGACCATCAGCGCCACGGTGACGGCGACGCTCCCCCATGTGATCACCGGCCCGGCGAAGAAGCTCGGCGCCAGTGAGCGCTGCAGCGGAACGTTCTGCACCATGGCGCCCGGTTCGAAGTCGGGCAGCCGATCCAGGAATCGTCCGTCCGGCGCGATCACCGCACTCGACGAGACGGTCGAGATGTTCACGAGCGAACGCGCGGATGCGACGGCATTGGCTCTCGCGATCGCCATCTGCTGCGCCGACTCCGGGGTGCGGCCGAAATCCGCGTTGTTCGTCGGTGCCAGAAGCAGCTGCGCTCCCCCAGCGACTGCCGCATGAATCAGGTCGGTGTCGCCTGTCTCGAAGCAGATCAGCACCCCGGCGTTGATCGCGTCGTCACCCGTCGGTATCTGGAAGTTGCCGGTGCGCTGCCCGAATGTGTATCCGCGTGGCACCAGGTCAACGAGATCTGGGGCGATCGGATGAAACAGCCAGCGATCGGGCATGTACTCCGCGAACGGCACCGGATGCTTCTTGTCGTAGATCTGCACCGGTCCGCCTGACGTCGTGGTCGGATCGACACCGGGCACCACCGAGTCGGCCGCCGTGTCGACTCCCCCATCCGTCAGGCCCGTCGGCGCCGACATGCCCTTCGGCAGCCAGAGCACGACGCTGTTGAAGAAGTCGTCGCCGCGCTTCGTCACGCTGCCCAACACGAGCGGGCGACCCATCTCATTGACGAAGGCCTCGATCTCGGCGTGGGCCTGACGGCTGCGCAGCACGTCGAGGTCGACCGCGTTCTCAGGCCAGACCATCACGTCGAAGTCGTCGTGCATGATCTCTCTGGCGGCTGCGAGATGGTTCGCCAGTATCTCACCAGGCTGCGCGTTCGAGAAGAGACCGGCATTCGCGTTGCCCTGAACGGCTGCTATGCGCACTGATCCCTGCGACGGCACGATCGCTCCCCAAGCCGGCACCAGCATTCCCAGCACCAGCAGAGCCATGCCGACGACCAGCGGCCGACGCACCGGCCGACACGAGAGCATCCACGTCACGGGCAGCGTCGAGACGAAGACCAGCGCGAGGCTCAGGCCGGCCAGACCGACCCACGACGAGAGCCCGATCGTCGGCGCGTTCGACTGGCTGTGCGCCGCCTCTCCCCACGCGAACCCGCCATACGGCATCCGTGAGAACACCGCTTCGCGCGCCGTCCAGACGACCGCCCAGATCAGAGCGATCAGCGCCGGATGCGTCTGCCGCACCAGTCGACGTCGGGTCAGGTATCCGCCGAGCGCACAGCCGAATGCGCAGAAGAACGTCATGGCGCCGCTCAGAGCGATCCAGGGTACTGCCCCCAGGTATTCGGTCAGCCACATGATGTGGCCCGACCAGAACCCTGCGCCGAACAGCGCCCCGCACAGCGCCCCGAACCAGAATCCGCGACCGAGCACAGCCCAGGCGATCAGCGCCATCGCAGGCAGCGTCAGCGGCCAGATCAGATACGGGGCGAACGCATACTGGTAGAGCACACCGGCCGCAAGGGCGACGACTGCCCGAACGATCGCATCTGCGCGGTGCTGGTGCCGCATCACCCGACGCTCGAGTACTCGACGATGCCGCGCAGCAGCAGATCCTTGGCGCTGCGAGCCACAGCCCCGACTCCGTCTGGCTGCGCGGCGCCGATCTGGTCGAGCAGGTCGATGACCATCTTCATGAGTCGCACGAAGTCGCCTGCGGGCAGCTCTGCCTCTTCGAGCACGTGATCGAGCGTGGCGCCCCGGCTCCATCGCAGCACCGCCGTGCACACCAGCGCGTTCGGCTCGGGGAACCTCGGCAGATCGCGGCGCTGCTCTTGGTCGTCGATCTCATGCCAGACCGACACCGTGTCGGCGTAGGCCTTCTGCAGGGCGCCTCGAGGCAGCCACACCTCTTCGTCGCCGCGGTCGCGCCGTGGCTCGTAGACCAAAGCCGTGACGATCGCGGCGAGCTGATCCGGTTCGAGTCCCTTCCACACCTCTCGGCGCAGACACTCGGCGACGACCAGATCGCGTTCTCCATAGATCTTGTCGAGGAGCCCGGCCTGATCGGTGACCGCGACCTCGGCCAGATCTGCATCGGCAGAGAGATAGCCGAAATGCACCAGTACGCGCACGACGCGTTCGAAGGTCAGCGCGATGTTGCTCACTCTGTGCTCGATCTCGCGTTGGAGGTCTTCTGCCTGGCGTTGCAGACGCCACCAGCGCTCGGCCCACCGGGCCCGATCCTCGACATCGTCGATGCGAGCGGCCGGATGCTGCCGCAGCTGGGCCTTCAGGTCGCGGGCGTGAGCGATGAGGTCGTCACGTCGACTGCCGCTGCGGCGCTCCTTCTTCGAGATGTGCTGGATGCTGCGGTCGGTCTCTGAGAGTTCGTGACGCAGGTCGAAGAAGTCGCGCAGCAGAGGATCGTCCAGCCCGGCCGCCTCGGCGTAGCCGTCGAGCGAGGTGCGCTGCTCTTTGAGCTTTCGAGCCAGGCCGACGACCGACCGGTCGGCCTGGAACTGGGCGAACGACGACTCGAGGATCTCTCTCGTCGCGCTGAGGCCGAACTGCCCGATCAGGTTCACCGCCATGTTGTAGGTGGGGCGGAACGCCGACTTCAGTGGGTAGGTGCGACGGCTGGCCAGAGAAGCGACCCGTTCGAGGTCGACACCGGGCTGCCACACCACGACCGAATGCCCCTGGTCGTCGATGCCGCGACGGCCCGCACGCCCGGTCAGCTGGGTGTACTCCCCCGCTGTGATCGGCACACGAGCGACGCCGTTGTACTTCTCAAGGCTCTCGATGACCACCGTACGCGCCGGCATGTTGATGCCGAGCGCCAGCGTCTCGGTCGCGAAGACCACCCGAACGAGTCGACGCTGATACAGCTCTTCGACGGTCTCTTTGAACGCGGGCAGCAGCCCGGCGTGGTGCGCGCCGACACCGCGCAGCAGGGCGCCCTTCCAGTGTTTGAAACCGAGCACTTCGCGATCCTGGTACGGGATGTCACGGCAGTGGCGGTCGATGATCCGTTTGATCTGGTCGCGCTCCTGCTTGGTCGTCAGCGAGATGCCGGCCAGCATGCACTGACGCACTGCGGCATCGCAGCCGACGCGGCTGAAGATGAAGCCGATCATCGGCAGCAGGTCGGCACGCTCGAGCGTCTTCACCAGCGCTGCCCGGTCGACGCGCTGCTGACGGTGATGACCTCCGCGCCGTCGTTCCCGGTTCGATCGCGGCCCATCAAGACCAGAGAGCCGGTGCAGGTGCCGGTTGAGCTGGCCGGGACGGCCGGGTTCGAAGAGGTCGTCGAGATCACCTCGCACCAGCACGTGCTGGTTGAGCGGCACTGGACGAAACTCCGAGACGATGACGTCGGTGTGTCCGCGCACCTCCTGCAGCCACGCTCCGAACTCTTCGGCGTTCGAGACCGTCGCACTCAGCGAGATGAGCCGAACGTGCTCGGGCAGCTGGATGATGACCTCTTCCCAGACCGGCCCGCGCATGCGGTCGGCGAGATAGTGCACTTCGTCCATCACCACGAAAGAGAGCGAGCCCAGCAGATCGCTGCGCTCGTAGATCATGTTGCGTAGCACCTCGGTGGTCATCACCACGATCGGTGCAGTCGCGTTGATGTTGTTGTCACCGGTCAGCAGGCCGACGTTCGACTCTCCGTAACGCTCCTGCAGCTCATGGAACTTCTGATTGCTCAGCGCCTTAATCGGGGTCGTGTAGAAGATCTTCTCATCGGCTGCCGACTGCATCGTCAGGTAGACGGCGAAGTCGGCGACAATGGTCTTGCCGGCGCCCGTCGGGGCGGCGACCAGCACTCCCCGACCATGAACGATGCTGCGCGCGGCCTGCACCTGAAAGTCGTCGAGCGCGAACCCGACCGTGCGCTGAAAGGCCACCACTTCGTCGGGCAGCGGGGCGTGCGCCGTCTGCTCCGTCTCCACGGTCTCGCCAGAGTCATCGCTCGGCATCGCCTTCTCAGTCGTCATCGCTTCTCAATCGTCGTCATTCGTCCAGAGCGTTCGCCCTGGGTCACTTCGTCGTGCTGCCTGCATCGGATGCACCGGAGGTCTCGGTCAGGTCTGAGGTGCCGGGGATGTCCGGGTCGGGCAGTGCATCGTCTTCGAGCAGTGTCTGTGCCCGCTTCTCCGCGCGTCGATCGTGCAGCCAGGAGATGAGACAGGCGATCAGGTAGAGCCCGAGCATGGGGCTGGAGAGCAGGAACATGCTGAGGATGTCGGTCGGCGGGGTGATGAACGCCGCGAAGATCAGTGCGACCACGATGGCCACGCGCCAGCCCTTAATGATGGTCTTCGCGCTCATCACGCCGACGAAGTTCAGCAGCACGAGCAGCAGCGGCAGCACGAACCCGAGCCCCATGAACAGCATCAGGTTCATCACGAATCGCAGGTAGGTGTCTGCGCTGATCAGCTGCACGTCGTCGGCCGATGCGAAGCTCGACATGAACGACACCAGGTTCGGGAACGCCCACCAGCCGAACAGACACCCGCCGAGGAACAGCGGGATAGCCGTGCCGACGAACCCGACGGCGGTGAGCTTCTCTTTGCGCAGCATGCCGGGAGCGAGAAACCGCCAGAGCTCGTAGAGCCAGATCGGAGCCGCGATGATGATGCCGAGCACCATCGTGATGTGCATGCGCACATTGAGCGGACTCGACACGTCCGAGTAGTTGATCTGGGTCTGTCTGCCGGTCTTCTGCATGACCGTCAGCAGAGGCTCTCGCAGCGCGTCGAGCACGAACGGCGCGATGAACCACGCACCGATCGCGGCGGCCACGATCGCGATCGCGCAGATGATGATGCGCTTCTGCAGCTCCACCAAGTGCTGCGCGATCGACATCGTGCCGTCGCGACTCTTCTTCGTCTGAGACACCGCCGTGCCGGTGTCAGGCGTTCTTCGGCGCGTCGCCCTCAGCAGGCTGTGTGGGCGCCGGCTGAACCGGCTGCTGCTGCACGGGCTGCTGTACGGGCGCCGGCTGCTGCACCGGTGCCTGGCCTGACGTCATTGGCGACGACTGCTCGCTCTGCTGGTTCGACCGAGTCAATTCCTGATCGGCGGCTTTGTCTGCTTCGAGCCCCTTCACCTCTTTGCGGAAGATGCGCATCGACTGCCCCAGGCTCTTCGCCAGACCGGGCAGCTTCGGCGCACCGAAGAGCAGCAGGATGACGAGGACGATGATGATGATCTGCCAAGGTTTCATTGCGGTCGCTCCAAGGGTGTGGGGAATCGTGATCAGTATAGCGGTGCGTTCGGTGTCACCGAGCCGATGCCGCTGGCTGTGGGAGTGTCAGGATCGAGCCCGTCGCAGACGACGGTACTTCGCCCGAGCCGCACGCGCCGCCATGACGCGACGCCGCTGAGCCTCTTCGATCTCACTCGACGTCAGAGAGAGACCCTCGTCGTCGAGACTGATCCTGGTATCGGGGCGCAGCCGCTGCTGGAGGAGGCCGATCTGAGCGGTCAGCGGACCCAGCGACTTCGGAATCTCGTCGACGGCGGCCATCAGCTGACGTGCCGACCGACGATACCGCGGCACGCGGACGCAGGCCACGAGAGCCAGCGCCAGCAGCGCCAGCACGACCACGCCCAGAGAGATCCAGAAGAACATGATCACGATCCTACTCGTCAGGTGACTCGTCGGACGAGGCCAGCTCGGCATCCGCAGAGACCGCCAGCGCGCGACGAGCATGGTCGGCCACAGCCTCGCGCACCGATGCCGGAGCGAGGATGCGAACGCGCCCGGGCAGCGAACTCACGTGTCTCACGAGTGCAGGCACCGAGGCGACTCGCACCAGGCGGCGCACCGGCCAGCTCACATCGTCGGTCAGACGTTCTCCGAACGCCATGAGCACGCCGGCGGCCTCGGCCTGCACCTCGAGAGTGACGGTGATGGGCTCGGCCTCGTCGTCTCTGCTCACGGTGTCGACGGATGCCGAGGTCGACTGGTCGTGATCGGCTGCGATCGGCGGTCTTTCGCTGCGGGCGACCGCCGCCATGCGATCGAGCCGGAAGGTGCGTCGGCGCGGCAGGCCCGCGCCGTCGACGCCGTCTGCTCCCGAGAGGTACCAGATGCCCTGGGTCATGCGCACGCGTTCGACGGTGACCGTGCGGTGCGATCGGTGCCCGGAGGCCGAGGTGTAGTCGAACTCCACCGCGCCCCGGTCGGCGCCGCAGGCCCGCAGCAGCGCGATCGTCTCGGCGAAGCGTCCCTCACTGCGAGCCGTGACCGTGCCGCCGCCCAGTCGAGCGGCGAGTCGGGTGGCCGCAGCGCGTCGCTCGTCGGGCAGCAGTGCGGCCAGATAATTCAGCGCCGCAGAGAGCCCTGCGAGCTCGGCGGTCGAGAAGCGCTGCACATGGTTCAGACCCACGGAGTTCGTGATCGTCACCCGGTCGTTGAGCTCGAAGTCGTCATAGTCGATGTCAAAGAGGTTGCCTGGATCGTAGGCGGCAGAGTCACCGGGCACACCCACAAGGGGCAGCATGCGCACGGTGTCTCGTACCTGCTCGGCGGGTACGTCGAACCATTCGGAGATCGATTCGACGGTCGCGCCAGGGTTGGCCACCACCCACGGCACCAGCACCAAGGCGAATCCGAGGCGCTGCATGGCTGCGTTCGACTGGTCGCTCATCGCTCGCCCTCTCCGGTGTGGTCGGCCAGCAGACGGCGCAGCTTGGCCTCGACACGGGTGCGCAGGCTCTCGGGCGAGATCACGGTCACCTCGTCGCCGTACCCGGTGATCTCGTCGGCGAGCAGGTCGTAGTCCGTAGTCAGCACGTCGAACGTCGTCTCGGGCGTCGCCGCATCGCCGACGGCATGCAGTCGGTCGCCGAGGCGCACCGCAGCCTCGCTGCCTGGTCGCACCCGCAGCCGGGCGCTCTGTTCCCGGCGCAGTCGCTCGAGGTCGGCGACGACCGACTCAGCCCACTCCTCGCGGCTGCGTTCGGCGGCGATCGTCTGCGCGTCGCGCACACGGCCGCTCTGCAGCTCGCGCTCCTCGAGGGGCCGGACGACTCCACGGATGCGCTGCAGCAGAAAAGTGCGCCGCAGCTCCGGGTCGTCCAGTCCCTCCGCGCGCTTCGGCAGACGGTCGAGGTCGACGCCGTGCACATGCCAGCGGCCGTCGACCAGCACGACCGCCAGCGGCAGCAGCGTGCGCCGCGTGGTGCGCTGATGATCCTGCGTGTGGTAGTCGAAGCGCACGATGCGGCCTTCGAGCACGGCAGACTGGAGCGGCCGCAGGTTCGGTTCGTAGACCATGAGATCGAGCAGGCCACCGACCACCAGCTCAGCCGAACGCTCCTGCGCAGCGTCAGGCGCACCATCGCGGTCAGCGGCGGCGTCGTGGGGCGCGCCAAGGGCCCGGGCCCGTTCTGCGACCCTTCGGCCTTCCGGTGCGTCAAGCCGCGAGAGCAGCAGAGCCGCAGCGGTGAGCAGACCGAGATCGGCGCCGCTGAGCTCGAGGTCTTCTGGCAGCGCATACGCCTGCTCGTCGATGTGATACCGAGTGAGCTGGTTGTCACCGGGAGTCCAGACATCGTCGGCGGCGACGACGTCGATGCCGAGGGCACGCAGCGCGGCTTTGTCCCGTTCGAACCGTCGTTCGAGCGCCGACATCGAGACTCCGGACGCCAAGTCGTCGCTGTACCCCGACACCTCGCTCAGGATCTGTCGCTTCGTGAGGCCGAAGCGCGTGTGCTGGAGGGCCAGTACGAGATTGAGCATCCGCTCCTGCGCGGTCACCCGATCGGCCATGGTCTCACTCAGCAGCCGGAGTGCGTGCCAGCACGTCGATCACCAGCAGATCGCCGACCTGCGACTGATAGCTGGTCGGCACGTGCACGATGACCTGCGAACCGATCGGCACCGACGTGAGGGTGCGCTCCATCAGCCCTAAGAACGCGTCGTCCGAATCGTCCAGCTTCAGCTGAGTGAGCTGTCCGTCGTCCCACGTCGACTGCAGCACCTTGGCGCTGCGGGTCTTCGCCGAGGTGTCGAACATCGTCATCTGCAGCTGCACGGTGTCGCCAGCCTGGGCGGTCTCTTTCGAATCGCCTTTGACCAGCACAGCCGACTCGGGTGCTCCGGCGGATGAGTATTCGTCGCCCAGCACCAGCCCGGGTCGGCCTGTCGTGTCGCGCACCACCTGCGGGAATCCGTTGACCGGTGCCTGTTCCGCGCCGTGGGCCCGAGCCGGGAAGCTGTCTCGCACGGTGCCGATCACGACGACGTCGCCGGCACCGCTGCCGTCCGTCGAACTGGGATCTGCTCCGTCGACGTTGGGCACCACCAGGGTGAAGACGTCACCCACGCGCTGACCTTTGAGCGCGTCTGCGATCGCTCCATAGACAGGAGAGTTCAGACCGCGCAGAAATGACACCGACACAGCGGGGAGATCTGCGGCCTGGCCGAGCGCCTTGCCGGTCTTCAGATTGAACATGCTCACGCCCAGCAGCACTGCGTCCTGATCGACGTCGACGAAGCGGCCGTCGCCGGCGCTGCCGATGCTCAGCTGTGTTCCGTCGACCTGCAGATCCGGCTTCGGGTCGATGCTCGACCGCGAGAGGTCGAAGTCCGAGGCGACCACCGCATCCGACGCGTCGCCGGATGCGACTGCACGATCGGGCTGCGACGAGCACCCCGCGAGCAGCGCACCGACCAGTGCGAGCACACCCACACCGGCGCCGATGGTCGATCTCATGGCCTTCTGTGAACGCATGTGTTCTCCAATCCGTGTGACAGCCTACTCGGCTGCCCGCTGCTCGCGCTGACGCTGCGCCGTGCGCACCGACTTGCGCAGCTTCTTCTCAGACGTGTTCCGCGCACCGACCGAGCCTGGCGTCCAGACGGCCAGGTCGTCGGGGTCGAAGGCGTCTTTGGCCGGTCGGCGAGAGATCTCGGGGAGGTCGACCCCATCGGCCAGCCTGCGAGCCGACGTGAGAAAGCCGGTGTGACCGATCATGCGATGTTCGGGGCGCACGGCGAGTCCCTCGACGTGCCACTCGCGTTCCATCGTCTCAGTGGCCTGCGGCACTGTGAAGCAGCCGCGATCGCGAATCGTCTCGGACACGCGCGACAGCTGCGTGACAGTCGCGACGTAGACCACGAGCACACCGCCGGGTCGCAGAGCCGCCGCCGCCGCGTCGATCGTCTCCCACGGCGCGAGCATGTCGAGGATGACTGCATCGGCCGAGCCGTCGGCGACCACCGCAGGCAGCTCCTGCTGCAGATCGCCGACCGTCACCGTCCAGTTCTCGGGGTGACGGCCGAAGTGTCCGCTGACGTTCGCATCCGCGATCTCGGCGAACTCCTCGCGTCGCTCGAACGAGAACAGTCTGCCGGAATCGCCCAGGCTGCGCAGCAGCCACATGCTCAGGGCGCCCGACCCGACACCCGCCTCGACCACCCGCGCCCCGGGGTGCACGTCGGCCAGCGCCAGAATCTGCACGGCGTCTTTCGGATAGATGATCGCGGCGCCGCGTGGCATCGACAGCACCTCGTCACGCAGCAGCGGGCGCAGCGCCAGGTAGCGCACGCCCTGCGTCGACTCGATCACGCTGCCGTCGGGAGCGCCGATGAGGTCGTCATGACGAATCGCGCCCTTGTTGGTGTGAAACTCGGCGCCGCGCTGCAGAATCAGCGTGTGCATCCGGGCCTTTGGGCCGGTCAGCTGCACTTTATCGCCGACGCGAAGGGCGCCGTGCTGCATCTCGCCTCCTGCGTTCGACGAGTCATGGGCGGTGGCCTCGTGCTGGGGTGCGGCTGGGGTGTGGTCAGTCATCTCGTCTGTCTCGTTCATGCGTTGTGCATCTGCTCTGCGACCGTCTGACGCAGCCGTGCGACGTCGACTCCCTGCAGGGTCTCCCACAGCAGATAGTCGCTCGATTCGGGCAGCGGCAGCACGCAGGGCACCGCGATGGTCAGCAGACCTGCGGCGGATGCGCTGCTCACGCCCGTCTGGGAGTCTTCGAAGGCGATCGTCCCGGCGGCACTCGTGCCCAAGTGTTCGAGCGCGGTGAGGTACGGATCGGGGTGGGGCTTGCCATGTGCGACCCGATCGCCGGTGATCACATGCTGGAACACGCCGGCTGGGGCCGCCTCGGCAATGGCGCTCGCCGTGTCGGCGTGCGACATCGTGACGATCGACTGCGGGACGCCTGCGTCACGCAGCTCCTGCAGCAGGTCGAGCACGCCCGGCCGCCAGGGAATGCCCAGTGAGGCGTAGCGATCGGCCACGCCAGCGCTCACTGTGCGGATGACCTCTTCGACCGGCAGATCGACCCCAGCAGCGATCACGAGTCGGGCCATGACGTCGAGCGCCGCTCCCACGCTGGCCTTGGCGTCCTGCTCGGTCCAGACTCCGCCGTGCTCGCCGACGAGGTCGACCTCAGACTCTATCCAGTAGCGCTCGGAGTCGATCAGGGTGCCGTCCATATCCCAGCAGACGGCTTCGAGCTCACCTGTGCTCATGCGACATCGGCCTTTCTGGTCAGATCGATGCCAAGCAGCGCCTGCGCGGCGTCCGCGATGAGCTCCGGCGCCTCAGGGCTGTCGGCCCAGGCGTCGAGCACGCTCAGTGCGCGCGGGGCGTCGAGGTCATTGGCCAGGGCCTGTCGAAGATTCGCCAGCACCGGGTTGTCTGCCTCGCGACGGTGATCGCTGCCCTGCATGGCCACTTGATAGGCGCTGCGCCACTCAGCGAGACGCTCCTGCGCCTTGGCCACGTCGGCGTCGTGCCACTCCCAGTCGGAACGGTAGTGATGTGCGAAGACTGCGGCGCGTACGGCATCCGGCTCGATGCCGGCGTCACGCAGACGGTGCACGAAGACAAGGTTGCCCAGCGACTTGCTCATCTTGCGACCTCGGTATGCGACCATGCCCACATGGCTGTAGATGCGCGCCAAGGGCAGCTCGTTGATCGCCGTGGCGTGACCCGACGACATCTCGTGGTGTGGGAAGATCAGGTCTGACCCGCCGCCCTGCACGTCGAAGTTCGGCCCGAGACAGCGTTCGGCGATCACCGAGCACTCGATGTGCCAGCCTGGACGACCGACCGGCAGCCCGATCACCTGCCAGGAGGGCTCGCCCTGTCGTTCGGCTCTCCACAGCAGTGGGTCGAGACGATCACGTTTGCCGGGGCGCTTGGGGTCTCCCCCGCGCTCCGCGAAGAAGCGCACCATCTGTTCGAGCGAGTAACGCGACTCTTCGCCGAGCGTCCAGGCGGCCAACGCCGCGTCTGCGGCACGCACGTCGAAGTAGATGTCCTCTTCTGCGTCGGGGCTCTCGACGCGATAGGCGAAGCCTCGTTCGATCAGTTCGAGAACCGCCTGACCGATCTCATCGATGACTTCGGTGACTCCGACGAGATGCGCTGGCGCGAGCGCCGACAGCCAGGCCATGTCGGTACGGTAGAGCTCGATCTGTTGGGCCGCCAGCGCCTCCCAGTCGGCACCGGTCTGCTCCGCGCGCTCCAGCAGCGGGTCGTCGACGTCGGTGACGTTCTGCGCATACTGCACTGCGACTCCGCTGTCGACAAGGGCCCGGTTCAGCAGATCGTAGGCGAGATAGGTGGTGGCATGGCCGATGTGCGTGGCATCGTAGGGGGTGATGCCGCAGACGTACAGACGTGCGGTGCGGCCGTCTTCGGACGCCGGCTGCAGCGCATCGCTCGCGTGATCGTAGATGCGCACCGGGCGTGGGGCGGCAGCAGAGGGCAGATGGGGCGGTGCAGGTGTCGACCAACTCTTCACAGTACGAGCCTAACGTTCTCAGGCGGCGATGACGCCGGTGCTCAGCAGAATGATCAGTGCGACGCCGAGCACCACTCGGTAGATCACGAACGGCGCGAACGAACCACGCTGCAGGTATTTCATCAGACGGTCGATGACGAACCAGCCCACGACGAACGACACGATGGTCGCCACCAGGGTCGGGAGGAACTCAGGAACATCATGGGTCTCTCCGCGAACCGACTCGATCAGCTGGAAGAATCCCGAGATCACTACGGCTGGTACGGCGAGATAGAACGAGTACTTCGCCGCTGTCGGGCGATCGTAGGAGAGTCCGCGGCCGACGGTGGTCGTACCGCCTGACCGAGAGACGCCGGGGATCAGCGCGAGCGCCTGACCCAGCCCCATGAACAGACCGTCTCGCAGGGTCAAGTCGCCGAGGCTCTTGCGCTTCGGCGCCCAGCGGTCGACCGCACCGAGCACGATGCCGAAGACGATGAGCATGATGGCCACGATCCAGAGACTGCGCAGCGTGGTCTCGATCTGGTCTTTGAAGAGCAGCCCCAAGACTCCGATCGGAATGGTGCCGATGATGATGACCCACCCCATGCGCGCATCGGGGTCGTTGCGAGGGATGCGGCCGAACAGCGCTGCGAACCAGGCCCTGACGATTCGGACGAAGTCCTTCCAGAAGTAGACGATCACGGCTGCTTCGGTGCCCAGCTGGATGATGGCTGTGAACGCCGCCCCGGGGTCTTCCGCTCCCGGCAGGAACTCGCCGACGATGCGCAGATGCGCGCTCGATGAGATGGGCAGGAACTCAGTGAGCCCCTGCACCAGTCCGAGGATGAGGGCGTCGAGGATGGACAACAGCACACCTTTCCGGTGATCAGCACTTGGTGATGTCAGGCACGGACGCGAAGAGCGCGCCGTGGCAGGCCCGTCGGCTTCGCACGGGTGCCGCACACCAGACTAGACCACCGACGCCGGCATCCGCCGAACCGGGTGTCACGGGCTCGGTCAGTACCGTTCGAGCAGATCGCCGAGCACCTGTTCGCCGAACAGCAGAGCCGAGAGCGGAATGCGCTCGTCGACCGCATGATACGAACCCGGAAAGTCGAAGTCGTCTGGCACTCGGGTCGGCACGAACCCGTATCCGGTGATGCCCAGCTGAGTGAGACACACGTTGTCGGTGCCGGCGTTCAGCAGATATGGAAGCACGACCGCCTCAGGGTCGTGCAGGGCGATCGACTCCTGGATCGCCTGGACGAAGTCGCCGTCGAACGACGATTCGTAGCCGATGCCCTGTTCGATGATCTCGATGGCGACGTCGGGGCCGGCAGCCTCACGAACCCGCGCGAGCACCGGTTCCTCCTGTCCGGGCAGAGGGCGCACATCGACGAGCGCCTCGGCCGACGCCGGAATGACGTTCTGCATGTATCCGGCGTTGATGACAGTGGGAGTCGTGGTGTTGCGCAGCGTGGCGCTCAGAAACGGTTTCGCGAAGCCCGCGGCGGCGACCACGTCTTCGGGCGGCGTTGAGGCGGGCAGTCCGGCCAGATCGCGGATGCCTTCGACCAGCGCTCGCGTCGTCTCGGTCAGCTCGATCGGCCATTCGATCGCCCCGATCGCAGAGACCGCCCGCGCGATCGCGGTGACTGGGTTGTCATGGTTCACCGCCGAAGCGTGGCCGGCCGTACCGCGTGCCCGCAGCCGCAGCCAGGTATGCCCCTTCTCTCCCGTCTGCAGAAGATACGCCCGTCGGTCACCGACGGTGATCGTGTACCCTCCGACCTCGCTCAGAGCCACTCGAGCATCGGCGAAGAGCTCTGGATGCTGACGTACCAGCCAGGCGGCACCGGCCGCGCCACCGGCCTCCTCGTCGGCGAAGAAGGCCAGGATGACGTCGCGTCGCGGTCGTCTGCCCTGCTCGGTGAAGTGCTGCACGTTCGCCAGGATCAGACCGAGCATGTTCTTCATGTCGACGCTGCCCCGCCCCCACAGACAGCCGTCGCGAATGACTCCGGCGAAGGGATTGACGCTCCAGTCGCTCGCGTCGGCCGGCACCACATCGGTGTGGCCGTGCAGCACCAGCGGAGGAAGCGTGCTGTCTTGTCCCGGCCAGCGCGCGATGACGCTGGGACGCGCCGGGGCATCCGGCGTCGCTGCGGGACCGACGATCACGGGGTCGAGCCCCTGCGAGCGCAGGAAGTCTGCGATGTAGGCCGCCGCCGGACCCTCTCCTTTGGCGTTGCCGCCGCCGTAGTTCGTCGTGTCGAAGCGCACCAGGTCGCGAACGATGCGCACCACATCCGGCAGGTCGGCGTCATCGTCACCATGACGAGCAGCACTGACGTGTGAGTCTGAGGGAACGCCTGCAGCGTCGTCATGAATGACCATGACGAAATCGTATCCTGCCGCACGCTGGTGACTGCTCCCGACCGACCACGAGCGTCATCTGTACGGCAGGAGACATGCCCGGGATACACCCACCCGGCACCCTCAGATCGCCGGTCTCAGGCCGATTCGGTGCGACGTGCCCCACCGGTTTTCCCACTTCACGGCAAACGTGCTAATCTCATCTGGTGCCCTGCGGGGCACAGCACCAGCCCGGGTGGCGGAATAGGTAGACGCGCTAGCTTGAGGTGCTAGTCCACAAATTATCGTGGGTAGGGGTTCAAGTCCCCTCTCGGGCACAGAACGAAGCCCCTCGGAATCATCGGTTCCGAGGGGCTTCTCGCATTCTGCCTGGGGTCTAGACATTATGCTTGGAGTCTGGGCATTATGCTTGGGGTCTGGGCATTATTCCTTGAGTCTGGACGTGACTCTTCCGGCCTGCCCGATGGTCTGGGCACGGAGGCCGACCCGATGTCAGCGACGTGCTGGATCGCCGACGTAGCCGGGTCGAGTGCCGATGACTGCGAACGGCAGTGAGATCGCGACGCAGGCCAGCAGATAGGCCAACGGCAGCGTCCATCCCCCAGAGAGGTCATGCAGCAGACCGAACAGGAACGGCCCTGCGGCGGCGATGAGATACCCGACGCCCTGGACGAACGCGGACAGCTGAGAGGCATGCATCTGCGTACGCGCCCGCAGGGGGATCAGCACCAGGATCATGCAGAACGTCAGTGGCCCGAGACCGAGCGCCGCCACCCAGAGCATCGACAAGTGGCCCGGTGACACCATGAGCCCGATCAGGCCGACGGCGAAGCAGACCGTCGACACAGCCAGCAACGGGCGCAGCGTCGCCTGGCGGGAGGTCATCGGAGGTATGACCACCCCGAGCAGAATGCCGAGAGCGGTGAACAGCGACAGTCCGAATGCCGCCGAGGCCGCGTCGACGCCGGCGTCGCGCAGCAGCGCAGGCAGCCACGCGAACATGGCATAGACGACCGTCGACTGGGCAGCCATCATGACCGCGATGCCCCACCCCTGCCAGGTTCGCCACACTTGCAGGCTCGCCCCGGGTGCATCTGCCGCGCTGACCGTGCTGCGGTTGTCGACGTTGGTGCCGCCGGCAGCGGTCTCGCGCATCGCAGGAGGGGCGGGAGCGTCGCCTGGCTCGGACTCGCGCGGGCTGCGACGGCTCGTCAGGATCACGACGCCCCACAGCAGTGCGGCAAGGAACGCGGGTACGGCCCACGAGGCGAGCCCGATACGCCAGCCGACGGCATGAGACAGTACGACGATGTAGATCGGCGGCACAGCGGTGCTGAGCCCGAGCGTGATGCTGTAGGCCGAGGTCATCGTGCCCACATGACGCGGGAAGAACAGTTTGATGGTCGGCGGTGCCACGATGTTGCCGACGCCGATCGCCAAGAAGATGAGTCCGGTGCTCAGACCGAAGGCGAGGTCGCTGTTCGTCGACGCGCGCAGTACCTGGCCCCCGGCGGTCACGACCATGGCGGCGCCGGCGAGCGCCGGAAGCGACATGCGTCGGACGAGCAGCGGGGTGATCAGACCGGCGCCGGCGAAGAGCAGCTGCGGAAGTGCACCGATCACGCCCTGCATGACGGTGTCGAGTTCGACGTCCTGGTTCACCAAGTCGACGATCGGCGACAGAATCGTCGCCGCACCACGCAGGTTGAGCGCGGTGAGCACGATCGCGCAGGCTGCAAGCAGGCGTCGCTGCTGCTGCGCAGGTGGAGCGTCAACCACGTTTCAGGGCCTTTCTCACCATCTGCAGAGCGCTCAGCACCAGCAGCACGGCGAAGAGGGCCATGGCCAGGCGCGTGTCGATCACGTGCACGAGCCATCCGCCGAAGATGGTGGTCAGCGACCCCGGAAGTCCGATAGCGGCGGCCAGTCGCAGACTGACGTTGTGGTTGCGCAGGTTGCCGTACGTGCCGCTCACCCCGCTGGGGAGCATCGCGATGAGCGAGGAGCTCTTCGCCAGATTCGGGTCGAGTCCGAGCGTCAGCACGAGAACGGGGACGATGATCAGGCCGCCCCCGATTCCGAGCAGCCCTGCCAGCGCGCCGACGAGCAGGCCGAAGCAGACCAAAAGGGCCAGCGTCAGAGGCTGCGGCGCGAACCCGGTGCCCTCGACAGGCAGATCGATGAAGAGCCGAACCGCCGTCGCGACCATCGCCAACGCGAAGAAGAGCTGCAGCACCTTCGGTTTGACGCGCTGCAGCAGCCAGGTGCCGAGAAACGCCCCGAAGAACGACCCGAAGCCGATGGCGAGCCCGGGAACGAGGTCGATCGTGCCATGCGAGGCATAGGTGATCACCCCGACGATGGCGATGGGAACAGTCGCAGCCAGCGACGTGCCGCTGGCCAGACGTTGGCTCAGCCCGAGCATGACCAGCACCGGCACCATGATGATGCCGCCGCCGACGCCGAAGAGCCCGGAGAGCACCCCGGCGAACGCTCCGAGCACAGCGCCCTTGACCATCAGCGATCGCGTAATCTTCACCGAACCAGCCTAGACCAGCCGACGGCGTCTCGAATCACTTCGCTTGGGTCGCACTCAGCCGAGCAGGGTCTCGCCGACGTAGCCGCCCACGTCGCAGCCTGGAGGAATCGCGAATGTGGCGGAGCCGATCGGCACGGTCCACTGGTTGAGCAGATCCATGTCGGCGAGCGACTGCTGCACCGGTACGAACTGCTGCATGATGTCGGCCTGCCAGGCACCGAACAGCAGACCGACGTCGGCGACGCCCTCGGCATCCACACCGTCGTCGTAGCTGTAGCCGCGACGCAGGATGCGCACCCGGCCGTCGGCCTGACGGGCGCGACGCATATGTGCGGCAAGGTCGATGACCGGAAAGCCGACGGAGTTCTTGGCGTCGAAGTCCGGCTCGTCGAACTCATCGGTGCCGGTCAGCGGGGCGCCCGAACCGAGACGGCGTCCGATGCTGTTCTCTCGGCCGACGGGGTCGACCTCGTCCCAAGTCTCCAGATTCATCCGAATCCGACGAAGAACGAGCGTGGTGCCGTTCTCTGCCCACGGGGCGAATCCTCCCGATGCGCCCCACACCTGCTGCTCGAACGCGTCGGTGCCGGGACGGGGGTTCACCGTGCCGTCTTTCTGCCCGAAGAGGTTGCGCGGCGTGGCCGTCGGCGGCTCGCTGTGCCGGGCGCGTTGAAAGCCCTGCTGACGCCAGGCCACCGTGGCGAAGAAGCGCATGTTCTTGATCATGACTCGTTCGGTGTGCGAGAGGGTGATCGGATCGTCGCTGCCGATCATCAGCAGAAGGTCTCCGCCGCTGAACTCCGGCCGCAGACGGTCGATCGAGAAGGCGGGCAGGCTGCCCACGCCGGGCGGCGGGGTACGACCTGCGAGTTCGAACACGCGCGCTCCGAAGCCGATCGTCACCGTGAGCCGCGCGGCAGGCGTCGCCAGATCGGGGTCGCTCATCGCCAGCGACGGCACGCCCCGAGTCAGACGAGAGGCGTCGTCGCTGATGATGCGCAGTGCACGCCGCAGCTGCTCGACGCCGGTCTCCGGACGCAGTGTGAAACCGAGGTAGCCGACGTGCGCCGGTGCCGGGGCCTCTACGGCCGCCTGTCGACGACCGTAGAAGGCGACCGTCTCGTCGCCGGTGACCACGGCATCCGCCGAGGGCGGCCCGGCGGGCATGAGACGCTCGCGAACCGCCCAGCCGCCCCCGGCGCCGACGACCAGACCTGCCGCAGTCGCCCCGGCGCCGGTCAGCAGACCGCGCCGGGTGAATCGACCGGCGCCGCCGGAGGGGTGAGTCGCCGAAGCCGACGAACCGTCAGACCTCGACGGCTCGCTCTCCACGGGGTCGTGGTCAGCCATGGTGGTGCTCCGACATGCCGTCGCCGTTCGTGGCAGTCGGCCCGTCGTCGTCCATCTTCATGTTCGGGTCATCGGTGTAGCTCTCTTTGGCGCCGGTGTACTGACGCACCGGTGCCGCGAACTGTGCTGAAGTCCCGTCTTCGAAGTGCAGAGTGATCGAGACGCTGTCACCAGGCTGCAGAGACTTCTGCAGCGACATGAGCATGATGTGGTTGCCGCCGGGCTGCAGATCGAGCGCACCGTCGGTCGGAACCATGAAGCCGCCCTCTTTCTCGCGCATCGTGGTCGAGCCTCCGTCGGCGACGGTCTCGTGCAGCTGGGTCATGCCAGAGGCATCTGACTCCGCAGAGACCAGATGCAGGCTCTGCGGAGTCGTCGAGTGCAGAGAGGCGAATGCGGCCGTCATCGGATGCGCGTCGCCCTCAGCGTCGACCGCTTTCACCCAGGGATCGCAGATCTGCACCTCACCCGCGGTCTCGCACTGCTGTGCGGCCGCCGAGCTCGAGGCACTGTCGGAGGCGTTCGAGCTGTCCGAGCTCGACGAGGCCGCGCAGCCGGAGAGCATGCCGGCGGCCAGCGCGAGGCCGCTCACGGCCACGCCCCACCGCCTGCCGAGGCCGCCGCGATGCAGCGTCTCCGCCGTCTCGATCGCACGCTGATCTGCCGTGATGCGTCGGGTCTGTGCCGACGACTGTAGGTTGTCGTTGTTCTTCATGATGAGTTCTTTCGGGTTCGCGGAATGCGCGAACCGCAGTTCGCCCGTTCCGCTGTGTCTGTTTCTGAGGGAGGCGGAGCCGAGAGTCGCTCGACCCCACACCGTCACTTCTTGGTGCGGCGGCTGCGCCGAACGCCCAGCACGATCGCTGCCACGCCGATCACGACGACGATGCCGGTGATCACCCAGGCGACGATCGCGCCGCTGTGGTCGACGTCGTCGCTCTGGCCGTCGGCCTGCGCCTCGGCTGATGCGCTTGGTGCGGCGGATGCGCTGCTCGCGCTCGCCTGACCGCTCGCGTCGGGTGTCTCGTCGGCTGCTGGGGCGTCTGGCGACGCGAGGTCGAATGTGAACGTTCCTTCGACGGGATGCCCGTCACTCGAGACCACATGCCAGGCCACGGAGTAGGTGCCGTTGGCCGTGCTCGTCACCGGCACGGTCACGACCCTTCCCTCGACGGCCGCCAAGCCGTCGCCGGCGACCGAGGCGCCGTCCGGTCCGTGCACCTGAATCTGGTTCGCGACGCCGGTGAGCACATCGTTGTTGAAAGTCAGTGCGACCTGAGTCGGCGCGGTCGTCAGCGCCGCTCCGGCTGCCGGGTCAGACGACACGAGAACGTCATGGGCGTGTGCGCGGCCTGTCGCCCACGGCTGCAGTGTGAGCAGCAGACCGACGAGCAGCGCGATCGCCGCAGTGAGCGTGGTTCGCGTGCGCGCAGGCGCGATGAATTGATTGTGCATTGAGTGGGTCTTTCGTCTGAGTTCTGAGAACCGATGCCGCATCTCACCAGGAGGGAGCGGGCTGACGCGCGAGACGGCGTCAGCGTGCGGCGCGGCGATGTGCTGAATTCAGAGAAAGACGGGTGGTCCGCGCAGCGTGCGCACACTGCCGAAGCAGCGACGGCGCAGGGTGTGTGCAGCGTCGGCGAACGACACCTGCAGCAGGCGCGCTGTCGCACCCGCAGGCTGCAGGGCGAGCGTCAGCCAAGCGACGACGCCGCTGAGCAGTCGAGTCACGAGGCGTTCCGTGCTGGGCAGCATGCCGAGCCAGAGCAGACAGAGAACGACGGCAAGACCGTGGGCGACCAGCATGGTGGGATCCATCGCATGAGCCGGCACGGATGCGATCGAATGCGAGAGTGCCGTGCCCGACATCGACGTCGTCAACGCCGAACCGGCACCGTGATGGTGGGCGCCAGCCACGGCGACAGCCGGCGGCAGCCCTCCCCCTGAGAGACTCGAGGCGCTCTGATCGAGGCTGAGCAGCACATGAAGGATGCCCTGCCCGAGAGCGACTGCGAGCACGGCGGAGCCCCATTGGCCCACGCGCCGCAGAGCGAGCAGCAGAATGGGCGCCGTGAGCACGACGGCAATGACGAGGGTGAACGCAGTCGGGGCACGGTGTTCGACCGCTGTGTGGGCAAGCCACCCCACAGAGACCGAGAACACGGCACTGAGGTAGGCGCGCAGCACTCTGTGCGCGCTCGACTGCCTCTGCCTGTGCATGATGGGCTCAGTCTATCGGTTCTCACGGATGATGTGAGCGGCGCAGGCGGAGACAGGGGCGTGAGCCGTACCCGGCGCACGCCCCTGTCGTCCAAGGTGCTGCTGTGCGGATCAGTCCTGCTTCATCGATCCGGTGTCGAGGAAGCGCTGGTGCCAGCTGAGCGCCTCGGGCAGGATGTGCGGCGTCTGGCCCGCGTTCGGCTGTGCGTTGGCACGGTCAAAGTAGTCGCGCAGCTGGTCGCGGTAGTCGGGGTGCGCGATCGCGATCATGGCCTCCGCGCGCTGACGAGGCGTCTTGCCGCGCAGATCAGCGAAGCCGAACTCCGTGACGACCACCATGGTGTCGTGCTCGGTGTGGTCGATGTGCGACGCGAACGGAACGATCGCCGAGATATTGCCGTTCTTCGCCGTCGAGGGGCTCAGGAAGATCGAGATGTAGCCGTTGCGAGCGAAGTCTCCCGAGCCGCCGATGCCGTTCATCATCTTGGTGCCCATGATGTGAGTCGAGTTGACGTTGCCGTAGATGTCGGCTTCGAGCATGCCGTTCATCGCGACGACGCCGATGCGACGAATGAGCTCGGGGTTGTTCGAGATCTCTTGAGGCCGCAGCAGAATGTGCTTGTTGTAGAAGTCGATGTTGTCACGGAACTCGTCCACTGCATCGGGGCTCAGTGAGAGCGCCGTCGCAGAGGCGAGCTCGACGGTGCCTGACTTGATGAGGTCGAGCATGCCGTCCTGGATCACCTCGGAGTAGCATTCCAGCCCTTGGTATCCGGCGCGCTCCAGACCGGCGAGCACGGCGTTGGCGACGTTGCCGATGCCCGACTGCAGCGGCAGCAGCCGCCCCTCGGGCAGATGACCCGCGGCCTCCTCCTGTTTGAAGAACTCGACCACGTTGTCGCCGATGGCCTTCGAGCATTCGTCCAGCGGAGTGAACTTGGTGTTGCGGTCGCCGCCCTCGGTCTCGATGACCGCGACGACTTTGTCAGGGTCGACCCGAAGACGACCGATACCGATGCGATCGTGCGCCGTGTTGAGCGGAATCGGCTGACGATTCGGCGGAGTGCCGATCGAGTAGTAGACGTCGTGCACGCCGTCGAGCTGCTCGGGCTGCCACTCATTGACCTCGAGGATCACCTTGTCGGCCTGCTCGATGTAGGTCTTGTTGTTGCCGAGCGAAGTCGAGGGAATCAGGTCGCCGTTCTCGTCGATGCCCGAGATCTCGATGACCGCGAAGTCCAAGTGGTCGAAGAACCCCTCTTCGACCTGCTGTGCCAGATGTGAGAGATGCGTGTCGATGTAGCCGACCTCGCCCGAATTGATCTGCTTGCGCAGAGCGCCGTCGGTCGAGAAGGGGGTGCGAAACGAGATGGCCTCCTCTTCTGCGAGGATGCCGTCGAGCGCATGGTCGGTCGATGCCCCCGTGTACACCTTGATGCTGAAATCCTGCTCGTTCGCATGCAGTGCATGCGCCCGCTTTGCGAGAGCCTCGGGAACCGCCTTCGGATACCCGGCACCCACGAAGCCGCTGAATCCGACGGCAGCGCCATCGTGAATCAGGGCCGCAGCGTCGTCGGCCGTAACGATCTTGCTGCGGAAGATCTCGCTACGGATACGGTCTGTGTTCTTAACGTCATTGGTAGCCACGCTTCTCATGCTAGCCCACTGGGATGAGGGTCCCCGACCGCCGCAGAGGAATCGTATACAGAGTCTGCGGATACACTGTTTTCGGCTCATTCAGGATCGTTCGTCCAGAGTCGAGCGACGGACGCGCGTGCGGCGGGAGGCGAGGAAGGTGCTCATGAATACGACCCTGTGTCTGGTCAGACACGGAGAGACCGACTGGAATGCGGAGCACCGCATCCAGGGAGGCACCGACATTCCGCTCAACGACACCGGCCGTGCTCAGGCGCTCACCGCGGCACAGAGCCTCCGGCGCCATTCGTGGACCGGGATCTACTCCAGCCCGCTGTGCCGAGCCTTCGAGACCGCCGAGATCATCGCGGCCGAGCTCCGTCTGCCTGCACCGCTGCGCATCCCTGCAGTGCATGAGCGCAGGTTCGGCGAGATCGAGGGGCTCACCCTCGAGGAGCGCATCGCCCGCTTCGGCGACGAGACCGAGGTGCCCGGACTCGAGAGCCGTGCGGACGTCGTCGCTCGCGCACAGCCAGCGCTCACGGCGCTCGCTCACCAGCACCCCGGCGAGCAGCTGCTGATCGTCTCGCATGGCGGCGTGATCGGGTCGCTGATGCGCTTCGTGACGGATTCTCGGCGCCCCCGCCCACAGGAGTACATTCACAACGGAAGTGCGAACGAGTTCAGCGTCTCACCGACCGGTCACTGGTCGCTGAGCCGCTATGACGCCCGCCCAGGACGCACGGAGTACCGCCCGGTTCCCTGAACCTCCACACCCGAGAAGATGAGAACGGCCCCTGCAGATCGTATGGATCCGCAGGGGCCGTTCACCTCACCGCTGCTCAGCCGCTCATGCAGCAGCAGCCTCACCCGCACCGTCGAAGAGGATGACTTGACGCACGGCACGGCCGTCGGCGAGTTCGTCCATCGCTTCGTTGATCTGGTCGAGCGTGATGATTCGAGAGATCAGCTTCTCGACGGGCAGCTTGCCGCTGCGCCACCAGTCCGCGAACTTCGGGATGTCGCGTGAGGGCACTGCGGAGCCCAAGTAGCTGCCGATGATCGTACGGGCCTGACCGGTGATCACCGTCGGCGAGACCTCTGAGCGCGCGTCAGGATGCGGCAGACCGACCGTCACGGTGCGTCCGCCCGGCTTGGTCGCCCAGAACGCCGTCTCGAATGCCTTGGGGTGTCCGGCGCACTCGATGACGTGGTCGGCCTTGATCCCCTGCTCGGCGACCTCGGCCGGCGTGTAGGCCGCCGTCGCGCCGAGCTCCAGAGCGCGCTCGAGCTTGTCGGGCAGAGCGTCGACGGCGAGCACGTCGCCCTTGCCGACCGCGAGCGCCGAGATGAGCGCCGACATGCCGACGCCGCCAAGTCCGACGACCATGACGCTGTCACCGTCATCAGGCTGCACGGCGTTGAGCATGGCTCCTCCGCCGGTCAGCACGGCGCAGCCCAGCACTGCGGCGATCTCGGGCGGCACGTCGTTGCCGACCGGCACGACCGAAGCGCGGTCGACGACGGCTCGCGTGGCAAACCCGGAGACTCCGAGGTGGTGCTTGACCTCTTCGCCGTCTCGGGTCAGATGATGTGTGCCGTGCAGCAGCACGCCGGCTTCGTTCGCCGCAGTGCCCGGAACACAGGGCAGACGCCCGTCAGTGGCGCATCCCTCGCACTCGCCGCAACGAGGCAGAAAGGTGAGCGTCACTCGGTCGCCGATGCGCAGGTCGGTCACCTCGTTGCCGAAGGCCTCGACGATTCCGGCTGCCTCGTGTCCGAGCAGCATCGGCACCGGGCGGGGGCGATTGCCGTCGACGACGGAAAGGTCTGAGTGGCAGATTCCTGCGGCCTCGATGCGCACGAGCACCTCGGTGGGCCCCGGATCGGTGAGTTCGAGTGTGCTGACCGTGATGGGCTTCGATTCGGCGTACGGACGGCTGCGTCCGATCTCTTCCAGCACTGCTCCGGTGATCTGCATGATGGTGCTCCTCTGCTCGCCGTGACACTGCACGCTGGCAGTTCAGGGGACTCCGTTGTCTTGGTGTCGGTCTGCCCCACTGGGGAAGCAGATCACTACTGACAGTACGAAGATCGAAGAACTGCAGCGATGGCAGGCAGACCATATTTGAGGCAGAATCATATGCGTGACGCACAATCTTGCGCAGGGCAGAGAACAGTTGCAGCAGGTGCTGCTCGACACCGCGGCAGATCTCACCGAGCTGCGCGATCTGGAGGCGGTGCTGCAGGCGATCGTGCATCGCACACGGGTGCTTCTCTCGACCGATATGGCCTATATCAGTCTGACCGATTTCGAACACAGTGAGACGTACATCCGTCATGCCGAGGGGGTGATCACGCAGGCCTATCGAACGATCCGACAGCCGTTGGGCACCGGCGTGCTCGGGCAGGTCGCCACGGGTCTCGCACCGGTCCAGTCCTCGAACTACGCCGAAGACCCAGAGATCGAGCATCTCGCCGAGATTGACGAGATCGTGCAGGGCGAGGGCGTCCAGGCCGTCATGGGCGTGCCCCTCACCGTCACCGGACGCGTCATCGGCGCTCTGCTCGTGGCCGAACGGCACAGTCGTCTCTTCTCAGCCGCTGAGATCGCGGCGGTGGACTCACTCGGACGGTACGCCGCGATCGCGATCGACAACTCCATGCGTTTCGAATCGCTGACCAGGCTCGTCGAGCAGCTCTCCAGCAGACAGCGCCGCGACGCCGACGAGCTCGCCCTGACCACTCACGTGCTCGATCTGGATCGGCGGCTCATGGAAACGGTCATGGGCACGCCGGACGCCGAACACCTGCTCATGATCGGCCGGTCGGCTCTGGCAGTCGATCTCGCCTTCTACGACGCTGACGGCTCGATGGTCGCCGCCACTTCTGGCCGTGCGCCCGAGGCTGACGCGCAGTCGTACGTCTCCGTGGTCGCCGCAGGTGAGACGCTGGGACGAGTCGTTGCAGATCGACTGCTCAGTGAGACAGAACGCACTCTGCTCGAACGGGTCGCCGTGCACCTGGCCCTCGCGGTGCTCTTCGAACGGGCCGAAGAGGATGCCGACCTCCGTCGTCAGTCTGAGGTCGTCGAAGACATCATCGACGGTCGCGAGCACTCCCGTGAGCGCATCGAACGCCGTCTGAAGCACTGGGGCATCCGTTCTGGGGAACCGCTGCTGTGCGTCGCGATCGAAGTGCCCGACCAAGACCGTCGCCGTCTGCTGCAGCTGCTGAGCGGCCTGCGAATGCGCTGCGTGCTGATGTCGTCGCATGCGGGCCATGTCTGCATGGTGACGGTCGACACGCAGTGGGAGCAGCGCGTCCGCGACCTCTTCGCAGCACGCGGTTGGACGCTGAGAGCCGGCGTCGAGGGCCCCTTCGACGACCCGCGGCTCATCGGCAGCGGGCACGAGCGAGCTGAGCTGGCATTGCATTCCTTGGACACTCTGCAGCGCGACGGCATCGTGCACGGCGAGCAGCTGGGGCTGCTGGGCGTCGTCCTCGGACTGGCTCGACGCGGGCAGACGCCGCAGTCGCTGACGGCGCCGATCGACGGCTTGATCGCCTACGACCACACGCACCACACAGATCTCACGAACACGGCGTACGTCTATCTGGAGTCCGAGGGCAACACGGCGCTCACCGGTGAACTCCTCAGCGTGCACCGCAACACCGTTCGCCAGAGGCTCGAGCGCATCAGCACGGTCCTCGGCGCAGGTTGGGACGCCTCGCCTCGCAGGCTCGGAGTGCATCTGGCCCTGCGCATCCGTGACGCCCAGGTGACGCTCGATCGCTGACCGATCAGGCTCACGCCGGTGCGCACACGAACGGTCGAACCCAGCTGTCAGCCTGGCGCCAGGCCTCATAGTGAACAAGATGACCGACGCCCTCGACGACCTCAAGACGAGCGTTCGGGAGAGCCTCGACGAACGTGCGCTGCGACGTGAGCGGCACGATGTCGTCGCGGTCGCCGGCGATGACGAGCACAGGCATGGTCAGTTTGTCGGCATACTCCCCCGTGTCATGTGTGATCGAGGTGTGGAAGGCCTCGAGCAGACCCGACGGAGAGTCGAACACCGAGAAGTACGCCTGGTGCTGAGCATGGATCCACGCTCGCAGCCGAGGGTCATGCGTCTTCGCCATGATCTCACTCATAACCCGCACGACGAGTCGCATCGAGAGCACCCGACGCGCGGCGCCCTCGGGGAGCAGTGCGGTGAGCCGGTAGTAGCCGAGCGCGGCAAGGCTGCCGAGGCGCTGCGGCCCCTGCAGCGCCGGCTGACTGATGGGGTTGATCAGCACGACTCGGCTCGGCTGCAGACCGGATGCGACGGCGGCGCAGACCACGATCGACCCGAACGAGTGACCCAGCACCGGCGCTTCGGGCAGTCCGATGGCAGCGGTGAAACGTCTCAGCCAGGTCGCATACGCATCGATCGTGTTGCCGGCGGCGAGATTCTCGGACTGCCCGAAACCGGGCAGATCCGGCGAGATGACCCGCGTGTCGGGCGCGAGGCCCTTGGCGATCAGGTCGAGGCCTTCATGGGTGCCGCGAAATCCGTGCACAAGCACGATAGTGGGCGTATCCGTGCTGTGCGCGCGCGACTGGTCATTCGACCGGTCGGATGCCGTCTCGCCGTAGACCCAGTACGTCGTGGTCGTGCCGTCGATCACCGTCTGCTTGCGCTCAGCCATCCGCTCAGTCTACGTCGCACCCGCGGGCGTTCCGCTCATGTCACAGGTCGCCGCTAGACTTCAGCACATGGAAAACACCCCGAAACTGCCTGAGTGGGCACGCGACCTCTTTGTCTTCGACACCGAGACGACAGGGGTGAACACCGACACCGCGCGCATCGTCAGCGCCTATATCGGCAGACTCGACGCATCTGGAGCCGTCACCGCAGAACGCTCATGGCTGATTGATCCAGGAGTCGAGATCCCCTGGCAGGCTCAGAAGGTGCACGGCATCAGCACCGAACAGGCTCGGGCCGAGGGTCAGCAGGCCGCCGAAGCCGTGGCCGAGATCGTGGCCGCTCTCCGTGCGGCACTCGAACGGGGGCCGGTGGTGGCGTACAACGCCCCGTATGACTTCTCGATCGTGCACAGCGAGGCGCTGCGCTACGGCATCGCCCCGTTGGTCAACCCGAGCCCCGTCATCGATCCGCTGGTCATCGACAAAGCCGTCGACACGTATCGCCGTGGCAAGCGCACACTCACAGTCACGACCGAGCACTACGGAGTGCGGCTCGACGATGCGCATCATGCCTCCGCCGATGCGCTCGCCGCCGGCCGTCTTGCGCAGGCCATCGCCCAGGCATACCCGGAACGGCTCGATGTGAGCGCCCAGCAGCTGCACACCGACCAGATCGGCTGGGCTCAAGAGCAGGCCGACAGTTTCATCGACTACATGCGCAAGACACGCGGAATGACCGACTTCTGGACGAGTGGCAGCTGGCCCGTCCGTTGACTGCAGCCGACGCCTGGGGCGCACCGGGCAGACAAGTGTGGAAACACAGCTTGCAGCCCAGAAGACACAGAAAGAGGGACGCCATCTCTGGCGTCCCTCTTTCTGCTATCGCGTGCGAGTGGCTCAGGAAAGCTTGCCGAAGCCCTTGTACCGCGAGTTGAACTTCTCGACGCGACCGGCCGAGTCCATGATGCGCTGCTTGCCCGTGTAGAACGGGTGCGACACCGACGAGATCTCGACGTCATAGACCGGGTAGGTCTTGCCGTCGGTCCACTCGATGGTCTTGTCCGACTTCACCGTCGAGCGGGTGAGGAAGGTGTCGCCGCTCGCCAGGTCGCGGAACACGACCGGAGCGTAGTCGGGGTGAATGCCTTTTTTCATTGAGTGATCCTTTTGTTCGTACTCAGACGATTCTGCACGCGATGCGCATAAGCCAAGCTGACACTATACCAGATTCGCGCGCGCTGCGTAGCGTCCCTCGTTCTCGGTCACAGTCAGCGGCAGCCCGTACAGCTCGCTGAGCCTCTCGCTGATGACGACCTGGTTGATGGGCCCCTGCCGCATGACCTTGCCGTCTTTCAGCAGCAGAGCGTGCGTGAAGTTGCGCGGAATCTCCTCCACGTGATGTGTCACCGACACCAGGGCGGGCGCGCCGGGGGCGACGGCGTACTCCCCGAGTAGCTGCAGCAGCTCTTCGCGTGCGCCGAGATCGAGATTGGCCGTGGGCTCGTCGAGCAGCAGCACCTCAGGGTCGCTCATCACCGCTCGAGCGATCTGCACACGCTTGCGCTCGCCATCGCTCAGCGAGCCGAAGCGACGGTGGCTGAGCGGCTCGAGCTGCCAGTCGCGCAGCATTGAGTGCGCACGGTCGAGATCGAGTTCGTCGTACTTCTCGTTCCAGCGCCCGGTCACGCCATAGACGGCCGTGAGCACGGCGTCGAGCACCGATTCATTCGCCGGGATGCGCGCTCCAGTGGTCGACGATGCGACGCCGATGCGGGGTCTGAGGTCGAAGACGTCGACACGCCCGAGCTGCTCGCCCAGCACGCGCACCTCCCCCTTGCTGGGGTGCAGCTGAGCGCTCGCCACGTTCAGCAGCGTGGTCTTGCCTGCGCCGTTCGGGCCGAGCACCACCCAGCGCTCGTCGCCTTCGACGCGCCACGAGACGTCGTCGAGCAGGGCACGGCCAGAGCGCCGCACGCTGACATGCTGAAGATCGAGCACTGTAGTCATGGGCTCCAGCCTAGAACATGCCTTCGACTTCTTGGAACGCCGCACCGTGCGTTGACGTCACCCGACGAGCCTGGGGTGACGTCCTGCCGGTAGACTGAGCCGGTGACCGTCTCAATGCTCGTCGTGACCGATGTCGACTCCACGCTCATCCAGGACGAGGTGATCGAGCTGCTCGCCGATGCGGCCGGCGTCCGTGCCGACGTCGCGGCCGTGACCGAACGGGCCATGCGCGGTGAGATCGACTTTCGTGAGAGCCTGACCGAGCGTGTCGCCACTCTGGGCGGTCTGCCCGAATCTGTGGTCATGGATGTGGTCCGCCGCGTGCGGGTCAGCCACGGCGCCGAGCAGCTCATTTCGGCAGTGCATGCGCACGACGGCCGCATCGGGGCGGTCTCCGGAGGCTTCAGCCAGATTCTCGAGCCGCTGGCCGACCGTCTCGGCCTCGACCTCTGGGCGGCCAATGTGCTCGAGATCGTCGACGGGCGACTGACCGGGCGGGTCAGCGGTGAGATCGTCGACGGTCAGCGCAAGGCCGATCTGCTGACCCAGTGGGCCGCGGAGCTCCAGGTTCCGCTGGCACGTACTGTGGCGATCGGCGACGGCGCCAACGATCTGGTCATGATGCGCACGGCCGGCACCTCGATCGGCTATCGCCCGAAGCCGGTGGTGGCGGCGCGGGCCGACCATGTCATCCTGCCGCCCGCCGGGCTGGACTCAGCCGTGCCGTACCTGCCGATCGGCGACTGACTCCCGCCGCTGCCGCAGAAGGCCGGAGCCGCGGGGCGTCAGTGCCCCATCCCGAGGCCGCCGTCGACCGGGATGACCGCCCCGCTGATGTAGCCGGCGTCGTCTGAGGCCAGCCAGGCAATCGTGCGCGCCACGTCGTCGACCGAACCGAAACGCCCCGCAGGAATCGCTTTCAGGTACTCGGCCCGCTGCTTCTCATTGAGCTCTGCCGTCATGTCTGTCTCGATGAAGCCCGGGGCGACCACGTTTGCCGTGATGCCGCGTGCCCCCAGCTCGCGCGTCACCGAGCGTGCGATGCCGATGAGGCCGCTCTTGGCCGCGGCGTAGTTCACCTGGCCGGCTGAGCCGTAGAGGCCGACGACGCTCGACAGCAGGATGATGCGCCCCCAGCGCGCCTTGATCTGCCCCTTGACCACGCTCTTGATCGAGCGGAACACCCCGGTGAGGTTGGTGTCGATCACCGATGAGAAGTCGTCCTCGCTCATCCGCAGCAGCAGCGTGTCGTGCGTGATGCCCGCGTTGGCGACCAGAATCGCCACCGGACCAAGCTGCTGCTCGACCTCGGACACCGCCGTGTTCAACGACGCCTGATCGGTGACGTCCGCATGCACTGTCAGTGTGCCCTCGGGCCCGGAACCGTGCCGAGCGGTGACGGCGACGGGATACCCGCGGCGCACGAACTCCTCGGCGACCGCTCGGCCGATGCCGCGATTGCCTCCGGTGATCAGAACGACGCGTGCTTCGGCTGCAGACATGAGGGGCTCCTTGTGATGATCGATTCGGCGAGAGGGATGCGACATGGCCGAGACTGATCGGCCCATGCCCGCTGCATCCGTCTTAGACTATAGTCACGGGCGTGTGTACGCTCGCGTCACCGGCTTCTCAGGTCGGTGCAGCGCAACGGGAGCATCTCTGACCCGATGCGTTCGTCAAGCCCGCAGGAGGTGATCGACATGCCGAACCGCCAGGTCGCCGTCGTCACCCACGCCCCGAACTCTCCCAGAGACGACCGCGTGCGACGCATGGTGCACTACTCGATCGCCATGGGCATTCGCATCGTCTGCCTGCTCGCACTCTTCGTCGTACCGGGCTGGTGGAAGCTCATCCCTGCGTTCGGTGCGGCGTTTCTGCCCTACTACGCAGTGGTCATCGCGAATCTGCCCAAGCGCGTCAATGACGACGGCTTTCAGTCGATCGTGCAGCAGGCCATCAGTCAGGACACGCACGCGCACAGTGCAGCCGCCGATCGCGCCGAGACAATCACCGTCGACGAGCCCACGTTCGCCGGCGGCGACACGGCGTTCGACTCCAGCCAGGACGGCTCACGGTCGCACTCCGATTCCGTTCGCTCAGACTCACGGGCACTCCGTTCGGTGCCGTCAGGCGTCATCTCATCAGCGAGTCAGCATGATCAGCTGACGCTGCATCACGCATGAGTGCGGCGAAGACGCGGCCACCTCTGCTGGCGGCGCTGGGCAAGCTGCGCCCGTGGGAATGGATCGGCTATCTCGCCGGCGTCGTCGTCTTCGCCGTCATCTGCGTGATGCTGTCTCGCTGGCAGTTCGATCGCCGTGATCAGGCTGTTGCCGAGATCGCCAAAGTCACCAACAACTGGTCGGCGCCGGCTGCAGAGCTGCCCGATCTGGTTCCCGGCCTCGACGACTTCGACGATGCCGACGAATACCGAAAGGTGTTGCTGCACGGCACGTATCTGACCGACGAGCAGCTCCTGGTGCGCAATCGGCCCCTGAACGGGCAGCCCGGGTTCGAGGTGCTTGTTCCGTTGCGACTCGACGATGACCCGGCGTCTGCTGACTCGACGACGACCACAGCCGGCCGCGTCTTCTTTGTGAATCGAGGATGGCTCCCCACGGGGTCTGACGGTGACGCCCCCGCCGACGTGCCCGCGCCGCCGTCGGGTGAGGTCGAGGTGGTCGCCCGGCTGCGTCCGGCACAGCCTCAGGTCGACCGCTCGGCTCCCGACGGGCAGATCGCCAGCTTCGCTCTTCAGCAGGTCGTCGACCGATTCGACCTCTCCCCCGCTTACACGGCGGCCTACGGACAGATGGAGTCTGAGTCGCCTGCCACGGCCGATCGACCGCAGATCATTCCGCAGCCCAGTCTCAGCGAGGGCAGCCACCTCTCGTATGCCCTGCAGTGGATCGCCTTCGCCGTACTCGCCTTCGTCGGATTCGGCTACTCGATCAGGCAGACGCTGCGCCGAATCGAAGAGACCGGCAACGACGAGGTCGTCGCGCAGCAGCGCCGCCGTCAGGGCAGCCGTCGACACGACGACGACACCGACTACGAAGACGCGCTGATCGATGCCGCAGCACGACACAGGGGCACTCCGGGCGAGTGATGCCGGTCGCTGCTGTCGGGCCGCCCAACGCGACAGCAGCGACCGGATGCCGCCGCGAACCGCGGCTTCAGGCCAGCGAGATCAGATCGGCGTACTCGGCGGTCCAGATGTCTTCAGTCGCCTCAGGCATGATGACCACACGCTCTGGGTCGAGCGCGAGCACCGCGCCTTCGTCGTGGCTGACCATGATGACGGCGCCCTCGTAGTGCGAGAGCGCATCGAGGATCTGCTCTCGACTGGCCGGATCGAGGTTGTTGGTCGGCTCGTCGAGCAGCAGCACGTTGGCGCTCGAGACCACCAGTCGGGCGAGTGCGAGTCGCGTCTTCTCGCCGCCGGAGAGCACACCGGCAGGTTTCAGCACGTCGTCACCGGTGAACAGGAACGAGCCGAGCACGCTGCGCGCCTCGCGTTCACTGAGATCGGCGCCGTCGAGCATGTTCTGCAGCAGCGTTCTGTCGCCGTTCAGCGTCTCATGCTCCTGCGCGTAGTACCCGAGCTTGGCGCCGTGGCCGAGCTCGACCACACCGGAGTCCGGCTTGTCGACCCCGGCGAGGATGCGCAGCAGCGTCGTCTTGCCCGCACCGTTGAAGCCCAGAATGACCACGCGCGACCCTCGGTCGATCGCAAGGTCGACCGAGGTGAATATCTCAAGCGACCCGTAGCTCTTCGAGATGCCCTTGGCCATGAGCGGCGTCTTGCCGCAGGCGGCGGGCTTCGGAAAGCGGATGTTCGCGACCCGATCGGCCTGGCGCGGGCCTTCGAGCCCTTCGACCAGTTTCTCGGCGCGCCGCTGCATCTGATGCGCCGCCGCGGCCTTGGTGGCCTTCGCACCGAAGCGAGCCGCCTGCTGCTGCAGCTGGGTGGCCTTCTTCTCGGCATTGGCCCGTTCGCGCTTGCGTCGCTCTTCGTCGGCGATGCGCTGCCTCTGGTAGAGCTTCCAGCCCATGTTGTAGATGTCGATCGTCAGGCGGATCGCATCGAGATAGAAGACACGGTTGACCGTCTCTTCGATCAGTCGCACATCGTGGCTGATCACGATGAGCGCACCCTGATACTTCTGCAGAAACCCGCGCAGCCACATCACCGAGTCGTGGTCGAGATGGTTGGTCGGTTCGTCGAGCACCATGGTGTCGGCGTTGGCGAAGAGAATGCGTGCGAGATCGACGCGGCGTCGCTGGCCGCCCGAGAGCGTGCCCAGAGGCTGGGCGAGCAGACGATCGTCGAGGCCCAGATTGTTCGCGATCACGGAGGCGTCGGCCTCGGCCGAGTAGCCGTCGAGCGCCTCGAAGCGGTCGGTCAGTCGACCGAATCGAGCCATCGCCTTCTCGGCGACCTCCGGGTCGGGCGACCCCATGTCGTCCTGCGCCTGTTTGAGCTGGGCAGAGAGATGCCCGAGCTCACGGGCGTCGAGGATGTGATCGAGCGCCTTCTGATCGGGATGCCCGGCTTTTGGATCCTGCGCCAAGTAGCCGAAAACACCTCTGCGCTCGACCTCCCCGTGAGCCGGCAGCAGCTCCCCGGCCAGCACTTTGGTGAGCGTGGTCTTGCCTGCGCCGTTGCGCCCGACCAACCCTACTTTGTCGCCCTTGTCGACGCGGAAGTTCACTCCGCTCATCAGGGTGCGGGCACCCACTCTGATCTCAAGATCTTTAACGGCGAGCACTCGCGGTCCTTCTTCTGCTGTGATTCTGCGCGGCGTCTGATGCGCAGTGATTCGTTCGCGGTTCTGTGCGGCGGCCGACAGGTGACGTCTGCACGGCTCGGGCGCACGGCGTGTCTGCGCCGACCCGATCAGTCAGTATACGGTACCTGCCTGGCTCCGCGTCAGATGCGCATGACGGGCCGTCTGTCACAGATGCGCCGCAGAGCGGGTCTGGGCGCCCTGCGGCGCCCACGAGACGCGAAGAGCGCGGCCGACGTGAACTGCTCCACGCCGGTCGCGCTCGTTCGAGGGGATGCTGCGGTCGTCAGATCGAGAAACCAAGCGCCCGCATCATGTCGCGTCCCTCAGGTGTGATGCGCTCTGGGCCCCACGGCGGCATCCACACCCAGTTGATGCGAAAGGACGGCACGACGTCTTTCAGCGAGGCGGTGATCTGCTCCTCGAGCACGTCGGTCAGCGGGCAGCCGGCCGAGGTGAGCGTCATGCTGATCACCAGTTCGCCGTCCTCGTCGAACGAGAGGTCGTAGACGAGACCGAGGTCGACGATGTTGACGTCGAGTTCGGGGTCGACGACTTCGCGCAGCGCGTCTTCGATCTCGTCGTACTTCTCTGGCGAGGGCTCAGCCATCAGACCAGGGCCTCGTTGGGATCGAGGAAGCGATCGTAGCCTTCGTCCTCAAGACGGGTGGCGAGCTCAGGGCCGCCTTCTTCGGCCACCCTGCCCTTGACGATCACGTGCACGAACTGCGGTTTGATGTAGCGCAGGATGCGGGTGTAGTGCGTGATCAGGATCAGACCGGTGTCATTGTTCTCATGCACGCGGTTGACGCCCTCTGAGACGATGCGCAGGGCGTCGACGTCAAGGCCGGAGTCTGTCTCGTCGAGCACGGCGAACTTGGGCTTGAGCAGCTCCATCTGCAGAATCTCATGACGCTTCTTCTCTCCGCCCGAGAAGTTCTCGTTCACGTTGCGCTCGAGGAAGTCGTCGCTCATGCGCAGCTCTTTCATCGAGCCCTTGACCTGCTTGACCCAGTCGCGCAGTTTCGGTGCCTCGCCGTCGATGGCCGTCTTGGCGGTGCGCAGGAAGTTGCTCACCGTGACACCGGGGATCTCGACCGGATACTGCATGGCGAGGAAGAGCCCGGCGCGGGCGCGCTCGTCAGCGCTCTTGTCGAGCATCTCTTCGCCATCGAGCTTCACCGAACCGCTCTTGACGATGTAGCCGGGGTGACCGGCGAGCGAGTAGGCCAGCGTCGACTTGCCCGAGCCGTTGGGGCCCATGATGGCGTGCACCTCGCCCGTGTTGATGGTGAGGCTGATGCCGTTGAGAATCGGCTTCTCGCCTTGGTCGGTCTCGACGCTGACGTGGAGATCTCGGATTTCCAGTGATGACATGGTGTTTCTTTCTGTGAGGTTCAGTTGTTCCGAACGCGAGCTCAGCCTTGGGCGAGCGTGCCCTTCGGATCTATGTAGATGTCGCCGTCTCTGATTTCGACCGCGTAGACGGGAACCGGCTCGTAGGCCGGCAGTGTGAGCGGCTTGCCGGTCGTCAGATCGAACTTCGACCCGTGAGCCCAGCATTCCAGTGTGCAGCCTTCGACGAAGCCCTCTGAGAGCGAGATGTCTCCGTGCGAGCAGCGGTCGCCGATCGCATGCACTTCGCCCTCAGCGGTCTTGACCAGAGCGATCGGCTCGTCACCGATGGTGACGCGCAGCGGAGCCTCCGGGTCGAGCTCGTCAAGCGAGCAGACTCTGACGAGATGGTTGGTCTCGGTGTCAGACATGCTCACACCTCCGTATGCAGCAGCTCTGCCTCGACAGCCCGCTCCAGACGTTCCTCCAACGGGGCATAGCCGATGCGCTGGATGACCTCGATCAGGAACCCGCGCACGACCATCCGCTTCGCCTCGTCCTCGGTGATGCCGCGCGACTCGAAGTAGAACAGCTGCTCTTCGTCGAATCGGCCAGTGGCCGAGGCATGACCGGCGCCGATGATCTCTCCGGTCTCGATCTCGAGGTTCGGCACCGAATCGGCACGAGCCCCATCGGTCAGCAGCAGGTTGCGGTTGAGCTCATAGGTGTCAGTGTCTTCGGCGTCAGCCCGGATCAGCACGTCGCCGATCCAGACGGTGCGTGCGCCTTCGCCCTGCAGCGCGCCCTTGTACGTCACCCGTGACACGCAGTTCGACTCATTGTGGTCGACGTAGACCTGCTGTTCCAAGTGCTGATGCGCGTCGGCGAAGTAGATGCCGTCGAGCTCGACGTTGGCGCCCGGCCCGTCGAAGCGAGCCGACGGGTTCACCCGCACGACGCCTCCGCCGAGGTTGACCACGACGTGTCGCAGATGAGCCGAGCGGCCGATCGTGATGAAGTGCTCGGCATCGTGCACTGCCGTGTCGTTCCACTCCTGCAGCGTGATGACGGTGAGATCTGCCTCAGCCTCGACCACGATTTCGACGTTCTCGGCCAGGTTCGCATCGCCCTGGTTCTCAAGCACGACGATCGCCTTGCTGTGCGGCTTGGCGGTGATCACCGTGTGAGCCGCGCGAGGAACGTCGCCCAGCTGGCCTCGCGTGACGAACACCGGGTCGGCGAGCTCTGCGTCGGCCGGAATCGTGATGCTCAGCGCCTGGGCGAAGCCGCTCCAGGCCGCTGCCGAGACGTAGTCTTCGGGCAGCGTCTGCGACGATCCGACGACTTTGTCTGTGCGAGCCACCCACACAGCGGTGACGCCCTCAGGCGCGGTGAACGTATAGTCGTACGTGCTGCCGTCGAGTTCGCCGAACAGCGCGGCAATGCGATCGAGCGGCGTGTTCTTCCACACCAGCTCGCGATTGCTCGGCTTGCTGAACTTCGAGACATCGGTCGAGGCGAAGCGCTGGGAGCGAGTCTGCACCGGCACGTCGTACCCGTGGCTGTGCTCTTTCAGTCCTTGCTGTGTCACTGTGTCAGTCACTTCCTAGCCCACTGATCCTTCCATTTGCACTTCGATGAGCTTGTTGAGCTCGAGGGCGTACTCCATCGGCAGCTCGCGCGCGATCGGTTCGATGAATCCGCGGATGATCATGGCCATCGCTTCGTCTTCTGGCATGCCTCGACTCATCAGGTAGAAGAGCTGCTCTTCGCTCACTTTGGAGACCGTCGCCTCGTGCCCCATGGTGACGTCGTCCACACGGATGTCGACAGCCGGGTAGGTGTCGGACCGGGAGATGTTGTCGACCAGCAGCGCGTCGCAGCGCACCGTGTTCGCCGAGTGGTGAGCGTTCTCGCCGAAGCGCACCTCGCCACGGTAGCCCGCACGACCGCCGCCACGGGCGATCGACTTCGAGACAATCGACGACTGAGTGTACGGCGCGAGATGAATCATCTTGGCGCCCGGGTCCTGATGCTGTCCCTCGCCGGCGAAGGCGACGGAGAGCGTCTCACCGCGAGCGTGCTCGCCGACCAGATAAATGCTGGGGTACTTCATCGTGACCTTCGAGCCGATGTTGCCGTCGATCCACTCCATCGTCGCCCCCTCTTCGGCGATGGCACGCTTGGTGACGAGGTTGTACACGTTGTTCGACCAGTTCTGAATCGTCGTGTAACGCACGCGTGCGTTCTTCTTCACGATGATCTCGACCACTGCGGAGTGCAGCGAGTCCGTCTTGTAGATCGGCGCGGTGCAGCCTTCGATGTAGTGCACGTAGCTGCCTTCGTCGGCAATGATCAGGGTGCGTTCGAACTGCCCCATGTTCTCGGTGTTGATGCGGAAGTATGCCTGCAGCGGAATCTCCACATGCACACCCTTCGGCACGTACACGAACGAGCCGCCTGACCAGACGGCGGTGTTGAGCGCAGCGAACTTGTTGTCGCCAGCCGGGATGACCGTGCCGAAGTACTCTTCGAACAGGTCGGGGTGCTCACGCAGCGCAGTGTCGGTGTCCAGGAAGATCACGCCCTGCTCTTCGAGATCCTGGCGAATCTGGTGGTACACGACCTCGGACTCGTACTGTGCGGCCACACCGGCGACCAACCGCTGCCGCTCGGCCTCGGGGATGCCGAGCTTCTCGTACGTCTTGCGGATGTCTTCGGGCAGCTCTTCCCATGACTCGGCCTGCTTCTCGGTCGAGCGCACGAAGTACTTGATGTTGTCGAAGTCGACGCCGCTCAGATCTGCACCCCACATCGGCATGGGTTTGCGATCGAACATCTGCAGACCCTTGAGCCTGCGCTTCAGCATCCACTCAGGCTCGTTCTTGAGCTTGGAGATGTGGCGAACGACTTTCTCGCTCAGGCCGCGCTGGGCATGTTCGCCGGCGGCATCGGGGTCGGCCCAGCCGAATTCGTACTGACCCAGGCCTTCGAGCTCGGGGTTCTTCTCGAGAATCTCGCTCACGGTAGTGTTTCCTCTCTCGCCCTCGTTCAGCGGTTGTTGCCGCCGGGCACGCTCACTCCTCACAGCGAGCAGTCTCCACTCTAGTCTGTGGTTCTCTTACTGCAACGGATATCTCGGGTGTCGCATTCCTCCGCACCGACGAGGTGCGAGATAATGGAAAACATGCATGCCCACGACCGCACAGACGGAGTCGCAGACGCTGCTCAGACAGCCGATTCCTCCGCTGAGAAGCGCCACTCCCCCGAATCACGCTCTTCCGTCGACCCTCTTCTCCGAGTTCCCGGCGTCGGTGTTCGCGCCGCAGCCATAGCCGCGCTGATCGCGAACGTCGTGATCATCGCGACCGGCGGTCTCGTGCGCCTGACCGGCTCAGGTCTCGGCTGCGACACCTGGCCGAAGTGCACTCCAGACGCGTTCACCACCACACCCGAGCAGGGCATCCACGGCCTCATCGAATTCGGCAACCGCACGCTGTCAGGTGTGATGCTGATCATCGCTCTGTGGGGACTCATCGCGGTCTACCGCGGCGCGAGACGCCGTCGCGATCTGATCACCTTGGCCTGGGTTCAGGCGGCCGGCATCATCGTGCAGGCAGTGGTCGGCGGCATGGTGGTGCTGTTCCATCTCACCTGGAACCTCGTCGGCTTCCACTACCTTCTGTCGATCGTGCTCGTCGCGTTCATGGCGGTCTTCGCTGTTCGCGCGCATGCTCCGGGCGGCCCCCGCGCTCGAGCAGTGCGCCTGCCGACCCTGATTCTCACGCACGTCATGACCCTGGTGCTCGCGGTGACGGTGGTCGTCGGCGTCTTCGCCACGGGCTCAGGGCCGCACTCGGGCGATCCGTCTGAGGTCGTGCGCACCGGGTTCGACGCCGAGTTCGTCTACCACGTGCATGCCTGGTCAGGCTACGTGCTCTTCGCCCTGACGCTCGTGGTCGTCGTGCTCTCGCTGCGCGAGTACGTCGGATTCCGCAAATGGGTGGTCGCTCTGGTCTGCGTGCAGATCGTGCAGATCGTGGTCGGCGTCACGCAGGCCAGACTGCACCTGCCGGGCAGTCTGGTTCTCGTGCACATGGTGCTGGCCGCCGTGCTCACGGCCGCCGCCGTCGCGACCGTACTGGCGCTGAAACGACCGACCTCCGAGGTGGACGGGGATGCCGCAGGCAGGCCCGCGGGAGCCATCGCCTAGCGCATCCTCGATCTGACGTCCCGTCAGACCCGTGTCAGATCGTGGCCGGGATCGGCGCCGTTCAGTCGCCCTTCTGCCACTGGAGCCGCCACGGCTGCCGCCTCAGGGGCGCCACCGGGCTGCGGCAAGGTCGACCGTGCCGTTCGCACGCATCGGTGTCTGCTCCCGTTTATAGTGCAGCCGAGCCCGTTCTTCGAGTTCCGCAGGAAGAGAGCCCGTCGACGAGACGACACGCCACCACGGCAGGTCGGCTCCGCTGTCGCGCATGACCCGGCCGACGGCCCGAGAGGCGCGGGATCCGAGCAGCGCAGCGACGTCACCGTATGAGAGGGCCCGACCTGTCGGGATCGTCGACACCAAGGCGAAGACCTGTTCAGAGAACGGCAGCGCCTCGAGGTCACGAGTCACGCCCGACATCGGTGAGCTCACCCGCCTCAGAATGGCAGGTACAGCAGCGGATCGACCGCGACGGCGAGAAAGAGCAGGCTCAGGTAGGCGATCGAACCGTGGAACACGGTCATCGATCGGCTGCCGTCGCCGCGCAGGCTCTCGGAGTACAGCGCGTGCGTCTGCCACATGAACCAGCCGCCGCTTAGCACCGCGGTCACAGTGTAGATCCAGCCCATGCCGCCGATCGGGACGAGCAGCAGCGAACAGGCCACCAGAGCCCACGTGTACAGGACGATCTGCAGACCGACGACGCTGCGGCCGCGTACGACGGGAAGCATGGGCACGTCTGCGGTCGAATAGTCGTCTCGGTATTTGACCGCCAACGGCCAGTAGTGCGGCGGCGTCCACAGAAAGATCAGCCCAAACAGAATCAGCGATTCCCAGCTGAGCGACTCAGTGACCGCGGCCCAGCCGATGAAGACCGGCATGCAGCCTGCGATCCCGCCCCAGACGATGTTCTGCGAGGTGCGGCGCTTCAGCAGCATCGTATAGACGACCACGTAGAAGAAGATGGCGAAGGCCGACAGAAACGCGGCGAACCAGTTCGTGGTGGCCCAGAGCCAGCCGATCGAGATCAGACCGGCGATCCATGAGAAAGCGAGCGCCTGGCGGTCGGTGAGTTCGCCGGTGACGAGCGGACGATGCTGCGTGCGCTTCATCAGCCGATCGATGTCGCGGTCGAGGTAGCAGTTGAAGGCGTTCGCACTCGCAGCGCTCAGCGTGCCGCCGATCAGGGTGTTCAGCACGAGCCAGATGTTCGGGATGCCGTGGGCAGCGAGAATCATCGTGGGCACGGTCGTGACCAGCAGCAGCTCGATGATGCGCGGCTTGCTCAGTGCGAGATAGGCATGGAACCGACCGGCGAACCAGTCACGCCGCGTGCCGCCGGCGGCGAGCGCGGCCTTCAGACTGTGGTCGGCGGCAGGATGCGCTGTCTGGGGCGCGTCAGACGCTCTCGCCACGACGTCTGCACCGGTCTCGTCTTCGACCACAGCTGCGGGCTTGGACTCTACCTCGGACATACACCCTCATTCGGCAATCGTGGGAACGTGCACTCAGGACCCGCTGGGCAGGCGCAGACGCACAGGTTCTTTACAGTCTAAAGCAGGCGCCTGACAAGCGCCATGCTCGCTCCGCGCGCGTTGCGGGGCTCGCCGCGCGGGGCGTGCAGGCCTCTCGGCTCGTCGACGAGGGCTTCTCTATACTTGTTGCTGTCGTGCGTGCACGGCCGGGTCTGTGCCCGCGCCGGTGTCAGCACATCTGTATCCCGAGATACCGAGGAGACCCCGAGTGGCGACTTTGCAGTGGAATGACACGGACCGAAAGGCAGTCGACACCGCGCGCGTGCTCGCCGCCGATGCCGTTGAGAAAATCGGATCAGGGCATCCGGGCACGGCGATGAGCCTCGCCCCCGTCGCCTATCTGCTCTATCAGCAGTTTCTGCGGCACGATCCGTCAGATCCGAACTGGATCGGCCGTGACCGGTTCGTTCTTTCACCCGGGCACACCTCCCTCACGCTCTACACGCAGCTCTTCTACTCCGGCTACGGCCTCGAGCTGAAAGACCTCGAACAGCTGCGCGCACCGGGGTCGCTGACTCCCGGTCACCCCGAGTACGGTCACACGCCGGGCGTCGAGATCACCACCGGCCCCTTGGGCCAGGGGCTCGCCAGCGCCGTCGGCTTCGCCTACGCGCAGCGCTACGAACGCACTCTGTTCGACCCTGAGGCTCCGGCTGGTCAGAGTCCCTTCGACCATACGATCTGGGTGATCGCCTCGGACGGCGACCTGCAGGAGGGCGTGACCAGCGAGGCCAGCTCGCTCGCCGGCAGCCAGGAACTCGGCAACCTCGTGGTCATCTATGACGACAATCACATCTCGATCGAGGACGACACGAACATCGCCTTCAGCGAAGACGTCCTCGCCCGCTACGCCTCGTACGGCTGGCACACCCAGCGTGTGGACTGGACCGCTACGGGCGAGTACCGCGAAGACATGCCCGCGCTCTTCGACGCGCTGACCAGTGCCAGAGCCGAGACGAAGCGCCCGTCGATCATCGCGCTGCGCACCATCATCGGCTGGCCCAGCCCGAACAAGCAGAACACGGGCGGCATCCACGGTTCGAAGCTCGGCACCGCCGAACTGCGTGCGCTGAAAGAGCACCTTGGATTCGATCCCGAGCAGCATTTCGTCGTCGACGACGACGTGCTCGCTCACGTTCGAGAGGTTCGCGACCGCGGCGCTGAACTGCATCGTCGGTGGAACGCCGACTTCCAGGCCTGGCAGCAGCGCGAGCCAGAACGCGCCGCTCTGCTGCAGCGGCTGCAGCAGGGGCGTCTGCCCAGCGAGCTGCAGCAGGCGCTGCCGGAGTTCGAGGCCGGCACGTCGCTGGCCACCCGCGCCGCCAGCGGCAAGGTCATCAACGCATTGGCTCCTCTGCTCCCCGAGCTGTGGGGCGGTTCCGCCGACCTCGCAGGCTCGAACAACACCACGATCACCGGCGCAGACTCCTTCGGCCCCGTCGATCGCGGCACCGACACCTGGCACACGTCGCCCGGTGGACGAGTGCTGCACTTCGGCATCCGCGAGCACGCCATGGCCTCCATTCTCAACGGCATCGTGCTGCACGGCCCGACTCGGCCGTTCGGTGGCACCTTCCTCATCTTCAGCGACTATCAGCGCCCCGCACTCCGGCTGGCCGCGCTGATGGGCGTGCCGTCGATCTTCGTCTGGACACATGACTCCATCGGCCTCGGCGAAGACGGCCCGACCCATCAGCCGGTCGAACAGCTCGCGTCGCTGCGTGCCATCCCGGGATTCACCGTCGTGCGTCCCGCCGACGCCAACGAGACCGCCTATGCCTGGCTCGGCATGCTCGGCCAGCGCAGCGGCCCGGCAGGCATCGTGCTCACCCGCCAGGGCGTGCCCACGTTCGAACGCGCCGAGAGCCCCGTCGGCGATCGGCTGGCCCCTGCTCGCGGCACGCTGCGCGGCGCTTATGTGCTCGCCGAGGCGCGCAGCGGCAGCCCCGAGGTGATCCTCATCGCCACCGGCAGCGAGGTGCAGCTGGCTCTTGAGGCTCGCCTGACACTTGAAGACGAGGGCATCTCGACGCGAGTAGTGTCGGCCCCCAGCCTCGAATGGTTCGAGAACCAGGACGACGACTACCGCGAGAGCGTGCTGCCCGGCAGCGTGCGTGCACGCGTCTCGGTGGAGGCCGGCACGGCACTCACATGGCGCGGCATCGTCGGTGACTTCGGTCGCAGCGTGAGCCTTGAGCACTACGGCGCCTCGGCCGACGCCAAGACGCTGTTCACACAGTTCGGCATCACGGCCTCGGCGGTCGTCGAGGCCGCCCACAGCTCGCTCAACGCCGCACACGCCGGCCTGCATATCTCAGGCGCTGCCGGCGACGAGCAGAATCAGGAGAACTGACATGACCGCATCCTCTGACGCATCATCAGTCGACGCACCGCTCTCGGCGCTCGGCGACCTCTCTGCAGCTGGCGTGAGCGTCTGGCTCGACGACCTCAGCCGATCGCGCATACGCACCGGCGATCTGCAGCGGCTGATCGACACCCGTGACGTCGTCGGCGTCACGACCAACCCCAGCATCTTCGACGCCGCACTGGCCGACGGGGCTGCCTACGCCGATCAGCTCGATCAGCTGGCTGCCGCCGGAGCATCCGCAGACGAGGCGGTGCGGCAGCTGACCACGGTGGACGTCGCCGAAGCGGCCGAGCTGCTGCGCCCGATCTACGAGCAGTCGAACGGAGTCGACGGCCGGGTCTCGATCGAGGTCGACCCGTTTCTCGCGCACGACACCGAGGCGACGCTGACGCAGGCACGAGACCTCTGGCGGGAGATCGCCCGCCCGAACCTGATGGTCAAGATTCCCGGCACCGAAGAGGGTCTGCCCGCAATCGCCGATGCGACGGCGGCGGGCATCAGCGTCAACGTCACGCTGATCTTCGGGGTCGACCGGTACCGCGAGGTCATCAACGCCTACCTGACCGGCCTGGAGCGCGCACACGCCGACGGCATCGACATCTCGAGCATCCACTCGGTCGCCTCGTTCTTCGTCTCTCGCGTCGACGTCGAGGTGAACAAGCGCCTCGACGCGTTGGGCGTCAGCCACGACGAAGGCCTGCACAACACCGCCGCTCTCGCCAATGCCCGGGCCGCCTATCAGGCGTTCACCGACTCGCTCGACACCGAACGCTGGCGCACACTCGCTCAGCGCGGCGGCAACCCGCAGCGTCCGCTCTGGGCCTCCACCGGCGTGAAAGACCCCGAGCTGCCAGACACCACGTACGTGACCGGGCTGGTCGCAGAGCACACCGTGAACACGATGCCCGAGAAGACCCTCGAAGCCACCTTCGACCACGGAGTCATCGGCCCCGAGCGCATTCCCGACCAAGTCGAAGCCGCGGTCGAGCAGCTCGATCGCCTCGCTGCCGTCGGCATCGATCTGCACGACGTGACCACGGTGCTCGAAGCCGAAGGGGTCACAAAGTTCACCGATGCGTGGACGCATCTGCTCGAAACCGTCGATACCGCTGTCAAGGAGCGCCGATGACCACCGAACCCAGCACACCAGCCGCAACGCCGACCCAGCATCCGCTGCGCGTCGTCACGCCCGGGGCACTCGCCGACCGGGCGCAGCCCGCCCTGCGGCGCCTGATCGACGAGCGCTTCGCTTCTCGTCTCGCCGCAGGCGACGCCACTATCTGGGGTGCCGACGCTCAGCCGGAGGCCGCCAAGCGGCTTGGCTGGGTGCACGCTGACGCCGTCAGCGCGCCCTTGGTCGACGAGATCATCGCACTGCGCGACCATCTGCATGCGCAGGGCGTCGACCGAATCGTTCTCGCTGGCATGGGGGGTTCGTCGCTGGCTCCCGAGGTGATCACCATCGCCGCCGACGTCGCCCTGCACATTCTCGACACGACCGACCCGCAGCAGCTGCGTCGCGTACTCGATCACGACATCGAACGCACCGCACTGGTCGTCTCGTCAAAGTCGGGGTCGACGCTCGAGACCGACTCACAGCGTCGTGCCTTCGCCGCGGCGTTCACAGCTGCCGGCATCGACCCGGCCGATCGCATCGTCATCGTGACCGACCCCGGTTCGCCGCTCGACGCGCTGGCCCGCCAGGCCGGGCACCACGTCTTCAACGCAGACCCGAACGTCGGCGGTCGATATTCGGCACTGACCGCGTTCGGCCTCGTGCCGTCGGGCCTCGCCGGAGCCGACATCGCAGGTCTGCTCGCCGACGCGCATGCGGCACTCCCCGCACTGCTCGCCGATGCCGAGTCGAACCCGGCTCTGCAGCTCGCGGCTGCTCTCGCCGCCGATCCTGAGCATGTCGACAAGTTCGCGGTGGCCTGCGAGGATGCCGGCCGACTCACCGACCTGCCGGCATGGATCGAGCAGCTGGTCGCCGAGTCGACGGGCAAGCTCGGTCGCGGGGTGCTGCCGATCGCCGTGGACACCGGAGAATTCGAGGTCGCCGCCGGAGACCGGCGTGACTCGACGGCCGCTGCGCGACTGGCCGAGCTCACCGGAGCCCCCAGGCCGAACCGCCCGGCCGACGTCGTGCCTGTCGCCGTGGTGGACGCCCTGCCGGATGCCCCTGCCGACCATGCGGTCTGGGTGGCCGGCTCGCTGGGCGCACAGTTCATGACCTGGGAGATCGCTACGGCTGCGCTCGGTCTGCTGCTCGGCATCAATCCCTTCGACCAGCCCGACGTCGAGAGCGCGAAGGCCGCGGCTCGCGACCTCCTCGAGCACCCCGTCGAAGGCGGCGCTCCGCTGCTGGTCGACGACACGCTCGCCCTCTTCGTTCCGGGCACCGACGAGGCGACCTCGGCCATCGCATCCGCCAGCACGCTCGAAGGGGCGCTGCGACGGCTGCTCGGCCAGGTCGACCCGGCGCTCGGCTACGTCGCCGTGCAGGTCTATGCCGACCGTGAGGGGCTGGCCGACCTCGGCGAGCGTCGCGGGCGTCTGGCCGCCGCGCTGCGCCGCCCCGTGACCTTCGGCTGGGGGCCGCGCTTTCTGCACTCGACCGGGCAGTACCACAAGGGCGGCCCCGCTCAGGGCGTCTTCCTGCAGCTCACCCGTGTGAGCGACGATCCGCTCCCCATTCCCGAGCGACCGTTCGGCTTCGCCCAGCTCATCCGGGCACAGGCGACCGGCGACGCCCAGGTGCTCGCAGCACACGGTCTGCCGGTGCTGCGCATCGAGGCGTCCGACGACGCCGGGCTGGCCCGTGCGCTGGACGTCGCAGTACGGGTCGCATCGCAGGTGACGGACGCCCGTGACTCCTCCGGCGCCGGTCTCTCGGGGCGCGACACGAACTCGCAGTCACGATGACCGCCGGTTCTCGGGGTCCGTTCGAGCAGCTGGCGATGCAGCCCGCTGATCTGCAGCTGAACCCGTTGCGCAGCAGCAACGATCGTCGGCTGCTGCGCATCGCGGGGCCGGCCGCCTTAGTGATCTTCGGCGTCACCGGCGACCTCGCCCAGCGCAAACTGCTGCCGGCGATCTACGACCTCGCCAACAGAGGCCTGCTCTCGCCGGCGTTCAGTCTGGTCGGCTTCGGGCGTCGCGAGTGGAGCGATCAGCAGTTCGCCGAATTCGTGCTGACAGCGGTCAGGAACGGTGCTCGCACGCCGTTTCGTCAGAAGGTGTGGGATCAGCTGGCTGCCGGCCTGCGGTTCGTGACCGGTGCCTTCGACGACCCGGACGCCTACATCGCCCTCGACGACACGCTCTCGGAGCTGGCGCGCACGCGCGGCACTCGAGGTAACGCGGCGTACTATCTGTCGATCCCGCCGCGCCACTTCTCGGCCGTCTGCGACCACCTGGCTCGTCAGGGGCTGGCCAACCACGACGACCAGACCTGGCGTCGTGTCGTCATCGAGAAGCCCTTCGGGCACGACCTGCGCAGTGCTCAGGCACTGAACGCGGTCGTCGAGCGGGTGTTCGCGCCAGACGACATCTTTCGCATCGACCATTACCTCGGCAAAGAGACCGTGCAGAACATCCTGGCGTTCCGATTCGCCAACTCGATCTTCGAGCCGCTCTGGAACGCCAACTACGTCGATCACGTGCAGATCACCATGGCCGAAGACATCGGCATCGGCGGCCGTGCGGGCTATTACGACGGCATCGGCGCAGCGCGCGACGTCATCCAGAACCACCTGCTGCAGCTGCTGGCTCTGACAGCGATGGAAGAGCCCACGTCGCTCACCCCGTCTGCCCTGAGAAGAGAGAAGATCAAGGTGCTGGGCGCGCTCGGTCTGCCCGACGATCTTGCGGTGCACACCGCACGCGGGCAGTACTTGGGCGGGTGGCAGGGCGGCCGACAGGTGCGCGGCTATCTGGACGAGGAGGGCATCGCGCCCGACTCCGTCACCGAGACCTACGCCGCCTTCCGCGTCGACGTGCACACGCGCCGCTGGGCCGGTGTGCCCTTCTACCTGCGAGCCGGCAAACGACTCGGCCGCCGCGTGACCGAGATCGCCCTCGTCTTCAAGCAGATTCCGCAGCAGCTCTTCGGCACCCATCAGACCGCCGCGCTCGGCCCGAACGCCCTGGTCATCCGCGTGCAGCCCGACGAGGGCATCACGCTGCGCTTCGGCTCGAAGGTGCCCGACACCAACATGACGGTGCGCGACGTGAGCATGGACTTCACCTACGGCCACTCGTTCGCCGAGGCCAGCCCTGAAGCCTACGAACGGCTGATCCTCGACGTGCTGCTCGGCGACCCGCCCCTGTTTCCGCGACACCGCGAGGTCGAACTCGGCTGGCAGGTGCTCGACCCGATCGAGCAGTTCTGGGCCTCGAACGGCCGCCCAGAGGGCTACCGAGCCGGCACATGGGGGCCCTCCAGTGCCGATCGCATGCTGGCCCTCGACAACAGAGAGTGGCGTCGCCCATGATCATCGATCTCACTGACACAGACACGCCGTCGATCTCGAAGCGGCTGAGTCGGGAGCGCGAGGCCACCGGCTTCAGCGCTCTAGGACGCGTGCTCACACTGGTCGTGATCGCACGAGCCGACGACGAGGCACGAGCGATCGCCACCGCGGTCGCCGCGTCTCAGGAGCATCCGATGCGGGTGCTCGTGCTGATCCCGCAGCCCGAGGCCGACGCCGACCGGCTCGACGCACAGCTGCGCCTCGGCAACGACACCGGCGCCAGCGAGGTCATCGTGATGCGCGCCCTCGGTGCGGTCGCCTCGGCCCTTGACACGATCGTGATCGGTCTGCTGCTGCCCGACGCCCCGGTCGTGCTCTGGCTGGCCAACGGCGATGTGGATGCCCCGCTCGGGTCGCTCGCAGAACTCGCGGCTCGGCGTGTCTCAGACGTCGGCCGCTGCAGCGATCCGGTCGGTTCTCTGCTCGACGCCGCCCGCGCCTATCGACCGGGCGACACCGACCTGGCATGGTCGCAGATCAGCGTGCTGCGCGCCCAGCTCGCGGCGACTCTCGACCAGCCTCCGCATCTGACCGTGACAGCCGCTGCGCTCACCGGCAGCCCGAACTCGCCGGAGTTCCTGCTGCTCTCGGCGTGGCTGGCGCTGCGTCTCGGCGTTCCCGTCGCCATGCACGACTCGACGTCGTCACTGCCGGTGTCCGAGGTCCGACTCACCCGCCCCGACGGAGACATCGTTCTCTGCGGCGATCCGGCCGCAGGCATGAGCCGGCTCACGCTCCCGGGGCTCCCCGAGCAGCAGCTGCCCCTCACCCAGCGCACCGAAGCGGAGTGTCTCTCTGAGGAGCTGCGCCGACTCGACCAGGACCGCGTCTTCGGCGAAGTGCTGCGCTCAGGACTGCCGCTGATTCTCGAAGCACAGGGCGACGATGATGACGCCTGAGCCCGAGTCAGCAGCCGGCGTCACGCGACCGCCGCTCACCCATCTGCAGGTGCCGAACGTCCAGGCGGGCGTTTCCGCGGCCGTCGAAACGGTGCTGCAGCGTCTCAGCGCGTTCGCAGCGAGACGCCGCACCGAGAATCCCTTCGCCGACTCACCGGGGCTGTCCGGCGAACAAGCGGTGTCGGCTCGTGCGTTCAATCTGGCGCTGACCGGCGGCGGATCGGGCTCGGCTGTGACTCAGGCACTCGCCGAGCACGCCGAGATCGACTGGTCGATGGTGCACCTCTGGTACGGAGACGAACGGTGGGTCGACCGAGGCTCGGCCGATCGCAACGACGTGGTGGCGCTCGACGCACAGCACCGTCGAGCAGCCTTCGCCGAAGCCGAGCTGCATCGCATCGCCGCTGCAGACGACGGGATCTCCGTCGAGGCCGCCGCCTCGGCCTATGCCGTCGATCTCGCCACCAATGTGTCGCAGCGCGATCCGGAGTCAGCACTGCCGGCGCTCGACCTCGTGCTGCTTGGTGTGGGCCCCGACGGACACGTCGCCTCGATCTTTCCCCACCATCAGAGCGCTGTTGCGGGTTCGAGCGACAGCCCCGCCAGCACCATCGCCGTGCGCAGCAGTCCGAAGCCTCCCCCGACTCGGGTGTCGCTGACGCTCAGCACGATCCGCGCCGCCAGCCATGTCGTGCTCATCGCCTGCGGCGACGAGAAGCGTGCGGCCGTTCGCGAGATCCTCGCAGGCGAGCCTCTGCCTGCAGAATTGGCCCGGGGGCGTCGTTCGACTCTGCTCATCAGCACTCCACAGTGCTGACGCGGCTGTACTCCGGCTGATGCGGCTGTACTCCGGCTGACGCGTCGTGGCTCGGTCAGCCGAAGTGCAGGGTGCGGGACTCCTTCGTGCAGAGCAACGCTGCGAAGGCAGCAACCAGCGCGCAGGCGAGCATGACCGCCACGACAGTGTGAAGCGAAATGCTCCCAGTGATCGTGACCATCGGGGTGACCGCAGCTGCCAGTGCATACTGCGAAGCGCCCATGAGCGCGGATGCGATGCCTGCGCCACGCCGCTGTCGGCCCAGTCCCAGCGCCGTGCTGTTGGCGATGATGACGGGGAACGGCGCCCCTGCGAGGCTGACCAGCACGAGCAGAGCCCAGAGAGCCGGCGCGCTCGATCCTGTGCCGGCATCCGTCGCCGACACGACGACGAACAGGACCACGGCGCAGCACGCCTGGAAGACGACGGCGGTCACCAGCAGACGCCACATGCCCAGACGGCGCACGAGGCGCGTATTGAGCACGCCGGAGGCCAATGTGCCGACCGCGAAGATCGCCATGCAGAGAGAGAACTGGCGTTCGTCGAGGCCGTAGACGAGCTGAAGCACGACAGAAGAGCTCGAGATCCAGGTGAAGAGCACGCCGAAGCCGAAGACCTGCATGAGGGTGAACCCGATGAACGACCGGTCGCGCATGACAGAGCCGAGCATGCTGCCGACCTCTCGGAGCCCGCCACGCACCCGTCCGGTGGCCGGCAGAGACTCCCCCAGCACGAAGACACTCGCGAGCAGCATCAGCACGGCCACGCAGGTGAGCACCCACAGCACGCCTCGCCAGCCGATGTGAGGAATGAGCAGGCCACCGGCGACCGGAGCGAGCACAGGCGCGAGACCGTTGACGATGCCGATGAAGCCGAAGAGCCTCGCCAGCTGCACGCCGTGACTGACGTCACGAGCGATGGCGCGACCGATGACAACGCCGGCACACCCGCTGAACCCCTGGATGAAACGCCAGATGCAGAGCCACACGATGCTCGGTGACATCGTGGCGAACAGGCTCGAGACGACGAAGAGCGCTCCGGCCGCGAGCAGCGGCCGACGCCGACCGAGCATGTCACTGGCCGGCCCCCAGAACAGCTGCCCGCCGCCCATGCCGAGCATGAAGAGCGAGAGAGTGAGCTGCACCGACGCCTGTGAAGTCTGCAGGTCGCCTGAGACCAGGGGGAACCCCGGCAGGTACATATCGGTCGCCAGAGGTGCGACCATGCTGAGCAGGCCGAGGGCGCCGATCAGCGCCGGCCCGTACTTCGGGGTCGTTGTGTGGGTCACTGTGGAGCTGAGTGTGCGGTCAGATCTGGCCGAAACGAATCATCAGACCGATTCCGACGATCGAGACGAACCAGAGCACTGAGACCACGACGGTGATGCGATTCAGGTTGCGCTGGGCCACGCCCGACGCACTGAGGCTGCTGGTGGTGCCGCCGCCGAACATGTCGCTCAGGCCGCCGCCACGCCCCTTGTGCAGCAGGATGAGCAGTGTCAGCAGGATGCTGGTCACTGTCAGCAGCACATTGAGCACGATGATGAGAGCAGTCACGATGGCCTTTCGTCGTCAGGATGCCCAGCACGGAGCCGGGCAACATCCGCCAGTATACCGGGGATGTCACCCGACGGCATCTTCCGCACGGCGGCGGGTCGCCAGACGTCAGGCGGTGCGCACGTGACGACGAAACTGAGCGATGCCCGCAAAGCTGGCGGCATCGAGGCTCGCGCCGCCCACCAGGGCACCGTCGATGTCGGGCTGAGCGAGGAAGCCCGCGACGTTGTCGACGGCGACCGAGCCGCCATAGAGGATGCGCGTGGCCGCTGCGACGGCGTCGGCACGCTCGGCCCCCAGCGGCGCGCGCAGCGCCTCTCCGAGGGCTCCGCGCAGACGCCCGATGACTTCTTGGGCCTGCTGCGCAGTCGCGGCCTTCCCGCTGCCGATGGCCCACACCGGCTCGTAGGCGATGACGATCTCGGCCGTCTCGCCGGCATCCGCACGCTTGGCCAGTTCAGCTGCGAACTCGGCCACTGCCCCCTGAAGCTGCTGGACGGGAACCGCCGCCGGGCCCTTCGCCTCAAGATCGGCTGCCGTCTCACCGACGCAGATCAGCGGAACCAGCCCGTGGCGGATTGCCGCCAGAGCCTTGCGTCCGACCTGAGCGTCGTCTTCGTGGTGGTACGACCGTCGTTCAGAGTGCCCGACGATCGCGTACTTGGCGTCGAGGCGGTTCAGGAAGGCACCCGAGATGTCTCCGGTGAATGCTCCGTGGTCGTGTTCGGAGACATCCTGCGCGCCGAAGGTGATCGGCAGTTTGTCAGCCGCGACCAGCGACTGCACCGACCGCAGGTCGGTGAACGGCGGGAAGACGGCCACTTCGACGTCGTCGAAGTCGTGATCGGCGTCACGCAGCGTCCAGGCGACCTTCTGCACCAGCGCGATGGCGTGCAGATGGTCGATGTTCATCTTCCAGTTGCCCGCGATCAGCGGAGTGCGCTCCCCCACGGGGTGCGCTCCTGCGGAACGGTCCTCGGTTCGTTTGCTGTTGCGCAGACTCATTCGGCCGACCACCCCAGCACGTCGAGGCCGGGCAGAGCCTTGCCTTCGAGCAGTTCGAGGCCGGCGCCGCCGCCGGTCGAGATATGGCCGAAGTCACGCTCGGTGTAGCCGAAGGAACGCGCGGCCGCAGCCGAGTCACCGCCTCCGACGACGCTGTACCCCTCGGTCTCGGTCAGCGCACGCGCGACGGCACGGGTACCGCCGGCGAACGCCGCGAACTCGAACACGCCCATCGGGCCGTTCCAGAACACGGTCTTCGACTGCCGGATGACCTCGGCGAACTGTTCGGCGGTCTTGGGACCAATGTCGAGTCCCATGACGTCGGCGCCGAGATCGCTCGCTTCGATCGCATCGACCGCGGTCACGCGGTGGGCGGCGTCTTCTGCGAAGCGGTCGGCCACGATGATGTCGACCGGAAGCTGCAGGTGCACGCCGAGGCGCTCGGCCTCGTCGAGATAGCCGCGCACGGTGTCGATCTGATCTGCCTCGACCAGGCTCTTGCCGATCTTCTCGCCGCGTGCGGCCAAGAAGGTGTACACCATTCCTCCGCCGATGAGCAGGTGATCGACTTTGGGCAGCAGATTGTCGATGACGGCGAGCTTGTCTGAGACCTTCGCTCCGCCGAGCACGACAGTGTAGGGATGCTCCGGCAAGCCGAGCAGATGGCCGAGGGCCTGCAGCTCGGTCTCGATCAGCAGCCCCGCGGCGTGCGGCAGCAGGGTGGCCAGCTCGTACACGCTGGCCTGTTTGCGATGCACGACGCCGAAACCGTCTGATACGAACGCGTCGCCGAATGCGGCGAGCTGTGCGGCGAACGCACGGCGCTCCTCTGCGTCCTTCGACGTCTCAGCGGCGTTGAAGCGCAGATTCTCGAGCAGTACGACGCCGCCCTCTCCGAGCTCGCCGACCTGCTGACGGGCGGAGTCGCCCACGGTGTCGGTCGCGAACGCGACCTCCGTGCCCAGCAGCTCGCCCAGGCGCACGGCCACCGGCTCGAGTGAGAGCTCGGGAACGACCTGTCCTTTGGGGCGCCCCAGGTGGGCCACGATGATCAGGCTGGCACCGGCTTCGAGCAGCCGACGATACGTCGGCAGCGATGCACGGATGCGGCCGTCATCGGTGATGGCGCCGTCTTTGAGCGGCACATTGAGGTCGCTGCGCACGATGACGCGGCGTCCGGCGAGCGAGCCGAGCGATTCAATCGTCTTGAGAGACATGTGCAGGCTCAGCCCAGCTTCGATGCGACGAGCTTGGTCAGGTCGACGACGCGGCTCGAGTAGCCGAACTCGTTGTCGTACCAGCCGACGAGTTTCACCGTGCTGCCGACGACGCGAACCAGAGGGGCGTCGAAGACGGTCGAGTACTGGTTGCCGACGATGTCGCTCGAGACGATGGGAGCCTCGCTGTACTGCAGGTAGCCCTTGAGCGTGGTGGCAGCCGCCTCGCGGTAGACGGCGAGGATGTCGTCGACCGTGACCTGCTTCGACGACTCGATCGTCACATCGGTCAGCGAGCCGTCGGGCACCGGCACGCGCACGGCATAGCCGTCGAGCTTGCCCTTGAGCTCGGGGATGACGAGGCCGATGGCCTTGGCGGCACCCGTCGTGGTCGGCACGATGTTGATCGCGGCCGCGCGGGCACGGCGCAGGTCTTTGTGCTTGGAGTCGACGAGACGCTGGTCGCCGGTGTATGCGTGCACGGTGGTCATGAGGCCGCGTTCGATGCCGAAGGTGTCGAGGAACGGCTTCAGCAGGGGCGCGAGGCAGTTCGTGGTGCACGACGCGTTCGAGATGACGTCGTGTCGCTCGGGATCGTAGAGGTCGTCGTTGACGCCCATGACGAATGTGGCGTCTTCGTGCTTGGCCGGAGCCGTGATGATGACCTTCTTGGCCCCCGCCTCGATATGAGCCCGGGCGTTGTCGGCGTCGTTGAACTTGCCGGTGCCCTCGATCACGATGTCGACGCCCTGATCGCCCCAGCCGAGCTCGCGAGGATCGCGTGAGCTGAGCGCCGTGATCTCACGGCCGTCGACGATGAGCTTGCCTGGTGCCGTCTCGACGTCGTGGTCCCAGATGCCGTGCACGGAGTCGTACTTGAGCAGGTGAGCCTGGGTCTCCAGGTCGCGAAGGTCGTTCGCGGCGACGATCTCGAAATTGGTGTCCTGCTGGTCGAGAGCCGCACGCAGGACAGTCCTGCCGATGCGACCGAATCCGTTGATCCCAACCCGAACTGTCACGAGCGTTCTCCTTCGATGCTTCGATGCGTCACGTATTCGACGGGAGATGTCCCGCCACAGCCATTCTACTGAACTCCGTCAGGCTCCGCCGCTCGGGCGCTCGAAGAGGCCGAACGTCGCAGCGAGATCCATCCCCCGAAACGCAAAGCACCCCACGGCATCCGTCGGATGCGTGGGGTGCTCGGTCGACCGGGAGTGTCTCTCGGTCTGTGCGCTGAGGCGATCGTCCGCCTCTTCGGCCCGGGACGGTCAGAGGGTGATGATGCCCTGAGTGCCGTTCTTGGCGGCTGCGAAGCGCTCGGCGACGTTCTGCCAGTTCGCGATGTTCCAGATCGCCTTGACGTAGTCGGCCTTCACGTTCAGGTAGTCGAGGTAGAAGGCGTGCTCCCACATGTCGACCAGGAACACCGGCACGGTCGCCGCAGCGTGGTTCGACTGGTGATCGTGCAGCTGCTCGATGATGAGGCGCTGGCCGAGGCTGTCCCATGACAGGGCAGCCCAGCCCGAACCCTGGATGCCCAGTGCTGCGGCCGCGAACTGCGCCTGGAAGTTCTCGAACGAGCCGAAGAACTCGGTGATCGCGGCGTCGAGCTCACCCTCGGGACGCTGCGTGTCGGGGCCGAGGTTGGTCCAGAAGATGGTGTGGTTGACGTGGCCGGCCAGGTTGAAGGCGAGATCCTTCTCAAGCTGGTTGATGTCGCCGTAGCTGCCGCCCTCGCGAGCGGCCTCGAGCTTCTCGAGTGCGGTGTTGGCGCCCTTGACGTAGTTCGCATGGTGCTTGTCGTGATGCAGCTCCATGATCTTTCCGCTGATCGACGGCTCCAGCGCCGAGTAATCGTAGGGAAGATCGGGAAGGGTGTAGACAGACATGACAACTCCTCACAGTTCACAGATGTGACGGTCGAAACCGACCGCCCTGTGTGCGAGTGTACTCAGCTGTGGCGGCGAACGACGCAAGAGATGCGCAATGTCATACGACGTTCACTGACCGCGAAATGCTTGTTCGGTCAATTGACCGAAGACGCCGTGCGCACCTGCCCGAGGGTCGATCAGCGCACGCTGTCGGGCACGTTGGCCTCGGTGCCCGGCACTCCCAGCTCTTTCGCACGGCGATCGGCCATGGCCAGCAGGCGACGGATGCGACCGGCGACGGCATCCTTCGTCAGCACGGGATCGGCGAGGCGACCCAGTTCGTCGAGACTCGCCTGTCGGTGCTGCAGGCGAAGATCGCCCGCCTGACGCAGATGATCGGGGATGTCATCGCCGAGGATCTCGAGCGCCCGCTCGACGCGCGCGCTGGCTGCGACGGCTGCCTGAGCCGAGCGCCGCAGGTTCGCGTCGTCGAAGTTCACCAGTCGGTTGACGTTGGCTCGCACTTCACGACGGTGCCGCACCTCTTCCCACTCTTCGAGGGTGTGCGTCGCACCGAGCAGCCGCAGCATCGTCGCGATCGCCTCGGGCTCACGCACCACCACTCGGTGCGACCCGCGGATCTCGCGTGCCTTCGTGACGACGCCGACGCGACGGGCCGTGCCCACGAGGGCCATTGCCGCCTCAGCGACCGGGCACACCACTTCGAGTGCCGAGCTGCGCCCGGGGTCGCTCAGCGAGCCGGCCGCCAGAAACGCTCCCCGCCAGACGGCGCAGGAGATCTCGGGCGAACCGTTGACCAACGCGCTCGGCAGGCCGCGCACGGGACGATTGCGGGTGTCGGTCATCCCGGTCTGGCGGGCCAGAATCTCTCCCCCGCGCGGGATGCGCAGCACGTACTCGCCGGGTGCCCCCACGCTCTCGACGAGCTGTGCCGGGGCACCGTACAGTTCGGCCAGGCCGCGCCGCACCCGTTCAGTGAGTTCGGGAGAGTCGAGCACGACCTCGATGACGATATGACCGGAGATGTGATGCAGACCGCCCGCGAAACGCAGCAGACTGGCGAGCTCAGCTGCGCGCAGTCGACCGGTCGGGTATCGGTGCCTCATGAGCTCCTGTTTGACTTGGGCTGTCAGTGGCACCGCAGGTCATTCCTTTCCAAGGTCTCTGTGTGTGACTTCGACGATGAGATCTGGATGTTTGCGCAGTCTGCGCGCCATCTCGTTCGCCGTGGCCACCGAGCGATGTTTGCCCCCCGTGCACCCGAAGGCGAACATCGCGTGACGCTTGTTCTCACGCAGGTATCCGTCTATCACTGTGCCCAGCACACGCTCGTAGTCACTCAGGAACTCCTGTGCTCCTGGCTGGCCGAGCACATATTCTCTCACATCGTCGTCAGCACCGGTGTGCGCTCGAAGCTCTTCGACCCAGAACGGATTCGGCAGAAAGCGCATGTCTGCCACCATGTCGGCGTCGAGCGGAATGCCGTACTTGAAGCCGAAACTGGTGATCGTCACGGTGACGGTGTCGGCCTGGTCGCCGCCGAAGAGGTCAAAGGCACGGTTGGTCAGCTGATGCACGTTGAGACCGGTGGTGTCGATGATGGTGTCGGCACGACCGCGCAGTCCCGCAAGCAGCTGACGCTCAGCCCGGATGCGCTCGACCAGCGTGCCACCGCTCTGCAGCGGGTGCGGACGCCGCACCTTCTCGAACCGTCGAACGAGTTCGGCGTCGCTCGCCTCGAGATAGACCACCCGCATCGGCACGGCGAGGCCGTTGAGCGCATCGAGCTGCGCGTCGAGATCGCTGAACACCGTGCCCCCGCGCACGTCGATGACGACAGCCAGGCGACGGATGTCGTGCTCGCCGTCTTCGACGAAGTGCGCCAGCGGAACCAGCATCTTGGGCGGCAGGTTGTCGATCACGTACCAGCCCATGTCTTCGAGCGCGTTCGCAACGGTCGAGCGTCCGGCACCTGAGAGCCCGGTCAGGATCAGAAACTCGCTGCGCTCTGCGTTCGGCTGCGCGCCTGCGGACGTCGCAGAGTCCGTCTGCACGGGGTCACTCTGCACTGTCTCGCTCACGCTCGCCTTCATGATCATCAACCTTAGCCCGATTGCGGTGCTGCCATTCAGCGAGTCTCTGGGCAGTCGTCGCGCCGATGCCGGGCACGGCGCAGAGCTCTTCGACGCCGGCCTCGGCGACACGGGCCGGAGAGCCGAAGTGACGCAGCAGATCGCGTGCGCGACGGTCGCCGATGCCCGGCACTGCGGCGAGGTCGGTCTCATAGGCTTTCGTGCGGGAGTTGCGCTGATAGGTGATCGCGAATCGATGGGCCTCGTCACGGATGCGCTGCACCATGAACATCGCCTCGCTGTTGCGCGGGAGGATCACCGGGTAGTCGTCGTCCGGCACCCAGAGCTCCTCGAGGCGTTTGGCGATGCCGGCCAACGCGATGCGGTCGGCGAACCCGTGCTCTTCGAGCGCACGCTTCGCGGCCGCCACCTGAGGTGCACCGCCGTCGACGATGATGAGGCTCGGAAAGTACTGGAACGAGTTCTGCCGAGGATCTCGGGGAGCATCCGAGGGCGATCCCGCCGGACTCTGCTGCTCCCGCAGATGTGCGAGACGACGTGAGATGACCTGGTGGATCGAGGCGGTGTCGTCGTTGGTGCCCACGATCGAGAACTTGCGGTAGTCCCGCTTCTTCGGCAGGCCGTCCTCGAAGACCACCATCGAGGCCACGACATCGGTGCCGCCGAGATGTGAGATGTCGTAGCACTCCATGCGCAGCGGCGCTTCGCTCATGCCCAGCGCCCGCGCGATCTCGGTCAGAGCGCTGCTGCGCGCCACATAGTCGCTGGCACGCTTCATCTTGTACTGCCTCAGCGCCTCAGCGGCGTTCGTGGTGACCGTCTGCTGCAGCGAGAGCTTCTCACCGCGCTGCGGCACGCGAAGATGGACCGGACCGCCCCGACGACGTTCGAGCAGCTCGGTGACGGCCTCGGCATCCGCCGGCATCGCAGGCAGCAGAATCTGCACCGGCACGGTCAGGGGACGATCCGCATCATCGAGATAGACGTGCTGCAGCGCCTGAGCCAGGAACTCGGAGTCAGGCATCTCGAGCTCTTTGTCGATGAGCCAGGTGCGCACGCCGCGAATGCGTCCGCCGCGAACCATGAACACGTGCACGGCTGCGTGCAGATCGTCGTCGCTGATGCCGAGCACGTCGGCGTTCTCGTGGTCGGAGAGCACGACCGCCGTCGAGGCGAGCACGGAGTCCAGAGCCTGCAGCTGATCACGCAGCCGCGCCGCCTGCTCGAACTCGAGGTCGTCGCTGGCGCGCTGCATGCGCTGCCGCAGGTCACGAATATAGGCCTGATCCTGACCTGCCATGAAGCGGATCACGTGCCGAGCGGTCTCTCTGTGCTCGTCGATCGAGACCCGACCGACGCAGGGGGCCGAGCATTTGCCGATGTCGCCGAGCAGACAGGGCTTGCCGGTGCGCTGTGCGCGCTTCAGCGTGGAGGCCTTGCAGCTGCGCATCGGGAACACTTTGAGCAGCGAGTCGATGGTCGAGCGCAGGTCGTAGACCTTGACATACGGGCCGAAGTATCGATCGCCCTTTTTGTGCCGGCCCCGTGTGATCGTGACGCGAGGGATCTCTTCGGACATCGTGAGCGCGAGGTACGGGTACGACTTGTCGTCTTTGAACTGCACGTTGAACGGCGGATCGAACTCTTTGATCCAGGTGTACTCGAGCTGCAGCGCCTCGAACTCGCTGCCCACGATCGTCCACCGCAGCTCACGGGCGGTCGTGACCATGCGTCGAGTGCGCTCGTGCAGCGTGTGCAGCGGAGCGAAGTAGCTGCTGAGCCGTGCACGCAGGTTCTTTGCCTTGCCGACGTAGATCACGCGGCCGTTGGCGTCGAGCCACCGGTACACTCCCGGCTTCGACGGGATGTCACCCGTGCGCGGTCGCCACGAGAGATCTTCGGCCACAGTCAGCGGGCCTTCCCCGCCGAGCGCGTCGCTGCACCCTCAGCCTGCGACTTCGAGGCACTTCGGTCGAAGATCTCGGCCAGGAATGCTCCAGTGTGGCTCTCAGGCACCCGGGCGACCTCTTCCGGGGTGCCCTCAGCGACGACCGTGCCACCGCCGGAGCCGCCCTCAGGCCCCATGTCGATAATCCAGTCGGCGCTCTTGATCACGTCGAGGTTGTGCTCGATGACGATCACCGTATTGCCCTTGTCGACGAGTTCGCGCAGCACGATGAGCAGTTTGCGCACATCTTCGAAGTGCAGACCCGTCGTGGGCTCGTCGAGCACATAGACGCTTCGCCCGTTCGAACGACGCTGCAGTTCGGTGGCGAGCTTCACACGCTGCGCCTCTCCGCCCGAGAGCGTCGTGGCGCTCTGCCCCAAGGTCACGTAGCCGAGCCCGACGTCGACCAGCGTCTTCATGTAACGGTGGATACTGTTGATCGGCTCGAAGAACTCGGCGGCCTGAGCGATGGACATGTCGAGCACCTCGGCGATGTTCTTGCCCTTGTAGCGCACGGCGAGCGTGTCGCGGTTGTACCGAGCGCCGTGGCAGACCTCGCAGTCGACATAGACGTCTGGCAGAAAGTTCATCTCGATCTTGAGCGTGCCGTCGCCGTTGCAGGCCTCGCAGCGGCCTCCCTTGACGTTGAACGAGAAGCGACCTGGTAGGTACCCGCGCGCCTGAGCCTCGGGAGTCTGCGCGAAGAGCTTGCGAATCTGATCGAACACTCCCGTGTAGGTCGCCGGGTTCGACCTCGGAGTGCGGCCGATCGGGCTCTGATCGACGTGCACCACTTTGTCGAGCTGTGAGATGCCGGTGATGCGGGTGTGTTTGCCGGCCACGTTGCGCGCATGGTTGAGCTTCTGAGCGAGCACGCGATAGAGGATGTCATTGACCAGCGTGGACTTGCCCGAACCGCTGACCCCGGTCACCACGGTCATCACACCGATCGGGAAGCTCACGTCGACGTCGCGCAGATTGTTCTCACGAGCGCCCACCACCGAGATCTGTCGCTGCTTCGAGGTGCGGTGTCGCTTCTCGGGCAGCGGGATGCTGCGCCGCCCCGCCAGATAGTCGCCAGTGATCGAGTCACGATTCTGCAGCAGGGCCTCGTAACTGCCTGAGTGAATCACTCGGCCGCCGTTGACGCCCGCACCCGGGCCGATGTCGACGATCCAGTCGGCTGCCTGAATGGTCTCTTCGTCGTGCTCGACCACGAGCAGCGTGTTGCCGAGATCTCGAAGCTTGCGCAGCGTCGCGATCAGACGGCGGTTGTCACGCTGGTGCAGACCGATCGAGGGCTCGTCGAGCACGTACAGCACTCCGGTCAGACCCGATCCGATCTGCGTCGCCAGGCGGATGCGCTGGGCCTCACCGCCGGAGAGCGTTCCAGCAGTGCGCGAGAGCGAGAGGTAGTCGAGGCCGACTTCGAGCAGAAAGTCGAGTCGGGCGCGCACCTCGCGCAGCACCGGCTCGGCGATTGCCGTCTCACGCTGGCCGAGACGCAGGTGACTGAAGAACTCGGCGGTCTGGTCGAGCGGCATCTTGACGACGTCCCAAATGCTGAGGCCGTCGACTTTGACCGAGAGCACCTCTGGCTTCAGTCGGGCTCCGTGGCACACTGAGCAGGGCACCTCGCGCAGGTACGGCTCGTAGCGATCACGCTGCGCGTCGCTCTCGGCTTCGAGCCAGTGACGGTGCACGTAGGGCAGCACTCCTTCGAACCCGCTGGTGTACTTGATCTCGCGTCCGAAGCGGTTGCGGTAGCGCACCTTCACGTTGAAGTCTTTGCCGTTGAGCACCAGCGCCCGGGCCTTCGCGCTGAGCTTGTGCCATGGCGTGTCGAGCGAGAAGCCGTTCTCATCGGCCAGGCCTTCGAGCACGTGCTCGAAGAAGTGCGAGAGCCCTTTGCTCTGCGTGCTCCACGGCAGAATGGCTCCATCATGAATCGACGCCTCGGGGTCGCCGATGACCAGTTCTTCGTCGACGCTCATCGCCGTGCCGAGGCCGGAGCACTCGGGGCAGGCGCCGAAGGGTGCGTTGAACGAGAAGGTCCGCGGTTCGAAGTCGGTGACCGTGATGGTGTGGCCGTTGGGGCACGAGAGGTCTTCGCTGAAGACCCGCTGACGCTCCCCTGTCTCGTCGTCATCGGAGCGATCGACGAAGTCGGCGATCACCAGTCCGTCCGCCGCTTTCAGGGCCGTCTCGACCGAATCGGTGAGCCGCGTGTCGATTCCCGGCCGCGCCACCAGACGGTCGACGACCACCGAGATGTCGTGTTTGAAGGTCTTCTTCAGCTTGGGCGCCTCTGAGAGCTGCACAGTGTCTCCGTCGACGACGGCACGTGCGAAGCCCTGGGCCTGCAGGTTGGCCAGCAGGTCGACGAACTCGCCCTTGCGCTGACGCACCACCGGGGCGAGCACTTGGAAGCGCGTGCCCTCTGGCAGTTTGAGCAGTTCGTCGACGATCTGCTGCACCGTCTGACGCTGAATCACCGCGTCGCACACCGGGCAATGCGGAGTGCCCGCACGGCTGAACAGCAGTCTCAGATAGTCGTAGATCTCGGTGATGGTGCCGACGGTCGACCGCGGGTTGCGGTTCGTCGACTTCTGATCGATCGAGACCGCAGGGCTCAGGCCCTCGATGAAGTCGACGTCGGGGCGGTCGACCTGCCCGAGAAACTGCCGCGCATAGGCAGAGAGGCTCTCGACGTAGCGACGCTGCCCCTCGGCGAAGATGGTGTCGAAGGCGAGTGACGACTTGCCCGAGCCGCTGAGCCCGGTGAAGAGCACCAGTGAGTCGCGGGGAAAGCTCACATCGATGTTGCGCAGGTTGTGCACCCGCGCGCCGCGCACCTCGATACGGTCGTTGGCTCGTTTCTGCATGCGAGCGGGATGTGCGCTGCGAGTCTCAGCGGATTCCGACTGGTCTGCCTCTGCCTGCTTCGAGAGGCGAGCCTGCGCCGTCGTCTCGCTCGCTGTGGGTGCTGCGCCGTTCTGCGCGGTGCTGCTGGCCTGGTGCGTCATGATGATCTTCTTCGTGAGGTCGTCGGTGCTGGGGGATGTCGGAGTCGTATGGTTCTGGCGTCGTACGCGCACTCATGCCGTGTTGCGCTGAGTGCGGATGCCGGAGCGGGTCGCACTCATCGGAGATCGGCTTTCTGCACACTGCGCAGTTCGCTCTTCACGTCTTTGAGCTCATCGCGCAGGCGTGCCGCCAGTTCGAACTGCAGCTCTTTGGCTGCCTGAAGCATCTGCTCGTTGAGCTCGGCCGCCAGCTTCGAGAGCTCTTCGACGCCGTGGGCGTCTTCGAATCGGGGGGCCGGGCCTGCGTCTCCGGTGGAGCCGATCGTGGTCTCGACCCCGACGGCGTCGGCGGTCTTCTGATGGCCGCGGCCGTGTTTTGCCGCCGCGCCTCGGCCTTTGCGACCGTGACCCGACATGAGCTCTTGGGTGTCTTGGTCTTCGCGGATGATCTGGTCGGTGATGTCGGCGATCTTCTTTCGCAGCGGCTGCGGGTCGATGCCGTGGTCGTCGTTGTACTGCTTCTGGATCTCGCGCCGCCGATTCGTCTCATCGATGGCTCGACGCATCGAGTCGGTGACGGTGTCGGCATACATGTGCACCTCGCCGCTGACGTTTCGTGCGGCTCGACCGATCGTCTGCACCAGTGAGGTGGTCGAACGCAGGAACCCCTCTTTGTCGGCATCGAGGATCGCTACGAGGCTGACCTCGGGAAGGTCGAGCCCCTCGCGCAGCAGGTTGATGCCGACGAGCACGTCGAAGGTGCCTCGGCGCAGTTCGGTGAGCAGCTCGACGCGGCGCAGCGTGTCGACGTCGGAGTGCAGGTACTCGACGCGCACGCCGTTGTCGGCGAGGAACTCGGTGAGGTCTTCGGCCATCTTCTTGGTCAGCGTGGTGACGAGCACGCGTTCGCTGCGGTCGACGCGCTGCCTGATCTGTTCGAGCAAGTCGTCGATCTGTCCCTTGGAGGGTTTGACCACGACGAGCGGATCGAGCAGGCCGGTGGGGCGGATGATCTGCTCGACGACGCCGTCGGCGTGCGACAGCTCGTACTGCCCTGGGGTGGCCGAGAGGTAGACGGTCTGCCCGACGCGGTCTTCGAACTCGCTCCACCGCAGCGGTCGGTTGTCCATGGCGCTGGGCAGGCGGAAGCCGTGCTCGACGAGCGTGCGCTTGCGTGAGGCGTCGCCTTCGTACATGCCCCCGATCTGCGGCACGGTGACGTGAGACTCGTCGATGACGGTCAGAAAGTCGTCGGGAAAGTAATCGAGCAGGCAGTGCGGAGGCTCTCCAGGGGCACGACCGTCGATATAGCGGGAGTAGTTCTCGATGCCGCTGCAGAACCCGATCTGCTCGAGCATCTCGAGGTCGTAGCTGGTGCGCATCTTCAGACGCTGGGCCTCGAGCAGCTTGTTCTGCCTCTCGAATTCGTGCAGTCGCACGTCGAGATCGTCTTGGATCTCGCCGATGGCGCGACGCATCGTCTGGTCGCTGGCGACGTAGTGCGATGCGGGGAAGATCGCGACTGCGTCTTCGCTCTTCAATATCTCACCGGTCAGCGGATGCAGCGACGAGAGCGACTCGATCTCGTCGCCGAAGAGCTCGATGCGCATCGCCTGCTCGTCATAGACCGGGATGATCTCGATGGTGTCACCGCGCACGCGGAAGTTGCCGCGCACGAACTCGACGTCATTGCGCTTGTACTGCATATCGAGAAATCGATGAATCAGCTCGTCGCGGTCGATGCGGTCGCCCACGTGCAGCGACAGCATCGCCTGCAGGTATTCGTCAGGGGTGGCCAGACCGTAGATGCACGACACCGTCGAGACCACGATCACGTCACGCCTGCTCAGCAGTGAGCGCGTGGCCGAGTGACGCAGACGTTCGACCTCGGCGTTGACCGATGAGTCTTTCTCGATGAAGGTATCGGTCTGGGGAACGTAGGCCTCAGGCTGGTAGTAGTCGTAATACGACACGAAGTACTCGACGGCGTTGTGCGGCAGCAACTCGCGAAACTCGTTGGCGAGTTGAGCGGCCAGCGTCTTATTGTGCGCAAGCACGAGTGTGGGACGCTGCACTCGTTCGATGAGCCATGCAGTCGTCGCCGACTTGCCCGTACCGGTCGCGCCGAGCAGCACGACATCGCGCTCGCCATCGCGAAGACGATGCTCGAGCTGATCGATCGCCTGAGGCTGATCGCCGGAGGGCTGATAGGGGCTGACGACCTCGAACGGTCGTACTTCACGGGTCGGCTGCACGGTTACAGTCTAGTCGCAGAGTCGCCTGATATCGAACCTATGTTCGAATGGACGTCCTCAGTCGGCGAGAATCGAATTCCACTCGGGATGTCGCTCGAACCACCGCGCCGCATACCAGCAGGTGGGTCGGATGCGCAGCCCGCCCTGCTGGCTGATCAGGGTGACGGCCTGTTCGACTGCCTGGCCCGCATAGCCATGACCGCGCAGCGCCGGCGGCGTGAAGACATGGGTCAGCGCGATGACGGACTGTCGGTTGATGGAATAGTCGACTGCGCTGAGCAGTGCACCGTCTTCATCGCGCAGAACGAAACGCTCGGCCTCGATGTCTTGTGTGAATGTGGTGCTCATGGCCTCAATGGTAGCGGAGCCCTTCTGCTTTGTCAGCGACGATGCCGCCGACCGATCAGAGGTATGCCGCTGCCATCTGGTGCCAGATCTGCAGAGCGTTGCGCTCGGTGTCGGCGATCGTTCCGGAGGCGTCGACCACGAAGTCGGCGATCGCCTCACGCTCTTCGTCGCTGACCTGTGCGGCGACCCGCTGAGACGCCTCGACGACGGTGTACGCACGTTCGGCGATCAGACGATCGATCCGAGTCTGCTCCGGAGCGCTGACGGTCACCACGGCGTCGAATGGCTGGGGCAGGTCGGCTTCGACGAGCAGAGGCACGTCGTAGATCACGATCGACTCGTCCGGAGCCCCGGCGATTCGCTCGGCCACGCGGTCGCGCACCCGTGGGTGCACGATGGCGTTCAGCTGCGCGAGCTTCGCGGGGTCGTTGAAGACCTGTTCGGCCAATGCCTTGCGGTTCAGGGTGCCGTCGGGGTTCATCACCTCGTCGCCGAACGTCTCGTGAATCTCGTGCAGAGCGGGCTGTCCGGGTTCGACGACCTCGCGCGACACCTTGTCGGCGTCGATCACACGGGCGCCTTGTCGGGCGAAGATGCCGGCCACAGTCGACTTGCCTGCAGCGATTCCACCAGTGAGTGCGATGACAGTTGGCATGTGTCCACTGTATCGCCCGCGACCCCAGCCACGGGCTCGAACACGGGCTCGACCAGGGGCGCATCCCATCCCTGCCGCCGCATGCGCACCGTCGCAGGACGCCCCTCGTCACAGTTCACGCGCCCGCACTCGCACACCGGAGCGACGGTCACCGCAGAGTGACGCCAGCGCGCAGAAGACCGCCCCGCACACCGAAGAACGGTATGCGGGGCGGTCTGTCAGAACTCTCGGAACATCTCAGTGCAACGGCACAGGCCGCTGCGTCTCAGACGCTCCGACGAACTCAGTGCTGCTCGAGCTGCTCCTTGAGCGCGGCGAGCGACGCGTCGTCAGCCAGCGTGCCCTCGTGCTCGTTCGAGCTGTACGAAGTCGCCGAAGTCGACTCGCTTGCGCCGAAGCCGGCCTCGGACTCCTTGGCGTTCTGCTCGGCGACCTGCTTCTTGTGGGCCTCCCACAGAGCCTGAGCCTTGGCGTACTCCTGCTCCCACTTCTCGCGGGCCTCTTCGAAGCCGGGCTTCCACTCGTTGGTCTCGGGGTCGAAGCCTTCGGGGTACTTGTAGTTGCCCTGCTCGTCGTACTCGGTCACCATGCCGTACAGCGCGGGATCGAAGTCGGTCGACTCGGGATCGATGCCCTCGTTGGCCTGCTTGAGCGACAGCGAGATGCGACGACGGTCGAGGTCGATGTCGATGATGCGCACGAAGACCTCCTGGCCGACCTGCACGACCTGCTCGGCGAGGTCGATGTGGCGGTTCGAGAGCTCCGAGATGTGCACCAGGCCCTCGATGCCGTCGGCGACACGCACAAACGCGCCGAACGGAACGAGCTTGGTGACCTTGCCGGGGGCCAGCTGACCGATGGCGTGGGTGCGGGCGAAGACCTGCCACGGATCTTCCTGCGTCGCCTTGAGAGACAGCGAGACGCGCTCGCGGTCGCGCTCGACGGAGAGCACCTCGACGGTGACCTCCTGGCCGACCTTGACCACGTCTGACGCGTGCTCGATGTGCTTCCAGCTGAGCTCCGAGACGTGCACGAGGCCGTCGACGCCGCCGAGGTCGACGAATGCGCCGAAGTTGACGATCGACGAGACGACGCCCTTGCGAATCTGGCCCGGGCGCAGCTCGTTGAGGAACGAGGTGCGGGTGGCCGACTGGGTCTCTTCGAGCAGGGCACGACGCGACAGCACCACGTTGTTGCGGTTCTTGTCGAGCTCAAGGATCTTGGCCTCGAGCTCCTGGCCCAGGTACGGCGTCAGGTCGCGCACTCGGCGCAGCTCGATCAGCGATGCGGGCAGGAAGCCACGCAGGCCGATGTCGACGATCAGGCCGCCCTTGACGACCTCGATGACCGTGCCCTTGACGACACCGTCGGCTTCCTTGATCTTCTCGACGTCGCCCCAGGCGCGCTCGTACTGCGCACGCTTCTTCGACAGGATGAGGCGGCCTTCTTTGTCTTCTTTCTGAAGAACCAGCGCCTCGACCTCGTCGCCGACCTTGACGACCTCGTCGGGATCGACGTCATGCTTGATCGAGAGCTCGCGTGAGGGAATGACACCCTCGGTCTTGTAGCCGACATCGAGGAGTACCTCGTCGCGGTCGATCTTGACGACGGTGCCTGTGATGAGGTCGCCGTCATTGAAGAATTTCAGCGTCTTTTCGACCGCTGCCAGGAAGTCCTCTGATGAGCCGATGTCGTTGACGGCGATCTGCTCGGGGGCCTTCTGGTCGATTTCAGTTGACATTGAGTGGGTACTCCAGTGCGTGTGCTGCTCAGGTCGGGCGAGCTCGGCATTGGCCGCACTCTACTGCTCCCGACGATGGATGTTGGTGTGGACCGCACTCGGCTTGAGCATGATCCATTGTGCAACACTACCGGGTCTGATAAGCACCTGGCAAACACATCACTCGCGACACGCCGCAGTTCTCCAGGCTGACCTCAGCTGTGCCGAAAGTGGTCGAAGCCCAAGTACTCCGTGGGTCGACCGCTGAGCAGCACGCCGTGTTCGCCGCGTTCGATCACGGTGCCCACCGCCTCGAAGCCTTCGGGCAGCGCGGCGTCTGCCGCGAACGTGCCGAGCAGGCCGAAGTCCTCCCCTCCTGCCATGACGAGCTCCCACGGGTCGACCCCGAGAGTGTGCCGCGTCCAGCCGAGATCGGCGCAGCGCCCGGCCAGCGCGCCCGAGACGAAGTCGAGGGTGACGTCGGACGCAGCGGCGATTCTGGCGGCGTCGCGCGCGAGCCCGTCTGACACGTCGATGAGAGAGTGCGCGCCGTACGCAGCCGCACGCGCACCCAGCGAGACCGGAGGGTGCGGACGCAGCTGGGCATCCACCGCATGCTGAATCGCGCCGGTGCGCTCGAGGCCGCGCAGGTCAGGATCGTCTGTGCGCTCGCCCATCAGAATGCGCAGACCGGCGGCCGCGAACCCGAGCCGACCGGCATAGGCGACGACGTCGCCGAGCAGCGCGCCGCCGCGGGTCACGGGCTCAGCCACCTCGCCGTAGCTCGTCGCCTGCGAGGTGAACAGGCGGGCGTGTGAGAGGTCGCCGCCCCAGATCGACACCTGTGGAGCGAGTTCCTCCACAGCGTCGCGCACACCTCGCGCATACCCGATGAGGTCGGCAACGGTCGCATCGTGTCCGAGCCCCAGAGCCATCACCAGCCCGGTCGGCTGTGCGCCCATCGCCCCGATGTCCGAGAGATTGACCGCTGCGGTCTTCCAGCCGACGTCGTACGCGCTGAACTCAGGGAAGACGAAGTCTTCGTGCTCGATCAGCATGTCGCTCGAAGTGACCAGGCGCAGTCCGGGGGTCACCGTGATGACCGCGGCGTCGTCGTTCTCGACCTCGGTCGGGTGCTCCCCCGCCGGATACGCCTGACGCAGAATCGCGACGATCTGCTCTTCGGCGAGATCGCCGACACGAGTGGCGAGTGAGACCTTCATCAGTGCGCGGCCTTGTTCCAGCTGGTGCCGGTGCCGATGTGCACGTCGAGTGGAACATCGAGACTGGCCGCGTTCCCCATCGCGTCGGTGACGAGATCGCGGACGGCCTCCAGCTCGCCGTCGGCCACTTCGAGGATGAGCTCGTCATGCACCTGCAGCAGCAGCCGCGAGCGCAGCCCCTGCGTCGCGAGACGCCGGTCGACGGCCAGCATGGCGAGCTTGATGATGTCGGCGGCGCTGCCCTGAATGGGCGCGTTGAGAGCGGCGCGCTCGGCGTTGTCGCGCACCCGACGGTCACGCGAGTGCAGGTCGCCGAAGGGGCGACGTCGCCCATAGATCGTCTCGGTGTAGCCATCGACGCGAGCCTGCTCGACCACGTTGCGCAGATAGTCGCGCACGCCGCCGAACCGCCGGAAGTAGCCTGACATCAGATCTTTGGCCTCATCGCGCGTGATGCGCAGCTGGTTGGCCAGCCCGAAGGCGCTGAGCCCGTAGACGAGCCCATAGCTCATCGCCTTGACCTTCGAACGCATCTCGGGAGTCACTTCGTCGGGAGTCACGCCGAACACCTTCGACCCCACGTAGCGGTGCAGATCCTCACCGGAGTTGAACGCCTCGATCAGGCCTTCGTCGCGCGAGACGTGCGCCATGATGCGCATCTCGATCTGCGAGTAGTCGGCACTGATCAGCGTCTCGTACTCGGGAGCCGAGACGAACTGATCGCGAATGCGCCGCCCCTCTTCGGTGCGCACCGGAATGTTCTGCAGATTGGGGTCGGTCGAGCTCAGGCGGCCGGTCGCGGTGCCGGTCTGCTGATACGTCGTGTGGATGCGGCCGTCGTCTGCGACGGTGCGACGCAGACTGACCACCATCTGGGCGAGCTTGGTCGCGTCACGGTGTGCGGCGAGCAGCTCGAGGAACGGGTGCTGCGTCTGCTCGTAGAGCGCGGTGAGCGCCGCCTGGTTGGTCGAGTAGCCGGTCTTCGTCTTTCGGGTCTTGGGCATGCCCAGCTCGTCGAAGAGCACCTGCTGCAGCTGCTTCGGGCTGGCCAGGTTCGTCTCGTGCCCGATGACTTTGTAGGCCTCTGAGGCGATGTCGCGGGCTTTGTCGGCGAAGCTGTCGCCGAGCTGTTCGAGCCCGTCGACGTCGACTGCGATGCCGGTCGCCTCCATCTTCGCCAACACGGGCGAGAGCGGCAGTTCGATGTCGCGCAGCACCTGACCGCCGCGGGTGGTGTCGAGCGAGCGCACGAGCTCGCGCCCGAGTACGAGGGTCTGCCATGCGGCGAGCGCGGTGTCGCGGTCTGCCCCCGACGGCCCCGCTGAGCCGTCCGCGTTCGACGAAGCCTCCTCGTCTGCCTCGCCCGCAACGTCGAAGAGCGCGTCATCGGCGACCTCGTGCTCGAACTGCGAGGTGAAGAAGAGGTCTTCGCTCGCGCGCAGCGAGTAGTCGCTGCGCGTCGAGTCGAAGAGATACCAGGCCAGCTCGGAGTCGAGCACGATCCCACCGACGGCCTCCCCCACACTGCGCTCCGCCGCATCACGCGGCGCGGTGATGCCTGCACGGTCGAGCTCGTGCAGCATCTGCTTGAGGCCGTGCACCGCTTTGGGGTGCTCGCCTGCCAGCCACTGATGCAGAGATTCGCGGGTCGTCGTGTCAGAGCCGTCGGGCAGCGCGGCGACGCGCGACTCGTCTGCCGTGGCGAGCGCCATGGCGATGGGGCCGCCGTCTGCGATCTCGAATGCCAGGCCGACCGTGGCATCCGCCCCGAGTGACGCAGCCCAGGCGAGCAGCGCCGTCACCGAGGCGGCCTTGGTCGCTACTGGGGGTTCGGCCGTGATGACCGGCACCGGCAGACCGCCGTTGTGCGTCTGCCCGAACGAGGATGCCGTGGTCGCCTGAGCTGGCGCACTCGCGTTCGCACCGGCTCCGTTCGGTCCGGCGTCGATGCCGCTGACCGGCACCGCACGCTGCTTGACCTTGTGCAGCTGCCCGTCGAGCCCCTGCACACGCGCCTTCATGGTGCGCAGCTCGAGTTCGGTGAAGACCTGTTCGACGCGCTCGTGATCGACGCCACGCACTCTGAGGTCATCGAGGGTGACGGGCAGCTCGAGATCGCGGCGCAGCCGGTTCAGCCGACGGTTGCGCTCGACGTCGTCGATGTGTGCCCGCAGGCTCTCGCCCACCTTGCCCTTGATGGCGTCTGCGCTGGCGATGATGTCGTAGACGTCGCCGTACTTGTTGATCCATTTGGCCGCGGTCTTGGGCCCCACGCCGGGCACTCCCGGCAGGTTGTCGCTGGTCTCGCCGACCAGGGCGGCGATGTCTGGGTAGTGCTCGGGCGGCACGCCGTACTTCTCATGCACGGCGTCAGGAGTGAAGCGGGACAGCTGACTGACGCCTTTGACCGGGTAGAGCAGCGTCACGTTCTCGTCGACGAGCTGAAAGGTGTCGCGGTCGCCGCTGACGACCAGCACGCGCTCGCCGGCCTGCTCGGCGACGAGGCTCAGTGTGGCGAGGATGTCATCGGCCTCGAAGTTCTCTTTGGTGATGACCGTGATGTTCATCGCTTCGAGCACCTGCTGCAGGTGCTCGACCTGACCTTTGAACTCCTCTGGCGTCTCGCCGCGCGTGCCCTTGTACTCGGGGTACTCCTCGGTGCGGAACGAGTGACGCGAGAGGTCGAAGGCGACCGCGATGCGAGTCGGACGTTCTTTGTCAAGGAGGTTCAGCAGCATCCCAAGAAAGCCGTGGATGGCGTTGGTGTGCAGGCCCGACTCAAGCTGGAAGCTCTCGGGCGGCAGAGCGTAGAAGGCGCGGAAGGCGAGCGAGTGCCCGTCGATGACCATCAGGGTGTCTCGGGAGGTGTCAGTCACGCCCACCACCTTACCCGGCGAATCACGGAGCGGCCGTGCTCGTCTCATGCGGGCTACCGCGTCGGGTATCGTCTGCTGCACGAGCGATTCCACACGTCACAGACTCGAAGGAGTGCACATGTCGATCATCGATGCGGCCCGAACGGATGCGGCCCGGCGCCTGCTGGAGCAGCGGGGCACGCTGGGCGAGCTCGCCGAGAAACTGGGCATCGCGTTGGTGACCCTCTCAGCCGACGAGGCGGTGGCCACGATGCCCGCCGAGGGCAACCGCCAGCCCTATGGCGTCGTCAACGGCGGAGCCTACGTGACCCTCGGCGAGACCCTGGGGTCGTTCGCGGCGAACGTGCACGCGATCGATCGCGACAAGGTGGCGGTGGGCATCGAGATCAACGCGACGCACACCCGCTCGGTGCGCACCGGCACGGTGACCGGCACCTGCCGGGCGCTGCACCTCGGCGGAACGCTGACCACACACGAGATCACGATCACCGATGAGCAGGATCGTCTGATCTCGACGGTGCGCATCACGAACTTTCTGCGCAACGCGTGACCGGGGACGCGGACGGTGCGGCTGCCCAGCGCAGATGACAGACGCCACACCGGTGTATGTCGGTGTGGCGTCTGAACGGGTCTCTGTCTGATCTCTCTGTCTGATCTCTGTCTGAGACGGCGTCTGCGTGTCTCTGCGACCGTCAGCGGCTATTCGGCGTCGTCATGGTTCGGCTTGGGATGCTCGCTTTTCGAAGCGTGGTGATCGCCCTTGCCATGGTGGTCGCCTTTGCCGTGCTCTTTGCCATGGTCTGGATCGAGCTGCTGGATGACGGCCTGGGCGACCTCGCGCATCGTGGCGCGACGATCCATGCTGGCCTTCTGAATCCAGCGAAAGGCCTCGGGTTCGGTCATACCCATGCGCTGGTTGAGCAGGCCCTTTGCACGGTCGAGCAGTTTGCGGGTCTCAAAACGCTCGACGATGTCGGCGACTTCGTCTTCGAGGGCCTTGAACTGCGCGTGGCGCGAGAGGGCGATCTCGATCGCCGGAATCAGCTCTGCCGGGGTGAAGGGCTTGACCACATAGGCCATCGCGCCCGCCTCGGAGGCCCGCTCGACGAGTTCTTTCTGGCTGAACGCGGTCAGCAGCACGACAGGGGCGATGCCCTCGTCGGTGATGTGCTGAGCGGCGGTGATGCCGTCCATCTCGGGCATCTTGACGTCGAAGACGACGAGATCGGGCTTCAGCTCACGAGCGAGCTCAAGGCCCTTCGCGCCGTCGCCGGCCTCGCCGACGACGTCGAACCCGGCGTCTTGCAGGGTGTCGACGATATCCATGCGGATGAGCGACTCGTCTTCGGCGACGACCACGCGTCGCATCGGTTTGGGGGCTGCGGTTTCATCACTCACACGCCTAGCTTACGGTATGATGACGTCGGCCGTGTGTCGTTGGCCGACCACCGGTCGGTCTTCGATGATGCTGGCCCAAGTGGCGGAATGGCAGACGCGGGGCACTCAAAATGCTCTGCCCGAGAGGGCGTGTGGGTTCGACTCCCACCTTGGGCACTGTTTTCTCTATCTGCCACCGGTTTTCGGCGATGACGCGCCACGTCTACACTCGTGAGGTGACCACCACCCCGCGCCAGACGCTCACTCGAGTCGCGCAGCGGATCTTTCGAGTGCTCAGCAGCAACTTCGACCTCGTCGGTCTGGTCATCGGGCTGAACCTCTTCTGGGCGTCGCTCACGCCATCGCTCATGCCTCGCAGCTGGTACTGGCAGGGGCTGATCAGCGGCATCCTCGTCGTGATCGGCTACGGTCTCGGCGCGCTCCTGGGCCATATCGTGCGCGCACTGATCAGCTGGCGCCCGTCCAAGACCCTCGGGCAGCGCGTCTCGCTGGCATGCCTCACGATCGTGATGGTCGTGAACGTCTACTGGCTGTCGATCTATGTCTGGTGGCAGGACAGCGTGTATCCGCTCAGCGGCTTCACGCGCCCCCAGCTCAGCCTCGTGCAGATCATCGGTCAAACCGTGCTGATCGTGCTCATGACCATCGCCGTCGCCTGGGGCATCCTGCTGATCGTCCGAATCGGACGGCGTGCGATCGGCACGTTCTGGCGCGTCCTGATGCACCGCAGCGGCATACGTCGCATGCCTCCGTTCTTCGGCCGCACGGTGGCCTTCGTCGTGGTCGTCGTGGCGCTGGCCGTGGTGTTCGACACCAGCGTGCGCCCCACACTCCTCGGCGTCATGGACAGCTTCTACACCACGAAGAACGACCGTGACGCCGGGCTCGAACAGCCGACCGATCCGCTGCGATCCGGCAGCGACGCATCCCTCGTCTCGTGGAACTCTCTGGGCTGGCCGGGCAAGACCTTCGTGCAGAGCGGCCCGAGCACCGACGAGATCCAGTCGTTCAACCCGGGACAGCCGACGGTCGACCCCATTCGCGTCTACGTCGGCAAAGAGTTCTCGAACAACATCTCGGAACAGGCTCGCATCGCGGTCAAAGAGCTCGAACGCACCGACGCTTTCGACCGTCAGGCCCTGCAGATCGTGGTCACCACCGGCACCGGCTGGGTCGACACTCAGTCGACCAGACCGCTCGAATATCTCTACAACGGCGACGTGGCGACCGTGTCGATGCAGTACTCCTTTCTGCCCAGCGCGCTGTCATTCGTCTTCGACCGCGACCGCGTGGAGCAGACCGCACGCTCGCTGATCACCGGCGTTCGAGAGGCGGTCGACCGGCACGAGGCGCAGACCGGTCATCGCCCCAAGCTCTTCGTCTACGCGCAGAGCCTCGGTGCGTACGGTACGCAGAACGCCTTTCCCGACCTGAGCGATCTCGTGGCGGGCACTGACGGCATCGTCTTCGCCGGCACGCCCGGCATCAGCGAGACGCACCAGCGTATGACCGCCATGCGCAACGGATCGCCCTGCGTCGAGACCGAGGGCCAGTCGGTGCTGTTCGTCGAGCGTCGCGAAGACATCGACGCGAGCTGTGCGGGGCGGCCGCGCCTGATGTACATGCAGAACGTCTCAGACCCGGTGGTGAAATGGCAGAGCAGTCTGATCTGGCGTGAGCCCGACTGGGTGGCCGCCGAGAAGGCGAAGGGGCAGCTCACCCCGTATTTCACGTGGATGCCCGGGGTCACCTATCTGCAGATGACGCTCGACATGCTCATCTCGGGTTGGGCGCCGGCGCTCTACGGCCACAACTACGGATCGAGCGCCGTTCCGGCCTGGCAGCGTCTCTCCGGGGTGCAGTGGGACGACGCGCGCACCGACCGACTCATGGAAACCATCAGGTGAGTCGTCCGGGTCTCAGCGCATGCCCGCCCACGTCGGCACCGCGGCGACGAGCCACCCGACCGCCGGCCCGATGAGACACATCAGGCCTGCGTAGATCAGCATGCGTCGGTAGTACCAGTCACGGATTCTCTCATCCACGTTGGCCAGCAGCATCGCCCCGTTGGTGGAGAACGGACTGATGTCGACGATGGTGGCCGAGAAGGCCAGCGCCGCGACGAACCCGGCGATGCTCACCTCGCTCTGCTTCAGGAACGGAACGGCCAGCGCGATCACGACGCCGATGATGCCGAGCGACGAGGCCAGTGCCGAGACGAACCCTGCGAGGTAGAAGAGCAGCAGCGCCGCGATCAGCGGTATCGCGATCGCCTGGATCCCTCCAGACACCCACTCCACGGTGCCGGCCGACTCGAGCACGGCGATGTAGGTCAGCACCCCGGTGATCAGCACGAGCACCGACCATGAGACGCGTTTCAGCGCCTGCGTGCCCTCGGACGGGCTGATGCAGGCCAGCACGATCCCGACTCCGAGGCAGACCACGCCGATGTTGAGGTTGAAGATCAGAACCAGGACGACCATGATCGCCAGACCTGTCAGAGTGAGCAGCTGAGACCGGTTGAGGCGCCCGGAGCGGGTGACTGCCCCGGCTGCGGCAGCAGTGCTGCCCACAGCGGATGCGCGAGTCGCATGCTCTGTCATCTCGGGGTCGTCTCTCCCGCGCAGCACGAACCAGGTGACCAGCGCGAAGAGCACGTTGAGCACGAACGGAATGGCGAAGAGCGAGAGCGGAGCGGTCGGCAGACCCTGCTTCTCAAGGTAGCCGTTGATGAACACCCCGTAGACGCTGATCGGAGAGAAGGCTCCGGCCAAGGCGCCGTGAACGACCAGCAGGCCCATCATCAGCTGATTCATGCGGTTTCGCCGGGCCAAGCTCAGCGCCAGCGGAGTGATGATCGCGACGGCGAACAGCGCGCCGCATGCGATCAGCACGGCCGTGAGTGCGAAGAAGATCCACGGGGCCAGGTGGTGACGTCTGCCGATCAGCTTCATACAGCCGCCGACGAGCACTTCGATCGCTCCGTTGTTCTGCGCGAAGCCGAACAGGAACGTCAGTCCCAACAGCGACACGAACAGATCGACGGGGAACCCCGCCCAGATCTCTTTGACGTCCATGCCGAGCATGGTCGATCCGAGGGCGAACGCGGCGACGAATCCGAGCACGCCCATGTTGACGCCTCGCCACGTGGCGAGCACGAACATGACGGCGAGCAGTAGGATTGAGACGACTTCAGGGCTCATGGACGAGTGGCTTTCGGGGTGTCGCACGAGTGACAGGCGGTATCGCCAGCGTCACTGTGCGGAGGTTGGTCTGCGGCGGCTCGTGGCCAGGGCCCGGCGACCGGTGGTATCGGTCATCGGGCCGAGACGATGATACCGTGCTGACGGCCGATGCCGGTCATCCGCGCTGCAGGGCCTCGATGAACCGCCGCTTCAGCAGTTCGTTGCAGGCGAGGTACGCCAGCGAGATCACGATCACGGCGGCCATCAGCATCCCCGAGACCGCATCCAGCCCGAGCACGCCGGCCAGCGGCGAATAGGGCACCCACAGTGTGAACACGCCCACGATCACGCTCAGCACGACCAGCCCACGGCCCGGACGAGTGCGGAAGAGCGGCCGGGCCGAACGCATGGAGAAGAGCACGATGAGTTCGGTGATCGTCGATTCGAGGAACCAGGCGCTGCGGAACGTCACGTCGTCGGTGTGGAACACCTGCATCAGCACGACGAAGGTGATGATGTCGAAGGCAGCCGACAGCAGGCCGAAGACCAGCATGAAGTTGCGGATCGCCGCGATGTTCCACTGACCGGGGCGCCTGACCAGCTCGTCGTCGACGCGATCCGACGCGATCGCCATCGAGGGCAGGTCTGTGAGAAAGTTCAGCACCAGAACCTGACGGGGCAGCAGCGGCAGAAACGGCAGGAAGATGCTCGCGACGGCCATCGAGATCATGTTCCCGAAGCTCGCGCTGGTCGTCACACGCACATACTTCAGAGTGTTCGCAAACGTCTCTCGGCCGAGTCGTACGCCGTCGTTGACCACCCCGAGACTCTTGTCGAGCAGCACGACCGAAGCCGCGTCGCGGGCGACCGGATGCGCCGTGTCGACCGAAATGCCGACATCGGCTGCGTGCAGGGCGGGTGCGTCGTTGATGCCGTCGCCGAGATAGGCCACGCCGTGCTCTCCCCCGCTGCGCTGGTCGCCACGGTCGAGGTTCAGTCGCAGGGTGCGCACGATACGTGCTTTGTGGGCAGGCTCGACTTCGGCGTAGACGTCGGTGTCGGTCACGGCCGCCGAGAGTTCGTCGTCGCTCATGCGATCGATCTCGGGCCCGGTCAGCACGGTGTCGTCGTCGAGCCGAAGCTCACGGGCCACGTGGCCGGCAGCATAGCGGTTGTCGCCGGTGATGACTTTGACGCGCACGCCGGAGTCGCGCAGCGCGGCGATGTCCTGCTGCACATCGGCTTTGATCGGATCATGGAAGCAGAGCAGGCCGCGCAGGGTGAGCCCGTGCTCGTCGTCGGCGGTCATCCGGTGTTCACCCGGCTCAGCGGCATCGGCTCGACGCGTCGCCAGCCCCAGCACGCGGTACCCTTCGCCGCTCAGTGCGCGAAAGCGTTCGTCGAGTTCGCTGCGGTGGGCGTCGAGCGGCTCGTCTCGGCCGTCGATGCGCACGGTGGCGCAGGTGTCCAGCACTTTGTCGAAGGCCCCTTTACAGACCAGCAGCGGGCCGCGCGCCGTGCCTGCCGTGGCATCCGCCGCCGACCCGTCGTCGTCGACGCCGTCGACCAGCACGCTCAGCCGCTTGCGTGAGAAGTCGTACGGAAGCTCCCCCACGGCTCGCGCGCTCGGGGGCACGGTGGCCTGGGCGAGCACCGCCTGGTCGAGCGGATTCGCGAAGCCGGTCTGCAGCCCGGCGTTGAGCACGGCCAACCGGCCGACCGCCTCGTCAGAGCGCCCCGAAGGATCGGCCGCGAGGTCGAGGCCGGCCGACCCGATCGTCACGGTGCCCGTCTTGTCTGTGCAGAGAACCGAGACCGAGCCCAGATCTTCGATGGCGTCGAGCCGCTTCACGATCACTTTGCGGCGGGCCATCTTGCGTGCCCCCGTCGCCAGGCTGACCGAGGTGATGGCCGGCAGCATCTGCGGAGTCAGCCCGATCGCGAGCGCGACCGCGAACATCAGCGCCTCCAGCACCTCGCGACCGAGCACCCAGTTCACGACGAAGATGAATACGGTGAGCACGATCATGAGGCGCAGCAGCAGTGTGCCGAACTTCGTCATGCCTCGCTGGAACTGCGTCGGCCCGGTTCTGCCGGTCAGCTGAGCCGAGAGCCGGCCGAACTCCGTCTGCGTGCCCGTGTGCACGACGAGAGCACGTGCGGTGCCGCTCACGACGTGAGACCCCTGGAAGACGGCGTTGAGACGACCCGAGAGCGCGGCGTCTGCGGCCACGTCGGCATCGGCGTTCTTCTCGACCGGGAAGGTCTCTCCCGTGAGGCTCGACTCGTCGACCAGCAGGCTGTCGGCGTCAAGCAGACGGGCGTCTGCGGGAATGAGCGATCCGGCCGAGAGCACGACGATGTCTCCGGGCACGATCGACGCGACCGGCACTTCGGAGTCGCGCCCGTCGCGTCGGACGATCGCTGTGGTCGCGACTCGACTCATCAGCTCGCGCACGGCGTTGCCGGCGCGATGCTCCTGCCAGAAGCCGAGCAGACCTGAGGCGAGCACGATCAGTATCACGATGAAGCCGTCGACTGCGTCGGCCACGATGAACGAGATGACCGCGGCCACCAGCAGAATGAGCGTGATCGGGCTGCTGAACTGTCGCAGCACTGCCCGAACGACGGCGAATGCTCCCGTGTCTGCGCCGGTTGTGGTGTGTCGCGTGTCGAGACGCTGCGTGGCGGCCTCGGGGGTCAGCCCGGCAACGGGGTCGTCAGTGCCGAGACGCCGAAGCAGGTCTGGAACTGCCACCGCCCACCAGGTGTCTTTGGCCTGGGGAGCATTGGCGGGCGAGACCGAATGAGACCGAGTGCGCATGGCCCCAAGTCTAAGTGCGCTCTCTACCTCGCGGGTTCAGTGCTCGCTGGGCTGCTCAGAGCTTCTTGCCGGGGTTCAGTATTCCGCGCGGGTCGAACGCCGCCTTCACACGAATCTGCAGAGCCAGGAGCTCAGACGAGAACTCGGTGCCGAGCGCGCTGCGCTTGAGCGTGCCCACCCCGTGCTCGCCGGTGATGGTGCCGCCGAGCTCGATGGTGCGAGTGAGGATCTGCTCATAGGCGCGGTGCGCTCGGGCCAGGCTGTCGGCGTCGCCTGCGACATAGCCGACGATCGGGTGCAGGTTGCCGTCGCCCACGTGCCCGCCGGTCGCCACCGGCGCACCGGTCTCGGCTGCGGCCTGCTCGATCACGCGCAGCAGCTTCAGCAGCCGACCTCGCGGCACCGCGATGTCTTCGGTGAGCAGCGTGCCGAACTCCGCGTAGAGGGCCGGATGCAGCTGACGGCGGATCTCAAGCAGCGCATCGACTTCGGCCGCGTTCCGGGCCAGGTCGATGCGCACCGCATGATGGCTCTCGAAGATGCGCTGATATTCGGCGACGTCTTCGGTGGCGCGCCCGATCTCGTCGGATTCGACGATCAGCATGGCGGCGACGTCGTCGGGCAGCTTCGCGTTCGGGTTGAAATGGTTGATCGCCTGAATGGTGCGCTGGTCGAGCATCTCGAGTGCGCTTGGCCGGCGGGCGTTGGACGCCGTCTCGGCGGCTGCGGCGAGCGCGTCCTCCAGCGTGGGAAAGAGCGCTGCAGCGCCGGCGGCCTCACCGGGCAGCGGACGCAGCGCCAGGGTGGCCTGCGTCACGATGCCGAGAGTGCCCTCGGAGCCGACGATCAGACTCGTGAGATCGAGCCCGGCGACGCCCTTCACCGAGTCGTGCCCGGTGCGCACAACGGTGCCGTCGGCCAGCACCACCGTCAGGCTGCGCACTGAGTCGCCGGTGACGCCGTACTTCACGCAGCGCATGCCGCCTGCGTTGGTGACGATGTTGCCGCCGATCGAGCTGATGTGCACCGATCCCGGATCGACTGGATAGAACAGCCCCTGCTCACGCACGGCAGCCGCCAGATCACCAGTGATCACGCCTGGCTGCACGGTGACCAGCTGGTCGTCGACGTCGATGCGCAGAATGCGGTTCATCAGGGTGAGGTCGAGCAGGATCGCACCGGGAACCGCATCGGCACCGCCGACGACCCCGGTACGGGTGCCCTGTGGCACCACGGGAATCACCAGATCGTTGGCGATCGCCATGACGGCTGCGACCTCTTCGGTGCTGGTCGGCAGCACCAGTGCGAGGGCCAGCGCCGGGGAGTCATCGACGCCGGTGTCGTGGCCGTGGTCGAGCAGCTCGGCGCGGCCGGTGACGACGTGATCGGCGCCGAGAGCCTCGGTCAGGCGAGCGACTGCGCTGCGCTGCGCGTCGCTGAGCAGGACGCTGGAGGATGTTGCGAGTGGGTCTGTGGGTGCATCGGCTGCAGTGTTCATGATGGAGTCAAGCTTACCCTCGTCAGCTTCACGACCTGCCTGCGAACCGCTGGGAGCCGATCGAGCGTCCGAGGCGCCCGAGCCCGGCGGCCACGCCGCTGGGGCCGGAAGTGAACGGGTAGTATTGGGAATATTCTTCCCGACGCATACGTTTGAGACCCTGAATGCCCCCGATCTCGTGAGGTGAGTCCGTGCCCGTAGCCTTCGTCGCAGTACTGGTCGCCATGCTCATAGCCTGGCCATCTGTGCGACGTTGGGGATCACGCGGGTTCATGCCGATCGGCACTGTCGTCGCCGTCGCCTTCCTCGCCCTGCTCGCCGAAGCGCCGAAGGTACTCTCCGGAGCGGTTCCGGCGTTTGATCTGCCGTGGATTCCGCAGCTCGGGGTGAGCCTCTCGTTCCAGCTGGACGCCCTGAGCTGGGCGATGTCGCTGGTCGTCACTGGCGTCGGCGCGCTGGTGCTGTTCTACTGCAGCGCCTACTTCACCGACTCCGAGCCCTCTCTCAGCCGGTTCGCCACGCTGCTGACCAGCTTCGCCGCAGTCATGCTCGGTCTGGTCACCAGCGACGACATCGTCGTGATGTTCGTGTTCTGGGAGGTCACGAGCGTGCTCTCCTACCTGTTGATCGGGCACACCTCTGACCGACGGGAGTCGCGAGGCGCTGCGCTCCAGGCGCTGCTGGTGACGACCTTCGGCGGGCTGATCATGCTGGTGGGCGTGGCCATTCTGGTGATCGACAACGGCACGACCTCTCTGACGCAGATCGTCGCAGACCCCGCGATGAGCGCCGGCACGCCCTGGGCGGTGCTCATGATCGTGATCGGCGCACTGAGCAAGTCGGCGATCGTCCCATTCCACTTCTGGCTGCCATCGGCCATGGCCGGCCCCACACCGGTGAGCGCCTACCTGCACTCGGCGGCAATGGTCAAGGCAGGCATCTATCTGGTGCTGCGCTTCGCGCCCGGCTACGCCCAAGTGCCGGGGTGGCACGAAGTGCTGGTTCCGCTCGGCCTCGTCACACTGCTGATCGGCGGCTGGCGAGCCCTGCGTCAGTATGACTTGAAGCTGCTGCTGGCCTACGGCACCGTCAGCCAGCTCGGCCTGCTCATCACCGTCGCCGCGATCGGCACCCACGACGCTGCGGTCGCGGCTCTGGCTCTGCTCGTCGCCCACTCGCTGTTCAAGGCCAGCCTGTTCATGATCGTCGGAGTCATCGATCACAACTTCGGCACCCGGGATCTGCGAGCGCTGCGAGGTCTCGGGCGCGGCCATCCGCTGCTCGCGGTCGTCACCGCGCTGAGCGCGGCATCGATGGCAGGGCTGCCGCCGATGCTGGGGTTCCTGGCCAAAGAGAGCGCTCTGACGGCCATGCTCGACTGGCAGCACGGCTGGTCGGTCTGGGTGACGGCAGTCGCCGCACTGGGTTCCGTGCTCACCGTCGCGTACTCCGCCCGGTTCGCCTTCGGAGCCCTCAGCAGCCGCCCGCGCAAGACCGGATCGTCCAACGTCGACACCAGCACCGTGCACGTGCTCGTCGACTGCAGCCAGCCACAGGCGCACGGCAATGTGGGGCTCATCGGCCCGGTCATCCTCTTGGGGCTCTCGCTGCTGCTGGCGATCTGGCCGACCGGCCTCGACCATCTCGCGACGGCGACCGCCGCGGCGCTGCCCGCCGGTGAGCATCCGCTGCATCTCGCGCTCTGGCACGGCTTCACCCCGGCCCTGGGCATCAGTGTGATCGTCATCGCACTCGGAGCGCTGCTCTTCGTGCTGAGACGACCCGTGGCGAAGCTCCAGGCCAGGGTGCCGGACTGGATCGAACTCTCCCGGTGGTATTCGGCGACGCTCGCCGCAACCGACTGGATCTCGGCTCGGGTGACGCTGTTCGCACAGCGCGGCGGTCTGCCCGGCTATCTGGGCACCGTCTTCGTCGCCTTCGTCGCGGCGCTCGGACTGGCCCTGCTGCGCGTGCAGCTCTGGCCCGGCGAGATGGTGCCGTTCCACTCCGTCGCACAGCTCGGCATCGCCGCCCTGATGGCCGTCGCGGCCCTCGCCGCCGTCCGTGCCCGGCGCCGTCTGCTGGCCATGCTCTTGGTCGGAGCCACCGGCTACGGCATGGTCGCGCTCTTCACGCTGCAGGGCGCCCCCGACCTCGCGCTCACGCAGCTGCTGGTCGAGACCGTGACCCTCGTGATCTTCGTGCTGGTCGCGCGTCGCCTTCCGCGGCATTTCGAACGAGCCGAGGGAATCAAGCGGGTCTGGCCCAAGGCCGTCATCGCCGTCGCCGTCGGGGCGGTCATGGCCGGCGTCGCACTCGCCGTCGTGGGTGCGCGCAGCCAGACGCCGATCTCAGCGCAGATGCCCGATCTGGCATATCTCGAAGGGCACGGTCGCAACGTGGTCAACGTGCTTCTCGTCGATCTGCGTGGCTGGGACACCATGGGCGAGATCTCGGTGCTGGTCGCCGTCGCCACGGGTGTGGCCAGTCTGGTCTTCGTCACCCACCGCACCGGCAGAGTCCCCTCGATCAGCGCCCAGGGCCAGCGACGCCGTCGTCTGCAGCGTCTGGCACCCGTCGTCGAACCGGTCACCGGGGCCCTGCCCGTGGTCGACCCGAACACCGGCCGTCCCGTCAGTCAGACGGCGCTGCAGCGCACCATTGACGCGCACGACGAGGTCGACGACGACAGCACTCGCCGAAGCTGGCTGATGGCCGGCCGAACCTTGGCCCCCGATCATCGGTCGCTGATGGTCGAGGTCGTCGTCCGGCTGCTCTTCCTGCCGCTCATGCTGATCTCGGTGATGCTGCTGATCGCCGGGCACAACCAGCCCGGCGGCGGCTTCGCCGGCGGACTCGTCGCCGGTCTCGCCCTGGTGCTGCGCTATCTGGCCGCCGGCCGCTACGAGCTCGGGGAGGCCCTTCCGGTGCCACCAGGTGTCCTGCTCGGCACCGGGCTCGCCACAGCGGTCGGCACGGGAGCCCTCTCGATGCTCTTCGGCGAGCCGTTCCTCACCTCTCTGTGGTGGCAGGCGACGCTGCCGATCATCGGTGAGGTGAAGCTGGGCACCCCCACACTCTTCGACATCGGCGTCTATCTCGTCGTGCTCGGGCTGGTGTTCGACGTACTGCGCTCACTGGGCGCTGGCATCGACGAGCAGTCCGTCTCGGACGAATCGATCGTCGACGACTGGGCGGAGGGCGTGCGATGAGCGTCTCCCTCACTCTGATCGTCTTGATGGCCGTCATGTACGCCTGCGGCGTCTATGCGATGCTCGAGCGCAGCCTCAGTCGAATCCTGATCGGCTTTCTGCTCATCGGCAACGCGACGAACCTGCTTCTCATCATCGTCGCAGGCCCGCCCGGAGAGGCACCGATCGTCGAAGACGGCGTCACCAGCGACCAGATGGCCGATCCCCTGCCGCAGGCCCTCACGCTCACCGCCATCGTGATCACCTTCGGCATCACCGCGCTGCTGCTGGCGCTGATCTACCGAAACTGGCGGCTGTCTCGCCAGGAGCACACCGAGGAGCACACGGCAGTGCCCGGCACAGACCTGCATGCCGATGACGAGACCGCCGTGCTCGTGCGACAGGCCGCGGGCGACGATGCCGCGCTGCACCAGGCCATCGACGCCAGCGACGCGAACGACAGCCGCGACGATGTCTCCGACGCAGACGACTCGAGCACCGCATCCGCACCAAACCGCCACGATCGACAGAGAGGCCATCGATGAACATCGCACAGCTGCTGCCGATCATCGTCGCGCTGCCGCTCGCGGCTGCGGCGACCTCGCTGCTGCTCGGGCGGCGCCCCAAGACACAGATCGTGGTCACCCTCGGCACCCTGCTCGTCGTGCTCGGCATCGGCGTCGCCACTCTGGTGGCCGCCGATCATGACAACGTCGTGAGCATCGTGTTGGGCGGCTGGCAGGCGCCATGGGGCATCTCGCTGGTGGCCGACCGGCTCAGTGCTCTGCTCGTCGTCGTCGCCACGACCATGCTGCTCGGCGTCTTGGTCTACGCCATCGGTCAGGGCATCACCGACGGAGACGCCGAGACGCCCGTGACGATCTTCCAGCCGACCTACTTGGTGCTCGCAGCCGGTCTCTTCAACGCCTTTCTGGCCGGCGACCTGTTCAACATGTTCGTCGGCTTCGAGATCATGCTCGCGGCCAGCTATGTGCTGATCACCCTCGGCGGAACCGGCCCGCGCATCCGTTCGGGAGTCATCTACATCGTCGTCTCGCTGGTCTCGTCGGTGTTCTTTCTCGTCGCGATCGCGCTGCTCTACGGCGCGACCGGCACCGTGAACATGGCTCAGCTCGCACAGCGCATTCCCGAGCTGCCTGCCGAGACGCAGACCATCGTGCATCTGTCGCTGCTGCTCGGCTTCTGCATCAAAGCGGCGGTCTTCCCGCTGTCGTTCTGGCTGCCCGACTCATACCCGACCGCGCCGGCACCTGTGACGGCGGTGTTCGCCGGCCTGCTCACCAAAGTCGGCGTCTACGCGATCATCCGCACCGAGACGCTGCTCTTCGCCCATCACGACGTGAGCACGCCGCTGATGACCCTCGCCTTCTTCACGCTGCTGATCGGCATCATGGGCGCGATCGCTCAGGCGGACATCAGGCGACTGCTCTCGTTCACTCTGGTCAGCCACATCGGCTACATGCTCTTCGGCATCGCCCTGGGCACGCAGGCGGGCATCGCAGCCACGATTTACTACATGGTGCATCACATCACCGTGCAGACCACCCTCTTCCTAGCGGTCGGCTTGGTCGAACGAGTCGGCGGCACCACGTCGCTGACGCGGCTCAGCGGAGTGCTCAACGCCTCGCCGCTGATCTCGGCGCTGTTCCTGGTGCCCGCGCTCAACCTCGGCGGCATCCCGCCGTTCAGCGGGTTCATCGGCAAGCTCGCCCTGATCCTGGCCGGCGTGCAGACGGCCAACTGGCTGACTTGGGTGGTCATCGGAGCGATGATCCTCACTTCGCTGCTGACGCTGTACCCTCTGGCCCGGGTCTGGAACCTCGGTTTCTGGCGACCAGCGATCGACCCCGACCGCCGGCACAGCCGCATGCTCCGATCGCTGCAGGAGAACCCGTTGGCCCCGCCCCGCAGAGTCGCGCAGCGTGACGTGTCGAAGCTGATGATCTCGGCAACCGCAGGCATGGTCGTGCTCACCCTCGCGCTCACGGTCTTCGCCGGGCCTCTGCTGGGCTTCGCCGACCGGGCCGCGACCACCGTGGCAGACCCGCTCTGGATGATCGCCACCCTGCTCGGCCCGCTGAGCGGAGGTGCAGCATGAGACAGAGGCTCAGGGCCGGCTGGCAGGAGCTGCTCACCGTCATCGTGCTCACGGTGGTCTGGTGCCTGCTTTGGGGCAAGCTCGACGCGTTCACCGTGATCGGCGGGCTGGTGATCAGTTGGATGCTGGTCGCGATGTTCTATCTGCCGCCGCTCGAGATCACCGGGCGTCTGCATCCGATCTCGGCGGCCTACGCCTTCGTGCGACTGACCCTCGACATCGTCCGCGCCTCGATGATCGTCGCCGCGCAGGCGCTCTGGCCCTGGTGGCGGCCCACCGGTGCCGTGGTCAAATTCGATCTGCACACCACCGACGACCTCATCATCACTCTCACGGCTGAGGCGATCTCGCTGGTGCCGGGCTCGCTGGTCGTCGAGATCGACCGCAACAACGGAGTGCTGTACGTGCATGCCTTCGGTGTGCGGACTGCGGCCGACATCGAACGCGCCCGCTGTCAGGCGCTCGACCAGGAGGCTCGCATCATCATGGCGTTGGGCAGCTCCGCCGAGCGGCAGGCGGTGCGAGGTCTGGCCGCCCGTCGGCGTGCGGATGCGCGAAGGGGCCCGCATCACGAGAGCGGCTCCGACTCGACGCCGGCTCACACATCACCCGTCGATCTGTCGACGCCGACGTCACGAGAGGAGCGCTGACATCATGCCCACCTGGCTCACGATCCTGCTGGTGGTCGTCTACGGGGCGACTGCTGCACTGTGCATTCTGCGCATCGTGCGCGGACCGAGCGTTCTCGACCGCATCGTCGCCTCAGACGTGCTGCTGGTGACGCTGATGTGCGCTCTCGGCACCGAGATGGCCGTGACCGGACACACGCACACCATGCCGATTCTGATCGTGCTCGCGATGTTCGGGGTGATCGGGTCATTCGCCGTGTCACGCTTTCTGGTCACGGCGAAAGATCCGCTGCGCGACGAAGCACCGGAGGAGGCCGCAGATGGACGGTGACACGATTCGCTTCACGATCGCCGGCGTGCTGCTCGGCCTGGGCGCGCTGCTCTCGCTCTCGGCCGCGGTCGGCCTGCTGCGCTTTCCCGATCTGCTCTCGCGCATGCATGCGGCCACCAAGCCGCAGATTCTCGGGCTCATCTGCGTCACCGCGGCGATCGCCGTGCTGAACCCCACTCCCCTGGTGATCGGCACCGCGATCGTGCTCATCACTCTGCAGATGCTCACCGCCCCCATCGCCGCCCATATGGTCGGGCGCGCTCACTATCGCAGCGACGATCTGCGAGACGATCTGCTCGTGGTCGACGAGCTCGCCGAGCACATCGCCGAGGCCGACGATGAGCACAGCGGCTCCCCGAACGTGCGCTGAACGGTGCCGCGGGGCGATGATCAGCGGATGATCGTCTCGCGACTCTCGGCGACTGCGCTCTGCATCATCTGTGCCGTGGTCTGCCGGTACCCCGGCGCGGCCTGTCCGACCGCCTCGCCGACGGTGAGCACCCGCAGGTCGTTGGTCGACCCGGGGATGCCGGGCGGGCTCCCGGCGGCGACGATGACCCGCTCGCCCGGTTTCGCCCGCCCCGAGTCGATCAGGTAGGTGTCGACGCTCAGCACGATCTCGTCCGTGGTCTGCAGAAACGGCACGAGCACCGACTCCACGCCCCAGATCGGCGTCATCGCACGCCGAGTCGAATCGTCATAGGTGAAGACCAGCAGCGGCAGCTCGTCGCGCAGGCGCGAGACCCGACGTGCCGTGTTGCCGCTGGCGGTGAAGACGCACAGATACTTCGCATCGACATGGTGCGCCACCTCGACGGCCGCGCGGGTGATGGCGCCGGCCAGCGTGTGCGGCTGAGTGCCGAGCGGCGGAATGCGATGAAGGCCGTGCTGCTCGATCGACTCGATGATGTTCGACATCGTCTGCACCGTCTCGACCGGGTGGGCGCCCACTGAGGTCTCGCCGCTGAGCATGAGCGCGTCGGCGCCGTCCAGTACCGCGTTCGCGCAGTCTGACGCCTCGGCGCGGGTCGGGCGTGCGCTGGTGATCATCGATTCGAGCATCTGTGTGGCGACGATCACGGGGCGGGCACACTGGCGCGCGAGCTCGATGGCGCGCTTCTGCACGACCGGCACCTGTTCGAGGGGCAGTTCGACCCCCAAATCGCCGCGAGCCACCATCACCATGTCGAACGCCTCGGTGATCGCGTCGAGCACCTCGACGGCCTGGGGCTTCTCGATCTTGGCGATCACCGGCAGCCGCACGCCATGGGCGGCCATCACCTCGCGCACCGCGGTGACATCGTCGGGGCTGCGCACGAACGAGAGTGCGATCAGGTCGACGCCGAGGTCCAGCGCCCAGTGCAGGTTCTCTTCGTCGCGATCGCTCAGTGCGGGAACATCCACCGCCACACCGGGCAGGTTGATGCCCTTGTGGTCTGAGACACGGCCGCCCACGACCACCTCGCAGGTGACGTCTGTGGCGTCCACAGCGGTGGCGCGCAGCGAGATGTTCCCGTCGTCGATCAGCAGCTGGTCGCCGACGCTCACGTTCTTGGGCAGGTCGGCGAAGGTGGTGCCCACGATGTCGGCGTCACCCGGCACATCGCGCGTGGTGATTGTGAACGTGTCGCCGACGGCGAGGGTCTGCGGCCCCGCAGCGAACTGCGCCAGCCGGATCTTCGGCCCCTGCAGATCGACCAGCACGCCGACCGGTTTGTGCAGTCGAGCGGCGACTTCGCGCACCGTCTCGATGTAGCGCCGGTGCTGCTCATGGTCGCCGTGGCTCATGTTGATGCGGGCGACGTCCATGCCCGCACGAATCATGCTCTCGATGACCTCGGCGTCGTCCGTCGACGGCCCCAGTGTCGCGATGATCTTCGCTCTGCGTCGCATGCCACTCCAATCGGTTCGACAGTTCGTTCTGCCGAGTCAATTCTAGGCCGCTGCGTTGAACGTGAGACGAACGTCGCGGGTCACCGCCGATGTCGGGTCATCGCACGCTCATCGCACGCTCATCGCTCGGTCGTTGGCCGCGACCGGCCGCGGAAGCACGGTCTCGCCCTCGAGGTACTGGTCGACCTGCGCGGCGGCGGCCCGGCCCTCTGCGATCGCCCAGACGATGAGCGACTGTCCGCGTCCGGCGTCGCCCGCGACGAACACGCCGTCGACGTCGGTCGAGTAGTCGTTCTCGCGCTCCAGCGCGCCCCTGCCCGTCGTCGACAGGCCGATCTGCTCGTCTGCGCCGTTGACCTCGGGACCGGTGAAGCCCATCGCGATGAAGACCAAGTCAGCCGGCAGATCGCTCTCGGTGCCGTCTTTCGGGCCTCGCGAACCGTCGGCGCGGTACTCGGTCTCGGCGATGCGCAGTGCACGTACGTGTCCGTCATCGTCGCCGACGAACGCCTCGGTGCAGGCCAGGAACCTCCGCTCGCCGCCGTGTCCGTCGGCCTCTTCGTGCGAGGTCGAGACCTCGAAGAGCTTCGGCATGGTGGGCCAGGGCTCGTGATTCGACCTGGTGATGCCCGGCTGGCGGCCGATGGCGAGGTTGGTCACCGATGCCGCCCCCTGCCGGATCGCGGTGCCGATGCAGTCTGAACCGGTGTCGCCGCCGCCGATGACGATGACGTGCTTGCCACGCGCGTCGATCTGGTCGGCGACCTCGTCGCCGGCCACGACTCGGTTCGCCTGGGTGAGATAGTCCATCGCGAAGTGGATGCCGTGGAGCTCCCGCCCCGGCATCGGCAGGTCTCGCGGCGTGGTCGCGCCCGTGGTCACGACGACGGCGTCAAAGCGCTCACGCAGCTGCTGCCACGAGATGTCGGTGCCGACGCTCACGCCGCTGCGGAAGCGGGTGCCCTCAGCCATCATCTGGTTCAGTCGGGCGTCGAGCACTTTCTTCTCGAGCTTGAAGTCGGGAATGCCGTACCGCAGGAGCCCTCCGATGCGGTCGTCGCGTTCATAGACGACCACAGTGTGCCCGGCACGAGTGAGCTGCTGCGCCGCGGCGAGTCCTGCCGGGCCTGAGCCGACGACGGCCACGCTCTTGCCGCTCAGACGCTCCGGCTGGTGCGGCTCGACCCAGCCGCGATCGTAGGCCTGGTCGATGATCGAGACCTCGATCTGCTTGATCGTGACCGCCGGCTGGTTGATGCCGAGCACGCAGGCCGACTCGCAGGGTGCCGGGCAGAGGCGTCCGGTGAACTCGGGAAAGTTGTTGGTCGCGTGCAGCCGTTCGATGGCATCCTTCGGATGCTGGCGCCAGACGAGATCGTTCCATTCCGGGATCAGATTGCCGAGGGGGCAGCCGCTGTGACAGAAGGGCACGCCGCAGTCCATGCAGCGCGACGACTGCTCCTGCAGCTGCAGCGGATCCTGGCGCTCGTAGACCTCTTTCCAGTCCATGATGCGCACGTCGACCGGACGCCGCTTGGGCAGGGCGCGATTGCGAACGGTGAGAAAACCATGTGGGTCAGCCACGAGTGACCTCCAAGATCGTGTTCCAGACCTCGGCGCCGTCGGGGTCAAGCCCCTGCGCCTCGGCGTCCGACCGGGCACGCAGCACACGAGCGTAGTTGGTCGGCAGCAGTTTGGTGAAGTGCGTGACCGTCTCGTCGAAGTCGGCGAGCATGCGCTCGGCGACCGTCGACCCGGTCTCGATGCGGTGACGTTCAAGCAGGTCGTGCAGCAGCGCGATGTCGTCGGCGTCCAGCTCGAGCAGCTGCAGCTCGTTGCCCGCCAGCGCTTCGACGTTGATGCGATCGCGCTCGAGATCATGCACCAGAGCGATGCCGCCCGACATGCCGGCGCCGATGTTCCGGCCTGTGCGGCCGAGAATGACGGCCACGCCGCCCGTCATATACTCGAGCGCGTGATCGCCCACGCCCTCGACCACGGCGGTCGCTCCCGAGTTGCGCACCAGAAAGCGTTCGCCGACGAGCCCCCGCAGCAGCATCGTGCCGCTGGTCGCCCCGTAGCCGATCACGTTGCCGGCGATGACGTTGTGCTCGGCGACGAAGCGGGTGCCGGCAGGCGGGTACAGCACGAGCTGTCCGCCGCTGAGACCCTTGCCGACATAGTCGTTGCTGTCGCCTTCGAGACGCAGCGTGACGCCGTGCGGCAGAAAGGCGCCCAGTGACTGCCCGGCCGAGCCGTGCAGGGTGACGTCGATCGTGCCGTCGGGCAGCCCTTCGGCTCCGTGTGCCATCGTCACGTGGTAGCCGAGCATGGTGCCGACCGCACGCTCCGTGTTGCGGATACCCAGGTCGATGTGCACTGGTTCGCCGGTCTCGATCGCGGCCTGAGAGAGTGCGATGAGCTGATTGTCGAAGTGCTGCTCGAGCTCGTGATCCTGGTTGACGAGATGTCGTCTCGGTGCGTCGGCGGGCAGTTCCGGTCCGTGCAGAATCGGGTCGAGATCGAGCCCCTGTGCCTTGAGCTCTGTAGCGGCCGGGGCCACATCGAGCAGATCTGTGCGACCGATCAGCTCTTCCATGGTGCGCACACCGAGCTCGGCCATGTACTCGCGCACCTGCTGGGCGATGAACTCGAAGAAAGTCACCACGTGCTCGGCCTTGCCGGTGAAACGCGAACGCAGCTCAGGGTTCTGCGTCGCGACGCCGACCGGGCAGGTGTCTTTGTGGCAGACGCGCATCATGATGCAGCCCTCGACGACCAGTGCCGTCGTGGCGAACCCGAACTCCTCGGCCCCGAGCAGTGCGGCGATGATCACGTCGCGTCCGGTCTTGAGCTGGCCGTCGGCCTGCACGACGACGCGGTCGCGCAGCCCGTTGAGCTGCAGCGTCTGCTGCGTCTCGGCCAGGCCGATCTCCCACGGAGTGCCCGCATGCTTCAGCGAGTTCAGCGGGCTGGCGCCGGTGCCGCCGTCATGGCCTGAGACCAGCACCACGTCGGCCTTGGCCTTGGCGACGCCCGCGGCCACGGCGCCGATGCCGTTCTCGCTCACCAGCTTCACATGGATGCGCGCCTTCGGGTTGGCCCGCTTCAGATCGAAGATGAGCTGTTTGAGATCTTCGATCGAATAGATGTCGTGATGCGGGGGCGGCGAGATCAGTCCGACTCCCGCCGTCGAGTGCCGCGTGCGCGCGATCCACGGGTACATCTTCGCTCCCGGCAGCTGGCCGCCCTCGCCGGGCTTGGCTCCTTGGGCGAGCTTGATCTGCAGGTCGTCGGCGTGCGCCAGGTACATGCTGGTCACCCCGAAGCGCCCCGAGGCCACCTGCTTGATGGAGCTGCGCCGTTCGGGGTCGAGCAGCCTTTCGAGGTCTTCGCCGCCCTCACCGGTGTTGGACTTGCCGCCGATGCGATTCATCGCGATCGCGAGGGTCTGGTGGGCCTCCTGCGAGATCGAGCCGTAGCTCATCGCGCCGGTCGAGAACCGCTTGAACAGCTCGCTGGCCGGTTCGACCTCGTCGATGGGGATGCTCTGGCCGGGCTCGGTGCGCAGACGGAAGAGCCCGCGAATGGTCTTGAGCTCGCGCGACTGGTCGTCGACGAGATCGGTGTACTCCTTGAAGATGTCGTAGCGACGGGTCTTGGTGGAGTGCTGCAGACGGAAGATCGTGTCGGGGTTGAAGAGGTGAGCGGAGCCGTCGCGGCGCCACTTGTACTCTCCGCCGACCGGCAGCTGCTGATGCACGGTGGCCGCAGGTTCGAGAGGGTACGCCAGTGCATGGCGTCGGGCGTTGTCGTGCTCGATCTCGAGCAGGCCGATGCCGCCGAGCTTCGAGACGGTGCCGGTGAAGAACTCGTCGATGACCTCTTGGGAGATGCCGACCGCTTCGAAGGTCTGCGCACCGACGTAGGAGGCCACCGTCGAGATGCCCATCTTCGACATGATCTTGAGCACGCCCTTGCCGAGCGCCTTGATCAGGTTGCGCACCGCGGTGTCGGCCGAGACGCCCTGCACCAGCCCGGAGCGCACAAGATCCTCTGCACTCTCCATGGCCAGATACGGGTTGACTGCACTCGCGCCGTAGCCGAGCAGAGTCGCGACGTGGTGCACCTCGCGCACATCGCCGGCTTCGGCGATCAGACCGACTCGGCGGCGACACTCCTGTCGCACCAGGTGGTGGTTGATCGCGCCGATGGCCAGCAGCGAGGGAATCGGGGCCTGTTCGGCTGTCGAGTCGCGGTCGCTGATCACGATGAACTCGACGCCGCGCTGCACGGCGGCAAGCGCTTCGTCGCACATCTCGTCGAGGCGACGGCGCAGACCGGTGACGCCGTCGTGCACCGGGTAGGTCGAGCGCAGCGTGACGGTGCCGGTGAAGCCGCTGCGGCGACCGACGTGCTGGATCTTCGCGAGCTGGTCGTTGGTGATGACCGGGAAGTCGATCCGCACCTGACGAGCCGAGGCCGGTTCGAGGCTGAGCAGGTTCTGCTCTGGCCCGATGCCCGCAGAGAGCGCTGTCACCAGCTGCTCACGGATCGAGTCGAGCGGCGGGTTGGTGACCTGGGCGAAGGTCTGGGTGAAGTAGTCGAAGAGCAGGCGCGGCTTCTCGCTGAGTGCGGCGATCGGCGTGTCGGTGCCCATCGCGCCGAGCGGTTCGGCGCCGGCCTTAGCCATGGGGCCGATCAGCATGGTCAGGTCTTCTTCGGTGTAGCCGAAGGTTCGCTGACGACGGGACACCGAGGCACGGGTGTGCAGGATGTGCTCGCGCTCCGGCAGATCCTTCAGAGAGACCTGCACGTCGTCGAGCCATTTCTTCCACGGCTTCTGCTCGGCGAGCGTCTGCTTGACCTCGCTGTCTGGAACGATGCGACCGGCCTTGGTGTCGACCAGGAACATGCGACCGGGCTGCAGCCGCCCGCGGCGCATCACGTTCTCTGGTGCGACGTCGATGACGCCGGTCTCGCTGCCGACCACGACGAGCCCGTCGCGGGTGATCACGTAGCGTCCCGGGCGCAGGCCGTTGCGGTCAAGCGTCGCGCCGACGAGCGTGCCGTCGGTGAACGAGATGGCCGCCGGCCCGTCCCAGGGCTCGATCAGGGTGGCATGGTAGGCGTAGAACGCCTTGAGCTCCGGGTCCATGTGCTCGTTGTGCTCCCACGCCTCGGGCACCATCATCAGCACCGCGTGCGGCAGCGAACGACCGCCGAGGTGCAGCAGCTCGAGCGTCTCGTCGAACGACGCGGAGTCGCTGCCGCCGTCGGAGACCAGCGGAGTGAGACCGCTGAGGTCGCCGAGCAGCGGGCTGGAGATGTCCGCCTGACGGGCTCTCATGGAGTTGCGGTTGCCCTTCACCGTGTTGATCTCGCCGTTGTGCGCGATCATGCGGAACGGCTGCGCGAGGGGCCACGACGGGAAGGTGTTGGTCGAGTACCGGGAGTGCACCAGCGCCAGTTCGGTCTCGAAGCGTTCGTCAGAGAGGTCGGGAAAGAAGGGCTCGAGCTGCAGCGTCGTGACCATGCCTTTGTAGACGATGGTGCGGCTCGACAGCGACGGGATGAAGACGTCTGTGGTCTTGCTGGCACGGCGCCGAAGCCGGTAGACGATGCGGTCGAGTTCGATGCCGCGAGCGGTCGGCCCGTCGACTCCCAGTCGAGCCACGAAGATCTGCTCGAAGGCCGGCATCGTCTCCCGCGCCTGGGTGCCGATGGCGCTGTCGTCGGTGGGCACTTCGCGCCATCCGAGCACGGTCAGCCCCTCTTCGCGGGCGATGAGATCGATGGTGCGCTTCGCGCGTTCGCGCTGCACCTGATCGAGCGGCAGATAGATCATGCCGGCGGCGTACTCGCCTTTGTCCGGCAGGGCGAAGTCGACGACCTCGCTGAAGAAGCGATGCGGAATCTGCAGCAGAATGCCGGCGCCGTCACCTGTGCCGGCGTCAGATCCGACGGCACCGCGGTGTTCGAGGTTGCGCAGTGCGTTGAGCGCGTGATCGACGATGTCGTGGCCGGGTGCTCCGCGCAGGGTGGCCACCATGGCCAGCCCGCAGGCGTCTTTCTCGGCTTCACGTCGGTAGAGACCGGCATCGCCGGGGATGTGACTGAACCGGGTGAATTCGGAGTCGGGCGCTGTGCCCGAATGGCGATGCTCTGCAGTGGATGCGGAGTGACTCTGCATTGTAGGACTCCTTCATGCGCGCCGGCTCAGAAGCGTCTGCTCGTATGCGCTCATGGTCACGAGAGCTCGTGTTCATGACGGCCGTGTTACGGCGCCATGACATCGCATGCTGATCCAGCGAGGAAGTCCAACTTTATCCGGCTATTGTTACCGGAATCTCACATTGTGTTACAGGCACGTTACAGAACCTGCGCCGATGTCAGCTGCGCTCGCTGGCTTTCGAGTCTGCTGCGGAGGCGACCTCGGCATCCGCCGAATCGGCGTCGACGGCAGCAGACGAGACGGCGACCTGCTCGAGCGCCTCGAGCCGGGCCAGATGCTCCGGCCGGTACGGGCTCGGCTCGGCACCGGGGTGACGGCGCGCCTGCACGAACATGATGACCAGGCCGATGACGACGACGGCGACGGCGCCCCACTGGTTCAGACGCGCTCCGAGGAAGACGGCGATCGGGTCGAGGCGCATGCCCTCGACGAAGAATCGGCCGATGCCGTACCAGACCAGGTAGAGACCGAAGAGACGGCCCCACTGCAGCGCGAAGCGGCGCCCGGCCCAGAGCAGCACGAGCACGCCGATGAGGTTCCACAGCGATTCGTAGAGAAAGGCCGGGTGGAAGAGCGTGCCTTCGGGCAGTCCCACCGGGAAGGCGCTGTTGCTCGCCGGGATCTGAATGCCCCACGGCAGGTTCGTCGGGGTTCCGAAGAGCTCGTTGTTGAAGTAGTTGCCCCACCGGCCGAGTGCCTGCGCGAGCAGGATGCCGGGGGCCGCCGCATCGAGCAGCGTGGTCAGCCGCAGGCCGGCGAGATGCGTGCCGATGACGGCTCCCACCACGCCGAGCAGCAGTGCGCCGAAGATCGCCAGACCGCCCTCCCAGATGTAGAGAAAGCGCAGCGGGTCGCCGGTGCCGGTGAAGTAGTCGGCCGGGTGCGTGAAGACGTGGTAGAGGCGCCCGCCGATGATGCCGAACGGCACCGCCCACAGCGCCACATCGAGCACGGCCCAGCCGTCGGCCCCACGGTGTTTCAGGCGCACACCCGTGACCCAGCAGGCGAGCACGATGCCGATGGCGATGATCACACCGTAGTAGTGGATGGTGAGCGACCCGATGGAGAACGCTCCGGTGCCGGGGGTGGGAAAGCTGGCGAGATTCACGACTCGTATCCTAGTCTCTTCTGCTCGAGCGGCGGTCTAAGCGGTCGCTCGGGATGTCTTGCCGTCAGCGAGCTGCTCGGCGAGCGTCGCGACGGCGGACGCTCCTCCGTCTCGCAGAGCCCGCACGAACGCCGACCCCACGATGGCGCCGTCGGCGTAGCCGAGCACGTCGGCGACCTGATCGGGGCGCGAGATGCCGAGGCCGACCGCAAGGGGGCGGTCGGTGAACGCACGCAGTCGGGCGGTGAGCTTGCCTGCGCGCTCGTCGACCTCGGTGCGGGTGCCGGTGACGCCCATGGTCGACACCACGTAGACGAAGCCGCGCGAGGTGTCGGAGATCAGCCGCAGTCGTTCGTCCGACGACGTCGGAGCAGCGAGAAAGACGTGGTCGAGATCGTGCGCTTCAGCCGCGGTGATCCAGTCGGCGCCCTCGTCGGGCACCAGGTCGGGAGTGATGAGCCCGGCGCCGCCCGCCTGCTGCAGGTCTCGGGCGTACTCTTCGACGCCGTGCTGCAGAACGAGATTCCAGTACGACATGACCAGCACGGGCACGTCGACACGACGGCGGATCGCCTCGATCGCACGAAAGACGTCCGAGACGCGGAAGCCGCGCTCAAGCGCCGCACCGGTGGCCGCTTGGATGACCGGGCCGTCCATGACGGGATCTGAGTACGGCACGCCCAGCTCGATCACGTCGACGCCGTGCTCGGCCATTGCGACCACGGCGTCCACACTCGCGTCGAAATCGGGGAAGCCGACCGGCAGGTATCCGATCAGGGAGCCATGAGCACCATCGTCACCGGATTCGGCACGGGTGCGCAGCAGCGGTTCGACGCTCATCGGCGTTCCTCCTTGGTCGCGGACTGATTCGTGTCGGCGGGCCTCTGCTCGCCGGGTCCGGCCATCTGCTCGGGGTCGGTGATGTACCCGAAATAGCGTGCCGCGGTCTCCATGTCTTTGTCACCGCGGCCGGAGAGCGAGACCAAGAGCACGGCGTCGGGTCCGAGCCGGCGGCCCTCACGGATGGCACCGGCGACGGCGTGTGCGGATTCGATCGCCGGAATGATGCCCTCGGTGCGCGACAGGTCGCGGAAGGCGCTCATGGCCTCGTCGTCGGTGACCGCCTCGTAGCGGGCACGTCCGATGTCAGAGAGCCATGAGTGCTCCGGGCCGACGCCCGGGTAGTCGAGGCCGGCAGAGATCGAATGGCTCTCGATGGTCTGGCCGTCGTCGTCCTGCAGCAGATAGCTCTTGGCACCGTGCAGGGTGCCGGAGCGGCCGCGCTCGATCGTCGCCGCATGGTGAGGTGTGTCGATGCCTTCGCCGCCGGCTTCGATGCCGAGCAGTGCCACTTCGGGGTCGTCGAGGAACGCGTTGAAGATGCCCATGGCATTCGAGCCGCCGCCGACGCAGGCGATGACTTCGTCGGGCAGCCGACCGATCTTCTCTGACAGCTGCTCGCGTGCCTCGTCGCCGATGACCTTCTGCAGATCGCGCACGATCTCGGGGAAGGGATGTGGCCCGGCGACGGTTCCCATCAGATAGTGCGTCGTGTCGAGGTTGGCGACCCAGTCGCGCAGCCCCTCGTTGATGGCGTCTTTCAGCGTGCGCGAACCGGTGCGTGCAGGCACCACCTCGGCTCCCAGCAGCTCCATGCGAGCGACGTTGAGCGCCTGGCGCTCGATGTCGACCTCGCCCATGTAGATCTGGCATTCGAAGCCGAACACCGCCGCAGCGGTCGCCGTGGCGACACCATGCTGGCCAGCCCCGGTCTCGGCGATCAGCCGTGTCTTGCCCATGCGTTTGGCGAGCAGCGCCTGCCCGAGCACGTTGTTGATCTTGTGCGCGCCGGTGTGGTTGAGGTCTTCGCGTTTGAGCCAGATCTTCGCGCCCCCGGCCAGCTCGCTGAGCCGCGGGGCGAAGGTGAGCAGCGACGGCCGACCGGTGTAGTCACGGGCGAGCCGTTCGATCTCGGCCTGGAACTCAGGGTCGGCCTGGGCCTCATGCCAGGTGCGATCGAGCTCGTCGAGTGCGGTGATGAGCGGCTCGGGCACGAACCTGCCGCCAAAGGCGCCAAAGTACGGCCCTGTCGTCTCGCTGAGCTTCGTCATGCGTTCCTTCCACACTGTTCGTTCACCCACACAGATTGTCCTCTGTGTGCAGGAGTGCCACAAGAATTTGTTCGGCCGGGCCGGCCGCACGAGCGAGGTGCCGGCGGAGGCTGATCGGTCGATCGCCTGCCTGTGACCTGGTCGGGATGTGCGGCCGACTCGGTCGAATCGACTTCAGACCCCGGTGAACTGCGGCAGCAGCTTTGCCGGGTCTCCCGTGACCAAGGCCTGGCCCACCAGCACGGCGTCTGCGCCGGCGGCGCGATAGTCGCGCACGTCTTCTGCGGTGCGCACCGCAGATTCGGCGACCTTCACGACGTCGTCGGGAATCTGTGCGGCGAGGGCGGAGAACCGCGACGGATCTTCGGCGAAGTCTTTGAGGTCACGCGCGTTGACTCCGATGATGCGTGCACCGCTGGCCACGGCTGCCCGCACCTCGTCGTCATTGTGCGTCTCGACCAGTGCGTGCATGCCCAATGACTCGGCCAGCTCGCGCAGAGTGCGCAGCCGGCTCTCTGAGAGACCGGCGACGATGAGCAGCACCAGGTCTGCGCCGGCGGCACGCGCCTCGACGATCTGGTACTCAGTGGCGATGAAGTCTTTGCGCAGCACCGGCACGCGAACGCGCTGACGCACCGCGCGCAGGTCGTCGAGCGACCCTTTGAAGCGCGTGCGCTCGGTGAGCACAGAGATGACTGAGGCCCCGTTGGCGGCGTAGGTCTCGGCGAGCAGCGCCGGATCGGGGATGTCGGCGAGATCGCCGCGCGAGGGGCTGGCACGCTTCACCTCGGCGATCACGTGGATGTGATCGCTTCTGGTCAGCGCCGCATAGCCGTCTCGTGCGGGAGGCTGGGCCGCAGCCAGCGACTGCACCTCTGCGAGCGGCGTCTGCGCCTCGCGCACTGCGGCATCGCTCAGCGCAGCCTCATACAGGCTGTCGAGAATGGTCATCGGTCAGTGCGACTTGTGCGCATACCTCGGGCTGTGCGCACCGAACCCTGCCTTCGAGAGCACGACGCCGACGATCACACCCACGGCAGCGACGATCGCAGCGACGAGCACGCCCACCGGATGACCGGCCACGAACGCGATGGTGCCGATGATGAAAGCCGCCAGCACGATGATCACCGCCGTCCATGCGGCCGGCGAGTTGCCGTGGCCGGGATTGATGATTTCTTCGCTGATCTCGCTCATTGCTCTCCTCGAGGTCTCGGATTCTGTTCAAGTGTACCCGGATCGTCCGGGCCGCCGTTGAGCCTGCGCGCTCGGTCGCCAGCCCCGTCGTCGAGGTCGTCGTCGTTCTCGGTCGGGTCGATTCCCACGGAGAAGGCGTCCCAGGTCTGGGCCGACTCGGCCGCATCCACCGGGCTCGGGCCTGAGACCGACGCTGCGGTCGGCTTCTGAAAACGACGCACGGTGCGCTTCCAGCGTCCGGCGACGACGAAGACCCACACCGCATGCACCACGATCAGCGCTGCTGCGGCCAGCGCCACCCAGACCCAGCCGGTCGACGTCGGCTCGCCCACCAAAGTCGCCAGTGTGCGGGGGCCGGAGACACCGGTCGCCTCGGCCAGCTGGTTCAGGCTGACGGCCAGCGGTTCCCTCCACACGGTCTGCACCGACCAGATCGTGACCGCTCCGATCACGCCCTCGATCACCGCGAGCACCCGCGTGAGCACGACGCCGCTGAGCCCCATCACAGCCGTCACGGCCAGCGCTGTGAGGCCGTAGGCCTGCACCGCTCCGACGGCCTGCTGCCCGGTGACGTGCACGGCTCCGTGGGCCGACCCCACCGACCAGTCCAGCCATGGCTGTGATGCGGACAGGGTCAGCACCCCGGCCAGAGCCAGCCCGATGACGACGACTCCGCCCCGGCCACTTCCCCGTGATCGGGTCGGCTGCTTTGCCGTGGCCGCTGCGGGATGCTCGCTCATGCCCGACCCGTTCGCTCGCGTCGATCGGCGGCGGGTCGCACGGTGGATGCGATGGCCACGGCCCGAAGCGGAGCGGCCGCCTTGTTGCGCGACTCCTGGTACTCGCTCTCAGGCACCGAGTCAGCGACGATGCCGGCGCCGGCCTGCACCGTGGCTCGGCCGCCGCTCAGCACAGCGGTGCGGATGGCGATGGCCAGATCGGCGTTGCCGGCGAAGTCGAAGTATCCGACCACTCCCCCGTAGACGCCGCGCCCGACGGGCTCGAGGTCTTCGATGATCTCAAGCGCCCTCGGTTTGGGGGCGCCGCTGAGCGTGCCGGCCGGAAAGGTGGCCGCCAGCACGTCAACGGCGTCGACGCCTGCGCGGGTGACGCCCTCGACCGACGAGCTGATGTGCATGATGTGGCTGAACCGCTCGATGATCATGAACTCGCTGACCCGCACGCTGTGCGGCTCGCAGACTTTGAGCAGATCGTTGCGCGCAAGGTCGACGAGCATGAGATGTTCCGAGCGCTCTTTCTCATCGGCCAGCAGTTCGTCGGCCAGATGTGCGTCGCGCTCCGGGGTCGTGCCACGAGGCCGCGAGCCTGCGATCGGATGCGAGACGACGGCCCCGTCGGTCACCTTCACGAGCGCCTCGGGCGACGAGCCGACCACATGCAGCAGCTCTCCGTCGGTGCCGCGGTGCGTCTGCAGATACATGTACGGGCTGGGGTTCAGCGTGCGCAGCACCCGATACACGTCGAGCGGGTCGGCCTGCGTCTCGAGGTCGAAGCGCTGGCTGATGACCACCTGGAAGATGTCGCCTGCGACGATGTGCTGCTTGGACTGTTCCACGGCGGCGAGGAAGTCGCCTCTCTCGGTGCGGTGGGCGGCCTGCGGCTCGACGTCGAAGTCCACGTCGTCGATTGTGGCCGGCGTGGGCTCGGCGAGCTCTGCGACCAGCGAGCCCAGGGCATCCTGCGACTCCTGCCACAGTGCGTCAAGATCGCTGTCAGCGTCTACCAGCGCGTTGTGCACCAGCCAGATCGTGCCGTAGCGATGGTCGATCGCGACCAGATCGCGCACGAACGACAGGCTCACCACTGGGGCGTTCGTCTCGGGCGGGTTGCGTCGCTCGATGTGCTCGAGTTCGCGGATGGCGTCCCAGGCGACGAATCCGACCAGGCCACTGGTCAGCGGCGGGACTCCGGGCACCGGTGCGGTGCGCCAGCGGCGCACGATGGTCTGAATCGCGTCGAACGCACGCTCCGGCGTGTCGCCGCCGAATGCACGCTCGGCGCTCAGTGACTCGTCATTCCACCGCGGGCGTCCGGCGGCATCCGTCGTCAGCGTGCCATAGGACGACGCGCCGACGAACGAGAACCGCCCCCACTCGCCGGCGCTGTCGGCCGACTCCAGCAGGAACGTGCCCGGGCGCGAGTCGGCGATCTTGCGGTAGACGCCCATCGGGGTCTCAGAGTCGCCCAGGACGCGACGCACCACCGGGACGATCGCATGGCTCTGGGCGAGTTCGCGGAACCGCTCACGAGTGGTCGCGGCCGATCCGAATGCGGTGGTCATCATGACTCCTCGATCTCGCTCCACAGACGACGGCCTGTGAAGCAGGTTCGCGTGCCGGTGTGGCAGGCCGCGCCGATCTGATCGACGCGTGCGAGCAGGGTGTCGCCGTCGCAGTCGGCGTCGAGGGTGACGAGGCGCTGGGTGTGACCGCTGGTCTCGCCCTTGCGCCAGATCTGCTGTCGCGAACGCGACCAGAAGACGGTGCGTCCCTCGGCCATGGTGAGTCGCACGGTCTCGGCGTTCATCCACGCCATCATGAGCACCTCGCCGGAGTCATGCTGCTGCACGACGACGGGCACGAGCCCCTGGTCGTTGTAGCGGATGTCGTCGAGCGTGGTCATGGTCATTCCTGATTCTGAGACGCTGCTGCGGCCTGCGTCGCCTCGGTGACGGAGAAATCGGTGGTGCCCAGTCCGTCATGAGCGTCGGGCACGGCCCGCACTTCGAAGCCTGCGTCGGCCAGAGCCTGTTTAACGTCGGGGATGGCGACCTGCTGCCGGTGGAAGACGCTCGCGGCGAGAACGGCATCGGCACCTGCATGGGCGGCTTCGACGAAGTGCGCGACGGTGCCGGCGCCCCCGGAGGCGATGATCGGTGCAGCGACCAGCCCCCGCAGCCGAGCGATCAGGTCGAGGTCGAAGCCGTTCTGAGTGCCATCAGCGTCGATCGAATTGACCAGGAGCTCGCCGGCCCCCAGGTCGACGGCCCGCTGAGCCCACTCGAGTGCGTCGACGTCGGTCTCGGTGCGGCCGCCGTGCGTGGTGACCACGAAGCCGGATGCGGTACGCGGACTGCGCTTGATGTCGAGTGAGAGCACGGTCACCTGCGCACCGAATCGGTCGGCGATCTCGGTGAGCACCTCGGGACGGGCGATCGCCGCCGAGTTGATGCCGATCTTGTCGGCGCCCGACGCCAGCAGCCGAGCGACCTGGTCGACGCCGCGCACGCCCCCGCCGACGGTGAGCGGAATGAACACCTGCTCGGCGGTGCGCTGCACCACGTCATACATCGTCGCCCGGTTCTCGACCGTGGCGGTGACGTCGAGGAAGGTCACTTCGTCGGCGCCCTCGCGGTAGTAGCGCGCCGCCAGTTCGACCGGATCGCCCTCGTCGCGCAGATTCCTGAAGTTGACGCCTTTGACGACTCTGCCGTCTGCGACGTCGAGGCAGGGAATGACCCGGATCGCGAGCGTCATCTAGATTCTCGCCGTGTTCAGGGTGCTGACCAGAATGGCGCGGGCACCGGTCTTGTAGAGCTCGTCGACGGCGTCGTTGATGTGCTCACGCGGAGCCATCGCCCGCACCGCCACCCAGTCGGCGCGCGCCAGCGGCGAGACCGTCGGCGACTCAAGCCCCGGGGTGAGCCGGATGGCTGCGTCGAGCTCGGTCTTCGGCACGTCGTAGTCGAGCAGCACGTACTCGCGCGCGACGCGGACACCCTGCAGACGCTCGCTGAGCACACGTGCTTCGTCTATCAGACGGCCGTCCGTCAGAGACTGAGGTGCTCCGATGAGCACCGCGGACGACGCCAGGATGATCGGCCCGAAGATGTGCAGCCCGGCGTAGCGCAGGGTCGTGCCCGTCTCGACCACGTCTGCGACGACATCCGCCACACCGAGACGAATGGCGTTCTCGACGGCTCCGTCGAGGTGCACGAGCTTCACCGTGATGTCGTGCTGGGCGAGGAAGTCGGCCAGCAGCTTCGGGTAGCTCGTGGCGACCCGAAGACCATCGATGTCTTCGAGGGTGCTGTACTTGCCCTCAGGGCCGGCCAGACGAAACTTCGAGCGGCCGAACTGCAGGTTGTCGACCTCGGTTGCCTCGGTCTCGGAGTCGAGCAGGAAGTCACGACCGGTGATGCCCACGTCGAGCGCGCCGGCACCCACGTAGGTGGCGATGTCACGGGGGCGCAGGTAGAAGAACTCGACACCGTTGTGCTCGTCGAGCACATAGAGGTCTTTGGTGTCGCGGCGGGTCGCATACCCAGCCTGTCTCAGCATGTCGAGGGCTGCCTGACTCAGCACGCCCTTGTTCGGAATCGCTACACGCAGCACTTTCTGTCTTTCTCGAGAGACGAGGCTCAGGCTCAGACGGGGCGAACCGAGGCCTCTAATCAGGTTATCGGGGAGTGAGGTCTGGGCGCGATCCGATCACACCGGACGAAGGTGCGACCGGGTGCCGCCCGACTCGTGTCGGAGCGTCTGACTCAGAGTTCGCGGTAGACGTCTTCGAGGCTGATGCCCTTCTTGATGAGCATGACCTGCAGATGGTAGATCAGCTGGCTGGCCTCCATTGCGAGCGCCTGATCGGTCTCGTGCTCGGCGGCGAGCCACACTTCGGCGGCCTCTTCGACGATCTTCTTGCCAATGGCATGCACGCCCGCGTCGAGTTCGACGACGGTCTTCGACCCCTCAGGGCGGGTGGCGGCCTTTTCGGTCAGTTCGCTGAACAGCTCTTCAAACGTCTTCATCGTGGTCAAGCCTACCCCGTGAATCCGTCCTGTGCGCATCCCGGCGCATGCTCGGCGCAGACCGCGCTCGCCGGCTGCGAGCAGCACCGGCGACGCGGTCAGCCTCGGCGAGCCAGCTCGGCAGCGGCGCGCAGCTCGGCGATCGCGACCCGCGCATCCGCCGCGGCGAAGACGCTCGAACCCGCAACCAGCGAATCCGCACCGGCAGATACCGCGATGGCGCCCGTATGCGCGTTGACTCCCCCGTCGACCTGCAGCACCAGATCGTCGAGTCCCTGCCGATCGGCGCGTTCGCGAAGCATCCGCAGCTTTCTCGTCGTGCCCGCCTCGATGTACGACTGACCGCCGAACCCCGGTTCGACGGTCATCACGAGCACCCGGTCGAAGTATTCGAGCAGATCGATGATTGTCTCGACCGGGGTGGCCGGCTTCAGCGCGATGCCGGCCTGGGCACCGAGCGACCGCAGCGTGCGTGCCACGCTCAGAGGCGAGGTCGCGGCTTCGAGGTGAAACGTGACCGCGGATGCGCCCAGTTCGGCATAGGACGGCGCCCACCGGTCGGGGTCATCGATCATCAGATGCACGTCGAGCGGAATCGGCGAGTACTGCTGGATGTACTTCACCACAGGTGCGCCGAAGGTGAGGTTCGGCACGAAGTGGTTGTCCATCACGTCGATGTGCGCGGTGTCTGCCGTGGCGATCTGCTGCAGCGTGCCTTTCAGGTCACCGAGGTCTGCATTGAGGATGCTGGGGCTGATCTGCACGGGGCGGGTGGCGGTCATATGGTCAAGTCTAGGCTGCTGCAGCCCGGCTCAGCGTTCGCGCCGGTGCAGACGCAGACCTGTCACCGCTGTGCCGATCTGCCAGGCCGCGCGGCCACACCGCGAGCGAAGATCGCCTCGGTCTGCTCGAGCGCAGCGCCCTTCGTCTCCGGAATGCGCCGCAGCACGAAGAAGAACGAGAACAGTGCGACCAGCGCGTAGATTCCGTAGGTGGTCGGCAGCGACCACGCACCCATCGAGGGAAACGACACCGTCACCAAGAAGTTCGCCACCCACTGCGCCGCGGCAGCGAGGCCGAGCGCCCGACCGCGAATGCGGCTCGGGAAGATCTCGCCGAGCAGCACCCACACCAGCGGCCCCCACGAGGCCCCGAACCCGATCACGAAGAGGTTGGCTGCGACGAGCGCGATGACGCTCCACGGTGCCGGCAGGCTGGGTGCGCCGTTCACGTCGACCGCGAACGAGAAGCTCAGCGCCATGGCCCCCAGCGACACCGCCATCAGCACCGACCCGCTCAGCAGAATCGGCCTCCGACCCACGCGGTCCACCAGCACGATCGCGATGATCGTCACCAGCACATTCGTCACCGAGGTGATCACACTGATCGTCAGCGAGTCGCTCTCGGTGAACCCGACCGCCTTCCACAACGTGGTCGAGTAGTAGAAGATCACGTTGATGCCGACGAACTGCTGCAGCACCGACAGCACGATGCCGATCCACACGATCGGCTGCAGCCCGAGCCGGGGCCCGCGCAGCGACGCCTTCGACTGGCTGCGATCGGTGGCGATAGCCGCCTCGAGCTCGCCGATCGTGCCCTCCAGCGCACGACTCGGGGTCAGCCGCGCCAGCACCGCTCGCGCAGCCTGCTCACGACCCACCGCCACCAGATAGCGCGGCGACTCCGGCAGCACCACCGCGAGCACGCCGTAGACGGCGGCCGGAATTACGCCGACCAGCAGCATCCACCGCCAGGCCGGCATGCCGAGCCACAGCGCCTGCGACGCGCCGCCCGCCCCATGTGCCAGCAGCGAGTCAGAGAGCAGCGCCGCGAAGATGCCGAGCGTGACCGCGAGCTGCTGCAGCGACCCCAGGCCGCCGCGAATGCGCTGCGGAGCGATCTCGGCGATGTACGCCGGCGCCACCACCGACGCGATGCCCACACCGACGCCGCTCATCACCCGCCACAGAATCAGATCGGGCACGCTTATCGTGAACGCCGCACCGATCGAGCTGACGAAGAACATGATCGCGCCGATGCGCATCACCCACAGACGCCCCCAGCGGTCGGCGAGCGCACCCGCGAACATCGCCCCTGCGGCCGAGCCGAGCAGTGCGACCGCCACCACGAACCCGGTCAGCGCGTCTCCGAGAGCGAAGTGATGATTGACCGAGTCGACCGCACCGTTGATCACCGAAGAGTCGAACCCGAAGAGAAAGCCGCCCATCGCCGCGGCAGAGGCGAGTGCCACCGCCCGTCGCTGAAACCGAGGCTCGATCTCTGGCGCCGATGCGGCGGGGGCTCCGTCGCCTCGTCGCTCGCCGATCTCGCCGGTCTGGTGCTGGTTCTCGGGCAGCGGGCTCACTGGTCTGTCAGGCACGGGCTCTGAGTCTAGCAATGCGATGCCTGCGGCCCTGCATGAGGCCGTCGATGATGAGCAGCACGATCGAAGCCCAGATCAGCATGAAGCCGATCAGGCGACTCGCCGGCATGGGCTCGTGCAGCACGGTGACGCCGATGACGAACTGCAGCGTCGGGCCCAGATACTGCAGAAAGCCGATCCAGCTGAGCGGCAGTCGGCGCGATGCCGCCGCGAAGGTGATCAGCGGAACCGCCGTGACCACACCGGCCGAGGCCAGCAGCAGCGAATGGCCCAGGCCGGTGCGCCCGAAGGTGAGACCTGTTCCGACGAACTCGACCAGCAGCAGCACGACCACGGCGACCGGCAGCAGCAGCGTGGTCTCGATCGTCAGGCCGCTGATCGCGTCGACGCGCTCGCCGACCTTCGACTTGATCAGTCCGTAGAACCCGAAGCTGAACGCCAGTCCGAGTCCGATCCAGGGCATCTGCCCATAGGCCGCCACCAGCACGACCACGGCGACCGCACTCAGCGCGACGGCGATCCACTGCATCCTGCCGAGACGGTCGTGCTGAACGAACACCGCGAGCAGAATCGTCACGATCGGGTTGATGAAGTAGCCGAGCGAGGCCTCGAGCACGTGCTCGGTGGTCACCGCAATCACGTACAGCTGCCAGTTCGCATAGATCAGCAGCGCGGCGGCGGTGAGCGTCAGCAGCACACGCGCGTCGCGAAACAGCGCGATGAGATGACGCCACTGTCGGGTCGCGGTGACGAGCAGCGCGCAGAACACGGCAGAGAAGACGACGCGGGCGGCCACGAGCTCGAACGGCCCGGTCGGCGACATCAGCACGAAGTAGAGCGGCAGCGATCCCCAGATCAGATAGGTGCCGATGCCGAGCATCAGGCCGCTGCGTCGCGGCTGTCGCGACAACCGCTTCGAGCCGTCGACGCCTTCGGGCAGCGCGATGGGGCCCGTCGCCGTCTCTGGCGAGCTGTGCGGAGCCATCAGCGCCTCCTCAGCACCGAGACGAACATGCCGTCGCTCGCGTGCACATGCGGCCAGAGCTGCAGCCCTGGAGCTCCTGAGCCGACCAGAGGTCTGTCACTCGCTCCGAGACCGGACGCTGCTCCGGAGCCGAGCCCGGCCTCAGCGTCGACGAGTATGCCCGCGGTGTCGAGCACGTCGAGCGCGCCCGCGTGCCGCGACAGCAGCCCGTCGATCTGTCTGCGGGTCTCGGCCAGATGCGGCGAGCAGGTCACATAGGCGATCAGCGCCCCAGAGCGTGCCGAGGCGACGGCCGAGTCGAGCAGCCGCTGCTGCAGCACGGTGAGATCGCGCAGATCGGTCGGCTGTTTGCGCCAGCGAGACTCGGGCCGACGTCGCAGCGCTCCCAGCCCGGTGCACGGTGCGTCGATCAGCAGCCGCTGCCACTGCCCTGACACCCGTTCGAGCTCGGTGGCGCCGTCGTGCTGGTCGACGGTGACGGCGCCGAACCCGGACTCCTCCAGCGCCCGCCGCACCAGATCGGCGCGGTGCGGCACCGGCTCGTTCGCGCGCAGCGCCGCCCGCGGGTCGCGCTGAGCGGCGAGAGCGGCGAGCAGGGCGGTCTTGCCGCCGGGCCCGGCGCACAGGTCGAGCCAGCGCTCGCCCTCGTCGTCGGCGGATGCACCGGGTCGGTCGGCGCCGTCGGATGCGGCCGCGAGCGCGAGGGCCGCCAGCTGAGAGCCGACGTCCTGCACTCGCACGCCGCGTCGACACAGCTCGATCGGATCGCCGTGTTCGAGCACTGCGCCGAACGGCGACAACGGGCTCGCCGTGGTGCCCGGAATGTCAGCGCGATCGGCGACGCCCGGCAGTGCGACGAGGTTGACGGCCGGTGCGGCGTTGTCGGCGGCCAGCAGCGCTTCGAGGTCTCCGTCGCGTCCGTCGGCGGCGAGCGACTTGCGCAGGGCGCGCACGATCCACTCGGGATGCGACCAGCGCACGCTCAGGTACCGGTCGGCGGGCAGTTCGGCCTGCAGCACGCTCACCCACTCGTCGAGGCTGCGCTCGGTGAGTCGACGCATGACGGCGTTGATCAGGCCCGCAGCCTTCGCCTCGCGTGTGCGCTTCGCCAGTGACACCGTCTCATTGACCGCGGCGTGCCCGGGCACCCGCATGTGCAGCGCCTGATGGGCGCCGAGACGCAGGATGTCGCGCACGCGTCGGTCGAGTTCGCTCGCGTCGCGACGTGCGGCGCGGCTGATCAGCTCGTCGTAGAGCGCTCGCCAGCGCAGGGTGCCGTAGACGAGTTCGGTGACGAAGCCGCGGTCTCGCGGTTCGAGGCCGCTGTCTGCCAGGCGGGCCGGCAGCAGCAGGTTCGCATAGGCGTCGTTGGCGTCGACCTCTTCGAGCACGCCGAGCGCGAGCCGGCGCGGGTCGGCTCGACGCTGCTGCGGGCGGTCGCCGCCACGCTCATTGCGGTCGGAATCGTGTCGGCGGCCCTGAGGCCGGTCTGATCGGCGATCGTTCCGGCTCATGCGAACACCGCCAAAGGCTGGTCGGCCGCGGCGCCCTGCTGGCGCAGACCGTTGGCCCAGTCATGGGCCGCCATGCCGCGTCTGCCGGCGGGCTGCACCTCGAGCAGTTCGAGCCAGCCGTCGGCTGCCGCCACGAGCACACGGCGCTGCCACAGCACGACGCTGCCGGCCGGCTGAAGCGACGGCGTCTGGGCCGCCGGATCAGGTCGTCCCAGACGCAGGACCTTGCAGGTGTCGCCGTCGAGGGTCGTCCACGCTCCCGGCTCGGGCGTCGCTGCGCGCCAGCGGTCGAACACCTGAGCGACAGGCTGCGTCCAGCTCAGGCGGCCGAACTCCCGATCGAGCTTGGCGGCCACGGTCACTTCGCCTTTCTGTGCGACAGGATGCGCGGTGCCGGCGGCCAGGGAATCCGCCACGGCCACGACGCTCTCTGAGCCTTCGACGCCCATGCGCCGCAGCACCTCGCCGGCTGTCGCGTCGTCGAGACCCGCTACCGTCTGCTGCTCGTAGACGTCGCCGGCGTCGAGTTCGCTCGTCACGCCGATGACCGAGAAGCCGAGCGGGGCATCCCCCGCTGCGATCGCCCGCTGCACGGGGGCGGCGCCGCGCCAGCGCGGCAGCAGCGAGACGTGCAGGTTGATCCAGCCGTGCGCCGGCAGGTCGAGCAGGTCGTCAGGCAGAATCGCGCCGTAGGCGACGACGACCCCGAGGTCGACTGAGCCGGCGGTCTCACGGATCTCGTCGAGCGCCTCGGCGGTGATGCGCGTGGCACGGACGACGGGCAGGCCCTCGGCCTCTGCCAGCGCGGCCACAGGGCTCGGCGTCAGACGGCGGCGGCGCCCCTGCGGGGCGTCCGGGCGGGTGACCACGGCGGCGATCTCGTGGGGTGAGTCGATGATTCGGCGCAGCACGGTGGCTGCGATCTCAGGGGTTCCGGCAAAGATGATGCGCACCGCACCAGTGTACGTGGCGCGGTGCGCATCGGGTCATGCGCGCAGCGGATGCGCGTCGGCGAGCTGACCGCAGACGCCCGTGCCGCGGTCGATGCTCGTCGGTCAGGCCGGGAAGCGGCGCAGCGCGACGACCGGCCCCGTCCAGTAGTCCTGGTCGAGCACGGCTCCGCGCACGGCCACGACCTTTCCGCCGAGACGCAGCACGGTCAGCGCGATCTCTCCGAGCACGTCGTCAGAGCCCTCGTCCAGAGCCAGCGTGCCGGTCTCACCGTCGTAGTTGCCGTGCACGTGGCTGGTGATGTCGTAGTAGAGCGTATCGATCGCGCCCTGTGCTGCGGCGCGCCCCACGGCGGCGAGGTCGCGCTCGACGCGTGACCCGTCGCTCTCACCGAGGCTGCGCAGCGCCGCATCGACGGTCTCGACGTTGTAGCGAGAGAGAAAATGGCGGATGCGCTCGTCGACGGCGGCGGCCTGCAGATGGTCTGCCGCCTGCTCGATCACGGTGACGTCGCGTGCGGTGCTGTCGCTCGCCGCGAAGTGCTGTGGAAACATCTCGGCCAGCGGGCTCACGGCGAAGACCACCAGCGGCACCCGGCCTTTGGCGTCGACGCGCTGCAGCTCGGCTGCAGTGGCACGGGCCACCTCGCGGGCGTAGGCCGCGTAGTAGAGCGAGCGGTGGTTCTCGATCTTGCTCGGCCGACTCGCCCGATCTTTGCCACCATCGAGATCGGGGCTGCCGTTCGCCTCTTCGGCATCGGCCGGCCAGTCGCCCTCGGGCACGATCCGCTCGGCCCGGGTCTCCGGCGTGGCATGCCACAGCGACCAGCCCTTGGCCGAGAGCGTCAGCGCGTAGGCCTCCTGCAGCTGGCTGACCGCACGCAGCAGCGGCCCGACGGCGAATCGATTGCTCACGAAGACGGCGTCGTCGATGCGACTGGGCAGCACGAAGACGTCGCTGAAATCGGGCGAGACGAAGATGGCGAGCGATCGTGCGAGGTCAGCCCAGACGTCGTTCTCGGCGAGCACTTCGTCACGACGCGTCTGAATCGCGTCGATGACGCTCTGCGACTCACCGGCCACTTTCAGCTGCGATACGGCTTCGTCGAACAGGCTCTTCACGGCGGTCTGCGCACGTTCGCGCTCCGTCACCGTCGGCTGAGCGTCGACGTAGACCGTCACTGACGCCGGGCGCTCACCGGCGAGCTCCTGCAGAATCTCAGTGGTGGGAAGGGTGTACCGAATGGCCATGATCGCAACCTTTCACGCTGCGCGAAGCAGCGATGTTGGACGACGACGGCCGGTCACAGGTTTGCGCTGGCCGCGCATCGTGTGTGCACACCCCATGGTACCGGTCTGGCGCCCGTCGGCCACCGCGACGGTCTGATCAGCTCGTCTGCAGCATGCGCACGTCGTCGGCGTGCACCCGCAGGCGACGCTGTCGGCGCACCGGACCGGTGGTGGCGCGCACCACTGCCGCCTTCAGCGCCCGTGCCGTGGCGGCACCGACCGAGTACGGCACCCGCAGCAGCGTCACCTCTTCGAGCGTGGGCTCGCCCTCGCCAGGCTCGCTGGGCAGCAGCTGGGTCTGAATGACTTCGACGCTCTCGGGCAGCTGCGCGTCGTCGAGCGCCTCCTGTGTGCCGCCCTGGGCCGTCGAGATCGAGAAGAAGCGCACGGCCGGCGGAAACCCCAGCGCGACGCGCTGAGCCAGCTCGTCGTGGGCGAACTGCGCAGCATCCCACTGCACCAGGGCATCGGCGAGTCTGCCCTGCACGCCGGTGAGCACGACCGTGGCGTCGGATCGTGCCAGTGCAGCCGCGGCGAACCAGTGCCGCATGGCGTCTTCGCTGGCCGTCAGCCCCTCACGCGAGACGATGGAGAGCGCGTCGAGCAGCAGCACGGCTCCGTACCCGTTCGGGCACCGCGGTTCGCTGCCTGCGGTGGCCACGACGAGCGCCGGGCTCGCGCTCACCTGCTCGCGAGGCTGCTCGGCGGTGGCCACGATCACCGGCACCTCGCTGAACGCCCGACCGAGTTCGTCGGCCGTGCGCCCGGCGCCGGCCAGCTGCCGTGTGCCTTCGTCTGTGGTGACTTCGCGCTGGTAGCCGGCACGGGCCACCTGTACGAGCACCGGCCCGCTGGCCAGGGCCCGGCGCGCGATCGTATAGGCGATCTGCGGAATGCGCGCGAGTTGCAGCATGGGGTCGTCTCCCCAGATCGCGGCAGCGGGAATCACCCGCGGATGCCCCACCGGCACGCCCGGTTCGACATAGCCGATATCGACGAGACGCTGCACCGCGACCGACCGCGACGAAGAGAGGAACACCAAACGGCACCCGCTCTGCTGCTGTCGGATCAGGGCCACGTCGCGCAGATGCGCGTACGGGGCGTGCGGCTCGAGATACGAGGGGTCGCCGTCGTCGACGACGATCAGCTGCCCGAGGTGCTGGGCCGGCGCGTAGGCAGCGGCGCGCGTGGCGACGACGATGCGTGAGATCCCACCGAGCACATCGAGAAACGACCGATACCGGGTGTCGTCATCGACGGCTCCGTCGAGCCTCGCGACCGTCTCGTCGGGAAACCGTTCGACGAGCGCGCCGTGCGCCTGAACGACGTCGCGCTGGTCGGGAACCGCGACGATCGTCGACTCCCCACGCGCGAGCGCTTCGCGAACCAGGCCGACCACATCGGTGACCCAGGCAGAGACCACTCGGTTGTTCGAGATGAGGTCGCAGCCCACATGCGGCTGCTGATGCACTCGGGGATGCTCCCACGAGGCCACAGGATCGGCTGTCGACGGTGCGGTGCCGGGTGTGTCTTCGGCGACGCGTTCGCCGGCTGCGCCGGGCTCGGTCTCGTCGTCGGAGTCGACGTCTGAGCTCTGCAGAGGCTCACCGGTGAGGCGTACGGCGACCCCGGGATGCTTCGTCATCCACGTGCGTTCGGCTCTGGCATGACGTGCCGGCAGTGCGAGTCGCAGCACATCGGCTGCGGTGCCCGCCTGCCGGTCGGCCACCGCACGGGTGAGCGACCAAATCGCGGGGTCGAGCGGCGGAACGCTGCCGACCACTTTGCGAATCGGCTGCAGCTGCCCGTCATAGGAGGCGCTGGCAGTGAGCGACGTCACCCATCCGTCGAGCTGCCGACGATGGCCGAACGGCACTTTGACTCGGCTGCCGACGCGAATGCGATCAACGAGATCGTCGGGAACGGCGTACTCGAAGTCGCGATCGAGATGCGGAAGCGGTGAGTCGATGCAGACGTGCGCGATGCGGGGCGTCGCGTCTGAGGTCATGCTGTCACACTACCCGACCCTGCAGACACGACCTCGCCGTCATCCGGGGCGAGCACGTGGTGCTCTGCAGGCAGGAGTGCTCCTGTTCAGAGACCGGCGGCCTCGCGCAGCTGATCGACCTTGTCGAGACGCTCCCAAGTGAACCCGGGCTCGTCACGACCGAAGTGCCCGTAGGCGGCCGTGCGCTGGTAGACGGGCTGACGCAGTTCGAGGTTCTCGAGAATCGCCTCAGGGCGCAGGTCAAATACCTCGAGCAGCGCATCGGCGATGCGCCGATCGCTGCCGAGCGTGCCCGTGCCGAACGAGTCGGCGTAGAGTCCCACCGGACGCGCCTTGCCGATCGCGTAGGCCACCTGGATCTCAAGGCGCTTCGCCAGCCCCGCCGCGACCGCGTTCTTCGCAGCGTGGCGCAGGGCGTACGCGGCGGAGCGATCGACCTTCGACGGGTCTTTGCCGCTGAAGGCGCCCCCGCCGTGGTGAGCCGCTCCCCCATACGTGTCGACGATGATCTTGCGGCCGGTGAGCCCGGCGTCAGAACCCGGGCCGCCCTCGACGAAGCTGCCGGACGGGTTGATGTACGCCGTCATGCCCGCGGCGTCCAGCCCGCTGTCTGCGAGCACCGGGTCGATCACATGACGACGCACGGCCTCGTGGATCTCAGCGGTCGTGCGATCGGGATCATGCTGCGTCGAGACGACCACGGCATCCACCGTGCGCGGTACGGCGCCTTCATAGCCGAGCGTGACCTGGGCCTTGCCGTCCGGGCGCAGCCAGGGCAGCTCGCCGCTGTGCCGCAGCTCGGCCAGCCGACGGGTGAGCTTGTGCGCCATGGCGATCGGCGCCGGCATGAACTCGGGGGTCTCGTCGGTCGCATAGCCGAACATGATGCCCTGGTCGCCGGCACCCTGGCGATCGAACGGGTCGGTCGAGCCGAGCTCGCGCACCTCGTACGAGGTGAGCACGCCGTCGCGAATCTCCTGCGACTGCTGTCCGATCGACAGCGAGACGCCGCAGCTGCGACCGTCGAAGCCGACGTCGCTCGAGGTGTAGCCGATGCCGGTGATGACGTCGCGAACGATCTGCGGAATCTCGACGTACCCCTCGGTCTTGATCTCGCCGACGACGTGCACGAGCCCGCGGGTCGCCACCGTCTCGACGGCCGTCAGCGACTGATCGTCGACTTCGAGCAGGGCGTCGAGAATCGCGTCTGAGACCTGGTCGCAGACTTTGTCGGGGTGTCCCTCTGTGACCGACTCACTGCTGATCAGTCGCAGTTCACTCTCACTCATGCGTCGTCCTCTACATTCGTTCGTCTTGCTCAGGTTCTCGTGTGCTCGCTCATGCGCGCGCAGACGCGGCCGATCGTCGCCGTCAGATTGCTCATCATCGCTGCAGCGTCGAAGCTGCCGCGCCAGGCGATCCCGTCGCCGGGATCGAGCACACCGCAACCAGTGTGCGACACCCGGTCGCAGAACGCCAGTGTGTGTCGCCGCGCGTCAGATCGACAGGGCGACCTGATTCATCAGCACCTCGGCGACCTCGCGCTTGGGGCCGTTCACCTCGGCGACGATCTGCCCCTTGGCGTCGAGAATGGTCACGTCGGTGTCGTCAAAGCCGAAGGTCTTGCCCTCGCCGACCTCGTTGACCACCAGCAGATCGCAGCCCTTGCGCGCGATCTTGGCCCGGCCCAGCTCGAGCAGCCTCTCACCCGACGCAGTCTCGGCGGCGAAGCCGACGATCAGGTTGCTGCGCCCCGAGCGGTGCGAGATCTCACTGAGGATGTCGGGGTTGGCGATCAGCCGCAGGTTCAGCTCGCTGCCCTCCTGCGCTTTCTTCAGCTTCGCGCTGGCCGGGTCGGCAGGTCGGTAGTCGGCGATGGCGGCGGCCATGATGATGCAGTCGGCCTCGTCGGCGAGCGACTCAATCGCCTGCCGCATCGACTCGGTGTAGCGCGCCTTGATGACCTCGGCCCCACACGGGGTGTGCACGTCGAGGTGCCCGGCCACGATGATGACCTCGGCCCCGCGGGCGAGAGCCTCTTCGGCGATGGCCACGCCCTGCTTGCCCGACGAGTCGTTGCCCAGAAAGCGCACCGGATCGACGCGCTCTCGGGTGCCGCCGGCGCTGATCACGATCGTTCGGCCGACCAGGTCTTTGGGGCGCAGACTGCGTTCGACGGCCTCGGCGATGATCTCGGGTTCGACCATGCGGCCGATGCCCTGATCGTCACCCGTGAGCTGACCGACGTCTGGCCCGAGAATGCTCACTCCCCGATCGCGCAGAGACTGGATGTTGGCCTGCGTCGCCGGGTGCCGCCACATCTGCGAGTGCATGGCCGGAACGAAGATGACCGGCGCCTCGGCGACCAGCAGCGACGAGGTGAGCAGGTCGTCCGCCTGGCCCTGCACGGCGCGTGCGATGAGGTCGGCCGTCGCCGGGGCGACCACGACGAGATCGGCCTGCTCGCCGATCGAGACGTGACGCACCCGCGACACCTCGTCGAACAGCTCGGTCGAGACCGGGTTGCGCGAGATCGCCTCCCACGTCGGCAGGCCCACGAAGCGCAGCGCGTTCGCAGTCGGCACGACGTGCACGTCATGGCCGGCCTTCACCAGCAGACGAACAGCCTGCACGGCCTTGTACGCGGCGATGCCGCCGGCCACGCCGAAGAGGATGCGCACGGTGGTTAGTTCGCGGTGGTGTCGGCGGCAGCCGAATCAGCGGAGTCAGCGGTGCTGTCGAGCGCCTCGCCGGCGACCGCGTCTGCGGCCGCTGCGTCGAGGGCGGCCTGCTTGGCCGCAGCCTCTTCGGCCGGGTCGATCTTGGTGAGCTCGAGCTTGTCTTCGGCGATCTCGCGCAGGGCGATCGAGAGCGACTCGTCTTCGACGTTCGCGTCGACCAGCGGGCCGACGTTGTTGAACAGGCTGCCGTCATGCAGATCTGAGTAGTAGTCGTTGATCTGGCGCGCCCGCTTCGAGGCGAAGATCACCAGCCCGAACTTCGAGTCGACGCGCTTCAGCAGCTCGTCGATGGGCGGGTTGATGATGCCTTCGTACGTGTTTGCCATATTCAGCGGGTCTCCTTCTGGGGATGAATTCCCATCAAGTGTACGACTTCGTTCGCGGCGCGTGCCACGGAGTCGTTCACAACTTCGTCATCGAACTCGCTTCGTGCGTCGAGTTCGACCTTTGCGGTCTCAAGTCTGCGCCGCTGCTCCTCGGCGGTCTCGGTGCCACGCCCGACGAGGCGTCGCACCAGTTCGTCCCACGACGGAGGCGAAAGAAAGACGAGGCGGGCGTCAGGCGCGTTGCGACGCACTTGGCGTGCACCCTGCAGATCGATCTCGAGCAGCACGGGTCGGCCAGCGGCGAGCGCTTTGCGCACGGGGGCCTCGGGCGTGCCATAGCGGTAGGAGTTGTGCACGGTGGCGTACTCGAGCAGCTCGTGCTGCGCGATCATGCGATCGAACTCGGCGTCGTCGACGAAGTAGTAGTGCACCCCGTCGATCTCGCCCGGCCGCGGCTTGCGCGTGGTCGCCGACACCGACAGACACACCTGCGGGCAGTGCTCGCGAATGTAGGCGGCGACGGTGCCCTTGCCGACGGCGGTGGGGCCGGCGAGCACCGTCAGTCGCGCAGGGGTGATCTCGGATTCTGCAGCGGTGGTCATGCCTGCAATTCTCCCACAGCCTCGGCGATGCGGTCGGCCAGCCCCTCGGAACCACCGCGCAGCACCGACCGCGAGACGTTTGCGACGACGCGATGGCGAGCGCCGGGAAACAGTGTGTCGAGCTGGCTGAGCTGCGCGCCCTGCGCCCCGAACCCGGGCACGAGCAGCGGCAGCGTCGTCGGAGTCTCACGGATGTCGAGCCCGCGTGACACCGGAGCGTGCGTCGCGCCGAAGACGATGCCGAACGAGCCGAGCTCAGCAGCGGCGGTGACGTCGGTCGCGTTCCAGCCGGCCACCGCATCTGCCACCGACTCGGCGACCGTGCGCTCTTCTGCGATCACCGTCGCCGACTGCAGCGCCTCGGCCTCGGGATTGCTCGTCGCCGCGAGAACGAACAGCCCTGCCCCCTCGGCGCGGGCCAAATCGACCAACGGCGTCAGAGCGTCCACGCCTAAGTACGGCGAGATGGTGAGCGCATCGCTCGCCAGCGGCGCCTCGGCAGCGAGCCACGCTGCCGCATAGCCCGCATTGGTCGAGCCGATGTCGCCGCGCTTGGCGTCTGCGATCACCAGCAGCCCGGCCGTCCTGGCTGCGGCGATCACACGCTCCAGCGCAGCGATGCCGCTCGACCCGAAGCGCTCGAAGAGCGCGACCTGCGGCTTGACGATGCCGACACGGCCGGCGGCAGCCTCCACCACGGTCAGGCCGAAGCGTTCGAGCGAGGCCGCGTTGTCGACGAAACCCCACTGCTCGATGAGCGCGGGGTGCGGGTCGATGCCCACGCACAGCCCGCCGAGACGCGTGATGGTCTCGGCGAGCCGTGCGCCGAACGGGCGCCGACCGGCGACCGGCAGGTCTGACTCGGTCACTGTGCTGCGGCCTCGGTGCGCAGCTGGTCGAACTCCTGCAGCGAGTGCACCTCGAACGGCCCGTCGACGACCTCGAGCGAGGTCACCAGCGCATTGAGCGCGGCGATCGTGGTGAACACCGGCACACCGTGTGCGGTCGCCGCGGCACGAATCTCATACCCGTCGGTGCGTCCCGTGCGCCCCTCAGGCGTGTTGATCACCAAGGCGATCCTGCCCGCGGTGATCAGGTCGACGATGTCCTCCTGCGCGTCGTTCAGCTTGTGCACGAGCGACGCCTCGATGCCGTTGCGGCGCAGCACCTGCAGAGTACCAGCGGTCGCGACGATGTCGTACCCCATGGTCTGCAGACGCAGCACCGGCAGAACGACGTTGCGCTTGTCGTCGTCTGCGACCGAGACGAACACGGTGCCACGGCGCGGCAGCGGGCCGTTGCTCGCGGTCTCGGCCTTGGCGAAGGCGACCGGGAAGTTCCAGTCGATGCCCATGACCTCGCCCGTCGAACGCATCTCGGGGCCGAGCAGCGAGTCGACGACCTTGCCCTCAGGCGTGGTGAAGCGGTTGAAGGGCAGCACGGCCTCTTTCACCGAGATCGGCGACGAGGCGGGCACGAAGGTGCTGTCCTGCTCGGGCAGCACCCCCTGCTCACGCAGGTCGGCGATCGACTGTCCGGCCATGATGAGGCTGGCGGCCTTCGCCAGGGGCAGCCCCAATGCCTTCGACACGAACGGCACCGTACGGCTGGCACGGGGGTTCGCCTCGATGACGTAGAGCACGCCTGCCGCGATCGCATACTGCACGTTCAGCAGCCCGTCGACGCCGATGCCCTTGGCGATGCCCAGGGTCGCCTGACGCACGGCGCGCAGGTGCGACTCGCCGAGGCTGACCGCGGGCAGCGAGCAGCTCGAGTCGCCGGAGTGGATACCGGCCTCCTCGATGTGCTCCATGATGCCGCCGATGAAGAGCTCCTCGCCGTCGTACAGCGCATCGACGTCGAGTTCGACCGCGTCGTCCAGGAAGCGGTCGACGAGCAGCGGGTTCTCGGCGCTGACCAGCGCCTGATCTCCGATGCGCTCGAAGTAGTCGATGATCGACTCTCGGTCGTAGACGATCTCCATGCCGCGACCGCCGAGCACGAACGACGGGCGCACGAGCACGGGAAAGCCGATGTGCTCGGCCACCGAAAGGGCTTCGTCGACGTTCGTCGCGATGCCGTTGCGCGGCGCCAGCAGGTTCGCCTGTTCGAGGATCTCGGCGAACAGGCCGCGCTCCTCGGCCAGGTCGATCGCCTCTGGCGTGGTGCCGAGAATCGGCACGCCAGCCGCCTTCAGCCCCTTCGCCAGCCCCAGCGGGGTCTGCCCGCCGAGCTGCACGATCACACCGACGAGTTCGCCGGCCTCGCTCTCGGCATGGATGACCTCGAGCACGTCTTCGAGCGTGAGCGGCTCGAAGTACAGACGGTCAGAGGTGTCGTAGTCGGTCGACACGGTCTCGGGGTTGCAGTTGACCATGATGGTCTCGTAGCCCGCGTCGTGCAGTGCGAACGAGGCGTGCACGCACGAGAAGTCGAACTCGACGCCCTGACCGATGCGGTTCGGGCCCGAGCCGAGAATCACGATGCGCTTCTTGCCCGACTTCGCGACCTCGGTCTCCTGCTCATAGGTCGAGTAGTGATAGGGCGTTCGTGCGGGGAACTCACCGGCGCAGGTGTCGACCGTCTTGTAGACCGGGCGCAGCCCGAAGCCGTGCCTGGCATTGCGCACCTGCTGCTCGGTCAGGCCGCGCAGCTGCGCGATCTGCACGTCGCTGAAGCCCTCTTCTTTGGCGATGCGCAGCACGTGCTCGTCGAGCTCGACCGCCTCGGCGATCCAGTCGGCGGTCTCGTTGATGTGCTGGATCTGCTCGAGGTACCACGGATCGATACCAGTCGCCTCGTGGGCCTGCTCGATCGACGCACCGGCGCGCATCGCCTGCTGCAGAGTGACGATGCGGCCGTCGGTCGGGCGCTTCGCGATGCGCAGCAGCTCGTCGACAGTGCTGGGCCGCCCGTCGGCGTCGGTCGGCAGCTCGCCCCAGTGGAAGGTCGAGCCCTTCTTCTCGACCGAGCGCAGCGCCTTCTGCAGTGCCTGTGTGAAGGTGCGGCCGATGGCCATGGCCTCGCCGACCGATTTCATCGTCGTGGTGAGCGTGTCGTCGGCGGCGGGGAACTTCTCGAACGCGAAGCGCGGCACCTTGACAACGACGTAGTCGAGCGTCGGCTCGAAGCTCGCCGGCGTCACCTGCGTGATGTCGTTGGGAATCTCGTCGAGGCGGTAGCCGATGGCCAGCTTGGCCGCGATCTTGGCGATCGGGAAGCCGGTCGCCTTCGAGGCCAGCGCCGACGAGCGCGACACGCGGGGGTTCATCTCGATGACGATGATGCGCCCGGTCTCGGGGTTGATCGCGAACTGGATGTTGCAGCCTCCGGTGTCCACGCCCACGGCGCGGATGATGTCGATGCCGATGTCGCGCATCTTCTGGTACTCGACGTCGGTGAGCGTCAGCGACGGGGCGACCGTGATCGAGTCTCCGGTGTGCACGCCGACCGGGTCGAAGTTCTCGATCGAGCAGACCACCACCGTGTTGTCGGCGTTGTCGCGCATCAGCTCGAGCTCGTATTCCTTCCATCCCAGAATCGACTCTTCGAGCAGCACCTCGGCCGTCGGCGAGTAGTCGAGCCCGGCCCCGGCGATGCGACGCAGGTCGTCTTCGTCGTAGGCGAAGCCCGAGCCGAGCCCACCCATGGTGAACGAGGGGCGCACGACGACCGGGTAGTGCAGGTCTTCGACCGCCTCGAGGCAGTCTTCGAGAGTGTGGCAGATGTGAGAACGAGCCACGTCGGCGCCGCACTCGACCACGAGCTCTTTGAAGATCTCGCGGTTCTCGCCGCGTTCGATGGCATCGACCTTGGCGCCGATCAGCTCGACGTCGTACTTCTCGAGGATGCCGGCCTTGTCGAGCTGGATGGCCGCGTTGAGCGCCGTCTGGCCGCCCAGCGTGGGCAGAATCGCGTCGGGCTTCTCTTTCGCGATGACGGTCTCGAGCACCTCGGTGGTGATCGGCTCGATGTAGGTCGCGTCGGCGAAGTCGGGATCGGTCATGATCGTGGCCGGGTTCGAGTTCACGAGGATGACGCGGATGCCCTCGGCGCGCAGCACACGGCACGCCTGGGTGCCGGAGTAGTCGAACTCGCAGGCCTGGCCGATGACGATCGGGCCCGAGCCGATGACGAGCACACTGTTGATGTCTGTTCTGCGTGGCATTACTTGTCGTCTCCTTCCAGGCCCGAAGCCTGAACGTCTGTGGCTGCGCCCTGCCCGCTGAGCACCAGCTTGCGGAAGCGATCGAAGAGGTAGCTCGCATCGTGCGGGCCGGCGGTGGCCTCGGGGTGGTACTGCACCGAGAACGCGGGGATGTCGAGGCAGCGCAGCCCTTCGACAACCTGGTCGTTCAGACCGATGTGGCTGACCTCGACGCGGCCGAAGCCCTCAGGCGAGTCGATGACGCCCTCGGTCTCGGCCTGCACCGCGAAGCCGTGGTTCTGCGCGGTGATCTCGACCCGGCCGGTGGCCTTGTCGAGCACCGGCTGGTTGATGCCGCGGTGACCGAACGGCAGCTTGTACGTGCCGAGGCCGAGCGCGCGGCCGAGCAGCTGGTTGCCGAAGCAGATGCCGAAGAAGGGGATGCGATGGCCCAGCACCTCGCGCAGCGTGCCGATGACGTCGTCGCTGGCTGCGGGGTCGCCCGGGCCGTTCGAGAAGAAGACGCCGACCGGCTCGAGCCGCTGGATGTCTGCGAAGGTCGCCATGTAGGGCAGCACATGCACGTCGAAGCCCTGTGCGGCGAGCTTGCGCACTGTCGCACGTTTGACACCGAGGTCGATGATCGCGATGTTGCCGTGCGACTGGCCGACCGCCGGCTCGACATAGGCCTCAGGCGTGGTCACCTGGGCTGACAGGTTCTGCCCGGCCATGTGCGGCGAGGCGAGCACCTGCTTCAGCTGCTCGTCCGGCGACAGTGCGGCGGCGTCTCCCGAGAAGATGCCGGCGCGCATCGCGCCTTTGTCTCGCAGGTGACGGGTCAGCGCACGGGTGTCGATGTGCGAGATGCCGATGATCCCCTGGCGCTCCAGCTCCTCGTCCAAGCTTGAGGTGGCGCGCCAGTTCGACACGATGCGGCTGGGCTCGCGAACGGCATAGCCGGCGACCCAGATGCGACGCGACTCGTTGTCTTCGTCGTTCACGCCGGTGTTGCCGATCTGCGGCGCCGTCTGAATGACGATCTGCCCTGCGTACGACGGGTCGGTGAGAGTCTCTTGGTAGCCGGTCATGCCGGTGGCGAAGACGGCCTCTCCAAAGGTGGTGCCCTGTGCTCCGTAGGCGCGCCCGGTGTAGCGGGTGCCGTCTTCGAGCACGAGAATTGCTGGTTCAAACACTGGTGAGTGCTCCTTGCTCTGAATGGTCTCTGTGACGTTCGTGACGTCGTCGGTCTGATGGATGCTGGTGCAGGCTGCGGGGGATGTGCCGGAGAGCTGCGGTCTCGGTCTGCGTCTGATCAGAACATGAGATCGCGAGCCCTCCGTGCCGCAGACTGCGGTGGGGCGATGGTCCGGACGGCCGTGACGATGGCAGGGCCGTCCTGGGGTCGTCGCATGCGGAAGAACGAGGTGACCTCGCGGTCGCCCCACCGCCAGTCGATGCCGGTGAGGCCGCCCTTCTCCACGCCCTTGTCGACCGCGTAGCTTTCGAGTCCGGCACCGTCGAGGCTCGGCTGTGCGATGAACAGCGGCTGAGAGCCGTCGCGCTCGACGACGACGCCCTGCGCATAGACGTGCACGGTTGCGCGTGCGCGGAACCCCAAGTCGCCTGCGGTGATGCGATTCAACGGGTCGTCGGCCTCGGTCGTCGCGACGTAGAGCCCGCTGCCGGCGGCCATCGGCTCGCCGAGCTGCTCGGTCGACGGCGCCGGCTCGAGCCCGGGCAGCTCGGCCTCCTGCTGGCGGGTGCGTCGTCGCCAGCCGAGCCACATGCCGACGAATGCCGCGATCACGACGAGCACGGTCACGACGGTGGGAAGGACTTTGGGGTCTAGATCCACGTGCGCACCGCCTCGGGTGTGCACAGCGAGCCGTCGAGCACGGTCGGCACGCCACGACTGATCGTGGCCACGATTCGACCGGGCAGCTGCTCCCCCAGCCAGGGCGAGTTCCATGACAGGCTCGCGATGTCGTCGCGCTGCAGCGTCGTGCTGCCCAGCGGATCGACCAGCACGAGGTTGGCGATCGCATCGGCGGTGAGCTGCTGCCCCTGTTCGGCGTCGCCGGCGATGGCGGCAGGGGCGCTGCTCAGGACACGGGCGAGATCGCCCCAGCTCAGCACGCCGGTGTCGACCAGCGCCGCCTGGGCGACGTGCAGGGCGGTCTGCAGCCCCAGCATCCCCGGTTCGGCGTGAGCCCATTCGCACTCTTTCGCCTCGGGCGGCTGCGGAGCGTGATCGGTCGCGATCGCGTCGATAGTGCCGTCGGCCAGACCCTCGTGCAGTGCCTCGACGTCGGCCTGAGCGCGCAGCGGCGGGTTGACCTTGTAGCGGGGATCGTAGCCGGCGATGAGCTCTTCGGTCAGTGCGAGGTGATGCGGGGTGACGTCGGCGGTCACGTCGATGCCCCGCTGCTTCGCCCAGCGCAGCACGTCGACGCTGCCCTTCGCCGAGACGTGGCGCACGTGCAGTCGCGCCCCGACGTGGTCGGCGAGCAGCACGTCACGGGCGATGACCGAGGCTTCGGCGACGGCGGGCCAGCCGTGCAGCCCGAGACGGCTTGAGAGCTCGCCCTCGTTCATCTCGGCGTCTTTGGTCAGCAGCGGATCCTGCGCATGCTGCGCGATGACGCCGGCGAAGGGCTTCACATATTCGAGTGCGCGACGCAGCAGTAGCGGGTCGGTGATGCCGGTCTCACTGTCGCTGAAGACCCGTACCTGTGCGGTGGAGTGCGCCATCGCACCGATCTCGGCGAGGCGATCGCACCGCATGCCGACGGTGACGGCGCCGATCGGACGCACGTCGACGTAGCCGGCGTCCAGCCCAAGCCGGTGCACCAGTTCGACGTTGCCTGCCGTGTCTGCGACAGGGTCGGTGTCGGGCAGAGCGTGCACGGCGGTGAAACCGCCGAGTGCGGCTGCCTGCGACGCCGAGGTCACGGTCTCGACCTGTTCGAGACCGGGCTGGCGCAGGTGCGCGCCGAGATCGACAAGACCGGGCAGTGCGATGAGCCCCGAGCCGTCGATGACGAGATCGGCGTCACGACCGCTCTCGCGATCGGCGGCGGATGCCGTGGTCGCGCCCGTCGGCTCGACCGACACGATCTGCTGACCTGAGACGCGGATGTCGACGGCATCGCGACCGAGCAGCCGTGCGTTGGTGATGACGATGTCGCGGCTCATGCGAGACCTCCGTTCGTTTCGCCGAGGCCGGCTCCCATGCCCGTTCCGAGCAGCGAGTAGAGCACGGCCATGCGCACAGAGACGCCGTTGGCGACCTGCTCGCGCACGGTGGCCTGCACCGAGTCCGCGGCGAACGAGCTGATCTCGAGGCCGCGGTTCATCGGCCCGGGATGCATGACCAGCGCCTGCTCGCCGAGACGGCGCAGGCGCTGCTCGCCGAGACCCCAGAGCCGGGTGTACTCCTCGCTGGTCGGGAAGAATGCGTCGTGCATGCGCTCCAGCTGGATGCGCAGCATGATGACGACGTCGAACCCGGCGGCGATCGCCTCGTCGAAGTCGTCGTACACACGAACCGGCCAGCCGTCGATGCCGAAGGGAATGAGCGTGGGCGGGCCGGCGAAGGCGACCTCCGCTCCCAGCGTCGTGAGCAGCCACAGATCGCTGCGCGCGACTCGGGAGTGGTCGATGTCTCCCACGATCAGCACGCGCACGCCGTCGAGAGCGAGACCGCGTGAGGCGTCGCCGTGCAGGCGTTTGCGAATCGTGAAGGCGTCGAGCAGCGCCTGAGTGGGGTGTTCGTGCGTGCCGTCGCCCGCGTTCACGACGCTGGCGTCGATCCAGTCTGTCTGCGCGAGACGGTGAGCCGCCCCGTCGGCGCTGTGTCTGATGACCACGCCGTCGGCGCCGATGGCCGTGAGCGTCTGGGCGGTGTCTTTGAGAGACTCGCCCTTGGTGACGCTCGAGCCCTTCGCAGTGAAGTTGATCACGTCGGCCGACAGCCGTTTCGCGGCTGCCTCGAACGAGATGCGCGTGCGAGTCGAGTTCTCGTAGAAGAGGTTGACCACGGTGCGACCGCGCAGCGTCGGCAGCTTCTTGATCTCGCGACGATTGACCGCATCCATGTCTTCGGCGATGTCGAGCAGGCCGACGGCGGTCGACTGGTCGAGGTCGCGTGTGCTGAGCAGATGCTTCACGAGATCACCACCTCGTCGGTGGCGTCGAGCGGCTCGAGGTGCACCTGCACCTGTTCGCTGCGCGAGGTCGGCAGGTTCTTGCCGACGAAGTCCGCCCGAATGGGCAGCTGACGATGCCCGCGATCGACCAGCACCGCGAGGCGGACGACCTCTGGCCGCCCCAGCTCGCCCAGCGCATCCAGCGCCGCGCGCACGCTGCGACCGGAGTAGAGCACGTCGTCGACCAGCACCACGGTCTTGCCGTCGATGCCGCTCAGCGGCACCTGCGTGGGCTGGGGATGCTTCAGCGGCTTGGCGCGAAGATCATCGCGATACATGGTGATGTCGATCGAACCGACGAGCGCGTCGGGATCGGGAAGCGACTCGGTCTTCGCGATCTTGGCCGCGAGACGTTGAGCCAGGGGCACTCCCCTGCTGGGAATGCCGAGCAGCACCAGATTGTCTGGGCCTTTGTTGCCCTCGAGGATCTCGAAGGCGATGCGTGTCAGGGCGCGATCGATGTCGCCCGCCTGCATCACAGTTGTTGCCACGGGTTTCTTCCTTTCCCGCCTCACAGGACGGTCGTTAAAGGATGTTCAACCGAGTGTAGCACTGGCATCAGGCTCTGCGATCGGCAGCGCGGTGCCCGAAACGATGATGCCGCCCGACCGCGGGATGCGCACGGCGAGTCGGCTGGGACGGCCGACGTGTCTGCCCTGCAGCACGGTCACGTGGCCGGGCACCGGGGCCTGGCCCAGCGCGCGCAGGTAGCCGCCGAACGCAGCTGCCGCCGAGCCCGTCGCCGGATCTTCGACGATCTGGCCGACCGGAAACAGATTGCGAGCCTCGAACAGGTTGGCCGTCTGCCGATGCATCACGGTCACGGTGCCCGGCCACCCCTGCTCGTCCATCAGTGCCCGCACCGCCTGCGGATCGAAGGAGAACTCGTCGAACACCGCAGCGTCGGCGATGGTCAGCATCGGATGGTCATTGCCCGCATAGGCGACCCGCGGTGGCAGCTGTCGGTCGAGATCGTCGGTCTGCAGACCGAGCAGCTGCAGCAGCAGCTGCAGCACCTCGGCCTCAATCGGCCTCACGACGGGCTCGACGCTCGTGAACGAGGCGACCGTGCCGGAATCACTGCGCACGGTGTCGACCGTGAGCGGACCGACCGCGGTCTCGAAGACGTAGCGGTGACGATCGCCGGTCGGCTCGCGCTCGGCAAGCGCCACAGCCGTCGCGATCGTCGCATGCCCGCAGAACGGCACCTCGGCCTCAGGTGAGAAATACCGGATGCCGATCTCACCCGGGGCCCGCTCGGTCGCCGGGCGAGTCACGAACGCGGTCTCCGAGAACCCGACCTCGCGGGCGATCGCGAGCATCGCATCAGCGTGGAGCTTCGAGGCGTCAAGCACGACGCCGGCGGGATTGCCGCCGCCCGGTGCGTCGGCGAAAGCGGCGAGGCGGAGCACATCGGCTGATTCGATCATGCGGTCATTGTGTCACGACGGCCGAGAGCACCTCGCCGCTGACCGATCGACGGACTGCGACGGGTCGCTCACTCCGTGGCGGCGAGCTGCCCGCAGGCACCGTCGATCTCTTTGCCACGAGTGTCGCGCAGCGAGGCGGCGACACCGGCTGCTTCGAGACGCCGGATGAACTCGCGGGTGGCGGCGGGCGTCGACGCCGTCCAGACTGAGCCCGGCGTGGGGTTCAGCGGGATGGGATTCACGTGTGCCCAGCCCTGCCCGCGCTCGTTGAGCTTCTCTGCGAGCAGATCGGCGCGCCAGCCGTGATCGTTCATGTCTTTGATGAGTGCGTACTCGATCGAGACTCGTCGACCGGTCACCTCGTAGTAGTGGTACGCGGCGTCGAGCGCCTCGTCCACCTTCCAGCGGCTGTTGACGGGGATCAGCTCGTCACGCAGCTCGTCGTCAGGTGCATGCAGCGACAGCGCGAAGGTCACGGGGACGCCCTCGTCGGCGAGCTTGCGGATGGCCGGGGCGAGCCCGACCGATGACACCGTGATCTGACGCGCGGCCATGTTCATGCCCTCGGGCTCGGGGTCGACCATGCGGTGCACGGCGCCCATCACCCGTTTGTAGTTGGCGAGCGGCTCACCCATGCCCATGAACACCACGTTGCTCACACGCTCGTCGTCGCGCGTGCCGCCTTTGAGCGCACCGCTTGCGATGACTGCGTTCGCCGCGACGATCTGGGCCACAATCTCGGCAGTCGAGAGGTTGCGAGTGAGCCCTGCCTGGCCCGTGGCGCAGAACGGGCAGTTCATGCCGCAGCCTGCCTCGCTCGAGACGCAGAGCGTGATACGCCCGGGATACCGCATCAGCACCGACTCGACGAGCGCGCCGTCGAACAGCTTCCAGAGAAATTTGATCGTGTCGCCGCGGTCGGTGACCAGGCGACGTTCCTCTGTGAGGAGCTGCGGCAGCACCGTGGCCACCAGCTCGTCACGGCCCTCTTTGGGCAGATCGCTCATCTTCGCCGGGTCGGCTGTGTGATGCACGAACCAGTGCTTCGAGAGCTGCTTCGCTCGAAAGGTCGGCACGCCGAGTTCTTTGAGCCATTCTTTGCGCTCGGCCAGGGTGAGGTCGGCGAGGTGCTTCGGCGGCTTCTTCACCCGTGGCTTCGCGGCGAACTGCAGCACTGGACGGCCGTCGGCCGCCACCTGCTGAGTCCAGCCTTCGGTGCGCGGGCGCACCTGTCTGTGCGCGCGCGCTGCAGGCTGCTGCTCGGTCACTCCGCCTCGGCAATCGCGTGCAGCACACCGCTCACGAAACGCGGCGAGCTGTCGGTGCTGAGCTCTGCGGCAAGCTTCGACGCCTCCGAGATCGCGATTGCAGCCGGAACCTCGTCGTTGTAGAGCACCTCCCACACACCGACTCGCAGAATGGCCAGGTCGACCTTGGGCAGGCGGGCCAGCGTCCAGTCCTTGGCGTAGCTCTCGATGAGCTCGTCGATGCTCGACTGGTGGTCGCCCACACCGGCGGCGATCTGCCGAGCGTAGGTGTACGTGTCGAGATGGTCGAGTTCGCGCTCTGCCTCGAGCTGTCGCAGCCCTGCCGACTCGCTCTGCGGGCGGCTGTTCGCGAGGTTGTCTCGCGCGTTGCTCAGCCAGGCCTCGATCGCCTCGGCGACGGACTGCCCGCGCAGATCGGCGGCGTACAGCACATCGACGGCGCGCTGACGAGCCAGCGTGCGCCCGCTGAATGGGCGACGCGTGCTGTCTTCGGTCTGGTCGGTCACGGCCATCAGTCGGTCACGCGGCCGAGGTACTCGCTGGTGCGGGTGTCGACCTTCACCTTGGTGCCGGTCTCGAGGAACAACGGCACCTGGATCTCGTAGCCGGTCTCGAGTGTGGCGGCCTTCGTGCCGGCGCTCGAACGGTCGCCCTGCAGTCCGGGCTCGGTGTAGGTGACCTCGAGGGTCACCGATGCGGGCAGCTCGACGTAGAGCGGCGAGCCCTCGTGGAAGGCCACGGTGGCCTCCTGGTTCTCGAGCAGGAAGTGCTCGGCATCACCGACGACGTTGGCCGGCAGGGTGATGAGCTCGTAGTCCGAGTTGTCCATGAACACGAAGTCTTCGCCGTCTTTGTACGAGAACTGCATGTCGCGCTTGTCGACGGTCGCAGTCTCGACCTTGGTGCCCGCATTGAAAGTACGGTCGACCACCTTGCCGGTGAGCACGTTCTTCAGCTTGGTGCGCACGAACGCCCCGCCCTTGCCCGGCTTCACATGCTGAAACTCGATGACGGTCCAGAGCTGGCCGTCGATCTTCAGCACGAGTCCATTCTTCAGGTCGTTGGTGGTTGCCACAGTCTTCCGTTCGTTCAGTCGTCTTCGGTCACGTGACGGGGATGCTGCACTCACTCGCGCTGCGTCGACATCCGTCGCGCCGGTGTCGCTCATCCGGGGAGCAGACACACTCTGCCAGTCTACTCCCTCACCTGCCGGTGATGCGATCCACGTCGTGGCTCAGCGGCCCTGCAGCCGTGCGATCGCCTCGAGCGCGAGCACATACGAGTCGAAGCCGAAACCGGCGATCGTCCCGGTAGCCACCGCTGAGATCACGCTGCGCTGCCGGAACCGTTCCCGCCCGGCGGGGTTCGAGATGTGCACCTCGACCAGCGGCAGGCCAGCCTCGGGAACCTGCACCGCAGCATCCGCGAGCGCGTACGAGTAGTGGGTGAACGCAGCCGGATTCAGCACGACCGGGCTGCGCTGCTCGATGGCCTCGAAGAGCCAGCCGATCAGCTCCGCCTCGTCGTCGCTCTGCCGAACGTCGACCCGCAGCCCGAGTCGCGCGCCCTCGGCGCCAAGCTCGCGGGTCAGGTCGTCGAGGGAGGCTGTGCCGTAGACCTCGGGCGTGCGGGCGCCCAGCCGACCCAGGTTCGGTCCGTTGAGCACCAGCACTGTCGGTGCCTCGGTCGTCCGCTCGGCCGCGGCGGTCATTCGGCGATCTCCTGGTACGCGGTGAAGAGCAGATCGGGTTCGGGCCCGGTGAGCACGATCGGGCGGCCGATGCCGTCGAGAATGATGAAGCGCAGCACGTCGCCGCGGGCCTTCTTGTCACGGTGCATCACGGCGAGCAGCTGCTCCCAGGCGCCCCGACGGTAGGTCGTCGGCAGCCCCAGCGACTGCAGCACGCTGTAGTGCCGGTCGAGGTCTGCGTCGCTGAGATGGCCGGTGAGGTGCGAGAGATGCGCGGCGAAGACCATGCCCACCGACACTGCTGCTCCGTGGCGCCACTGGTAGCGTTCGGCATACTCGATCGCGTGCCCGAGCGTATGCCCGTAGTTGAGGATCTCGCGTCGCCCGGCCTCGCGCAGATCGCCCTCGACGACGTCGGCCTTGAGCGACACGGCCTGGGTGAGCGCGTCGAGGAACACCGGCGACGCGGGATCGACCGCCTGGTCGCCGTGCTGCTCGATCAGGTCGAGAATCGAGTTCTGACCGATGAACCCGCACTTCGCGACCTCGGCGTAGCCGGTGAGCAGCTCGTTGCGCGGCAGCGTCTCGAGCGTCGTCGTGTCGGCGAACACCGCCGCCGGCGTGTGGAACGCACCGGCAAGGTTCTTGCCCTCGTTGGTGTTGATCCCGGTCTTGCCGCCGACGGCGGCGTCGGCCATGCCCAGCACCGAGGTGGGCACCTGAATGACTTTGATGCCGCGCAGCCACGTCGCCGCAGCGAATCCGGCGATGTCGGTGACCGCTCCCCCGCCCACGCCGATGATCAGATCGGTTCGGGTGAAGTCGGCCTTGCCGAGCACCTGCCAGAGAAATCCGATCACTTCGATGCGCTTGCCCTCTTCGGCGTCGGGCACCTCGGCGGTCATCGCCTGCACCCGTCCGTCGAGCTGGGCGCGCAGCCGTTCGGCGAGCGCCTGCCCGGTCGGCTGGTGCACGATCAGCACTCGCGTGACCCGGTCGTCGATGGCCTCGGCAAGCTGGTCGAGCACGTTCTCGCCGATGAAGACGTCATACGGGTGCTGCCCGCCCACGTGCACGGTGCGAGGTTCGAGCCCGCTTCCCTGCGTCACGGTCTCGTCTGCCTGCTGCATTTGTCTCCTCTGTGCGATCGCCTGTTCGACCTCGTCGGCTACCGACTCTCGATCGAGATCGCGCGTGTCGACGGTGTGGTCCGCCAGGCGTGCGTAGGTGTCGAGTCTCTGATCGTAGAGTCGCTGCCATGCGTCGATGCCGCCGGCCAACAGTGGTCGGGCCGTCTGCTGGTCGCCTGCGCCGGGTCCGGCGTCGGCCTGCGAGGGCAGGCTGCCGTCGATGCGATCACCGACGTGTGCGGCGTCGACGTCGAGAAAGACGACGAAGTGCTCGGCGAGCAGCCGCTGGGTGGTCGCTGAGAGCGGAGCCCCGCCGCCGAGGGCGACGATGGCGTCCGGGTCGTCGTCTGCGAGCGCCTGTGCGACCATACGCTCCTCTTTGCGGCGGAACTCGGCCTCGCCGTCGTGCAGGAAGATCTCGGGGATCGGCCCGTACTGCTGCGAGATGAGCACATCGCTGTCGACGAAGGGAGCTCCGAGGCGCGCCGCCACGGCTCGACCGATGCTCGACTTGCCGACTCCGGGTGGGCCGATCAGCACCGTCACCATGCGGAGTTCACCTCATGGCTGGTGCGCAGTGCGTCTGGCACGCCGGCCTGGAAGCTCTGCAGATTGCGTCGCGTCTCGGCGATCGAGTCGCCGCCGAACTTCTCGAGCACGGCCTCGGCGAGCACGAGCGCGACCATCGCCTCGGCGACGACGCCGGCCGCCGGCACCGCACAGACGTCTGAGCGCTGGTGGTGGGCGCGGGCTGCTTCGCCGGTGCTGACGTCGACGGTGCGCAGCGCGTGCGGCACGGTCGCGATCGGCTTCATGGCGGCGCGCACCCAGAGTGGCAGCCCGGTCGACATGCCGCCCTCGAGACCGCCGGCGCGATTCGATGCGCGAGTGATGCGCTGCCCGGCGGGCGTCTCGACGGCCCCGATCTCGTCGTGCGCCTGCGAACCGGGCACCGCTGCGAGACCGAACCCCTGACCGCATTCGACCCCCTTGATGGCCTGAATGCCCATCAGCGCCTGGGCGAGACGGCCGTCGAGGCGGCGGTCCCACTGAATGTGCGAGCCGAGGCCGACCGGCAGACCGTAGGCCACGACCTCGACGACGCCGCCGAGTGTGTCGCCGTCTTTATGAGCCTGGTCGATGCGCTCGACGATGCGCTGCGAGGTCTCGGGATCGAAGCATCGTACGGGATCGGCGTCGAGGCGCTCGACGTCGTCGGGCGTCGGGTGCGGCTCGTCGTCGGGTGCTGCGACGCCGCCGATGGCCGTGGTGTGGCTGACCAGTCGGATGCCGAGCTCGCCGAGGAACGCTCGGGCGACGGCGCCGAGCGCCACGCGTGCCGCAGTCTCACGTGCACTGGCGCGCTCGAGGATCGGTCGTGCCTCGTCGAAGCCGTATTTCTGCATGCCGACCAGGTCGGCGTGGCCGGGCCGAGGTCGGGTGAGCGGCGCGGCTCGACCGCCGGTGAGCGTCTGGGGGTCGACCGGGTCGGGGGTCATGACCTCCTGCCACTTCGGCCACTCGGTGTTGCCGATGCGCAGCGCGATCGGCGAGCCGATGGTGCACCCGTGCAGAATGCCGGCCGAGAGCGTGATCGCGTCCTGCTCGAACTTCATCCGGGCGCCGCGGCCGTAGCCCAGTCTCCGGCGGGCCAGATCGGCAGAGATCTGCTCTCTCGTGATCGGAACGCCCGACGGAAGGCCCTCGATGAGTGCGATCAGTTCTGGACCATGAGACTCGCCTGCAGTCAGCCAACGCAACATGTGCTCCATCTTTCCATAGGGTCGAGGGTCAAACTCGTTTCGGTGCCGAAGCCGAGGCGTCAGGGCCGCGGCAGATCACCCGGCGGCATCCCGTTCGGCGGCAGCACTGCTCGCATCGCACGCACGATCGTCGGTTCGTCGGGCAGCTCGCGCGTGTCGTCGCCGAAGACGAAGAAGCGCACCTGCGCGACCGCCTGCCAGAGCAGCATCTCGATGCCCGAGACTGCGGTGCCGCCGATGGCCTGCCAGCGGGTCGCCAGCGTCGAGGGCCATGGGTCGTAGGCGACGTCCAGCAGCACGTCGCCCGCTGAGCTGAGTCGAGGTTCAATCGCATCTGCGGCATGGGCGGGCAGCGTCGACACGACCGCCGGTGCCGTCAGCGCGAGCTCTCCCCCGGTCAGCGTCACGACATCCACCGTGACGCCCCAATCGGCCGCGCGATCGACCAGCTCGCCGGCGTGCTCCGGCGTGCGTGCGTGCAGGCGGACGCTGCGGGCGCCGAGATCTGCGAGCGCCCGCAGCGAGCTCAGTGCGGTCGCACCCGAGCCGATCACCTCGGCGCTCTCGAGTCGTTCGATTCCGGCTTCGCGCAGGGCTTGCTCGATGCCCCACACGTCGGTGTTCGCCCCTTGCAGCACACGCGTGCCGGAGCTCCTGCCTGAGGCGAAGCGCAGCGTGTTGGCCACCTGCAGCTCGTCGACCAGCGGAGTCACCTCCTCGAGATAGGCGATGACCTCGCGCTTCAGCGGCATCGTCAGGCTGAGCCCGAGCCAGTCGTCGCCGAGCCCCTGCAGAAAGGGCAGCAGCTCGCCGCTGCCGACCTCTGCGCGGTCGTACTGCCAGGGCAGCCCGAGGGTGGTGTAGGCGGCATTGTGCAGCAGCGGAGACAACGAATGCTCGATCGGGCTACCCAACACGGCTAGGCGCCGCTGCGACCGCACGGTCGCAGCGGAGGCATCGGCAGCCACTACTGAATGCCTTTCTGCTGCTTCCAGGCGTTGTACCGGTCGACCGACGCCTGATGCTCCTGCAGCGTCGTCGAGAAGACCGTCTCGCCGGTGTCGAGGTTCACCGTCACGAAGTACAGCCAGTCGCCGGGGGTCGGGTTGAGCGACGCCTGGATGGCGTCGTCGCCCGGGTTGCCGATCGGTCCGACCGGCAGGCCCTTGTTGGCGTAGGTGTTGTACTTGTTGCTCGCATCGTCGCGTTCCTGTTTGTCAGGCTCGACGATATCGGTGCGCCCCGACCCGTAGGTCACAGTCGAGTCCATCTGCAGCGGCATGCCCTGGGCGAGCCGGTTGTCGATCACACGCGCGACTTTGCCCATGTCGGCGACGCTGCCCGATTCGGCCTGCACGACCGAGGCCTTCGTCATCACGTCGTAGCGTGCCGCGTCGCCCTGCACCCCGGCGTTGTCGAGGGCCTTGTTGGCGCGATCGACCATCTGCTTGATGATGTCTTTCGGCTCGGCCTCTGGGTCGATCGTGTATGTCGCCGGGAACAGGAAGCCCTCCAGGGACTTATGATCCTTCGCCTGCTGCGGAACGTCGTAGGCGTTCACGTCGCGCGCGGCGGCCTGCAGCTTCTCGAGCGGCAGATCGACCACCTCCGAGATGCGGGCCAGAATCTGCGACTGTCGGTAGCCTTCTGGAATGACGACCTTGAGGTCGACGCGGTTCGACGGGTCGCTCAGCACATCGATGACCGTGGCCGAGGGAGACTCTTTCTGCAGCTTATACGCCCCCGGCTGGAAGACCGGTTCAGGAGACCGTTTGTGGTACTCGTCCAAGAAGCCCTTGTACGTCTTGATCACGCCGACGTCGACGAGGTTCTCGGCGATGTCGGTGCCCGACTCACCGTCACGGATCACGAACGTCACGTCGTCGGTGCCCGGCCCCGGGTAGTCGATGACCTCGCCGATGCCCATCTCACGCATCAGCGACCGCCCGGCGAAGAGCAGCGCGGCGATGAAGACGGCGACCAACACCGTCACAACGATCCAGGTGATCGTGCGTTTGCGTCGTGTGCGGCGTCTGCCTGCGTGTCTGCTCATGCATCGTTCCTTTCGACAGCGTCGCCGAGCAGTCGCCCGGTGTGCTGCTCAATCTCCAGCGCCTGCTGCAGGATGGCAACTGCGGCTGCCTGATCGATCACCGATCGCTGCTTCCCGCGTTTGCGACCGCTCGGCCGCAGCTGACGGGCCGCGACGTTGGTGGTCAGCCGTTCGTCGACCAGATGTGCAGCGATGCCGGTTCTCTCGACCAGCTGCTGGCAGACGTCACGGGCGTCGTCCGTCGACTGTGTGTCGCCGCCGCGCAGATTGATCGGCAGGCCGCAGACCAGCCCTACGGCGCCGTACTCCTCGGCGATTTCTGCGATGCGTTCCGCCCATGAGCCGTCATCAGTGCGCTGCACCGTCTCGACCGGGTAGGCCAAGAGGTGGTCGGCGTCGCAGGCGGCCACTCCGATGCGGGCCTTGCCGACATCGATGCCGAGCAGCACGCCGCGACGCTCACCCGCTGCTGTCACCGGTCGCGCACCTGCACACGCACCGCTTGGAGCGCGGCCTCGACTCCGCTGGCGTCGGTGCCGCCTCCTTGAGCGAAGTCCGGCTTTCCGCCGCCTCCGCCGCCCAGACGCGTCGCCGCAGCCTTGACCAGGGCCCCGGCCTTGACGCCGAGATCACGAGCCGCCTGATTCGTGGCGACGACGACCGTCGGTCGCTGACCGACGACCGCGACCAGCGCGACCACGGCTGCGTCCGCGCCCAGAGCTGACCGCACCTGCATGCCCAGCTCTCGCAGGGCATCAGCATCTGACACCTCGACGCGTGCGACGACCGCTCGCACGCCGGCGAGGTCTTCGGCACGTCCCACGAGAGCGGGAACCTGGGCGCCGAGCTTGGCCTTCGTGAGATCTTTGACCTGCTTCTGTGCGGCGTGCAGCTCTTCGACCAGAGCCGAGACTCGCTGCTCGAGCTGGTTGGGCTTCGTCTTGAGCTGAGCGGCGAGCGAGGCGATGAGCTGCTGCTGCGTGATGCCGTGCTGCACGGCGTCCATGCCGACCAGTGCCTCGAGACGACGCGCACCTGAGCCCACCGACGTCTCGCTGATCAGGTTGACGACGCCGATCTGCGAGCTGTGCGCGACATGCGTGCCTGCGCAGAGCTCGCGTGACCACGGGCCGCCGATCTCGACGACGCGAACCTCGCGACCGTATTTCTCACCGAAGAGGGCCATCGCGCCGGTCGCCTTTGCCGACTCGAGATCCATGATCGTAGCGCTGACCGGCAGATCGTTGCGCACAGCCTGGTTGCAGATCTCGTTGATCTCGCTGACCGTCTCAGGGCTCAGCCTGTTGTTCCAGGCGAAGTCGAGACGCATGTAGCCGGGGCGGTTGAGCGACCCCGACTGCACCGCGGTGCGGCCGAGCGTCTGACGCAGGGCGGCGTGCACGAGGTGTGTGGCCGAGTGTGCCTGGCTGGCCTCGAGACGATGCAGCGCGTCGGCGTGCACCTGCACGCGGTCGTCGACCGCCAGTGTGCCTTTCGAGACCTGCACCGAGTGAACGGTGAGCCCCTTGACCGGTGCCTGCGCGTCGACGATGCGTCCGGTGAAGTTGGCACCGACGAGCGTGCCGTGGTCTGCGGTCTGGCCGCCGCCCTCGGCATAGATCGGCGTCTCGTCCAGAATGACGTCGACCGACTCGCCCTCGGTGGCAGTCGGAACCGACTGACCGTCGCGGATGAGACCCAGCACACGTGCCTCGGTCGACAGCGCGTCGTAGCCGAGGAACTTGGTCGCACCCAGCGCGCGCAGATCCCGGTAGACCGCGAGATCGACGTTGCCGGTCTTCTTCGACTTTGCGTCGGCCTTAGCGCGTTCGCGCTGCTCGGTCATGAGCTTGGCGAACTCGTCGCGGTCGACGTCGAGGCCGGCCTCCTGCGCGATCTCGACGGTGAGGTCGATGGGAAACCCGTACGTGTCGTGCAGAGCGAACGCCGTGTCGCCCGACAGCGACGAGCTCTTCGCCTCTTTGGTGTGCTCGATCGCGAGGTCGAGGATCGTCGTACCGGCGCCCAGCGTGCGCAGGAATGAGTCCTCTTCGTTGTAGGTGATGTTCGAGATGCGCTCGAACCCGGTTTCGAGCTCGGGGTACGAGGCTTTCATGGCGTCTTTCGACACCGGCAGCAGGTCGGGCATGACCGGCCGGTCGACGCCCATCAGACGCATGGCGCGCACGGCGCGACGGATCAGGCGGCGCAGCACGTAGCCGCGGCCGTCGTTCGAGGGGCTGACGCCGTCGTTGATCAGCATCATCGCACTGCGCACGTGGTCGGCGACGATGCGCAGCCGCACGTCGTCGTCGTGGCTCTCAGTGCCGCCGTAGCTGATGCCTGCAAGCTCGGAGGCCCGGTCGAGCACGGGGCGCACCTGGTCGATCTCGTACATGTTCTCGACGCCCTGTTTGACGAAGGCGACGCGCTCAAGCCCCATGCCGGTGTCAATGTTCTTGTGCGGCAGCTCGCCGACGATGTCGAACTCGGTCTTCGAGCGCACGTTGTTGATCTCGTACTGCATGAACACGAGGTTCCAGATCTCGAGGAATCTCGAGTCGTCTATGGCAGGCCCGCCGTCACGGCCGTATTTCGGGCCGCGATCGTAGTAGATCTCGGAGCAGGGACCGGCGGGGCCCGGCTGACCGGTCGACCAGTAGTTGTCCTCGCGGCCGAGACGCTGGATGCGGTGCTCGGGCAGACCGGCGATACGGCGCCACAGCTCGTGCGCCTCGTCGTCGTCTTCGTAGACGGTGACCCAGAGGTCTTTCTCGTCGAACCCGTAGCCGCCGTCGGCTTCGGACGAGGTCAGCAGATCCCAGGCATAGGTGATCGCGCCCTCTTTGAAGTAGTCGCCGAACGACCAGTTGCCGAGCATCTGGAAGAAAGTGCCGTGGCGGGCCGTCTTGCCCACCTCTTCGATGTCATTGGTGCGGATGCACTTCTGGCAGTCGGCCGCCCGCGGGTACGGGGCGGGAACAGCGCCCGTCAGATACGGGATGAACGGCACCATGCCGGCGACGGTGAAGAGCAGGGACGGATCATCCGAGATCAACGATGCCGAGGGAACGATGGTGTGATCTTTGCTGGCGAAGTAGTCGAGCCAGCGCTGTCGGATATCCGCAGTGTACATATGCCTTCACAGACGTTTCGTAGTGGGGAAACGGGTGCCAGGTGCGGATCTCTCCGCACGATGGCACCCGTCCGGTGAGTCGTTCACCGTGAGAAGTTTTGGGCTCAGCGCAGATCAGTGCTGCGCAGCGTCACGCAGTTCGTCCTGCAGATCGTCGATCGCCTCTCGAACCTCGGCCGTGCGCTCCTGAAAGCTGCGCGCCACGGTGTCGGTGAAGTCGTTGACCTCGGCGAAGAATGCCTGACCCTTCTCGGTCTGCGACACCTTGTGAGCCACGAGGAATCCCGTGCCGATGCCGACGATGAACCAGAATGCCTTGCCCATATGCGCCTACTTTCGCTTCGCGGTGGTCTTGGCCTGCTTCGCCGTCGTGCGACGGCTTTTGCCGAACGACGCCGCGATGCCTGCGACGCGCCCTAACGGCGAGTTGACGACCGAGGTGACCGTCGCGACGACGCCGCTGACGTTGTCGGCGACCTTCGTCAGGTTGGTCGTGATGCCGTCGACCTTGACCAGCTGCCGATTGGCCTCGGCCACGGTCGCCGTGCTCTCTTCGATCAGGGGGGCGACGTTGTCGGTGAGATCGCGCACGCTCTCGCGTGCCTCATCGAGCAGATGGCCGAGCTTCCAGAGCGGCACGATCAGCACCGCCACCAGAACGACGAAGGCGATCGCAGCGATCAGCGCTGCAATGTCTCCTCCAGTCATGACCGTTCTCCTCTCTCCCACCGACAACGTCGGATGGGTCAGTGATCAGCGCGCAGCGTAGTACTCGACGACCAGCTGGACTTCACAGGTGACGGGCACTTCGGCGCGCTTCGGGCGACGCGTCAGCGTGGCCTCGAGCTTGTCGAGCGTGACGTCGAGATACTCCGGCACGGCCGGCAGCACCTCTGCGTGGGCGCCTTCTGCGGCGACCTGGAAGACGTCGAGCTTCTCGCTCTTCTCGTGCACGTGAATGAGCTGACCCGGCTTCACGCGGAACGACGGGCGGTCGACGCGTTCGCCGTCGACCATGATGTGACGGTGCACGACCAGCTGGCGAGCCTGCTGGATGCTGCGGGCGAAGCCGGCGCGCAGAACGAGCGCGTCGAGACGCTGCTCGAGCAGCTCGACCAGGTTCTCACCGGTCAGACCCTCCTGCTTGCGGGCTTCGCTGAACACGCGGCGCAGCTGTGCCTCGCGGATGCCGTACTGGGCGCGCAGACGCTGCTTCTCGCGCAGACGCACCGCGTAGTCGGAGTCGGTGCGGCGCTTCGTGCGGCCGTGCTGACCCGGGGGGAACGGACGGTTCTCCATCAGTCGGGCAGCCTTGGGGGTCAGTGCCACGCCCAGCGCGCGGGACAGACGGGTTTTGCTATGAGTACGCGACTTCGTCGCCATTGTTTCCTCTCGATGACGCTAAATACAATCAATCAGTGAGCCGGGGCAACGCTCGGCTACAGAGCGCCACCATTCACTCCGCGGGCGCAGCCGCTCGCCGTGCAGAGTTCAGGCCGAATAACACTACCACGCTCCTCTGTGCGCGGCGCCCGCCGCACCGTCACTTCTTCTCGAGCCCGTCGTCGGCATCCGCCGTCGCCTCAGGCGACGACTCAGCCGCCTTCCCGGAGGGCACCTCAGGAGTCTTGCCAGAGGGAGCTTCGGCGGTCTTCGCGGTGGCCGCCCCAGCGGTCTTTGCCGTGGGCGTCTGCGCAGCTCGCTGCATCGGCAGCCCGGCGAGCAGCCGACGCACCTGATCGAGTCGACGGCCGATCGTGGCGTCGAATCCGTGGCCGGTCGGCTCGTAGTAGCGGCGTCCCTGCAGCGTGTCGGGCAGATACTGTTGGGCGCTCACCCCCGTCGGCTCGTCGTGGGGGTACTGATAGCCGATGCCGTGGCCCAGTGCACGCGCCCCTTTATAGTGCGCATCGCGCAGATGGGACGGCACATCGCCTGCCTCACCGGCTCGGATGTCGGCGATCGCGCGATCGATGGCCAGGTACGCCGCATTCGATTTGGGGGCCGAGGCCAGATAGACGGTGGCCTCGGCCAGAGGGATGCGACCCTCGGGCATGCCCACCATCGCGACCGTCTGCGCGGCAGCCACAGCGATGCTCAGCGCCTGTGGATCGGCCGTGCCGATGTCTTCGGCAGCCGAGATCATGAGACGTCGTGCGATGAAGCGGGAGTCTTCGCCGCCCTCGATCATGCGGGCCAGGTAGTGCACCGCCGCGTCGACGTCTGACCCGCGGATCGATTTGATGAACGCACTGACCACGTCGTAGTGCTGATCGCCGTTCTGGTCGTACCGCACCAGCGCTCGGTCTGCCACGATCGCGACCACTGCCGCGGTGATGCGGGGCAGCCGAGCCTGTTCGGACGAATCTGCGTCGTCGGTCTTCTCAGCGGACGCAATGTCGGCGTCTGCCTGGCCGGCGGCCGCCTCGAGCAGGGTCAGCGCACGCCGGGCGTCGCCCGAGGCGAGCTCCACGATGGCCGTTCGGGCCTCGTCGTCGATCGCGACCGCCCCGTGCAGCCCACGTTCGTCGACGATGGCGCGATCGATGAGAGAGAGCAGGTCGTCGTCGGAGAGCGACGTCAGACGCAGCAGCAGCGATCGGCTGAGCAGCGGTGAGATCACGGAGAACGAGGGGTTCTCAGTGGTCGCCGCCACCAGCGTGACGATGCCGTCTTCGACGCCGGGCAGCAGGCTGTCCTGCTGCGCCTTGGTGAATCGATGGATCTCATCGAGGAACAGCACCGTCTGCGTGCCATAGAGGTCACGGTCTGCCTGCGCCTGCTCCATCACGCGTCGCACGTCTTTGACTCCGGCGCTGATGGCCGAGAGCTCGATGAAGCGGCGCTGTCCCTCGGTGGCGATCACATGCGCCAGCGTCGTCTTGCCCGTTCCCGGGGGGCCGAAGAGAATGACCGATGCCGGGGTGCGCTCGCCCTCGGTCGGGTGGCACAGACGCCACAGCGGTGTGCCCGGTCGACGCAGCTCGCTCTGACCGACAACGTCGTCGAGCGTTCGCGGTCGCATGCGCGCCGCCAATGGCCGGCTGGCTCGGGCACCTTGCAGAGACGTCATGCCGACAGCGTAGCGCCAGCCGACGACACGGCCGCTCAGACCGGCTTCGCCAGCGCGTCACGTGCACAGCAGCCGTCTGCCACCGGCTAGACTGGTGCAGCATCGAAGCGGGATTTGAGGAGAGTCGTGAGCGAGACACACCAGCAGCAGTTCGGCCGCGCCGACGGCGAGGGAAACGTCTACCTGGTCACAGGTGACGGCGAACGCTGGGTCGGGCAGGTCACCGGAGCCACCGCCGAGGAGGCACTGGCCTTCTACAGCCGCAAGTTCCAAGACCTCGTCGGCCAGGTCACTCTGGCCGAGCAGCGGGCACGCACCGGGGCGAAGGCCCGAGACGTGCGCAAGAGCGTCACGGCACTCGACGAAGCGCTGAAAGAGCCGGCGGTCGTCGGCGACCTCGACGCGCTGCGCACCAGGGTCGACGCACTGCGCACGCAGGTCGACGCACTGGAGAGCAAGCAGCAGGAGCAGTCGGCGCAGGCCCTCGCCGAAGCCGCGGCACAGCGAGAGGCCATCGTCGAGAAGATCGAGCAGCTGGCCGCCACCCCGGTCGCCAACATCCGCTGGAAGGACGTTCACGCCCAGGTCGAGCAGATCTTCGGCGAGTGGAAAGAGCACCAGCGCACCACGGCCCGCCTGCCCAAGCAGCAGGCCGACGCCCTGTGGGCGCGGTTCAAGCAGTCTCGCCGCAAACTCGAAGACGGTCGACGGGCGTTCTTCGCCAGCCTCGACGAGCAGCATCGCACGGCCAAGCAGACGAAGCAGCAGTTGGTCGAAGAGGCGCAGAAGCTGGCCGAGCAGGCCGAGCCCCGTGTCAATGACTACCGCGCGCTGCTCGATCGTTGGAAGGCCGCCGGGCGCGCCGGCGCCAAGGTCGACGACCGCCTCTGGGAGCAGTTCAAAGCAGCCGGAGACGTCATCTTCGCGAAGAAGCAGGAGCACGACGCCGTCACCGACGCCGAGTACGCAGAGAACCTGCAGAAGAAAGAGGGAGTGCTGACGCGGGCTGAGGCGCTGCTCCCGGTCACTGACTGGAAGGCTGCTCGCTCCGCGCTGCGTCGTCTGCAAGACGAATGGGATGAGATCGGTCGGGTTCCCCGTGCCAGCATGCGCTCCGTCGAGGCTCGGCTGCACGCTGTCGAGACGGCGGTCAAAGAGGCCGAAGACGCACACTGGTCCAAACGCAACAGTGAGAAGAGCGATCGTGCCACCGGTCTCGCCGCGCAGCTGCAGCAGAGCATCACCGATCTCGAGGCAGAGCTCGCTGCTGCTGAGGCGGCAGGTGACGCAGAGAAGACAGCCGAGATCACCAAAGCGCTTGAGACGCAGCGCAGCTGGCTGAAGGCCACCGGCATCGCCTGATCTGCCATCGGTCTCACAGCCCCGGCGGATGCTCCTTGTGCACAGGAGCATCCGCCGGGCCTTTCTGTACACAGCGTTGCTTTGACCCGTGTGCTTCGCCAACACTCGTGATCGACTGGCCTCATGGATCAGACAGAGGCGAACGGCCTGCGAGCTCAGGGCACCCGATCATCCGCTCACACACTGAGCCCCGAATGCTCCGCTCTGGCGGCGTTCTTCTCACCAGAAGAGCGCCGCCGGCTCACTCTTGACGGCCTGCTGAATGATCTCGGCGGCGTGCACCTCCCGTGGTTTGCCGCCAGCACGCCCCGAGCGCGGGCCGCCTCGCTGCCGACGCTGCCCGAGCCACTGGTCTGGGCAGGACGAACCGCTGCCTGGGTCTGGACGGGGTCACGCCGCCGCCCGTTCTATGAGGCGATGACGGCTCCCGGTCGACGCTGGGACATCCGTCGCGACGCCCTCGGCTCCGGAGTGATCTGCAGAATTCGCCATATGCGGCTGCAGCACTCGCACGTCGACGCTCTCGACCGCGCTCGCGTCACCGGCCCGACGCGCACCGCGAGAGACCTCGCCATGACGCTCGAGCATCCTGATGACTGTGTGCTGCTGGCCGACCTCGCGGCGCAGCACCGCCACGCGGTCGAACGGGCGCTGCCCTTGCTGCCCGCCGGCGATCAGACGCAGCACTCCGCGCATGCGCGACGCGCGCTGCAGCAGGCGCTCGCGCTCAGCCGTTGACGCGGTAGACGTCGTAGACGGCGTCGATGCGTCGCACGGCGTTCAGGATGCGATCGAGATGCACGGTATCACCCATCTCGAAGACGAACCGAGAGAGCGCCAGACGGTCGTCAGAGGTTTTGACGGAGGCTGAGAGGATGTTCACATGATGCTCGGAGAGCACCCGAGTGACATCGGAGAGCAGGCCGGAGCGATCGAGGGCCTCGACTTGGATGTTCACCAGGAACACGCTCTTGTGCGTCGGTGCCCACGAGACCTCGACCATTCGATCATGTTGGTTCTCATTGAGGTCGGCAACGTTGCGACAGTCGGCTCGGTGCACTGAGACGCCTGCGCCGCGAGTGATGAAGCCCACGATGTCGTCGCCGGGCACCGGAGTGCAGCACTTCGCCAGCTTGACCATGACGCCCGACTGACCGCGCACCAAGACCCCGGAGTCGCTGGTGGCCGCGCGCTGATGCGTCGTCGGATGCGGATGCGCCATGATCGGCAGTTCGCTGGTCGTCTCATCGAATTCGTCGAGTTCGATGCGCTCGATGACCGATTGAGTCGAGACGTGTCCCTCGCCGAGCGCCGCGTACAGCGCCCCGATGTTGGGGTACCCGAGGCCTGACGCGACCCGTGTGAACGCCTGCTGATCGCCGATGACGCGCAGCGGCACTCGGTTCTTGCGCAGCGCCCGCTGCAGGGCCTCTTTGCCGGCTTCGATCGACTCGTCGCGGCGCTCTTTGCTGAACCACTGGCGAATCTTCGCACGGGCTCGCGGGCTCGTCACGAACGAGAGCCAGTCTTTGCTCGGCCCGGCGTCCGCAGAGCGCGAAGTCAGAATCTCGACGACTTCGCCGCTGGCGAGTCTGGTGTCAAGCGGCACCAGACGACCGTTCACCTTCGCTCCCATCGCGCGGTGACCGACCTCGGTGTGCACCGCGTACGCGAAGTCGATCGGCGTCGCGCCGCCGGGCAGACCGACGACCTTTCCCTGCGGGGTGAAGACGTAGACCTCTTTGGCTCCGATCTCGAACCGCAGCGAGTCGAGGAACTCCCCCGGGTCTTTGGTCTCGGACTGCCAGTCGGAAAGGTGCTGCAGCCAGACCAGCTCCTGGTTGATGCCCTGCTCGGCGGTCTGGTTCATCACCGGCTTCGCCCCGCTGGCCTTATAGAGCCAGTGCGCAGCGACCCCGTACTCGGCGCGCTGATGCATCTCGTAGGTGCGAATCTGAATCTCGACGGGGCGTCCGTCCGGGCCGATCACCGATGTGTGCAGCGACTGGTACAGGTTGAACTTCGGGATCGCGATGTAGTCTTTGAAGCGCCCGGGAATCGGGCTCCACCGGGCGTGAATGGCGCCGAGAGCGGCGTAGCAGTCTCGGATCGAGTTCACCAGGATGCGAATGCCCACGAGGTCGTAGATCTCGTCGAACTCACGCCCGCGAACCACCATCTTCTGGTAGACGGAGTAGTAGTCTTTCGACCGCCCGACGACCTCGGCCTTGATCCGCTGTCGACGAAGATCGTCGTCGACCATCGAGATCACGCGCTTGACGTATGACTCGCGCGCCGGCGTGCGCTCTTTGACCAGACGCACGATCTCGTCGTAGACTTTCGGGTAGAGCGCCTTGAACGAACGGTCTTCGAGCTCGTGCTGCAGGGCACTCAGGCCCAAACGATGAGCGAGCGGCGCGTAGATCTCAAGCGTCTCTTTTGCCTTACGCGCCGCCTTCTCAGGCGGCACGAAGCCCCACGTCCGTGCGTTGTGCAGCCGGTCGGCCAGCTTGATCACGATTACTCGCACATCGCGAGCCATCGCGACGACCATCTTGCGAACAGTCTCGGCCTGGGCGTTCACCCCGTACTTGACTTTGTCGAGCTTCGTGACGCCGTCGACCAGCATGGCGATCTCGGCCCCGTAGTCGGCCGTGAGCTGATCGAGCGTGTAGTCAGTGTCTTCGACAGTGTCATGCAGCAGCGCAGCCGCCACGACTTGGGCTGATACTCCCAAGTCGGCCAGAATCTGCGCCACCGCGATCGGGTGGGTGATGTACGGTTCGCCGCTCTGACGCAGCTGCCCGTCATGGGCTGCATAGGCCGTCAGATACGCCCGCCTGATCAGAGCGAGGTCTTCTTTCGGGTGATGGTGTCGAACCGTCTGCACCAGTTGCGAGACCTGAGCGTCAAGACCGGTCGCCGGCCGCTGGAAGAGACGCGGCAGGCCGAGACGTCGTGGGGCTGACGGTGTTGACTGCTGCTGTGGCTCAGGCATGGTGTCGCCCCCTGATCGGTCGTGCGCTGTAGTGCTCCTGATGACTACTTCAGAGTACTCGGTTCGCCCGCAGACGTCGCATCGCCCGCCATCGCCTCTGTCGCCTCGCCAGCAGACGATCCTGCAGCCTCAAGTTCGGCACGATGCTCGGCGACGACTTCGTCATGCGCGACGATCTTCGGCTCTCTGCTGCGCAGCAGCGCATAAGTGGGCGCGGCCAGGAAGATCGTCGAGTACGCACCGACCAGGATGCCGATGAAGAGCGCCGTCGAGATGTCACGCAGTGTTCCCGCACCGAGCAGCCCGCCGATGAACAGAATGGATGCGACCGGAAGCAGCGCCACGACCGTGGTGTTGATCGAACGAATCAGCGTCTGGTTGACGGCGAGGTTGACCAGTTCTCCGAATGTTCGCGTCTTCTGCTCTTCGAAGCCGCGCGTGTTCTCACGAATCTTGTCGAAGACCACGACGGTGTCGTACAGCGAGTAGCCGAGAATCGTCAGAAAGCCGATCATCGCCGAGGGTGTGACCTCGATGCCGACCGCTCCGTAGATGCCAGCGGTGACCACGAGGTCATGGAAGAGGCTCAGCATGGCCGCGAGTGACATCTTCCAGGTTCGGAAGTAGATCGCCATCAGCACCGAGGCCAGTACGAGGAAGATGATCAGACCGCGCAGCGCCTGCGCTCCGACGTCCGCACCCCAGCTCGGATTGATGTATGACACGGCCACGTCGTCGCCGGGCACCTGGTACGTCTGTGCCAGAGCCGACGAGATCTGCTTCGACTCGTCTTCGCTGACCTGGTACGTCTGCACACGAATGGTGTCGTCGCCGATCACGGCGATGCGCGGCTCGATCTCGCTGTTCTGCAGCACCGATTCGACAGCGTCACGCGCCGGCTGCTCCTGGGGATCAACAACGTGCGTCACGCGGAACTCACTGCCTCCGCGGAACTCGATGCCGAGGTTGAACCCGCCCCGGGCGATCGGAAGGATCACCGAGAGCAGGATCAGCACGGCGGCGATCAGGTACCACACCTTCCAGCGACCGATGAAATTGACTGAACGCTTGCCTGAGTGCAGGTCGAAGCCCAACTGCGAGAAGGCGGCCATCAGCGCTGCTCCCCCTTCTTCTCATCGGCTGCCGAGTCTGTCTGGGCAGCGCCTTTCTGTGCGTCGTTCGTCGAGGCGGCCTCGGCTGAGTCGACGCCGTCATGCGGATGCGGTTCGAAGCCCGCAGCGCGAGCCTTGCGTTCGGCGATGGTCAGGCGGCGTTCGGCCTCGCCGGCAGCCCGGCGCGACTTCTTCGCTTTGCGACTGCCTGGTTCGGCAGATTCTGCCGCCCGAGCGGCGAAGTCCAGGTTCAGGCGTCCCCGATAGGCGTTGCCGAGCATCTGCGGGTTCAGTCCCGAGAAGTGATGGCCCTCGCCGAAGAACCGTGTGGTCGCGAGCAGCTGCATCATAGGGTGGGTGAAGAGCATGACCACCACGAGGTCGACGATGGTGGTGAGACCCAAGGTGAAGGCGAAGCCCTGCACACCGCCCACGGCGAGCACATAGAGCACGACGGCCGCGAGGAAGTTCACCATGTCTGAGGCCAGAATCGTGCGCAGCGCACGCTTCCAGCCCACCTCGACGGCGGGGATGAGCGTCGACCCGTCTCTGAGCTCGTCGCGTATTCGTTCGAAGTACACGATGAACGAGTCAGCCGTGATGCCGATCGCCACGATCAGGCCGGCGATGCCGGCCAGTGACAGGCGGTACCCTTCTGTCCACGACATCAGTGTGACGAGCAGATAGGTGATGCCCGAAGCGAGCACCAGTGACACGATGGTGACTAGGCCGAGGGCACGATACTGGAAAAGCGAGTACACGACGACGGCCAGCAGACCGATCGCACCGGCGATGAGGCCGTAGACCAGCTGCTGGGATCCGAGTGTCGGAGTGATCTTGTTCTGGCTCTGCACATCGAAGCTGATCGGCAGTGCGCCGTACTTGAGCTGATCCGCAAGCGTCTGCGAGCTCTCCTGGGTGAACTGCCCGCTGATCTGCGCGCGTCCGTCGGTGATGATCGCATTCGAGGTGGGTGCCACGATGACCTGTCCGTCGAGCACGACGGCGAAGCGGTTGGCCGGCTCGGTCTGGCTGGTGAGGTCGCTCGTGACCTTGTGGAACATGTCGGTGCCGACATCGTTGAATTCGATGTTCACGACCCAGTTGTTGGTGACGGTGCCGTTCTGACCGGCCTGCTGGCCCGCCTTGGCGTCGCTCAGCTGTTCGCCGTCGAGCAGCGCTCCGTCGGCTTTGTCATCCTGACGGTCGACCGGAGCGAGCAGCAGCTTCTCTCCGTTTGCGCTGCAGGCGATCTTCGGCAGGTCGGCACTGTTGACGCTGGTGCCGTCGGCATCGACCGAGGCACGGTTCGGCACGGGGTCGGCCATCTTGTACTGCTGCTGCGATGCGGCGTCGTCTCCGTTCTCCGGAGTCGATCCGTCTGCGGGAACCACGCAGCTGTATGCGTCGAACTGCGAGATGATGTCGTTCGACGCCTTCGTGCGAGCGGCGTTCTCGGTGGGATCCTCGCCGTCAAGCGTCGGCAGCTTCTCGGTGACGCCCGGCGTCGTCGGCGTCGTCGAGGTGGCGGCAGCGGAGCGCCAGACCCGACGAAACTCAAGCTTCGCAGACGACCGGATGCGCTGCAGCTGCTCGTCGGTGGGGTCGCCTGGAAGACTGATGACGATGTTGCGGCCGCCCTGCGTCGTGATCTCGGCTTCGGAGACGCCACCGGCGTCGACACGCTGGCGCATGATGCTCTGCGCCTGTTTCATCTGGTCGGCGCTCGGGTCGCTGCCGTCCTCGGTCTCTGCGGCGAGCACGATCTCCGTGCCGCCCTGCAGATCCAGCGCCAGCTTCGGCGTCGCCGAGGCTCCGCCCCAAAGGATGCCGCCGCCCAGGGTCGCCGCGAGAGCGACGATCACCACCCCGAGCCAGATCAGAGACTTGCGTGCCTGTCGCACCGGACCGCTTGCTGCCACTGTGTCGTTCTTCCTCGTCGTCAAGAGCACACGACCTGCCGGTCAGCGCACCGAACCGAGCGGTCGTTCCCCCCGGCTGCGTGGCCGTCTCATCTCTTCGAGACCGGACCACTCATGCGAATGAGCCGATGCACGTGGGCATCGGCTCATTCGCATGTCATCTAGTTGTTCTTGGGCTTGTCGTCATTCTGCGACGACGCATCGTCATGATCAGCGGTCGTGTCATAGTTCGAACCGCCGTTGTAGCGGTCGTTCTCGTCGCTGCGCAGGCCGTACTTCGGCGAGCCGTCCTCATCGGTGAGCGGCTCGGCAGCGGGGGTCGAGTCGCTCGTCACGGCGGCGGCCGGAGCATCGTCGACGGGAGACGACTCGATCTTGGTGATCGTCTGACGGTGCACGCGCACGAACGTTCCCGGCGTCGACTCGAGGGTCACGGTGTTGTTCGCCTCATCGATGTCACGGATCGTGCCGAACAGGCCGAAGCTGGTCATGACTTGGGCGCCGACGACGGCCTTGTCCTGGGTCTGCTTCGCCTCCCGCTGTCGTTTCTTGTTGTTGCGGAACGTCACGAAGATCAGCACGACGAATACCGCCAGCAGAATCAGAAGCATTGGATCCATGGAATAAAACTCCACTCTCATCGTCGGTTGCGGTCATCGGGCACGCACAGACGACCCGATCCAAGAGACTAGGCTACCCTAATCGTCCAAAAGCGTGGGCTGTGCGTTCCCTGCGGACGAGAGTTTCGCCTTCGGCGGAATCAACCCCAGATGCAGCCAGGCGTCACGCGATGCGACACGGCCCCGAGGGGTCCGCAACACGAGACCGCTGCGCACCAGGTACGGTTCGACAACTGACTCCAGAGTGTCGGTCTCTTCGCCGACGCTCATCGCCAACGGGCCGAGCCCGACCGGCCCCCCGGCGAACTGTCGGATCAGCACGCCGAGCACGTCTCGGTCGAGCCGGTCGAGACCGAGTTCGTCCACCTCGTAGAGCGACAGCGTCGATGAGACCGCCTCTAGAGGATCCTCATCGGGATGCACGATGAGGTAGTCGCGAACACGGCGCAGCAGCCGGTTCGCGATGCGAGGCGTTCCCCGTGACCGCGAGGCGATCTCGATGATGGCGTCTTCGCTCAGTTCGATCTCGAGCAGACCCGCGGTTCGATGCAGCAGCTGTGCGAGTTCATGAGGCGGATAGAACTCCATGTTCGCGGTGAACCCGAAGCGGTCGCGCAGCGGTGCGGGCAGAGCGCCCGCCCGCGTCGTGGCACCGACCAGCGTGAACGGCGCCAGCTCGAGCGGAATCGACGTCGCACCCGGCCCTTTGCCCACCATGACGTCGACGCGGAAGTCCTCCATCGCGAGATACAGCATCTCTGCAGCCGGCTTCGCGATGCGATGGATCTCGTCGATGAAGAGAACCTCGCCCTCGGTGAGCGAGCTGAGGATGGCGGCGAGATCGCCAGCATGGGTGATCGTCGGACCACTCGTCAGGCGCAGCGGTCGCCCCAGGTCATGCGCGACGATCATCGCCAGAGTCGTCTTGCCGAGTCCGGGAGGTCCCGCCAGCAGAATGTGATCGGCTGCACGCTCTCGCACTCTGGCGGCCTGCAGCACCAGATCGAGCTGTTCGCGCACTCGGCGCTGACCGACGAACTCATCGAGATGCTGCGGCCGGAAGGCGACGTCGTTGGCCGAATCGCGGTCGTCGAGCGGCGTCGGCGAGACGACGCTCTCAAGAGGCGCAGACGCTTCGCCGCGCGGGGTCTCGTCGCCCGCCGACGATCCTGGACGGCGCCTCGAACTCATCGAGCACCCCCGAGCAGGGCGAGCGCAGCTCGCAGCAGTGCGTCATCGCCTTTGGCGCCCACTTCGACGGCTCGCGCAACGGCCTCCTGCGCGTCACGCTCGGCCCACCCGAGGCCGACCAGAGCCGCGACCACGTTGACCGAGACGGCGGCGGATGCCGTGGACGTCTGCTGCGCAGGCGCCGGCGGTGCGATGCGGCCGGCAAGCTGCACGGTGATCAGCTTCGCGGTCTTCGCACCGATGCCGGAAATGGTCTGGAACGTCTTCGCATCTTCGTCGGCCACCGCCTGAGCGATGCGCTGCGGAGAGAGACCGCTCAGCACGGCGAGAGCCAGCTTCGGCCCCACACCGCTCACGGTGCGCAGAACGTCGAAGAGGCCTTTCTCCTCGGGAGTGCGAAAACCGAACAGCGTGACGGCGTCCTCACGCACGATCATGACGGTGAGTACGCTCACCTCGCTGCCCTCGCGCAGGCTCCGAGCCTGTTCTGCCGTTACCGATACCAGGTACCCCACGCCGTTGACGTCGATCAGCAGCTGGTCGGCGCCGGCGCTGACGACGGTGCCCCTCAGAGATCCGATCATCCTCGCCTCATCTTCCACTGCCCCGTCTTCGCCGCATCGCCTGCTGTGCGTTTGGAATTTGCCTGGCCGCGTTCGCGACCCAGCCGCCACTGCCGCTGCGCCGCCGTCTCGCCGGCTGGCGCGACCGCCTTCGTGTCGCTCGCAGTTGGCTTGAACGACTCACAGATCGCCACGGCCAGGGCATCGGCGGCATCGGGCGGTCCGTCGACGTGGTCGATGCCCAGCAGCCTCGCGACCATGTGCTGCACCTGCGACTTGTCGGCTCTTCCACTGCCGGTGACCGCAGCTTTCACCTCACTGGGCGTGTGCAGCACCAGCGGGATCTCAGCTTCGCCTGCGAGATGCATCACTGCGCCGATGATGTGCGCGACGCCCATCACCGACGGTAGGTTCTGCTGGGCGAAGACGCGTTCGACCGACACGGCTCGAGGCCGATGTCGCCGTATCAGCCGTTCGACCTCATGTGAGATCCGATGCACGCGAACCGCGATGTCGGCGGCCGGGTCGGAGCGGATCACGCCCACGTCGACCAAAGCGACGCGACGTCCCGGGCGCGACTCCACGACTCCGAACCCACAACGGGTCAGGCCGGGGTCGATGCCCAGGATGACCGACATGTCAGTCTTCTTCGGCCAGCGTCTCGACGATCTCGTCGCTCACGTCGAAGTTGCCGAACACGTTCTGCACGTCGTCGCTGTCTTCGAGCGAATCGATGATGCGGAACAGCTTGCGTGCCGTGTCGATGTCGACATCGATCTGCAGACCGGCGACGAACTCGTTCTCTGCAGAGTCGTAGTCGATGTTCGCGCCGACCAGGGCCTGCCGAACGGCCACCAGGTCGTTGGGCTCGCTGATCACGCGGAAGCTGTCGCCGTTGTCGATCACCTCTTCGGCTCCTGCGTCGAGCACCGCCTCGAGGATGGAATCCTCGGTGACACCGTCAGCCTTGGCTACGGTGACGACACCCTTGCGGCTGAAGTTGTACGCAACCGATCCCGGATCGGCCAGCGTGCCGCCGTTGCGGGTCAGCGCGGTGCGCACGTCGGCCGCTGCGCGGTTCTTGTTGTCGGTGAGGCACTCGACCAGCAGCGCGACGCCGCCCGGAGCATACGCCTCGTACATGATGGTCTCGTACTTCGCACCACCGTCGACCTCGCCCGAACCGCGCTTGACGGCGCGGGTGATGTTGTCGGCCGGAACCGAGTTCTTCTTCGCCTTCTGAATGGCGTCGAAGAGGGTCGGGTTGCCCTCAGGGTCGCCGCCGCCCAGGCGTGCGGCCACCTCGATGCCCTTGATGTACTTCGCGAAGGCCTTGGCGCGCTTCGCGTCGATCGCGGCCTTCTTGTGCTTCGTGGTCGCCCATTTGGAGTGGCCTGACATGTGACTCCTTGTTCGTGATCTCTCGATGAATCTTACTCGTGATGACGATTCGGTCTCCGGTGGCCCGCTGAGCCGACTCGACCAGTGACCGTCGACGGATGCCGTGCGCCGCAGCAGCGTGCGGTGTCGGCCCGATGCGAATCGCTACTCGGCCGTGGCAGCGGCCTTCGCCTGCTGTGCTGCCACTTCGGCCAGTGCGACGGCCGGCGCCTCGACGCCGGAAGCGGACGTGGCATCCACCGCGCTGCTGACCTGCACCCTGGCGTCGGCGAGTCCGCGCAGCCAGGTGATCGCCTCGGCGACGGGCACACCGTTGCACTGCGAGCCGTCACGGAAGCGGAAGCTCACCGTGCCCGACGAACGGTCGTCCTCGCCGGCGATGAGCATGACCGGAACCTTCTGCTTCGAGTGCGTGCGGATCTTCTTGGGCATGCGGTCATCCGACGTGTCGACGCTGGCACGCAGCCCGACGGCACGCAGCTGCGCCGCGACATCCTCGAGATACGGTGCGTACTCGTCGGCCACCGGGATGCCGACGACCTGCTCTGGTGCGAGCCACAGCGGGAACGCGCCGGCGTAGTGCTCGGTGAGCACGCCGAAGAAGCGCTCGATCGATCCGAAGAGCGCGCGGTGAATCATCACCGGGCGCTGCAGCGTGCCGTCGGGCGCGGTGTACTCGAGACCGAACCGCTCAGGCAGGTTGAAATCGAGCTGCAGCGTGCTCATCTGCCAGGTTCGGCCGATGGCGTCGCGCGCCTGCACCGAGATCTTGGGACCGTAGAATGCGGCGCCCTCTGGATCGGGCACGAGTTCGAGACCGCTCGCCTCGGCGACCTCTCGGAGTGTGCGGGTCGCCTCTTCCCAGACCGCATCGTCTCCGACGTACTTCTTCGGATCCTTCGTCGAGAGCTCCAGATAGAAGTCGTCGAGACCGTAGTCTTTCAGCAGGTCGAGCACGAACTGCAGCACGCTGGTGAGCTCGTCTTTCATCTGCTCACGCGTGGTGTAGATGTGCGCGTCGTCCTGGGTGAACCCGCGGGCACGAGTCAGACCGTGGATGACGCCGCTCTTCTCGTAACGGTAGACGGTGCCGAACTCGAAGAGTCGCAGCGGCAGGTCACGGTAGCTGTGCGCCTTGCTCGAGTAGATGAGGTTGTGCATCGGGCAGTTCATGGGCTTCAGGTAGTAGTCCTGCCCCTGACGCCTGACGTTGCCCTCTGCATCGAGCTCTTCGTCGACGTGCAGGGGTGGGAACATGCCGTCGCTGTACCAGTCGAGATGACCGCTCACCTCGTACAGGTGTGATTTCGTGATGTGCGGGGTATAGACGAACTGATACCCGGCCTCTTCGTGACGCTGACGCGAGTAGTCTTCCATCACCTTGCGGATGATGCCGCCCTTGGGGTGGAAGACCGGGAGGCCGGAGCCGATCTCGTCGGGAAAGCTGAACAGATCGAGCTCGACGCCGAGCTTGCGGTGGTCGCGCTTCGCCGCCTCAGCGAGACGGTGCTCGTAGGCCTTGAGCTCCTCTTTGGACGGCCAGGCCGTGCCGTATATCCGCTGCAGCTGCGCGTTCGCCTGATCGCCGCGCCAGTAGGCCGCTGCGGTGCGCAGCAGGTCGAAGCCGTTGCCGATCAGACGGGTGGTCGGCAGGTGCGGTCCGCGGCACAGGTCGCACCAGATCGTCTCACCGCTCTTCGGGTCGACGTTGTCGTACATCGTGAGGCCGCTGCCGCCGACTTCGACCGACTCTTCGTCGTCACCGGCGTTGCCCTTGAGGCCGATCAGCTCGAGTTTGTACGGCTCGTTCGCCTCTTCGACGCGGGCGTCGGCCTCTGAGACGGGACGACGCACGAAGCGCTGCCCCTGCTTGACGATGCGCTGCATCACCTTCTTGATCTGTTTGAGATCTTCGGGAGTGAAGGGCTCCTCGACGTCGAAGTCATAGTAGAAGCCGTCGGTGATGAACGGACCGATCCCCAGCTTTGCGTCGGGGCGAACCTGCTGCACCGCCTGTGCCAGCACGTGCGTCGTCGAGTGACGCAGGATGTTGAGCCCGTCCTCGCTGTCGATCGTCACCGGCTCGACGGTCTCGCCCTCGGCGACGGTGCCGGCGAGATCGCGAAGCTCTCCGTCGACTCGCTGGGCGACGACGTCGCGGTGGTCTGCGAAGAGATCGGCGCCGGTCGTTCCAGCTGCCACCTCTCTGTGCTCGCCGTTGACAGTGATGGTGATGGGTGACGACACCGGAGCTCCTTGAGCATGGCCGCGCCGACCGATACGAAGCGGTCCGCGCGTGGGTGATTGCTGTTGACCTGACTATCCTACCGCAGGGTGTGCGCAGCCTTGGAAAAGTACGCTATACTTGTCGAGTTGCCTGAAAGGCAGCAGTCGTTTGGGCGATTGGCGCAGTTGGTTAGCGCGCTTCCTTCACACGGAAGAGGTCGCTGGTTCGAGTCCAGTATCGCCCACAGTAAGACAGCCCCGGAATCACGCGGATCGCGTGGTATCGGGGCTGTTCTCGTCTCATGGCGCAGAGCGCAGGTGAGGGGCGGTGTCGAAGAGCCTCTCAGGCGCACGGCCAGACACGACGGTCACAGCATGCGTCCGCTCCCCTGGCTCGGTGGCCAATCGTATTCGCTCCCAGCAGGATGCTCAGTTCGCAGCAGAAGCCTCCTAGAATGCGAATCACCTGGTGATGTGCCAGGGGCTGTCAGACGCAACGGGGCGTCGACCGGCCGAGATGCAAGGAGGCATCAGCATGATCACCAAACGCGTCAGCCCAGTCGTCATCGACGGCCAACGGTATTTTCCACTTGAGCGCCCAGAGCAGCTGCCTCGTGAGTTCGGCAGCATCGAGCTGTTCATACGCAACAAGGTGCCGGTGCGATTCACCCGAGTCGCCGACAACACCTGGGTTGTGCACCGCACTGATCGCCCGGGCTCGACCGGCGTGCTCGTGGATGACCCCGAGGGCGACGCAGAGGCCAGGAGCGGGGTCACTGTGAAGGCTCCGGAGGCTCACGAGTCGAACCGTCCACGTCCCCGTTTCATCTATTCCGCGGCTGCAGCCACCAACGTCGGTCTCCCCGATTGGCGAATTCCGCTGCAGCGCGTCTCATGGGACGATTTCCTGAAGTTCTTCGAGTCGGCATCAGTCTGATCACTGAGAGAGACGAAAACAGCGGCCCCGCATCCGTAAGATGTGGGGCCGCTGTTCTACTCAGCAGGTCAGTCGACGATCAGTGTGCCAGCCGATTGCGGTGGTTCTCAAATGAGAAGCCGATGACGGTCACGACCAGCAGCGCACCGCCGATGATCGTCATCCACGTTCCGACGGCCAGGCCCAAGAAGATCACTCCAGCTGCCAGCGAGAGCGCGAAGGGCCACCAGCTCCACGGGCTGTACCAGCCGTAGTCGGGGTCGGCGTCTTCGATCTTCGCCTCGAGATCATCCTCAGGAAGGGTTCCGCCTGCGTTCTTCGACGCCTTGTAGAAGTAGAAGGCGGGAAACCAGGCCATGCCGATGCCCAGGGCCAGCACGGTCGCACCTGCGGGCTCGATCGGAACGGCAGGGTTGAACAGTCCGACGCCGTCGTTGACGAACGCGAGGCTGCACACGAAGTATGCGACCAGACCGACCAGGAAGAACAGGCCGATGCCGAAGAAGATATGTGCTGCAGTCTTCATTCTCAGTTCTCTTTCTTGTCGCTCGCCGCACGGACGGCCGGCACGTCGGCGAGAGCCTCATGTCGATCTGCCTGCTCGGTCTGCTTGGCCGTGGCGAGTGCGAGTTCGGGATGGTGCAGGTCGAACGCCGGACGCTCCGAGCGGATGCGCGGGATCGCCGTGAAGTTGTGCCGCGGCGGCGGGCAGCTGGTGGCCCATTCGAGCGAGCCGCCGAAGCCCCAAGGATCGTCGACGTTGACGCGCTTGCCGTAGCGAGTGGTCATGTAGACGTTCCAGAAGAACGGCAGGAACGAGATGGCCAGAATGGCGGCACCGATGGTCGACACCTGGTTCAGCACCGTGAAGCCGTCCTGCGGCAGGTAGGTGTAGTAACGACGAGGCATGCCCATCGCGCCCAGCCAGTGCTGCACGAGGAACGTCGTATGGAAGCCGATGAACAGCAGCCAGAAGTGCACCTTGCCCAAAGTCTCGTTGAGCATCTTGCCCGTGAACTTCGGCCACCAGAAGTACAGACCGGCGAACATGGCGAACACGACGGTTCCGAACAGCGTGTAGTGGAAGTGCGCCACGACGAAGTAGGTGTCAGACACCTGGAAGTCGAGAGCAGGGCTGGCCAGGATCACACCGGTGAGTCCACCGAAGCAGAAGGTGATCAGAAAGCCGATCGACCAGAGCATCGGGGTCTCGAAGGTAAGAGACCCTCGCCACATCGTGCCTATCCAGTCGAAGAACTTCACGCCCGTCGGAATGGCGATGGCCATCGTCATCAGTGAGAAGAACGGCAGCAGCACCTGGCCGGTGACGTACATATGATGCGCCCAGACGGTCGCGGAGAGGGCCGCGATCGAGATCGTCGCGAGAACCAGTGTGCGGTAGCCGAAGATCGGCTTGCGACTGAAGACCGGAATGATCTCTGAGACGATGCCGAAGAACGGCAGCGCGATGACGTAGACCTCAGGGTGCCCGAAGAACCAGAACACATGCTGGAAGAGCATGGCTCCACCGGTCTCTGGATCGAAGATGTGCGTGCCGAACTTGCGGTCGGCGAACAGAGCGAAGAGCGCAGCTGCGAAGGGCGGGAACGCCATGATCACCAGGATGCTGGTGACCAGCGTGTTCCAGGTGAAGATCGGCATACGCCACATCGTCATACCCGGCGCACGCAGCGAGACGATCGTCGCGATGAAGTTCACCGCACCCATGATCGTTCCGAAGCCGGACATGGCGAGGCCGATGACCCAGAGATCGCCGCCCATACCGGGTGAGTACGTCGACGTCGACAGTGGGACGTAGGCGGTCCAGCCGAACGAGGCTGCACCCTGAGGCGTGAGGAACCCGGCGACCGCGATGAGCGAACCGACGGTGTACGTCCAGTAACCCAGCGCGTTCAGGCGCGGGAACGCGACATCCGGTGCACCGATCTGGAGTGGCACCAGGACGTTTGCGAAACCGGCGAAGAGCGGTGTCGCGAACATCAGCAGCATGATGATGCCGTGCATGGTGAAGAGCTGGTTGTACTGCTCTTTCGTCGGGATCACCTGAAGGCCCGGCTCGAAGAGCTGCGCTCGGATGAGCAGGGCCAGCACGCCGGCGAACAGGAACCAGACGAACGACTGGACGATGTACAGGTAGCCGAGCGTCTTGTGGTCGGTCGTCGTCAGGAATCTGACGATCGAATGGCCTTTCTTACCCAGCTTGGGCGAGTAGCCCGCGACTGCTGTTGCGGAAGTCATAGTTCTCTTCCCCTCAATTCTCTGTCACGGCAGCAGCGCTGTGCGTGTGCTCGGCATCATCGGAGTTGTATTTCAGATCTTGGCGGCGGTCGAGCTCATGCCCGAGTGCGCCGGTGTTGCCACGCTCGCGGAGCTCCGCGATGTGAGTCTGGTACTCGCTGTCAGAGACGACCTTCACGTTCATGAGCATCATCGAGTGGTACTCGCCACAGAGCTCGGCGCACTTGACCGGGAACGTTCCTTCTTTCTCAGGAGTGAACGTCCAGTAGTTGTTGTGCACGCCCGGAAGCAGATCTTTCTTGTACAGGAACTGCGGCACCCAGAACGAGTGGGCGACGTCGCGAGCGTCGAGCTTGATCTTGACCTCTTTGTTCACCGGGAGGTACAGCGTCGGCAGCTTCGACTCGTCGAACGTCGGGCCGCTGACATAGTCGGCCTGAATGCCGGCGTCTTCGTGAACGTCAGGGTCGCCAGCAGTGGTGAGGTAGTTGATGTCCCAGCTCCACTGTTTGCCGACGACCTGCACCTGAACGTCGGCTCCGTCGTAGGCAGGCGTCGCCTTGGCCTCGGTTGCCGACTGCACATGGACGGTCGCAATGAAGAACCCGATGATCAGCACGAACGGCACGGCGGTGTACAGAACCTCGATCGGCAGGTTGTAGCGAGTCTGCGACGGAACGCCGGTGTCACCCTTACGACGCCGGTAGACGACGACGCACCACACGACCAGGCCCCAGACGACCAAGCCCACGCCCAAGAGCACGACCCATGAATGAACCCACAGATCAGTGATCTGCTGAGTGTGGTCAGTGGTGTCTGACGCGGGGAGAAACCCTCGCTTCGCATCATCTGAACACCCGCTCAACGCCAGGGCCGCGATGCCCAAGACGCCGCTCGCAGCGACGGCTCTCTTCACTCTCGAACGCACCATTGTTCCTATCGGTAGCTTCTGAACGCAGCATCGACATACATCGACGCACTATCCATATTACCCACTCCGAACCGTCTCACTGACCATATGCACACCGAAAGACTGAATTCTCCGTGCATCGGCTGTGAAATTCACAGCATGAGCCCTGAGCCCTTGGGCCTGGACGCCGCGACACGCAGACGGCGGTCACCGCCCGAGACTCACACTCGGGTGGTGACCGCCGTCTGACGAAGCCGAAGAATCAGTGGAACGAGTCGCCGCACGCACATGACCCCTGTGCGTTGGGATTGTCGATCGTGAAGCCCTGCTTCTGAATGGAGTCTTCGAAGTCGATGGTCGCACCGTCGAGATACGGTGCGCTCATCTTGTCGACGACGACTTCGACTCCCTCAGCGAACTCGGCGAGCAGATCGTCGTCGAGCAGCCGCTCATCGAAGTAGAGCTGGTAGATCAGGCCTGAGCAGCCCCCGGGCTGAACGGCAACACGCAGGCGAAGGTCTTCGCGGCCCTCCTGTGTGAGCAGAGCGTGCACTTTCTCCGCCGCGGAATCGGTGAGCGCGACGTTGTGCTTCTCAATGGTGTCGGTTGCCACGATGGTCTCCTTCTTCAGCTGCACCGCACGTCATCGACGCCCGGCGATCTCTGCAAGCATCCTACGTCGTTTCCAACGTCGTCGCGCCCTGGTGTGTTCCCGGCACTGCGGAGTTTCGCCGTGCAGGGCCGGCTCGGGCCATCGCCATGCCGGTTGGCGTCCCTCCGGCACCGCATAGAATGGAGCAGTGCGTCGGAGACGGCGCCCGAAGGTCGGCGCTCCGCGTCGATCTGGCACACCTCGACTTCCAGGAGCAGCACGCGTGAGCAGCAGGCACCACGATTCCGCACAGGGCAACGATCAGAATGAGTCGGCTGACGAGACGTTGCATCAGGGCAAAGGGCGCCCCACCCCGAAGCGCCGTGAGGCTGAGGCCCGAAACCAGCGGCCACTCATTCCGAACGATCGCAAAGAGGCGAAGGCTCGTGCCCGTTCCGAAAGAGAGAAGGCACGGCTCGGTATGGCCGCGGGCGACGACCGGTTTCTGCCGGCCAAAGAGAAAGGGCCGCAGAAGCGTCTGATTCGCGACTACGTGGACGCCCGCTGGTCGCTGGGAGAGTTCATGCTTCCCGTGATGATCATCGTCATCGTGCTGACCTTCATCCGCGAGCCGATGATCGTCACGATCTACACCGTCGGTCTCTGGGTCTTCGTCGCGGCTCTGCTCATCGACTCGTTTGTGATCGGACGAAAAGCACGGAAGATCGCGGCCGACCGCTTCGGCAAAGACGAGGTCGAGAAGGGTCTCGGCGTCTACGCTGCGATGCGCGCGATTCAGATGCGCGGCATGCGTCTGCCGAAGCCGGCGGTCAAGCGCGGCGAGTTCGACCCGAACCGCCGCCTCTGACTCAGCGGTACGCGGCTGCGGTCAGCTCGGCGAACGATGAGAAGCGGCTGCGCTGCAGCCGCTTCTTCAGCTGCCGGTTGATCTGTCGGGCCCACCCCGGGCCGGCATAAATGAACTCTGAATAGCCCTGCACGAGTGTCGCCCCAAGTTCGAGGCGCTCCCACACGTCAGCTGCGTCGCGGATGCCGCCCACAGAGACGATGGGCAGGCGGGCTTCGTTGTGTGCGGCGAGCAGACGCAGCACTTCAAGGGAGCGATCGTGCAGTGGCCGTCCTGAGAGACCTCCGGCGCCCATGCGCTCCACGGTCGCGGGGTCGGTGGTGAGCCCTTCCCGCGACACTGTGGTGTTGGTCACGATGATCCCAGCGAGCCCGAGCTCGGTCGCCATCGCCAAGATCGCGACGAGTTCGTCATCGCTCATGTCCGGAGCGATCTTCACCAGCACCGGCGTTCTGCCGGCGACCTCGCGAATGCCGCTGAGCAGTGGCTGCAGCGTCTCCACATGCTGCAGCGAGCGAAGCCCCGGCGTGTTCGGGCTGCTCACGTTGACAGCCAGGTAGTCGGCGAGCGGCGCCAGCGTTCTGGCAGCCCGCTGGTAGCTCTCGGGAGCCTCGTCCAACGGGACGACTTTGTTCTTGCCGATGTTGACGCCCACCCGCAGCGCTGATCGCCGATCGCGCGCACGAAGGCGTTCCGCGGCCGCGGCCGCGCCTTTGTTGTTGAAGCCCATGCGATTGATGAGCGCACGGTCGGCGGGCAGCCGAAACAGTCGAGGCCGAGGGTTGCCCGGCTGCGGATCTGCCGTGATGGTGCCGACCTCGACGTGGCCGAAGCCGAGGTCGCCGAGCGCCTCGAACATGACCGCGTTCTTGTCCAGGCCAGCAGCGATGCCGAACGGTGTGGCAAAACGCTGGCCGAACGCTTCGACTTCGAGCAGTTGATCCGGACGTGTGCAGGCTCTCGCGACGGCACCGACGCCAGTGGCATGGGCGACGCGCAGCAGCGCGACGGTGAGCACGTGCGCCTTCTCGGGGTCCATGCGGGTGAGCACATTGTCGAACAGCAGCCGGTAGATCATGCGTCGCCCTTCTTGGTGCTCTTCGCGGTGGCAGCCGCCTGGTCATTCGCAGCCTCGTGTGCGGCTGCTCGGCCGCGGAGTCGTTTCACGGCCTCTTCGAAGTCATCAATCGACGAAAAACTGCGGTAGACGCTCGCAAAGCGCAGATACGCCACCTCGTCGAGTTCGAGCAGCGGCTCGAGAATGGCGAGTCCGACGTCATGCGACTTGACCTCGCTGGCGCCGCTCTGCCGAATGGTCTCTTCGACGCGTTGGGCGAGCAGGGCGAGGTCACTGTCGCTGACCGGCCGGCCCTGGCAGGCCTTGCGCACACCCGCGATGATCTTGTCACGTCGAAAAGGCTCGAGCACTCCCCCGCTCTTGACCACTGACAGCGATGCCGTCTCGATCGTGCTGAACCGACGACCACAGGCCGGGCACTGGCGACGGCGGCGAATGGACGTTCCGTCGTCGGACGTGCGAGAGTCGACGACCCTGGAGTCTGGGTGACGGCAGAAAGGACAGTGCATCGGTGACTCAGGCCTTGCTCTCGAATCGTGCGGCGATGCTTTCGGCGTGTGCGTTCAGCTTCTCGGCCTCGGCGAATCGTTCGATGGGCTCGGCGATCTCGGCGAGGCCCTCACGCGTGTACTCGATGATCTGCTGCGGACGCAGGAAGGTGTAGGCGCCCAACGCCGGGCTGAACCGCGCGCGCCCACTCGTCGGCAGCACGTGGTTTGACCCTGCCATGTAGTCGCCCAGCGGAACCGGAGAGTAGGGGCCGACGAAGATCGCGCCGGCGTTGCGCACCCGATCGGCCAGCTCTTCGGCGCTCTCAGTGATGATCTCAAGGTGCTCGGGAGCATAGGCGTCGCTCACCGCGAGCGCGGCATCGAGGTCGTCGACCAGAACCACGGCCGACTGCTCTCCGTTCAGTGCGACTGAGGCACGTTCCCGGTTGGGAGTGTGATCCAGACGAACGCTCAGTCGCGCACGAACCTGATTGGCGAACGTCTCGGAGTCGGTCACCAAGACCGAGGAGGCATCCTCGTCGTGCTCGGCCTGACTCAGCAGGTCTGCCGCGACCAGATCGGCGTCAGCGTGTTCGTCGGCGATGACGAGAATCTCGGTCGGACCGGCGACGGAGTCGATGGCCACGTCACGAGAGACGGCCAGCTTCGCGGCGGCGACGAAGGCGTTGCCGGGCCCGCTGATCACGTCGACGGCGTCGAGCCCGATCTCAGGCACCCCGTAGGCCAGCGCAGCGATCGCTCCGGCTCCGCCGAGGGCGTAGATCTCGTCGAGCCCGAGCAGACCGGCCGTCGCAAGGGTCAGGGGGTGCACGGCGCCGCCGAAGGCCTGCTGCGCCGGCGAGACGAGCGCCAGCCGCTGCACACCTGCGACCTGTGCCGGCACGACGTTCATGATCACGCTCGACGGGTACACCGCCTTGCCACCGGGCACGTAGAGCCCCGCGGCCTGCACCGGTGCCCAGCGCTGGGTGATTCGCGACCCGCCGGGAAAGGTTGTGACGACCGGCTCGCGCAGCTGAGCAGCTGTCGCCTTGCTCACGCGTTCGATGGCGATCTCGAGCGAGTGGCGGATGCTCGGATCGAGTTCGCGAACCGCGGCGTCGATCTCGGCCTGGCCAACCCGGAACTCGTCGATCTGCACGTGGTCGAACCGCTGAGCCTGATCGATCAGCGCCGCGCGACCGTTCTCTCGCACGTCGGCGATGAGCTGCTGCGCAGCCTGCTCGGCGGCGGCCACGTCATGGTGCGGGCGGGGAAGCTGGTCTCTGAGAGAGAGGGAGTGGACGTTCTGCTCGCGAAAATCGATAGTGTGCATCACACACCACAGTCTACTCTGCGCCCCGTGTCGACACTGTTCTCCGTGTCGGCTCTGCACCCAAGTGTCGACGCGGCCCAAGTGTCGACGCTGTCCCCAGTATCGACGCTGCCCTCAGTATGGACGCTGCCTCGACGGATGCGCCGTGGGCTCGGCCTCAATCGATGCAGCTGGCGCCGAGCAGCGCTTTGAGCTCGCTGTACAGCGCCGCAGTGACGCTGACCCGATAGGGAATCTCGAAGACGCGCTCGGCACCCGCAGTCATCAGCTTCAGCAGCACCTCGGTGTCTCCGCTGTGGCGCACCAGAATGGACGACAGGTCTTCAACGATCTCTGGTGTCGCCGTCAGCTCTGGAATGCTCAGCATCAACGGCAGTCCGGCTCCCCCGGCGCCCTTGATCTCGGGGGTGAAAACAGAATAGGCATGCAGCGTCGCGCCGTCATCACGCTCGTTGATGCGACCGCGCACCACCACGATGGAGTCGGCTACCAGCGCCGGAGAGAACTCCTGGAAGGTCTTGCCCATGAAGAGCGCTGACATCTCGCCGGTGAAGTCTTCGACCTCGATGATGGCGTACTCGTTGCCGCTGTTGCGCGCGATGCGCTTCTGCACGCTCGTGATGAGCCCGGCGATGGCGACTTTGTCTCCGTCGTGGAACCGTTCGCCACCGGTGATGTCGACGATGTTCGCATCTGCGTGCCGAGAGAGCTCGCGCTCCAGCCCGTGCAGGGGATGGTCAGACACGTAGAGTCCGAGCATCTCGCGCTCGAACGAGAGCTTGATGTGTTTGTCCCACTCGGGGCGGTCAGGCACCTCGGCCCCCGGCTGTTCGTCGAGGTCGAACATCCCGGCGAACAGGTCGACCTGGCCGTGCGCTTCGTTGCGTTTGAGTTTGGCCGCTTCGTCGACTGCCTGCTCGTGAATCTCGATGAGCGCGCGGCGGGTGCTGCCGAGCGAGTCGAAGGCACCTGCTTTGATCAGCGATTCGATGGTGCGCTTGTTGCAGACGGTGAGCGGCACTTTGCGCAGAAAGTCGTGAAAGCTCGTGAACGGGTCTTCTGTCTCACGGGTCTTCACGATCGCGTCGACGACGTTGGCGCCGACGTTGCGCACCGCTCCCAGACCGAAGCGGATGTCTGTTCCGACGGCCGAGAACCCGAGGAACGAGGAGTTGACGTCGGGCGGCAGCACCGAGATGCCCATATGGCGGCACTCGTTCAGGTACATCGCGAGTTTGTCTTTGGAGTCACCGACGCTGGTGAGCAGAGCCGACATGTACTCGGCCGGGTAGTTGGCCTTCAGGAAGGCTGTCCAGTAGGAGACGACCCCGTAGCCGACCGAGTGCGCCTTGTTGAACGCATAGCCGGCGAAGGGAAGCAGCGTATCCCAGAGCGCTTTGACGGCCTCTTCCGAGTAGCCGCGATCGACCATGCCCTGATGAAAGTTGGCGTACTGCTTGTCGAGCTCGGACTTCTTCTTCTTGCCCATGGCGCGACGGAGCATGTCGGCCTGACCGAGGGTGAAGCCGGCCACCTTCTGGGCGACGCCCATGACCTGCTCCTGGTAGACGATCAGGCCGTAGGTCTCGCCCAGGATGTCTCTCAGCGGCTCTTCGAGCTCTGAGTGAATCGGCTGAATCGGCTGCAGGCCGTTCTTGCGCAGCGCGTAGTTCGTGTGCGAGTTCATGCCCATGGGGCCCGGGCGGTAGAGCGCGATCACAGCCGAGATGTCGGCGAAGCTGTCTGGCTTCATCTGCTTGAGCAGCGTGCGCATCGGCCCGCCGTCGAGCTGGAACACACCGAGCGTATCGCCCCGGGAGAGCAGGTCGTACGTCGGTTTGTCATCGAGGGAGACCTCTTGCAGATTGAGCGTCTCGCCACGGTTCTGTTTGATCGAATCGACCGCATCGCCCATCACGGTCAGGTTGCGCAGACCGAGAAAGTCCATCTTGAGCAGACCCAGGTTCTCGCACGCCGGGTACGGGTACTGCGTGATGATCGCGCCGTCTTCTTCGCGCTTCATGATGGGGATGTTGTCGATCAGAGCCTCCTGGCTCATGATCACGCCCGCTGCGTGCACGCCCCACTGGCGCTTCAGCCCTTCGATGCCCCGCGCCGTCTCCAGGATCTTCTGCGAGACCTCGTCGCCTTCGACGACCTCGCGGAACTCGGCGCCCTCCTGATACCGCTTGGCATCCGGGTCGTACATCTCTTCGAGGGTCATCTCTTTGCCCATGACGGCGGGCGGAAATGCCTTCGTGAGCTTCTCACCGGCAGAGTACGGCAGTCCGAGGATGCGAGAGGAGTCCTTCAGCGCCTGCTTCGCCTTGATCGACCCGTAGGTGACAATCTGACAGACGCGGTCATAGCCGTACTTCTCGGTGACGTACTTGATCACGTCGGTGCGGCGACGGTCGTCGAAGTCGACGTCGACGTCGGGCATCGACACACGCTCGGGGTTCAGGAATCGCTCGAACATGAGGCCGTGTTCGAGCGGATCAACCTCGGTGATGTGCATGGCATAGGCGACCATCGATCCTGCGGCTGACCCTCGCCCGGGGCCGACGCGCACGCCGTTGCCCTTGGCCCACTGGATGAAGTCGGCGACCACGAGGAAGTAGCCGGGGAAGCCCATCTGCTCGATGATGCCCATCTCGTAGTTCGCGCGCTCGCGAACCGGTTCAGGAACGGTCTCGCCATACCTGGAGTGCAGACCCGTCTCGACTTCTGATTTAAACCAGGTGAGCTCCGTCTCGCCCTCCGGCACGTCGAACTTCGGAGTGAGGTCGCGTTTGACGAACTCCACCTCGCAGCGCTCGGCGATGCTCAGCGTGTTGTCGCAGGCTCCTGGATAGTCCCGGAACAGCTCGCGCATCTGCTTCGGAGTCTTCAGATAGAACTCGTCGCTGCCGAAGCGGAACCTCTTGGGATCGTCAAGAGTTGAGGCGGACTGCACGCACAGCAGCGCGGCGTGCGCATGGGCATCCTCTGCATGTGTGTAGTGGAGGTCGTTGCTCGCCACCAGCGGAAGCTGCAGATCCTTGGCAAGGTCGATCAGGTCGCTCATCACACGGCGCTCGATGTCGATGCCGTGATCCATGATCTCGCAGTAGTAGTTGTCGGGCCCGAAGATGTCGCGGTACCGTGCCGCAGCCTCCCGAGCCTCTTTGTACTGGCCGAGGCGCAGGCGAGTCTGGATCTCGCCGCTGGCGCAGCCCGTCGTCGCGATGATGCCTTTGGCATACTGCTGCAGCAGTTCGAGATCCATACGAGGCTTGAAGTAGAAGCCCTCGATCGACGACAGCGATGCGAGCCGAAAGAGGTTGTGCATGCCCTCCGTCGTCTCAGCGAGCATCGTGGCGTGGGTGTACGATCCGCCGCCCGAGACGTCGTCTTCGCCGCCGCTGCCCCACCGCACGCGGGAGCGATCCTGGCGTTTGGTGCCAGGCGTCAGATAGGCCTCGAGGCCGATGATCGGTTTGATCCCGGCGTCCTGACACGCATAGTAGAACTCGTACGTGCCGAACATGTTGCCATGGTCGGTGATGGCCAACGCCGGCATCTCGAGCCGGGCCGCCTCGGCGATGAGCGGTTTGATCTTCGCGGCACCGTCCAGCATGGAGTACTCGCTGTGCACATGAAGGTGCACGAAGCTGTCGGAAGCGGTGCTCGATGATGCAGCCAAGAACGATCGCCTTTCGCAGACGTGACTCAGGGGAACTCGGCCCAGTCTACGCCTGTGGGTCGCACAGCAGCGAGAGGGCGTGCCGCAGGTCTGTCGGCGGTTCGCTGTCGACGACCATCGGCTCTGCGGTCACTGGGTGAGCGAAGTCGAGACGCACCGCATGCAGCCACTGCCGGGTGAGACCGAGTTGCTCGGCCAGCACAGGGTCGCCACCATAGAGCGGATCACCCATCAGCGGATGATGCCGTGCCGACATGTGCACACGAATCTGGTGGGTGCGTCCTGTCTCGAGGTGGATCTCGAGCAGCGAGCCGCGAGCGAAGGCCTCGAGCGTTCGGTAGTGGGTCACTGAAGGGCGCCCGCCGGCGACCACGCCGAACTTCCAGTCGGCACGCGGCAGACGGCCGATCGGCGCGTCGATGGTTCCGCTGCTGGGGTCTGGATGCCCGTGCACGACCGCCTGATACGTCTTGTGCACGGTATGATCGCGAAAGGCCTGCTTCAGCGCACTATAGGCCGGCTCACTGCGAGCCACCATCATCAGGCCGCTCGTGCCGACGTCCAGTCGCTGCACGATGCCGTGCCGTTCGGGTGGACCGCCCTGTGCCACACTGATCCCGCGTGCAGCGAGCACGCCGAGCACCGTCGGGCCGGTCCAGCTGGTCGCCGGATGCGCGACGACACCCACCGGCTTGTTCACGATGACGATGTCATCGTCGAGGTAGACGATCTCGAGCTCGGGAACGTCGAGTGGACGCACCGCGAGACGGTCTTCCTCCTCCCAGTAGACGGTGACGAGACCGCGATCCTCGAGTCGGTCGGCTTTGTGCAGCGGTCGACCTCCCTGTGTGACGTCTCCCGATGTCATCAGCGACTGAATACGGGCCCGTGACAGCCCGGTCAGCTCTGCCAGGCCGGTGTCTGCGCGCTGACCGATGAGCTCAGGCGGAATGGAGACGAGCTTACTGGGCATGTTCGTCTGCTCGTACAGCTGACGACTCGCCCTTGGCCGCTGCCGAGACCTCTTCGAACTGGCGAGGGCGGAAGAGCATGATCAGCACCAGCCCGATCACCGCACAGGTGAGCATGATGTCGGCGAGATTCACGATCGCGAAGCCCTTGAGCTGCAGAAAGTCGACCACGTGCCCCCGAGCGAATGCGGGCGGGCGGAACAGCCGGTCGACCAGGTTGCCGACGACCCCGCCCAAGAACACGCCGAAGAGCACGATCAAGGGGGTCGAGCGCAGCGACCGAGAGAACCAGACGAGCACACCGGACACGATGACGGCGAGCACGGTGAAGACCCACGTCATCTCTTCACCCATGGAGAAGGCCGCACCCGGGTTGAACACCAGACGAAGCTGAACGAGGTCGCCGACCAGCGAGACCGGCTGCCCCAATGTCAGAGTCGCAATCGCCCAGATCTTGACGAGTTGGTCGATGACCACCGCCACAGATGCGATGCCCAGCACAGACAGAATCGAGCGGCGGGCCGAGGCCCGCCGCTCGATGTCGTGCGAGGCTGAGGAATCAGCCACGCGTCACGCTACTTTCGGCCGTTGCTGCTGCCGTGCACCGACTTCGTGGTGCTCTCAGCGAGCGAACCCGACGACTCGAGGTCTTTGAGCTGACCGCTGATGAACGACTTGAGCGACGAACGGTACTGACGCTCGAACGTCTCGAGATCTTTGATGTCAGCTTCAAGAGTGGTCTTGCGCTGGGTGAGGTCGTTGAGCTCTTTGGTCTTGCGGTCCTGCACCTCGGTGAGGATGCGGCGGGCTTCGACGCGAGCCTCGGAGATGGTCTTCTCTTTGGTCTCTTCGCCTTCGCGAACATGCTGATCGTGCAGGGTGCGAGCAAGCTGCAGGAGCGAGGTGGCCTCGTCTGACTCGTTGCGCGGCTCGGCATCGTTTGACGCGTTGTTCGTCGTGGGCGCAGCGGCAGCGGGTGCGGTTGCGGCGACTGCTGCCGGCGCAGCCTCGGTGCCACGGCTCTGACGCAGCATCTTGATCTCGGCCTCGGCGCGAGCCAGCTTCGACTTCAGCTCGTCGGCTTCCTGAGCCTTGGCCTTGAGCGACTCGTTCTCATCGCTCAGGCGACGGAACTCGACGACGACCTCGTCAAGGAAGTCATCGACTTCGTCCTGCTCATAGCCATCGCGGAACTTCGTCGTCTGGAACCGCTTGTTCAGAACGTCATCGGGCGTTAAGGCCATTACTTACTCCTAATTCGTGTGTAGTTTCGCTCTCGACTTGAGCTTGAGCCAAACCCCATCAGATTCATCTTAGACCATTGAAAACCGCACCCAGGGTGCTGAAGACAAAAATGGAGAGGAAGATGCCGAAGTCGAGACTGACTTGACCGACTCGCAGTGGAGGAAGAAGTCGTCGTGCCAGCCGCACCGGCGGGTCGGTGATCGTGAAGAGCAGCTCAGCGAGAACTGTGACGAGATGCGGCAGTCGCGCTGATCTGCGCAGCCCCAGAACCAGCTCGACCAGAAACCTCAGGAAGAGAACGGATGAGTAGGTCTGGCAGAGCCAGCCGAGAATGCCAAAGAGGATGCTCACGCCGAGTCGCCGTCAGAGACTACTGCTCGGTGAAGAACCCGACCTGGCTGGGATCTTCGTCGTCTCGCTGCTGTCCGCCGCTCACAAGCACGTTCTGTGGAGAGAGAAGGAAGACTTTCGGTGTCACCCGCTCGATCTTACCCAAGAGCCCCTGTGCCAGACCTGATGCGAAATCGATCAGACGACGTGCGTCAGGCTCAGTCATCTGACTGAGGTTGATAATCACGGGGACGCCGCCTCGGAAGCCCTCGGCGATCATCTGCACGTCAGCGTATTTCTTCGGATGGACGGTCAGAATCTCGTTCAATTCACCTGCCTGGGTCTGTGCTGGCGTGCGTCGCAACGGCGTGACGTTGCTGCGCTGCTGGGCATGCGTTGTGGTCGTCTGTGCGGCGGCTGCCGCCGGACGCTCAGTTGCGGGCGCTGCCGGAGTCTCATCGACGTACTGGTCGTCGTCGACGAGTCCGAGGTACTCAAGTGTCTTGCGCAGTGGGTTTCCCATGGGGCATCCTCCAATGTCTCTGTCACAGGTTAGCGGCCGGAGACCGGTTTTCCAGTGATTGCCGTGCCGATTCGCAGGTGTGTCGCACCATGACGGACGGCCGCCCGCCAGTCGCCGCTCATCCCAGCCGAGATGCTGCGGGCCTCGGGAGCGATGTGCTGAATGTGCAACGAGAGCTCCTGCAGTCGTTCGAACGCCCGATCGGCATCGACCCCGAGCGGCGCCACGGCCATCAGCCCCTCAAGACGCAGGTGCGGCGAGGAGAGCACACGTTCGACCAGATCGTCGAGCTCGTCAGACGCCACCCCCCCTCGGTCGGGCTGACCGTCGAGCGAGACTTGGACGAACGCGTCGACAGCATGATTCAGCTCGATCCGGTCGATGCGATCGACCAGCTCCGGACGATCGATGGAATGGATCGCAGACGCGAGTCGAGCGACCTGACCGGCCTTCTTCCGCTGCAGCTGCCCGATGAAGTGCCACCGAGCCGACGCCAGCGCAGGATCTGCCTCGAGTTTGGCGTGCAGCCCCTGCAGAGTGTTCTCACCGAAGTCTCTCTGCCCGGCAGCGTGCAGCACAGCGGCGAGCTCCGGCGTGTGGTACTTCGTGACGACGATCACCTGCACCTCGTCACGGCGACGGCCGCACAGGCTCAGCTCTGCCTGCAGATCGGTCTCGAACGCGCGCAGACGCTCCGTGACGCCTGCCTCGCCCCCGGCAAGCCGAGGCACCGGCAGCACCGACGACCCAAGGTCGATCGACTCGCTGGGGGCGGGCACGGACTCGAACTCCGCACTCACTTCAAGAAGTCAGGAACGTCGAGCTCCTGATCGTCGAGTCGCTCGAACGGATACGAACGCGCCGCATAGGGATCGGCGACACTGGTGTCGACCGACTGCTCAGCGCCGCTGGCATCGCTGCCGGCTGTGGTCGCGTCGGCGTCTGCGGCATTCGACGCGACTGCCTCGTCCGATTCGTCGGCCGTCTGGGCGGCCGTCGGCCTCTCGGCTGCCGCGGGTGCCGCATGACCGCGCTCGTCGCGTCCCCGACGCAGATTGCGCAGTTCGTCCTCTTCGTCGAAGCCAGCTGCGATCACGGTGACGCGCACCTCGTCGCCCAGCGCGTCGTCAAGCACGGTGCCGAAGATGATGTTCGCCTCTGCGTGCACGACCTCCTGCACCAGCTGCACGGCGTCGTTGATCTCGAAGATGCCGAGGTCTGACCCTCCCTGCACCGAGATGAGCACACCGTGCGCGCCGTCGATCGTCGACTCCAGCAGCGGCGACGAGATGGCGAGCTCCGCCGCTTTGATCGCACGATCGGCGCCCCGTGCGGAGCCGATGCCCATCAGAGCCGTGCCGGCTCCCTGCATCACTGACTGCACGTCGGCGAAGTCGAGGTTGATCAGCCCCGGTGTCGTGATCAGGTCGCTGATGCCCTGAACACCGGCGAGCAGCACCTGGTCGGCGATCGAGAACGCCTCGAGCATGGTGATGCCGCGATCGCTGATCTCCAGCAGCCGGTCGTTCGGCACGGTGATCAGCGTGTCGACCTCGGCACGCAGGGCCTGAACACCCGACTCTGCCTGAGACATACGCCGCTTGCCCTCGAACGAGAACGGCTTGGTGACCACGCCGATCGTCAGAGCCCCGATCGACTTCGCGATCTTGGCGACGACGGGAGCGCCTCCGGTGCCCGTGCCACCGCCCTCACCTGCCGTCACGAAGACCATGTCGGCGCCACGCAGCGTCTCTTCAATCTCATCGGCGTGCTCTTCGGCCGCGCGTCGCCCGACCTCAGGGTCGGCGCCAGCGCCGAGCCCGCGGGTCGACTCGCGACCGACGTCGAGCTTGACGTCCGCGTCGCTCAGCAGCAGTGCCTGCGCATCCGTGTTGATGGCGATGAACTCGACGCCTTTGAGCCCGCGCTCGATCATGCGGTTCACTGCATTGACGCCGCCGCCGCCGATGCCGACCACTTTGATCACGGCGAGGTAGTTCTGGTTCGACATATTGGACCGGCCTTCCGTCAACCTTCAACTTCAACTGGAGCGTTAAAGTTATACTGCGTATACGTTTGATCTCTGAGAAAGTATCCACGTCTGAACGCCGAAACACGACGGCTCATGCGGTGTGTCGCGACTTGGATGCGAAATCCGAGCATGCCGGACGCGCTCGTCATGAGGCCACCGGGAGCGACGGCGAGGACACATCGATGTGCTTGGCATCCGGCCGATCCCCCACCAGAGCACGAAGCACGCGCGCCTTGAGCTCCGTCTCGCTGCCGTCTCCCCAGACGACGGTCGTCCCGCTGCGCAGTGTGAGTTGCACGTCATCCTGTGTGCTCGCCTGCGCAGAGGCCACCTGGGCCAGCAGGTCACCGTCCAGGCTGCGCAGCACAGCTGCGACCGACGAGAACGCCGGCGACTGCGGATCCGTCGAGGCGACCTGCAGTGTGGGGTACCCCTCCTCAGGCTGATCTGCGCTCTGCACCACCACACCTGCCGCATCCACCAGCAGGTAGGAATCGCCCTTCTTGAAGACGCCGATGGGGGCCCGTTCGGTCACTGTCACGATCAGGGTGCCCGGCAGCTCGGCACGGATGCTGTACGACTCGACAGCACTGAACTGCTGCAGCTCGCGCTCGATCTGCGCCCCGGAGAGTCCGATGATCGGTCGCCCCACTTGGTCGCTCAGCGCGTCGCTCAGCTCGGCTGCAGATGCACGCTGCGTTCCACGCACCTCGATATGCTGCACCGACAGCCACGGCGAGAACACGAGGCCGATGGTGACGGCGATGACCACGGCCAGGCCGATGATGAGGAACCGCCCGAGGTGCAGGTCGTGGAAGAGCGAGCCGATGCTCGCCCGAGTCGCCGCAGTCCCTGCTCTCCCCTGCCCCGCCCGCTGCTGACCGCCGGCGAGATCGCCGGAGCGATCGAGACGGCCCGCAGCACGCAGATCCTCGCGCTCGCGTGCGCGCCGTCGACGAACCGTCGCCCGAAGCTGAGCTCTGGCGGCGCGAGCCGTTCTGGCCTCCTGCCAGCGAGTGCTCAGCCCCGCCCGCCAGTCGGTCGACTCCGCGTCGCCGGACGACGTTCCGACCTCGCGAGGCCGGGACGTCGCACGCCCTCTGCTCTTTCGACCGCCCGCACGCCCGGTGCGTTCCCGTTCATCGGGCCCGTCATCCTCCTGTGTTCGCAGGTGCGGTCGCCGAATGCGATCGTCACCGGTCACGCAGACGCTCCAGCAGTCGCGGCAGAATCGGGTAGAGGCCCACGCCGAGCGTCAGCACGATATCGCCCGGCCGCGCACGACGCACGATCTGTTCGACGGCGTCGTCCCACGTCGGGCTGTAGTGGCCGAGATCGGGGCGCGGGAACCTGCTCACCAGCCAGGCCGAGTCGATGCCCGGGATCGGGTCTTCACGAGCTCCGCGCAGCGTCAGCACGTCGGCGAAGTCGGCCCAGCGGTCGAAGACCTGTGCGAACTCGTCCGCGTGATCGCGCGTGCGGCTGTAGAGGTGTGGTTCGAAGATCACCAGCACGTGCCCGTCACCGGCCAGCTCATGGGCGGCGGTGAGCACCGCGGCGACCTCGGTGGGATGATGTGCGTAGTCGTCGACGACGGTCACCCCGCCGACCACGGCCTGACGATCGAACCGGCGAGCGGTTCCCTGGTAATGGCCTGCCGCACGCAGTGCATCGGCCAGCGGATATCCGAGCTGACGCAGCACTGCGGCGACACCGAGCGCGTTCAGTGCGTTGTGGTGGCCGAGCAGGTCGCTGCGAAAGCGGATGCTTCCCTCGGGCTGGGCAGTCACGGCGACGTCGGTCTCCCACCCCTGTGGCGCCACCTCGGTCAGCTCGAGATCGTTGCCGTCGCCCGCCTCGCCGAATGTGATCAGGTGTTCGGCACCGTCGAGTCGCGGCAGAATCGCTTTGGTGAGACGGTCGCTGCCGTTGACCACGGAGAACTCCGCGGCGCTGGTGATGAAGCGCACGAAGGCGTCTTCGATGCCCTGAGCGGTGCCGTAGTGGTCGAGATGCTCGGTGTCGATGTTGGTCACGAGCACGCCGGCCGTCTCGTATCGCAGGAACGAGCCGTCCGACTCATCGGCCTCGAGCACGAACAGGTCTGATTCGCCCCAGCCCGCGTTCGTGCCGAGCTCTTTGATGATCGCGCCGTTGACGAAGCTCGGATCGGCGCCGAGTTCGCGCAGGGCGGTGATCAGCATGCCGGTGCTCGTGCTCTTGCCGTGTGCTCCGGCGACCGCGATGACGCGGTGGCCGCGAGTCAGCCATTCCAACGCCTGTGACCGGTGGATCACGCGCAGACCTGCTGCTCTGGCCGCTGCCAGCTCGGGGTTGCTCTCGTGCACCGCAGACGAGATCACGACGGTGTCGACGTCGTGCACATGGTCGGCGGAGTGCCCGATGGCGACGGTGACGCCCAGTTCGCGAAGGGCCTGCACATTGGCGCTGTCGGCCTGATCGGAGCCGGTGACCTGCAGCCCCTTCGCAGCCATCATGTGCGCGATGCCGCTCATACCGGCACCGCCGATGCCGATGAAGTGGATGCGCCCCAGCTCGTCAGGCAGCGTGTTCGACGAGTCGACGGATGTGTTCGTGTCGTTCATTTCGTCCTCCTCAGTGCTTCTGCTCGGCCACTTCTCGTGCCATGTCGGCGAGTCGCTGCGCGGCGTCCACGATGCCGATGCCGACCGCAGCATCGTGCATGGCGTCGAGCCGGTCGCGATCGGCCAGCAGCGGCAGCAGCACCTGCGTCACCCACGTCGCGTCGAGTTCTTCGTCGCGTGCCAGCATCGCGGCTCCGGCGGCGATCGCCGGGCGTGCGTTCAGCTCCTGCTCGCCGTTGCCGTGCGGATACGGCACGTACACCGCCGGAATCGCCAGGGCGGTGAGCTCGCAGACCGTCGAGGCTCCCGATCTGGAGACAGCCAGCGACGCGACCGCGAGGGCGTCCTGCATGTGGTGGCAGTACTCCATGAAGTGATAGCCGTCGACATCGGGAGCAGCCACGTCGTTGCGCGCTCCGGCCACGTGCAGCACCTGCCAGCCGGCATCGACGATCTGCTGCGCCGCAGAGGCGAGCACCTCGTTGATGTGCTTCGCTCCGAGCGAGCCGCCGGTCACCAGAAGCACAGGACGTTCGTCGAGGCCGAGACTGGTTCGACCGGCGGCGACGAGCTGTGCATCGCTGCCCGCAGCACGTGCATGAGCGATCTCGGCGATCTCAGGCCGCAGCGGCATGCCGATCACCTCTGCGCCGGCCAGCGGAGTGTCGGGAAAGGCGACCGCGACGTGCGCCGCACGCTTCGCCCCCAGGCGGTTGGCCAGGCCAGGCCGGGCGTTCGCCTCGTGCACGAGGTAGGCGACGCCTTCGCGTCTGGCAGCGAGATAGGCCGGGGCCGAGGCATAGCCTCCGAAGCCGACGACGGCGTCGACGCCCCGACTCACGATGATCGAGCGCACCTGCCGCACCAGCGAGCCGAGACGCTTCGGAAAGGCCAGAGCCTGCGCGTTCGGCCGACGCGGAAAGGGCAGCTTGGCGATGGGGATCAGCTCGTATCCGCGGGCCGGCACAAGTTCCGCTTCGAGCCCCTCGGCGGTGCCGAGCACCAGAATGCGAGCATTGGGATCGCTCTCACGCAGGGCATCGGCTGTCGCGAGCAGCGGGTTGACGTGTCCGGCGGTGCCGCCGCCTGCAAGCAGATAGGTCGTCACGAAGAAGTCCTTTCGGTATTGGCGATGCCGAGCACCACCCCGAGCATGAGCAGATTGGCCACCAGCGATGATCCACCATAGGACACCAAAGGCAGCGGCACGCCGAGCACGGGCAGCAGACCGAGCACGACCGCGATGTTGATGAAGGCCTGACCGACAGTCCACGTGAGGGCTCCGGCGACCACGATCTGCTCGAACGGCCGATCGGCGAGACGCACGATCAGCCGCACCATCAGAACCGCGAGCAGCACATAGAGTCCGATCAGTGCGATCAGCCCGACCAGTCCGAGCTCTTCGCCGATGATCGCGAAGATGAAGTCGTTCTCGGCCTCGGGCAGCCACGCCCACTTCGACTTGGAGTTGCCCAGGCCCACCCCGAAGATTCCGCCCGCCGCCAGCGCCCAGGTGCCGTGCGTGGTCTGCCAGCAGGTGCCGCTGTAGTCGGTGCAGCCCGACGACCCGGCCCAACTGGCGATGCGGCTCAGACGGTTGGCGCTGCCGATCGCGAAGATTCCGGCGATGATCCCGCCGGCGACGGCCAGAGCTCCCAAGAAGCGCAGCGGCACCCGACCCACGAAGAAGCAGCCGAACACGATGATCAGCATCACCATGGCCGTGCCGAGATCGCGACCGGCCATGACGAGTGCGATCGCTGCGACGACCCAGACCAGCACATGTTTGACGAAGGCTTTGAGGCTCGTCAGATCGTCGCGTCGCTCGCTGAGCACTCGTCCGAGCCAGATCACCAGCGCCAGCTTCATGAATTCGCTGGGCTGCACGGTGAATCCACCGACGTTCAGCCAGTTTCGGTTGCCGCCGCCGGCCGATCCGAGCGAGGTGCTCACCACGAGCAGCTGCACCAGCATGGTCGCGATGAGGAACGCCTTCGACCACCGTCTCAGCACCTCCATCGGTATGCGTGAGACGAGCAGCATCGCAGGAAAGGCGAGCAGGGCGATCAGGCCCTGCTTCATGAACAGGCTGAAGAAAGAGTTCGAAGCCGAGTACGAGTCGATCGACGAGGCGGAAAGCACCATGGTCAGACCGAGCAGCAGCAGCAGCGTGATCACGCCCAGCAGCTGGCCGAACGACTTCGTGATGTGGCGTTGGCCGCCGAGCAGCCGGATGCGCGTGTTGTTCGCGCTCATCACGCGCTTTCCCGAAGCCCCTGCACTGCTGCGGCGAAGAGATCGCCGCGCTGGGCGTAGCTGACGAACTGATCCCACGATGCTGATGCCGGTGCCAGCAGCACGACGTCGTCAGGGTGCGCCATCTGCGCCGCAGCAGCCACAGTCTGGCGCATCAGTTCGGCGCCGGCTTCAACGTCACCGGGTTGGGCCACGACGTCGATCTCGTGCGTCTCGACCTCTGGTGCGAGGCGGGCGAACAGGTCACGCACCGTCGATCGATCGGCGCCGACGATGACGGCGCCCCGCAGCCGACCATGCTCTCGCTCGATGAGCGGCGCGAGGTCGATGCCCTTGAGCATGCCACCTACGATCCAGACGACTGAGTCGAACGATTCGATCGCCACACGTGCGGCATGCGGATTCGTCGCCTTCGAGTCGTCGATCCAAACCACACCGTCGATCTCGGCGACCGGCGTGATGCGGTGTCCGTCGGTGTGGAACTCGTCGAGCGCCCGTCCGATTGCGGCTGCGTCGACCCCCACCGAACGAACCAGCGCGATTGCGGCCAGCGCGTCGAGCACGAGGTGGCGCAGGCCGAGCCCATGCGCCTGCAGGCGAGACACCGTGGTGATCTCCTGCGCATGCGTCTCACGGTTCGCGATGAACGCGCGGTCTGCGATCACGTCGTCGACGATGCCGATCTGGCCGATCGAAGGGGCCACCGGGCCCACCCCGATCGCTCGGGCACCGGCCACGACATCCGCCTGCTCGACGATGTCAGTGACCTGCTCGTCGCCGATCGGATACACGCACGCCGTCTGCACGTTCTCGTAGATGCGCGCCTTGGCCGCCGCATACGCCTCGACGCTGCCGTGCCAGTCGATGTGGTCGGAGTCGATGTTCAGGCAGACGCTCGCCCACGGACTGATGTGGTTGATGTAGTGCAGCTGAAAGCTGGAGAGCTCGACCACGATCGCGTCATAGGCCACCGGTTCGCGCACGAGATCGAGGATCGGCACACCGATGTTGCCGCATGCGGCAGCGCGCAGCCCCCCCGCGACGAGCATGTCGGTGGCCATCTCGACGGTCGTCGTCTTGCCGTTGGTGCCCGTGACGCAGAGCCACTTCGTGTCATGACCGCGCTGACGCTGCAGGTGCCAGGCCAGGTCTATGTCGGTCAGCAGCGGAACCTGCTGCTCACACGCCCACCGAACCGCGGGATGATGCGGCGAGAACCCGGGAGAGACCACGATCGCCTCGGGCGCGAACTCCTGGAGCACAGCCACCTCATCGCCGTCGTGGGCGATTGGCCGCCATTGGGCCCCCAGCACGCCGAGCAGGTCGATGTGCTCGGCAGAGGCGCTGCGCCCCATGGCGAGCACGTTCGCGCCGAGTTCGACCAAGGTGTCTGCCACCGAGAACCCGGTGACGCTCATGCCGAGCACGGCGACGCGCCGACCTGCGAAGGTCTGGTCGTCGTGCGTGCTGTCGAAGAAGTCGGTTTTGTCAGTCATCGTGTCGTACTCACCCACTGCACATAGAAGATCGCGAGCCCGGCGACCGCGCAGAGGCCGGCGAGCACCCAGAAGCGCACGACGACGGTCACCTGCGCCCAGCCTTTGAGCTCGAAGTGATGGTGCAGCGGAGCCATCAGGAACACCCGTTTGCCGCCGCTGATCTTGAAGAAGCCCATTTGGATGAGCGACGAAAGCAGCGCGACGACGAACATGCCGCCGATCAGCACAGAGAGCACCTCGGTGCGGGTGACCATCGCCACCGCGGCGAAGGCGCCGCCGAGCGCAAGTGACCCGGTGTCACCCATGAAAATCTGCGCCGGCGATGTGTTCCACCACAGAAAGCCGATCAGCGCCGCGACGATCGACGTGACGATGATCAGCACGTCGAGGGGATCGCGCACCTCATAGCACTGCCCGAACGAGACGCCCGAGGCACGTTCGCAGTCCTGGTTGAACTGCCAGAAGGCCAGCGCCCCGTAGGCCCCGAAGGCGAGGATGCCGATGCCTGCGGCGAGCCCGTCGAGACCGTCGGTCAGATTCACCGCGTTCGAGAAGCCGGCCACGATGCCGTAGACCCAGATGAAGAAGATGACGGCTCCCGGAATCACTCCCCAGGCGAACAGGTTGATCGGGGTGTCACGCAGCACAGACACGTACGTCGAGGCCGGGGTCAGCCCGCTCTGATCGGGAAACTGCAGCACTCCCCAGGCGAACAGGCCGGTGATCACCAATTGGGCGATCAGCTTGGCCGCTGGGGTCAGCCCCAGCGAACGGTGATTGCGCACCTTGATGTAGTCGTCGGCGAAGCCGACGAGCCCCATGCCGACGGTGAGTCCGAGCACCAGCATCCCGGTGGCCGTCACTCCGGCGCCGGTGACCAGTGCCGAGACGAAGTACCCGGCGAGCACTGCGATGAGGATGACGATTCCGCCCATCGTGGGCGTGCCGCGTTTGGTGAGGTGGGTGCGCGGGCCGTCCTCTCGGATGAACTGTCCCCATTCCAGGCGGTGAGCCAGCCTGATGAACAGCGGCATGCCGAAGATCGAGATGATCAGCGACACGGCGGATGCGACGAGTACGCTGATCATGCTCTGGCGGCATCCTCATACAGGCGGTCGCCCAGGAATCTGAGCCCCGCAGCGTTCGACGACTTCACCAGGACGACATCTCCTTCTCGCAGTCGTGGCGCCAGCCAGTCGTGCGCTTCATCCGCGTTCTCGCAGTAGACCGCTTCGCCGCCCCAGGATCCCTCCTGCTCGGCGGCGAGGAAGATGCGGCGGGCATCGTTACCGACGACGACGAGCTGATCGATGTTCAGTCGAACGACGTCCTGGCCGATCTTATCGTGCTCGGTGCCGCTGGCCTCTCCCAACTCGCCCATGGCACCGAGAACGGCAATGGTTCGATGTCCGGTGCGACGGATGCCTGCGAGCGTGCGCAGGGCGGCTGACATCGAGCCGGGGCTGGCGTTGTAGCCGTCGTTGATCACGGTGACACCGTCGGCGCGGTGCAGCGCCTGCATGCGCCAGCGTTCGCCTGAAGACAGGCTTTCGAGACCGGTGACGATCTGCTCGCGGCTGAGCCCCATGTGCAAGGCCGCCGCCGTCGCCGCAGCGATGTTCCAGGCGTTGTGCTCGCCGAGCAGTGCGACGCTGGGGTCGACCGTCTCACCGTCGAACGTGAGCTCGACGCGAAGCCGCTCCCCCTCCGGCTCGACGGCACCGATGCGCACAGCAGCGTCGCTGCGCGCTCCGAACCAGACGACCTGAGCACTGGTGTGCTCGGCCATGCGACAGACGTTCGCGTCATCGGCGTTGAGCACCGCGACGCCGGTCTCGGGCAGAGATTCGACGAGCTCCTGTTTCGCGATGCGGATGTTGTCGACCGAGCCGAATTCGCCCACATGAGCCAGGCCGACCTGCAGCTCGATGCCGAGGTCTGGATGCGCGATGCCTGAGAGATAGCGCAGATCGCCGATGTGGCTCGCACCCATCTCGACGACCACGAAACGCGTCTGCAGCGTCGTCTGCAGCATGGTCAGTGGTGCGCCGACCTCGTTGTTGAACGACCCCTGCGGAAACACCGTCTCGCCCGCCTGCGAGAGCAGATGAGCGAGGATGCGCTTTGTCGTGGTCTTTCCCGCCGAGCCGGTGATGCCGATGACGTGCTCGAGACGGCCGTCGGAGCGAGCCTGAAGCAGTACCGCCTCTGCGAGCAGTCCGAGCGCCCGCGTGGCGTCGGCGACCACGATCTGGGCCAGCGTGGCGTCGGGCACGGGATGCTCCACGATCGCGGCAGCCGCCCCTTGACGCTGAGCCGTGACGACATAGTCGTGCCCATCGCCGCTCTCGCCCCGACGAGCCACGAAGAGATCGCCTGTCGACACCTCGCGGGAGTCAGTGCGCACGGCACCGGTCACCAGACCGGCCTCAGCAGAACCGGCCAGCGTGCCGCCGACGGCCTCGGCGATCCAGTCAACGTCTGTCGTGATCATGCCTGCTCCTTCTCACTCTCGGCGTCGTGTCGCTCCGCAGCCGCCAGATCGTCGGCGTGCACGCCGTCGGCGGGATCCTGCCCTCCGCGCCGGGAGTGGTTGGGCTCGAAACCGGCCTCCCGCAGTGCCTCGCGGGCCGCTCCGCGTGAGGAATACGGAAGCTTGACGCCGCGCACCTCGTGGTAGTCTTCGTCGCCCGGACCGCACACGATGATCGTATCGTCGTCATGAGCGATGCGGATCGCAGTGCGGATGGCCGCCGACGGGTCGCCGACGTCATAGACCTCAGCCGGGTGATCCGCGGCACGGGCGGCCTCGACGAGCACCGATCTGATCGCATCGGGATCTTCGAATCTGGGGTTGATGTCGTTGACCACGAGCACGTCGCTGAGCTCGCTGGCGACCCGTCCCATCGCTGGACGCTTGTACGGATCGCGGCCGCCGTCCGCGCCCAGAATGAGCACGATGCGCCCCTTGGTCTGCTTGCGCACGGCCACCAGCGTCCGCTCCAGCGCATCCTCGGTGTGGGCGTAGTCGACGAAGAACGTCGGCCCGCTCTCGCCGGAGACCCGCTCCAGACGCCCGGGCAGATACACGTCTGCCAGCACGTGGGCCTCGAGACCGGACTCAATCTGCTGCGCATCGATGATGCCCGACTCCACGAGCATCACGACTGCGAGCACCGCGTTGACGTCCATGTGCACACCGGGCACTGACAGCACGATCGGCCAGCGCTGACCGTTCGGCCCGACCAGCGTGCCGGTCGATCCGTCCGCTCGATCGCTCTGCTCGACGAGCTGCCAGTCGCATTCGTCGCCGGTGCCGACTGTGGTCACCGGGAGCTCGGTCTCTCGTGCCAGCCGCCTGCCCCATTCGCTCTCAAGCGAGATCACGGCGCGATCTGCCCGATCTGCGGTGAACAGTGCGCGTTTCGCGGCGTAGTAGTGCTCCATGTCGCCGTACTCGTCCAGGTGCTCTGGACTCAGGTTGGTGAAGCCGACCACCGCGAAGTGCACCCCGTCGATGCGGTGTCTGGTGACTGCCTGAGCCGACACCTCGACCAACAGGGCTTTGGCGCCGAGCTCACGCATGCTGGCGAGCAGGCCGTGCAGCTCGCTGGCCTCCGGCGTGGTCAGGGCGCTGCCCAGCACGTGTTCGCCAACATGCCGCTCGACGGTCGTGCTCAGTCCGGTGCGCACCCCCGCGTGTCCGAGCAGGGCCTCCATGAAGTACGTGGTCGACGTCTTTCCGTTCGTGCCGGTGACGCCCAGCGCGGGCAGACGATGCGTGTCGTTCGCGTAGATGTGCTCGGCGACCTTGCCGAGCACCAAGCGCGGGTCCGGCACGATCAGCAGCGGCAGATCCTTCGCCGTGCTGGCGGCGACGTAGCTTCGCCCGGCTTCGTCGGTCAGCACGGCCACCGCTCCGAGACGCCGAGCCTCCTCGGCGTACTTGGCGCCATGGGTGTGCTGACCGGGCATGCCGACGTACAGATCGCCAGGCCGCACGTCGCTGCTGGTGAGCGTCACACCGCTGATCACACGTGCGGCTGCGGCGTCGGCCGCGGGCTCGCCCGCCGACGTGACGACCGACGCGCCGAGCAGGTCGGCGACGGCGGCCAGCGTCAGATCAGCCGAGTGTTGGGGACGAATATGAGGTGCGGTTCGCGAAGACATCAGTACATTCTCCCACTCTCACCACGTCGGTGCGTAGTCGGGCAGCTCTCCGGTGGCTGGCGGCACGTTGTTCGTGATCAGCGTCTGCGCCATGACATCGTGAAACAGCGACATGGTGTTGTCCGAGGTCTTGTCTGTGGCCGGGTTGTAGATCGTGATGCCGACGACGAAGCGGGGGTCTCCGGCGGGCGCCATGGCGGCCAGCGAGTTCACATACTGGTTGGGCAGATAGCCGCCGTTCGTTCCGGCGATCTGTGACGTGCCCGTCTTACCAGCCAGGCTGTAGCCTGCGATCTGCGCAGACTTGCCCACGTACTGGGTGAAGAGCGGTTCGAGCATTCCTCGCAGTTTGCGGGCGGTCTCGGGCTGGATGACCTGCTCGGGCTGAGCCGACGGGTTCTCCGTCGTCGTGCCGTCCGCACTGGTGCAGCTCTTGATCAGCCGAGGCGAGATGCGCACGCCGTTGTTCGCCACCGCCTGATATGCGCTGGCGACCTGAATCGGCGTCGCCGCGATGCCCTGACCGAACATGGTCGTGTAATGCGAGATTTTGTCCCATTTGTCGACCGGCGCCAGCGTCCCGCTCGACTCTGCGGGAAAGTTCACAGCAGACTTCTCGCCGATGCCGAATCGCTTGAGGTAGTCATAGCGTGTGGCGTCGTCGACTTTGTCTCCGACCTGCATGATGCCGGTGTTCGACGACTTCATCAGGATGCCCGTGCTGGTCAGATTGAGGGTGTCGTGATCCCACGCATCTTTAATGGTGTGCGGGGTGCCGGGAACCGCGATCGACCCGGGGGCCTGGAACTGGCTCTCGGGGCCCACGTCGCTGTGCTCCATGGCGGCGGCCATCGTGATCGTCTTGATCGGAGACCCCGGTTCGTAGGTGCTCTGGAAGATGCGCGAACCGCGATCCTGCTCTTTCGACGCCCCGACGTCGTTGGGGTCGATGCTGGGAGTCTCTGCGGCGACGAGGATGTCTCCCGTCTTCGCGTCGAGCACCGTCGCCGAGATCCACTGTGCACCGAGTTCGCTCTGGCGCTCGGTGATCTTCTGCTGCACATACCACTGCAGATCGCGATCGATGGTCAGTTCGACCGTGCCACCGTCGGTCACCTGCTGCTCGGTGACCGTGGTGCCCGGGATGCGGATGCCGTCGGCGCCGCGTTCGTAGCTCTCTTTTCCGTCGGTGCCGGCGAGACAGCTGTCAGCCAGCACTTCGACGCCTGCCTGCGGCTGCTGCTCGGCGCTGATGAAGCCCAACAGGTTGCCGGCCACCGCGCCCGAGGGATACGTCCGGTGTGGCACTGCTTCGATCGCGAGCCATTTGATGTCGAGGGCGCGAAGCTCCTGGTACTGATCGGCGTTCAAGTCCTGTGCCACGACCGAGTACTGGCTGTTCCCCTCCAGCGCCGTCTTGATTCGGGCTGGATCCTTCTTCGTGATCTGCGCCAGTCGATCGATGATCTGCTGCAGGGTCCATTTCTGGCCTTTGCCGTCGACCTGGACGATCGAGTCTCCGGCCAGCGTCTGATCGGCCGCCACACGATATCGCTGCACGCTCTGCGCGAGCACGTTGCCAGAGCGGTCGGTGATCGTTCCGCGCACCGCCTGCAGGGTGAGAGGCACTGACCGGTTGCCCTCCGCCTGCGCGTTGAGGCCGGGGGCGTCGACGATCTGGATGAACACCAGTCGAACGACGAAGACGAGTGCGACTGCGACGACCGCGGTCAGAACCGCGATCAGACGACGCCGACGATTGCCCAGAACCGGTGCCATTTCAGCATCCCCTGTCGACGGCTGGGACGGACTGCGAAAGCAGAGCCCTCATCGCAGCGTCACCTGTGGCAGTTTGGAGCCTCCGCCTTGACCGGCATCGCCCGACTGGCTGTCGTCGCTCGGCGCCGCAGTGCCGTCGGCAGAGCCTGACGAGGAATCCGAGCTGTTCGCATCTGCAGTCGCCCCGGCCTGGAGCTCCTGCTGATCGACTCGCTGCGGTGTCTTGGCCTCGTCGCCCGCCGCCGGCTTCGCGGTGGCATCGGCCGCGTCGAGCGTCGCGAGCATACGGTTGTTCACGAGGCCCTTCTGCGCCGCGATCTGCGCACCCTTGCTGTCGGCCGACCCAATGGTCTGCCCGTCGGCAAGACGAAGGAAGGTCACCTGCGTCGAAGGCTCCATGCCCAGCTCTTTGGCGCGGTCGGCGAGGTGCTGCGGTGACTGCAGCGCCGAGATCTGCTCGCTGAGGCTTTGGCGTTCGCGCTTGACCTGGTTCTGGTCCTGCTGCAGCTGGTTGATCTGGTATCCGCCGTCGGCCAGACCGATGCTGAGCATCAGCTGGGCCACGAGCGCCACCGCGATGACGGCCACCAGGATGCCACCGTGGACGATCCGCGTGCGCACGCGAGACGACATCTGCGTCATGGTCATCGGCCCCTCCGAACTCTCTGCACCGCTCGGAGACGTACCGAACGCGCTCTGGGATTCTGCTGCTGCTCTTGGTCTGCCGCCTGTTCGGCTCCTCGGGTGAGCGAGACGAACCGCGGGGCGTGCTCCTCGAGTTCGACAGGCAGCCCGCTCGGCGTACTCGAGGTGGTCGCGTCGCGCATGATGCGCTTGACGATGCGATCCTCGAGCGACTGAAAACTCATCACGACGACTCGCCCGTCGACCGAGATTCGATCGAGTGCCTTCGGCAGGGCGTCTTCCAGCCCGCGCAGCTCTTGGTTGACCTCGATGCGGATCGCCTGGAACACACGCTTCGCCGGGTGCCCGCGGTGGTCGGTCGCCTGGGTCGCGGTGCGCACCGCTTCGACCAGGTCAGCGGTCGTGCTGAGCGGATGCTGTGCCCGCATCTCGCCGATGCGCTCTGCGATGCGCCGGGCGTGCTTCTCTTCGCCGTAGCGCCGCATGATCGTCCAGAGACGGCTCACCTCATAGGTGTTCACGACGTCTGCGGCGGTCAGCGTCTGCGACGGATCCATGCGCATGTCGAGCGGGGCATCGGCACGGTACGAGAACCCGCGTTCGAGATCGTCGAGCTGCAGCGACGAGACGCCGAGGTCGAAGAGCACCGCCTGTGCTACTTCGACGCCGCACTGATCCAGCGCCTGGTCGATGTGGTCGTAGGAGGTGTGCACGAAGCGCACACGGTCGCCGAAGCGCTGCAGACGTCTGCCGGCCAGGGCGATGGCGTTCTCGTCACGGTCGATGCAGATCGCCTGCGCGTGCTCGCACCGGTCGAGCACGGCCTCGGTGTGCCCGCCCATGCCCGTGGTGGCATCGACGTAGATGCTGCCGGGTGCGCTGAGCGCGGGGGCCAGCAGGTCGACACAGCGGTCTCTCATGACTGAGACGTGCAGCGCGCTGGGATCGGCATCGGCGCGCAGATGGGGGTAGGTCTCGTCAGAAGACACCGGGGATCACCTCTTCTGCGGTCTCGGAGAACGGCTCTTCGTTGGCGTTCAGGTACTGCTGCCACGCGGATGAATCCCAGATCTCGGCTCGGTTGCCGGTGCCGATCACGGTGAGGTCTCTGGTGAGACCGGCGTAGCGTCGCAGGTCTGCCGGCACGCTGATGCGGCCCTGCTTGTCGGGCACCTGATCGCTCGCACCAGAGAGGAAGAGTCGCAGAAAGTCTCGGGCCTGCTTCGACGTCATCGGCGCTTGGCGAATCGACTGGTGGATGTTCTCGAACTCCCCTGCACTGAACACGTAGACGCAGTGCTCCTGCCCACGCGTCAGAACGACGCCGTCGGCCAGCTCGTCACGAAACTTCGCAGGCAGGACGAGCCTTCCTTTGTCATCCAGCCGGGGAGAATGCGTGCCGAGAAACATGCCGCACTCCTTCCTCGGGCTGGTTGGTCTGCAATGCTCACCACTTTACCCCACTTCCCTCCACCACAGTCCACCTACCTCGCAGAACACACCGCATTCTCAACGTTTCGACTCGTTCGGAGCCGCCGTGTCTGGTCGCCGTCTTAAGGAGCGGCACCTGCCGATGCTTGGAATACCGCGGCAGCGAGCCGTCGCGTGGTGCGTGCGGTCGCAGATGTGGAGGAGAGTGGGAGCTTTCAGCCACCCAGAGATGCGAAAAGCCCGCCCCTTGCGGGACGGGCTTTGTGATTGACCGGAGCTGCGGTCAGAAGGTCATGTGATCGATCACTGGAATCGGCGGTTCCAGCGATCCTCCATGCGCTGCCCCATCGAGTCGCCCTTCGCAGACTTGGTCTGGTCAGAGCCGTTGGGGCCATCGTGACGGTCGGAGCCGGCTGATGCGGTTCCGGCCGCAACCGGGGTCGGACGCATCGCCCAGATGATGCTGGCGACGATGAGCACGAAGCCGACCACACCCACGACGATGAGCTTGGCCGACACAGCCCACAGCAGCAGCGCGAGACCGATGACGACGCCGATCACGCCGAGCACGACGGCCATGCGGTTCAGCGAGCGCGGCACCTGATCGGTCGAGACTTCGTCAGACTCGGCCTGGTAGAGGTTGCGCTCCATTTCTTCGAGCAGCTTCTGCTCGTGGTCTGAAAGCGGCATGAGCACCTCCGTTCTCTCGCTCGGGGACTGCATCGCAGTCTTCATCTGCGCTCATTCTAAGGGCAAGCGAAGCATTAGGCTAGACAGGTGACCGCCCATTCCACTCTGCTGCAGCTGGTGCAGGATCGCATCGACGCGTTTCTCAGTCGAGAATCCGCACACCTGCGTCGAATCTCCTCACTCGCCACTCCGCTCACCGACGAGCTCTCCGGTCTGCTGCACGGCGGCAAACGATTTCGTTCCCAGTTCTGCTATTGGGGCTGGCGAGCGGCAGAGGCCGACGCCGACGAGGAGCTGTCTCGCATGCAGTTGGAGTCCGTGCTGCAGCTGAGCGCCGCCATCGAGCTCTTTCATGCGGCCGCGCTCGTGCATGACGACGTGATCGACAACTCCGACACCCGACGTGGTCGCCCGGCTGCGCATGTGAGCTTCGCCGAGCTGCACCGCTCCGGCCAGTGGCGGGGGGATTCCGCCCAGTTCGGCTCGTCTGCCGCCATCGTCCTCGGTGATCTCCTTCTCGGCTGGTCGCAGCGCGGTTTCGCCGATGCCGTCGATCTGCTGCCCGAGGCCAGCATCCGGCGACGTCTGCGCGAGCTCGTCGCAGATATGACGACTGAGGTGATGGTCGGGCAGTATCTCGACATCCTCGGCGAACACGCCTGGCCTGCTCTGCCTGACGACGAGGCACTCGAACGCTCAGAAACCGTCATGCTCTACAAATCGGCGAAGTACTCGATCGAGCAGCCGCTGTTGATCGGCGCAGCGGTGGCCGGTGCCGACGACGAGCAGGCCAGCGCGCTCTCGGCTTTCGGCGTGCATGCCGGCCTGGCCTTCCAGCTGCGCGACGATGTGCTCGGCGTCTTCGGCGATCCCGCGCAGACCGGCAAGCCGGCGGGCGACGATCTTCGCGAGGGCAAACGCACCGTGCTCGTCGCCCTCACCCGATCGATGGTGCCCGCGACCGTGCGTCACGTCGTCGACGACCTGCTCGGCGACCCGACGCTCACGAGCGAGCAGATTCAGATGCTGCAAGAGACGATCGTCGAATCCGGTGCGCTCGCTGCGACAGAGCGCCTCATCGACGATCACTCGTCGCAGGCGGATGCCGCGCTGCAGTCCGCTCCGATCGTTCCGCCCGCCCGCCGGGCACTGGGCGATCTCGCCCGACAGGCTGCTCAGCGCACCCGCTGATCCGGCCTGAAAGAGCCTGCCGTCTAGGATGGTGCCGTGACCGACGACTACACGCCTCCAGCAGACCCCCTCATCGGGATGCTGCTCGACGGCCGTTATCGGGTGGACGAACGCATCGCTCGCGGCGGCATGGCGACCGTCTACCGGGCACGGGACGAACGCCTCGATCGTGTGGTCGCCGTCAAGGTGCTGCACCTGCATCTGGCCGAAGACGAGTCGTTCCGCGACCGTTTCACCCGTGAGGCGCTGGCCGCGGCGAGGCTGTCGCATCCCAACGTCGTCAACGTGTTCGACCAGGGCCAGCAGGCCGGAGTCTGCTACCTCGTGCTCGAGTACGTTCCCGGGCAGACGCTGCGCCACCTGCTGCATCAACAGGGTCGGCTCACTCCGCAGGTCGCGCTCGAAGTGCTCTCACAGGTGCTCGAAGGGCTCGCCGCCGCTCACCAGGCCGGGCTCATGCATCGCGATCTCAAGCCCGAGAACATCCTGCTCAGCCCGGACGGCCGGGTGAAGATCGCAGACTTCGGGCTGGCTCGAGCGGTGGAGAGTTCGACCTCGGCCACCTCCGCGCTCATCGGCACCGTGGCGTATCTCTCGCCCGAACTGCTGCGCCGCGGCACGGCCGACGAACGCTCGGACATCTACGCGCTCGGCATCATGCTCTTCGAGATGCTCACGGGCGAGCAGCCCTTCACGGGGTCGGCCCCAGCTCAGGTCGCCTTTCAGCATGCCAACGACGAAGTGCCGCTGCCCAGTTCGATCGTGCACACCCTGCCTGCCGAGCTCGACGACTTAGTGGTCTGGGCGACGCGCGCCGACCCGCAGGATCGGCCCGCCAACGCCACCGATCTCTTAGAAGAGACCCGACGTGTGCAGTCCGAGCTCGCTCTTCCGGTCGGCTCCTACCGTGCGCTGCGCGCGCTGCTCGCACACGCAGCGGCCGGTGACCGCTCGCTGAACGCCACTGAGGTGCTGCGCCCGACCATGGTCGCGCCTGCGGTTTCGGCCGCTCCCCCGTCTCCGGCATCCGCCATCGCCAAGCTGCCCACCGTCACACCGCCGCTGCCCGTTGCCGGCGCTGACGATCGCGGCGACGAGCACGGTGGCGACGGGCCGGATGACGACGCGACGGCTCCGCACGAACCGGTCGCCCCTGAGGCATCGACTGCCGCAGCTGCGTCAGTGGTTGCTGATGCCGGCGAAGATCCAGAGTCTGAGCGCGATGCGGTGGACGCCGTGCTCACGCGGGTGCAGACGCGCCGTCGGCGAGGGTGGTCGATCACCGCAGTCGTCGTTGTGGTGACCGTGCTGCTGGCCGCGGCGGGGTGGTTTCTCGGGGACGGTCCCGGTGCACGCCTGACCGTGCCGAACGTGGCAGGCGCGACCCTCGAAGACGCCCAACGCGTGCTTGCCGATGCCGGCATCGACTCGACGCAGGCGCAGGCCAACAGCCTGGACGTGCCAGCAGGCCAGGTGATCGGGACTGACCCTTCGGCGGGTACGCGCGTGCCGAAAGACGCATCGGTCTCAGTCGTCGTCTCGCTGGGCCCGCGCATGATCGCGCTGCCCGACGTGGTCGGTTCGAAGGCCGATCTCGCCGACGACGCCCTCGCACAGGCAGGCTTCGTGGTGTCGGACGACCGCGCGGAGCAGTTCGACGACAAGGTGGATTCGGGGTCGGTGATCGGAGTCACGGGCAGCGACGGCAGCATGGTCAAGGCATCGACCGAGCTGGCCGAGCGAACGCAGCTCGGGCTGGTCGTCTCGCTCGGTGCGGTGCCGGCTGTCTCCGGGCAGTCACTGGCAGACGCGACGACACACCTGCAGGACGTGGGCCTCAAGGTCAGTTCGTCCGAGGCCTTCCACGATACGGTTCCCGCAGGCTCCGTCATCTCGGCGGCGCCGGACAAGAAGCCCGTGCACAAGGGCGACACGATTCGTCTGGTGGTCTCGAAGGGCCCCGAGATGGTCACAGTGCCCGATGTGAGCGGACAGACCCTCAACGACGCACGTGCGACGCTGCGCGCAGCCGGGCTCGACGGCACGTCGAACTTTCCCGAGCAGGCGATCCCGTTGAGCACGAAGAGCTATTGGGACGTCGTCACTGTGTCAGGCACCGACCCTGCCGCCGGCACGTCGGTGAAGAAGGGCACGACCGTGAAGATGAACGGGTCGCTCTTCGACGCGTTCTGATCGACGGCCGAGGGTCGAATCAGCGCAGGAGCGCCCCGTCAGCGCAAAGGCACCACCGCAAGCCACACCACCGCAAGCCACGAGGCGCACTGACGTGGGTACTGACGAGTGCGACTCGCAGTGAGCCACACCCGTCAGCGTCGGTCAGGCGGAGTGAGACTTCTTGAGCTCCTCGGCGACCAGGAACGCGAGCTCCAGAGACTGCCGGTGGTTCAGACGCGGGTCGCAGAGCGACTCGTAGCGAGTGGCCAGCCCGGCCTCGTCGATCTGTTCGACGCCGCCCAGGCACTCGGTGACGTCGTCACCGGTGAGCTCCACGTGGATGCCTCCGGGAACGGTTCCGACTGCCGCATGCGCCTCGAAGAAGCCGCGCACCTCGTCGACCACGTCATCGAACCGACGAGTCTTGTAGCCGGTCTCGGTGGTGATGCCGTTGCCGTGCATGGGGTCGGTGATCCACAGTGGCTGGGCACCGCTCGCCTTGACCGCCTCGAGCAGCGGGGGCAGCGCCTCGCGAATGCGGCCGGCGCCCATACGAGTGATGAAGGTCAGACGACCGGGGATGCGATCCGGGTCGAGTCGGTCGATCAGACGAAGCGCGTCGTCGGGGTCGGTCGTCGGGCCGAGCTTGACGCCGATGGGATTGTGAATCTTCGAGAAGTACTCGATGTGTGCGTCGTCGACCCCCCGGGTGCGCTCACCGATCCACTGGAAGTGCGCCGAGGTGTCGTAGACCAGCCCGGTGCGCGAGTCGATGCGTGTGAGCGGGCGCTCGTAGTCGAAGAGCAGCCCCTCGTGGCCCACGTAGAAGTCGACGCGTTTGAGATCGTCGAAGTCGGCGCCGCAGGCGGCCATGAACTTGATGGCCCGGTCGATCTCTTGAGCCATCTCGTCGTAGCGGGAGTTGGCCGGGTTGCGTGCGAAGCCCTGGTTCCAGCGATGCACTTCGCGCAGATCGGCGAACCCGCCCTGGGTGAAGGCCCGAATCAGGTTTAGCGTCGAAGCCGAGGTGTGGTACGCCTGCACCAGTCTCTGCGGATCTGCCTCACGTGACTCCGGAGTGAAGTCGTAGCCGTTGACGATCTCACCGCGGAACGCAGGCAGTGTGACGTCGCCGCGCGTCTCGGTGTCTTTCGAGCGCGGCTTCGCGAACTGACCGGCCATGCGCCCCATCTTCACGACGGGCACCGACGCACCGTAGGTCAGAATGACCGCCATCTGCAGGATCGTCTTGACGCGATCCTTGATCTTGTCAGCGGTGGCACCCTCGAAGGTCTCGGCGCAGTCGCCGCCCTGCAGCACGAATGCCTCCCCTCGGGCTGCCGCCCCCAGACGGTCGCGCAGGGCATCGGCCTCACCAGCGAAGACCAACGGAGGCAGCGCGCTCAGCGTCGCCCGAGCATCCGCGAGCGCAGCCGAATCAGGCCACGACGGCTGCTGCTTCGCAGGCAGCTGCTCTGCGGCGTCGAGCTCGGCCAGCAGCGACTGTGCGACCGTGTCGCTGACGACCGGCTGCTGGTCGGTGATATTGGCATTCACGTGGCGTTCCCCAATCATTTGGTGCTGTCGGCTCGATGCAGGTGCGTCGGGTCGGCGGTTCCGCGTCGCCGCGGGATCACTGCTGAGCTGCGGCGAGACGGTGGCGCACACTCGACGCGTACACGTCGCGGTACTCCTGCTCGCTGATCATCTGCAGCTCGTGCATTATCTCATCTGTGATCGATCTCAACACGAATCGATCGCCTTCCATTCCCGCGAAGCGGGTGAAGTCGAGCGCTGGCCCGGCGATGACGGCCAGCGGCACACGCTTCGGCCATTTGGCGCCGATCGGCATCATCTTGTCGGTGTTGCGCACTGCGACGGGCACGACGGGGCAGCCTGCGGCGAGAATCGTGCGGGCGGCACCCGTGCGGCCACGGTAGAGATAGCCGTCCGGACTTCTCGTTCCCTCGGGATAGAGCGCCAGCACGTGACCTTCAGAGAGCACGCGCAGACCGGTGTTGAGCGAGGCCTCGCTCGCTTTGCCGCCGCTGCGGTCGATGGGCAGCTGACCGGTGCCCTTCATCATGACCCGGGTGAACCACCCTTTGATGCCCTTGCCGGTGAAGTACTCGCTCTTCGCCAAGAAGCGCACCGGGCGCTTCACGAAGAGCGGCATGATGATTGAGTCGATGAACGACAGGTGATTGCCGACGAGCACAACAGGCCCCCGGTCGGGGATGTTCTCAAGACCGCGCACCTCAGTGCGGAAGAACAGTCGCAGCCAGGGGCCGATGAACACCCATTTGAGCAGCCAGTAGAGCACGGTGAAACCTCCAGTGGGCCAGTCTACCGGGATAGTCTGGGGGTCTGGGCGCAACACGGCGCATGGCACGGTGCCCGTCGGTGAACCGTGCGCAGCAGTCCGAAAGGGGAACATGGATATCCGGACCCTCCGCACGCGCTCGACCGCGCTAGTGCGCAACCGCACCAGAATCGCCAGGCTGCTTGACGGATTCTTCTTCGTCTTCGCCGCCGTGGCCACCTTCTGGCTCGCATTCACGCTCTTCACCGACTCGCTCGACACCGGCTGGTGGGGTGCGCTGGTCGCCATCGTGTTCTGGGTGCTGATCGCCTACCTCGCGCTGCCCCGACTGCATCGCATCCTCACTTCGATCTACGTGCCCGACTACTTCATCGGCCGCACCCGCACCAGCGACGGTCTGTTGGGCGACCCCGTGAACCTGGCGCTGATGGGCGACGAGCAGCGTCTGCATCAGATCATGGACGCGGCCGGCTGGACGCGCGCCGACGACCTCGGGCTGCGCTCAAGCATCCGCATCGTGACCTCGACGCTGTCTCGACGCAGCTATCGCGAGGCGCCCGTGAGCCCGCTCTTCCTCTTCGGCAGGCAGCAGGACTTCGCCTATCAGCAGGAGGTCGAGGGCAACCCCGCCAAGCGACATCACGTGCGGTTCTGGCGCTGCCCGCCCGACTGGCTGCTGCCCGGCGGCCGCCGCGTCGACTGGCTCGCGGCCGGCACCTTCGACCGTGCGGTCGGCCTCTCGCTGTTCACCCTGCAGGTCACGCACAAGATCGACGAGAACACCGACATCGAGCGCGACCACATCGTGGCGAGCGTGCTCGGCGCCGACGACGACGTGACCGTTCACGTGCTGCGAGACTTCTCGACCGGCTATCACTCCCGCAACGGCGGCGGAGACTCCATTCGCACCGACGGCGATCTGCCGATCATCGATCTGCGTGACGACGGCGTCGAACCGTTCGCCGGGCAGGATGTCGTCGAGGCGTCTGACGCTGCGGCCTGGCTGCCCGGTGCACGTCAGGACCGTGCTGCGGATGCGGTGCCTGCGCACTCGGCACAGGCTGCGGCACGACTGAAGCGGCCGGCGTTCGAGCTGCTCGATGACGACTCAGGCGAACAGTCGACCCTCGAAGAAGTTCGGCGTCACGGTCGGCCCGTGACGATCACGTTCGGTGCGGCGGTGCTGATGCTGCGCGCACTGGGGTCTCTGGTGCTGATGGTCAGCGGCGCGCTGCTGCCCGACGCCGACGTGCATGAGCTCGTCGCCGACGTCGGCGTCGATGCGGCGACGCTGCCCCAGGCCTTCGACGTGCGCTGGGTGCTGATGCTGCTGGGGCTGGCCATCGCGGCCGTGACCGCGCTGCTCGCCATCCTGGTGCTGCGCGGCTCTGACTTCGCACGCATGGTCGTGCTGGTGTTCGCAACGCTGTCGACGCTGCTCGCCTTCGCGAGCCATGCGGCGGGGCTGCCCCTGCTGTCCGACTTCTCGACGCTGATGACGGTGACTCTGAACATCCTGATTCTGATCGCGCTGAGCGGGCGACCCGCTCGCGCCTACGCGACGACGCGTCGAGAGCGGCGCAGAGCACGCATCGCATCCGCAGCTGCCTGAGAATGCGATGCGGCTGATGGGGCTGCAGCAGAGGCCCGCTCAGAACCAGGACTGAGCGCGCACCTCGCGCATGGCGGCACGCCGGGTCTCGCCCTGCAGCCGGTGCAGATAGACCGTGCCTCCGAGGTGATCGATCTCGTGCTGCAGCGCCTGGGCCATCAGCCCGTCGCCCTCCAGCGTCACGGCGTTGCCGTCGAGGTCGATGCCCTCGGCGCGCACCCAGCTGTACCGCGGTGTGTCGAACCACAGGCCGGGCACCGACAGGCAGCCCTCCTGAATCTCGACGATCGGCTCGCGACGCTCGACGATGCGAGGGTTCAGCAGGTAGCCGACCTCGCCGTCGACGTTGTAGCTGAACGCCGCAAGGCTCACGCCGATCTGCGGCGCGGCCACGCCGGCCCGCCCGGGCAGTTTGACCGTGTCGATGAGATCCTGCACCAGCTGGCGCACGTGCTCGTCGATGTGGTCGATCTGTTCGGTCGGCTGGCGCAGCACCGGATCGCCGTAGAGGCGAATGTCGCGAACCGCCACGTCACTCCCCTGCCACGTTCGTCACCGTGCTCGGGGCGATCACCAGCAGCAGATCGCCGGGCTCGACCTGGCGCGACCCGTCGAAGACGACGCGCTCGACGACGCCGTCGGCGCCGGCGGCGATGTTCGCCTCCATCTTCATGGCCTCGATGCTGGCCACCGGCTCGCCGACCGAGACGGTGTCGCCCGGCTTGACCTTGAGAGTGACGACCCCCGCGAAGGGAGCGGCCACCTGGTTCGGGTTGCTGACGTCGGCGCGCTCGGCCTCTTCGGTCTGCACCTTGATCGACTCGTCGCGCACGGTGACCGGTCGCAGCTGACCGTTCAGCACCCCCATGACGGTGCGCTCGCCCTTGTCGTTGGCCGGGCCGATCGCCGAAAGCGCGGTGTAGAGTCGCAGCCCCTTGTCGAGCTGCGCCGCGTGCTCTTTGTTCGCCTCGAAGCCGTACAGATAGTCTTCGGTGTCAAGCGTCGACAGATCGCCGTAGTCCTGACGGAACTTCTCGAAGTCGTCGGCCGGCCCCGGGAACAGCAGGTGGTTCAGCTGACGACGACGCGACGCGGAGTCGCCCTCGAGTGCGCGCTCCTGATCTTCGGTGAGCTCGGTCTCGGTGAGGTGCACTTCGCGCCCGGCGAGCACCTTCGAGCGGAAGGGCTCAGGCCACCCGCCCGGCAGATCGCCGAGTTCGCCGGCCATGAACTTCACGACCGAGTCGGGCACGTCGTACTTCTCGGGATGCGCCTCGAAGTCATCGGGATCGGCACCGACGGCTGCAAGGTGCAGAGCGAGGTCGCCGACCACCTTCGACGACGGGGTCACCTTCGGCGGGCGACCGAGGATGCGATTGGCCGCCGCGTAGTTGTCTTCGATGACCTCGAACTTGGTGCCCAGGCCGAGGGCGATGGCCTGCTGTCGCAGGTTCGTCAGCTGCCCTCCGGGAATCTGGTGGCGGTAGATACGGCCTGTCGGCGCATCGAGCCCCGACTCGAACGGTCGGTACAGGTGCCGCACGGCCTCCCAGTACGGCTCAAGATCGCTGATCGCATCGAGGTCGAAGCCGGTGTCGCGCTCGGTGTGGCTGAGCGCGGCGACCAGGGCCGAGAACGACGGCTGGCTGGTCGTTCCCGCGAGCGGTGCTGCAGCGACGTCCACCGCATCCACACCGGCCTCGCTGGCGGCCAGCAGCGTCGCCAGCTGACCGCCGGGCGTGTCATGCGTGTGCAGGTGCACGGGCAGATCGAACTCGCGCCGCAGCGCGGTGACGAGCTGACGTGCGGCCTCGGGGCGCAGCAGACCGGCCATGTCTTTGATGCCGATCACGTGGGCGCCCGACTGCACGATCTGCTCGGCGAGCCGCAGGTAGTAGTCGATCGTGTAGAGGTCTTCGCGCGGGTCGAGCAGGTCGGCGGTGTAGCACAGCGCGCCTTCGGCCACCGCGCTGCCGGTCGCCAGCACCGACTCGATCGCCGGGCGCATCTGGTTGATGTCGTTGAGCGCGTCGAAGATGCGGAACACGTCGACGCCGCCCTTCACCGCCTCTTCGATGAACGCGTCGGTGACCTTGGTCGGGTACGGGGTGTAGCCGACGGTGTTGCGACCGCGCAGCAGCATCTGCAGCGGGATGTTGGGCAGCGCGACGCGCAGCTTGTCGAGACGCTCCCACGGGTCTTCGCCCAAGAAGCGCAGCGCGACGTCGTAGGTGGCACCGCCCCAGGCCTCGACCGACCACAGACCCGGTGCCGCGGCGGCGACGTACGGCGCGGCTTCGAGCAGATCTTTGGTGCGCACGCGCGTCGCCAGCAGCGACTGGTGGGCGTCGCGGAACGTGGTGTCGGTGACGCGCAGCTGAGTGTCGTTGCGCAGCGCCTCAGCGAAGGCCCGCGGCCCCACCTGGTCGAGCAGCTGCTTCGCGCCGTCGGGCACGACCTTGGTGTCGATGGTCTGCGGCAGCTTCTGCGTCGGGTCGACCAGCCCTGCAGGGCGCTCACCCCAGGGTTTGTTCACCGTCACGTTGGCGAGCCACGTGATCAGCTTGGTGCCGCGGTCTTTCGACTTGCGCATGTCGAACAGCTCGGGCCGCTCGTCGATGAAGTGCGTGCTGAGATCGCCGGCGATGAAGTCGGGCTCGGCGAGCACATTCAGCAGGAACGGGATGTTCGTCGAGACCCCGCGGATGCGGAACTCGGCGAGAGCACGACGGGCACGACGCACGGCCGACGGAAAGTCACGAGCCCGGCAGGTGAGCTTGGCGAGCATCGAGTCGAAGTAGGGGCTGACCTGCGCGCCTGCCGCGGTGGTGCCGCCGTCGATGCGCACGCCCGCACCGCCCGGCGAGCGGTACGTGCTGATGCGACCTGTGTCGGGGCGAAAGTTCTCGGCCGGGTTCTCGGTCGTGATGCGGGTCTGCAGCGCCGCCCCGTGGATGCTGATGCGGTCTTGCGAGAGACCGAGCTCGGGCAGCGTGGCGCCGGCCGCGATGAGCATCTGGGCCTGCACGAGGTCGACGTCGGTGACTTCTTCGGTCACGGTGTGCTCGACCTGGATGCGCGGGTTCATCTCGATGAAGACCGGCGTGCCAGCGCGGTCGCCGACGGTCTCGACCAAGAACTCGCAGGTGCCGGCGTTGACGTAGCCGATCTCTTTGGCGAATCGGATGGCCGCCGTGGTCAGCTGCTCGCGCAGCTCTGCGGTGATGTTCGGCGCCGGAGCGATCTCAACGACCTTCTGGTTGCGGCGCTGCACCGAGCAGTCGCGCTCGAAGAGATGCACCGTGTAGCCGCTGTGGTCGGCGAGCACCTGCACCTCGATGTGACGCGGGCGCAGCACGGCCTGCTCGAGGAACATACGCGAGTCGCCGAACGCATTACCGGCCTCGCTCATGGCCTGTTCGAGTGCGGGCTTCAGCTCTTCGGCGGTGTCGACCTTGCGAATGCCGCGACCGCCGCCGCCGGCCAGGGCCTTCGCATACAGCGGAAAGCCGATCTCGTCTGCCAGCGCGACCAGCTCATCCGGGTCGCTGCTGGCGTGCGTCGACGCGAGCACCGGCACACCCGCACGAATCGCCGCCTCTTTGGCGTTGACCTTGTCGCCGGCCAGCTCCAGCGCATCCGCACCGGGCCCGATGAAGGTGATGCCGTTCTCGGCGGCGGCGCGGGCCAGCCCGGGGTTCTCAGAGAGAAAGCCGTAGCCCGGGTAGATCGCGTCAGCACCCGATTCGAGGGCGACGCGAATGATCTCGTCGATGTCGAGGTAGGCCTTCACCGGGCGCCCCGCCTCACCGATCTGGTAGGCCTCATCGGCCTTCAGCCGGTGAATGGAGTGTCGGTCTTCGTAGGGAAAGACCGCGACCGTCTTCGCACCGAGCTCGAATGCGGCCCGGAACGCACGAACGGCGATCTCTCCACGATTGGCCACCAGGATCTTCTTGAACAATTGGTCTCCCCACATCGCGAGTCGTTTGCACGATTGTACCGTGCTGCCGCGCCCCGCTCACACGCCCAGTTCACACGCCCAGCCGACGGTCAGAACCGAGACGGTTGTGCAGAGTCGCGCTCTACCGGGTAGCGTAGATGGTCGTGGACGTACTCAGTGTGAGCTCTCTTAAAGGCGGGGTCGGAAAGACCACCGTCGCCCTCGGTCTTGCCTCAGCGGCCCTGGCGCGCGGAAAGCGCACCCTGGTCGTCGACATCGACCCCCAGACAGATCTGACCACCGGTCTGGCCGTCGACCCCGGGTCGGCGCTGACCGTGGCAGACGTGCTCAAGAACCCGTCGCCCGACGTCGTGCGTCGCGCGATCGTGTCGAGCGCCTGGACCGAAGACCGCACACTGTCAGTCGACGTCATGGTCGGCTCGCCGCGAACCATCGAGTTCGACGTGCCGGCCCCTCGCCCACGCGATCTCTGGAAGCTCGACGAGGCGCTCGCGCTGCTCGAAGACGCCTATGACGTCGTCATCATCGACTGCCCGCCGTCGCTGAACTCACTCACCCGCAACGCCTGGCTCGCCAGCGACCGAGTGCTGCTCATCGCCGAGCCGAGCCTCTTCGCCGTCTCAGCCGTGGGTCGCGCGCTCAAGGCCATGGAAGAGCTCAGCCTCGATCAGCAGGTGCCGGTGAAACCTCTCGGCGTGTTGGTCAACCGCTTTCGCAAACAGTCGATCGAGCATGAGTTCCGCATCTCAGAGCTCGAACAGCTCTACCCGCGCCAGCTGCTCGACGTACGTCTGCCCGAGCGAGCCAGCCTGCAGCAGGCTCAGGGTTCGGCACGGCCGGTGCACTCCTGGCCGAGCGAGTCGGGCAAGAAGATGGCCGCACAGTTCGACCAGGTGTTCGATGTGTTCGAGCAGGCCGTCGACGGTCACCCACAGGCTCGTGGGCATGCCGGGCGCAAAGCCGCTGCCAAGGCCGCCGAGAAGAAGACTCACTGACCCTCAGCGGTCAGCGCGGGCTGCGCCTACTCCCCTGTTTTGAGCTGGCTCTCCGCTGAGGTGAGGATGCGACGGCTCAGCTGGCCGAGCGGCGACGATGGCGGCGTTCGGCGAGTTCGTCGACGTGCGTCTCGGTCGCGCCGATCGTCACCAGGTTGTCTTCGACCTCACGCAGAACCTTGCCGACGGCGATGCCGAACACCCCCTGGCCCCGACTCACCAAGTCGATGACCTCGTCGTTCGAGGTGCAGAGGTACACGCCGCCGCCGTCGCTCATCAGAGTGATCTGCGTCATGTCTTGAATGCCCGCATCGCGCAGCTGTTCGACGGCGACGCGAATCTGCTGCAGCGAGATGCCCGTGTCGAGCAGACGCTTCACCAGCTTGAGCGTGAGGATGTCGCGAAAGCCGTACAGACGCTGTGTGCCAGACCCGTGTGCGCCGCGAATCGTGGGCTTCACCAAGCCTGTGCGTGCCCAGTAGTCGAGCTGTCGATAGCTGATGCCGGCGGCGTTCGCTGCAACTGCACCGCGATACCCTCGGTCTCGGTCGAGCCCGGGAATGCCATCAGTGAACAGCACGTCAGAGAGTTCAGGGTCGTCGACTGACGAAAGCTGCGCATCCGGCATATCTGGGTGCTGTTCATCAGTCATGAACGACTCCTTCGAGGGGGCTGTGACGACCGCAGCTTGTGCGCGATCTGTGAGTCACATTACCAGCCGCACCCCGCTCGAAGACTGAAGACGAGGCTTTCTCGTCGGCGTGTCGAAGTCTCAACGTTCACGTGAGACTTGAATCAGCTGTCGAGCTGTTGAACCGCTCGCTCCAGCAGGGTGCGTTTCAGGTCGACGAGCGCCTCTACCACCTCGGCGGTGACGTTCGCCGCCTGGGCACGAGCCTCCGGAACATCGCGACGGAAGCCACTGATCGCACCCTCGACGAGCCCGATCTCACGATCGGTCGAGGCCTTCACGCCGCGCAGATGTCTGGGCTCGATGCCGCGTTCTTTGAGCGAGACCAGCAGGGTCAGCACTTCGCGAGCCTTCTGGTCGAAGCGCGACCCGGTGGGCAACAGACCGACCGAGACCGCGTCGCGCACCAGCTGTGCGTCGGCGTGTGTGATCTCGATGAGCTCGGCTCGCGAGTACGCCTGCTGGTCGGCCTGGTGGTCGAGTGCGCTGAGCGGATGCGCGATACCCGGGAGCATCGGAGACTCCCCCGCGTCGATCTCGTCGACGTACTGGCGGATGACTTTGAGTGGCAGGTAGTGATCGCGCTGCAGGCTCAGCACCAGGCGCAGACGGTCGACGTCTGCGGGGCCGAACTTGCGGTACCCGGATTCGGTGCGCTGCGGCGAGACCAGACCGCGTTCTTCGAGAAAGCGGAGCTTCGACGGGGTGACGTCGGGAAACTCTGAGACCAGTCGGGTGAGCACCTGGCCGATGCTCAACAGCTTCTGGGCATCATCGGTGGACTCGGCTACTGGCTGTGCAGCCGCCGAGTGGTCGATGTGCCTGCGTGCAGCCTGCCCCATCAGCCGTTCTCGCCTGTGAGCAGATCGCGACGTGACGGGTAGTAGGTGAGTCGGAACTTGCCGATCTGCACTTCTGCGCCGTCTTCGAGATGCGCACTCTCGATGCGAGTGCCGTTGAGGTACGTGCCGTTCAGCGACCCCAGGTCGACGACGTCGTAGCCGACGGCGGCACCGGTGCCGGTGCGACGGAACTCCGCATGACGGCGGGACACGGTCACGTCGTCGAGGAAAATGTCGGCGTGCGGGTGACGGCCGACCGTCACCACGTCGGAGTCAAGCAGAAAGCGCGACCCGACATTCGGCCCCTGGCGCACGATCAGCAGTGCCGACCCGGCAGGCAGCGAGGCGATGGCCTCGAGCTCTTCGGTGCCGACGCCAATCTGAATCGCCCCAGTCGCAAGCAGCTTCTGCGCGAACGTGCCGGTGAAGGTGAGGGTCTCATCTTCGGTCGAGAGATTCACGACCGGCTGCACTCGCGTGGCCGGCTCTTGGGGATCATTCTCGGGATGCTGCTGCCCCAGATCTTGGTCTGCGCTCATTCATCCCTCCTCTCAACACAATCTGGTGACCACTTTAGTCGATCAATGAAAGGTGTGGGCGCGGCGTGTCGTGCCGATTCACGCGCTCTCAGGCATGTGCGTACCGATGCACCCGTGCGCATGTGTATTATGGGTGAGGTTGTCCACGAAATGGACGACGGGCTGTGGCGCAGTTTGGTAGCGCACTTGACTGGGGGTCAAGGGGTCGCAGGTTCAAATCCTGTCAGCCCGACACAACACCGTGAAGAACCCCGGAAAATCAACGATTTTCCGGGGTTCTTGCGTGCCAGGGGCTGGCGCTGGAGCAGTGCGTGTGCACGCAAGGTCTTCTCCGAAGAGCGCGACACGCCCGGAACCCGCGATGCCGGCTTCGAATGCTGGCACGGAGGAGCGCGCTCCGTAGCGCTTGTTAGCATCTTCGGTTCCTCTCGCGATGAATCCTCGAAGTCGTCTCAAGCCCCCGTGCCCGCAGGTTCAATTGGCCTTAGCCGCTGAGCTCCGAGATATCGCCCACGAGCGCGACACGGCCCAACTCCAATCGCTGTACTTATCCCATCGCTTTGGGTTCTAGTGAGAGTGAAACCGCTCGACCGACAAAGCCCACCAGCCCGACCAGACCGGTGGGCTTTGTTGCGAGTCGAATCTCTGTCACCAGCTTTCTTGTGCGGCAGAATAGGAGCATGGATCTGCCCCAGCCCGACTGCGAGTTCGGATACCCGTTCGCGCAGTTGCGCGAACGGGTGAGCGACAACGCATTCGAGCTCTTCCAGGAGAGCGTCCTCCACCGGACGGTGACCATTTGTGAGGGCGAAGCGTGCTCCGATCCCCACGGCCGCATCGCCTTCGTGCGCGACGTGCGGCGCTTTGCACGGTCAATTCCCGCTTCAAGTATGGGCGGCCGCGCTGAATGACGAACGGCACGGTCACGGCGGATGAGCCTGGCGACTTCGAGCGCCCCAGGCTCACGCCTGAGCAGTTGGAGAACATGCAACGCATACTCTCCAGGATGAACTTCCCGACGATCAACCTGCCCGATTCGGTAATCTCGACCATCGCTGAGACCACACGACTCTTCGACGCCAGGCTCGATCGACTGTCGATGGTGGCGCGACAGCTGATCGGAGCCAACGCTCGCGTCCAGGCTAGATGAGCACGATCATCAACAGCGATGCCCTGAGGAACCTCACGACCGCCCAGGCGGGCTTCACCGCCTACGCCGATCGCTTGATCCAGAACATCGACTTCTCGGCGATCGCTGCGGCCTCGGAACGGTTTTCAGAGCAGCAGACTGCGCTGCTCAAGAACCTTGTGCCGGCGATGGATGCGATGCGGGCGAGGTTCTACCCGCCCAACCTCCGCGGCATCGACCGGCTGGACTTCGCGTCCGTGAACCACATCGTCATGGCCGAGGGCATCCCTCTCTACGGGGTGCCACGGACGTCCGTAGTCGAGGCGCTGATCCGCACTGAGAGCGAGCCCGCGCGACGCGCGATCCTCGGGCGACGGTGGAAGACGATCTCGGCGGGCTGCCGTGAGCTTCTCACGGGCTGCACAGCGCCTGCCATCGCTCAGTACGTGCCCGTCGCGCTTGCTGCTCTGAACGCGCTCGAAGCAGGTCACCCGATGGCTGCGCAGGCGCTGATCGGATCACTCACCGACGTCGTCGTCAACGGCTACTTCAGCAAGAATCGCTACGACTTCACGCCTGGCAAGAAGAACCTGACCAACGAGGCCTACGAAGAGTTCACGATCCGCGAGTTCATCGCCTTCGCGCCGATCTGGCAGGCCTACCAGCAGTTCTTCGTCAGCAATGGCGACAAGATTCCATTGACCTTCAGTCGGAACGCAACGGTGCACACTGTGAGCTCTCGTCAGTACAGTCGCCGGAATGTCGTACAGGGTTTGATGCTCGTCACCAGCCTGCTGTACCGCTGGAACGAAAAAGTCGCTGCTAAGCCGTAGTCAGGGAGTCTACGCTTCGCTCAGTGTTGACCTGATCTGACCTGTCAGTTCGTTGACGTACCGCTGCGTCTCCGCCATACCCTCGGCTTCGATGCACGCCCTCACACGGGTCTCGCTGATCGTGATCACCCGCCGGAAGCACTTGAGCGCAGCCAACACACCCACCTATTTGTCCCGGTCCTTGGCCAAGGCCACCAGCCTCACGTCGACCGCTAAGCCGATAGGAAGAGCCGCCTCCCGCAGCGCTGCATGGCCGATGTTCGTCGCGCTGATCGTGAACAGTTCGCCGATCACCGCAGGTCCTCGAACGGGTCGATCAGTGACTGGATGCCGTGCTCGTGGTGGACGAACGCGATGCGCCCCCCGACTCATCGGAGCCGAAGCCGATGTCCGGCTCGCAGGTGCGCCTTAGACGGCGCACCTGCGGTAGCACTCATCGATCGGCTCGCGCATGGGGATCCCGTCCACGTCGCCGACCTCCTCGCACTTCATGCCATGACTCTAACCGTCGACGATCTCACGCACAGCCACGAGGGCGTTCTCGGTTTGCCAGACGTCACATGCCCCGTCAGGCTCGACCTTCCAGCGGTCGCGGTTGCTGCCCCCGTTGCTCGCGAACCCGCGGTCGATGACCATCTGTTCGCTGCTCTCCGTCGTCAACTCCCAGATCTTGCCGCCGCGCAGCTCGACAATCTCGGTCGTTGCTGTTGCGCTGTCGGTATGGTCGTGCTCCATTCAACGAGCCTACCCAGGCACGACTGAGCGCCGTCAGGCGACTGGACCGGGCACGCGAGAAGATGGACAGTGCAACGAGTACAGATAGGAGCATCGGTGACCGACCGGGTCTACTACGAGGACCACGCGAACTGGTCGACCGTCGACTTCTACGCGCTCTGACGCTACCTCGACCGCCTCGCCGAGTACGTCGGCCCGATGCAGCAGCAAGCTGCTGACCCAGCGCGTCGCTCAGTCCTCGTCCAGTCCCGGAAGACCGGCGTCCGCGACGAGGAGCTGGCGGCGATCGACGTGGCGCTGATGTCGGGGAGAGCCGGTGCCTACTCAAAGCGGTGCTGCTCTCGCATGGACGCTTCTAGCTGGTGCATGAACGCTTCCCAAACCTGCACGCGCTGGAGCAGACTGTCAGCCCATCGCGGCTAGCCGGCTTCGACGAGTACCCGGCGTCGGTGCAGGACGTGCCCGCTAGTTGAACGTCGGACAGCGAGGTTTAGAGCAGTCTCGACGACCTCCAGCACACGTGACGTCGTAGGTTCAAGTCAAGCCGTGCTTCGCGCGACGACCTACGGCAGCCAGATCTCCAGCGAAGCATTGCTGCCGGTCAACCGCGTCCAGTACGCGTGACCGAGCGCCAACCCAACCGACGTCAGCGTCAACGATCGAAGCCCCGTCTTGTCATCATCCCATGTATCACGAAGGGTGCTGAATTCTGGCACTCTCGCGACTACCTCGTCCGACACCTCCCCCTCTGACATGCGCCCGAGACTAACCACATTTTTCAGGTCTGGGATCCGTCCTTCGAGCCCGAGCACTGTGGCACGCTTCTCGAGATCTTCATCCGCAAGAAGGTTCAACTGAAAGCGGCTCTGATCTCGCAACGCCGGAATCACGAATTGGCATGCCTGCAGTTCGGTCAGCAGGGCCGCATCAATATCGTTCTCGGCGAAACCTTTGGTGTAGAGGCCTTCAACGCCCGACATGATCCCATTGGCGAAGCTGTGGCTCGAGATACTCAGCGATCCAGCGCCGACGTATTCGATGTGCTGGTAGTCTGCGTGGCCCGTAGGGAGTGAGATTCCGAGAGCGGAAACTTCATTCTTCAACCGCAAGTAGTAGTCCTCAGGCGTACCGATATTTGTGGGTCGCGTGTACCTCAAGTAGAAGACCCAAGCGATCGCTCGTCGTTGCTTCTCGGTCAGCTTCGGTGCTGACACAATAGCCTCGTTGAGCGCCAGAGTTCGTAGGTTTCGATCCTCCTCACCAACGCGTGCCGCCAAGAGATCCACGAGCGCCACACGAAGCTCGTCTTCACCGGAGCGAGCGAACTCCTTCTGCGCCTGGAAGACGACGCTCTGGACGTCGGGATCCGCAAGTTGATCGACCCGCTCGGGTATTACTGTTTCAAGCTTGGTCAGAAATTCATTGGTCAGCTGCTCAGCGCGCGCTACGGCCAGTGTCTGGGCAACGCCGGCAAGTTCGAGCGCGTTGCTCCTAAACACGTCAAGCGCGACAGTGCGGGCTTCGTCGATCGAAAGGCCGTGCACATGAATATCCTTGCCCGCTTGATAGTTGGTGGAATTGTCACCGGCTTCTTGCGCCTGATCGCGCCTACCCATCTGCATCGTCGCTCCGACCGATCGTCATGTCTCTTCCTGCCTGGTAATTAGTCGACGCCTTGCCGCCGCGTTGTCGTTGAGCAGCGGAAGGCGTATCGCATCGAAGGAGTCCCGCTACGAGAAGGATCAGGCCAAGTCCTGTCACGACAAGAGCGACGACACCTTGCCAAGACCAAAAAGAAAGGTCGTTCTCAAGCGAGTAGATGTAGTAGGCCACCCCTAATGCGCCCCCAAGGCCGACAACGACGCCGCCTGCAGTGACAAGTCTGTCTGGTGTGCTCATGTCAGAACCATATCGCTCTTCGGTCGCTGCTCTGAGAACCAGCCGGTCGCGGCCTCTGCTAGCACGCCCGACACGGTCCCGACGGAGACGTCAACGGCTGAGGCGATCACCCGGATCGACTTGCCCTTCTCGCGGCGAGCGAGGATCACCGCTCGCTTGTCGTCATCGACCACCCAAGGTCGACCCCCGACCTTGCCGCGGGCACGTGCTGCGTCCAGCCCGAGCCTGGTCTTGTGCACGACGTCGCGCCGACGATCCTCGGCCAGCGCGAGCGCCAGATCAAGAATCAGGCTCCGCTCGGTATGCTCGCCCTGCGCGATGCCGTCGAGTACCTTCACAGCGATGCCGCGCTGGAAGAGGTCGGTGACGACGATCAACCTCTCGAGGAGGCTACGTCCTAGCCGGTCCGCTGTCCTGGGTCGACCGCATACTTGTGGCATGGAACTGACCCCTGCCGCCGCGCGAGGCTTCTGGAAATCCCTGACGGACAACGCGACGAACCTCGTGACCGACGCGAACCTGCTGCTCGAACACGGCTCGTTCGGCAGGGCGCGCTCTCTGACCGTGCTTGCCCAGGAGGAGCTGGGCAAGGCGCTGTGGCTGTACGAGACGTTCGAGTCCGCATGGAGCAGCGGCAGCGACGAGCCGCAGGCCGTCGAGCGCCTCGCTTCGGACGGGCGCAAGCACGCGGTCAAGTACATGGCGGCGTTCGTCTTCGGCCAGGAACTCGAGGCGTTCTGGGGCGACTACGGGTCGCTCTACGAGGACGCCCCCGTCGACGGCACGCAGGCCGACCGGGACGCCTGGTTCGCCGCGCGCGACGCCGAGGCGAAGGCCGCCGGGAAGGCCGCCAACGAGGAGAAGATGCTCGGCTTCTACGTCGACCTCGACTCCGATGGGAGGATCCTCAGCCCGAGCGACGTCGACGCGGGGACGATCGCGGACGACCTGCGGACCGCCGCGCAGGTGGTGGAGATGCTACTGATCAAGGACCACAGCCGGATGAAGCTCGACGCCGACACCCCCTACGACAGCACGCACGCGCAGCAGCACAAGCTACTCAGTATCAGCCGCCCCGAGGACTGGGCGGGCGCGTCGGAGGCGTTCAGGAGCGGTGGGTACTTCCGTGCCGGCGAGGAACGCCCGGTGGAGTGAGGCCTCGAAAAGGTTGACATTAGTAAACGTCGACGGCTTCTAGCTCGACGAGCACCCGGCGTCGGTGCAGGCGATGCTCTGAGCAACGACCCTGCGAGTACATCGCATTGCTGGACGGGCTGAGTCCAGCTGCGGCCGTTCCGCCATCGGCTGCGGCCCTGGCTGTCGTGGTACCAGCCTGCGGGGACAGCGGGGGTGACCGCTGCAGTCTGCTTGGCCGTCGGCTAGAAGTGATTGGCCCAAGTGTCGCCGTCCCACCACCTCAATAGTTCCGAGCGCCCGTCCTGGTACCAGCCAGCATGAGACAGCGAGCGGGGCGCGGGAGGGGCCGGCGCTGCCGACAGCTTGATCGTCGACTGTGGCAGCTCGGATGGAGCTTCGTCCGCACCTTCGCCTCCGGTTTCGGCGTCGAAGCCCTTCTCGCCGAAGATCTTTGACGCGCTGATGACTAGGGCTGCGCCACCGGCGATGACAACGGCGTTTTTGAGGGCGAACGGCGTGCTCTCGTTTCCGCCGAAATCCCTCGGCATCGGATGTTCTTGTGTAGCTGTCGCAAGTCATAGTCGTACTCGCGGCGCTGATACTCGTACTCGTGCCAGCATCAGTGGTCGCACTCGCATTCACACCCGTACCTCAAAAGTCCTGATCGCTTGCCGCCAGCCGGAAATGTCGGTGGTTCGATCTAGCGTTGTAGACGACACGAGAGCAAACGAAGCAGGAGCACGTCAGGATGAGCGCAAGTCAATACCGTGGACAGTTGGACCGCAAGCGCAAGCAACGGATCGAAGCGGACAAGAAGGCGGGCGAGTATCGGTCGAAGGAGTCTTCGAAACGTGCTGATGCCGCTAAAGCAAGGCAGGCTGCTGCAAAGACCACGAGCAGTTCCACACTCAGCAGCAAGTTGCGAGAAGCCGAGCGACGAGAGAAGGAAGCTGAGACTGCAGGCAAGGAGGCAAGTCGCTGGCAGACCCGTGCGGCCGGCTATGCCAAAGAGGAAGCCGCGCTACAGACCAAGCTCTCCCGTGCCGAACAATCAGAGGCCGATGCCGCCGAGCGGCGTCGCAAGAACGAGCAGCAGCGGGCCGACCGTCGCGCGGCGGCTGAACGGGCTGAGTTTGAATTGAGGATCAGCGGTGCCGAAGTAGCCGTCAACAGCGCGCTGCGTCACCTTCCAATGCCCAAACCCGAGAAGCTCCGAGTACTCATGCTGGGTGCCTCCGCTGAAGGCGACCTCCGCGTGGGGCGCGAACAGAAGCGCATCCGCGCTGCCGTTGGGTCCGCGCTACATCGGGACCAAATCGAACTTGACGTCCGGCCTGCAGCAACCACGGCTGACTTGTTGGACGGCATTACGAAGTTCCGTCCTCACGTGGTCCACTTCTCGGGTCACAGTAACAATGACTTGATCGTCTTCGAGGACGAAGTAGACGAACTTCATGAGGGAGTAGTCGTGACAGCGCGAGCGTTCGCTCGAGCGATCAGCTCAACCGACGATCCTCCGCTCCTCGTCCTTCTGAACTCCTGCCGTTCCGCAGCCCAGATCGACGAACTGGTGGAGCAAGTCGTGCCATTCGCTATCGGGATGGCTGACAGCATTGAAGACGCCGATGCGATCAACTACGCCGCACAGTTCTATGCGGCAGTCGCAAACGGGCAGTCCATCAACTCTTCCCATCTGTCAGGTCAAGCAGCTCTTGAACTTGCAGGCCTGGAGAGCACCGACTTGCCGACGCTTGCCTGGGCACCCGACGTCGATCCATCAACCACGATCCTTGTCAAACCCGGGATCGAAGGCTGACCTCAGATACACTCACGTGGACGCAGCTCCCACGGTGTATTCCACAGTCACGCTCACGCTCCAAGCATCTCGTCTTGGGGCCGTTCGGTACTCTTCTTGCCACCGAAAGTGTGCACGCAGACGTGCACGCAATGTCCGGGATGTCGACAGATACAGCGGGAACGGCTGATACCCCTCGAGCCTTACTCCCATATGGGATCTGCGGGTATTGAGCGTCCGTGGCGTAGATCACGTCGAGGGCCACGCGCTGATCGGTGGTCAACCGTGCTTGAGACTTCGCCGGATTTTTCGCGACCGCACCCCGCGAATCGTGTCTCTTTGGGGTTCGGTTCCGCGATCCGCGTTGCTCAGAGCCCTTGAGAACACGGGAGATCAACGATTTCAGCGCCGGACGCTTGTTTGAGAATCGCTTGGGAAGGCCCACCCAAATCCGGTATGGGAACGCCTGCCGTGGGGCTTTACTCAGCTAGGACCTCGGCGATCTCATCCCGCAGTTCGACGCGCAGATCTTCATCGCCTGGGCCGATGAGGACGCGGTTGAACAATGCGTTGTTCATCTGCTTCCGCGCATCTGGCGCTGCAGCGAGGTATCGCGCATGCGCGTCGTTCAGGAGTTCCAAGAGCGCCGATACACGTCGCACTGCAGTAGCCGCAGCCTCCCCGAGCCGGGTTTGTTCTTCGCTGACCCGAGACAGCGTCTGCGACAGCTTCTTCGGCTCTCTCACGAGCGTCTCGCGGGCGATGCCATCTGAGTAGTAGAGATCGAGTAGCTTTGCCTGGTGCGAGGCCAGAAGTGTCGATTGTTCGTCGAGTTCGACACAGTGTTGCTCTCGGGCATCAGCGTCAAGCGCGACGCGCAGCTGATGCGCCTGCTTGATCTTCCGTAGTCGACGGTCGTCAATCTCGATCGTCGAATACGCGCCTTCGACGCGGCGTTCGACGTTTGCGATTGGCAACGCACTCTGTGTGCATCGTGGAATGCCAGACTGCCGACCGGAGCAGACGAAGTAGTCATAGATGCGGCCGCTCTGCGAACGGGCCTTGTGAACGATGAGACGCCAGCGGCAGTTGAGACAGTAGACCGTGCTCTTGAGGTAATGCGTATGAATGCGACTGCGTTCGCCGCTGCGTCGAGCCTCGAGGAGTCGTTGCACCGTGTCCCAAGTCGTCGTCGAGACGAGCGGTTCATGTGATCCAGCGTGCTGAGCTCCGTTCATTGTGACAATGCCCTTGTAGTACGGGTTGGTCAGCACCCGATGGAAGCTCGTCACTGTGGGAATAGCAGCCGGTCGCGCCGGGGTTGGGCGTGTTCTTAAGCCGCGTTTCTCGAGTTCAGCTACGAGCTGAGCGACGCTCCAGTTGCCTGTCGCATACGCCTCGAACGCCCAAGCAACATGCGGCGCTCGTTCCTAGTCGGTCACGACGGTTCGAAACTCCCGACCATCATCCGTCTTTCGTCGGACATTGAGATACCCGATCGGTGCGCGACTCGGCGTCCCTCCCTGGATAACCTTCTGGCGCATGCCCTTCATGACTTCCTGCGCAAGGTTACGCGAGTAGAACTCGGCAATCGACGCCATGATCCCGTGCAATAGCGCGCCGTTCGGCGTCGTGCCGATGTCCTCCGTGCTCGAGACGAGACGAGCTCCAGTGTCGTGAATTGCTCGGGTGATCGCGATGTCATCGGCGCGAGAACGGGCGAGTCTGTCGAGCTTGTGCACAATGACATAGTCGACCGGATGCTCTCGCAGGTAAGTGAGCATCCGTTGGAGCCCGGGCCGGTCGGCGCTTCGCCCCGATCGCCCACGATCGACAAATTGGGCAGCGACGAAAGCACCAAGTGCGTGTGCTTGCTTGTGGTTTGCCTGGAGTTGGGCAGGGATAGAGAAGCCGTCTAGCTCACCGCCCTTCGTTGCCTGACGAATAGTCGAGACTCGGGCGTACGAAATAGCAAGCACCGGGGACAAAGCCTCCGGAGCAGATGAACGAGGATGAAAGGTATCTAATATGTGGGTCATTAGGCCAAGATGACAGTGGTGCCGACACGCTGCTTAGCGTCGGTGAGGTACTGACATCCGTGCATGATTCTTCGGAGTTTGGGGTGAATAGCTTCTCTCGACGAGGGGCCTCGGTACCGACTGCTCTCACCTGTCCAGAGAAAAAGTAATGAGCTTGCTGGCGCCATCGCTAGATGAGTGTGTTTCGGATACCGCTCACCGGTATCACGGCAGGAGTGCCCTTTATGTGGTGCCATCTCCATTCCCGCGCGTACTGGCCTTTGCGCTCCAATCAAGTTGAACATCCAGAAATACTCGATTCAGCGCCAGAAGATCTGATATAACTTGATTTACAGTGGCGTAGCTGTCCGAGTTAGGGGATCAATGTCAACACCGTCTACCGGCATGCAAGACAAATCTGAGAAGCTGTTGGCCGGGATACTTGCTCTTATGGCGGCAGAGCGAGACGACGCAATCAGCGCAAGATCAGCTAGTCTCCCCCGTCTCCGAAGCAGCGAGTCAGTGTTGAGTTCTGCGGGTTTCACTCCGGCCGAGATTGCTGAGTCTCTTGGAAAGACATATGAAGGCGTTCGTTCAACGCTTCGGCGTGAAGCAGCTCAGAAAAACAAGCGTGCTAAGGATGTGGGTGACGCATGACTACTCCGTATGAGCAGGAGATGCTCGACAAAATGGACCTCTTGCTCGGCGCCGTACAGCTCGCCTACGCGGAGGAAATCAAGACCGCGCGAGCTGACCTGCGTTCCGACCCAGTTATTGCTGCAATCCTCGACACGTGTGAAGACTGGACAGCCTCGGCAACAGTAATCAATGAGGCTGTGCGCGTGTCGGAATCCGGGAAGCGTACTGTTCAACGGCGCATCGCGGACCTCATTGGGAAGCGCGCGTTGATGTCACGTGGTGCCGGTGCGTCAATGAGCTACAAGAGCACTGGACTGCTGTGAGAAGGGTATAATTAATGGTTGCTATTGAAGAGGAAGACGCGGAAATCGCGTTCTCCGCTAGCCAGCAGGCTCTGCTTGCTGCTCTGGTCGCGTTGCTTGCGGATGAGAGAGAACACGACTCTCTACGGACAGCCAGTCGGAAGACCGAGGTACTTCTTGCTGATGCAGGTCTTCGCCCGGCTCAGATTGGCCCAATTCTTGGTAAGAAGCCGGACACGGTAAGGGTCGCCATCAATAGAGCGCGACAAGCAGCTGCAAAGTCTGCCAAGAAGCTTTCTGAAAGCAAAGGCGAGTAGTGGCGGAAAGCTTGGAACTGTTAGCCGAGATCGCTGCAATGCGAAATCAGCTCGATGATGTCTCGGCAATGACAGCTGCACTTTTGCGTGCCAACGGAGAGGAGCTGTCCGAAGCGATTCTGGATTATCTAAGCAAAGACGAGGCTGCGCGGATCATCTTTCTGATGTGCGACGGGGCTACGACGCAGGCCACCATCGTGGCTGGTCTAGGGGCCCGTAAAATCAAGGGCGGAAGTGCTGCGCAGATCACCCGCAAGCTTGAGAAGCTTGCCAAGGACTATCACCTGATAGCACCTGATCATCGACGAGCGGGGAGCAAGGTCTATCGACGTACTCAAATCGCTACAGCACTCAGCATCGAGCGCAAGCTTCTCAAGGCAGGCTTCACACTGTGAGTGCCGCCGATGAACGGGCCTTGGTTCAAGCGCTTGCGCGAGCCTGCCGGACTCGTGGTTTTCACGACAGTACCTCGTCGATAACAGGTGTCGTCGTTCGATCGTACACGGAATCGGCTAGTGTGCGGCCTTCCGATATTTCCGAGACCTTCTGTGTCTCGAATGGTCTCACAAAGGCTGAAGCAGCCGCTTTCGCCAATGAAGTAATTTCGTCGATTCGCAAGGACGAGACCGATTGCCACAGCATCGTGAGCCCATCCGTGATGATTGTCACTGCGCTGAGCCTAGAAGCAGAGGCAGTGGCGGAGTATCTCGAGGACGTTCGTGAGGTAGAACACCCCATCACGGGGTCCATATATCAGGTTGGACGATTCAACGGATCGCTCATGTTCGATGTTGCAATAGTCGTAACCGCACCCGGGAACGATTTCGCGGCAATGGAGACTGAGCGTGCCATCCAGCACTTCAGGCCCGCGGTTGCGTTGTTCGTTGGGGTTGCTGGTGGGGTTAAGGATGACGTCGTCATCGGTGATGTTGTTGCAGCGGACTACGTCTACGACTACTCTTCGGCGAAGGAAGGCGACGGTTTCGTTCGAGCCAGGATCAAGACGGCGAATGCGACCTATGCGGCTGTTCAGCGTGCCCGTGCGGTCGCATCATCCCGAGCATGGATTCCACTCATCAAGCGTCAACCCCCTCTCGCCAATGCCCCAGTGCCCAGTGCCCTCATCAAGCCAATCGCCGCTGGACCGCGGCTGTTGACTGCCACCGATGCCCCGACTGCGCTATGGATCAAGCAGCACTGTGGGGACGCACTAGCGGTCGAGATGGAGGGATATGGGTTTCATGCAGCGATGTCTGCGTACCCCGATATCAACGCAATGGTAGTCCGTGGGGTATCGGACGTAGTGGATGGGAAGTCAACTGAAGCAGATAAGGAATGGCAGCCGGTCGCAGCGAGCCGCGCCGCCGCTTTTGCGCTGACCCTCGCTACTGGGCTTCTCCAATCGTCAGTAAAGAAGCAATCAAATAGATGAGGCGACAATGGCGAAAACTGAAACCGAAGAACTGATCTCGGCAATTCAAAGCATCGATCGAAAGCTAAGTGCTTTGCTATCGATCGCAGTGGATCAACACCTGCGACGGACGCCCGACCTCGCGAACCCGCGTCCGCGGAATATTGATCAGATACTATCGGACGCTGGCATGCTCGGAACAGAGATTGCAACCACGCTCGGAAAGAGTCCGCAGGCAGTTTCTCAGGCGCTGAGGAGTAGATCCAAGCCGAGCGAAGGTGCTCGCAACGCTCAGTCTAAAACGGAAAGCAATTAGGTTGATCGGTCCGAGCTTCCTTGTGCTATGGGAGCCAGTGATGATCAATGGAACGCAGGTCGCGTGTTGGAGTATCTGTCCCCGAAGCATGAACGTGGAAGGCACACAGGTACGTCGACTAGAACACTCGTTTACTAACAGCCCAACTGGTAAATCAGGAGGACAAGCTATGTCTTGGGGTGGCCGCCGCTTACAGATCATGTCAATAACTTCAAGGTCCTCGGTGAGCCTGAGTTCGCCTCGAAGTCGCCATTAGCGCTTGCGCCACGCCACGCCAGCCTCATCAAGAACCCACCTAGATCACCCGCAACGACCCGCCACCCACCGGCTACACTCGACCCAAGCGAACCGCCCGGTTCCCTGTAAACACAAGGGAATCCGCGAGTTCCCGAGATGATCGGCGGAGACCGGAAATCGGCCGGATCCTCCAAGGGGTCGCAGGTTCAAATCCGGTCAGCTCGCCGGACAGAACGCTCCGTACACTTGCAAACACACGGCACGGGCGTTTTCTCGTTGCCCCTGTTCAGTCGCCTCGGGGTGATCTAGGGGTGATGACTGCTTGACCGCCTTCGCACGAGCGTACTGCGGAGAATGCTCACTACGGGGCCGAGCACCTGTGACTGGAAGTATGGCACCCGAGACATAGGAGACCTCTCCCGAGGCCTTGTAGACATAGGCGGTCGCTCGCTCGGCGGGCTGGCCGGGGCGGCCGTCCGGGGTGTTCTCGTCGAAGCGACGCTGGTTCTCGTCCTAGCCCTCGGCAGGATGTGAGACGCCCTAATGGTTCCCGGGGCAGCCGCGTTGATGTGCACACCCCGCTCCCCTGCTCCTCAGCGAGGAGCACTCATGAAGGGCACGAGAGCGGCCTTCGTCATGGCATAGTCGAGCGGGTCGTGTTCCGGATCGAACGGCTGGATCGATGCGGTCACAATGACGGAGAAACCGATTGCAGGAGCGTGGCGCCCTCCCGGGGTTTTCCCGGCAGGCTGAGGCACCTGCGCCCCGCATCTACGCTGTAACGTTCGGTCTCTGCGGCGTCTGGTTCCTCCTGCGGCAGGTACGAGATCGCGACATCGGCCCCTCCCGCGCAAAGGCGATCGCGATGGCGCGACCGACCCCAGAGTCACCGCCGGTGATGAGTGCCCACTGTCCCAGAGTCTCGCACTGCCGCAGCAACTCTCCTCACTGTGATCTGCTCGGGCGGTCAGCCCGGCTGGTCCAGCTAATTCCGCTCCGGTAGCGGTGGCCACGAATACTTGTAGCGCGGATCGGTGTTCGTCATGGTCTGCTCCGTTGTTTCGTCGCTCATTTCATCGAGACGAGGATCGCCCGAGTCAGTGCTCGCGCAACAGACGGATGAGCTCGGCTTTGCGTAGCTTGGAGTAACCGGTGAGGCCGAACTCCTTCGCACGTTCGCGCAGTTGCGAAACGGTGCGTTCTTCGTAGTCCTCTGCTTCACCACCGCGCTTGCCAATCTTTGACCGACCGTCCTTGGCCGCCGCGTTCGAGATGCGGGCAGCTTTCTCTTTCGACGCCCCATCGTCACGCAAACGCTCGTAGAGCTTCTCGTCCTTCAGCTGGGGCACGGATGATCGTTTGGGCACCGTCCTCTCCTTTCTTTGCGTGTGGTCCTGCGGAGGCTGCGCGCCCGCCACGCAGGTGGAAGGCTACGCAGAGAAACCCATCGGCCCGCGTGCTGTCAGATGCCGGATGAAGTCTCTACCACCGACTCTAAGCGGAGCCCTGTCGCACGACCACCCCATTGACATGGTTGACAGCGATGGCTCATGGTGACGCCCCCCGCGAATCAAGACCTCTTGCTCTCCGGGTACACGACCGTACGGCGCGGCCGCACCCTGCCCTATGGTGTCATCATGACCACATTGGCCCAGCAGGCACGGCACCAGCTCGAGGCGCAGTTCGGGCCCGGCTATCGCATCCCCTTCGTCGCGCAGGGCACCGGGACCTCGAGGGCCGACGCACGCCGCTCGGCCGTGCTCATTCTCTTCGGCCAGCTCGATGAGGTACCCGCCACCGCCAGAGCGACCGCCGCGGTCGATGCTGCAGATCACGCCACAGACGCCCACCCCGTCGTGCCCGAACTCGACGTGCTGCTCACCCGCAGATCGAGCACGATGCGCGCGCACGCCGGCCAGATCGCCTTCCCCGGCGGTGGCGCAGAGCCCGACGACGCCTCACCGGCTGCGACCGCACTGCGCGAGGCCAATGAAGAGACCGGCGTCGACCCGACCGGCGTCGATGTGTTGGGCACGCTGCCCGACATCTACATTCCCGTCAGCAACAATCTGGTCACGCCGCTGATCGGCTGGTGGCGCCGCCCGAGCGAGATCGCGGCTGACAACACCGAGTCGACCGAGGTGTTCCGCGTGCCCGTCGCCGAGCTGATCGACCCGACGCATCGTGGCACGTCGGTGCTGCGGGTCGGCCACCAGACGCATCACGGCCCGGCGTTCCGGCTCGCGTCGCACTTCGGCGGGCATCTGGTCTGGGGCTTCACCGCGATGCTGCTCGCCGGCGTATTCGACTCGCTCGGGTGGGCGGTTGCGTGGGATGCCGACCGCCGCTTCGAGGTCGCCCGCTGATCGCGCATGGTCGCCGCCGGTCGAGTACCGCTCCGTGCACCAGCCGACTAAACTCGGTGGTCGTCACTGTGTCGCACGCAATGTCGAGCTGAGAACAGGAACCACAGAACATGGCCCAAGCAGCCAGAAGCAGGAGCCACACGAACGGCGGTTGGTGGATCGCCAGCGCGCTGATCGTCGTCGTACTCGTCTGCGGCGGCTACCTCTGGTACCTGCACGGCGGCGGTCTCGATCAGCTGAGCACAGGCGCTGGCAGCGATGAAGGCCGCTGTGCGTCAGCCACGACTTCTCTGACCGAAGCGCAGAAGGCGCTCACCGATGCGGCAGCCGCAGCGAAGACCGCCCTGCACGAGGCAGACGCGGACGCCGACGTCGCGAGCCGTCGCCCCGCTGAGGCCGCTGACGAAGAGGGCCCCGCGTACGCGGCCACACCCGATGGCACGACGCTCATCGCACAGCTGCGGCCGGCGGCGAGCAGTGCCACCACGACGCCGGTTCCTTCGTGCAGCACGCGATCTGACGCCGACGCGATCGGCACCCACGCCGACGAGGTGAAGGCACAGGCCGGCGATCTCGCGAAGAGCACGGCGACGCTGCGCCAGGGCATGACCCAGCTCAAGCGCGATCAGACCGCCAAGACCGCCCCAAAGGTGCTGAGCGCCTCAGACCAGGTGCTCTCCGACGCCCACACCACCGATGAGTACGCGACCAGCGACGTGGGGCGCACGCTGATTCCCGACGTCGAGAGCCGCCGCGACGCTCTGCGCAAACTGATGCAGACCGACACCAAGAACGTCGACGCCGCCCTGTTCGACAAGACGGTGGATGCCGCACGCTCCGGCGCGACGGCGCTGGCCGCAGACCTGGCCGAGTGGAAGCAGGCGCGTGCTGACGAAGAGACCGCGGTCTCGCAGAAGTCGCTGGAGCAGGCCGCATACGACACCTCGCACGACGACGAGCACGATGCCGACGAGCAGGACGCCGATCACTCCCCCAGCGCTCAGAGCACCGCATCCGACGCACCTGCGGCCGGCGAAGACATCCGGCTGCACGCCTTCTGCAAGGCGCAGAACGGCTACATCACCTACCGTGCGTCGAACGGCTGGAGCCGCATCACAGCCAACCAGGATTACCTGCAGCGGCAGTGCGACTGACCGTCGGTCAGCGCTGCTGAGACTCGTCGGCGATCGTCACGGCGAACCTCCGGCCCAGCAGCGCCGGGTTCGTGGCACGCACTTGGGCGATGCGCTGCAGGCTGATCTCGGTGTGCACCAGAGCGTCTTCGGCACCGGTGGCCGAGAGCACCACGCCCATCGGGTCGACAATCAGTGACCGTCCGATGCCGTCGGGCACCGACTGCCCCGCAGCCAGCACATAGACGGTGTTCTCAATGGCACGCGCCTGAGCCAGCGTGCGCCAGTGCAGTTCTTTCAGCGAACCGCCGACCCACTGCGACGGCACCGCCACCAGCTCGGCTCCGGCGTCGACGATGCGTCGGGTGATCTCGGGAAAGCGCAGGTCGTACCCGGCTTGCAGACCGACGACGATGCCCTCGACCTCGAAGGTCTGCGGGTCGTCGAGCGGCCCCGGTCGCACATACCGCGACTCATGGTGCCCGAAGGTGTCGAACAGGTGCACCTTGCGATAGATGCCCTCGATCTCGCCTTTGGGCGACACCGCGACCACGGTGTTCCACAGCCGCTGGTCGTCCTGGTCGTCGACCTCGCCGAAGCCCGCGACCACGTGGATGCCGTGCACCGCTGCGATCTCGGCGAGCTGACAGACGAAGGGGCCGTCGAGCGGCTGCGCGTGGGCGACGAAGTCTGCCCCGAGACGACCGCTGAAATACGAGGCGTACTCCGGAAAGACCACGAGGGATGCTCGGCGACGGGCCGCCTCGGCGACGCACCGCTCGATGATGCGCAGGTTCTCGGCTTCATCCGGCCCCGGCGAGATCTGTGCGGCCACCACCACCACGGTCTTGTTCAGCCAGAGAGAGTCTTCGGGAGTCGACATGACGTCATCTTCTCACAGCACAGGCGTCGAGTCGCCGCACGACGCTCTGCCAGCAGCGGCCGTTGGGGTAAGGTGTGCGTCATCGAGGCAGAACGCCGCCCGTCTCAGCGCACCTTTCGAGGAGAAAACCGTGCCCATCACTCAGTCGATGCTGCAGGTCGCGGCCTCGCACCCCGAACGCCTCGCGATCGTCGGCGACCGTCTGCGTCTGACCTACCGGCAGCTCGTCGACGACGGAGCCCGAGTGCAGGCCGCCGTCGAGCATCTGCTGGGCCCCGACCGAGACGCGACGACAGCCGGCATCCCCGAGGCGCAGGGGCGTCCCATCGTCGGCATCTGCCTGACCGACGCCGCACAGACCGGGCGTCTCATCGCCGGTCTTGCGGGCTTCGGCGCGATCTCGGCGACCATCGACCCGCGCTGGCCGGTCGACCATCAGCTGCGCGTCATCCACCGCACCCAGATGGCCATCGTCATCACCGACTCGACCACGCTGCGGCAGCGGCTGCACGACTGGACGGGCACCGTGATCACCTCGGCAGCCTTCGACGAGCTCACACGCACCCTGCCGCCGGCGAGCGCACCGACCGTCCGCGACGGCGACGAGCCCTTTCTGCTGCTGTTCTCGTCAGGCACGACCAGCGCACCCAAGGGCTTCATCCGCACCCGCCGCGAGTACCGCTACAACATCGCCGTCTCGAGCCGCTACCTCGAGGCGCTCGACGGCGAGCGCACCCTCGCGCCCGGGCCCATCTCGTACAGTCTGACGCTCTATGCCCTGCTCGAAGTGCTCGCCTCTGGCGGCACCTGCTCGCTGAGCGACTCGTTCTCGCCGATTCCGCTGGTCTCGCGCATGCGTGACGAGCACATCGAACGCATCGTGGCGGTGCCGGCTGCGGTGCAGGGCATCGCTCAGGCGGCACGACACGAGCCGGCCGCGGCCGAGCACCTGCGGCTGCTGGTGACCGGTGGCGCCAACCTCTCGGCGAGCGTGCGTGAGAGCGTGCAGCAGGCCTTTCCCGGTGTGCCGCTGATCAGCTACTACGGGGCCGCCGAGATCGGATTCATCGGCGACAGCCGCGGCGGCGACGGCACCCGCATCCATCTCTACGACGGCGTCGAGATCAGCATCCGCGACCCGCACGGGCAGCCGGTGCCCGACGGTCAGATCGGCGAGCTGCACATTCGCGTGCCCTCGACGGCGGCCGGCTATGTCGCCGCACTCACCGACGAGCATCTCGTCGACGAGGCCGGCTGGGCGACGGTGCACGACCAGGGCCGGCTGGTGGATGGCGCGCTCGAGCTGGTCGGGCGCGCAGGCGACATCGTGGTCACCGGCGGTCACAAGGTGAGCCTTCCCGAGGTGGAACGCGCCCTGGCCGAGATCCCGGGCTGCGAGCGCAGCTGCGCGGTCGCCGTGCCCGACCGCACGCTCGGCTCGATCGTGGTCGCCGTCATCGAGCACGATGAGCGGGATGCTGGCGCAGTCGGGCTGCCCACGAAGGCCGGGCTGCCAACGAAGGCCGAGCTACTCCGCGAGCTGCGTCGGCGTCTGGCTCCGCAGTTCGTGCCCAGAAGGTTCTGCGTCGTCGCCCGGCTGCCGCGCACCGTCGGGGGCAAGGTTCGGCGTTCCGAAACCACTGAGCTGATCGAGGCCGACGGACCGGAGGTCACCCGGCTATGAGCGCAGATGTGTCCACGAACTCACGTCCCGCGGTGAGCGCGTCCCAGAACGGCGCACGCCGCCCGGTCTTCGTCAGCGGGTTCGGTGCCGTGGCCCCCTGCGGGCTCGATGCCGAGACCACCTGGCAGGCGGTGCTCGCGGGGCGCAGCGGCATCGGGCTGCTGCACGGCCCTGACGGCTGCGGCGGATCGTACGACGACCTGCCCGTGCGTATCGGCGGGCAGGTTCGCGACTTCGAGGCGAGCTCGGTGCTGCCGCCGCACGAGGCGCGCCGACTCAGCCAGGTGCTGTGGTGGGCGATCGCCGCAGCAGACGAAGCCCTCGCTCACGCCGGGTCGGCTGGTCGGCTGCCGGGCGCGCCACGAGCCGAGATTATTGTGGGCACCGGATCTGGCCCGATCCAGACGATGCAGCAGCAGACCCGGGCGCTCGACGCCCGCGGGCCGAGAGGAGTCACCCCGTACGTCGCCATGCACGGCGCGCCCGACGCCGCCGGCGCCCTGCTCAGCATGCGCTACGACCTGCACGGCCCGACCGTCGGCCTCTCGGCCACCTGCGCGAGCGGGGCGGTCGCACTCGGCGAGGCCATGCGCCGCATCCGCCACGGCTATGCCGATGCCGTGCTCGTCGTGGGTATGGAAGACTGCCTCAACGCGGTGAACCTCTCGGCCAACGCACGCATGCGGGCTCTGGCGGCCGGGTACGAGGCCGACCCGGCATCCGCCTGCCGCCCGTTCGACCGCGCCCGCAGTGGGTTCGTCATGGCGCAGGGCGCCGCGGCCGTCCTGCTCGAATCCGGCGAGAGTCTGCGGGCGCGCGGCGGTCGCCCGCTCGCCGAGCTGGCCGGCTATGGGGCGTCGAGCGATGCCTGGCACGCGACGGCACCCGACCCAGAGGCGCGCGGCGCGGCTCAGGCGATCGATGCTTGTCTGCAGGATGCCGGCGTCGCGCCCAGAGACGTCGATCACGTGAACGCGCACGGCACCGGCACCCCGCTCAACGACAGCATGGAGGTGCAGGCCCTCGACCGCGCGCTCGGCGCGGCGGCACAGCAGGTGCCGATCACCTCGACGAAGTCGTCGACCGGTCATCTGCTCGGCGCCTCGGGCGTGCTCGAGGCGGTGTTCGCCGTGCAGACGCTGCGCGACCGTGTGGTGCCGCCGACGATCAATCTGGACGAGAGTGCGTTTCCCGACCACGACATCGTCACCGGGCAGGCCCGGCCGGTCGACGTGCGCACGGTGCTGTCGAACTCCTTCGGCTTCGGCGGGCATAACGCCTCGCTGCTGCTGCGCCGCGCATCCGCACTCTCCCGAGGAGACCTCGTGAGCTCGCATCCGCAGACGGCTCAGGCTCAGCCCCAATCCAAAATCCAGACTCAAGCCCAGCCCCAGACTCAGGCTCAGCCCCAAACTCAGACCCAGACCCAGACGACCGGGCAACCAGCCGGCCGCCGACCCATGCGAAAGGCAATCGATGACTGACACCGCACACCGCGACCGCGAGGCGCGCTTCGCCGAGATCTCGCAGCAGCTGCTGCCCGACGATCTCTGGCAGCGCATCCATGATCGAGCCGCCGATTACGACGAGCGCAACGTCTTCTTCGACGAAGATCTCGCCGAGCTGCGCGAACACGGCTATCTCAAGGCGTTCGTGCCCACCGAACTCGGCGGCGCCGGCCTCGGCATGCACGAGGTGTCGCTGCTGCAGCAGCGTCTGGCGCAGGCCGCACCGGCGACGGCTCTCGGCATCAACATGCATCTGGTCTGGACGGGTGTGGCGCACGCCATGGCCGCTCGCGGCGATCACTCGCACGACTTCGTGCTCGAAGAGACCGCTGAGGGAGAGATCTTCGCCTTCGGCATCAGCGAGGCGGGCAACGACTTCGTGCTCTTCGGGTCGACCACCGAGGCCGACCCCCAGGACGACGGCGGTTATCGCTTCACCGGCACGAAGGTGTTCACCTCACTGGGCCCGGTCTGGACGCGGCTGGGGGTGCACGGGCTCGACCAGACCGACCCGGAAGCCCCGCGAGTGGTCTACGGGTTCGTCAATCGCGAAGACGGCGGCGCCGAGCCCGTGGGCGGCTGGAATCCGTTGGGCATGCGCGCGACCCAGAGCCGGTCGACGCGACTCGATCACGCGCTGGTGCACGCTGACCGCATGACCCGAAGCATTCCCGTCGGCCCCTCCCCCGATCTGCTCACCTTCGCCATCAACGCGAACTTCCAGCTGCTGATCGCCTCGGTCTACACAGGGCTCGCCGCGCGGGCGCTCGATCTTGCCGTCGAGGGGCTGCGCGGCCGCTGGTCGGCAAAGGCTTCGGAGTCGCTCGCCGAGGTGCCGGAGTTTCGTGCGCGCATCGCCGACATGGCGATGGAGTACGAAGCCGTGCCGCCGCAGCTGGCGACGTACACCAGAGAGTTCGACGCCCTCGTCGATCACGGCGCAGGCTGGGCCCGCCGGTTCGTGGGCGGCAAGCTGCGCGCCGTCGAGATGGCCAAGAACGTCGTGCAGGATGCGATCCGTCTGTCCGGGTCACGTGCCTATGACGCCGGCAGCGAGCTCAGTCGCCTCCAGCGCGACGTGCTCGCGGGGATGTTCCATCCGGCAGGCTGGGACGCCGCACGGCCGGTCTTCGCAACGCAGTATCTCGACGAGCAGTAGTCGTCAGACGACGAAAGAGGGCGTTCCCACTGAATTCATCAGTGGGAACGCCCTCTTGGTGTGTGCCGTGCGCGATCAGTGCGATCGTTCACGACTCACGAAGTCGACTGCGCCTGTCTCAGGCGTTGCGGATGTTCTCGGCCTGCAGACCCTTGGGGCCCTGCGTCACCTCGAACTCGACGTGCTGGTTCTCTTCGAGGTTACGGTAGCCGTCACCGGTGATCGCGCTGTAGTGAGCGAACACGTCGGCGCTGCCGTCGTCAGGGGCGATGAAGCCGAAGCCTTTTTCCGAGTTGAACCATTTGACTGTGCCGGTTGTCATGCTGTACTGCTTTCTTTCGTTGTTCGACAGCACTCCTGCACTGTCGATTTTTCGCGGCCCGGTGGGCGCGAAGCTCTTCTGTGTGCGTATGACAACCGTTGTCATACGACTTGTGCACGCCCTTTTCGCGCGAATCTCGTCGGACGCCGAGGCATATTCGCACATGCCACCGAGAGTGCTGATCGTCCGTTGATTGCTTTCGAAGGCCGAGCGGGAAATCACTCGGCCGTTCGACGACCGATGTGACCGAGAGACGACTGCCTACATCGCTCTCGTCCATACAGGCGCTCTCAACCGCCCGCGGTAGCTCTCAGCCTACACACCTCGCCTGCGACGCGCGACTCCTGCGGCGCGGCGCGTCGCGGCGAATCTCGCCGACAAGACTGTCACAGCTTGCTGCTCGGAACTGCACATACAATCACCTCCTGCATCACAAGCACCGTCGCGAGCATGTTCATATGACGACCGACCAGACCCGACCGGCAACCGACCCACACCGTCTGCGCGCCCCTGATCCGCCGCAGACGCCGCACAGCGTGCTGAACATCGTGATTCCCGTGTACAACGAAGAGGCCTCGCTGGCGCGGGCGGTGACGACCACCCGCTCCTTTCTCGATGAGGGGTTTCCGTTCAGCACGACGATCACCATCGTCGACAACGCATCGACAGACGGCACGTGGCAGGTCGCCGGCGCGCTGGCCGAGAGTCTGCCCTCCGTGCGCGCTGTGCATCTCGATCAGAAGGGGCGAGGGCTCGCGCTGGCCACCGCCTGGTCTGCTGCCGACGCTCAGGTGCTCGCATACATGGATGTCGATCTCTCGACAGATCTGCGCGCACTCGCACCGCTCGTGGCACCGCTGGTCTCAGGGCACAGCGATCTGGCGATCGGAACACGGCTTTCTCGCACCTCTCGGGTGAAGCGCGGCGTCAAACGAGAGTTCATCTCACGCTCGTACAACCTGCTGCTGCACGGCACGCTCGGCGTTCGCTTCTCAGACGCACAGTGCGGGTTCAAGGCGATCTCGGCGCAGGCAGCTCGGGCTCTGCTGCCCTACGTGCACGACTCACAGTGGTTCTTCGACACCGAGCTGCTGGTGATCGCCGAGAAGGCAGGACTGCGCATTCACGAGGTTCCGGTCGACTGGGTCGACGATCCAGACAGCCGTGTCGACATCCCGGCGACTGTCAGGCAAGACCTCGGTGGCATCGTGCGGCTCGGATCCGAGCTCGTGCGCGGTCGCATCCCGCTCGAGACGATTCGTCGCACGGTTCGACCAGGAGACCCAAGAGCACCTGCGTCGACCGACGCGAGCGCACCAGAGACGCAGAGCGGCTCGCTGCTCAGACAGCTCGTACGATTCGGTCTGATCGGCGTCGCGAGCACGGCCCTCTACACCGTGCTGCTGCTGATGCTGCAGACCATGATGAGCGCGCAGGCGGCCAATCTGCTGGCGCTGCTGCTGAGCACGATCGTCAACACCCAGGCCAATCGCAGACTGACCTTCGGAGTGCGCAGCCGTGCCGGCACCCTGCGGCATCAGGGCCAGGGGCTGCTCGTCTTCGCCCTGTGCTGGCTACTGACCTCGGTGGCGCTTTCGCTGACTCAGGGGTTCTCTCCCCTCGTGCAGATCGTGGCTGCCACCGTCTCGAACCTTGTCGCCACGCTGCTGAAGTTCCTGCTCTTTCGACGCTGGGTCTTCCGCCCGCACCCCGCCGATTCGACGTCGGCAGCCGATTCGAACGACCGATCCTCACACCCTACGATCATCTCCGGAGGAGACAAATGACGACCACCACATCCACCCCCGAGACCGCCGCCGTCAGCGAGACGCGGGCGCCCGAGAGGCAGCGACGCCCACGGTGGGAGCTCCCGGCGCTCGGTGCCCTGCTGGTGGTGACGGCCTTCACATACATCTGGAATCTCGGCGCGTCGGGTTGGGCGAACGCCTTTTACAGCGCCGCCGTTCAGGCCGGCGCCGAGAACTGGACTGCTTTTCTCTTCGGCTCTTCAGACGCCGGCAACTCGATCACTGTCGACAAACCGCCGGCGTTCCTCTGGCTCATGGCGCTCTCTGTGCGGGTTTTCGGGCTGAACACGTGGGCGATGCTGATACCTCAGGCTCTGCTGGGCGTCGCGACGACAGCGGTGCTCTATGCCGCCGTGCGGCGGGTCTCCACCCCCGTGGCTGCTCTGCTGGCCGGCGTCGCATTCGCGTCGACGCCGATCGTGGCGTTGATGTTCCGTTACAACAATCCCGATGCGATGCTCGTCTTTCTGCTCACGCTCACGGCGTACTTCGTCGTCCGTGCCGTGCAAGACGGCAGAACACGATGGATGCTGTGGGCCGGCGTCGCCATCGGGTTCGCCTTTCTGACGAAACAGCTGCAGGCCTTCGTCGTGCTGCCGGGGTTCGCCGCAGCCTATCTGCTGGCGGCACCGGTGCCGTTGCGACGCCGTCTGCGAGACGGGCTGCTGGCCGTCGCAGCGATCATTGCGAGCGCTGGATGGTGGGTGGCTCTGGTCGAGCTCGTCCCCGAGTCGTGGCGCCCCTACGTCGGCGGTTCGCAGAACGACTCGTTTCTCGAGCTCACCTTCGGGTACAACGGGCTCGGCCGCATCACTGGCAACGAGACAGGGTCGGTCACACCCGGCGGAGGCGGCGGGCAGGGAAGCATGTGGGGCTCGACCGGGATCACACGTCTGCTCGACGGCGAGATCGGAGGTCAGGCGTCCTGGCTCATTCCTGCTGCGGTCATTCTGATGGTCACGCTGCTCGTGCTCACGTGGCGTCGTCCACGAACTGACGCGCTGCGGGCTTCGGTCATCGTGTGGGGCAGCTGGATGCTGGTCACCTTCCTGGTGTTCAGCTTCATGTCCGGCATCTTCCACGCCTACTACACGGTCGCTTTGGCACCGGGCATCGCCGGCGTCATCGGGCTCGGTGCCGCTGAGCTGTGGCGGATGCGCGGCGAGAGCGCACGACGCGGCCGCGCTCTGACCATCGTGCTGGCAGGGGCGGTCATGGTGACGGCGGTTTGGGCGTTCGTGCTGCTCGGCCGCAGTGAGAGTCTGCTTCGCTGGCCGGTTCTTGTGCTCGGCGCGGCCTCGGCGATCGGACTGGCGGCCAGCGCCTGGGTTCCCGATTCGCGAAAGCTGGCCGTGCGCAGCGCAGTCGCCGCAGTCGTCGTCTGCCTCGCCGGGCCGACGAGCTACACGATCTACACCGTGCAGCAGGGGTACACCGGCTCGATCATCACCGCGGGCCCTGCCGTGCAGTCTGGCAGCATGCGAGGCCCAGGCGGCGGTATGGGAGGCGGCATGGGCGGCGGCATGGGCGGCGGACAAGGCATGCCGCAGCCTAGAGCAGGCGCGGCTGACGGTGCCGACTCGGCACCGAACGCTCCGGGCACCTCGCCGGACGGCTCAGGTTCCCAGCCGCCGAGTGCAGGATCGGCCGGAGGACGCAGCGAAGGCCGCATGGGCGGCGGGCTTCTCGGCGGCACCACGGTCTCGGATCAGATCACAGAGATGCTGCGAGGCGATTCCACCGCCTTCCGGTGGGCGGCAGCCACGACAGGGTCGCAGAACGCGGCCTCGTATCAGCTCGCCGCCGACGTGCCGGTCATGCCGATCGGCGGGTTCAACGGCAGCGACCCGTTCCCGACGCTGCAGCTGTTCCAGCAGTACGTCGACGATGGCGAGATCCACTTCTACATCGCCGGGGGTTCCATGGGAGCGCCCAACGGAGGGTCATCGGCGTCCTCTGAGATCGAGTCGTGGGTGCAGCAGAACTTCACAGCTCAGACCGTCGACGGAGTGACCGTCTACGACCTCACACAACGGTGAACCGAAATCGCCCGCCGCACTCTGCTCACTGAGCAGCTGTGCGGCGGGCGATCTTCGTCGGCTCTGTTCAGGCGGCCAGCCCTGTGCAGGCGGCCAGCTCTTCAGGCGGTCGGCTCTGCTCAGGCCAGAGATGCCCTCAGACAGTCGGGCGCTGTCGAGCGGCCTTGCGCTCCATCCCCGACGCGCATCCGTCCGGTCGCTCCGGTGACCCCGGTCGCTCCGCCTGCTCCGAGTGCCTGCTGCACCAGTCGTACGCAGTTCTCGAACGCTTCGGCGTTGCGATCGGTCATCTCGCCGGCATAGTGTCGCGCGGCGATTTTCATGTTCAGTGCTTGGCGACGTGTCGCCCACCCCTTCTCGACGCGGCCGACCGGCAGCGCGCGAAGATAATGCGCGCCGACGAGCCCCGGCCATGAGACTGCCCGGCGGTCTGATCGTCGGGCGTCGGTACGCATCACTCGCGAGTTCTCCAGGTGCAGCACGCCGTCGAGCATGACGACGCGGCGGGCGTCGTAATGGTCTGCCTGACGCCACGAGCGACTCGATTTGACCTGGACGCCGATCACTTCGTGCGCTGTGGTGTCGATCACGATCATGTCGGCGTTCGCTCCGCCGGCGAATCGTTCGAACTGCGGCGGGGCGGGAAGCACCACTGTCTGAGGTGACCGGCACGACACTTCGAGCAGGGCGATCATCGCGTCGATCTCTGTGAGCATTCCCGTGTGCCACCTGCGCAGCTGTCTCGTCTCAGCGTCGTCTTGGGCCATGCTGCCCAGGGCTTGTTCGCGCACTGCGGAGAACAGCAGGACGTCACTGGAGAGTTCGAACCGCGCCCGCGCCACCGTGCGGCGGATGCTTCGTGGCGTGCACTCGTCGAAGAGCAGTGCGCTCCACATCGGCAGACATCTGGCGTTCAGCCGGTGAAAGCTGAATTCGGTCAGCGCGTGCAGCACCTTCGCCGATTCGATCTGCTGAGATGCGGTCACTCCTTCAGCCGGCCCGCCAGAGCAGTCGCCCTCAGAGGCCGCCTGCTCGTTTGCGATCTCGACTGACAGCGCGACGAGTCGATCTCCGGCCGCGGCGAACCAGCGCAGGTAGGCCTGCGCCTCGGCATCGAGCTGACGCTTCGAGATGCCGATGGCTCTGCCGCTGAGACAGTCGTGCAGAAGACCGCCCCAGCGCTCGGCGTGGGCCCTCCCCTGACCCATGATGGAGTCGAGTTCGCGCTGCGTCTTCGCTGGGAGGCTTGCCCCAGCTGTCGCAGTGTGCGTCGGTGGGACTTCGCGGTGATACGCCTGCACGAATTCGCTGAACTGCATGACTCCTCCTGCCGGGAGCCGCAGCATGCGGTCCCCGACTACAGGGTGCCGCCTGATGCTGTGCCGTGTCTGAGCAGCAGCCGTGCGTCTGCAATCACCGAAGGGGGTCAGCGCCGGTTCGGTGCCAGCCAGGTCAGAGGGGTCTCAGAGGTGCTTCGGCAGCATGGCGGGGCGGGCCATGCCGGCCTCGGCGGGATGATCGTCGTCGAGGTCGAGTTCAAGCCAGGTGACGTCGTGCCACTCGTCGAACTTCCAGCCGACCCGTTCGAAGCGGCCGACCTCACGAAACCCCATGCGCTTGTGCATGCGGATGCTGGCCTCGTTCTCGCTGACCACGTTCGCGATGACGCGTCGGTAGCCACGCTCGGCCAGACGATCCATCATGGCGTCGTACATCGCACGACCCACGCCTCCACGGCGTTCGTCGACCGACACGTACACGCTGGTTTCGCAGGTCCAGTCATAGGCGGGTCTGTCGCTGAACTCGTGCGCATATGCGTACCCGACGACCTGGCCGTCGCGTTCGGCGACCACCCATGCGTAGTGCTCGAGGGCTCCCTGCATGCGCTCGGCAACCATCTCGGTCGTCGGAGCGATCGTCTCGAAGGTGAACGACGTGTGTTCGACGTACGGACGGTACACTTCGGCGCACGCCTGAGCGTCGTCAATCGTCGCCAGGCGGATGTTCAGATCGGTCACAGTCTCTGTCATCGTCACCGCGTTAGCCTAACGTTCGAAAGTGAACATGCAAACCCCTCTTTCCTGCGTGTCGCCGACGTCGTGGCACGCCCTTGGCATGGGGTGACGGGATCAGACGACGCGCCGATGTGCCCACCACAGTGGAAGGACGGTGAGCAGCAGCGCGCCGGCCAGGTTTCCGGCCAGTGCGGGCACCTGATTCCACGCCCACCACTGCGCTGCGGTGACGTCGGCGCCGAGTACGATGCCAGCCGGGATCACGAACAGGTTCACCACCGCATGTTCGAGTCCCAGGGCATAGAACATCGTCACCGGCAGCCACATCGCCAGCACTCGCCCGGCAGTGTCGTCAGCCGCGTAGTTGAGCATCGCGCCGATCGTCACCAGCCAGTTGCAGAGCATCGCCTTGACGAAGACCACGGCGACGCCCAGGGCGCCGAATGCGGCGTAGCCGGTCGTCTTGGTCTCTGCCGTGCTCACGATCATCGCGATGACGGCGGATGTCGCGCTGTGACCCTCGGGCGTCCTGCCGAAATCCGTGGCACCGGCTGCGAAGAGGCAGATGAAGACGCCGGCACCGGCGAAGTGCCCGACCAGCACCCATGTCGCGTTGCGCGCGAAGTCACGGCCGCGAGCGCGGTGCGCGAGCATGGCCAGCGGCACGACGGCGAAGTTGCCGGTGACGAGTTCGAGACCGAGCAGCATGATGACCACGAACCCGATCGGAAACACGATAGCGCCGATCAGCGGCAGCCCGGTCTGCGTCGTGGCCGCATATGAGAGCACCGTCGCACACGAGAGCAGCGCTCCGGCAAGTGCGCCGCGGGCGAAGAGCGACGCGGCCGGAGCCACAGCCCGTTGGGCTCCGGAGTCAATCACTCGATCGAGCATGACCCGCGCGCTCACGGCTCTCGGTGCGCTCACGGCGCCAGCAGCTCGTCGATGACGATCTTCTTCATGCCCAGAAGTCGTTCATAGGCTTTGGGTCGCTGCATCAGCTCGCCGATGTTCGCAGGAACGATCTGCCAGCTCACCCCGAACCGATCTCGGCACCAGCCGCAGGCCTCGGCCTCAGGCGACGACGACAGCAGCGCCCAGAGACGGTCGATCTCGGTCTGGTCGGCGCAGTCGACCTGCAGAGACACACCCTCGCTGAAGGTGAAGTCGGCACTGCCGGTGTCGTCTGCGGCCGTGAGCCACTGGTCACAGAGCTGAAAGTCCGCGAACTCCAGCAGCCCGTCGGCGCTGGCGTCGCCCGTCGGATCTTTGTCTGTTCGGCTGTGCGGAATGACCGTGCCGAGCCCGGCCATCTCGGCGCGCGGTCTGAACACGTCGACGTAGTACTCGATCGCCTGCAGGGCACTTCCCCGCTGAGGGCCGGCGAACAGGAGCGACGGCAGCACGAAGGGCCGAGGCGCACCGCGAGGGTCGGTCAGGATCAGCTGCCAGCACACGCCGTATCGATCCTGCATCCACCCGAAACACCTGCTGAACGACGTCTCGCCCAACGGGGCGAGGGCTGTGCCGCCACGACCGAGTGCCTGCCACACGCGGTGCAGATGCTCCTGTGCCTGAGCGTCGACGCTGGGGTCGAAGTTCAGCATGAGCGAGATCGACGGGTTCGGACGAAATTCCGCACCGGCGTTGATGGCGACGAGCCTCTGGCCCGCGACGGTGAACTCGATCGTGAGCTCCTGGCCCGCCATGGCTTCCTGGAAGGGAAGCAGGCCCTCGTGCGGATAGTGCGAGACGTCGGTGACGTGGCAGTCTGGCAGCGCCTCGAGGTAGAAGTCGACGGCCTCGCGAGCGCTGCCGTCGAACCAGAGGTTCGGCACGATGCAGGCCTTCTCGTCTGTCTGCATCGGGGGCCTCCTTCGATCGCCGCTGACCATGTCATCTCATCGTGCGCCATGAGCCCGTTCTGCCACCACTCGGGCGCCGCGGAATATTCGATTTCGTCGGTGCGACAGCGCAAAGTCAGGAGTATAGTGGGCGAACGAATACCCCCACCGGGTATTCGAGCCGACGATGTGATTCGTCGAAGAGAGGAAGACGACATGAGCACGATCACCGATTTCGCCGTCACGGGGATGTCCTGCGGGCACTGCGAGCACGCCGTGCGCGAGGAGGTCGAGAAGATCCCCGGCGTGCAGAGCCTCGAGGTCAGCGCACAGACCGGTCGCCTGCACATCACCAGCGAGCAGCCGCTCGACGACGCAGCAGTTCTGGCCGCCGTCGAAGAGGCCGGATACTCGGCGACTCGCGGCTGAGCCGGCCGCAGTCAGAAGCCGCAGAGACAACAGCGGGCATCATTCTCAGCGAAGGAGTCAGACACCGTGACCGCAGAGAGCACCACCTCGGCAGCGACCGGGCGCGACAGCATTGAACTCGAGATCGGCGGCATGACCTGCGCCTCGTGTGCAGCACGCATCGAGAAGAAGCTGAACCGGCTCGACGGTGTGCAGGCGACGGTGAACTTCGCCACCGAGAAGGCACGGGTCCACGCGCCCGAAGGGTACGACCCGGCGCAGCTGATCGACGTGGTCGAGCAGACCGGCTACACGGCAGCTCTGCCCGCTCCCCCCGAGCCGTCCACCGCATCCGCCGCCGCCTCGCACGCCGACGTCGAGCTGGTGGCGCTGCGCAACCGGCTGATCGGCTCTGTGGTGCTCTCGGTGCCGGTCATCGCGATGGCCATGATCCCCGCACTGCAGTTCACGAACTGGCAGTGGCTGTCGCTCACCCTTGCGGCTCCGGTCGTCGTCTGGGCGGCGTGGCCGTTCCATCGCGCCGCCTGGATCAACCTGCGTCACGGGGCGGCGACGATGGACACGCTCATCTCTCTGGGCACCGTCTCGGCGCTGCTCTGGTCGCTCTACGCGCTCTTCTTCGGCACAGCCGGCATGCCAGGCATGCACCATGCGTTCGAACTCACGATCGCGCCCACCGACGGCTCGAACAACATCTACCTCGAGGTCGCCGCCGGGGTCACCATGTTCATCCTGGCCGGGCGCTACTTCGAGATGCGCTCGAAACGACAGGCCGGCGCGGCGCTGCGCGCACTCGTCGAGCTCGGGGCCAAAGACGTCGCGGTGCTGCGGAACGGCCGCGAGCAGCGCGTTCCAGTCGCTCAGCTCGCCGTGGGCGACGAATTCGTGGTGCGGCCGGGCGAGAAGATCGCGACCGACGGCCGCGTGATGTCAGGGTCGTCGTCGGTGGATGCGTCGATGCTGACGGGCGAACCGGTGCCGGTCGAGGTGCGCGAAGGCGACGCTGTGGTCGGCGGGACGGTGAACGCCGGTGGCCGCCTGGTCGTGCGCGCCACCCGGATCGGCTCCGACACGCAGCTCGCGCGGATGGCGCAGATGGTCGAAGACGCCCAGTCGGGCAAGGCGCCGGTGCAGCGGCTTGCCGACCGCGTGTCAGCCGTCTTCGTGCCCATCGTGATCGGCATCGCCCTGATCACGCTAGTGGTGTGGCTGCTGCTCGGGCATCCCGCCACGGCGGCCTTCACCGCAGCCGTCTCGGTGCTCATCATCGCCTGCCCGTGCGCTCTGGGGCTGGCGACACCGACCGCACTGCTGGTAGGCACGGGGCGCGGTGCGCAGCTCGGCATCCTCATCAAAGGCCCCGAAGTGCTCGAGTCGACGCGTCGGGTCGACACCATCGTTCTCGACAAGACCGGCACAGTGACCACGGGCCGCATGACCGTGAAGAACGTCGTCGCCGAGCCTGACGTCACGCAGCACGAGCTGCTGCGGCTGGCCGGCGCCCTCGAGGCGGCCTCGGAGCATCCGATCGCCCGTGCGATCGCCCAGGCTGCGGCCGAAGCCGAAGCTCTGCCAGAGGTCTCTGACTTCGCCAATGCCGCGGGCCTCGGCGTTCGCGGCCTGGTCGAGGGCCATGTCGTCGTCGCCGGCCGCGAGGCGCTGCTGGAGCAGTGGTCGATGCACCTGTCTGACGAACTCGTGGCCGCCAAGCAGCAGGCGGAGCAGGGCGGTGCGACCGTCATCGCCGTGGGCTGGGACGGCACGGCACGCGGCATCGTCGTCGTGGCCGACGCGGTGAAGCCGACCAGCCGCGAGGCGATCGCGCAGCTCACCGGTCTCGGGCTCGACCCTGTGCTGCTGACCGGAGACAATGCACGGGCCGCTCGGCAGATCGGCGCCGAAGTGGGCGTCGGCCAAGTGATCGCCGAGGTGCTGCCGCAGCAGAAGGTCGCCGAGGTGAGGCGGCTGCAGCAGGCCGGGCACGTCGTGGCGATGGTCGGTGACGGCGTCAACGACGCCCCCGCGCTGGCCACCGCCGACTTGGGGCTCGCCATGGGCACCGGCACCGATGTGGCCATCGAGGCCGCAGACATCACCCTGGTGCGTGGCGATCTGCGCAGCGCCGCCGATGCGATCCGACTCGCCAGGCGCACACTCGGCACGATCAAGACCAACCTCTTCTGGGCCTTCGCCTACAACGTCGCGGCGATCCCGCTCGCAGCGCTGGGGCTGCTCAACCCGATGCTGGCGGGCGCAGCGATGGCGTTCAGCAGCGTCTTCGTCGTGGGCAACAGCCTGCGGCTGCGCGGCTTCCGCAGTCGTGCACAGGGCTGATACACGCTCGGCGATATGCCACAGCGCACCGGGTACGCTGGGAGGCCATGGGATCTGCAGCCTCTGACTGGGTGTTGTCACTCGCGAGTTCGCCCTGGGTGTTCGTCGCGCTGGCCCTCGTGCTCGCGCTGAGCGGCACGCTCACCTTTCTGCCCACACAGTCGCTCGTGATCGCACTGGCGACGATCGCCTACGCCCGCCCCGAGCAGTTGTTCGTGACCATCGTGCTGCTGATCAGCACCACCGTCGGCATGGTGGTCGGCGACCTCGGAGCGTTCGGTCTGGCACGGTGGACGCATCTGGGCAGCTGGCGATGGCTGAACGGCGTCAGAGTGCGGCGCATGAGACGCTGGATGCGACGCCGGCTGCGGGATCAGCCCGACATCACCATGATCAGCGCCCGTCTGGTGCCGATGGGGCGTCTGGCGACCACCCTCGCGTGCGCCGACCTGCACATGCCGACGGCGCTGTTCGTCCGACTCTCGGCGGTCGGCTCGCTGGTCTGGGCGATCTACAGCACCGGCATCGGCGCGGTCGCCGGCATCTGGGTCGAGAGGCATCCCGTAGTCGTGATCTGCATCGCCGTGGTGATCGCGATGCTCATCGGCATGATCGCCTCACGCATCCAGACCGCGCTGATGTCTCGCGAGACCTCGGAGAGTCGCTCTGGGCGGCTCTCCTGAGCTCGGCCCTCCTGACCCCTCGCCCCTCCCCGGCCTCAGCCTTCCAGCGTCGTGATGATGGCCGCCACGAAGGCGTCGAGATCCTGCGGCGACCGCGAGGTGATCAGCCGCCAGCCATCGGTGTCGTCGACGACCGCTTCGGCGTCGACCCACTCGGCTCCCGCGTTGACCAGATCGGTCTTGATGCTGCTGTACGAGGTGAGCTTCTTGCCCTCGGCCACTCCGGCGTCGATCAGCGCCCAAGGTGCGTGGCAGATCGCAGCGATCGGCCGACCCGCGATGGTGAAGCGACGCACGATGCGCTGCGCGTCGTTGTCAACGCGCAGCTGGTCGGCGTTGATGGTGCCGCCGGGCAGCACGAGCAGGTCGAACTGCGCCGGGTCGATGTCGGCGAAGGTCGCGTCGGGTGCGAGCGTCTCGCCGACCGTACGGTCGTGCACCAAGGTGAGAATGGCCTCAGGCTTCGGCGCGGCGACGGTCACCCGAGCGCCTGCTGCGCGCAGATCGTTGACCGGGCGCGAGATCTCAGCGGTCTCGACTCCGTAGTTGGTCGAGATGACGAGCACGCGTTTCTCTGAGAGTGCTGTGTTCATAGAAGAGCTCCTTCTGAGTCTTGATCGTCGACGCCGAGGCGGAGCCGACGCCGCCGATCATACGTCGCTGCCACCCGATGCGTCAGCGTCTTTGTCTGAGGCCGCCGCCGCATCCGCCGACGCTGCGCCGGTGGGGGCTTTGGCTTCCTCTTCGGCGGTCAGCTCGGCCTCGCGAGCCTCACGACGTTCTCGAGCTGACTTCGCCCGAGCGAACCGTGCTGGGCGTCCAGGCCCGTCCCAGACCTGCAGCACCGACCACGCCGCTGCGGTGAGCGGCACTGCGATGATCGCCCCGAGCACACCACCCAGCGAGGCGCCGATGGTCAGCGCGATCAGAATCACCAACGGGTGCAGCTTCAGCGTGCGCCCCATGACCACAGGCTGCAGCAGATTGCCCTCGAGCTGGTTGACCACGATCACGATGGCGATCACGATCAGTGCGGCGACCGGCCCGTTGGCCACCAGCGCGACCAGGGCGGCGAGCACGCCGGCCAGCGTGGCCCCGACGATCGGGATGTATGCCGTGACGAACACGATCACGGCCAGAGGCAGCGCCAGCGGCACCTGCAGAATCACGAGTCCGATGCCGATGCCGACGGCATCAGCCGCGGCCACGATCGTCGTGCCGCGCAGATAGCTGCCGAACGTGGTGACGGCCTGCTGTCCGGCGCGGCGAGCCCGTGTGTATCCGTCTCCGTGCAGAGGCCGCAGCAGGAACTCCCAGATCGCCGCCCCGTCTTTGAGAAAGAAGAAGAGCACCACCACGAAGATGCCGAAGCCGGTGAAGAACTCCGCCGTCGCCGAGACACCGGCGAGTGCTCCGCTCTGAAAGCCGCTGCTGGCCAGCACGCCCTGCGCCCACGCCCCGACCTCGGCGAGCGCCGGCATGTGCACGGTGAACGGCAGCCCGTCGATGAAGTCCTGGAGCGTCTGCATGCCGCCGGTCGCCGAGCTGACCAGCACGTTCCACTGGTTGAGCACAGCCCACACGATCAGCCAGATCAGCAGCCCGAAGGTGACCACGATGCTCAGCAGGGCCGTCCAGGCGGCGAGCATGGCCGGCGCGCCTCTGCGCCGCAGCCAAGCGGTGAACGGAACGATCGCCGACGAGACGATCAGAGCGAGCAGCACGGGAATGCCGACGATCGACACCTGCATGATGGCGAAGATCACGACCACGATCACAGCGAGCACGACCAGAGTCTGCACGCATCGCGTGGCCAGCGTTCCGAAGCCGTCAGCCCAAAGCCGACGAACGGCTCCTGGTTCTTTCACTGCGCGTTCAGTCATCATGACGCCTCAGCCCCTTCATCTTCATCGTGCCAACACGGTAGCAAATGTTCACCAAGTGTACTGTCTGCCGGCAAGGCCTCGCGCTGTGCCAGACTGGAGGCCATGACCGATCGACTTGTCGCCGCCCGTGCACTTGGCGCCCGGGCGAGCGCCTACGCTCAGGGCTTCGCTCGCGTCGCAGCCGTCACCTTTCCCATCGCCATCGCCGATCCTGCTGCGAACGCGAAGCAGATCATCCAGCAGGCTGTCGAGTGCGACCGAGACGCGGTCGGGGTGGCTGTCTTCAGCGAGCTGTGCCTGACCGGTTACGCCATCGACGACTTGGTGCTGCAGGATGCCGTGCTCGACTCCGCCGTCGACGCCCTGATCGAGGTGGTCGCAGCAAGCACCGAGCTGCTGCCGGTGCTCGTGGTCGGTGTGCCGCTGCGGCACGAGACCCGGCTCTACAACTGCGCCGCAGTCATCCATCGCGGCCGTCTGCTCGGGGTCGTGCCGAAGTCCTACCTGCCGACCTATCGGGAGTTCTACGAACGCCGCTGGTACGCTCCCGGAGACGACCAGCGCGGCGGCAGCATCCGCATCGGCGAATTCGATGCGCCCTTCGGCACCGACCTGCTCTTCGACGCCGTCGACGTACCGGGGCTGGTGCTGCACACAGAGATCTGCGAAGACACGTGGGTGCCGGTTCCGCCGAGCGCCCGTGCCGCACTGGCCGGGGCGACCGTGCTCGCGAACCTCTCGGGCAGCCCCATCACCATCGCCCGCGCCGAAGACCGCCATCTGCTGGTGCGCTCGGCCTCTGCCCGCTGCCTCGCCGCCTATGTCTATGCCGCCGCGGGAGCCGGCGAGTCGAGCAACGACCTTTCGTGGGACGGCCAGACGATGATCTACGACAACGGCACGCTGCTCGCGCAGACCGAACGCTTTCCCGACGGCCCGAGACGGTCGGTCGCCGATGTCGATCTCGACGTGCTGCGGCAGGAGCGCCTGCGACAGGGCACGTTCGACGACAACCGACGCACACTCGCCGATCTGAGCGGCGACGCCTGCAAGGGCGACTATCGCACCGTTTCGTTCACACTGAGGCCGCCCACCGACGACATCGGCCTGCGCCGCACCCTCGCCCGCTTTCCCTTCGTGCCCGCCGACCCCGACCGGCTCGCGCAGGACTGCTACGAGGCGTACAGCATCCAGGTCTCGGGTCTCATGCAGCGCATGCGCTCGATCGGCTCGCCGAAGCTCGTGATCGGCATCTCGGGAGGCCTCGACTCGACGCACGCGCTGCTCGTCTGCGCACAAGCCATGGACCGTCTCGGACGCCCACGCACCGACATCCTCGCATTCACCATGCCCGGGTTCGCGACGAGCGACCACACCAAGTCGAACGCCGTGGCACTGGCCGAGTCGCTGGGGGTCACATTCGAAGAGCTCGACATCAGGCCTGCCGCACGCGAGATGCTCAGCCGCATCGGACACCCCTTCGCCGACGGTGAGCCGGTCTATGACACCACCTTCGAGAACGTGCAGGCCGGGCTGCGCACCGACTATCTGTTCCGACTCGCGAACCAGCGCGGCGGCATCGTGGTGGGCACCGGCGATCTCTCGGAGGGCGCTTTGGGCTGGTCGACGTACGGCGTCGGCGACCAGATGTCGCATTACACGGTCAACACCGGCGTTCCCAAGACGCTGATGCAGCATCTGGTTCGCTGGGTGAGCTCGACCGGGCACTTCTCTGCCGAGGTCTCAGCCGTGCTGCAACGTGTGCTCGACACCGAGATCTCGCCCGAACTGGTGCCCGCCGGCGCCGACGGCAAGGTGCAGAGCACCGAAGAGAAGATCGGCCCCTACGCGCTGCACGACTTCACGCTCTATCAGGTGCTGCGTCACGGCATGCGCCCGAGTCGCATCGCCTGGCTGGCCGCACATGCGTGGGCCGAGCCGACGACCTGCCGCGACGCCGGCATCGGGCAGTGGCCCGCGGGCTTTCCCGAGGCAGATCGCCATGACTTCGACCTGCAGCAGATCGTGCACTGGCTCGAGGTCTTTCTGCAGCGCTTCTTCGGGTTCGCGCAGTTCAAGCGCACGGCGATCCCGAATGGCCCGAAGGTGTCGCCCGGCGGGTCGCTCTCGCCGCGCGGCGACTGGCGGGCGCCGTCAGACTCCTCGCCGCAGGCATGGCTCGACGAGCTGCACCGGGCATTCCCGAACGGCGACTGAACCGGTCGGTCACCCCTCGGAACGCGGGTCGACGCTGAGGAACACCACGCCGTCCTCGTCTGAGACGACCCAGTCGCCCGGCCGCACATCGACCTCGAGAAAGCGGATGGGCTCGCCCAGCACGCCGAAGCCGCGCTTCACGGTGGGCACCGGCTGAGAGCCCAGCGCCTTGACGTGCACGTCGGCCTGACCGAGTTCGACGGTGTCGCGCACGGCACCGGCCACCAGGATGCCGGCCCACCCGTTTCGCGCGGCCAGCACGCCGAGATTGCCGCCGACCACCGCGCGGCGCAGCGATGCTCCTGCGTCGACGACGAGCACACGCCCTTCGCCGGGCGTGCCGAGCTGCTCTCTGATCAGCGTGTTGTCTTCGTGCACCTGCAGTGTCTGCACACGTCCGAAGACGCGTCGGCGACCGCCGAAGCTGCGCAGCTGGGTGACCACGCTGCGCAGCTCGCGATCGCCGTCGTCGGCGAGATCTGCGGTGAGCAGGTCGGACGAGTCGGTCATGGTCGGTTCCTTTCGTCGGCCGTCGGTGACGGTTCGGGCGGTGCGTGTCGTTCGAGGAATTCGTACACGTCTGTGGTGTCGACGCCGGGAAAGACGCCCTGTGGCAGCGCGGCGAGCAGTGAGGCGTGCGGTCGCGTGGCAGGCCAGCACTGATCTTCCCATTTCTCTCGCAGGTGCGCTGGCGGGATGCGACAGCAGTTCTCGTCCGGGCACGTCGAGACGGCACGACTGGTGGTGTTGCCGCCGCGAAACCAGCGGGCATGGGTGAAGTCGGTGCCGACCGACACCGACACCCTCCCCTGCGACGAGGCGAGCACGCGAGCGGCGCACCAGAACGTGCCGGTCGGCGTGTCGGTGTACTGAGCGAACGGGCTGAAGTGATCGGTCTCGGCGAAGACGATGCGGCTCGTCCAGTGCCGGCAGCAGGTCTGCCCCTCGATGGCGCCCAGAGAATCGGTGGGAAAGCACACGCTGTCGTTCTCGTAAGCCTTCCAGATCGTGCCGGACTCATGCACTTTCACGAAGTGCACGGGCAGATCGAGAAACTCCGTGGCCAGGTTGGTGAACCGATGCGCAGCAGTCTCGTAGCTGACGGCGTAGGCGTCGCGAAAGTCGTCTATGGCCAGGTCTTTGTTCGCCTTCGCGGCCTGCAGTCGTTCGACGCTGCGTGTGCGAGGCATGAGCATCGCGCCGGCGAAGTAGTTGCTCTCGACCCGCTGGCGCAGGAACTCCGCGTAGTCCGCGGGAACGGTGTGCCCGAGCACCTTGCTCGACAGCGCCTGCAGCACCGCGGCGCGCGAGTCGCCCGAGCCGATCACCGACTGCGGCAGATAGATGCGGCCGTTGCGCTCGTCCAGCACCGACCGCGTCGACTGCGGCAGGTCGTCGACGTAGTGCAGCGTGACGCCGAGGTGTTCGGCCAGCGCTGCGGTCAGCCGCTGCGGCAGCGGGCCGCCCGCGTAGCCGAGCGTCTCGAGCAGTCCCTCGGCCTCATCATCGATCGGTTCGAAGTAGTTGTCGCTGGCCCGCATCGTGGTACGCAGTTCGGCGTTCACCCGGCGGGCCTCTTCAGGTGTCGCCTGTCGATCGTCACGCAGCTGCTCGATCTTGCGATAGAGGCCGACGATCGTGGCCAAGGCGTCGTCTCCCAGTCGAGGCCCCACTCGCACCGCAGGCAGGCCGAGCGATGAGAACCCGACCGACCGCTGTATGCGTTCGAGCTCGATCTCGTGCGACGCCCGTTCGTCGGGCGGCTCATCGCCACCGATGAGATCGTCGAGGGGAACGGCGAGCACTTCGGCGATGCGCCTGAGCTGGCTGAGCTTCGGCTCTCGGTGCCCGTTCTCGAGCGCTGAGATCTGGCTGGGCGCGCGCTCGATCGCCTGCGCGAGAGACTCCAAGGTGAGCCCTCGCTGTTTTCGTATCGCGCGAATCCGCCGCCCGATGATGAGAGCGTCAACCATCGCCTCATCGCCAAGACGCGCCCCGCGCCGTTGCGTGGTCGTCATGTCTTCATGATGACACAGCCGTTTTCTCCGCAGAACAGAAATATCGCAGAACTTTCCTGCAGATTCGTCCGGATCGTCCGCATCTCTTGCCGCAGAGTAGAACTCACCACAGCACGACCGATCGACTCAACGACGACTCGATCACCCGAGTGACGTGGTTCGGCTCACCGGCCGATGAGGTGGCACACGCACCATGAGATCAAAGGAGATCACCATGACCGAGCAGAACATCCGCCCCGGCGACCAGACACAGACCGCTGAGCACCTGCAGTTCGAGTGGGACAACGACCCGCGCTGGGAGGGCGTGCGCCGCGATTACTCCGCTGAAGACGTGCTGCGCATTCGCGGCGGCATCCGCGAAGAGAGCACACTCGCCCGTCGCGGCGCCGAGAAGCTCTGGGAGCTGCTGCACGAAGAGGGCGACGACTGGGTGCGCGCGCTCGGCGCTCTCACCGGCAACCAGGCGGTTCAGCAGGTGCGAGCCGGTCTGCGCGCCATCTACCTCTCCGGCTGGCAGGTCGCCGCAGACGCGAACCTCTCGGGCCAGACCTACCCAGATCAGAGTCTGTACCCGGTCAACTCGGTGCCAGCGGTCGTGCGCCGCATCAACAACGCGCTGATGCGCGCCCACCAGGTGGAGTTCGGCGAAGGCGGGCCCGAGGCGGTCACCCGTGACTGGATGGCGCCGATCGTCGCCGACGCCGAAGCAGGCTTCGGCGGCCCGTTGAACGCCTTCGAGCTGCAGTCGGCGATGATCCAGGCCGGAGCGGCGGGCGTGCACTGGGAAGATCAGCTGGCCAGTGAGAAGAAGTGCGGCCACCTCGGCGGCAAGGTGCTCATTCCGACGAAGCAGCACATCCGCACTCTGCAGTCGGCTCGACTCGCGTCAGACGTCGCGGGTGTGCCCACCCTGATCATCGCCCGCACCGATGCGCTGGCGGCAGATCTGCTCACCAGCGACGTCGACGAGCGCGATCGCCAGTACACGACCGGCGAGCGCACCGACGAGGGCTTCTACCGAGTGCGCAACGGCATCGAGCCGGTCATCACCCGCGGTCTGGCCTTCGCCGAGTACGCCGACCTGCTCTGGGTCGAGACCGGAGAGCCCGACATCGAGCTTGCCCGTGAGTTCGCCACGGCGATCCACGAGAAGTTCCCCGGCAAGCTGCTCGCCTACAACTGCTCGCCGTCGTTCAACTGGAAGGCGCACCTCTCTGACGAGCAGATCGGCTCGTTCCAGCGTGAGCTCAGCGAGCTGGGCTACAAGTTCCAGTTCATCACGCTGGCCGGCTTCCACGCGCTCAACTACTCGATGTTCGAGCTGGCCAGCGGCTACCGCGACGAGCAGATGACCGCCTACGTGCAGCTGCAAGAGAAGGAGTTCGCCGCCGAGAGTCAGGGGTACACCGCCACTCGACACCAGCGCGAGGTCGGCACCGGCTACTTCGACCGCATCTCGACGGCGCTCAACCCGGACAGCGCGACCCTCGCGCTGGTGGGCAGCACCGAAGAGGCACAGTTCTGATCTCGTCGGATCGGGGCGCCCCTGCATCGCCGCAGGCCGTGCCCCGACCGGCTCACTCCCGACGCCGCCGTCGCCACGACGCCGGTCGTCACGTCACACAGCCACGCACCCGCCGATCAACGACGATCGGCCCCGCCACCAGGATTGGAGAATCATGCACACCACCACTGCCGTCCGCCGACCGACCCGACCCGTCGTGCGCGTCGCCGGGCGCATGCACGAACGCTTCGACGAGATTCTCACGCCCGAGGCGCTGGACTTTCTCGCCGCACTGCACCACCGCTTCTCGTCACGTCGCCATGAGCTGCTCGCCAAACGGGCGAAGCGGCTGAAAGACTACTCGCTGGGCACCAACCCCGACTTCCTGCCCGGCACCGCGCACATCCGCGCCGACCGAAGCTGGCGTGTCGTCGGCTCTGCGAATGCGCCCGGTCTGCAGGATCGGCGCGTCGAGATCACGGGGCCGACCGATCGCAAGATGACCGTCAACGCGCTCAACTCCACCGCCAAGGTCTGGCTCGCCGACTTCGAGGATGCCACCAGCCCCACCTGGCAGAACGTGGTCGGCGGCCAGCTGAGCCTCTTCGACGCGATTCGCGGGCAGATCGATTTCACCTCGCCAGAGGGCAAGCAGTACGCCCTGCGAACGAAAGAGCTCGCCGAGCTGCCCACCATCGTGCCTCGCCCGCGCGGCTGGCATCTGCCCGAGAAGCACTTGGTCTTCACCGATGACAGCAACCGCACCGAAGACACGTCGGGCAGCCTCGTCGACTTCGGGCTGTTCTTCTTTCACAACGCGAAAGAGCTCATCGCCCGCGGGCGAGGCCCGTACTTCTACATTCCCAAGCTCGAGAGCCACCTCGAAGCCCGCCTGTGGAACGACGTCTTCACCTTCGCCGAGCACGCACTGGGTCTCGACATCGGCACCATCCGCGCCACCGTGCTGATCGAGACGCTGCCTGCGGCCTTCGAGATCGATGAGATCCTCTACGAGATGCGCGATCACATCACGGGCATCAACGCCGGCCGCTGGGACTACATCTTCAGCGTGATCAAGGTCTTCCGCGAGCGCGGTGCGAAGAACGTGCTGCCTGATCGCTCCTGCATCACGATGGAGGTTCCCTTCACCCACGCATACGCACAGCTGCTGGTCAAGACCGCACATGCCCGAGGCGCCTACGCCATCGGCGGCATGAGCGCATTCATCCCGAATCGGCGCGATCCGGAGGTGACCGAGCGCGCCTTTCAGCAGGTGTCTGCAGACAAACGCCGTGAGGCAGAGGCCGGCTATGACGGCACCTGGGTCGCGCATCCCGACCTGATTCCCTACGCACAGGCCGAGTTCGACGCAGTGCTCGGCGAGCGGCCCAACCAGGTCGAACGTCAGCTCGACGACGTCAGCATCGGGCAGAGCGATCTGCTGAACTTCCAGGCGACCCCTGGCGAGGTCACCGAGGCCGGCCTGCGCGACAACGTCTCGGTGGGCATCCGCTACATCGAATCGTGGCTGCGCGGCGTCGGTGCCGCGGCCCTCGACAACTTGATGGAGGACGCGGCGACCGCCGAGATCTCGCGCACGCAGATCTGGCAGTGGCTGCACTACCAGACCGTCACCGCCGAGGGCAATGCCATCACCCGCGAGCGCGTGCAGCAGATCATCGACGGCGTGGTCTCAGAGCTGCAGCGCTTCGACGGCGACCGGTTCGACGACGCCGTGCAGGTGTTCGCACAGGTCGCCCTCGACAAGCCGTTCCTGCCCTTTCTCACCACAGAGGCGTACCGACGCTACCTCGCCACCGATGTGGTCACGCCTGAGCCGCTGACCGATGAGGCTGCCGGTCTCGTCGAGCCGCAGCCGGCGAACCGAGGATGACACCATGTCGACGCAGACGCAGACACAGACAGTTCGACAGTCGGGCGGTCCACAGACCGGTCGGGCGCGCACAGCGCACGGCCGGTCTTGGGTCAGCGTCGCCGCCGTGCTCTTCGCAGTCGCCTGGGCCGGCAACGAGTTCACTCCGCTGCTGGTGATGTACCAGATGCACAGCGGCTTCACCGCCCTGCAGGTCAACATCCTCTTCGGCGGCTACGTGCTGGGCATCATCCCGGCTCTGCTGATCGGCGGCCCCATGGCCGACCGCATCGGCCGCCGTCCTGTCATGATCCCAGGCCCGCTGCTGGCCATGACAGGCAGCCTCGTACTCGCCCTCGGCCCCGAGAGCATGGTGGCGCTGTTCGTCGGTCGTCTGCTCTGCGGGCTCGCGCTGGGTCTGGCGATGGCCGTCGGCAGCACCTGGATCAAGGAGCTCTCGACGGCCCCGTTCGATGCGAACGCCGATGCGGGGGCGGGCGCACGCCGCGCATCCATCACGCTCAGCGTGGGCTTCGGGGCCGGCGCCGCAGTCGCCGGAGCCATCGCGCAGTGGGGGCCAGCGGCCACCATGCTGCCCTACCTCGTCAACGTCGGGCTGCTCATTCCGGTGACTGTGTGGATGATGCGCAGAGGCCCGGAGACGCAGGTGCACGCAGTGCTCTCGACGTCACGCCGCCGCAGCCGCTCGCGCTTCGCGCTGATCGCCGAAGACGGCATCGACCCGGCGGTGCGTCGCCGATTCCTGCTGATCGTCGCTCCCGCAGCTCCGTGGGTGTTCGGCTGTGCAGCCAGCGCCTACGCGATTCTGCCCACGCAGATGCGCTCGCAGGCTCCCGGTCTTGAGATCGGCTTCAGCGCGCTGATGTGCCTGGTGGGTCTCACCTGCGGCGTCGGGGTGCAGCCGGTGATCAAGCGCCTCGAGCGTCCGGGGTCGGCCCGCACGCTGGTGCTCGGCCTGGTCGTCGCCTGCGCGGGGATGCTGCTGGCCGCGAGCGCACTGGCCACGCAGCAGGTCTGGCTGGGTCTGGTCGCCGCGGCCGGGCTGGGCATTGGCTACGGCACGGTTCTGGTGTCTGGTCTGCAGTACGTGCAGCGCATCGCGCCGCCCGGTCGTCTGGCCGCGTTCACCGCCGTGTTCTACAGCCTCACCTACACGGGGTTCTTCATGCCGGCGATCCTCTCGGGCATCGAGCTGGCATTCAGCGGGGTGCACCACATCTGGATGTTCGCGGTGGGCGCTGCGCTGGCGCTGGTCAGTCTCACGGTGGTCGCAGCGAGCAGCGCAGCACTGCGTGAGCGTCCCAGTGCGGATGCCATGGTCGAGCTCACGCGGGAGGGCGGCTGCACACGGGGTGCTAACGTGCCAGCATGACTCTGCTCACGCTGCTGGCGATCACTGTGATCGCGCTGCTGGGGCCTGTGCTGAGCTGGGTCACCCGTTGGCGTGCCCCGGTGCTCGTCGGTCAGATTCTCGGCGGCCTGCTCATCGGCGGCGCCGGCTTGGGATGGGTCGATGCCGGCGACTCGATGTTCACGCTGCTGGCCGACTTGGGCTTCGCGCTCACGATGTTCGTCGCCGGCAGCCAGATTCCGGTGCGCAACCCCGAGCTGCGGCCGCTGCTGTTGAAGGGGCTTATCCGAGCGGCAGCCGTGGCCGTGGCCGCTCTGGCGCTGGGCGCGCTCATCAGCCTCACCCTGCACAGTCCGGACTGGCTGATCTATACGGTCGTACTCGGGTCTTCTTCGGCGGCGCTGGCGCTGCCCGCGATGGCTCAGGCCCGGCTGACCGGCCCGGCGGTGACCGCCACGATGGCGCAGATCGCCGTCGCCGACGTGGCGTCGATCGTGCTGCTGCCTCTGGTCATGGACACCGGCCGCGCCCTGCTGACCATCGTCGGCGCACTGGCACTCTGCGCTCTGACCGCCGGGGTCGTTCTCGCGCTGCGCATGATGCGACGCCGGGGCATGCTGAGCGAGGCGCACCGGGTCAGTCGCCGCGAGCATTTGGCGCTCGAGCTGCGCATCTCACTCGTGCTGCTGCTCGCGTTCGCCGTACTCGCCTCGCAGACAGCGGTGTCGATCATGCTTGCCGGGTTCGCTGCAGGGGTCGCGGTCTCGGCGATCGGAGAGCCTCGACGTCTGGCGAAGCAGGTCTTCGCCCTCAGCGAGGGCTTCTTCTCACCCCTGTTCTACGTCTGGCTCGGCGCGTCGCTGTCGCTGGGCGACCTGTGGAGCAGTCCGCGGCACGTTCTGCTGGGCCTCGCACTGGGCTTCGGCGGCCTGGCCGTGCACGCGGTCGGCGCGGTGACCGGGCAGCCCGTCTCACTGGCGCTGCTCGGCGGCGCACAGCTGGGCGTGCCGATCGCTGCGGCCACCATCGGCATGCAGACCGGTGCGCTGAACGGCGGTGACGCCGCAGCGCTCGTCTTCGGCGCGCTCATCAGCGTCGTGTCGCTGTCGGCGACGGTTCCTCTCGCAGCGAGACGTTTCGCCACGCAGCGCTGATCCGCTGCCGCCGCGGGCGAATCGACTAGGGTATGTGCATGCTCACTGACCCTCATCCGTCAGAGCCCACCGGCTCATCCCCCGCCGACAGCGATGCGACGTCGCCAGAAGATCACATCACGCTGCGCTTCATGGCCCTGCCTCAAGAGGTCTCGAAGACCGGCACCTCGATCGCCGAGGGCCGCGTCCTCGAATGGATCGATCGGGCCGGCTACGCCTGCGCCGTCGGATGGAGCTCGTCGTACTGCGTGACCGCGTACGTCGGCAACGTCCACTTCAACAGTCCGATCGCCCCAGGCAGCATCATCGCTGCCCATGCCCGCATCATCCACACCGGCCGCACCAGCATGCACGTGCTCGTGCGCGTCGAATCGGCCGACGTGCGCACTCGCGCCTACCAGCCGGCCTGCGACTGCATCCTGATCTTCGTCGCCGTCGACGAGAACGGCACGCCGGCGCAGGTTCCGCAGTGGAGCCCGCAGACCGACACCGAACGCCAGCTGCACGAGGCGGCCATCGAGCGCATCGAGCCCCGCCGCCGCATCCGCCAGTCGATGGCCTCGCAGGCCTACACCACTTACGGCACCGCACCAGAGACGGTCTTCCGCTTCTTGGCCGCGCCTCAGCATGCCAACTGGGGCGGCAAGACCCACGGTGGCACGGTGATGCGCTGGATCGGCGAAGCGGCGAACACCTGCGCCAGCAGCTGGGCCAAACACGACGTGGTCGGCGTCTACTCGGGCGGCATCCACTTCATCAACCCGATTCCGATCGGCAACATCGTCGAGATCCGCTCGCGCCTGCTGCTGACGACGCCGCACAGCATCCACGTCAGCACCCAGGTGCGCACGGCAGACCCGAAGCGGCCCAACGACCTGCACCTGACGACTCGATGCATGACCGTGCTGGTCGTCGTCGGCGAAGACGGGCACGCGACCGACGTGCCACAGTGGGAGCCGGTCAGCGACGAGGATCGCCACCTGCGCTCACACGCTCGCGAGCTCATCCAGATGCGTCACGAGATGCATCCGGTGCCGCTCGAACTGCCCGGCATCTGATCGGTCGGCCGCTGGCCGACCGACGCGCGACCTAGCCGAGCAGACCGGTCGACAGCAGCCAGGGGCCGGCCAGCTGCCAGCCGACGAACGCGCAGGTGTCGAGCAGAAAGTGGGCCACCACCAGCGGGGCCACTCCGCCCCACCGTCGGGCCGCCCAGAGAAAGACCACGCCCATCACCGCGTTGCCGACGAACGGGCCGATGCCCTGATACAGGTGGTACGAGCCGCGCAGCAGGGCGGCTGCGACGAAGACGGCCGGCCATCCCCACGCGATCTCGCGCAGACGGATCGCCAGCCAGCCCGAGACGATGGTCTCTTCGAGCACGGCGGCCTCGATGGCTGCGAGCAGCAGCACCGGGATGCTCCACCAATGCGCATCGAGCGCTGCGGGGACGACGTTCGCGGTGAGCCCGAGCAGCCGCCCGACGGCGTAGAGCGCGAGGCCGGGCAGCCCGATCACCGCCGCCAGCAGACAGCCGCGGCCCCATGCGCGCCTGCTCCAGAGGTCGTGCAGACCGAGTCTGGCCGCGCCTGCTGCGAAGCCGGCGCCGGTGAAGCCCGCGCCAGAGCATCGGTCGGCAGGCGCCGACGACCGAGCAGCCAGCAGCCACAGCACCAGGAGCACCGGCACCAGGCCGAAGCCGATCTGCGCCAGCTGGATCAGCAGATCGAGCCAGGGCTGCGACGCCTGACTGGCGTTCAGCGTGCTCGTCTGCGCACCGAGGCCACCCTCGGCCGTCAGCTTGCGCAGCAGCGAGAGCACGGCGAACACCGCCGACTGGCCGAGAGTGAGCCCGAGCACGATCCAGACCTCGGCGCGCACGCGCGGCCGGGCCCAGGCCGGCGTCACCTCGGTCTGCGGCCAGCGGAAGCTTTGGGTCATAGCAGCACCCTACTCGTCGGCGTCTCTGCGGTATCGTGGAACCCGTCGCCGGCAGAGAGGCAGTCATGATCACAGAGCGCGAGACGCATTCCGTCTTCTTCGTGTCGGACGGCACCGGCATCACAGCCGAGACCCTCGGCAACACGCTGCTGACGCAGTTTCCGAACGACAGCTTCATCCGCGCCACGATCCCGTTCGTGAACACCGTCGAATACGCGCGCACCGTGGTGCGCCACATCGACTCGCTCTCGAAGACGCAGCCCACTCCCCTCGTCTTCTCGACCGTGGTCTCAGACGAGATCCGTGAGGTGTTCACCGCCTCTGGGGCTCTGGTCATCGATCTGCTCGGCGAGGCGACCAAGCGTCTCGAGCAGACGCTGCACACTGAGGCCAGCCACTCCCCCGGCCGCGCGCACGGTCAGGGCGACCTCGAGCGATACAACGCCCGCATGCATGCCGTGGAGTTCGCGATCGAACACGACGACGGCCAGAGTCTGCGTGCGCTGGATCGCAGCGACATCATCCTCATCGCCCCGTCACGCTGCGGCAAGACGCCGACGACCATGTATCTGGCGCTTCAGCACGGCGTGCTGGTCGCCAACTACCCGCTCATCCACGAAGACTTCGGCTCGACCGAACTCCCGGCGCCGATCGCTCCCCTGGCCGACAAGTGCTTCGGGCTGCTCTCGACTCCGCAGCGGCTGAGCGAGGTGCGCTCGCAGCGCCGCCCCGACTCACGCTATGCATCGCTCGACCAGTGCCGCTACGAGCTGCGCAACGCCGAAGAGATGTACCGGCGTCACAACATTCCCTTCGTCAACTCGGCGAGCAAGTCGATCGAAGAGATGTCGTCTGTGATTCTGCACAGCATGAGCCTGCGCAAGTGACCTGTGCGACCGTGTCACCACGCGGAAACATATCGTGACTATACTTTTTTGCAGGGTGACGATGATGATCCATCGTCACCACTACCTCTGAAGGAGACCAGTGTCAGAAAACGTCCTGTGGTTCACCGAGGCCGGCCTCGATGACATCGACAAAGTCGGCGGCAAGAACGCTTCGTTGGGTGAGCTGATTCAGAACCTCTCATCGGCAGGCGTCAACGTTCCCGAGGGTTTCGCCACGACCTCGGCTGCGTTCCACACCTTCCTCGACGAGTCGGGTGTGCGTGACTACATCTTCAAGACTCTTGCCGATCTCGATGCGGATGACGTGGTCGCCCTGGCTGCGGCCGGCAAAGACATCCGTGCGAAGGTTCGCGACACGCCGTTCCCCTCGGCGCTCGAGGCCGACATCCGCAGCGCCTTCGACACGCTGACCGGATCATACGACGATCCCACGGCCGTCTCGTTCGCCGTGCGCTCTTCTGCCACTGCAGAGGATCTGCCCGACGCCTCGTTCGCCGGTCAGCAGGAGACCTTTCTGAACGTGCGTGGCATCGACCACATTCTGGCCGCCATCAAAGAGGTCTTCGCGTCGCTCTACAACGACCGCGCGATCGCCTACCGCGTGCACAACGACTACAGCCATGAAGACGTCGCGCTGTCGGCGGGCATCCAGCGAATGGTGCGCTCCGACATCGGCGCCTCCGGTGTGATGTTCACTCTCGACACTGAGTCGGGCTTCGACGACGCGGTGTTCATCACCAGCGCGTTCGGCCTCGGCGAAGGCGTTGTGCAGGGTGCCGTCAACCCCGACGAGTTCTACGTGTACAAGCCGGCGCTGCGTGCCGGCCGACCGGCCATTCTCAAGCGCTCTGTCGGCGGCAAGGCGCTGAAGATGATCTACACCGACGACCAGACCGTCGGTCGCAGCACCGAGTTCGTCGACGTCGCCGAGCCAGACCGTCTCAGGCTCAGCCTGACCGACGACGAGGTGCAGGAGCTGGCCCGGCATGCACTGGCCATCGAAGAGCACTATGGGCGCCCGATGGATATCGAGTGGGGCAAAGACGGGGTCGACGGCCGCATCTACGTGCTGCAGGCCCGGCCTGAGACGGTGCTCTCGCGCGACGACTCATCGGCGCTCGAGCGCTTCAGCATCGGCAAAGAGGGCAAGGGCGACGTGCTGATCGAGGGTCGCGCCATCGGCCAGCGCATCGGCGCCGGGCCGGTGCGCGTCATGCACTCGCTCGATCAGATGGTCGACTTCGTCGAGGGTGAAGTGCTCGTCGCAGACATCACCGACCCTGACTGGGAGCCGATCATGAAGCGCGCCAGCGCCATCGTGACGAACCGCGGCGGGCGCACCTGCCACGCCGCGATCATCGCGCGCGAGCTCGGCATCCCCGCGGTCGTCGGCACCGGCGACGCCACGCACGCCCTCGCCGACGGCAGATCGGTCACCGTCTCCTGCGCCGAGGGCGAGACCGGATTCGTCTACGACGGCATCGCCGACTTCGAGCTCAAGCGCACAGAACTCGATCACATGCCTGAGATCCCGGTCAAGGTCATGATGAACGTCGGCACGCCTGATCAGGCCTTCAGCTTCGCGAAGCTGCCGAACGCCGGAGTCGGTCTCGCCCGACTCGAGTTCATCATCAACCGCCAGGTGGGCATCCACCCGCGCGCGCTGCTGGAGCTGGACGACCAGGAGCCCGCGCTCAAAGCCGAGATCGAGAAGCGCATCGCGGCGTACGAGAGCCCCACCGACTACTTCGTCAAACGCGTGGCCGAGGGCGTCTCGATGATCGCTGCGGCGTTCGCGCCCAAGCCGGTGGTCGTGCGCATGAGCGACTTCAAGTCGAACGAATACGCCAACCTGGTCGGCGGAGCGCGCTACGAGCCCCATGAAGAGAACCCGATGCTCGGCTGGCGCGGTGCCTCGCGCTATGTCTCGCCTGACTTCCGGGCCTGCTTCGAACTCGAGTGCCGGGCCATGAAGTTCGTGCGCGACGAGATCGGGCTCACCAACGTGAAGCTGATGGTGCCGTTCGTGCGCACGGTCGAAGAGGCCAGAAACGTCATCGAGCTGATGGAGCACAACGGGCTGAAGCGCGGCGAGAACGGCCTCGAGATCTACATGATGTGCGAGATCCCGAGCAATGCGCTGCTCGCCGATGAGTTCCTCGAGTACTTCGACGGCTTCTCGATCGGTTCGAACGACATGACGCAGCTGTCGCTCGGCCTCGACCGTGACTCATCACTGGTCGCCGACGAGTTCGACGAGCGCAACCCAGCGGTCAAGAAGCTGCTGGCAATGGCGATCGAGCACTGCAATGCAGCCGGTAAGTACGTCGGCATCTGCGGTCAGGGGCCGAGCGACCACCCGGATCTCGCCGAGTGGCTGCTTGATCAGCACATCGTCTCGATGTCACTGAACCCCGATACGGTCGTCGACACGTGGCTGCGTCTGGCCGAGCACCAGAAGTGATCATGTGCCCGGTGTCGTGCTGAGCGTCAGGCTCGTCACGACACCGGAGCAGAAGGGCCGGCGCACGAAGTGCGCCGGCCCTTCTGCATCTGTGCGGGACGTCTGTTCGATCAGCTGTTCCACAGACCGAACGACGCGGCGAGGCGGCTGATCTTCTTCGCACGAGACAGTCGGGGCAGGTAGCTGCCGTCAGCTCCCCCATCGCCCTGTGCGTCTTTGTCGAGCAGGTCGCGCGCCCAAGCGATCTCAGACTGCGTGGGTGCGAGGTGATCGTTGATCTGGGCCGTCTGCTGCGGCTTGAGCACCAGCTTGCCGGTCATGCCCATCTCGGCCGTGACCTGGCAGGCCGCCGTGATCACGGCGGGGTCGTCGCTGAGCACAGGCCCGTCGATGGGCCCGGGCAGCTCGCCGACGCGCGAAGCCACCACAAGACGTGAGCGTGCGTACGCGAGCGCCAAGGCGGTGTTGCCCGCCCCGGTGTCTCGCCGAAAGTCGCCCACGCCGAAGGCCAGCCGAAAGGTTCCCGGGGCCTTTGCGATGAACGGCGCGTTCTCGACGCCCAGGCCGCTCTCGAGCAGCGCCACCACCGGTGTGCCCGGGTTGAGACCCTGCCCGGTGAGTGCGACCTGCTCAGCGGTCTCGGTCTTGGCAAGCATGACGCCGCGCAGCCCCTCGGCGCCACGCAGCGCGTCGAGGTCACGGTGCCACAGCTCGCTGCCTGCCGGGTTGATGCGCACCCACGCGCTCATCCCGTTGTTCAGTGCGTCGGCTGCCAGTGCGCGAGCGGCGTCTTTGCCCTCGTCTGGAATGCCGTCTTCGATGTCGAAGACGACGGAGTCTGCCTCACTCGCCAGCGCGTCGAGCAGCGACTGCTCGTCATGTGGCGGCGCGAGAAGCCAGCTTCGCGAGAGTTTGGCCGGAAGATTTGCCGCACGTTCGTTTCGAATGCCCATACCAGCCATGCTAGTCATGCGCCGACGTCTTGGCGTGTCTCACCGAGTTCCGACGCAACGACATATACGACTCGGAGCATACGCGTCTCGATTCGCCGGCTCAGGCGCTGACCGACCCGTGCACAATCGGAATCTCGCTCGTCACCACGGGGATCGACGTCGTGAGCAGCGTGCCGTCCTCACGCCGGAAGCCCTCGAGCTGATCGATGTCCGGTTCGCCCTCGATGATCGGCCCCTGGCCGTCGAGTACCACCGAGACCGGCTCACCGGCTCGCACCACGAAACGCTGTGCCCGCACCCAGAAGGTCAGCTGCGTTCCCTCCTCGACCTCGGCGAAGAACGTGTCTCGCGTGACGGTGAAGCGCACCCGTGTGCCGGCCTGCGCCAGCGGGAACGAGAGTTCCTGCCAGCCTGCGGGCAGCCGAGGGTCGAAACGCAGCACGCCGCCGACGTCGCGCAGACCGCCGAAGCCGCTGACGATGGTGCTCCAGATGCCTCCGGCGGATGCGATGTGGGCACCGTCCTCCGTGTTACGGTGCAGGTTGTCGAGATCAGTGAACAGCGAGCACATGAAGTGGTCGTAGGCGAGCTCCTGGTAGCCGACCTCGGCGGCGACGATCGACTGCACGCCTGCAGAGAGTGTGGAGTCTCCGGTGGTCAGCGGCTCGTAGTACTCGAAGTCTGCGCGCTTCTCGGCGTCGCTGAACAGATCGCTGCGCAGGTAGAGGGCGAGCACGACGTCTGCCTGTTTGACCACCTGGAACCGATAGATCACCAGCGGATGAAAGTGCAGCAGCAGCGGTCGCTGCTCGGGCGGGGTGTTCTCGACGTCCCAGATCTCGCGATTGAGAAACTGCTCGTCTTGAGGGTGGATGCCGAAGTGCTCGTCGAAGGGCAGCTCCATACGATCGGCGATCAGCTCCCAACGTCGGATCTCGTCGTCGGTGACGGCGAGCCGTTCGCGGGCGCGCAGCGCGTCGTCAGGGCGCAGCTGGGAGATCTGCTCAAGGGCGCTCACCGCATAGCGCAGATTGAACTGCGCCATGGCGTTCGTGAACAGGTTGTTGTTGACGACGGTGGTGTACTCGTCAGGCCCTGTGACGCCATGGATGTTGAAGCTGCGCTCTCCGTTCTTCCCTCGCCAGAACCCCAGCGAAGCCCACATGCGCGCGGTCTCGACCACCACGTCGATCGCCTCGCGTGCGAGAAACTCGTAGTCGCTCGTCGCCCCCATGTACTTCGCGATTGCATAGGTGATGTCCGCATCGAGGTGATACTGCGCGGTGCCGGCGGCGTAGTAGGCCGATGACTCCTCGCCGTTGATGGTGCGCCACGGAAAGAGCGCCCCTTCGACGCCGAGCTGCTCGGCACGCTGTCGGGCCTGTGGCAGCATCTGCACGCGAAAGCGCAGGGCGTTGCGGGCGACGTCAGGGTTGGTGTACGAGAGAAACGGCAGCACGAACACCTCCGTGTCCCAGAAGTAATGGCCGCTGTATCCCGATCCGGTGAGGCCTTTTGCCGGCACACCCCACCCTTCGGCACGTGCAGAGGCCTGAATGAGCTGGAAGAGATTCCAGCGCACCGCCTGCTGGATCACCGGCTGCCCAGGAATGCGCACGTCTGACCGCTCCCAGAACGCGTCGAGCCAGCGTCGCTGCTGCCGACGCAGCCCGTCGGCCCCGTACTCGTGCGCCCGTGACAGGCTGCGCACGCAGCGGTCGACGAGCTCCTGCACGGGATACCCGTTCGACGTGTGATACGTCACGAACTTGGTCACCGTCGTCGGCACTCCCTCGCGCGCATCCACCTCGAACACGTTGCGGGCGAGGTCGTCGGTGATGGTGTGCGAGCTTCGATACGCGTTGCGCGTCTCGATGAGGTGATCGGCTGCCACCGCGATCGTCTGGCCTGATTCCGCCACACGGTAGCCGAGCACGCTGCGCTGATCGTTCTGCATGCGATAGCGCGGCAGGAACACTCGGTGCTCGAACTGCTTCGCCTTGCGCGGCTCGATCCCTTTGCCCAACGCATGCTGACGTACGCCGAAGTCGTCTTCGCCATCCTGCCGATTCATGATCTGACACGAGATCGCGATGGGGGCATCCCCTTCGAGCATCGTCACCGTGAGGGTCAGCAGCGCCAGGTGACGCTGAGTGAACGAGACCAGACGCGACGATGTGATGCGCACTCGTTTGCCGGCCGGGGTTCGCCAGACCAGATCGCGAGTGAGCTGCCCGGTGCGAAAGTCAAGGCGACGGTGGTAGTCGACGATCTCGGCCTTGTCCGGTATGAACGGCTCATCATCGACGTAGACGCGAATCGGCCGCGCGTCGGGAGCGTTGATCATGCTCTGCCCGACCTTGGCGAATCCGAAGGCCTCTTCGGCGTGACGAATCTCCCAGGTCTCGTGCAGCCCGCTCACATACGTGCCCTGCTCGTAGCTGGAGCGTCCCTCTGAGAAGTTGCCGCGAAAGCCGATGTATCCGTTCGACACGGCGAACAGCGTCTCGGTGATGCCGATGTCGTCGACGTTGAAGCGATCTTCGCGCAGCCCCCACTCGTCGATGCGAAATCGCGTTCGGTCGATGTCGGTCGGGCTCCACTCGCGCCCCAACGCGAGACGTCCGGATGTCGTCATGCGTGCTTCCTCTCGCCCGTTTCACTCTGTTCTGCGGATGACTCGGCTGATGTTGGCAGTTCGTCATCGGTCTCGATGAGCTCGGCGAGATCGGTGACGACCACGTCCGCGCCGTGCTCGCGAAGCGCGGCGGCACCGGCTCCGCGGTCGACGCCGACCACGAGGCCGAACCCGCCGGCGTGCCCGGAGGCCACTCCCGAGAGCGCATCCTCGACGACGACGGCATGACGCGGATCGACCTGCAGACGACGTGCGGCCTCGAGGTACGTGTCGGGGGCGGGCTTGCCGGCGAGCCCGTGCTCAGCCGCGTAGGCGCCGTCGACGATCACCGAAAAACGCTGCAGCAGCCCCGCGGCCTCGAGCACACGTCGGGCGTTGCGCGAGCTGGAGACCACGGCGACGGGAGTGCCCCGGCGCTGCAACGCGTCGAGCAGTGCCCTCGACCCCGGATAGGCTTCGACGCCGTCACGGGCGAGCACCTCGGTGAAGAGCTCGTTCTTGAGATTGCCCAGTGCGCAGACCGTGCTGAACCCCGGAGCGTCGGTTGGCGCACCCTCGTCGAGGGTCACCCCTCGTGAGGCGAGCACCGCCGCCACCCCGGCATAGCGTGGGCGCCCGTCGACGAACCGAAGATAGTCGTCTGTCGTGTAAGGGCGTTCGACGCCGAAGTGTGCAAACGCGCGCTCGAAGAGCTGACTCCAGGCACGCTCGTGCACCAGCGCCGTCGGCGTCAGCACGCCGTCAAGGTCGAAGAGCACTGCCTGACACTGTTGATTGGTCGTCACCCTGTCAAGACTAGCGACGTCGCGAGCTCGTTGTGTCGCCGATCATTTCACTCAATGGTTACACCCGTGTCTTCGGCTGTGCACAGTGGGCAAAGTACTTTGGGGCGAAAGCACGCGCTCGTCGGCAGTCCCCAACCGCACTGACCGCTTCTCTCGTTCCATCCGCAGTCTGACCGCCTGATCTCCGTCAGGGGGCGCCCCGCATCCAGTGGGCGTCTTCTTGCGGCCGCTGAATCGACGATGACCCCGTGTGAGCCTCTGCTCCCGGCGATCCGTCGACAGGCTCCCGGCACCTGCCGCTCTTCGGCTGACAGGCGCCGCGCTCTCATCTGATTCCAGCCTTGATCCTGCCGTGGAGGCGTCCATTATGTCCCCTTCCAGACTGCTGTTCGCACGTCTCATCGCCGTTCTCGTCGCGGGGTTCGGCACCGCATACATCGTCTGGCGGTGGTCGGAGACCATCGCCTGGTCTGCTGCATGGCTCGCAGTTCCGCTGGTGGTCGCCGAGACCTACTACCTCTCGGAGTCGCTGCTCTACGCGCTGACGATTTGGAATGCCAGAAAGCGTCCACGTCCGCCTGCCGCTCCCCCGGGGCGCACCGTCGACGTGTTCATCACGACGTACGACGAGCCGCTCGGGCTCGTTCTGCGCACGGCGATCGCCGCCAAGAAGATTCGATACCCGCATCACACCTGGATTCTGGACGATGGGGACCGCCCCGAGTTCCGTCTGGCTGCGCGACGCATCGGTGTCGGATACATCACACGAGGCCCGGAGTGGCAGGGCCGGCCCCGTCTCGCCAAGGCCGGCAACATCAACAATGCCCTGTTTCGCACAGATGGAGAGTTCTTCGCCGTGCTCGACGCCGATCAGGTGCCTGAGCCCTCGTTCCTGGACGCCGTGCTCGGTTATTTCACCGACGACCGCGTCGCCTTCGTGCAGACTCCCCAAGAGTTCTGGAACATCGGGCGGCGCGACCCGCTCGGCAGCAGAGCCGAGCTCTTCTACGGCCCGATCCAGCAGGGCAAGGACGGCTGGGACGCCGCCTTCTTCTGCGGCTCCAACGCGGTGCTGCGTCGCGAAGCGGTGATGGCTCTGGGGCTCAAGCGCATTCCCTCACGCGCCCGGGTGCGCATCCACCGGCATCTGCGTCGGTCCCGGCATCGGCTGACGGCGCTTCGCAGGTCGGTGCGGGCCACCGACCAGGCTGCCGCATATGTGCTCGCAGACGTGCTGTCTGCGATCGATGAGGCTGCCGGCTCCCTTCGGCGGGCACAGCCGTTGGCGGCCGTCGTGCTGCGATTCCGTGCTCGTGTGCGCACGGCGTGCAGCATGGAGGTCATTCTTCCCCTCGAGGTGGCTGAGGCGATCGACGCCGTGCAGCAGCGCATGACCGTCACACGCAGCGATGCTGCGCTCGCCGTGCAGCCGGTGCGCACCACCTCGATCACCGAGGATATGGCGACGGCCATGCATCTGCATGCACTCGGCTGGTCCAGCGTCTTCCACGACGAGGTGTTGGTGCGCGGGCTGGCGCCCGAGCATATTCGCGACGCTCTCGCCCAACGGCACCGCTGGGCGACCGGCACGATGCAGGTGTTCTTCACGCAGAATCCGCTGGTCGTGCGCGGGCTGTCGATCGGGCAGCGGCTCATGTATCTCGCCACCATGACCAGCTACCTCAGCGGCTTCGCTGCGGTGGCTCTGTTGAGCGCTCCGATCGTGTTTCTCACCCTCGGCATCGCACCGATGGAGGCGAGTGCGATCGATTTCGCCGTGCGCTTCATGCCGCTCTTCGTGCTCTGCCAGCTGCTGTTCATCGTCACAGGCTGGCGTCGGCGAGGGCTGTGGCGAGGTCAGCAGATGTCGATCGCGCTCTTCCCCACCTGGATGCGCGCCTCGCTCGACGGCGTGCTCTCTGCACTCATCGGCCGTCCGGTGCAGTTCGCCGTCACTCCCAAGTCGGCCGACGGAGCCGCTCGCGGTGGATTCCGCGTGGTCATGCCGCAGCTGGTGGCGCTGTCGCTGCTGCTCGTAGCGGGTCTGATCGGCGGGATTCGCCTGATCATCGGAGCAACCGATCTTCAGGCGTCGCTGCTGGCCTTCGGCTGGACGGCTCTGGACGTCGTTCTGCTCTCGGTCGTGGTTCCGGCGGCGATCTATCGCGGGCCGAATCCGAATGCCGTGCGAGAGCCCTCGCCTCCTGAGGACGCGCTGTTCGCCGATCTGGTGGCCGCGGCGGCGAGCAGGCAGGACGCTGCCGCGGCGACCCGAGACGCGAGTGTCTCAGAAACTGCGACAGCGCTGTGCGGGCCGATCTCGGACCGAGCCGATGCGGTGGTCTTCACTCCGGATGCGATGACGCTCGATTCTCGTGCCGCCCTGCGGCTGCGCAATGAGGTCGCCGGGTTCCTGAGCGAAGACCGTCTGGTGCTCATCGACGTCTCCGAGGTTCGGAAGGTCACGCCGGCGGGGCTCGCGGGAATGCTGCAGCTGCTGCATCTCGTCCGGGCCGAGGGAGCAGACCTGCGCCTGTTCGGACTGTCGGCGGCCATGCGCAGTGCGCACGAGGCCTACCGGCTCGATCTGCTGACGCCGATACATCGGCAGGAGGCTGACGCCCTGCGATGGAACCCTGCACCGGCAGTCGCTCAGCCGCGGGGGCGCCGTCGACAGCAGTCTCTCACCGCACGACACGCGGGCACACGGAGGAACGATGTCAGATGAGTGCGGCGGCGGCCGACCGACGCATTCAGGCGAGTTCGCTGAGCGCCTGCCGAAACGCCGCAGCGCTCTCGGGGCTGGAGTCGATGCGCCAGTCTCGTTCTTTGTCCATCTGGAACCAGATGATCCCCAAGAGTCGCTCCTGGCTCGCGCTCAGCCGCATCAGCGAGTCGATCCACGCGGCTTTGCGCCGGGTGGCGCTGGTGTCCTCTGCGGAACCCGTCTCCGAGATCAGCAGCGGCGCCGTCGTCTCCAAGGCTCTCAGCTCGTCGAGCGATGCCCCGAACAGCTCCGCAGGCTCGGTCCAGTGATGCCCCTGACCGTCGCCCCAGTTGTACCCGCTCACCCCGATGAGGTCGACGGTCTCGGCACCGGGAAAGGTGTCGGGAATCGGGGTCGTCACGCCGCTCACCTTGACATTCGGCGACCAGAGCATCTGCACGTTGTCGGCTCTGTGCTCGGCCAGTATCCGATCGAGCCGGTGCCAGACCCGCACGTACTCTTCGGCGGTGTTGCCGTTGACGCCGACAGCCCACGGATACCAGTTCGCGTTCATCTCGTGGCCAAAGCGCAGGATGATCGGCGCCTCGACGGCCGCCAGCGCCTGCGCCCAGCGGTGCAGAGCGACGTCATGCTCTCCGGCGGCCAGCGTGCGCAGTGCGTACGACGGCTGATCGACGCCTGCCCCGGGCTGCCAGGGTTCCAGCGCCACGACCGGGGTGGCTCCAGTGGCGAGGTCTGCACGGATGCCGTCGACCGGCACCGGATCGTCCAGCGCTGCGAATCGCATGAGGTAGTCAGGCGTGTCACCGGCCACTTCGGTCACGTGTGCATAGTCGCTCGACGCCTGCCCGTCGTGCGGCAGGAAGACGCCCCAAGTCAGATCGTGCCGGGCACTGGTCGGTGCGTTCTCCGACTGCCCGCGCTCTGCCGGTGCACCCTTAGGCGATGCGGCACATCCCATCGCCATCACGGCGACCGCCATCACGCAGGCGGCTGCAGACAGCACAGACTGACGTCGACCTTGTCCAGTCTTCCTGTTGCTCGGCATTCCGGGCCTCCTGACCGCCGCATCCGATTGCATTGGAGTCTGACATGAACACCTCTGAGAATCGACCCCGAAGACTTGGTCGAACACGCGCATCCGTCGTCCTTCCTGTCGTCTTGATGGCGCTGTCCGCCACAGGAATCACCCTGGGGATGCGGCAGGCGCTTCCGCCCGAGCCCACTGCGGCTCAGTGCGCGATCACTGATCGAAACCTGCTCGACAGCACCGATGACGGCGTGCTGCTAGGTGTGAACCTCGATTGGGAGGCCAAGTCATTGGCCGAGCACGGCAAGTCGCTGTCGCATGACCCCGCAGTCGTCGTTCAGTTCACGGATATTCCCTATGATGACGAGACGTGGCAGCATACCGTCGAGGCGGCCGCCCAGGTCAGAGCGACCGGCGGGGCGCTGCTTCTCACCTTGGAACCGCACGGCGGGCTCACCACGCTCAGCGAACCAGTCGTCGACAAGCTGGTCGCCGACCTCGCATCCCTCAATGGGTCGGGCGTGCCGGTGATCGTCAGGCTGGCCCATGAGATGAACGGCTCCTGGTACGCCTGGGGCCAGCAGCCGACGGCGTACCGTGAGGTCTTTCGGCGCGTCGCCGAGGCCGTCTACGACGGTGCGCCCGGAAGCTCGATGATGTGGGCCCCGAACTACGGCGGCGGCTATCCCTTCGTCGGCGGCCAGTTCGCCGCGGTTCCGGGCAGTGTCGATCACCACCTTCTCGACACTGACGGCGACGGCACGATCACCATGCATGACGACCCGTATGCCCCCTACTATCCGGGCGATGACGTCGTCGACTGGGCGGGAGTCTCGCTCTATCACTGGGGCAATCAGCGCCCTTGGGGCGACAACGACCCGCTGATCGAGAGAACGAAGTTCACCGATATGCTCACCGGCACATATCAGGGCACAGCTGGCGACGACTCGGCTCTGCCAGATTTCTACGCGGTCTACGGCGAGCAGCACGGCAAGCCCATCGGCATTCCCGAGACGGCAGCCATCTACACGCCGTCTCGTGGCGGAGCCGACGAGCTGACGGTCAAGCAGGCGTGGTGGAACCAGGTGTTCGACGACTCCGTGCATGAGCAGTATCCACAGATCCGCATGATCAACTGGTTCGAGTGGCGCAAGTTCGAGATCGAGATCAACGACACCGTCGACTGGCGGGCTGCCGGGTCCGATGAGACGCGGGATGCGTTCCTTGCTGATCTGCCCGACTGGCTGCTGTACTCGTCTGCGCTCGGCACCTGCCGCGCTGGCCGGTAATCAGCGCCCGAACCGAAGCACCTCGGCCTGTGAAGAGCCGTGTGGCTCACCCGCACAGGATGAGCGCCGCCCCGAGCGCTCACCGCACTCGCAAAGAGATCCTGCCCGGGCACGCCCACAGATGAGGAAGGGGCCGGCACCGCATTATGCGGGCCAGCCCCTTCCTGCTCCAGCTGGGAAGCCTCACGCCGAGAGCGTGCGGTCAGACTCCTGCTGGCCTTCGCGCCTGAGGTTCGTCCTGTGACTCAGGCAGCCGGATCAGATCTCCACGGCCTCGGTAAGCGTGATCGCCTGACCGATGCCCGCCATCACCGCAGCGATGCGCAGCGTCTCGAAGACCTGCTCACGAGAGATGCCCTCGCGACGCACGGTCGCCTCATGAGCGTCGAGGCACTGCTCGCACCCGTTGATCGCCGATACGGCAAGCGACCAGAGTTCGAAGTCGGCCTTGTCGACGCCTCCTGCAGACCCGATGATGTTCATGCGCAGGCCCGCACGCAGATCGTCATAGGTGCCGTGCAGAAAGTGACGAGCACGGTAGAACACGTTGTTCATGCCCATGATCGAGGCCGCACCGAGCGCCGCTTTCAGCGCCGTCTCGTCGAGATGCTCTTTGGCTTCGCCGACGACCTCGACGATGACCGACTCGACTCTCGTCGCCGCAGCCGTGGCCGCCATCGCACCCCAGAGCTGCTGCTCGGTCAGCGTCGAATCGCGCAGCAGCGTGCCGATGTTGAGTTTGAGGTCTTTGGCGTAGTCCGGCAGTGCGTTCTTCAGGTTCTCGATGGTCATCAGTGCACCAGTTCGTGGAACGCGTCGATGGTGGCTGCGCCCTTCTGCCAGTTGCAGGCGCAGAGTTCGTCAGACTGCAGCGCGTCGAGCTGACGCAGCACCTCGTCGGTGTTGCGCCCGACCGAGCCTGCGTCGACCATGACGAACTGCACCGTGTTGTTCGGGTCGATGATGAAGGTGGCACGGTCGGCCACACCGTCTTTGTTCAGCACACCGGTGGCTGTGACCAGCTCGCGCTTGATGTCGCTGGCCATCACGAAAGGCAGATCGCGCAGGTCTTCGTGCGAACGACGCCATGCGTAGTGCGTGTACTCGTTGTCGACCGAAGCGCCGATGACGACGGTGTCCCGATCTGCGAAGTCATCGTGCAGCTTGCCGAAGGCCGCGATCTCCGTCGGGCAGACGAACGTGAAGTCCTTCGGCCAGAAGAAGACGACACGCCACTTGCCGGGGTTGTCCTTCGACGAGACCGTCGTGAAGAAGTCTTCCGGCTTGTTCGCCTCGACCTTGCTCAGATCGCCGGGCACCACACCCGTGAGCTCGTAATCGGGAAACTGATCGCCGATCGTCAGTACAGACATTCCGTGTTCCTCCATCTCTGCGGCACGGCATCACTCTGCACGACGCCGCGCCAAGGCGGCCCGATTGGGTCGTCGACTTATTTTGTCTGACTCAAATATACCGCATCTGTCGGAGAGTGACGACACGAACACGACGGGCATACAGCGCACAGCATCCGATCCGAGTCTGCGGGTGAAGCCGTCGTTGCCATTGGACGAGCTCACACGCCACAGGATCAGACCTCGTGCATGGCGAGCGTGCGCACCACGGCTTCGCCGGCCTCGTCCGAGGCGTCGAGATCGACCTCAGCGGTGATCTGCCAGTCGCGGTTCTCCTCCGGGTCTTCGAGCCGCTGCCGCACCGTCCACACTCGAGGGTTCGTCTCATCGATCTCGAGCAGGCGAGGGTTGCGTGCCTTCGCGTCGAAGCCGATCGCGTCGTACTGCTCACGATATCGGTCGAGCGCCTGCTGCCAGCCGGCAGCGTCCAGGCCGCCGTTCTCGGCATCCGCCGCCGCCAGATCATCGACACGCCAGAAAGCAGCAAGCTGCACTCTCCGGAACATCTCGTTGCGCACCAGCACGATGAAGCCGCGACGGTTGTCGGTGAGTCGCGGCGGGTTGGCCGGAAGAGTCCCGGGGCGCAGCGACTGCTCGGCATCGCGGGCGAGCTGCTCGGCATCGGGATGCGCAAGCTGCTCCCACTCGTCGATCAGGCTGGAGTCGACCTGACGCACCAGCACGCCGAGCCATTCGATGATCGTCGTGAGCGCCTCGTCTTTCCGGCCCTCGGGCACGGTGTGCGACAGCGCGCGGAAGGCATCAGAGAGATAGCGCAGCACGACCCCCTCGGAGCGCTGCAGATCGTAGAAGCCGATGACGTCGCGAAAGTCCATCGCCCGCTCGAACATGTCGCGCACCACCGACTTCGGCCGAAGCTCTTCGTCGGCAGCCCACGGCACCGACTGCAGGTACTGGTCGAAAGCCGCACTCAGCAGCTCGTCGAGCGGTTTGGGCCATTCGATCTGCTCAATGATCTCCATGCGCTCGTCGTACTCGACGCCCTCGGCCTTCAGCTCGGCGATCGCCGCACCGCGCGCCTTCTTCTGCTGCGCGACCAGCACGACTCGGGGATTCTCGAGAGTGGCCTCGATGATCGAGACCACGTCGAGCGCATAGGTCTCGCTCTCGGGGTCGAGCAGCTCGAGCGCCGCCAGAGCGAACGGCGACAGCGGCTGGTCGAGCGCGACCTGCTCGCCCACTCCGTCGGCGAGACGAATCACCAGGCGCCCATCGTCGAAGCGCTTCTGCTCGACGACGCCCGCAGCGCGCAGGGTTCGATAGATCTGCAGGGCGCGTCGGGCCAGGGCGTACTTGTTCTCGAGCGGCTCGGCGCTGTCGAAGATGAGCGATCGCACCCGGGCGAAGACATCGCCGCCGAAAGCGATCGCGTTGAGCAGGATGCCATGGGTGATGCGCATCTGCGAGCGCAGGGGCTCCGGTTGGGCCGCGATCAGCTTCTGAAAGCTGGGCTCGCCCCAGCTCACCATGCCCGCAGGCGCCTTCTTGCGCATGACTTTGCGGCGCTTCTTCGGGTCGTCGGCGTACTTCTTCGAGATCTTCGCATTCTCGATCTCGTGCTCGGGGGCCTGCGCGATGACGTCGCCCTCGGTGTCGAATCCGGCCCGCCCGGCACGGCCTGCGATCTGGTGGAACTCACGAGCCGTGAGATGACGCTGACGCACCCCGTCGAACTTGGTGAGACCGGTGAACAGCACGGTGTGAATGGGCACGTTGATGCCGACGCCCAATGTGTCTGTGCCACAGATGACGGCGAGCAGCCCCTGTTGCGACAGCTGCTCGACCAGCCGCCGATAGCGCGGCAGCATGCCCGCATGGTGCACGCCGATGCCAGCGCGCACCAGCCGCGACAGCGTCTTGCCGAATCCTGTGGTGAAGCGGAAGTCTCCGAGCGCCTCTTTGATGCGGTCACGACGCTCACGGCCGACCAGGCCGGCGTTGACCAGCCCCTGCGCGGTCTCGATCGCCGCCGCCTGTGCGAAGTGCACGACGTAGATCGGTTCGCGACGCGAATGCATCAGCTCTTCGGCGAGCTCGTGCAGCGGCGTCAGCGAGTATTCGAAGTGCAGCGGCACCGGCCGCTCGGCGTCGTCGACGAGGGCGACTGGGCGATCGGTGCGGCGGGCCAGGTCGGCTCGCAGCCCACTCACGTCGCCGAGCGTGGCCGACATCAGCAGAAAGCGCGCATCGGCGAGCAGCAGCAGCGGAACCTGCCAGGCCCATCCGCGTTCGCTGTCGCCGTAGTAGTGGAACTCGTCCATCACGACGGTGTCGAGACCGGCCCGGTCGCCGTCGCGCAGTGCCTGGTTGGCCACGATCTCGGCCGTGCAGCAGATCACGTCGGCGTCGCTGTTCACTGCGGAGTCACCGGTGAGCATGCCGACGCGATCTGCGCCGAAGATCTCGATCATGTCGAAGAACTTCTCGCTGACCAGGGCCTTGATCGGGGCGGTGTAGGCGGCCCGTCCGCCACGCCACAGCGCGAGGAAGATCGCTCCGATGGCAACCAGCGACTTGCCCGAGCCGGTCGGCGTGGCGAGGATCACATGTGCGTCACCGGCAAGCTCGAGCACGGCCTCCTGCTGATGCTCATAGGGCTCGATGCCTCGTGCGCTCACCCAGTCGAAGAACTGCTCGAATGCGGCGTCCAGATCGTCGCGATCGCGATCGGGCGTCAGCCGTTCGGCCAGCGACGGCACCGACGGCCCGTCGGCGTCACCGCCGTTCGCGCGTACAGCGTCATCGCGCTGCACATAGTCGAAAGCGGCATCGGTGTCAGAAGTCTGGTCAGCCATCACGTTCAGTCTAGGGGTGGCCGCCGACGGCCAGTAGACTGACGCCATGAGCGACCTGAACCAGCACCCCAGTGACCGGAGTCAGTATCTGCAGCCGGCGCCCGACGGCTATGTCGTTCGAGATTCGGGTGACGCCTGGGTCACCGGGCCTGACGGCAGCAGATACTGGGGGCGGTTCGGGGCGGCCGGACTGCTCGCCCATGACACCGACCGCGGCGTCCTCATGCAGCACCGAGTCGAGTGGAGTCACTTCGGCGGCACCTGGGGCATTCCCGGCGGCGCTCGCCGCGAGGGCGAGACCGCTCTACAGGCCGCCCTGCGCGAAGCCGGCGAGGAGGCCGGAGTGCCGAGCGACGCGATCGACCCCATCACCGAGCACCGATACGACTTGGGTTTCTGGTCGTACGTCACCGTGCTCGCCCGCGTCACACGGCCGTTCGACGCGGTGCGCTCCGATGCAGAGAGCCTCGAGGTCGCCTGGATCCCGCTGACGCAGGTCGCCCGTCTCGAGCTGCATCCCGGGTTCGCCAAGGCCTGGCCCGACCTGCAGCGCACGCTGCTCGAGCATCAGATCTGAGCAGAACCGCTACAGGACGATGTGCTCCGCCCACGTCAGTTCGGCGGCGTCTCGAACGCCAGCCGCAGCGAAGGCGGCGTCGTCAGAGAACTCTGCGACCGACGCATCCGCCGGCACCTTGAGCCGACGCAGGGCCTGTCTTGCGACGGCCTCGGCGCTGTCGAGCAGCACCGTTCCGGGCGGCAGGGCAGCGGCGATCACGTCGGCGACCAACGGGTAGTGCGTGCAGCCCAGAACCACGGCCGGCACTCGGGGCGTGCGCGAGACGGCGTCCCGAACAGCCGCCTCGATGCGGTCGGCGTCTGCGTGCTCGATCGCATCGGCGAGGCCATGGCTGCCGACGATGTCGACCTGCTTCGTACCGGCGAACACCTGCACCAGGTCGGCGAGGTAGTCGCTGTGCGCGGTCGTCTCAGTCGCCCAGACCGCGAAGTGGTCGAATCGCTGTGCGGCCGGCTTCACTGCGGGCACGGTCGCGATGATGGGGATGCGCGGCTCGAACTGGTCGCGCAGCGGCTCCCGTGCCACGATGCTCGCGGTGTTGCAGGCCAGCGCAATGCCCTGGGCGCCGGCGTCTCGGGCCCGACGGGCCATGGCGAAGACGCGTTCGACGACGTCTCCGGGGTCGCGTTCGCCCCACGGCGAACCGGCCGGGTCGGTCATCAGCAGCACACGCAGGTCGGGGGCCAGACGGTGGATCCACTGTGCGGTGGGCAGCAGCCCCTTTCCGGAGTCGATCAGCGCAACGCATTTCTCGGTAGACACGCTGTGCATTCTACGCCGCGGCGCTTCGACGCCTGCGCGGATTGCACGCAGGCGCACATCGCACACTAGGCTTGACGCATGCGCCTTGGGGTTCTTGACGTCGGATCGAACACCGTTCACATGGTCGTGGTGGATGCCCACCCCGGCGCAAACCCGTCACCGTACTCGACGCATAAGTCCGTACTGCGTCTGATGCGGTATCTGACGGCCGACGGTTCGATCAGCGATGAGGGCGTCGACCATCTCGTGACCTCGATCGGACAGGCCGTCGCGAGCGCGCGAGCAGAGAAGGTGCACGACCTCGTGGCCATCGCGACGTCGGCGGTGCGCGAGGCGACCAACGGCCCCGCAGTGCTCGAACACATCGAGAACGAGACCGGCGTGCACCTGCGGGTACTCGACGGAGAGGACGAGGCACGACTGACGTTTCTGGCAGTACGCCGCTGGTTCGGCTGGTCGTCGGGCACGATCATGCTCATCGACATCGGCGGCGGGTCGCTCGAGATGGCGATCGGCCCCTCGGAGTATCCGATCTCGGCACGTTCGGTGCCGCTCGGCGCAGGTCGCAGCACGATCGGCTATCTGCATGACGACCCTCCGACCAAAGATCAGATTCGTCGGCTGCGTCGCCATGCCTTCGAGCTGGTGTCCGACGCGGCAGACGTGTTCGCCGAGATGCCACGTCCAGACCACGTGGTCGGCAGCTCGAAGACCATCCGATCCCTCGCAAGACTGGCCGGCGAGACGCACACGCACGGCAACATCTCGTCACAGTGGCTGAAGCGCAGCGATCTCAAGAAGTGGCTGCCGAAACTCGCAGAGCTGCCTGCCGACCAGCGGCAGAGCCTGCGCGGCATCACCGCAGACCGGGCCTTCCAAATCGTCGGCGGCGGCATCGTCCTGCATCAGACCATGAAGGCGCTCGATGTGGACGAGCTGCAGGTGAGCCCCTGGGCGCTGCGCGAAGGCGTGATTCTGCGCTACCTCGACTCGCTGGAGCAGGGCGGGTCAGATCTCTGATCTGCCGACCGAGACGCTGAGGGCCTCGTGCGCTCTGCGTGCACGAGGCCCTCAGCCCTGCGATGGCCGGTCACGGCCGTCAGATCGACGTCAGTTCGCCGCACCCTGCCAGAGCACATCGAACGGGGCGTTCGACTCGACGCGCCCCTTGATGCCTGCGGTCACGAAGTCCTTCGCACGATGTGCGGCTTCGAGCGGGCTGTCCCCGAGAGCAAGGCCAGCCGTCACGGCGGCCGCGAGAGAGCATCCGGCGCCGGCCACCACATGCTCGCCGACTTTGGGCACGCGGAGCACCTCGAGCGTGGTGCCGTCGTAGAACACGTCGATCGCGTCGGGGCCGGGAATGCGGACGCCTCCCTTGGCGAGCACAGCCGCTCCGCTCTTGTCGTAGATGCGCTTGGCCGCCTCTACGAGGTCCTGCTCGCCGTCGATGCGGGCCATACCCGAGAGCTGTTCGCTCTCGAAGTGGTTCGGGGTGACGAACGTGGCGAGAGGCAGCACCTTCTCGGTCAGCGCGGTGTCGGTGTCAAGCGCGGCGCCGGGCTCCTGCCCCTTGCAGATCAACACGGGATCGAGCACGACGTTCTGGTACGAGCGCTCAGTCAGCGCGGCGGCCACACGGTCGATGGTCGGTGTGGTGCCCAGCATGCCGACCTTCACGGTCTTCAGCTGATCAGGGCCGTACGCTGCGGTGATCGCCTCGATCTGATCGCTGATCACCTGCGGCTCGACCGGCACGAACCGGTGGCTCCAGTTGTTCTTGGGGTCGAACGAGACGATGCAGGTCAGTGCGATGGAGCCGAAGACTCCGAGCTGCTGAAAGGTCTTCAGGTCGGCCTGGGCTCCGGCGCCTCCGGTGGCCTCAGAGCCCGCGATGGTCATGGCGAATGCAGGTGTCGATGGCATGCAGAGTATTCTACGCGCGACACGCATGGTCGATGTTCACATCAGCCGACGGTCGGTGACGACGCCGCGCACCCGACCCGCGGTGACCTGCACCAGGTGGGCGAGTGCGGCATCCGTCTCTGCGAGCGGCACGCCCAATCGCAGGGTCACCGACGCTTCCCAGACAGCACCGATCTGTGCCCAGCCGCGCTGACGAGCCGCGCGCTGCACAATGGCCGCATCGTGGTGGGCGGCAGCAACCTCGATGACCGCGCACTCGCGCACTTCGCGCAGCGACGCCCGGTCGATCGCGGCTGTGGCGGCCTCTCGGTATGCACGGGCGAGGCCGCCCGTGCCGAGCAGGATCCCGCCGAAATACCGGGTCACCACACAGACGACGTGCCCGAGACCAGCGCTCTGCAGCGCGTCGAGAATCGGGCGGCCGGCGGTGCCCGAAGGCTCGCCGTCGTCATTGGTGCGCAGAATGTCGGCGCGTTCGCCGACGATGAAGGCGCTGCAGTGGTGCCTGGCCTGTGGATGCGCCGAGCGCGCCTGCGCGATGGCTGCCCGAGCCTCCGTCTCGCTCTCGACCGAGACGAGCCTGCTGAGAAAGCGCGAGCGCTGCACCAGAATCTCACCATCGACCGGCAGTGACGGGGTCAGGAAATGCGTCATGTGGCGATGATACCGCCGGGTCTGAGACGCCAAGAGAAAGAGAGGGCCGCCTGCTGACGTGCAGCGAAGCGGCCCAATCGGCTCCCCCCGGATTGTGCACGCCAAGCGCTCACAGCCGATACCTCAAGATTAGCAAGCAGGTCTTCGTCAGCCGAACAGGTTGCCGAGAATAGATACCAAAGTATGCATACAGACGCGCTGGCCGTGCGCTTGGCATCAGAACAGCGGGATCACCACGCGCAGACTCCAGCGTTTTCCGTCCGCAGTCGCTGAGAGTTCCCCGCCGAGCGTCTCGACTCGGGCAGAGAGTCGGTCGAGCCCCAGATGCGTCGACTCGTCGAGGTCATCGTCGACGACGCCGACGGAGTTCGTAAGCAGACCCGTGACAGAGGCCCCCTGACGCACGATGTCCATGGTCACCGTCGGTGCCGGGCCGGCGTGCCTGACGATGTTGGTCGTCGCCTCTCGTATCACGCGCACCAGCGTGCTGGCCACTGCCGGCGGAAGACTCTCGAGGCCTTCCGTCCGGCTGTTCACAGTGGCTCCGATCGACTCCAGCTCGACCTGCGCGGTGCGCGCAGCTGCTGCGACGTCGGTACCCAACGGCTGATCATCGACGAGTTCGTCGGTTCGAACAGTGTTCAGCAGCCTGCGGATGTCAGCGAGCGACCGTGTGGCGCTGCCCTTGATCACGGCCAGTGACTCGCGATTCACCTCGGGATCGTCCATGGCCTCCATGACCCGCGCATGCATGGCAATGAGCGTCACATCATGGGCGAGGATGTCATGCAGCTCCGAGGTGATGCGCTCGCGCTCCGCAGCGACAGCCTGCACTCGCTCCGTTTCGTTGCGGGACGCAGCGTCTGCAAGCTCGACCGAGCGAAAATAGGCTCGCTTGGCGCCGACGCCGATCAACGCCGAGACGAGGGCGATGAAGGCCAGCGCGAATGGCCCCAAGCTCGTGAGTGTTCCCGCCTGTGCGTTGGCGATGACGCCCGCGGCGGTGATCACCGCCACATGCGTCCAGAGACACCACCGCGGGCAGGCGTAGACGACGAGCCCGATCGTGGCGGCAGCGAAGAGCAGATACCCGCCCGGAGACAGCATGACCGCCTGCGCGAAGACCAGTGCCGCCAGCGATATCGCGGCGGCGACCGGCGCCAGAGCGAACAGCGGAAGCATCAGCACCATCGCCAGTTCGAGGAGCTGCTGCTGCCAGGAGGTCGTCGAGTCAGAGACGAAGCTGATGCTCTCCAAGACGATGACGCCCGCAGCGATGACCACCAGGGCGAGACTTCCCCACCGCGGCAGACGCGCGTTCGGCTGGTCTGTCTGCGATCGAAAGACCTGATGGTTCGAAGAGCTCACACCACCATTGTCGCCCAAGGCGCATAAAACGGCCCCCTCGAGCCTGTCTGACGACGAATGGACATGACGATACACCGCGGGCCCGAGCACTGATACATACCAAAGTACTGACTTGGCAGAGGCCTGCACTCGTTGAACGTACGATGATCTCGTGAATCAGATCCGCGTGGCCGTCGTCGACGACGAAGCACTCGTGCGGCATGCTCTTCGCATGTTCATCGGGCTGGACTCCTCGCTCACCCTCGTCGCCGAGGGAGCCACCGGCCTCGACGCCATCGCGCTGGCCAAACACCACATGCCCGACGTCATCCTGATGGACACCCAGATGCCTCAGATGTCGGGCATCGACGCCACCAAGGCGATCACCCGTCTGCCCGTGGTCATGCGAGTGCTGATGCTGACGACGTTCTCGTCAGACCGACACGTCATCCCCGCCCTGCGCGCCGGGGCGTCTGGCTACTTGGTGAAAGACACCGAACCGCGCGACATCATCCGCGCTGTGCACGAGGTGTACGAAGGCCGACCGGTTCTCTCTCCCTCGATCTCACAGGAACTCGTCGCCAAGGTCGCTTCAGCCCCTGACCCTCGCGACGACGTGGCTCGCGAACCGCTGACCGCCCGCGAACTCGACATCGTGAGGCTCATCGCGCAGGGCAGGAGCAACGCTGAGATCGCTCACGAACTGCATCTGGCTGAGCCAACCGTCAAGGCGACGATCGGGCGCATCCTGCGCAAATGGAGTGTGCGTGATCGCGTACAGGCCCTGATCTACGCAGTGTCGAACGGGATCGTCGACCTGTCGTAGGCGGCCCTTCAGCACATATGGGGCTCCGGCGCAGATTGCGCTCGGCGCTGCCAGCCTGGCAGAGCTCTACTCGGCGGCAGTCACCGCGTCTTCTGCGTCAGCTGCGACCAGCTCCTGCTTCGCCTTGCGGTCGAACTCCGCCGACTCAGGCTGCTCAAGCGCCTGTTTCAGCATCTTGAGCGCGCCTTCTTTGGTCTTCGCCGCACCGATGAACCCCACTTTGTGCGTGAACACGACGTCGGGCACCCCAGTCAGTTCGGCGAGGTGCTCTTGATCAGCACCGCGCCAGGCTTCAGGCAGCAGCACGCGAGATTCGAAGCTCGCAGAGTCGACCTGCACGGTCTTGATAGCCCAGTCGCCGTTGGCATTGGGAAAGACCACGAACTGCAGCAGAGGCTGCTTGCTCGCGATGCCGCCGTGCGGCACGAACTGGTCGAGTACGACGTAGCGCGGATCAGGAGTCTGGTCATAGGCACGGGAGAAGTAGCGCTTGCCCTCGATGGCATCACGAGATTTGAGCAGCAGGCGCTTGAGCAGCTGTGTGGCCACCTTGACTGCGACCATGAACTGCTCGTCGAAGTCTTCTTCGCCGACCAGTGTGACCGGGTTGAACCAGCCCAGCACCTCGCTGATCTCGATGGGGCGCGCACGAAAGTCGTTCAGGGTGTAGAGGTCCTGTCCGTTGTCGCCCGCATCGATGCACTGCACCAGGCTGCGGTCGATGCGCTTCCAGACGTCTTCGTCCCCGTCGCAGAACTCCATGCCGTAGTGCTGCCAGAGCAGCCCGAACGCCGAGTAGAGAATGCCGTTGTCGCGTGCGCCGGAGGTCTTCTGGTGATGGTCGAAGCGCAGTTTCTTCGGGTCGTAGACGCCACCCACGTCGAGCACGATATCTGCACTGTCGAGCACCTTCGGATCTCGCGAGCGCACCACCGTGGCGTCTGGGTAGAGCTGAAGAAGCAGTGTGACGCCGAAGACGTCGTCTGCGTGGAATTTGCCGTTGTGCGTTGCGATGATCACGCCGTACATTCTACGCACTCGTCCGTCAGCGCCACCCGATGGCGTGCGCCGTCCGTGCACGCCGCCGCTGGGGATGCCGTGCAGCCCGGCGCCATGGGCACATCCCGATACCATGAGCACATGAAGAATCCATGGAAAGAGAGCCCGCGCGCACTGCTGCGCGCCGAGGGCGAGCACTTCGATCTGTCAGCCGTCGACCCGGCTTCGACACCGGGCTGGCGCAAAGGCTGCGACGCCGACGACTACCTCGCAGACACGGCCGGAGATCTCGCCGACCTGCAGGAGATGCTCTTCGCCAACGGCCGCACCGAAACCGGAGCGAAGCGTTCGCTGCTGCTCGTGCTGCAGGCCATGGACACCGCGGGCAAAGGCGGCATCGTCAAACACGTGATCGGCAACGTCGACCCGCAGGGCACCCACATCCATGGGTTCAAGAAGCCCACGCCAGTCGAGCTCAAGCACGACTTTCTCTGGCGCATTCGCAGAGAGCTGCCGGCGATCGGTCTGATCGGAGTCTTCGATCGTTCTCATTATGAGGATGTCCTGGTGCATCGAGTGCGCCACCTCTCGCCCGCAGAGGTGGTCGAACAGCGCTACGGCATCATCAACGACTTCGAGGCGGAGCTCACCGAACAGGGCACCACTGTGGTCAAGGTGATGCTGCACATCTCGAAGGACGAACAGCGTCGGCGTCTTGAGTCACGACTCGATCGACCTGACAAGCACTGGAAGTACTCCCCCAACGACGTTGACGAACGCGAGCTCTGGCCCGCCTACCAAGAGGCGTATCAGATCGCCATCCAGCGCACCTCGACTGCGGTGGCGCCCTGGCATGTCGTTCCCGCAGATTCGAAGCAGTACTCCCGTGCCGCTGTGCAGCGCATCCTCATTGAGACCCTCGAAGATCTCGCGCTCACCTGGCCGAAGGCCGACTTCGACGTCGATACTGAGCGTCGGCGCCTCGCCGCCAGCTGACCTCGCCGAGGCCTGCGTGCATCAGCGCAGCACCAGCCAGCACTGCACGGCGCTGCTCCGGCACCAGCCGGCACTGCACCAGCCCCGCACCAGCCAGCACCGCACCACACCGCACCACACTGCACCAGCACAGCTCCACCAGAGCCAGCGCTGCACCAGCTCCGCACCAGCACCAGTACCGAGCACGGTTCCGCTGGGATGGACACGGTTCCGCTGAGATCACCACAATCTCAGCGGAACGGTGTCAGTCTTGACGAAACCGTGCACGGCTGCGCTGCGCTCCACATCTGGCTGGGTCGACGCGCTGCAGGGTGCCGGCGAACGGCGGGGTCCGGCCGGCGAGTTGAGGGCTAAGGGACGCGAACTGCGGGGTCCGGCCGGTGAGCTGAAGGCTGAAGGAAGCAACCTGCAACCTGCAACCTGCAACCTGCAACAGCGTGTGCCAGAGCTGGTCTTACTTGCGACCGCGCTTCTCGCGAACACGCATGTTGATGCGAATGGGCGTGCCGACGAACCCGTAGACCTCGCGCAGGCGACGTGTGATGAAGCGTCGATACTGCGGGTCCATGAAGCCGCTGGTGAAGAGCACGAAGGTCGGCGGCTGTGTGTCCGCCTGCGTGCCGAACAGGATGCGAGGCTGCTTCCCGCCGCGCAGCGGGTGCGGGTTCGCCTGGGTGAGTTCGTGGATGAACGCGTTGAACTTGCCGGTGGGCACACGGGTGTCCCAGCCTTCGAGCGCGGCCTGCAGGGCGGGCACCAGCTTCTCAAGATGGCGACCGGTCTTGGCCGAGAGGTTCACCCGAGGCGCCCAAGCCACATGGCCGAGGCGCTGCTCGATCTCACGCTCGAGCTGGGGGCGACGTTCGTCGTCGAGCAGATCCCACTTGTTGAACGCGAGCACGAGCGCGCGACCGGCTTCGAGCACCATGTCGATGATGCGCAGATCCTGGTCAGAGATGCTCTGGCTCACGTCGATCACCACGATGGCGACCTCGGCACGGTCGAGCGCAGACTGTGTGCGCAGCGTGGCGTAGTAGTCGCTGCCCTGCTGCAGGTGCACGCGACGACGGATGCCTGCGGTGTCGACGAAGCGCCAGGTCGTGCCGAGAATGGTGACCAGCTCGTCGACCGGGTCGCGCGTAGTACCGGCCAGGTCGTTGACCACGGCGCGCGTCGAGCCGGTCGCCTTGTTCAGCAGGCTCGACTTTCCCACGTTCGGGCGGCCGATGATGGCCACACGACGCGGCCCGCCAGGCTGCTGCTGCGCAACCTTCGACTCCTTCGGCAGCATCTTGATCACCGCGTCGAGCAGATCGCCGCTGCCGCGTCCGTGCAGCGCCGAGACAGGGTGCGGCTCGCCGAGGCCGAGGCTCCAGAGCGCCGCGACCTCGGCCTCCTGACCGCCAGCGTCGACCTTGTTGGCGACCAGCAGCACAGGCTTACCCGAGCGCCGCAGCACGGCCACCAGCTGCTCGTCGGTCGAAGTCGGCCCCACCTTGGCGTCCACCACGAAGAGCACGCCGTCGGCCTCTTCGATGGCCAGCTCGGCTTGTTCGGCCACCGACCGGTCGAGGCCTTTGGCCTCGAGCTCCCAGCCGCCGGTGTCGACCAGTCGGAAGGGCTGACCGTTCCACTCGGCGTCGTACGACACACGATCGCGGGTGACACCGGGAGTGTCTTCGACGACGGCCTCACGGTGGCCGAGCACGCGGTTGACGAGTGATGACTTGCCCACGTTCGGGCGGCCGATCACAGCCAGCACGGGCGGGGCAGGACGAGCCGCCTGCGCATCGGGCGTCTCGTCGCCGCTGGCCAGCACCGCCGCGTCTTCGGGCTCGAGGTCGTAGTCGTCGAGCTCGGCGCGTGCCACGTCGGCGACCTGCTGCTCGATCTCGGGTTCGATGTGCTGCAGACGGGCGGCGAGCTCATCTGCGCTGGTGGCGCCGAACTCGGGGTCGATCGGTTCGCGTGATTCAGCCATGTGACTCCTGAGTCTGAGGATGAGATGGAAGGTTCGTGCCAGTGCCGGCCGCCGCAGGAACGAGCCCCGCAACTTTATCAGTGACCTGCTCGAGGGTGAGATCGCTGGTGTCGATGAGCGTCACGCCGTCGGCCGGGCGCATGAAGTCGACCACGCTGAGATCGCGGGCGTCACGCTCCGAGATGCTGCGTGCGATGGATGCCACGTCGGCCTCACCGATCTGTGCGGCTCGCCGGCGGGCGCGGGCGTCGGCGGATGCGGTGAGCAGCACCCGGACCTCGGCCTGCGGAAAGGTGACCGTGGTGATGTCGCGCCCCTCGGCGACGACGCCGGGCGCCGACGTGGTCGCGGCGAGGTGGCGGAATGCAGTGTTGAGATGGTCTCGTACGATGGGCAGCTGCGAGTAGCGGCTCACCGCACCGCTCACCTCGGGCGTGCGGATCGCGGCAGAGACGTCGCGCCCCCGAATCAGGATGTGCGAGTGGTCGAAGGCCTGGGCGATGATCTGATCGAACGCGTCGAGCAGCCCCCGTACGGCGGCCTCGTCGTGCGGATCGACTTCGGTGCGCAGCGCGATCAGCGTAAGTACGCGGTACCAGGCGCCGGTGTCGAGATGTGCGTAGTGCAGGCGTTCTGCAACTGCCTTCGCAGTGCTTGACTTGCCGCTGCCCGCCGGCCCGTCCAGGGCGATGATGACCGGCTTGGGCGCGACCGCCGGTGTGCGTGTCTCAATCATCGGCTCAACCGCCATCCGCGCTCCTTCAGTGCTTTGGTCAGCTCTTCGATGCGTTCGGGCAGCACCGAGACCTCGGCGAGTCCGAACTCGGCCTTGGGCGAGTGCTCCAGACGCAGATCTTCGATGTTGACGCCGATCTCGCCGATCTCGGCGAAGAGACGCGCGAGTTCGCCCGGCCTGTCGTCGACGAACACGATCGTCGTCGAGAATTCGGCATCGGTGCCGTGCTTGCCGGGGATACGACGCACTCCGGTGTTGCCTGCGATGAACAGCTCGGTGATCTCGCGGCGTGCACCGGCACGGTCGACGTCTTCGAGGTCGTGGATCATCGCGTCGAGGTCATCGCGCAGGGCACGCAGCACGCTGGTCACCTCGTCAGAGTTCGCGGCGAGGATCTGCAGCCAGAGCCCCGGGTCGCTGGCTGCGATACGCGTCGTGTCGCGAAGCCCCTGACCGGCAAGAGAGATCTGTGACGGCGTGCCGTCGACGAGCCGACCGGCCAGCAGCGTGGCGACGACTTGAGGCACATGCGAGATCAGGGCGACTGCCCGGTCGTGCTGCACGGGGTCGAGATGCACCGGCACAGCTTCGACGTCGAGTGCAAGTCGTTCGACGGTCTCGAGCGCATGAGCGGTGACGTGCTTGTGCTCGGCGATCACCCACGGCTGGCCGCGAAAGAGGTCGGCCCGCGCCGAGATCGGCCCGCCGCGCTCACGCCCCGCCATCGGGTGCGAGCCCAGATAGCGGTCGAGATCGGCGCCTTCTTCGATCAGCGCCCGCACGATCTGCGCCTTCACGCTGGTGACGTCGGTGACCACGGCGTCGGGCCAGCGACGCAGCTGCTCGGCCACGGCATCCGCCGCGATCTCAGGCGGCACCGCGACGACCACGAGCACCGGCTGGTCGCCGTCGGCCAAGGCACGACCTGCGCCGTAGTCGGCTGCGAGCGCCAGCGCGCTGGGCGAGATGTCAGAGAGCAGCACCTCGACACCGCGCTGCATCAAAGCGAGGCCGATGCTGGCGCCCAGCAGACCGGTGCCGATGATGAGCACCGGTGACGGAGTGCGCGCGAGATCGTGACTGATGCTCATATCGGGCCAGTCTAGTCGTTCTCGGGTGCGGCGCCCTGTGGCGCGACCGCATCGCCGGTCTGCTTGAGCAGCCGGCCGACTTCGTCACTGGTCAGCGGGCGCATCTGCCCCTCACGCAGCGTGCCGAGGTGAACGGGGCCGAACTGACGCCGAGTCAGCTCCATGACCGGGTGGCCGACGTGCCCGAACATGCGGCGGACGATACGGTTGCGCCCGGAGTGCAGGGTCACCTCGACCATGGTTTGGTCACGGCTGGCGTCGAGCACACGAGCGCGGTCGGCGGCGATCGGCCCGTCATCGAGCACGATGCCCTCACGCAGCTCGGCGAGGGTGCGCGGCGCGACCTTGCCGCGCACGAGGGCGACGTACACCTTGTCGATCTCGAATGAGGGATGCATCAGCCGATGTGCGAGCTCGCCGTCGTTGGTGAGCAGCAGCAGCCCGTGCGTCGCCTCGTCGAGACGGCCGACGTTGAAGATGCGACCGGTCTCGGCGGTCACGTAGCGGCTGAGATCGGGGCGGCCCCGCTCGTCGCTCATGGTGCTGACCACGCCGGCCGGCTTGTTGAGCGCGTAGTAGCGCAGATCGGGGTCGGTGACGATCACCAGACCGTCGACCTCGATGCGGTCGTCGGGCCTCACTCGAGAGCCGAGTTCGCGCACCACGCGCCCATTCACCGTGACTCGCCCGGCGGCGATGAGGTCTTCGCTCGCGCGACGAGACGCCACCCCGGCGGCGGCCATCACCTTCTGCAGGCGTTCGCCGTCGGCGCGCGGGGTGTGGTCAGCTGAGGTCGTCATCTTCAGGGTCCTCCGGAAGCAGGTCGGAAATGGGTGGCAGGTCGGCGAGCGAGTCGATGCCGAGGTGGCTGAGCAGCAGGTCGGTCGTCTCGAAGAAGGTCGCCTGGGTCTGCTCGTCGACATAGGCCTCGGCGATCAGCCCGCGTGCGAGCAGTGTGCGCACGACCGAGTCGACGTTGACCGCACGGATCGAGGCGATCTGACCGCGACTGATCGGCTGTTTGTAGGCGATCACCGAGAGGGTCTCGAGTGCGGCCTGCGAGAGTCTGGGCGGGGTCTGCTCCTCGATCATGCGGCGCACGACCTGTTCGCAGCCGGCACGCACGTAGAGCTGCCAGCCGCCGGCGATCTGTCGCAGCTCGAACCCTCGCACCGGGGGCGCGTCGTAGTCGGCGCGCAGCTCGTCCAGTGCCTGAGCGACCTCGGGCACGGGCGTCTCGACCGCTGCGGCCAGCGAGATCGTGTCGATCGGGTGGTCGGCGGCGATCAGCACCGCTTCGAGGCGGGCACGCACCGGCAGCTGCGCCAGTTCGTTGGCTGCGACGGGCTGGTCGCTCTCGCTCATGGCGTCCTCTCGGTCATTGGTCGTAGTCGGCTCCCAGCGCGGCGAGCTGATCGTCGCTCCAGTGCTGGCCTGTCCAGCGTACGCTGAGCGGCCCCAGCGGCTCGATCTGCTCATAGGTGATCGCCGCCTCACGGTAGAGCTCGAGCACAGCCAGAAAGCGGGCGACGATGACTCCCCTGCTGTCGGCGTCGGCGATGAGCTCCTGGAACGTCGCCTGGCCTGTGGCGCGCAGACGTGCGACGAGCACGGCTGCCTGCTCGCGGATGCTGACCGCCGGTGCGTGCAGATGCGCGAGTCCGATGGTCGGCGGGGTCTTGGGCGCTAGAGCAAGTCGAGCGATGACCGCGAAGTCGTCGAGCGACGTCGTCCAGACCAGCTCGGGCGGGGTGAGATCGATCTCGGCTGCGGCGCCAGCGGTGCGCGGCACGCGCAGCCGCTCGCTTTCGAGGTGCGTCGCGAACCAGGCAGAGACCTGTTTGAACGCCCGGTACTGCAGCAGCCGGGCGAAGAGCAGGTCGCGCGCCTCGAGCGCGGCGATGTCTTCGTCGTCGACGGCCTCGCCGCGTGGCAGCAGACTGGCGACCTTCATATCGAGCAGGGTCGCAGCGATCACGATGAACTGGCTGGCTTGCTCCAGCTGCCCGGCCTCGTCGAGTGCCCGCACATAGGCCACGAATTCGGTGGTGACCGCACTCAGCGAGATCTCTGTGACGTCGAGCTCGTGACGACTGACCAGCGTCAGCAGCAGGTCGAACGGGCCGTCGAAGTTGTCGAGCCGGACGGCGAAGCCGGGCTCGGCGTCAGGGCGCTCCGCCACGCGAGATCAGTTCTCTGGCGACGCGCCGATACGCCTCGGCCGCCGGGTGGCTGCTGGCGAACTCGGTGATCGGGCGGGCCGCGACCGACGCGTCGGGAAACTTGACGGTGCGCGGAATCACGGTGTCGAAGACCTTGTCGCCGAACGCCTCGCGCACGCGCGCCGACACCTCGCGGGCGTGCAGCGTTCGCGAGTCGAACATGGTGATCAGAATGCCGTCGAGTTCGAGCGCGGGGTTGAGCCGATCCTGCACCTTCTCGACCGTCTCGACGAGCAGAGCGACGCCGCGCAGGGCGAAATACTCGGCCTCCAGCGGAATCAGCACACCGTGCGCCGCGGTGAGCGCGTTGATGGCGAGCAGGCCGAGGGAGGGCTGGCAGTCAACCAGAATGACGTCGTAGTCACCGGTGACCTGCCGCAGGGCACGGCTCAGGGCCTGTTCGCGGGCCACCTCGTTGACCAGCTGCAGCTCGGCGGCTGAGAGGTCGATGTTGGCGGGCAGCACGTCGAGGTCTTGGATGAGACTCGGCACGATGACCGAGCGAGTGTCTTTGACCGTGCCCATCAACAGGTCGTAGATCGTGGGGTCGTCCATCGTCTGAACGCCGAGCGACGCCGAGAGTGCACCCTGCGGGTCGAAGTCGACAAGCAGCACGCGCCGCCCGTACTCGACGAGCGCCGCACCCAGACTCACCGTCGTGGTGGTCTTGCCGACGCCGCCCTTCTGATTGCACATCGCGATCACGCGTGCAGGGCCGTGGCTGGTCAACGGCTGGGGCACGGGAAAATCATTCACACCGCATAGTCTACCCGTCGCCTGACTCATGCATCACGAGCGGCTCGACGCCAACGCCCTCGGCTGACGTGTGTGCGGCCCGGCACCGTCAGCGATGCGCCCGCGGGTGGCTGGTCGCGTAGACCTGTCGCAGGTGCTCCTGCGTGACGCGAGTGTAGACCTGCGTGGTCGTCACCGACGCGTGCCCGAGCATCTCTTGAACGATGCGGATGTCAGCCCCGCCGGCGAGCAGATGCGTGGCGAAGGAGTGTCGCAGCACGTGCGGTGACACTCGATGCTCGAGGTCGACGCGAGCCGCTGCGCGTTTGATGATCGTCCACACGGCCTGTCGCGAGAGGCGCCCGCCGCGCACGCCGAGAAACAGATGCGCTCCGCCCCTCCCCTTCGCTGCGAGGGCTGGACGCACCCTGACCAGGTAGGCGTCCAGCGCGGCTCGTGCATAGGAGCCGAACGGCACGACGCGCTGCTTGCCGCCCTTGCCGCGCAGCCGGACCACGTCGATCGTGTCGGCATCGGCTCGTTCGACGTGCTGAACGTCGTCGACCAGTGCGTCGCAGAGTTCGCTCACTCGGGCACCGGTGGCATAGAGGAATTCGAGGATGGCTCTGTCGCGCACCGACTCCGGGTCGCTGCCGTCGACCCCGCCGAGCAGCCGCGACACCTCGTCGATCGACAGCGCCTTGGGCAGTCGGCTGGGCTTCTTGGGCGCATGGAGCACAGTGGCCGGGTCGTGTGGGGTGCGGCCGTCGAGAAAGAGATGGCGGTGCAGGCTGCGCACCGCGCTGAGCATACGGCCCGTGGTGGTGGCTGCCGTCGGCAGACCGGCCTCGGCTCGATGGTCGGCCAGCCACTGCGGATACTCGCTGAGATCGCGTTCGGTCAGGGTGGTCAGGTCGACGACGCCTCGCTCGGCCAGCCAGTCGGTATAGCTGCGCAGGTCGGAGCGATAGCTGCGCACGGTGTTCTCAGACAGGCCGCGTTCGATGCGCAGGTGGCGCAGGAACGCGTCAATCTCGCGGTCGACCGCAGGCATGGCGGCCTCGGTCAGCCCCGACGACTGCGGTTGGCGGCCTCAGCGAGGATGGACACCACAAGCGTCGGGTTGTGCAGACGGCCGGAGAGCACGGCGTCGAGCACTTCGTCGAAGGCACGCCAGGTGAGGCCCATGTCCTGCTCTTCGGCGGTGCGCTCGAAGTGCGCGGCCGGTGAGAGACCGGTGGCGCGATACATGCGCAGCCGTTCGTTGCTGCCGCCCGGCGTGGTGTACATGTCGATGAGGTGCAGCCAGTGTTCGGCGACGAGCTCGGCTTCTTCGGCGAGCTCCCGCTTCGCCGCGTCCAGCGGCAGCTCACCAGGCACATCGAGCAGACCTGCGGGCACTTCCCAGAGGCGCTCACGAACCGGATGGCGATACTGGTGAACGAGCGCGACACGGTCGAGGTCGTCGATCGCGAGCACGCCGACGGCACCGGGATGCTCCACGAACTGTCGGGTGAGCTGCCCGCCGTCGTAGTCGAAGCGTTCGCTCGTCACATCGATGACATGACCCTGCAGATCGAGATGCCGTTCGCGGATCTCATGCTGCTCTGCGCTGTCGCACAGCTCCGATTCGTCGGCCATGTCGGTTCAGCTCTCGGTCGTGGAGTTCTCGACGTCGAAGAGACGAGAGGCCTGCTGACGCTCCAGCGCCGCTGCGATCAGCCCGGCGAACAGCGGGTGAGGAGCCGTCGGGCGTGATTTGAACTCGGGGTGCGCCTGCGTGCCCACGTAGTAGGGATGCACATCGGCCGGCAGCTCGACGAACTCGACGAGGTGCCCGTCGGGCGACGTGCCGCTGAAGCGCAGGCCGGCGGCGGCGATGCGATCGCGGTACACGTTGTTCACCTCGTAGCGGTGGCGGTGACGTTCGGTGACGTCGGTGCTCCCATAGGCCTGGGCCACGATCGAATCGTCGGCCAAGGCAGCCGGGTACGAGCCGAGTCGCATGGTGCCGCCAAGGTCGCCCTCGGCGAGGATGTCGACCTGCTCGGCCATGGTCGCGATGACCGGTTCGTGCGTCTGCGGGTCGAACTCGCTTGAGGATGCCTCGGCCAGGCCGGCCTCGGAACGTGCGTATTCGATGACCATGCACTGCAGTCCGAGGCAGAGCCCGAGTGTGGGGATGCCCTGCTCTCGGGCGAAGGTGAGCGCGGCGAGCTTGCCCTCGATGCCGCGGATGCCGAAGCCGCCGGGCACGCAGATCGCGTCGACGGCGCCGAGCTCGCGCTCGCGCACTTGTTCGTCGAGCAGACTGTCTGAGGGGATCCAGCGCACGTTCACCTTGGTGGTGTGGGCGAAGCCGCCGGCTCGAAGCGCCTCGGTGACCGACAGGTAGGCGTCGGGAAGATCGATGTACTTGCCGACCAGCCCCACGGTGACCTCGTGCTTGGGGTTGTGCACCGCGTCGAGCACCGGCTGCCAGCGGGACCAGTCGACGTCGTGCGTCTGCAGGCCCAGCTGCTCGGCGATGACTTTGTCGAGTCCCTCGCTGTGGATGATGGTCGGAATGTCGTAGATGCTCGACGCATCCGGGCAGTTCACGACCGCACCGGTCTCAAGGCTGCACATCAGGGCGATCTTCGACTTGATGCTGTCGCCGACGGGGCGATCCGAGCGCAGCACGATGGCGTCGGGCTGCACGCCGATCGATCGCAGTGCGGCAACCGAGTGCTGAGTGGGCTTGGTCTTGAGCTCGCCGCTGGGGCCGATGTAGGGCACCAGCGAGACGTGCACGAAGAACACGTTGTCGCGGCCGAGCTCCTGACGAACCTGACGGGCGGCTTCGAGGAAGGGCTGTGACTCGATGTCGCCGACGGTGCCGCCGATCTCGGTGATGATCACGTCGGGCGTGTGCTCGCCGTGGGCCTGTGCACGCATACGACGCTTGATCTCGTTGGTGATGTGCGGGATCACCTGCACGGTGTCGCCGAGGTATTCGCCACGACGTTCTTTGGCGATGACCTCGCTGTACACCTGACCGGTGGTGACGTTCGCCGCCTGGTTCAGGTTGATGTCGAGAAAGCGCTCGTAGTGACCGATGTCCAGGTCGGTCTCGGCGCCGTCTTCGGTGACGAACACCTCGCCATGCTGAAACGGGTTCATGGTGCCGGGATCGACGTTGAGATAGGGGTCGAGCTTCTGCATGACGACTCTCACACCGCTGGCTCGAAGAATATGGCCGAGGCTGGCCGCCGTGAGGCCCTTTCCGAGCGAGGAGACCACGCCCCCGGTCACGAAGATCTGCTTTACCGTCCGAGTGCTCTGCGCGTTATCCACGGGTCTTCATCCTATCTCATTCGCAGCGGTCTTCGAACACTGCGATGTCGTCGTTGCTCTGATCATGTCTCTGACTGCGGTGCTCATGCACGGCTCTCTCTTTCGGCCTCAAGGCGTGACTGCTCCAGCAGCTCGTGTGCATGTGCCAGCGCGGTGTCGCTGACGCGGCCGGCCAGCATGCGGGCGAGCTCGTGCACGCGCTGCTCGGCGTCCAGGCGAACCACATCGCTGGTCGTGACGCGTTCGTCTCCGACCTTGGTGACGACGAGATGCGTATCGGCGTAGGCCGCGACCTGCGGCAGATGCGTCACGACGAGCACCTGCGCATGCCGTGCGAGTCTGGCCAGCCGCTGCCCGATCTGCACGGCAGCCGCGCCGCCGACCCCCGAGTCGACCTCGTCGAACACGAAGGTGCGATCCGCCAGGTCGCCGCTCGCCGCCAGTCGCAGCTCCAGAGCGAGCATGACGCGTGACAGCTCGCCGCCGCTCGCTGATCGGGCCAACGGCAGCGGGTCGGCACCGGCGTGCGCTGCCAGCAGGAACGCCACCTCGTCTGCCCCGGTCGCATCCACCGCACACGGCGTGACCTGCACGGCGAACGCTGCGTCGCGCATCGCGAGGCTGCCGAGTTCGCCGGTGACCTCTTCGCTGAGTCGCTGCGCAGCACTGCGGCGGATGTCACTCAGGCGACGCGCGGTGAGGTCGCGCTGGTCGAGAGCCTCGGCGAGCGCGACGGCGAGCTGCTCCCGGGTGTCGCCGTCGGCGTCGAGTTCGGCCAGTCTGGCGCTGCCGTCGTTCAGCAGGGCGATCGCCTCGTCGAGGCCGCCGAACCGACGTTCGAGGTCTCGCAGCGTGTCGAGACGCTCGTGCGCCGCGGCCAGCTCGCCGTCGCCCACGTCGTCGAGCGCGGCGATGTAGGAGCTGAGGTCGCCAGAGAGATCCTGGGTCATGGCCTCGACCTCGTGCAGCCGGGTCGCAAGATCGCTCAGGTCGGGATCGCCTGCGCTCTCAAGATCGGCGCGCGCACCGCTGAGCAGACCGAGTACGTCCTGCGGGCCGGCCACCGCGTCGATGTCGGCCGAGAGCCGCTGCCGGGCTTCGCCGGCTCGACGCAGCAGATCTTGTCTGGCGTCGAGCCGTGCGACACGGGCCTCGATCTGGTCGAGCTCCCCGGGCTGGGGTGAGACGGCTTCGACTGCCTCGATCTCTTCGCGCAGCCGGTCTGCCTCGGCTCGACGGGCCTCGGCGTCGTCGGCGAGCGCCCGTGCCCGACGGTCGAGATCACGCCAGCGTCGATAGGCGTCGTGAAAGGCCTCTGCCACGGCGCGCAGCTCTCGCCCGCCGAACGCGTCGAGCACGTCACGCTGCTGAGCGGCGGTGCGCAGCCGCAGCTGGTCGCTCTGGCCGTGAATCGAGACCAGCTGACCGATGGTGTCGGCGAGCACGCCGTTCGGCACCGCATGGCCACCGAGCCAGGCTCGAGTGCGACCGGTGGCGGCCAGTCGGCGAGTCACGATCAGATCGCCGTCGTCGATCTCCCCGCCGGCGTCTTCAACGGCCTGGGCGACGTCGCTCTCGGAAGACACCTGCAGCAGACCCGAGACCTCTGCGCGATCGGCGCCGGCCCGCACGCGTGAGGCGTCTGCTCGCGCACCCTGCAGCAGCTGCAGCGCGGTGACGACCATGGTCTTGCCCGCGCCGGTCTCACCGGTGATGACGGTGAGACCGGCACCGAGCGCCAGGGTCGCCGACTCGACGACGCCGAGGTCGTCGATGCGAACTTCGTCGATCACGTGCGGTCTCCGCTCGTGCGCTCGGGGCTCTCGTCGGCCTCCGGGCGGGCCCGCCCCTGTTCGGCTGCCGCTGGTTCGGCCAGGTCGAGCATTCGCTCGGCCTCCTGCAGCGCCTCCTGCGTCTCGCGCGTGCGAACGGCATGCTGCTGCCAGCTCAGCGAGGGCAGCGAGAACTTGTTCACCAGACGATCGACGAACGATCCACGTCGCAGGCGGGCGAGCCGAACCGGAATGGTCGAGCGACCGACCTGGATGAGCGACCCTGGAGGCAGCGTCTGACTGCGGCGACCGTCACACCAGCTGATCGCGCCATCGGCGTCGTCGCCCAGCTGTACGTTGACCGAGCTATATGGCGAGATCACCAGCGGGCGCGCGAACAGGGCGTGTGCGTTCAGCGGAACGAAGAGCAGCGCTTCGAGATTGGGCCAGACGATCGGGCCGCCCGCAGAGAATGCGTAGGCGGTCGAGCCGGTCGGCGTACTCACCATCACGCCGTCACATCCGAACGCGGTGAACGGCCGATCGTTGATGCTGACGTCGACGGTGATCATCTTGTTGCTGCGTGGCTTCTCGATGGTCACTTCGTTGAGCGCCCAGTCTTGAAAGAGCAGACGGCCTGCTGAGAACACCCGCACGTTCAGCGCGAGACGCTCTTCGACCTCATATGTGCGAGAGACCACGTGCCGCACTGCGTCGACGAGATCGCCACGCTCGCTCTCGGCCAGAAACCCCACGTGTCCGAGGTTCACGCCGATGATCGGTGTGGCGTCGAACCGCACCAGCTCTGCTGCGCGCAGAATCGTGCCGTCTCCGCCGAGCACCATGACGATCTCGAGATCCGGGCCGGTGCAGTCCTCGCCCAGCACCTCGGCGTCGTCGATGTCGATGCCCCACTCGCGCAGCGGTGCGATCGCATCCGGCGGGAACACCGGCACCAAATGCGACTCGCGCAGCAGACGCAGAGTCGTCTGAGTCGACTTCAGCGCCACCTCGCGCTTGGGATGTACGACGAGCAGCACTCGCCGAGGCTGATCGGCCCGTCGCTGTCGGGCGCGGGGCGTCGGCTGAGCCGAATGCGCGCTGACGGCCATGCGTCACCTCCTGCCGATCAGTTCGTCGACTCGCTCATGCCAGTCGACGGCTCTGTCCCCGTTCGGGGCGAGCCAGATGGGAAACTCCTGGTTGCCGGTGCCGCCCACCACGCTCGTTCGTGTGATGCCGGCGACGACGAGGCCGATCTGCTCGGCGCAGGCGGCCACACGCTCGATGGCGGCCCGATGCCCGGCCGGATCGTGCACGAGACCACCACGGTCAAGGTTACCGCGACCGACTTCGAACTGCGGCTTCACCAGCAGCACGAAGTCGTGCGCATCGAGCTGCTCGTGCAGTCGAGGCAGCACCTGGGTGAGCGAGATGAACGACAGGTCGCCGACGACCAGGTCGATCTGATCGGGCGACGGTGCGCACGACGCGGCCGCGGCCAGTTCGGCACGCGTGAACCAGCGCAGGTTGACCCCTTCGATCGAGCTCACCCCGGAGTCTGCGGCGATCGCCGGAGCGAGCTGATCGTGCCCGACGTCGACGGCGAAGACGTGTGCGGCGCCGCGTTCGCGAAGCACTTGGGTGAATCCGCCCGTGGAGGCGCCTGCGTCGAGCGCGACACGGCCCGAGACATCGATGTGGAACGCGTCGAGCGCATCGATGAGCTTGCCCGCGGCACGCCCCACGTAGTGATGGTCGCCGCTGACGGCGAGCGTCTGTCCGGCGTGAACCGGATACGACGCCTTGTCGACGATGCGCCCGTCGAGGGTCACCTGACCCGTGCGAACGAGCTTCTGCGCCTGCGTGCGAGATCGTGCGAGCGATCGCTCGACGAGCGCCTGATCAAGCCGGATGCCGGTGGGTTTCATCGCCCGCCCAGCTGGGTCTGACCGACCGCCTGCTCGAGCCGCCGGCTCAGATCGGCGTAGAGATGTTCGTATTCGACCGCACGCTGATCGATCGGCAGCTCGTCGATGCGCTGCAGCGTCGATGTGATCAGCGCACGATCGATCGCTCCGTTCTCGTCGCTCGCCGGCTGCGGCCGTTCGGGCATCTGCTGATCGGGCATCGTCATGTGCGGCATCCTACCGCGGCGGGCCGACGAGGTCTTCGGGCAGGCGCAGCGCAGAGACGGGGATGCTGCATTCCCAGACAGCGGCGGCTGCGGCCCGCAGCGTGTCGATGTCGCTCGGGTCGCCGCGCTCGATGATGACATCGGCTCCGTCGATGCGCACCACAGAGTGTCCGCTGACGGCCCCGTTGGGCGCAATCTCGAGCACTGGATACGGTCGGTGCAGGTCAGCCAGCGTCTGCAGCAGAAAATCCGGCCGTCGCTCTGGCGCTGCCTCGATGATCTCACGCGCCTGGTCCACACCGGTCAGCACGTGGGCCGAGGTGATGCCGACACGACGTGCTCCCTCGATGTCGGTGTCGAGGCGATCTCCGATGAACAGAGGCTGAGCCGCTCGAAAGCGGGTGACTGCAACGTCGAAGATCGGCCGCTCCGGCTTGCCTGCGATCGTCGGGAAGGTGCCCGTCGCCGTGTGCACAGCGGAGAGCAGCGTTCCATTGCCAGGCGCCAGGCCGCGTTCGTTCGGCAGCGTCCAGTCCTGGTTCGTACCGATCCACACCGCACCTGCGGCGACGGCGTAGGCGGCCTCGGCCAGGTCCGCCCAGCTGACGTCCTTGGCGAAGCCCTGCACGACGGCGGCGGTCTGCTCGCTCTGTGTGCGGGTCACATGATAGCCGGCCTGCTGCACGGCTTCGAGCAGCCCGACACCACCGACGACGAGCACCTCCGAGCCGGGGGCAATGTGGTCAGCGAGCAGCGGCACGGCGGCCTGAGGGCTCGTCACAATGTCATTCTCCGCAACGTGCAGACCCATTGCGTTGAGCTGGTCGGCGACCATCTTCGGCGTGCGTGAGGCGTTGTTCGTCAGATAGCTGACCTGCAGCCCGGTGCGTTGCGCGAGGTTCAGCGACTCGACGGCATCGGACACGGGCTCGGGGCCGCGGTAGACGACGCCGTCGAGGTCGGCGAAGATCGCGTCGGCCCCGTCAAGCGGCGAATGCGGCACCACTTTGACGGCTGGTTCCGCGCCGGCATCATTCTGCAGAGTCGTCGGTAGGCTGCTGCGGCTTCCAGGAGTGCCGGAGCTCTCCTGCTCCCCCGGACGTTCGCCGGTTGTGGCTTCGTCGCGATGCCGCTGTGTGAGACGCTGCAGGAATCCAGACATGACGTCCATCCTACGGGTAGAGCCATGGGTGCCCAGACCACGCTGCCAGACGTTCGATCTCGGCGGCGATGCGCAGCAGGTGGTCGTCATGGCCGAGACGTCCGATCAGCTGCACGCCGAGCGGCAGCCCGTCTCGTGCCAGCCCGGTGGGAATCACAATCGCCGGCGCGCCCGACACGTTCACGAACGAGGTGAACGGCGTGAACGCTCCCTGCTCCGCGAAGTTGCGACGGGCATCCGCCGTGTCGAACCAGCCGTTCGGGCGGGCTGTCAGCGCCAAGGCGGGCGTGAGCACGACATCCCACGGAGCGAACGCCGCAGTCACGCGTTCTCCATAGTCGTGCAGGTATCGCAGTGCTCGCGTCTTCGTCGCCCTGGGAAGGGCGCGACCGCTGCGAATCAGCCACTGGGTCAGCGGCTCGACTTCGTCGATGCGGTTCGAGGGAATCGGCAGACCGGCCGCGCCCATCTGCCACACAGCGCTGAACGACTGGCCGTACTCCACTGAGTCGGGCAGCCGCAGAGAGCGCACGTCATGGCCTCCTTCGTCGAGCAGGTCGGCGATTCTGCTCACCTGTGCCGCGGCCTCGACCGACACCTGCACCTGGACGAACGCGTCCCAGGGGCTCCCCTGCAGCACGCCGACGCGAAGACGGCCCGGTGACGCTGCGCCAGAGCGCACCTTGGCAGGAGCCACCGAATCTGCGAGCGGGGTCGCAGAAGTCCCGTTTCGTCCGGGGCCGCTCGCGTACGGGTGACGGGCACCACGAAGCCTAGCGAGGCCGCCGAGCAGACCGTCGACGAGCAGAGCCGCATCGGCGACGCTGTGTGCGATCGGCCCGGGCACCACCAGATCGAGCTCGGGTGCGCCTCGCTCAAGATCGTCGGCCGCCGTTGCACGTCGTGCATCGAAGCTCTTCAGGCAGAAGAGGTCGCGGCTCAGCTTCATCCCCACCAGCCCGCAGCTGGCAGCCGGGATACGAACCGATCCGCCGCCGTCGGTGCCCACCGCGAAGGGCAGCATTCCTGAGGCCACGGCTGCGGCGGCACCGCCGCTCGATCCGCCGGCGTTGCGCGACAGCTTCCAGGGGTTCAGCGCAGGACGCCCCGCATCAGGTTCGGTATACCCAGAAAGACCGAACTCCGGAGTGCTGGTGCGCCCGATGCTCACCGCTCCAGCAGTGTCGGTCGCCACCAGCATTGGGTGCGTCTCGGTCGCCGGTGTGGTTGCGTGCACTCGTGAGCCGTAGCGGGTCACGCTGCCCGAGCGGTCGTAGAGATCCTTGTCTGCCAGTGCGAGCCCCCAAAGCGGATGCTGTGCCGCCGAGTGCGGCAGACGCATGCCCGTCTGAGTCAGTGAGCGTGCCCGTTCCAGGGCGGATACCGCGCTGAGTTCGGTGAACGCGCCGATCGGGCGCGGAGTTCCGATCGGTCTCTCGGTCAGATCCAGGAGTCGCACACGATCGAGGAACGCCTGCACGACGTCCAGCGGGCTCACTTCGCCGCGAAGCAGCAGAGCTCGAAGAGCGACCGCGCTCATTTCGTGCAGAGAGCTCATGTCGAGCAGTCTACTGGGCGTGTTGCGTGTGTGATTGGCGTTCGTGTGTGTGGTTAACGACGGAAGGCCACCCCGCTAGCGGGGTGGCCTTCCGTGAATAATGTTCCGGCGGTGTCCTACTCTCCCACACGGTCCCCCGTGCAGTACCATCGGCGCTGTGAGGCTTAGCTTCCGGGTTCGGGATGTGTCCGGGCGTTTCCCTCACGCTATGGCCGCCGTAACGGCTTCGATCACTATTCAGTTCAACCCACACCCACACCCCAAGAAGGTGTGTTGTGGTGGTTCCCGGTCATGGATCGGGAACCGCAGAGTGGACGCGTTCATCGTTACAGAAAGAATTTATGTGTGTTGTCAAGTTCTCGGACTATTAGTACCGGTCAGCTCCACACCTTACGGTGCTTCCACATCCGGCCTATCAACCCAGTGTTCTGCTGGGGTCCTCTCACCATAAATGGTATGGAAATCTCATCTTGAGGCCGGCTTCCCGCTTAGATGCTTTCAGCGGTTATCCATTCCCAACGTAGCCAACCAGCCATGCTCCTGGCGGAACAACTGGCACACCAGAGGTTGGTCCATCTCGGTCCTCTCGTACTAGAGACAGATCCTCTCAAATTTCCGACGCACGCAGCGGATAGGGACCGAACTGTCTCACGACGTTCTGAACCCAGCTCGCGTACCGCTTTAATGGGCGAACAGCCCAACCCTTGGGACCAACTCCAGCCCCAGGATGCGACGAGCCGACATCGAGGTGCCAAACCATGCCGTCGATATGGACTCTTGGGCAAGATCAGCCTGTTATCCCCGAGGTACCTTTTATCCGTTGAGCGACAGCGCTTCCACAAGCCACTGCCGGATCACTAGTCCCGACTTTCGTCCCTGCTTGAGATGTCTCTCTCACAGTCAAGCTCCCTTGTGCACTTACACTCGCCACCTGATTGCCAACCAGGTTGAGGGAACCTTTGGGCGCCTCCGTTACTCTTTGGGAGGCAACCGCCCCAGTTAAACTACCCATCAGGCACTGTCCCTGACCCGGATCACGGGCCGAGGTTAGATATCCAAAACAGTCAGAGTGGTATTTCACCAATGACTCCACGACCACTAGCGTGACCGCTTCAACGTCTCCCACCTATCCTACACAGACTGCACCGAATACCAATACCAAACTATAGTAAAGGTCACGGGGTCTTTCCGTCCTGCTGCGCGTAACGAGCATCTTTACTCGTAGTGCAATTTCGCCGAGTTCATGGTTGAGACAGCTGGGAAGTCGTTACGCCATTCGTGCAGGTCGGAACTTACCCGACAAGGAATTTCGCTACCTTAGGATGGTTATAGTTACCACCGCCGTTTACTGGGGCTTAAATTCTAGGCTTCGCCGAAGCTAACCCTTCCTCTTAACCTTCCAGCACCGGGCAGGCGTCAGTCCGTATACATCGTCTTGCGACTTCGCACGGACCTGTGTTTTTGATAAACAGTCGCTTCCCACTGGTCTCTGCGGCCCGACAACGCTCACGAAGTAAATCCGATCACATCACCGGGCCCCCCTTCTCCCGAAGTTACGGGGGCATTTTGCCGAGTTCCTTAACCATGATTCTCTCGATCTCCTTAGTATTCTCTACCTGACCACCTGAGTCGGTTTGGGGTACGGGCAGCTAGAACCTCGCGTCGATGCTTTTCTCGGCAGCATAGGATCACCCACTTCGACCATACGGTCTCACCATCAGGTCTCAGCCGCATGAGGAGCGGATTTGCCAACTCCTCGGCCTACACCCTTAGACGGGGACTACCATCGCCCCGCGGAGGCTACCTTCCTGCGTCACACCAGAGATACGCTAGCCGCACCAGACAGGGTCGAGCGCTAGGCCTCTTTCCCACCCCGAAGGGCAAGCCAGAGGATTCGGGCTCTTAGCATCACTGGGTTGGCTCTGACGGTTCTTCGCCGGTACGGGAATATCAACCCGTTGTCCATCGACTACGCCTGTCGGCCTCGTCTTAGGTCCCGACTTACCCAGGGCGGATTAGCCTGGCCCTGGAACCCTTGGTCTTCCGGAGGACGGGTTTCTCACCCGTCATTCGCTACTCATGCCTGCATTCTCACTCGTGTGGCCTCCACCGCTGGGTCACCCCGCGGCTTCAACGCCCACACGACGCTCTCCTACCCATCCGCACGACTGGACCACGAAGGCCTGTCACAAATGCGAATGCTACGACTTCGGCGGTGTGCTTGAGCCCCGTTACATTGTCCGCGCAGAATCACTTGACCAGTGAGCTATTACGCACTCTTTCAAGGGTGGCTGCTTCTAAGCCAACCTCCTGGTTGTCTATGCAACTCCACATCGTTTCCCACTTAGCACACGCTTAGGGGCCTTAGTCGGTAGTCTGGGTTGTTTCCCTCTCGACAATGAAGCTTATCCCCCACTGTCTCACTGCCATGCTCTCACTTACCGGCATTCGGAGTTTGGCTGACGTCAGTAACCCTGTGGGGCCCATTAGCCATCCAGTAGCTCTACCTCCGGTAAGAAACACATGACGCTGCACCTAAATGCATTTCGGAGAGAACCAGCTATCACGAAGTTTGATTGGCCTTTCACCCCTATCCACAGCTCATCCCCTCAGTTTTCAACCTAAGTGGGTTCGGTCCTCCACGCGGTCTTACCCGCGCTTCAACCTGGCCATGGATAGATCACTTCGCTTCGGGTTTAGAACATGCGACTCAAACGCCCTATTCAGACTCGCTTTCGCTACGGATCCCCCACACGGGTTAACCTCGCCACATATCACTAACTCGCAGGCTCATTCTTCAAAAGGCACGCCGTCACACCAACAAGGGCGCTCCGACGGATTGTAGGCAAACGGTTTCAGGTACTATTTCACTCCCCTCCCGGGGTACTTTTCACCTTTCCCTCACGGTACTCGTCCGCTATCGGTCATCTGGAAGTATTTAGGCTTACCAGGTGGTCCTGGCAGATTCACACGGGATTTCACGGGCCCCGTGCTACTTGGGAAATCCTCCGGGCGATCACAGCATTTCGTCTACGGGACTCGCACCCACTACGGTCGGCCATTCAAGACCATTCAACTATGCTATTCAACTACCCTCGCCGCTCAGCAGCGCGACAGGAGACTCCCACAACCCCGACCATGCAACACCTGCCGGCTATCACACATGATCGGTTTGGCCTCATCCGCTTTCGCTCGCCACTACTCACGGAATCACTAAATTTGTTTTCTCTTCCTGTGGGTACTGAGATGTTTCACTTCCCCACGTTCCCTCTCACAGCCCTATACATTCAGACTGGAGTAACCAGGTCACAGCCCGGCTGGGTTCCCCCATTCGGAAATCCTCGGCTCAAAGCTCGTTTATCAGCTCCCCGAGGCATATCGCAGATTACCACGTCCTTCTTCGGCTCCAGATGCCAAGGCATCCACCGTTTGCCCTTCGAAACTTGACCACATAAGTAACGAACACAACAAAATCAATTCATCATGTTCACCAGTGTCATCAGTCCGAACCACCACGACAACAGCCGCAATGGTGCAAACAAAATTGACTACAAATATCTATCCGACACACCCACCAAAAGGCGAGCGTGTCCGATGCTCGCGTCCACTATGCAGTTCTCAACCAACGACCAGCACCGCACCCCAACCAGCCACAAAGACCAGCCAGACCACGGCCCAGAAGGGCCAAAGCCCAAGGAAAACCGTCCAACCACCAAAAGCGGCCGACCCGATCCCCCAGGACCCAACAGTATGCACCCCACGCCCAACACACCCAAACACTTTCCAAACCCTCCGAAGAAGACCGTACTCACACTCAAATGCACCAGACGCAGGCATGTCGATGATTCCACCCATGAGCAACCCACCAGCTCTCTTGGAAACACTGGCAGGCACTATCAACGAAACCAAACGGTTCCGAAAGCTCCTTAGAAAGGAGGTGATCCAGCCGCACCTTCCGGTACGGCTACCTTGTTACGACTTAGTCCCAATCACCAGTCCCACCTTCGACGGCTCCTCCCAAAAGGTTAGGCCACCGGCTTCGGGTGTTACCGACTTTCGTGACTTGACGGGCGGTGTGTACAAGGCCCGGGAACGTATTCACCGCAGCGTTGCTGATCTGCGATTACTAGCGACTCCGACTTCATGGGGTCGAGTTGCAGACCCCAATCCGAACTGAGACCGGCTTTCTGGGATTCGCTCCACCTCGCGGTATCGCAGCCCTTTGTACCGGCCATTGTAGCATGCGTGAAGCCCAAGACATAAGGGGCATGATGATTTGACGTCATCCCCACCTTCCTCCGTGTTGACCACGGCAGTCTCCCATGAGTTCCCACCATAACGTGCTGGCAACATAGGACAAGGGTTGCGCTCGTTGCGGGACTTAACCCAACATCTCACGACACGAGCTGACGACAACCATGCACCACCTGTATAGAGACCTTGCGGGGCGACCATCTCTGGCCGTTTCCTCTATATGTCAAGCCTTGGTAAGGTTCTTCGCGTTGCATCGAATTAATCCGCATGCTCCGCCGCTTGTGCGGGCCCCCGTCAATTCCTTTGAGTTTTAGCCTTGCGGCCGTACTCCCCAGGCGGGGTGCTTAATGCGTTAGCTACGACACGGAAACCGTGGAAAGGCCCCCACGTCTAGCACCCAACGTTTACGGCATGGACTACCAGGGTATCTAATCCTGTTCGCTCCCCATGCTTTCGCTCCTCAGCGTCAGTAACGGCCCAGAGACCTGCCTTCGCCATCGGTGTTCTTCCTGATATCTGCGCATTCCACCGCTACACCAGGAGTTCCAGTCTCCCCTACCGCACTCTAGTCTGCCCGTACCCACTGCAAGCCCGAGGTTGAGCCTCGGGATTTCACAGCAGACGCGACAAACCGCCTACGAGCTCTTTACGCCCAATAATTCCGGACAACGCTCGCGCCCTACGTATTACCGCGGCTGCTGGCACGTAGTTAGCCGGCGCTTTTTCTGCAGGTACCGTCACTCTCGCTTCTTCCCTGCTAAAAGAGGTTTACAACCCGAAGGCCGTCATCCCTCACGCGGCGTTGCTGCATCAGGCTTTCGCCCATTGTGCAATATTCCCCACTGCTGCCTCCCGTAGGAGTCTGGGCCGTGTCTCAGTCCCAATGTGGCCGGTCACCCTCTCAGGCCGGCTACCCGTCGTCGCCTTGGTGAGCCATTACCTCACCAACAAGCTGATAGGCCGCGAGTCCATCCCCAACCAAAAAATCTTTCCAACCGCTACAGATGCCTGTACGGTTCATATCCAGTATTAGCTACCGTTTCCAGCAGTTATCCCAGAGTCAGGGGCAGGTTACTCACGTGTTACTCACCCGTTCGCCACTAATCCACCGAAGCAAGCTCCAGCTTCATCGTTCGACTTGCATGTGTTAAGCACGCCGCCAGCGTTCGTCCTGAGCCAGGATCAAACTCTCCGAAGAAAATCTGACATGGCTCTAAAAACCACCACAAAAGTGATGGCATAAAACCAAAAGAAAACATGAACCACCAAAACCAAACGGCTCCAGCAATCCAAATCAATTGGCATCGACATGTGCACACTGTTGAGTTCTCAAGGATCGGACGCAACCAACCATCACCACCCAAACCTGGGCGACTACCTGCCGGCGCAACTTTTCCAGCTTACCACAACCATCCACCAAGTCAAACCAGAACACCCAGACAAAACCAGGAGAACCAGAAGACCAGAACGGCCAAGGCGCTTCACCATGTTACCAGAAATTCACACAACGTCAACCCGGAAAACCAGACCAACACGCAAACAACCAACAACACAGACACCCACCATACACCAAAACCAAACGGCCCCAGCAACACAATGAGCGGCCCCCGCTTGAGGCCCAGAACCCTACAGATCCCAGCACCTTTGGGGTGACAAGAAGAAACAATACCCACACCCCACCAACCACCCAAAACCACACCA
>NZ_WBKD01000002.1:0-168374 GCF_008831185.1 Pseudoclavibacter sp. CFCC 13796
ACCAAACGGCCCCAGCAACACAATGAGCGGCCCCCGCTTGAGGCCCAGAACCCTACAGATCCCAGCACCTTTGGGGTGACAAGAAGAAACAATACCCACACCCCACCAACCACCCAAAACCACACCAACCACCCGGGCGTGTCGAACACCAACCCCCACACACAGGCACTCTCCCACGAGTCGGGGCTCTCGGAACGACTTGGGCCACAGCCGCCTGCAAGCAGGTGGTCTTATCCCCTCACCAGACCAGAGACGCCCTGAAGACGAAAAGGGAGCCGCCACCAGTGGTGACGACTCCCTTTCGACCGGCGACGGGCCGGGTGCTGCTGCGTGTCTATGCCACAGTCAGGCTGGCCAGCGTCTTCTTGCCGCGTCGCAGCACCGCATGGCGCCCGTGCAGCAGCGACTGGTCTGCCAAGGTGGCCTCTGGGTCGGCGACCCGTTCGTTGTTGACCGAGACCCCTCCCTGAGAGATCGCACGTCGGGCTTCGCCCAGGCTCTTCACCAGCTCTGTCTCGACCAGTGCCGCAGCAACCGTGGTGTCCGGTGCGACGGTCGCGGAGGGCAGCTCGGCCAGCGCGGCGATCAGCGTGGCTTCGTCGAGCGTCGTGAGGTCGCCGTTGCCGAAGAGCGCAGCCGAGGCGTCGATCGCCGCAAGCGTGGCGTCCAGCCCATGCACCAGCGCGGTGACCTCCAACGCCAGGCGACGCTGCGCCTCACGCTTGTACGGCTCGTCGGCGACCTTCTGTGCGTACTCCGCGATGTCGTCTCGAGTCAGAAACGTGAAGACCTTGAGTCGTGCGATCACGTCAGCGTCGTCGGTGTTCAGCCAGAACTGGTAGAACGCGTACGGCGCGGTCAGGTCGGCATCGATCCAGATGGCGTTGCCTTCGCTCTTGCCGAACTTGGTGCCGTCGGAGTTCGTGATGAGCGGCGTGCCCATCGCATGCACCGACTGCTTCTCGACACGCCTGATCAGATCGACACCGCCGACGAGGTTGCCCCACTGATCCTGGCCGCCGCTCTGCAGGGTGACTCCCTCACGACGAAACAGCTCGAGAAAGTCATTGGCCTGCAGCACCTGGTAGCTGAACTCGGTGTAGCTGATGCCGGCGTCCGAGTTGAGCCGCTTCGAGACGGCCTCTTTCGACAGCATTGCCCCGACGCGGAAGTTCTTGCCGATGTCGCGCAGAAAGTCGATCGCGCTCAGCTCAGCCGTCCAGTCGAGGTTGTTCACGATGCGCACCGCGTTGGCACCGTCGTCGCTGAGATACCGCGACACCTGATGCTGGATGCGTGTGACCCACTCTCCGACCTGTTCGCGGGAATGCAGCGTGCGCTCAGCGGTTGGCCGCGGGTCGCCTATGAGCCCCGTCGCCCCGCCGACCAGAGCATACGGCGTATTGCCGGCCAGCTGCAGGCGACGCATCAGCAGCAGCTGCACGAGGTGGCCCAGGTGCAGGCTCGCCGCAGTGGGGTCGAACCCGCAGTAATAGCGGATCGGGCCGGCGGCGAGAGATGCTCTCAGGTCGTCGAGATCGGTGCTCACTGAGATGAGCCCCCGCCACTGGAGCTCGTCGACGATGGAGTCGAATGACTCGTCGATGCGCTGCGGCGCGAGTTCGGTCGGGGTGTCCGTCACGGTTTCAGTCACTTTCTGTCTATGCCTGCTGCTCGGCGACGCCGATACGACGCAGCGTCTCACTCAGTGTTCGCGGTGCCTCTTCGAGCTGGGATCGCACGTTCACCGCCGCGGTGCCGCCGCGCCCGGTGCGGGCGTTCACCGATCCGGCGACGGTCAGCACCTCTCGCACGCCGGGCGTGAGCCGCGCATCCACGGATGCGTACTCTGCGTCGGTGGGGTCGTCGAGACCGATGCCACGCTGTTCGCAGTATCCGACCAGCTTGCCCGAGATCTCGTGGGCGTCGCGGAAGGGCACACCCCGCTTCACGAGCCACTCGGCGACGTCGGTCGCCAGAGAGAATCCCTTGGGCGCGGCCTCGGCCATGCGCTCGGTGTTGAAACGGGCCGTTGCGACCATGCCTGCGTAGGCGGGCAGCAGCACTTCGAGCTGCGTCACCTGGTCGAAGATCGGCTCTTTGTCTTCTTGCAGGTCACGGTTGTATGCCAGCGGCTGCGCTTTCAGCGTCGCCAGCAGCCCGGTCAGATCGCCGATGAGACGGCCGCTCTTTCCACGAGCGAGCTCGGCGATGTCGGGGTTCTTCTTCTGCGGCATGATCGACGAGCCGGTCGAGTAACCGTCGTCGAGAGTCACGAAGTCGAACTCAGCGGTGTTCCAAGTGATGATCTCTTCGGCGAAGCGCGACAGATTGATACCGATCATCGTGAGGATGAACGAGAACTCGGCGACCACGTCGCGCGAGGCCGTGCCGTCGATCGAGTTCTGCACCGACGAGGTGAACCCCAGGTCTTCGGCAACCGCCTGCGGATCGAGCCCCAGAGTGTTGCCTGCGAGCGCGCCCGAGCCGTAGGGCGACACGTCGGCACGATCACGCCAGTCGGCAAGTCGGTCGAGGTCGCGCAGCAGCGGCCAGACGTGCGCCAGCAGATGATGCCCGAGCAGTACGGGCTGAGCGCTCTGCAGATGCGTACGACCGGGCAGCGGGTAATCGATATGGCGCTCGGCCTGCTCGAGCAGTGCGTCGACGACGTGGGCGACCAGGCCTGCGATGGTTCGGGCGTGATCTTTGGCATACATGCGCACAAGAGTCGCGATCTGATCGTTGCGCGATCGACCGGCACGCAGCTTGCCGCCGAGCTCGCCCCCGGCGATCTCGATCAGGCCGCGTTCGAGCGCGGAGTGCACGTCTTCGTCTTCTGGCTGGGCCGCGAACGCGCCGGATGCCACCCGACGACCGAGCTCGTCGAGGGCTGCGATCATGTCTCGGTACTCGTCGTCGGTCAGATAGCCGGCCCGATGCAGGGCCGCCGCGTGCGCGTGCGAACCTGCCAGGTCATAGGGAGCGAGCACCCAGTCGAACTGTGTCGACCTGCTCAGCTCGGCGAGAGCCGGCGACGGCCCGTCGGTGAAGCGTCCTCCCCAGAGTGCTCCGGCTTTTCCTGCGCGTTCAGACATTGTGCTCCTTCATGCCGCGCCTGCGGCCGTGTTCATTCTACGTGAGAGGTCTCGTCGGGCCCGTGCACCGCGGCGCGCGCCGGATGCGCAGAACGGGCCGCGGCAGGGGGATGTGCCGCGGCCCGTTCAGAGCTCGTCGATCTGTGCAGCTGTCGGGGCCTGCGCTGCTCAGTGCTGCAGCAGCCAGGCCAGCAGCGCCTTCTGCGCGTGCAGACGGTTCTCAGCTTCGTCCCAGACCACGCTGCGCGGGCCGTCGATGACCGACGCCGAGACCTCATAGCCCCGGTAGGCCGGCAGGCAGTGCAGGAAGATCGCGTCGTCAGCCGCCTGGCCAAAGAGCTCGTCATTCACTTGATAGTCGGTGAACAGTCGCTGGCGTTCGGCCTTCTCGGACTCCTGCCCCATCGACACCCAGGTGTCGGTGAGCACGACGTCCGAATCCTTGACCGCAGCAGCCGGATCGGTGCCGACCCAGACAGACCCACCTGTCTCGGCGGCACGTCGTTCGGCATCCGCCACGACCTGCGGGTCGGGCAGATACCCCTCCGGGCCGGCCACGCGCACGTGCATGCCTGCGGTCGCGCCGCCGAGCAGATAGGAGTGCGACATGTTGTTCGCCGCATCACCGACATACGTCAGCGTCAGCCCCTTGAGTGCGCCCTTGTGCTCGCGAATCGTGAGCAGGTCGGCCAGAATCTGGCACGGGTGGAAGTCGTCCGACAGAGCGTTGACGACCGGGACGCGGCTGTTCGCGGCCATCTCTTCGAGGCCTGACTGTGCGTAGGTGCGCCAGACGATCGCCGCGACCATGCGCTCGAGCACATGTGCGGTGTCGCTGATCGACTCCTTGCCGCCGAGCTGGCTCGACTGCGACTCGACGATCAGCGGCGAGCCGCCGAGATCGGCGATGCCCGTTGCGAACGACACACGGGTGCGCGTCGACGTCTTGTCGAAGAACACGGCGACCGTCTGCGGGCCCTCAAGCGGGCGCTGAGAGAAACGGTCGGCTTTGAGTGCGGCCGCGAGGTCGAGCACCTCGGCCTGTTCGACGGGAGTCAGATCGTCGTCTCGAAGAAAATGCCTGGTCATGCGCTGAGCCTCTCTGTCGCTTTCGTCCACCGTTCGCCGAACTCCTGCACCTCTGCCTCGCCGATGATCAGCGGCGGTGCGAGTCGGATGGTCTGCGCATCGGGTGCGTTGATGATGAGCCCCTCTTCAAGGGCGGCCGCGACAAGGTCGGCAGCGACCGGCTTCTCCAGCTGCACGCCGAGCAACAGCCCCATGCCGCGCACACCCGTGACGAGATGCAGCGTCGGGAGCAGGTCGCGCAGGTGCTGTGACTGGTGTCGCACGTTGTCGAGCAGGGCCTCGCTCTCGATCGAGTTGATGACCGTGCGACCCGCGGTCGTCGCCAGCGGGTTGCCGCCGAACGTCGAACCGTGATCGCCGGCATGCAGGATGCCGCTGGCTGCTCCGACGGTGACAGTCGCACCGATCGGCACACCGCCGCCGAGCCCCTTGGCCAGCGTGAAGACGTCTGGCATGATGCCCGACTGCTGGAAGGCGAACCAGCTGCCGGTGCGGCCCATGCCGGTCTGCACCTCGTCGACGATGAGCAGTGCGTTCGCCTGCGTCGTGAGTTCCCGGGCCTTCTGCAGGTACCCTTCGGGAAGCGGCAGCACACCGGCCTCACCCTGCACTGGCTCGACGAAGATCGCAGCCACAGAGTCGTCGATGGTGTCGAGCGCGTCGAGCGTCGCCGGAATGAACTCGACCTCGCTCGCAAGCGGCTCGAAGCGCTCGCGCAGCTTGTGCTTCCACGTCACGCTGAGAGCACCGAGAGTGCGCCCGTGAAAGGCGTGCTCGAGCGCGAGAATGCGAGTGCCGCCGCCCTGACGTGCATGGGCGCGAGCGATCTTGAAAGCCGCCTCGTTCGCCTCGGTGCCGCTGTTGGCGAAGAACACGCGGCCGTTCTCGGGGTTGCCGGCGACACGCAGCAGGTCTTCGGCGAGACCGATCTGAGACGGTGAGGTGAACAGATTCGAGACGTGGATGATGCGAGCGGCCTGCTCGCTGATCGCGCGCACGAGTGCGGGGTGGGCGTGGCCGAGCGCCGAGACGGCGATGCCGGCCAGGAAGTCGAGATACCGATTGCCGTCGACGTCGTACACCCATGCACCTCGACCATGGTCGAGCTCGCGTGCGGGGGTGCCGAAGACGGGAAGCAGATGCTCCTGATAGTCAGTGGTCCAGTCTGCCATGTGTGTGATGTGCTCCTGTGCGGTGAATGAGTGCGTTGCGCAATGGGTGGGCGGATGCGATGGTCGGGGCCGCCGTGAACGACCGGTCAGTCGAGGCGGTCCCGCATCATCGTCGCTCGGCCGATGCGTCGTTCGTCTCGGCGCGGGCTGTCGCGTCGGGCGCCGGGGTGACGAGCGTTCCGATACCCGACTGGGTGAAGATCTCGAGCAGCGCCGAGTGCGGACGTCGCCCGTCGACCACGTGCGCCTGAGGAACGCCGCCGCGCACGGCGTCAAGGCAGGCGCGCATCTTCGGGATCATGCCGCTCTCAAGGCTCGGCAGCATCTGTTCGAGCTCATCGGTCGTCATCTGCGAGATCAGGCTGGTGGGATCCGGCCAGTCGCGGTAGAGCCCCCCGACGTTCGTCAGCAGCACGAGCTTCGCTGCGCCGAGCGCCACGGCGAGGGCCGAGGCGGCCCGATCGGCGTTGACGTTCAGCGGCTGAGCGCCGCACTCCCCCTCTGGTGCGATCGACGAGACGACCGGCACACGCCCGGCGTCGAGCTGTGCACGCACGATCTGCGGCTGCACGCCGACGACCTCGCCGACGAGTCCCAGATCGACAGACCTGCCGTGGTCGTTTCCCGTGATGCGCTCGGCCGTGAACAGGCCGGCGTCTTCGCCTGAGATGGCGACGGCGAACGGACCGTAATGGTTGATGCGCCCGACCAGATCGCGAGAGATCTGCCCGGTGAGCACCATGCGCACGACGTCCATCGCTTCGGGTGAGGTGTAGCGGTACCCGACCCTGAACTCGGTGGGAATGCCGAGCCGTTCCAGCATCTGCGTGATCTGCGGGCCGCCGCCATGCACCACGACGGGCCGAATGCCGACCATGCTCAGATAGACGACATCCTGAGCGAACGCGTCGATCAGCGCTGGGTCGGCCATCGCGTTGCCGCCGAACTTCAGCACGAAGGTCTCGCCGTGAAACTTCTGGAGCCACGGCAGCGACTCCATCAGCGTGGCGGTCTTGACTTCGGCCAGCGCAGCGTCTTCGGCCAGAGAGAGATGCTCAGTCATATCAGCTCTCGTATTCGCTGTTGATCTCGACGTACTCATGGGTGAGATCGCTGGTGCGCACCATACCTGTCGTCTCGCCTGACTTCAGGTCGATCAGCACATGCACGGCGCGAGACGTCAGGTCGACGGTGGCGGGGTCGCGATCGGGCTGGCCCGCATGGCAGATGCGGGTGCCGTTGATCGTCACGTCGATGTCGAAGGGGTCGAACGCGGCCTGAGTCGTGCCCACAGCCGCGAGGACCCGTCCCCAGTTCGGATCGTTGCCTGCGATGGCGGTCTTGAAGAGGTTGCTGCGTCCCACGGCGCGGGCGACCTCGATCGCGTCATCCTCGTCTGCTGCATGCTGCACTTCGATGTCGATGGTGTGCGAAGCGCCCTCGGCGTCATCCTGGATCTTGGCGGCCAGCACGTCGCAGACCTCGGTCAGCCGGGCGACGAACTCCGCGTGCTCAGGGCTGACGCCCGAGGCGCCAGAGCTCAGCAGGGTGACCGTGTCGTTGGTCGACATGCAGCCGTCGACGTCGAGGCGGTTGAACGTGTGTCGCACGGCTTCGTCGAGCGCCTGCTGCAGTTCGGCGGCCTCGATCACGGCATCGGTGGTGACCACGACGAGCATGGTGGCCATGCCCGGGGCGATCATGCCCGACCCCTTGGCAATGCCGCCAATCGACCAGCCGTCGGGATGCCGCACAGCGACCTCTTTGGCCACAGTGTCAGTCGTGAGGATGGCTTCGGCGGCCAGGCTGCCGCCGTCTGCAGAGAGCTCGGCAGCGGCAGCGCTCACGCCGCCGACCAGTTTCTCGAGCGGCAGCTGATGCCCGATGATGCCGGTCGAGCAGACGACGACGTCGCCGGCCGAGACGCCGACCTGTTCGGCGACCGCCTCTGCTGTCGCGTGAGCCGTCTGAAAGCCCTGCTCGCCGGTGTAGCAGTTCGCACCACCGGAGTTCAGCACGACCGCGTCGACGCGGCCGTCGGCCGCGACCTGACGGCTCCAGCGCACTGGGTTCGCCTGGCATCGGTTGGTGGTGAACACCGCAGCGGCATCGAAGCGCGGCCCGCGGTTGACGACGAGCGCCAGATCGCGGTGTCCGTTCGCTTTGATACCGGCGGCCACGCCGGCCGCCTCGAATCCTGCTGGTGTGGTGACGGTCACGGAGCGACTCCTTCGATGGGCAGCCCGGCGGCCTCGTCAAGGCCCAGGGCGATGTTTGCAGACTGAATGGCGGCACCGGCGGTGCCCTTCACCAGGTTGTCGAGCGCTGAGACGGCGACGAGCCGCCCGGCGGCCTCGTCGACGGCGATGCCGAGCGAGGCGACATTGGAGCCGAGCACGGATGCGGTCGCCGGAAAACGGCCGGCGGGCAGCAGTTCGACGAAGCGTTCGTCTTCGTAAGCGGCTTCGTAGGCGTCGCGCAGGTCGCCGATCGTGGTGCCCGCAGACAGCCGTGCGGTCGAGGTGGCCAGGATTCCACGGGCCATCGGCACAAGCACGGGGGTGAATGAGATGTGGATGTCCTGCGTCGAGATCTCGCCCGGAGCGCTGGCGGCCCAACGCAGATCCTGCTGGATCTCGGGGATGTGGCGATGGGTGCCGCCGACGGCGTACGCACTGGCCGATCCGAGGATCTCGCTGGCGAGCAGGTTCGGCTTCAGCGAACGCCCGGCGCCGGAGGGACCCACCGCGAGCACGGCGACCAAGTCGTCGGTCTCGACCAGGCCTGCCGCGACGGCGGGCGCCAGCCCGATGCTGATCGCGCTCACGTTGCAGCCCGGAGCGGCGATTCGAGTCGCCCCGCGCAGCCAGTCGCGCTGACGGCCGCCTTCACGGAGCAGCTCTGGCAGACCATAGGTCCAGGCCCCGTGATAGTCGCCGCCGTAGAAGCGGTTCCAGTCGTCTTCGTCGATCAGCCGATGATCGGCCCCGGCGTCGACGACGACCACGTTGTCGGGCAGCCGATCAGTGAGTTCGCCGCTCTTGCCGTGCGGCAGGGCCACGAAGACCACGTCGTGACCCGCGAGGTTCTCGGCACTCGTGTCGGCGAGCACGAGGTCTCCGAGACGGTGCAGGTGGGGGTGGATGTCACCGAGGCGCTGCCCGGCGTTCGAATGAGCGGTGACCGTGCGCACCTCGAGCTGTGGGTGCGACGAGAGCAGCCGAAGCAGCTCTCCGCCCGCATACCCGCTGGCTCCGGCGACGGCTACAGAGATCGACATGGCATTCACCTTACGTCAGGCCCGCAGCTGCGCACCGAAGCGCTCGGCCGCCAGCGCGACCGCGGCGTCCTTCGCCTCGGTCGCCTCTGCGGCGGTCAGTGTGCGGTCGGCCGCGCGGAAGCGCAGAGCGAACGTGAGCGACTTCTCGCCCTCGCCGACGCCGTCTCCGCGATAGTCGTCGACCAACTGCACGTGTTCGAGCAGGTCGCCGGCGCCTTCGGTGACGGCAGCCCGCACATGAGCCGCCGGAGTGTCGAGCGGCACGACCAGAGAGAGGTCTTGTGTGGCCGCCGTCTGCGTACGCACCGGCGCGGCGTGCACCTGAGTCGGGGCGATGCGCTGCAGGGCATCGATGTCGATCTCGGCGACGGCGATGCGCCCATGCAGCTTCATCGCGGCGATGTGGTCGGGATGCAGCTCGCCGGCGAAGCCCACGACGATCTCGCCCTCGGCCGTCGAGGCGACGACCTCACCACCGCGCCCGGGATGCAGACCGATGAGCGAAGCCTGACGCAGGCTGAGCGTGACGCCGAAGGCGAGACCCACCTGTGCCACGAACGCGCTGGCCTCCTGCCAGTCGACGGGCAGCGCCTTGGTGCCGGGCTGATGCGCGATGCTGTTGCCGGCGAGCACTGCGGCGATGTGCCGCGGCTGTGGCGGCAGGCTCTCGTAAAGTGCCTGCAGCGTGGTCGCATCGGGACGCGCCGTGCCGATCGGCAGCTGCGGCGACCCAGTCTGCTGCCCTGCTTCGGGGCGGAAGACCAGCTCCTGCTCCACGATCGCCAGGTCGGTGAGCCCGCGGCTGATGTTGCGCCGGGCCACTTCGAGCAGACCGGGCAGCACGAGCCGACGCAGAAGCCCCTCTTTGGCATCGAGCGGGTTCGCCAGGGCGACCGACGCCACCTCTGCCGACTCGAACAGCGCGTTCTGCGCTGCAGAGACGAACGGATAGCTGAAGACTTCGGTGTAGCCGGCACCGGCGAGATGCCGGGCCAGCCGCCGACGGGTCTGCTGAGCAGCCGTGTAGCCGTGCCCCGGAGGGGCCACCGGCAGGCGCACCGGAATGCGCTCGTAGCCGGCGATGCGGGCGACCTCTTCGATCAGGTCGACCTGTTCGGTGATGTCAGGGCGCCAGGTGGGTGCCGTGACGTCGAGCACGTCGCCGTTGTCAACGACCTGGGCACCGATCTGTCGCAGAATCGACACCACTTCGTCACGGGTGACGTCGATGCCGGTCAGCGCGGCCGCAGCGTCGACCGGCAGCTGCACCGTCGTCTTGGGCAGCTCGGGCAGGTAGGCCGATCCGATCTCGGAGGCCGTTCCGCCAGCGAGTTCGACCAGCAGGTCGACGACGCGCTGCGCAGCCGCCGGGGCGATGGCGGGATCGACTCCGCGCTCGTAGCGCTTCGAAGCCTCACTGGGCAGTTTGTGTCGGCGGGCGGTGCGGGCGATCGAGACCGGCTCGAACGCCGCAGCCTCGACGAGCACACGCTTCGTGGTCTCGCTCACCTCGGTGGCCGCACCACCCATCACGCCGGCCAGGCCGATGGCATGAGCATGATCGGCAATGACCAGGTCTTCAGGGTCGAGGGTGCGCTCTTTGTCGTCGAGCGTGGTCAGCTTCTCGCCGGCTTGTGCGCGACGCACCACCAGCCCGCCGTCGAGTCGGTCGAGATCGTAGCCGTGGATCGGCTGCCCGGTCTCGAGCATGACGTAGTTGGTGATGTCGACGATGACCGAGATCGACCGGATGCCGGCCAATGTCAGCCTCTCCAGCATCCACGGGGGCGTCGGGGCGCTGGCGTCGACGCCGTCGACGACGCGCGTCACAAAGCTGCGCACGCCGGCCGCGCCCCGAATCGGCTGCCGGTCGTCGATCTCGGCCGAGAAGCCGGATGCGAGCACGGGTGTGCCCACCCGATCGACCGGGTCGACGAAGGCCGCGCCGGACGCGTGACCGTACTCGCGGGCCACACCGCGAATCGAGAAAGCGTAGCCACGATCAGGCGTCACATTGATCTCGACCGCGCGGTCGTCCAGGCCGAGCAGCGGAATCGCCGGCGTGCCGACCTCGGGGTCTAGCCCCAGATCGGCGAGCACGATGATGCCGTCGTGGTCTTCGCCCAGGCCGAGCTCGCGCGCGCTGGCCATCATGCCGTCAGAGACATGGCCGTACGTCTTTCGCGCCGCGATGCGGAAGTCACCGGGCAGCACGCTGCCGGGCAGCGTCACGACGACTTTGTCACCCACCACGAAGTTGTGCGCGCCGCAGACGATGCCGCGCACCGACTCGCCGCCGTCAGCAGCCTGCTGGCCTTCGGGGGCCACACGCACACTGCACCAGTTGATGGTCTTGCCGTTGGTCTGAGGCTCGGGCGTCGCCTCGAGCACCTGGCCGACGACGAGCGGGCCGCTGACTTCGAACGCATGCACGTCTTCTTCTTCGAGCCCGACTTTGACCAGCGCGGCCAGCACCGCATCCGGTTCGGAACTCTGCAGCTCGACGAACTCGCCGAGCCAGCTCAATGGAACCCGCATCAGATAATCACCCCGAACTGCTCGCTGAAGCGCACATCGCCTTCGACCATGTCACGCATGTCATTCACATCGTTGCGGAACTGCAGCGTGCGCTCGACGCCCATGCCGAACGCGAAGCCTGAGTATGCCTCGGGATCGATGCCCGCCGCACGCAGCACGTTGGGGTGAACCATGCCGCAGCCGCCCCATTCGACCCACTGCGGGCCGCCTTTGGCCCCCGGGTACCAGACGTCGAGTTCGGCGCTGGGCTCGGTGAAGGGAAAGTAGCTGGGGCGCAGGCGAATGCGTGCGTCGTCGCCGAACATGATGCGCGCCATGTGCTCGAGCGTGCCGCGCAGATCGGCCATCGTCAGCCCTCGGTCGACCGCGAGCCCCTCGAACTGGTGGAACACGGGAGTATGCGTCGAGTCGAGCTCATCTGTGCGGTACACCTGCCCCGGAGCCAGAACGTAGACGGGCAGGTCGCGTGTCAGCAGCGAACGCACCTGCACTGGAGAGGTGTGGGTGCGCATCAGCAGATGCCGGTCGACCGGCTCGACGAAGAAGGTGTCCTGCATTGCGCGAGCGGGGTGGTCGGCGTCGAAGTTCAGCGCGTCGAAGTTGAACCACTCGTTCTCGATCTCGGGCCCTTCGGCGATCTCCCACCCCATGCCGACGAAGACGTCGCTGACCTGCTCGACGAGCAGGTTGAGGGGGTGGCGGGATCCGGTGCGATGGATGCTGGCGGCGGCCGTGATGTCGACGGTGTCGGCTGCGAGCCGCTCCGCTTTCTCAGCGGCGGCGAGTGAGCTCTCGCGCGTGGCGAAGGCCTTGTTCACTCGGCCGCGTGCCTGACCGACGAGCTTGCCGGCCTGGGCTTTCTGCTCTTTCGGCAGGCCGCCGATCGATCGGTTGAGTGTGGCCAGCGGCGAACCTTCGCCGCTGTGTGCGGCTCGAACCTGCTTCAGTTCGTCGGTCGTCGCCGCGGCCTCGATCGCTTGCAGAGCATCGTCGACGAGCCCGTCGACGATCTCGCCCGTGATGGGAGTGTGATCAGACATGATTCCGTTCCGTGACGTTCCTCGCGAGGCGGCCGGCACGTGGTGCAGCCGCGGTCGAAGTGGAGGGTGCGCCTGCGCGCACCACTCCATTCTAGCGACGTCTGCGCATCACACTCGGAATGCGCGCTTCAGCTGGTGCGTACTGGTCAGCGGTGCGCTCGGCTCAGCCGGCGCTGCAGCCAAACCGCGAAGCCGCTGAGCAGCAGGCAGAGACCGATGTAGATCGAACCGATAACGATGGCAGACGGAATGATCGGATAGTCGAACTGTGCCTGAGCCCCGTAGAACTTGGCGACGTACAGCAGCTCTTCATAGGTGACGATGAAGCCAAGTGCCGTGTCTTTGAGCACGACGACCAGCTGCGAGATGATCACTGGCATCATCGACTTGACCGCCTGCGGCAGCAGGATCATGCGCATGACCTGCCCCTTGCGCAGGCCGATCGAGTAGCCGGCCTCTGCCTGCCCCTTCGGCAGTGCCTGGATGCCGGAGCGGAACACCTCGGCGAGAACCGAGCCGTTGTACATCGTCAGGCCGGCGACGACCGCGACGAACGGGCTCACCCAAGTGACACCGATCGTCGGCAGACCGTAGTAGATGATCATCATCAGGATCAGCAGAGGAACGGCCCGGAACAGCTCGGTGATCCAAGCGGCCGGACGGCTCACCCAGGCGTGATCCGAGAGTCGCCCGACAGCGAGCACCACTCCGAGCACGAGACTGAGCACCGCGGCGAGAGCAAACGCAGAAAGCGTGGAGACGAGGGCGAGCCCGACTCGCTGCCACACCAAGGGGTAGGTGAACAGCTGCCACTTCTTCGCCTCGAACTGGCCACTCGTCGCCAGGTGAGAGATCACGAAGCCCAGTACGGCGATGACGACGATGACCGTGACCACGCCCAGAATGCGATTGCGTCGCAGGGCCTTGGGGCCTGGTGCGTCATAGAGAACGGAGGTGCTCATGCCTTGACCTTCCATTTCTTCTCGAGGACTCGCTGTAGCAGAGAAAGCCCCATTACCAGCACCACGAAGATCAGTGCGACCCAGAGCAGCACAACCATGGCGTTCTCACCACGCTCTGAGGCGTAGGCGCGGATGGCGCCCGCCTCGAAGACGGAGAAGCCCGCAGCCACTGTGGTGTTCTTCAGAAGAGCGATGAACACGCTGATCAGCGGAGGAACGACGGCTCGGATCGCCTGGGGCAGCACGACCTGCGACATGGTCTGCCCGAAGGTCAGCCCGATCGACCGTGCGGCCTCGGCCTGTCCGACCGGAACGGTGTTGATGCCGGAGCGGATGGCCTCTGCGACGTAGGTTGCGGTGTAGAGGCTCAGGGAGATGATGGCCAACGCCATGAAACCAGGAGTCGGCAGCCCCAGCTTCGGGTAGCCCAATGCGAAGAACAGCATGAGCAGAGTGAGTGGAGTATTGCGCACCAGGTTCACGTACACCGTGCCGACCACGCGCATCGGGCCGACAGGTGACACTCGCATGGCGCCGACCACGCCGCCGAGCAACAGAGAGAAGACCGCTGACACTGCGAACAGAATCAGAGTGTTGCGAAACCCGGTGAGGAACAGGTCGCTGTTTTCGAGCAGAGTGTTCACGTTCGTCTCTCAGTTCGATGCGGATGGGAAGGATCGGAGTGCCGGGAGAATTTCCCCGGCACTCCGTGCCCCGCCGGCCAGTGGCTCAGACGGCCACGTCGTTCAGCGGAGCGAGTCGACGGCGAATCAGTACGCTTCGACCTTGGGCTGCTCGACCTTCGTGCCCGACGCTCCCAGAGTGCGGTCGAAGATCTCTGTCCAGGTGGAGCCGCCGTCGGTGAGCGTCTTGTTGAAGAACGTGCGCAGTGCGGTGTCGTCCTTGCTCAGACCGATGCCGTACTTCTCAGTGGTGAAGGGTTCGCCAACGACTTTGAGCGAGTCTGGATCCTGCGCGGCGTAGCCGATCAGGATGGCCTCATCTGTCGTGACGGCATCGAGCTGCTTGTTCTTCAGCCCGTCGACGCACTGCGAGTACTTGTCGAATTCAGTGACCTTCGCCTCGGGGTAGTTCTCGCGAATGTTCTGAATCGGCGTCGAGCCGGTTGCGGAGCAGACGGTCTTACCTGCCAGATCATCGGGGCCCTTGATCGAGTCGTCGTCCGAACGGACAAGCAGGCCCTGACCGGTCACGAAGTACGGACCGGCGAAGCCGATCTGCTGCTTGCGCTTGTCAGTGATCGAATAGGTGCCCACGTAGTAGTCGATATCGCCATTAATGATCGACTGCTCACGGTTGGCGCTCGGAATCGACTTGTACTCGATCTTGTCAGCACCGAAGCCCAGCGAGGCGGCCATCCACTGTGCCACTTCGATGTCGAACCCAGAGCGCTCGTTTGTTGCGGCGTCAAGATAGCCCAAGCCAGGCTGGTCGTCTTTCACACCGACGACGACTTTGCCGCGCTGCTTGATCGCGTCGAAGGTCGGGCTGCCCTCGACCGTGACGTTCTCTGCCACCGGGAACTTGGCGGAATCTGTCGTCGAACCGCCTGACGCGCATCCGCTGAGGGCGATCGCCCCGACTGCCAGCAGTGCTGCACCTGAAAGCGCTTTCCTCATTCTCATGGGGTGGTCTCCATTCTTTCGGGTTGAGCTCACGACTCAGTGCGTGAGGATCTTCGAGAGGAACTCACGTGCTCTCGAGGTTTTGGGATTCGTGAAGAACTCTTCTGGCCGGGCCTCTTCGACGATCTGGCCGTCGGCCATGAAGATGATGCGATTGGCCGCTTTGCGGGCGAAGCCCATCTCATGTGTGACCACCACCATGGTCATACCGGTGCGAGCCAGCTCGACCATGACGTCGAGCACCTCGTTGATCATCTCGGGGTCAAGCGCGCTGGTCGGCTCGTCGAGCAGAATGAGCTTGGGGTTCATGGCCAAGCTGCGGGCGATGGCCACGCGCTGCTGCTGGCCGCCTGAGAGCTGAGCGGGGTACTTCATGGCCTGGTTCGCCACACCGACACGCTTGAGCAGAACCATCGCCTGTTCTTCGGCTTCTTTGCGCTTGAGACCTCGCACCTTGATGGGGCCGAGCGTGACGTTCTCAAGGATCGTCTTGTGCGCGAAGAGGTTGAACGACTGGAAGACCATGCCGACGTCGGCACGGAGGCGTGCGAGGCCTTTTCCTTCGGAGGGCAGCGGCTTGCCGTCGATGGTGATTGTGCCCGAGTCAATCGTCTCAAGTCGGTTGATCGCCCGACAGAGCGTCGATTTGCCTGACCCGGAGGGGCCGATCACGACGACGACCTCGCCACGGCCCACGTTCGTGTTGATATCGTTCAGCACGTGCAGCTCACCGTAGTGCTTTTCGACGTGGTCAATGACCACAATGGGGTCATCACTCTGGATCTGCGGGATCGAGACGGTGTCGTTCGTGGTCATGGTGCCCCATCGTAGTTAGCGCTTCATTGCAAGAACTGCCGCGTAACACTCTCGTAACAAGAGTGAAACCTGGCTACACAGTAGCAATCGCAGACCGACCCGGCGAATCCTATTCGACTTGCACCGACGGCCGACCTCACGTAGGGGCCGACTCCTGCGCCGTTCAGGCGTGCATGCGAAACGCCGACTGGTACAGGCAGACGCTGGCGGCGATGGCCAGGTTCAGCGACTCTGCCTGACCGTAGATCGGCAGTCGCACGGCGCGGTCGGCGAGGGCAAGTTCGGCATCGTCGAGACCGTGCGCCTCATTGCCGAAGAGCCATGCCGTCGGCCGAGACAGCAGCTCTGCCGTCGCCTCATCAGATGCGAGCTCGTCACCGCTGATGTCGGCCGCGAGGGTCTGCAGGCCGCTCTCGTGTGCGAGTCGCATTGCTTCGCCCAGATCGACCCCGACCGCCACCGGCAGGTGAAAGAGCGACCCGGTCGTCGAACGCACCACTTTCGGGTTGTAGACGTCGACGCTGCGATCGGTGAACACCACTCCGTCGGCGCCCACTGCGTCGGCCACCCGCAGCACGGTGCCAGCGTTTCCCGGGTCTGAGACGTGATGCATGATCACGACGAGTCTCGGGGTTCCGGAGAACAGGTCTTCGGCGCGAACCGGGAACTGCCGGGCCACCGCCACGACGCCCTGCGGATGCACCGTGTCACTCATCGCTTTGAGCACACGCTCTGTGACGGTCTCGACCGGCCGCCCAGCCGCGCGAGCAGATTCGGACAGATCGCTGAGGCGCCCGAGGGCGTTCTCTGCCACATAGACCTGTTCGACGACCTGAGGGCGCCACCGAATGGCCTCGGCCACGGCCTGCGGCCCATCAAGCAGAAAACGCCCGGTCTTCGACCGGGCGTCTCTGCGTGCCAAAGAGGCAGCGAATCTCACGCGCTCGTTGTGAACGCTGCTGAGCATGTTCAGGCCTGAGGAGCGTTCACATCAGTGGGCAGAGCCTGCTTTGCGGTCTCGACGAGGCTGCTGAACGTCTTGGCGTCAGTGACGGCCAGCTCGGCGAGCAGGCGGCGGTCGACCTCGACACCGGCCAGGTTCAGCCCCTGGATCAGACGGTTATAGGTGATGCCGTTCGCACGTGCCGCAGCGTTGATGCGCTGGATCCAGAGGCGGCGGAACTGCCCCTTCTTCGCACGGCGGTCACGGAAGGCGTAGGTGTACGAATGAGTGACCTGCTCCTTCGCCTTGCGGTAGAGGCGCGACCGCTGACCGCGGTAGCCCTCTGCCTTCTCGAGGATCTCGCGACGCTTCTTCTTGGCGTTGACGGAACGCTTGACTCTTGCCATTTCAGTACTCTCTCTTCAGTCCGGTTCGCTCTTACTTGCCCAGCAGTCGCTTGACCTGCTTGGTGTCAGCGGCCGAGACCGGGACATCCGCGCTCAGGCGACGGGTGCGACGTGACGACTTGTGCTCGAGCAGGTGGCGCTTGTTCGCCTGCTCGCGGTACAGCTTGCCGCTGCCGGTGGTGCGAAAACGCTTCTTGGCACCGGAATGTGTCTTCTGCTTTGGCATCTTCTTCTTCTCTTTCGTATCTGCCGACCGGTGGATCGGTCAGTTGGTCTTCTCTGCGTCAGCCGTGGTCTTCTCAGCGTCAGCCTCGACTTCGGCGGCCTTCGCCTCGCGTTTCGCAGCACGCTCGGCCTCGGCCTTAATCTCAGCCTTGGTGCGGATCGGCGCCAGCACCATGGTCATGTTGCGACCGTCTTGCAGCGGCTTGAACTCGATGGTCGCGTACTCCTTGAGCTCTTCGGCGAGCTTCATGAGCAGCTTGTAGCCGAACTCGGGGCGAGACTGCTCACGACCACGGAACATGATCATGACCTTGACCTTGTCGCCACTCTTGAGAAACCTGAGCACATGGCCCTTCTTGGTCTCGTAGTCGTGGCTGTCGATCTTGAGGCGGAAGCGAATCTCTTTGAGCTGGGCGTTCGTCTGGTTGCGACGGGCCTCACGCGCTTTCTGAGCGGCTTCGTACTTGAACTTGCCGTAGTCCATGAGCTTGGCTACCGGCGGCTTCGAATGCGGGGCGACCTCGACGAGGTCGAGGTCAGCCTCACGCGCCAAGTGCAGTGCCTTGGCTACGGAGACGACACCGATCTGCTCTCCCTTGGGCCCGACCAGGCGGACTTCGGGAACTCGGATACGGTCATTGATGCGCGGCTCGCTAATCGGCTGCTCCTTACTCGTGCACGGCATGGTGAACGTCAGAGAAGCAGCAAGGCGCAGTCGCGTCTTGAGCACTTTGGACCCGGCAGTCTGTGTTGAGGTCGACTACAGTAGGTGGGAGTGTGAACTCCTCTTCAGCTCAGCGCTGAGCATCGTCGAGACGCACAGCACAAGCCATACTACCAGAGACCGAGCCCTCCTGCGAGCACTTGCGCCGCTCCTGCCGTTCTGAGTGCCGGGGAGACGAGAGAAAGAGCGAAGATGACCAAGCGAAGCATCCACGAAGGCGACATTCTGGGCGAGCGTTCCAGCGGTCTGCACAGCGACGGCGCCGACGCGGCTGAGTCACCGACGGCCGACGGAGCGCGCGAGATGGATGTTCGGGAGCGCGAAGCGCTGGAGGATCTGACCCGCGATATCGGCGACGTTCCTGCCGTCGAGGTCATCTCGACCGCAGCCGTGCATCTCATGAGCGCCGCAGCCGTGAAGATCGGGCTGGCTCAGGATCCAGAGCAGGAACGAGACCTCGACGAGGCGCGCAAACTCATTGAGGCGCTGGCCGGGCTGGTCATCGCATCGGCGCCTGCGATCGGCAACCTGCATGCCCGCAGCATGCGCGACGGGCTGCGCACCCTGCAGCTGGCCTTCCGCGAGGCGTCACTGATTCCCGACGCCCGTGGCGAGGGCCCGGGTGAGAAGCTCACAGGACCAGTGGACTGAACGAAAGCATCCCGGCGTTCAGTACTGGGTGCGCACGAAGCGCACCCCGATCGAGTCCACCTGGCCCATGATGGTCTCGTCGGCACGCCACTGCTCAGAGAGCCAGTCCGACATCTCTTTCAGCGCCGCAGCGTCCAGACCGTCGATGATCTCGAGCTGCACCAGAATCTCTGGACCGCGCAGCTGTGAGGTCGGGTCGCCCGGGGTCAGAACCAGCGATTTGATGCTGGGCAGCTCACTGGCCGGACGCATGAACGCCTCCAGTACGCGCGGGTCGTCGATCGCCGGAGTCCACGCGCGGCCAGTCGCCAGCGCTTCCAGAGCCGGCCAGCGCACTACGAACTCACTTTCGGCACCGGGATCGACCACTACACGCGGGGTGTGCTCCCCCGCCGCTGCCAGCGCGACCCTGGGAGCCTCGGCTGGCACCGGCCGCGCCTCGGGGTTCCACTGCTGCATGGCATCCACCGCGGTGAAGACGGGCAGCGCACGCTGACCGTCAGGAGTCGCAACGGTGACTGTTGCGAGCTCGGCAGATTTGTCGACCGGCAGCCCGTTCTCTGCGACGCCGGAGGATTCGAGCTCGGCGACCAGTGGAATCAGCAGCCTCGTCTTGTGCAGCACCGCGATGACCTCGCTGATGCTGATCTCGGCCAGGCGAAACCTGCGCACCGCCTCCAACCAAGCCGTCGGCGAAGTGCCGTCATCAGTCGCGAAGCGATTGGCCTCGAATCGGCGCCCGGCCCATGGCGTGCCGGCTGAGTCAGCAGGCACGCCGGATGCACGGCTGTCAGTCATCGACGCGCCTCAGTCGCGAGCGATGTCGAGGGCCTCGGCCAAGGTGAAGCGACCGGCGTAGAGAGCCTTGCCGATGATCGCCCCCTCGAGGCCAGCCGGAATCAGATCGCGCAGCGCTGCGACGTCGTCCAGGGAGGAAACACCGCCAGAGGCCACAACAGGCTTGTCAGTGCGAGCGAGCACCTGGCTCAGCAGGTCGAGATTCGGCCCTTTGAGCGTCCCGTCCTTCGACACATCGGTGACGACGTAGCGAGCACAGCCGGCTTCTTCCAGACGTTCCAGAACCTCGAACAGGTCGCCGCCGTCTTTCGTCCACCCGCGCGCAGCGAGGGTCGTACCACGCACGTCGAGGCCGACGGCGATCGCCTCGCCATACTCACCGATGACTTTCGCAGCCCACTCAGGGTTCTCCAGCGCTGCGGTGCCGAGATTCACGCGTTTGACACCGGTGCTGAGCGCCTGCTCGAGAGAGCGATCGTCGCGGATGCCGCCGGAGAGCTCGATGTTGACGTGACCGGCCTGCTTGATGACGCGACGAATCGCCTTGCGGTTCTCACCGCGACCGAAGGCGGCGTCAAGGTCGACCAGGTGAATCCAGTCTGCCCCTTGGCGAACCCAGTCAAGGGCCGCATCGGTCGGGTCGCCGTACGACTTCTCAGTGCCGGCCTCGCCCTGGGTGAGGCGCACGGCCTTTCCATCGGCGATGTCGACGGCAGGCAGCAGCACCAGTTCAGGGCGCTGGGCCAGATCTTCCTCACTCATGTGTCTCTCCCTCATTCATACCGGTCACAGGGCTCCCCGAGTGACCTGATGTCTCGTGCACGACACCTCAGTGGGCGACGTTCGGCAATGTGCTCAGCCAGTTGCGCAGCAGTCTGATGCCTGCACGCCCCGACTTCTCAGGATGGAACTGCGTCGCGCACAGGGCACCGTTCTCGACCGCGGCCAAGAATGGCTCTCCGTAGGATGCCGTGGTCACGACCGGCTGCGGAAACGGCGGGTCGGTCTGCAGCGTCCAGCGTTTGGCCGCGAAGGTGTGCACGAAGTAGAAGCGCTCGTTCTCAATGCCCGAGAAGAGACGGCTGCTCTCCCCCGGCTGCACGGTGTTCCACCCCATGTGCGGCAGCACAGGAGCCTGCAGACGACTGACGGTACCAGGCCACTGAGCCAGTCCGTCATGCTCCGTCTCGCCTTCGACACCATGGTCAAACATCACCTGCATGCCGACGCAGATGCCGAGCACGGGAAGCCCGCCGGCGAGGCGCCGCTCGATCATCTGGGGTGCGCCGACTTCGTTGAGCTGGTCCATCACGGCGCCGAACGCACCGACACCGGGCACGAGCAGTCCATCGGCGGCGCCCACCGCGGCCTTGTCCCGGGTCAGCTGAACATCGGCGCCTGCCTGCGTGAGTGCCTTCGCCGCTGAGTGTACGTTGCCGCTGCCGTAGTCGAGCACGGCGACCGTGGGTCTTGCACTCACAGGGCGCCCTTTGTCGAGGGCACTCCGGTGACGCGCGGATCGAGCGACACCGCAGCACGCAGCGCGCGCGCGACCGCTTTGAACTCAGTCTCGGCGATGTGGTGCGGGTCGCGACCGGCCAGCACACGCAGGTGGATGGTGATTCCCGCGTGGAAGGCGAACGACTCTACGGCGTGACCGACGAGAGAACCGGTGAAGTGACCGCCGATCAGGTGCATCGTGAATGCCTCTGACTCGCCGGTGTGCACGAAGTACGGACGCCCCGAGATGTCGACGACGGCCTGTGCCAGAGCCTCGTCGAGCGGGACCGTGGCGTCGCCGTAGCGCGTGATGCTCCGTTTGTCGCCCAACGCCTGCTTCACTGCCTCGCCCAAGACGATAGCGGTGTCTTCGACGGTGTGATGCACATCGATGTCGATGTCGCCGGTCGCCTCGATATCGAGGTCGATGAGCGAGTGTCGGCTCAGTGCCGTGAGCATGTGATTGTAGAAGGGAACCCCGGTCTCGATGTGCGACGTGCCGGTGCCGTCGAGATCGACAGTCACGCGGACTGACGATTCAGAGGTCTCTCTGCGCACGGTCGCTCGACGCGATGATTCAGGCATCTCTCTCCCTTGTCAACTGCCCTCGTCCAGGGCGATCAGCCGCCCGGAGGCAATACGATCACCTAGTCTAACCGGCGGTGACCGGCGTGGCGATTCGTTCGAAGGCGGCAAGGAACGCGCTGGTCTCGCTCTCGGTTCCGGCGGTGACACGCAGCGTGTGCGGAATACCGTTGTCGCGAACGATGATGCCCTCGGCGAGCAGACGAGTGAAGGTGTCTTTCGGGTCTGCCACGCCACCGATCAGCACGAAGTTCGACTCAGAGGGATAGGGCGTGAAGCCGAGCTCGGCAACTCGCTGTTCGATGCGGTCTCGTTGCGCGCGGATGCGATCGACGTTGGCGAGCATCGCCGACGCGTGACGCAGTGCGGCTTCGGCCGCGGCCTGAGTGAGCGCAGAGAGGTGGTAGGGCAGCCGCACCAGCCGAAGTGCGTCGACGAACGCCGGATCTGCGGCGAGATAGCCGACCCGCGCACCCGCATAGGCGAACGCCTTGCTCATGGTGCGCGAGATCGCCAGACGTGGGCGTCCCGGCAGCAGTGTGAGTGCGCTCACGGCATCGGAACCGCTGAACTCCTGATAGGCCTCGTCGACGACCACGATGCCATCAGTTGCGGCGTATGCGGCTTCGATCACCTCGAGCGCGGCGCCAGTGCCGGTGGGGTTGTTGGGCCGGCAGATGAACACGAGATCTGGACGGTGCTCGCGGATTGCCGTGGCAACGGCATCTGGGGTGAGAGTGAAATCAGCCTGCCGATCAATCGGCAGCCAGGCCGTCTGTGTTCCGGCTGCCAGCAGCGGGTACATCGAGTAGGTCGGTACGAAGCTCAGCAGTGACCGACCTGGCCCACCGAATGCCTGCAGCACCTGCTGCAGCACCTCGTTCGAGCCGTTTGCCGCCCAGACCTGCTCTGGGGTGACACCGTGGCCGAGGTAGCCGGCCAGGGCTTCGCGCAGTGCGGTGAACTCTCGGTCGGGGTAGCGGTTCAGACCGGCGACCACACCAGCGACGCTCTCTTGGATGTCGCGAACGGCTTCTGAGGGAAGTCCAAAGGTGTTCTCGTTCACATTGAGTTCGATGGACACGTGCAGCTGCGGTGCGCCGTACGGCTGCTGTCCGACGAGTTCTGCGCGAAGGGGAAGATCATCAAGAGTGGTCACAGACGCAAGTCTACGCGCGCACTCTCGCACAAACGACGAACCGACAGGACGGTGTCATCAAGACTCCGGTCTCGATCCAATCGGCGAGTTCGTCGTTCAGGCGTCGAGCAGATGAGCGGGAATGATCAGCTGTTCACCAGGATGCACCGTGGCGTCGTCGAGGTGGTTCGCTCTGCGGATCTCGGCGACGGCGTCGCGCACGTCATGACGCGGGGCGGACAGCTGTGCGATGTCCCAGAGCGTGTCGCCGGGCTGGACCTGCACTCTGGTGACTTCGATCGGCTCGTCGTCACCGGCGAAGGCCTGGGTACCGAATGAGATGGCCGCCACAATCACTGCGGTCAGCAGCATCACCAGTGCCAGCGCCCGCACCTGCCGGCCACGACGCGTGAGACGTGCTCGCGTCTTGACGATGGGTGCCGAGGAGAGGTTGTTGGTCGCGTCCATGAGAAGTCCTTTCGAACGTGTCTTTCGAATATATCTTCGAATCTGCGTTTGGGCAACCCACCCACGCCACGCCTGTTCGAAGACATCTTTGGTCAGATGCCCATCGTTCGGATAAAGTTTCGAATAGGCATCACCTGAGTCAGTGCACCACGACCCACTGACATCACGCGCAGAAGGACTGAAAATATGGCCACGAGACCGCACACGTCGACGACGTCAGGCCGTGGTGACCGCTCACGGCTCAGCAAGAAGCAGCAGAGCATCCTCGCATTCATCACCGAGTCGATCAGCGACCGCGGGTATCCGCCGAGCATGCGCGAGATCGGCGATGCAGTCGGTCTCTCGTCCCTGTCATCGGTGACCCACCAGCTCAATCAGCTCGAACTCGCCGGCTGCATCCGCCGCGACCCGAAGCGACCGCGCGCACTCGAAGTGCTCATCGAGCAGGAGCCGACGGCCGTCGCCGAACCACCGTCGACTCCGGCACAGCAGGCACTGGCGGTCGTCTCAGAAGAGACCGCGATGGTGCCACTGGTCGGTCAGATCGCCGCGGGCTCCCCCATCCTCGCCGATCAGCACATCGACGACGTCTTTCCGCTGCCGAGACAACTGGTCGGGCAGGGCGAGCTCTTTCTGCTCAAAGTGCGCGGAGACTCCATGATCGACGCCGCAATCTGCGACGGCGACTGGGTCGTGGTGAGGCAGCAGCAGGACGCCGTCGCCGGTGACATCGTCGCCGCACTGCTTGAAGAGGAGGCCACGGTGAAGACGTTCCGTCAGCGTGACGGGCACACCTGGCTGCTCCCTCAGAACACCCAGTACGAGCCGATCCTCGGTGACCACGCGGTCATCCTCGGCAAAGTCGTCGCCGTGCTGCGCTCTGTGTGATCGCGGCGCTCACTGCACGGCAGCAGCTGTGACGGCAACCCCGTCAATCTGCTCTGCCAGCTGCGGGCTGACGCGCGCATGCAGCCGTGTGCCCTTGTCCAGGTACTCGGTGTGCAGCACCTGCCCGTGCTCGTGCGCCTGCGCAACGAGGTCGCCGCGGTCGTAGGGAACCACGACATCGATTTCGACGCCGGGGTCGGGCAGCGCCGTCTCGATGCGACGCACCAGGTCGGCGATGCCCTCACCGGTGCGAGTCGAGACCATCGAGGCCTCGGGTTCCATGGCACGAAGCACCATGCGACGCTCGTCGTCGACGAGGTCGATCTTGTTGAAGACCAGAATCTCGCGTGCCCCCTCCAGTCCCGACTCCGTCAGCACAGTTCTCACCGCTTCGATCTGCGCCTGTGGATCGGGATGCGAGCCGTCGACGACGTGCACGAGCACATCTGCGTCGGCTGCCTCTTCGAACGTCGACCGGAACGCCTCGACGAGCTGGTGCGGCAGACGCCGCACGAAGCCGACTGTGTCGCTGAGTGTGTACACCCGACCGTCTTCGGTCGTGTTGCGACGCACGGTCGAGTCAAGAGTCGCGAACAGCTGGTTCTGCACGAGTTCGTCCGAACCGGTGATCGCATTGACCAGCGACGACTTTCCCGCGTTGGTGTACCCGACCACGGCAACCGACGGAATCGCGAAACGGTCGCGGTTCGCACGCTTCGCGGCGCGGGCCGGAGCCATCGCCTTGATCTGTTTGCGCAGCTTCGCCATGCGCGTGTGAATGCGCCGACGATCCATCTCGATCTGCGTCTCGCCCGGACCACGCGAGCCGATGCCCTCACCGGCAGCAGCACGGCCGCCGGCCTGACGGCTCAGCGACCCGCCCCAGCCTCGCAGGCGCGGCAGCATGTACTCCATCTGCGCGAGCTCGACCTGGGCTTTGCCCTCTCGGCTCTTGGCGTGCTGGGCGAAGATGTCGAGGATCAGCGCGGTGCGGTCGACGACCTTCACCCGCACGACGTCTTCGAGCGCACGCCGCTGGCTCGGGGCGAGCTCAGTGTCTGCGATGACGGTGTCGGCCCCCAGCGCGGCGACGAGCTCTTTCAGCTCATGGGCCTTGCCATGACCAAGATACGTGCCCGGATCAGGGTTCAGCCGGCGCTGCAGCAGCGCATCCAGCACTCGTGATCCGGCGGTCTCTGCCAGTGCGGCGAGCTCGGCAAGCGAGTTCTCGGCATCGGCAAGACTCCCCTGCGTGTACACACCGATCAGCACGACGTTCTCGAGCCGCAGCTGCCGGTACTCGACCTCTGAGACGTCTTCGAGTTCGGTTGAGAGCCCTGCAACGCGCTTCAGCGCCGCACGTTCGAATCGCTCCTCGTCACCACCGTGAGCCTCGCTCGCCTCAGACTGCAGCGCCTGAGCATGGCCGACCTTCACAGTGGTCGAATCGATCTCTCGGCTGAGAGCCTCCGTCGCCTGCTCACGAGCCTCGATCCTTTGCAGCAGCTCGTCCAACGGGCGCCCGGAATCTGTCATGTATATGTACCTCCACTAACCTGAACGCATGGCTCAAGAGCATTATTTCGCCGAACACCCACAGGTGGCCGCGCATTGGCGCGACATCGACGTCGATCTCGATGGTCGCACACGCACAGTGGCCGTCGCCAGTGGCCTGTTCTCCCCTGACGGGCTCGACAAGGCCACCCGCATCCTGCTCGATCACGTGCCCGAGCCGCCGCAGACCGGTCAGGCGCTCGACATCGGGTGCGGCTGGGGCCCGATCGCACTGACGCTTGCCCTGCGTGCACCGCATCTGCGGGTCTGGGCGGTCGACGTGAACGAGCGGGCGAGGGATGCCACCACGCGCAACGCCGATCGCCTCGGTCTCGAGGGGATCACCGTCGCCTCTCCCGACGGCGTGCCCGACGATGCTGAGTTCGACGTCATCTGGGCGAATCCGCCGATCCGCATCGGCAAACAGGCGCTGCACGAGCTGCTGCTGACCTGGCTGCCGCGGCTCGCTCCCGGCGGCACAGCCTGGCTCGTCGTCGGCAAGCAGCTCGGTGCTGACTCGCTGCAGCGCTGGCTGGCCGAGGAGCTGCCCGGCGACTTCGAAGTGCGCCGTGCAGCCACTGCGCGTGGATTCCGTGTGATCCACATTCGGCGCGACGCCTGACGTAGGCTGTCTGCCGGGCGCAGCAACGGCGGTGCGCCTTCCTGAGAAGCACGACGAGACTGGAGCCCAGATGACCGAAGCGCAGCAGCCCGACACCGAGATCGCTCGGCTCATCGACGAAGAGATCACCCGTTGGCGTGCCGTCTACGACGCACCCGAGGCGAACGCGATCGATCTGCTCCTGCGGACGCATCCTCGCGATGCGGTGGCCTTCCGCACCGTCGACGCCGACTGGAATGCCGTCGACCTCACATTCGGCGACCTCGACGAGCTCTCGCAGCGCTCGGCTCGGGTGCTCGCCGATCTCGGCGTCACTGAGGGCTCCCGCGTCGGCGTCATGATGGCTCGATCAGCCGACTACATCGGCATTCTGCTCGGCATCTGGCGTCTCGGCGCCGTACACATCCCCCTCTTCACCGCCCTCGCGGCGCAGGCCATCGGCATGCGGGTCAACGCCGGTCGTGCCACTTTGGTCGTGGCCGACGCGAGCCAGCGACACAAGCTCGACCCGAGCGAGGATCTGCCGGCAGACGGGCGCAGCTGGAGCATCCTGCGCGTCGACCCGATCGACGACGACACGACGGCAGCCGCGCACCCGGAATGGGCCGACGACGCGGTCTTCGGCCCGCTCGTCGAAGCGGCCGAGCCCCTCACCGAATCGGCTTCGATCGGCGGTGACGGCGTGCTCGCGCTGCTCTACACCTCTGGCACGACCGGGGCGCCGAAGGGCGTCCCGCTGCCGATGAAGGCACTGGTGTCGTTCCGCTCGTACATGGTCAACGGGCTCGATCTGCAGCCCGACGACGTGTTCTGGAACGCCGCCGACCCGGGCTGGGCCTACGGGCTCTACTTCGGGGTGCTCGGGCCGCTGGTCGTGGGCCACACGAACCTGCTGCCGCACGACAAATTCACCGCCGAGCAGGCCTGGAACGTGCTCAGCCGGTTCGGCGTCACCAACTTCTGCGGAGCACCCACCATGTTCCGTGCCATGCGCAACGACCCGCAGAGCGACCTGCCCGTGCGCCTGCGCCGCGCGTCGTCTGCAGGTGAGCCCCTGACGCCTGAGGTGCTCGAGTGGTCGCGCGATGTGCTCGGAGCCGAGCCACACGATCACTACGGACAGACCGAGCACGGCATGCTGATCGGGGTGCCCTGGCGCGAGGGCATCTCGCTGCCGGCCCAGGCCGGTTCGATGGGTGTGACACTGCCCGGCTGGCACTGCGAGATCCTTGATCAGGATGCTGACCGGCCGGCCAAGGCCGGCGAGGTGGGTCGTCTCGCCTTCGCGCCCTCCGAGAGCCCGGTCTGGTGGTTCCCGGGTTATGACGATGCGCCGCAGAAGACCGCCGAGCGCTACACCGACGACGGCCGCTGGTACCTCACCGGAGACCTCGCCTGGCAGAGCGACGACGGTCAGCTGCACTTCGTGTCGCGCGACGACGACCTCATTCTGGCTGCTGGCTATCGCATCAGTCCGCTCGACGTCGAGAGCGTGCTCGCCATGCACCCGGCCGTGCGCGAGGTCGCGGTCGTCGGCAAGCCCGACGAGCTGCGCGGCGAGGTCGTCGCGGCCTATATCGTGCTCGCTCAGAGCTTCACCGGTGATGAGACGCTCATTCACGAACTGCAGCAGGAGGTCAAGACCCGCTACGCGGCGCACGCCTATCCGCGGGTGATCGAGTTCGTCGACGAGCTGCCCCGAACCGCGAGCGCGAAGGTTCAGCGCTACGTGCTCAAAGAGCGGGCCTGATCGTCGGCGCTGCCGACTGCCGTGGGGCCGCCTGAGCCCCTCGGAACGAGAATCGCAACAGAAGGAGACAACATGTCAGTCGTCGTCATCAATGCGCTTGAGGTGCCCGAAGGCGAGGGTGCCGAGCTGGAGCGCCGCTTCGCCGCTCGCCGTCACTCGGTCGACGGGCAGCCGGGCTTCGAGAGCTTCCAGCTGCTGCGCCCGACCGCGGGTGAGGATCGCTACTTCGTGCTGACGCAGTGGGCGACGCAGGAGGACTTCGAACACTGGCGCGACAGCCGTGCGAACCATGCTGCGCACGCTCACGGCGAGGGCCACAAGCCGGTCGCCACCGGGGCGCATCTGCTTGAGTTCGAGGTCGTCGACCTCGAAGAAATCTGACCTGATCCGGGAGGCATTCCCGCGACGGATCTGTACGCAGCGGCGTCTCAGAGCTCGTCGATGGCCTGTTCGAGCCGTTCGAGCTTGCCGGTGATCTCGCCGGTGTGACCTGGGCGGATATCCGCCTTGATCACCAGCGAGACCCGCGACCCGAACGGCTCGACCGCCTCGGTGGCACGCTTCACGACGTCGAAGACCTCATCCCAGGTGCCTTCGATCTCAGTGAACATCGACGAGGTGCGATTGGGCAGACCAGAGTCGCGCACGACCTTGACAGCCGCGGCGACCGCATCGTGCACCGACGCATCGGCTCGGCCAGTGCCCGACGGCGCCACAGAGAATGCCAACAGCATGATTGCCTCCTCAGACTCTCAGTTCTCGTTCAGTCGGTGCCCACGGTGTCTCGGTGCATCCGTCTCAGCTCATGCGCCTCCGTGCATCTGGCTCAGTGCTCAGGCCAGCGCTCGCGGAGCTTCGCCGTGCGCCAGAACAGCAGCTCGTAGCGCGTGGCGATCAGGAATGCGTCGAGCATGCGCTGGCGCTCGTCGGCGCCGACCTGCTCTGCTGCTGCATCCGTCCAGCGGCGGGCTTCGGCCACGGCGTGCTGAAAATCCTCGCCGTCATAGTTGGCCACCCACTGCGCGAACGGATGCTGCGGATCGGCCGCGAGCACGTCGTGCGCGTGCACGGCCAGCCGAGCCGAGACATCCGCATACACCCAGAAACACGGCAGCAGAGCAGCCGCGGCGACGGCGTACGACTCGGTCGCGGCAGTGGCGACGAGGTACGACGTATAGCCGAGCGAGGTGGGCGACGCCTGCAGCGGCTCGCGCACCTCTTCGGCACGGCCGTGCGGCAGCAGCGTCTCGTGCAGCTCGGTCTCGCCGGTGCTCGCTTCGGCTGCGGCGCCCGCCCAGAAAGCGGCGCTCTGCGGATCGGGCGCGTGGGTCGCCACAAAGGCGAGCGCCTTGGCGTAGCCCGTCAGGTAGAACGAATCCTGCCGCAGATAGAACAGGAAGTCGTCCATGTCGAGCGTGCCGTCACCGAGCTCGCGCAGAAAGTCGAGTTCGTCGATCTGCGCACGCAGCCCCGCCGTGAGCGTCCAGGCCTCGTCGCTGAACGCGGCACTCAAGCGTGCAGCTCCGGGTTCAGCTCGATGCCCTGACCCTTTCGACGCAGCGCCTCGACCGCACCGGTGACCGAGTTGCGACGGAACAGCAGGTTGCTCTCGCCGCTCAGCTCAACGGCCTTGACGACGCGCTGTGTGCCGCCTGCACCAAGCAGCGTGACCTTGGTGCCAGCCGTGATGTAGAGCCCTGCCTCGACGACGCTGTCGTCACCGATCGAGATGCCGATGCCGGCATTCGCGCCGAGCAGCGCATGCTCGCCGATGCGCACGCGCTCGCGACCGCCGCCCGAGAGCGTGCCCATGATGGATGCGCCGCCACCGATGTCCGACCCGTCGCCGACCACGACGCCCTGCGAGATGCGCCCCTCGACCATCGACTCGCCGAGAGTGCCGGCGTTGAAGTTGACGAAGCCTTCGTGCATGACCGTCGTGCCCGGAGCGAGGTGTGCGCCCAGACGCACGCGAGCGCCGTCTCCGATGCGCACGCCCTTGGGACTCACGTAGTCGATCAGACGTGGGAACTTGTCGACCAGCAGCGCAACAACGCCTGCCGCGCGCAGCTGCCCTCGGCGACGGTCGAAGGTGTCGGGCTCGACCGGCCCGCGGTTGGTCCAGACGTTGTTCGGCAGGTGGCCGAAGATGCCGTCGAGGTTGATCGAGTTGGGCTGCACCAGCAGATGCGACAGCAGGTGCAGGCGCAGATACGCGTCAGCGGTGTCTTCGACGGGCTGCTGCAGGTCGACGACCACTGAGATCACCCGACGTTCGACCTCACGCAGCTCGTCTCGCGCCTGATCGCCTTCGACGAGCCCCGCAAAGTGCGACTCGAGCCCCGGCTGCTGGCCCGGCGCGTCTTCAACTCTCTCGAGCAGCTCGGGCAGCGGGAACCACACGTCCAGCACATCGCCCTTCGCAGTGAGCGTGGCGAGGCCGGTGCCGAATCCGATGCGGGGTGCGTTGTCTGGGGTGTCAGTCATAGGCACAGATTGTACCCGTCGCTACCATGTTGACCATGAACACTTCGCCCGACGCTCTCGACCTCTCCGGCTCGGTCATCGACCTGACCCGCGCCATCTGCGACATTCCGTCTGAGTCGGGTGACGAACGGCGGCTGGCCGACGCGGTCGAGCATGCGCTGCGCACGCAGACCGACCTCGAGGTGCTACGCAACGGCGACACCGTTGTGGCGCGCACGCACCTCGGACGCGACCGACGAGTGCTTCTGGCGGGGCACCTCGACACCGTGCCGATCCGGGACAACGTGCCGACCACCACCACGACTGACGCCGAAGGCACCTGGCTGAACGGTCGTGGCACCGTCGACATGAAGGCCGGTGACGCCGTGTTCCTGGCCGTTGCGGGTCGTGTGCCCGCCCCGAGCGTCGACATCACCTATGTCTTCTACGACAACGAAGAGGTCGCCGCCGACCTCAACGGTCTGGGCCGAGTCTCTCGTGAGCACCCTGAGTGGCTGGCCGCCGACTTCGCCATCCTCGGCGAGCCCACCGGTGGCGAGATCGAAGGCGGGTGCAACGGCACGTGCCGCTTCCTGCTGCACACTCGGGGCCGGCGCGCGCATTCCGCCCGCGCATGGGTCGGGGTGAATGCGATTCATGCCGCCGCCGGCATTCTCGACATTCTGCGCGACTTCGAGCCCGAGACGATCACGGTCGACGGTCTTGCCTACCGCGAGGGTCTCAACGCCGTAGGCATCACGGGAGGTGTCGCCGGCAACGTGATTCCCGACGAGTGCACCGTGCACGTCAACTATCGCTTCGCACCGAGCCGCAGCGCAGCCGAGGCAGAGCAGCGCATGCGCGACCTCTTCGCCGGCTACGAGATCGAGTTCATCGATATGTCGCCGGGGGCCCGCCCTGGGCTCGACGCCCCGATCGCCAAGGAGTTCGTCGAGGCCGTCGGCAGCGAACCGAAGCCGAAATACGGCTGGACCGATGTCTCCCGCTTCAGTGCGCTCGGCATCCCCGCGGTCAATTTCGGCCCCGGAGACGCACTGCTGGCGCACGCCGACGACGAACGTCTGCGCGTCGACGAAGTGCCGGGCTGTCTGGATGCGCTGGTCGCCTGGCTGCGCTGACCCCGGGTGCGCCAGGCTCAGTGAACACTCGGCTGTCGGTGGGAGTGGTTATTCTCAGATAACACACAGCCGATTGATGATTGGAGCTTGGCCACATGACCAACAACACCCCGAGTACCCCTCCCGCAGGTTGGTACCCCGACCCGCAGCAGCCAGGTGCAGAACGATACTTCGACGGCACCGGGTGGACGGCACAGCAGCGAAACCCGAATGCTCAGTTCGGCGCTCCACAGCAGGGCCAGTCGCCGAAGAGCTTTCTGGCCACCTGGCTGCTCAGCCTGTTCTTAGGCTCTCTGGGCATCGACCGCTTCTATCTCGGCAAAGTCGGCACCGGCATCCTGAAGCTCATCACCCTCGGCGGCTTCGGCATCTGGTCACTGATCGACCTCATTCTGACCCTCACCGGCAACGCAACTGACAAACAGGGGCTCAAAGTGCGCCCGGAGGGCAAGCAGGCGACCATCGCCTGGATCGTCTCTGCCGTGGTCGTCGTACTCGGCATAGCCTCGGGTGCCACCACAGGCACCACGCTGTCGTCAACCACGACGGGCGTCGGCACGTCGGCAACGCAGCAGCCATTCGCATCGAGCACACCCACGAATGAGGCACAGACCGATGCTGCCCCCAAGACCGAAGCCACACCTGAGGCCGCACCGGCCACGAGTGCGCCCGAGCCTCCGGCGGGCTCAGTGTCTCAGACACAGGCCGCGCGAAAGGCGCAGAACTACCTCGATCTGACCGGCTTCTCACGAGATGGCCTCATCAAGCAGCTCGAGTTCGAGCACTTCTCGGCTGCCGACGCCGCCGCCGCGGTCGACTCGTTGAACGTCGACTGGAATGCCCAGGCCGAGCGCAAAGCTGCCGACTATCTGAAGCTCACCGGCTTCTCGCACAAGTCACTCGTCGATCAGTTGGTCTTCGACGGGTTCACGGCTGCCCAGGCCGAGCACGGGGCCCAGAGCGCCGGACTCTAGCGTGCATCGTCTTCGTCCCAGACTCATCGATGTCCAGAAGGGTCTGGGACGAAGTGTGCCCTGCCCCTTTTCGACCGCTCGTGAGATACTGGAGTGGTGCAAAGCAGCACGCTCGTATCGCTCAGAAAGAGGTATATGCCATGGCAGCGATGAAACCGCGCACTGGTGACGGACCGATGGAGGCCGTCCGAGAGGGCAAGGTCATCGTGGTACGCGTGCCACTTGAAGGCGGCGGACGACTGGTCGTCTCCGTCACACCAGACGAGGCCAAAGAGCTGCACTCCGTTCTGGCCGACGTGGTCGCCTGAACCGGTTTTGACCGGGTTTCTAGCTCGCTCGGGTCTCTGAGTTGCTGGGGCCTCTAGCTTGCTGGGGCCACCACAGTCAGCAGGCCGTCATCCAGCGGGAGCAGCGATGATCGAATCTGGTCTCGCTTGCCGATCTCTTCGATGAGATCTCGCAGCCCAGTCGTCTCGGCATCCCGGGCCGCTGGATCGGCCACTCGGCCATGAGCCAGTGCGTGGGCCAGGACGATGAGCCCACCCGGTCGTGCCAGCCGCAGTCCGTGTGCGACATAGGCGGGCGCCGAAGCGATGTCGGCGTCGATGAACACCAGATCGTACGAACGGTCGGCAAGTCGTTCCAGCACTCCTGATGCACGCCCCAGAATGGCGCGCACATGCGACCCTGGCAGGGCTGCCTGAGCGAACGAGCGTTTGGCCGACTGCTGGTAGTCGACCTCTGACTCAATCGTGGTCAGCGTAGCCTCTGGCGCGCCCTTCAGCAGCCACAGACCGCTGACACCTGTTCCAGTGCCCACTTCGACGATGTTGCGGGCGTCTACAGCACCGCTGAGCAGTGCAAGCTGTGCGCCGACGATCGGTGAGACCGCCTCGACATTCCACTCGAGCGCCGCAGCTCGGGCGCGTTCGATCGTCTCAGGCTCGGTCTGGTATTCGGCCGTGTACCTGGCGATGTTCGCCGCTGATGTCATGGCAACCTCCTGCTGCAAGCATAGGAACAACTCGGCTACTGTAATACCTGTGGGAATGAGTTTCGAGAAAATCCTCTTGGTAGCGGTGGTTGCTGCGCTCATTCTCGGCCCGGCGAATCTGCCTCGCTACGCAGAGATGCTCGGTCGTGGCACGCGCAAGGTCAAAGAGTTTCTCGAGAGTTCCAAGCAGCGTGTCAAAGACGAGACCGACGGCGCCATCGACGACCTTGACTGGAAGAAGCTCGACCCACGCCAGTACGATCCACGTCGCATCATCGCCGAGGCCCTGCAGGATGATCCGCCCATCAGAACCGCCGCAGGCGCAGCCGGAGCGGCGACCGGGGCCATCGCATCCACCGCACTCACAGCCACCGCGCTCGTCGCGAGCGAGCGAGCCGAACGCGAGCGCAATCAGCGACCGGCACCGTTCGACAACGACGCGACCTGATCACGCAATTCAGTGGTCGGCGTGCATGCTGATCACACTGCGCACTGGCCATTCGTCGTGCCAGAAGAGATGCCCTGTCCCGTGCGCACAGAATCACGCCCTCGTCATCCGACGCTAAGCGGCAGCTGCCGACCCTGCAGGCCGCGAGGTCGCTCGACGAGCCTGGTTGCCAGGGCGTGCAGAGCCTGAGCCGCCGGGTCTTCCGGAGCCGTCAGCACGACCGGCTGCCCGATGTCGGCGCCGGCACGCACCGGAATGCTCATCGGAATCTGCCCCAGCAGCGGCACGGGGCGTTCGAGATCTTGACTGAGCTCGTCGGCGGCACGCCGACCCCCGCCCGAGCCGAAGACCTCGATGCGCTCATCGCCCTGCTGCAGCCACGACATGTTCTCGACGACGCCAGCCACTTTCTGTCCCAGCTGTCCAGCGAGCAGTCCGGCTCGCACGGCGACCTCGGAGGCGGCCTCTTGGGGCGTGGTCACGACGACCACCTCGGCGTTTGGCAGCAGCTGCCCGGCCGTCAGCGCGACGTCGCCGGTGCCCGGCGGCAGGTCGAGCAGCAGCACGTCGAGATCGCCGAAGTGCACGTCGGTCAGAAACTGCTGAAGCGTGCGCTGCAGCATCGGTCCACGCCACGAGACGGCTTTGCCCGCCCCCACGAACATGCCGATCGAGATCGCCTTCACCCCATGGCCGATCGGCGGCAGCATCAGCTCGTCGAGCTTGGTCGGGCCGGTCGTTATGCCGAGCTGGCCGGGAATCGAGAATCCGTAGACGTCAGCGTCGAGCACCCCGACGTCGAGCCCCCGAGCCGCAAGGTCGGCCGCAAGGTTGGCGGTGATGGTCGACTTGCCGACGCCTCCCTTGCCGCTGGTGACCGCGATGACCCGGGTGAGGGTGCCTTCGCCGAAGGGATTGCCGCGGTGCCCCTGCCGCAATGAGGCGAGCAGAGCCCGCCGCTGCTCGTCGCTCATGACTTCGAGGGTGACACTGGCGTTGCCTGTGCCCACGACGCTTTCGAGCGCTTCGATGACGTCATGCTCGATGCGCTGCGAGGCTGGGCACCCCGTGATCGTGAGCCGCACCAGCGCTTCAGCGCGACCGTCGACGAGCGTCGCCTGCTCGATCATGCCCAGGTCGACGAGCGGCCGACGAAGCTCTGGATCGTGCACGCGCGAAAGCGCTGCCTCCAAAGCAGGGTCGATGCGCTTCGACGTCTGATCGGGCAGCATCAGCGCTGTTCCTGCGCCTGCCCGTCGACAGCCTGGTTCAGAGGTGCGGCCGTCGCTGCGTGACCGTCGCGGTGAGCACCGACGGATGCCTCAGCGGCCGATGAGACAATGCCCGCGCCCGCCTGTCGCGGTGTCATCTCGCCGCGCAGCTCCTGGATGGTGGCAGTCAGATCTTCGAGCTGCTCGCGCAGCTCATCGCGCACGAACCGCTCGCTGGCGAGCTCGCTGACGGCAAGACGCAGCGCAACCACCTCACGAGCCAGATACTCGGTGTCGGCCAGGTTGCGTTCCGCTCGCTGGCGATCCTGCTCGATCTGCACGCGGTCGCGATCGTCCTGGCGGTTCTGCGCCAGAAGCAGGAGCGGAGCCGAGTACGAGGCCTGCAGACTCAGCACCAGCGTCAGGGCGATGTACCCCATCGCCGCCGAGTCGAAGCGCAGGTCTTCGGGGCCGATCGTGTTCCAAGTGATCCAGAGGATGATGAACACGCTCATGCCGAGCAGGAAGGCCGGCGTGCCCATCGCACGCGCGAACGACTCAGTGAACCGGCCGAAGGTGTCGGCGCTGCCGAACTCGACAGGATCCTTGCGTTTCCACAGTCGCACGCGACGTGCCTGTGGTGCGTTCAACAGTCCGTGATCACTGCTCGGCTGTTTCGCCATCATCGTTCACCTCCCCGACTCGGTGCCGCCAGTCTTCAGGCAGTAGGTTGTCCAGTACGTCGTCAACAGTCACCACGCCGAGCAGGCGTCGGTTGCCGTCGACGACGGGAATCGACGTCAGATTGTACGCGGCAAGATTTCGCGCGACCTCAAGTGCCGACGTCTCAGGGGACATCGGCTCGATGTCGTCGTCGACCAGGGTGCCGAGACGCTCATGCGGAGGATACCGCAGCATCCGCTGAAAGTGCACCATGCCGATGTAGCGACCCGTCGGCGCCTCGTAGGGCGGCAGCGTGACCCAGATCGCGGCCGCCAGAGCGGGTGCGATCTCATGTCGGCGGATCAGTGCCAGCCCCTCGGCCACAGTCGTGTCGGCAGAGCAGATCACCGGCTCGGTGGTCATCAGACCACCGGCGGTGTCGGGGGCGTAGCGCAGCAGCATACGCACGTCAGAGGCCTCTTCGGGCTCCATCAGCTGCAGCAGCTTCTCTTTGCGCTCTGGAGCGATCTCGGCGACGAGGTCGGCGGCGTCGTCAGGCTGCATGTGGTCGAGCACCTCGGCGAAACGAATGTCATCGATGGTGCGCACGAGTTCGGCCTGGTCGTTGCGACCAAGCTCTTCGAGCGCGTCGGCGAGACGTTCGTTCGACAGGTTCTCGATGACCTCTTCACGCCGACGGTCGGGCAGCTCCATCAGCGAGCTCGCCAGATCTGGGGCCTGCAGCTCTTGGAACGAGGCGAGCAGGTGGGTGGTGTCCTGTTCGACGCCCTCACGGTGGATCTCTTCGGTCTCATCCCACGGCACGAGCACGGTCTCGCCGCGCGAGAACGGCGATGCGTTCGTCTTCGGCTTGCGCATGAAGGCGTCGGCGATCACCCACTCACCCGTGCTCAGCTTCTCGATGCTGACGTCTTCGATGCGTCCGGTCTGCTGCGAATCGCGCAGGCGCACGGTTCGGCCGAAGATCTCAGCGAGGATGCGCGTCTCACCGGCGCGCTGCTCGAAGCGGCGCAGGTTGATCAGCCCAGTGGTGATGATGGCCCCGGAGACGATGCCGGTGACCCGAGCGATTCGCAGGAAGACTCGTCTGCGCCCGGGAACCTCGACCAACAGGCCGACGACCACAGGAGGCCCCACGGTGCGATAGGTGACGACCACGTCACGTGTGCGGCCCACTCGGTCACCGGCAGGGTCGAACACCCCGCTGCCGATGATGCGGGAGACAAAGATCTTGGGTGACGTCACACGCAAATGGTACGCCGTGCACCCAGCCCAGTGCGACAATCCGGCGTGAGTGCGACAATGAGGTCATGGGCAATGGACTAAATTCTGCCGGGCAGACCAACCCGCACATGTTTCCGACGCTTCCGACTGGCACGACCGTCGCGGAGTACAAGACGTATCGCGAAGCGGTCGCCGCCGTCGACCAGCTGGTCGAGAAAGAGTTCCCCGTCGAGAAGGTGAGCGTCGTGGGCAACGACCTGCACAGCATCGAGCACATCACCACCGGACTGAGCTACCCGAAGGCGGCTCTCAGCGGGCTGGTCAGCGGGTTGTGGTTCGGCTTGTTCCTCGGACTGATCATGCTGATCTGGACGCCGAACAACGGGATGAACTACCTCTTCGCCGCTCTCGCACTGGGCGCCGGGTTCGGCATCATCTCGGGCATCGTGACGTATGCGCTGACCCGCCGCTACAAGAACTACCAGTCGACCACCGCGGTCGTGGCGAGCGCGTATGCGGTGGTCACCGATCCGTCGGTCGCCGGGCAGGCCCAGCGCATCCTCGGTACCACGCCGTCGCTTGGGGATCCGACCCCGCCGCGCGCACCACAGATCTGAGCCGTGTGCCTCCCGCGCAGGAGTGAGACGAGAAGAATCCTGTCTGCACGCACGTGCGAGAGGCCGCCGCTCCGCCGATCACTCCGACGTCTCGGGTGACGCGCACCACTCCTCGACCTCGTCGGCCGTGCGCGGGAAAGCGGCGGTCAGCGACTCCACGCCGTCGTCGGTCACGAGCACGTCGTCTTCGATGCGCACCCCGATGCCGCGAAAGTCCTCGGGAATCGTCAGGTCGTCGGCCTGGAAGTACAGCCCCGGTTCGATCGTGAACACCATGCCGGGCTCGAGCAGAGCATCCTGATACATCTCACGACGGGCCTGGGCGCAGTCGTGCACGTCGAGCCCCAAATGATGGCTGGTGCCGTGCACCATGAATCGGCGATGCAGCTGCCATTCCGTGTCGAGCGTCTGCTCCAGCGGAATCGGCAGCAGCCCCCATTCGCTGGTCTTGCGAGCGATCACTTCGAGCGCAGCATTGTGCACGTCGCGAAAACGCACACCGGGACGAGCCACCGCGAACGCCGCATCGGCCGCCTCTCGCACCGCCTCGTACACCTCACGCTGTCGTGCGGAGAACCGCCCGGACACCGGAACCGTTCGAGTGACGTCGGCCGTATACAGGCTGTCGACCTCGACGCCCGCGTCGATCAGAATCAGCTGGCCGTCCTGCACCGCGCCGTCGTTGTCGGTCCAGTGCAGATAGCACGCGTGATCTCCCGCAGCAGCGATGGTGTCGTAGCCGACATCGTTGCCGAGCTCGCGAGCGCGCGCCCAGAACGTCCCTTCCACGACACGTTCGCCTCGCGGGTGCCCGCTGATCTCCGGCATCCGTCGCAGGATGTCGTCGAAACCCGCCTTGGAGGCCGCGACCGCCTCGCGAATCTGCGCGATCTCCCAGCTGTCTTTGACCAGACGCAGTTCGCTCGCATCACGTTCGAGCAGGCTGTCGCCAGCGACGTCGTGACGCTCCCCCAAGTCGTCGACCGCGGTGTCTGCATTCGCATCGACACCGGCGATCACGGAGACTGGGCCGCTGTGCGCTCCCAAGACCGAAGGCAGTTGGCGGATGTCGGCCGTGCTGACGCCCAGTCGAGCCGCGATCTCGTCGAGACCGGGCCGCGGCCCGTTCCAGAACTCGCCGATGGCGGGGTCGGCATAGAACTCGTCGGTGTCTCGGCCGGCGGGTTTGCGGAAGAGCAGCACTGGCTCGCCATCGCTGTCGACCGGCGGCAGCACGAGCACGGCGCCCGGCACCGCGCCTGCTCCCCAACCCGTCAGATGGGTGAAGGCGCTGTGCGGCCGAAAGCGGAAGTCGGTGTCGTTGCTGCGCACTTTGACGTCGCCAGCGGGAACCACGAGTGTGTGTTCGGGAAGCATCGCATGCAGACGATCGCGACGATCCTCGGCGAACCTGGCCACGACGTCGGTGCCGGGAACCTGCGCCTCTCGATCTGCCCAGCCCTGTGAGATGTAGGTGCGAAAGTGCTCGTTCTTCGGGGTGCGCGAGCGCGCCTCACCCGGCTTCTGTGCTGAATCGCTCATGCTCTCATTCTCGCACCGGTGTCAACAGGCGATCTCACGCGCCGTAGAGGCACGTCGGCTATACGAGGCAGCGGCTCACGTACGATGACGACATGGCCCTCTCATTCACTCGCATCGACCTGCACACCCATTCTCGGGTGTCTGACGGCACGCAGTCGCCGACCGAGCTGATCGACGAGGCCGCGGCCACCGGCCTCGACTGCCTGGGACTCACCGACCATGACAACACCGACGGCTGGGATGAAGCCGCCTGCGCCGCCGAGCAGGCGGGTATCGGCCTCGTGCGAGGCATGGAGCTGTCTACGATCACCCGCAGCGGCTCGATGCACATGCTCGCCTACCTGTTCGACCCGACGAACCGGGCGCTCACCGAGCTGACCGCAGAGATTCGGGACTCCCGCGAGCACCGCGCCGAACGCATCGTCGCCCGGCTGGCCAAAGACTTCCCCGTCACCTGGGCCGACGTGCTCGCACAGTCAGGCGAGGCGAAGGCGATCGGTCGCCCACACATCGCCGACGCCCTGGTCGAACGCGGCATCGTCGCAGACCGCACCCAGGCCTTCGACCGCATGCTGCATCCGCGCGCCGGCTACTACGAGCCGTACTTCGCACCCGACCCGGTCGAAGCGATCACGCTAATTCGCGAGGCCGGCGGCGTTCCAGTGGTCGCGCATCCGGCGACGGTCGGGCGCGGCGCCGGGCCCGACGACGACCTCATGCACCGGATGGCCGACGCCGGGCTCGGCGGTCTTGAGGTCTGGCACCGGCTCAATCCGCCGGAGTTCCGCGCACACCTCATGCAGGTCGCGCGCACCTACGACCTCATCGTCACCGGTTCGAGCGACTACCACGGTGCGGGCAAGCCGAACCGACTCGGTGAGAACCTGACGCCGCCCGATCAGCTCGAGCGCATCGTCGAGCAGGCGACCGGTGTGCCGGTGCTGCAGCCCCAGCGCCGAGCGACTCAGCCTTCGAAGAGCTCCTGACCGATGTAGCGCCCCTCTTTCGGCGAGGGCGGAATCGCGAAGATGCCCGACCCGATGTGCGAGATGTACTCGTTCAGCAGGTCTGACGCGCCGAGCCGCCGCTGCAGACGTGCGAAGTGCTCGGGGTCGTTCTGGTACGTGATGAACACGAGGCCGGCGTCGAGCTGCGCATGCGGGTTCAGCCCGTCGGTGTAGTTGTACGACCGCCGCAGCACCTTCACCCCGTCGTTGTTCTCGTGCGCCGCCAGCGCAATGTGCGAGGTCACATCGATGATGCGCTCCCCGTGGTCGTCGGTGGCGGCGAAGTCCGGATCGTCGAACTCCTTCGACCCGGTCAGCGGAGCGCCCTCGCCCTTCGTGCGCCCGAAGATCGTCTGCTGATCGCCGATGCGGTCGGCGTCCCAAGTCTCGATGCTCATACGAATCTTGCGCACGACCTGATAGGTGCCTCCGGCGAACCAGTCCTGGCCGTCGCCGTCGCTCCAGACGAACTTCTCGTAGTCGTCGTCGGTGGTGATGTTGCGCGTGCCGTCTTTGAACCCCATCAGGTTGCGCGGCGTCTGCTGCCCCGGCCCGGCCGACGCGCGCCCGAAGCCCATCTGCGTCCAGTGCGTCTCGACCAGCCCGCGCCCGATGCGCGCGAGGTTGCGCACCGCGTGGTACACAACCTGCGGGTCGTCGGCGCATGCCTGCACGCTGAGGTCACCGCCGGTGAGCGCCGGGTCGAAGTTGTCGCTCGGCAGCGCCGGCAGATCGGCCAGCAGAGAGGGTCGCTTGTTCTCGAGCCCGAAGCGCCCGGGTGCGAACAGCGACGGGCCGAGCCCGATCGTGACGGTGAGGCTCGCCGGGGCCAGCCCGTAGGCCTCGCCGGTGTCTTTGGGCACGCCCTGCTCACTGGTCGGCTCGACCGACCCGACGGCGTCACCCTTCTGCAGCAGGCCGGCGGCGGCCGTCCACCGTGCCAGCAGCGTCTGCAGCTGCTGCCTCGAAGTCGTCTTCACATTGAACGTCATGAACATCAGGTAGCGCTGCGGCGGCGTCTGCACGCCTGCCGGATGCGCCTGCCCGTAGAACGGCACCGAATCGTGCAGCTCGATGGTGTCTTTGCCGTCCTGGTTCGTCGTGGCCCAGGTGATGCCGCCTCCGGCGAGCGCACCTCCCACGACGCCGAGTCCGGTGCCGGTCAGCAGCGCACGGCGGCTCACTCCGGCTCGTGGCTTCGCCTCTTCGGCGGATGCCCCCGTCGCCTGCGCCTCAGCGCCTGCGTCGGGTGCGTGGCCGAGTTCGTGGCCGGGTTCGTGGCTCTCTGACTGTTTCTCTGACATCTGTCGTTCTTCCCCTGCTGCGATCTTGCGTGCTGCTGTACTGCCTGCTGCGCGAGAGCGGGGCGTCGGCTCAGTGCCGGCGCCCCGCGTCATCGCGTACTCGATATCTTTCGGACGTATGGCCGTCGTCGTCTGTGCTCGAGCGACTCAGACGACGCTGTGCTCAGCGGTGCTGGTGCACCTCTGGCAGCAGACTACGCGGTGGCGACCTTCTCTGCGATCGAGGCCAGCGCGTCGTGCAGCGGCTGGATGCCCTTGGTGAGCTTCTCAGAGTCGCTCGCCTTCAGCTGCTCGTCGTAGGTCTTGAACCCGCCGAGCGCTGACGGATCGCGGTAGCCGTCGAGCATCTTCTGCACGTTCTCGAACTCCTGGTCGATGGTCTTCACCAGGTCGGGATCGATCTTGTCGAGGCCGTCGCGCAGCGAAGCGTACGCCTGCTGTGCGCCCTCGACGTTGCCGGCGAAGTCGACGAGGTCGATGTGGCTGTAGGCCTCTTCTTCGCCGGTGATCTTCGTGGTCGAGACCTCTTCGAGCAGGTCGGCTGCGCCGTTGGCGAGATCCTCGGGCTTCAGGCCTTCGGTGAAGGTCGGGATGACCTGCGTGTTCAGAATGTCGACGTTCTTGACCAGCTCGGTCGAGAGGGTCTTGGTCTCGGCAGTGATCGCACCGCCCTGCCAGAGGTCGCGCTCGATGGCGTGGAAGCCGTGCCAGCCGGCTGCGTCGTCGAGGTTCGACTCGCGCATGTCGATCAGGTAGTCGAGGTTCTGAGCGTTGTCTTCGGGGTTCTCGTTTCCGGGTACGAGGAACCCGTCGACGGCCGATTCAGCACGCTCGTAGTACGGGCGAGCAGTGGCGTAGGCGGTCTTCGCGCCTTCGACGTCACCGGCCTGCACCTTCGCATCGAGGGCTTTGACCGTCGAGTCCAACTGGGCGACCTGATCTTTGATGTAGCTGCCGTACGCGGGCACACCGGCGTTGAGGACGTCCTGTGCCGAGCCGCTGGGAGCGGCGGCTGCCTCACCGGTCACGGTGAAATCGACGTACTCGGTGTCTGCGCCAGGGCAGTAGATGCGGTATTTGCCGCCGTCGAGCGTCGAGGTGAAGCTCACCGGGTCGAGGCCTGGTGCGAGGTTCTCTTTCTCGCCGATGATTTTCTGGTTGAACAGCAGCTCGACTTCGCTGATCGCCGGCGCGCTCTCGTTCTTGACCGTGAAGGTCACGGGGCCGGCAGCGGCCTCGGTGGTGTCGAGCTTGCAGGTGTCTTTGCCGTTGTCACTGGCGAGCGTGACATTGACCTGTGCGGCGCCGCCGGACGACTGTGCCGCATCGCCGCCGTTTGACGAGCACCCTGCCAGGCTGATTCCGGCCAGCACGGCGACGCCGCCGGCGACGAGCACCCGAGTGTGATGCTTCTTCATCTGTGTGTTCCCTCCAACTGTCGCGGATCTCTCCGCTCTCTGATTCTCTGCACGGAGCGCAGAGAAAACCGTCACTTCGCAGCGGCGCCGGTCTCGACCGGTGCGTGGTCACCCTCAGCACCGGCCTGCCGCGCAGGATGAACTCCGGCCTCTGCGTCTTCCGCGATCTGATCTTTGGCCCGACGATGATCGAGCGCGCCCGAGAGCAGCAGACCGGCGGCGACGCACAGCAGCACGCCGGGAAGCCATCCCCACCACAGAGCACGCTCGGCCGCCTGCTGCTGTGCGTCGACGAGGCGATCGGTCACCGCAGCGACCTCGTCGTCGGGGACGACCCAGCCTGCGCCCAGACCGCCGCTGACGCTGACCGTCTTGGTTCCGCTGATGCCGCCGCCGGCCAGCACCGCGTTCAGCGTGGTGCTCTGCGCGGCGTTGATCAGCGTGCTGCCGCTCGTGCGGGCGCTGTAAGTCTGCCGCTGGCTCCATTGCGCCTCGAAAGGCCCAGGTGTGCGCTCGAAGTTCAGGCCAGACGGCAGCCGACCGCCGTTGCGTCGCTGCAGATCGGCGACCGTGGGGTTCGTCGGCAGATCGCTCGGCGTCGGCGACGACACCGTGGTCTCCCACTGACTCTGCTGCACGCCTCCGACGACGCCGTCAGAGACATGGTGCAGTGTCACGTCGTCCTGCCCGTCGACGGCCAAAGTGATCTGATCGGCGCTTACCTCGGTCAGTCGAACCGAGATGGTCGCCCCCGGTGCCGTACCAGGCCGCTGGGCCTGCAGCGTGTCTCCCATCGCATCCGTGTGCACGCGAGGCACCAGGGCGAACAGCGCCGCCGCCAGCACCACGGCGCCACCGGCCAGCCACATCTTCAGCCGCAGCCGACGGTGCAGCGGCACGGTGTGCGAGTCGGGCCAGAAGTAGATGACCAGTACCGGCAGCAGATAGGCCAGCCAGGCGAGCACCTCGATCAGACGAGGATCGGTCGGAATGCCGAACATGCCGGTGATGACCGCGCCCAGCACCGAGGTCTTCGGCATCCAGGCCGAGAAGTCGCCGATCTGCTGCTGCCCGATGACGATCCAGCCTGCCTCGTGTGCGGTGCGGAAGACGTTCAGCACCAGACCTGCGGCGATGAAGACGAGGAAGATGCCGGTGATGCGAAAGAACTTGCGCAGGTTCAGACGCAGCCCGCCGACATAGATCGCGAATCCGATCGCGACGGCCACGAGAATGCCGGCAGCCGCTCCGACGAGCGCGAGGGCCTCGCTCGACTGCGAGGCCTGAATGGCGGCAAGCAGAAAGACAGCGGTCTCGAACCCTTCTTTGACCACGGCGAGAAACGCCATTCCGGCAAGCGCGTAGGCGCCGCCTGCGTTCAGCGCGCTCGAGGCGTCGTGCTCGAGGTCGCGCTTCATGCTTTTGGCGTGGTGGTTCATCCACAGAATCATCGTCGTGACGAAGACCACGGCGATGGCCCCGATGACGGTCTCGAGGGCCTCCTGCTGGGCCTGAGGCAGATTCATGGAGAGGGTCTGCAGCAGCACGCCGACGGCGATGCTGAGCAGCACCGCAGCGGTGACGCCGACGATCAGGGGCCTGAGCGGCTTGCCGTTCTTGCGCAGGAACGCAGCGATGATGCCGACGATCAGCGTGGCTTCGAGGCCCTCGCGCAGGCCGATCAAAAACGTGCCGAGAAACACACCGTTCCAATCATCAGATGAAGTGTGGACTCGCCTGACACTAGCACCGGGAGTGACCGTACACACGGGGTTGAGCGCTATTCGGGAATCCGAATTTCTGGCTCCGGGAAGCCGTACTTTTTTGTCTGTCTCGCGCAACCGGGTTCTGTGCGATTGTCGACGCCTCTTGGCGGCCCTCGCTCAGCCGTTCACGCAGATAGACCGCCTCTGCGGTCGAACGGCGAGACTGCGCCCCGACGGAAGACGCAGCATTCGGATTCCGCGGCAGAGCCGGCCTTCGACGACAGTTTCGCCGCGGTGGGCAGCGAGCCGCTGTCCGTGTGTCGGCGGCTGGTGCCACAATGGTCGGCATGGAGAATTCCGCCAAACGCGTGCTCTTTGTGCACGCGCATCCCGACGACGAGACACTCTGGAGCGGTGGCACGATCGCCACATATGCCGCCCAGGGCGCTCAGGTCACCGTGCTCACCGCGACGCGCGGCGAGCTCGGCGAGGTGATTCCCGAGTCGCTGAAGTACCTCGAACACGATCAGCCCGAGTTCTCAGCGGCACGCGAGGCCGAACTCAGCCAGGCGGTGCGACAGCTCGGGGTCACTGACCATCGATGGCTCGGCGGTCTGCACGCCAAGCCCGCCGACGTCTCGCTGCATCGCTACAGCGACTCGGGCATGCAGTGGGGGCCTGGCGGGGTCGCCGAGCCTGCCGATGACTCCCCTGAGAACGCCTTGGCAAACGCCCCCCTCGATCAGGTCGCCGAAGACATCCAGGCGGTCATCCAACAGGTGCGGCCGCATGCGATCGTCACGTACAACGCCATCGGCGGCTACGGGCACCCCGACCATGTCATGGTGCATCGAGCGACCCAGCGCGCTTTCGACGCCGCCCATCTCGACGACGAGGCATGGCATCCGTCGACGCTCTTCGCGGTGCAGCGTCCGCGCAGCGCAGTGCGGCGCGACGCCGCACGCACTCGGGCCAACAGCAGATTCGAGCCGCTGCCCCACAGCCGACAGGTGACGGTGCCCGACCGGCAGATCGACACCAGTGTCGATGTGCGGCCCTTCCACGATCAGATTCGTCGGGCCATGCAGTGCTACCGCACCCAGCTGATCGTCGAAGGCGATTACTACGCTCTTTCGAACGGCACCGGCGGCCCGGTTCCCGGCTTCGAGTACTTCACCGAGATCGGCGGGCGCGCCTACGCGGCGTCGCCAGACGCTCAGCGCGATCTGGTCAACGGCTGGGAGCCGATCAGAAGCGGCCGATCAGAGGTCTATTACAGCCCGCCGACCGGGGCCGTCACGACCGGCAGACGACGCATCGTGCACTCGGTGCTCACGCCGATTCTGCTCATTCTGCTCGGCGTGCTGGTCACGTTCATCACCACTTTCAGCCACAACGCCGTCTGGCGTCCGACAGGTTCGGCCTCGCCGACGATTCCCTACGGTCTCGTCTTCTCGCTGGTCGCGCTGCTCGGCGTCGCTCTGGCGCTGCGACTCGAGCTCGCAGGCCGCTGGTCGGCGGCTTGGTATGCCGTCGGCGTCTGGGTGACCATGTTCGTGTTCGCCGCCTCGCCGCCGACGCAGGGTGTGATCATCAGCGGCCTCGGCGTCAACGGCTATATCTGGCTCTACGGCGGCATGCTGGCCGTCGCGGTTCTCGCGGTGGCTCCGCTGCCTCACCGCAGCGGCAGCCATTCGAGCTGATGCCGAAAGCGACCAGGCCGTCGGCATCAGATCGCTGCAGCTGGTGAGGACATCCTCATCGTCTGACGGCAGCACCTGGCGGTACACTTGCGGCAAGACTTTCGGAGGCTGATTCTGTGACCTATGTCATCGCACTGCCCTGTGTCGATGTCAAAGACCGCGCCTGCATCGAGGAGTGCCCGGTCGACTGCATCTACGAGGGCGATCGCACCCTGTACATCCACCCAGACGAATGCGTCGACTGCGGTGCCTGCGAACCGGTCTGCCCGGTCGAGGCGATCTACTACGAAGACGACCTGCCCGAAGAATGGTCTGACTACTACCGCATCAACGTCGACTTCTTCCAAGAGCTCGGTTCGCCCGGCGGCGCTGCCAAAGTCGGCCCAACGGGCTACGATCATCCCGCCGTTCGCGATCTGCCGCCGCAGGGTGAGGGCCACTGACGCATGCCACGCAATCTCGTCGCGCAGACTCCGACCTACCCTTGGGAACAGCTGAAGCCGATTCGTGAACGCGCCGCACAGCATCCTGACGGGCCCGTCGATCTCTCGATCGGGTCGCCTGTCGACCCGGTTCCCGACCTTGTGCAGCGCGCTCTGGCCGAGCACGCAGACACGCCGGGCTACGGCACCGCCGCGGGTTCGCCGGCCCTTCGGGAGGCCATCGCTGGCTGGTACGGCCGCCGCCGCGGGGTGGAGCTCGACACCGACGCGGTGATGCCCACGATCGGCTCGAAAGAGTTCATCGCACAGCTCGCGCTCTGGCTCGGGCTGGGGCCAGATGACGTCGTGGTGCAGCCCGTCGTGCACTACCCCACCTATGCGGTCGGCGCGGATGCGACAGGCGCGCGGCTGGTGAGCAGCGACGATCCCGACGAATGGCCGGCTGGCACTCGTCTGATCTGGCTGAACTCCCCCGGCAACCCAGACGGCCGAGTGAACGACGTGCAGCTGCTGCGTCGAGCCGTCGGGAGGGCCCGCGAGCTCGATGCGATCATCGTGCAGGACGAATGCTATGCCGAGCTGGGCTGGGAGGCCCCGTGGGATGCGCACGTGCCCTGCATCCTGGAAGACGCCGTCACCGACGGCGACCTGCACAACGTGCTGTCGATGTACTCCCTCAGCAAGCAGTCCAACATGGCAGGCTACCGTACCGGCATCGTCGCCGGTGACCCGAAGCTCGTGCAGTCACTGGTCAACCTGCGCAAGCAGTTCGGACTCTCGCTGCCGCGTCCGATCCAGGCCGCAATGACCGCAGCATTGGACGACGACGAACACGTCCAGGCGCAGAAGACTGTCTACCGTCGGCGTCGCGAACTGCTGCTGCCTGCGGCACGCACCTGGGGCCTGCAGATCTCTGACAGCACTGCGGGCCTCTACCTGTGGGGCACTCGTGGCGAGGACGGCTGGGACACCATGCGCGCACTCGCTGAGCTGGGTGTCATCGGCGGCCCCGGCCACTTCTATGGTTCGGCCGGCGAGCGGTATGTGCGTCTCGCGCTCACGGCGACCGATGCCGCGATCGAGACCGCCGCGGCTCGCCTGTCGCTCTGACTTGCGGGCGGTACGGGCACATCCGCCTGATGCCTCACGATCGCATCGACGCCCGACTGCCGCGAAGCCAGCGAACCCACGAGACTCGATCGTCGCGGTGCGCCGTCGCACGCGCTCTGCGCGCCGCTCATATCACGCACTCTTTGTGCCTCTCATACAGAGAGCCTTGTGCTGGGCTGACAGTCTTTGGCGAGGTTCTCCGACACCCACCGGCGAATCCCGGGCTCGATTTCATGAACTGACCCGCACCTCGTAGGATTGCGTTTGACCGTGCTACAACGCCGTGACGCCGTCACACATCAGTAAAGGGAGACAGCAGTGAGCGACCGCAACAAAACTGTGAAGCTGATTCATCCGAACGGTGAGACCGAGTTCCCCATCCTTGAGACGTCGGCGGGGCACGATGCGATCGACTTCACAAAGCTCACCAAGAACACGGGGCTGACGTCGTTCGATCCCGGTTTCGTGAACACCGCCTCGACCAAGTCGAACATCACATTCATCGACGGTGACGAAGGCATCCTGCGCTACCGTGGGTATCCCATCGAGCAGCTTGCCGAGCACTCCAGCTTTCTCGAGGTCGCCTGGCTGCTGATCCACGGAGAGCTGCCCACGCCCGAAGAGCTGACCGACTTCGAGTACCGAGTGATGCATCACAACATGCTGAACGAAGACTTCAAACGCTACTTCGACGTCTTTCCCAAAGAAGCGCACCCGATGTCGGTGCTCGCCAGCGCGGTAAGCGCACTGTCGACCTTCTATCAGGATTCGCTCGACACGCAGGATGCCTACCAGGTCAAGGTCTCGTCGGTGCGTCTGCTCGCGAAGATGCCGGTACTCGCCGCCTATGCACTCAAGCGCAGCCTGGGTCAGCCGCTGATGTACCCCGACAACAAGCTCGGCTACGTCGACAACTTTCTGCGTCTGACCTTCGGCATGCCCACTGAGGAGTACGAGGTCAACCCGGTTGTGAGCCGTGCCCTCGAACGTCTGCTCATTCTGCACGCCGACCATGAGCAGAACGCGTCGACCTCGACCGTTCGCCTCGTCGGCTCGACGCAGGCGAACATCTTCGCCAGCGTGTCGTCAGGCATCAACGCCCTGTTCGGGCCGTTGCACGGCGGAGCGAACGAGGCTGTGCTCACCATGTTGGAGCAGATCCGCGAGTCGGGCATGAGCGTCGGCGACTTCGTCGAGAAGGTCAAGAACAAAGAGTCGGGCATCCGCCTGATGGGCTTCGGCCACCGCGTCTACAAGAACTACGATCCGCGCGCCAAGATCGTCAAGGCCTCGGCAGAGTCAGTGCTCAACGAGCTGGGCGTGCACGACCCGCTGCTCGAGATCGCCACCGAGCTCGAAGAGATCGCGCTCAAAGACGACTACTTCCAGTCACGTCGTCTGTACCCGAACATCGACTTCTACACCGGCGTCATTTACAAGGCGATGGGCTTCCCCACGAAGTTCTTCACCGTGCTGTTCGCCATCGGGCGTCTGCCCGGGTGGATCGCGCAGTGGCGCGAGCAGAACGATGACCCGACCACGAAGATCGGTCGCCCGCATCAGCTCTACATGGGCAACGTCGAGCGCAACTATCCCGGCATCTGACCGTCGGTTTTCTGAAGCCCTGGCCTCCAGCTCACACTGAGGTCAGGGCTTTTTGCTGTCTGCTTTGTGCCTTCTGCCCTCTGCCCTCTGCCCTCTGCCCTCTGCACTCTGCCTTCTGCCTTCTGCCTTCTGCCGTCTGCCGTCTGCCGTCTGCACTCTGCAGTCCGCCTTCTACCCGCTGCTACAGCACCGCTCCGCCAGCCCGTGCACACTTCCGCTAAGATCACACGCATTCTGACAAAACCGTGATCGCACCAGCCAAACCGTGAACATGCCAGCGAAATCGTGACCTCTGGCAACCAGACCCAGACCGCGCAAGCCAAACCGTGACTACCGGCAACCGTGTCGAGGTGACGTGTCGAGCTGGTTTGAGTTCCGGCGGTGTGATCTGCTGCGGTACAAGGCACACAGGCACACAGAAAGAGCGGGTGGTCAGTGGGCATTGCTGCCACTGACCACCCGCTCTTGAGACGAATGTCGCTCCGCGGCGCGGGCACTCCGAAAAACGAGTGCTACGCCGCGTAGACGCCGCGCGACCTACTTCGAGGCGTTGCGACGACGCGAAGCCTCTTTGGCGCGCTCATTCGCGTCAAGTGAGACCTTGCGGATGCGAATTGCCTCGGGAGTCACCTCGACGCACTCGTCTTCGCGGGCGAACTCAAGGCACTCCTCAAGCGTGAGCTCACGGCTCGGCGTCATCGACTCGAAAGTGTCAGCGGTCGCCGAACGCATGTTCGTGAGCTTCTTCTCTTTGGTGATGTTGACGTCCATGTCTTCGGCGCGCGAGTTCTCGCCGATGACCATGCCCTCATAGACCTCTTCGGTGGGCTTGACGAAGAACGACATGCGCTCCTGCAGGTTGGTGATCGCGAAGGGGGTCACCACACCGGCGCGGTCGGCGATGATCGATCCGTTCACACGGGTCGAGATCGGGCCGGCCCAGGGCTCGTACTCTGCGGCCAGCGTGTTCGCGATGCCGGTGCCCTTGGTGTCAGTCAGGAACTGCGTGCGGAAGCCGATCAGACCACGCGACGGCACGATGAACTCCATGCGCACCCAGCCGCTGCCGTGATTCGTCATGCTCTCCATGCGGCCCTTGCGTGCGGCCAGCAGCTGCGTGACCGCACCGAGGAACTCCTCAGGCACGTCGACGGTCAGCTGCTCGGTCGGCTCGTAGGTCTTGCCGTCGATCTCTTTGGTGACCACCTGCGGCTTGCCTGCGGTGAGCTCGTAGCCCTCACGACGCATCTCTTCGATGAGGATTGCCAGGGCCAGCTCTCCACGGCCCTGCACCTCCCAGGTGTCCGGGCGATCGGTCGGCAGCACCTTGATCGAGACGTTGCCGATGAGCTCGCGCTCCAGGCGCTCCTTGACCAGACGTGCGGTGACTTTGGCGCCCTTGACGCGGCCGGCCAGCGGCGAGGTGTTGATGCCGATCGTCATCGAGATCGCGGGGTCGTCGACGATGATCGGAGGCAGCGGGCGGGGATCCTCGGGATCGGTCACCGTCTCGCCGATGGTGATGTCGGGGATGCCGGCGATTGCGACGATCTCGCCCGGGCCGGCGCTCTCACCTGGCACACGGGTCAGGGCCTTCGTCTTGAGCAGCTCGGTGATCTTCACGTTCTCTTGCGAGCCATCGCTGCGGATCAGCGCCGCCTGCTGGCCCTTCGTGAGCGTGCCGCTGAAGATGCGCAGCAGGGCAAGACGGCCGAGGAACGGCGAGGCGTCGAGGTTGGTGACGTGAGCCTGCAGCGGGGCCTCGTCATCGTACTTCGGAGCCGGAACGTGCTTCATGATGGCTTCGAACAGCGGCTCCAGGTTGTCGCTGTCGGGCAGCTCTCCGTCGGTGGGCCGGTTCCAGCTGGCACGGCCGGCACGACCTGACGCGTAGATGACCGGGACGTCGAGCAGTGCATCCTCGTCGAGGTCGGGCACCTCGTCTTCGAGATCGCCCGCAAGGCTCAGCAGCAGATCCTGGCTCTCTTCGACGACCTCTTCGATGCGAGCGTCGGGGCGGTCGGTCTTGTTCACGACCAGGATGACCGGCAGACGGGCGGCCAGCGCTTTGCGCAGCACGAAACGCGTCTGCGGCAGCGGCCCCTCAGAGGCATCCACCAGAAGCACGACGCCGTCGACCATGCTCAGGCCGCGCTCGACCTCGCCGCCGAAGTCGGCGTGACCGGGGGTGTCGATCACGTTGATCGTGATGTCTTTGCCGTCACTTGCCGGGCCGTTGTAGAAGATCGTGGTGTTCTTCGCGAGAATGGTGATGCCCTTCTCACGCTCGAGGTCGTTCGAGTCCATGACGCGGTCTTCGACCTCGGCATGCGAATCGAACGAGTTCGTCTGGCGGAGCATCGCATCGACCAGCGTGGTCTTGCCGTGGTCGACGTGTGCCACGATTGCGACGTTGCGAAGATCCTCGCGTGAAACTAGGGCCATCAGGTTCATCCTCAAAATGTGTGTGTGCCAGGTCGGGCACGGAACAGACGGCGGTCGGCAACCGCCGGGGCTCCATCGAGACGAAACGAGGAGCCAATCTATCTTAGTTCACACGCGTGAACATGGCGAACGCCATTCTGACGGCGTCGAACCTTCAGCCACCTGCACCCGGTATTCTGTGCCCTGTATGTCTACCGAACCCACCGCATCCACCACCCCGAAGACTGCAGCGTCCTGGCGCGATCTCTTCGCCGCCCCGAGCCGAGCAGCCGTCATCGTGCTCGCCAGCGGAATCGCGCTCTACGGCACCAACGTCTATCTGACCGCGAGTCTGCTGCCGAGCGCCGTCGCCGACATCGGCGGCCAAGAGCTCTATGCGTGGGTGTCGACCGCGTTTCTGCTGCCCTCGGTGGTCGCCTCGCTCTTCGTCGGTCGTGCCCTGGCCGGCTGGGGCGCCCGCCGCGCGTACCTCGTCGCGTTCCTCGGCTTCGCCACCGGCCTGGTGCTCAGCATGATCGCACCGAACATGCCGATGTTCCTGGCGGGCCGGTTCGTGCAGGGCTGCGCCGGCGGCCTGCTGACCGGTCTGGCCTATGCGGTCATGCGCGTGGCCCTCGCTCCCCGACTCTGGACGCGCGCTATCGCCCTACTCTCGGCCATGTGGGGCGTCGGCAACTTCGTCGGCCCCATGCTCGGCGGTCTCTTCGCCGAGTTCGGCATCTGGCGCGGGGCGTTCGCTCCGCTGGCGATCGGAGCGCTCGTCGCAGCCGGCCTGGCGCTGCGCACCCTGCCGCGCACGGCATCCGCGGAACAGCTCGAACGCATGCCGATCGTCTCGCTCACGCTGCTCACCGGAGTCACGGCGGCGCTTTCGCTCACCGTCGTCTTCACCGAGCAGCGGCAGGTGCTCGCCCTTCTCGGCGTCGCCGCAGCGCTGGCAGTCGCGTTCGTGCTGGTCGAACGCAGCGGGTCACGCACCCTGCTGCCGCACAGCGTCTACCGGGGCGGTTCGCCGCTGCGGTGGATCTACATCGTGATCGCCGCCCTGTCTGCCGCCTCGACGGTCGAGGCGTTCGTTCCGCTCTTCGGCCAGGAGCTCGCCGGGATGTCGCCGTTCGTCGCCGGCTTTCTGGGCGCGATGATCTCGTGGGGCTGGACGTTCGGCGGCATCCTCACCTCAGGCGCCGTGTCTGACGGCAGGGTTGCGACCCTGCGCGTCGGCGGCCCGATGCTGCTTGCGGTCGGTCTGGCCGGTTACGCCCTGGTGCAGCCCGCGGATGCCGGGCTCGGCACGGTCGCGCTGTGGTTCGCCGCGCTGTTCGTCGCGGGCGTGGGCATCGGATCGTCGTTCGGGCACACGGCCGCCGCAGCACTGCGCAGCACGGACGACCCCGTGGAATCGCAGAAGGCCTCAGCCGGGGTGAACACGGTGCAGCTGCTGGCGAACACGGTCGGTTCGGCGCTGGCCGGCCTGCTGGTGAATCTCGGCGGGCCGACGATTCCCGGCAGCGCACGCTCGCTGACCCTCTTCTTCGCGGCGTTCGCCGCCGTCGGCGCCGTCGCTGCCTGGCTCGCAGTGCGGCAGACGATGCCCGGCACGCGGCGCGAGACCGCACGCTAGAGGGCGCTGCTCAGGCTGCTCGCCGAGGAGCGGGGTTCAGCTCCACACCCGACGTCGCTGCGGCGACGGACGCTGCCCTCGACGCGCCTCGGTCATCAGAGGTGCGGCCTCGATGCCACGCGCCTCGATCAGCTCGCAGGGCCCGACGGTGCGACTCCACCGATCTGCGAAGCGCTTCGCGGTCTCTGCACGCCGACCGATTTCCTTCGGCACCGCAAGCAGCGTCGAGGCGGGCAGCAGGCGATCGAGCAGGGCGAGCGGGCCATCCGTCAGAACGCTGGCCAATGTGACCGGCCCACGATCGATGCGCAGCAGGAATCGCGGGCGTTCGACCGGGCCGAACAGCTCGCCGACGGCATCCATGATGAGACGGCGGTCGGCCTCGGAGCCGCCGTTGACGCCGAGCGTCCACGAGAGGGGTCGCCTCTTCTCGTCGCGTGTGGCCACCACCGTCAGGTTGGCACGGCCGATGCGCTCGGTGGTGCCCTCGTCGGCGAAGGTGTCGGCTATCGACTGCAGGGCGCCGACGTAGACCTGCTCGGGACGGGCCCGGTAGCGAATGCGCCGGGCAGCCTCGAGCGTCGGGCGCCAGAGCACGCAGACACAGACCACGAGGTACACGAGCGCAGCGATGAGGCTGCCCGCTGACAGGCCGAAGCCGAAGAACGTTCGCCCCATGAGCACGGCGAACAGCACGGCAACGGCCCAGAGCACTGCGGTGAGGCCGAGCAGCGTCGGCACGTGCAGATTCGCGACGGAGCGCCCGTCGCCGAGAACGGCGGCCTGACCCTCTTGGTCGGCGTAGGGTTCGCCGACGCCCCAGCGTCTCCAGGTCGTGGGCCGCGGTTCGAGGGCTGCAAGGCTGCGCTCGGTGAGCTTGGCCGCTGCCTCGGGTCTGACACCGCCTGGGGTCGTGCCGCCGGCTTCGCCACCCTGACCGAGCCGCACACTGAGCCGCGCGACCTGCTCCATCGTGAGCGCATGGGCGAGACCGGTGACGATCTCACGTTCGCTCTCGAGATCGACGCCCCAGAGGTGTTCGTGTTTGCGGTTCAGCCGGCTGAGCTCAGAGCTGCCGTCGAGCTTCGACCGTGCCGGCAGCAGACAGGTGACCGTCCAGTTGTGGGCGACCTTGCCCGGCCACGCAGGGTCGAGCCGCAGCGTTCGCCCGCGCAGCTGCTGCGTCGCCGCCGAGGTCGCGGTCGCGGTGAGATCGATGAGCGTGTTCATCGCAGGGCAGTCCCAGCCTTCGCCGAGCAGGCCGCGAGTGCCTACGAGCACACGCACACGCCCCTCGGTGACCAGGCGGTTGAGGCCCGCGATGATGGTGGCCGCGCCGGCGTCGGTGACGATGTCGACGACGGATGCGTCAGCCACACCCGCCTGTGACGTCACGCTGGTCTCCCTGGCCGTGTTCGTGCCGGTCATGCGCTCGGCCTCTGCCCCGCCGCGCACTGTGCAGGCTGCTCCGCACAGCTGAGACAGGGCGTCCGCGAGCGCCTCGGCCTGATCAGCCCTCGCTCGCAGATGCTGGCCGGTGACCAGCACCGGGTGCAGCTCGGCGATGATCGGATCTGCCGCGATGGTCTCGAAGGCGCGCAGCGCGCCGCTCTGGGCCGAACCCGTCGACCCCTCTGCCGCACCTCCTGCGGCACCGCGCTGGTGCGCTCCGCCCGAGACGTCTGAGACGCCCGAGGCACGCCGCTGCGAACGAGAGTTCCCGTGCGTCGCGAAGTCAGTGACCACCACGGCACGCACGAGCTCGCCGTCGCGACGCAGCTCCTCGTGCAGGATGTCGACGGCCGCCTGATCTTTGGCCGCGGACATGGCCAGCACCTGCTCGACGGTGTCTCGCCCGCGCCGCAGCCCGCGATCGGTCAGCCGCCAGCCGAAGTCGGAGAGCACGCGTCGCATCCGCCGCCAGTCGCCTTCGCGCTCGGGGTCGATCAGCAGCCGCTGCAGCGCGTATCTCGCGAGTACGGTGAAGCGGTCTTCGGCGGTCGGGGCGGCAGTCGATCCAGCGGGCAGGCGACCGACCAGCGGATGCCTCGGATCGAGGTCGGCGAGCATGACGGCCGCCGCATGGGCGAGGTCGAAGTCGGTGTCGAACGCCCGTGCGAGGGCGGCGTCTCTGGCCGCCTGGGTCTCAAGGGCGGGCGGCCGGAAGGCTGCAAGGGACGCGCCGGGGGCATCCTCGGGGTCGGGCGACACGGCAGCAGGCGACACGGCAGCAGACGACTCAGAAACAGACGACACGGAAGTGGCCACGGGCGGTTGCAGCACCGAGATCAGCCAGTCGTGCCCGTCGGCCGTGCCGAGGGTGTCGGCGATCAGCTGCTGCAGCTCGTCGTCGTGACGCCGCAGAAAGCGCTGCTCGTCGGGGGTCGGCTCGGTGAACCACACGATGTCGCGAGACGGTGCGAGGTTGCCCTCGCGGATCACCGCCGGAGTCGGCACTTCGTAGTCGACTTCGCCGAGCAGCTGTGCGTAGTTCGCGTAGTGCGGGTCTTCGCTCGAGGGCAGCGTCGCAGTGAGCCCGATGAGCAGCGGAGTGTCGCCGGTGGCTCGGATGCGCGCGACGAGGCAGCGGATGACCAACGCCCAGTGGTCGAGCAGGTGATGGCATTCGTCAAGGATGATCGTGCGCACGCCATGCGCGACGAGCCGGTCGATCAGCGCGACCGCGTTCGGGTGCAGCGCGCGTTCGATCGTGGCGGGGTCGTCTGCGATCTCGGCTTTGCGGGCCCGAGCTGCGCGGCGGCGCACTCCTGCACGCCAGGCCTGAGGGTTGCTCTGCTCAAGTGCAGAGAGCCAGGCGCGGGCATCGTGCTCGGTGCGCCCGCCTTCGACGAGCTCTGTGACCCACATCTCAGCTGCGACGTCGTCGAACGGATTCGAGTCGGCGACGGTGCTGACCATCTGATAGGTCAAGGCGGTGAGGTCGCCGAGGTGCTGCGGGTCTTCGGAGACCGCAGGATCGGGCGACGCCGTCTGGTCTGTGGCGCTGGTCGCCAGACCGCTCGCCGTTCGCCCCCACTGCTGACGGATGGTCACTGTCGGCGCGAACACGACGGAACGCCGACCATCGCGCATGGCGAGCAAGAGCCCGACGAGCGTCTTGCCCGAACCCGGTGGTGCGACAATGTGCAGGCTTTCGTGGCTGCCCACCTCGATGCGCTGCAGAATGTCGCGCTGATACGTGCGCAGCGTGCCGGTGAACTGCCACGCGCTCAGCGGATGCTGTGAGTCGGCGCGCACTCCTCTGACAGGTTCTGCGTGTGCAGACGACGGTTCGTTCTGCGGTGCGGCGACAGAGACTCGCTTGTTCGCAGGCCTCTTCTTCTTTCGCTTTTCCACAGCTGTCGCACCTTAGGCAGCGGTCGCGGCGCTCACCAGACCGATGACCCCGGCGACTGCACTCACTGCGGCGAGAGTCAAGGCGATCGCGATGAGAATCTGGTGCACCCGCAGAAAGCTCGTGGCCTTGCCGTTCTCGTCGCGAGCGCGCTTGTCCTGCGACACACGGCGCAGAAACTGCGGCCAGACGATCACGTTGAAGAAGGCATTGACAAGCAAAACCACTGAGATGAAGATGAGCATGCACACAGCCTAGTTGCTGCGCCTCATTCGAGCTCCGGTTCAGACGCTCGCTGCGCAGTCAGCAGTCAGCAGTCAGCCGACAACAGACAACAGACAACAGACAACAGACAGGGCGTACCCGTGCAACGAAGTCGACGGGTTCTACGCACTTGCACAAGGAAGTCGACATATTTTACGCACTAGAAGATCTAGTGCAGCACATTCTCTGCACTCACGAGCTCTCTCCGACATCCCCAACCGCGAAAGCACAGAACCAGCGACTATCAGCCGCGCATGGCCACACATTCTGCACACTCACGCCAGAAGGCCGACAGGTTCTACGCACTCGCGCTGGAGATCGGTCGGTTCTACGCACCCGTACAAGGAGGCCGACAGGTTCTACTCACTCGCGCAACGAAGTCGACGGGTTCTGCGCACTCACCAGCCGTCGCATGCAGTCCGAGCCTCGAATGCGCAGATTCTGTGGCCATCAGCCGGTGATGACCACACCTTCTGCACACTCGGCAGAACAGATACATGAGCCCAGCTGCGAAAGCGCAGAACCTGCGAACAGAGCCCGCAACCCGAACTCAGCAGTAGCGTCGGGCCAGGGTGACAGCCGCTTCGATATACCCGCCCGCGTATTTGTACGCATGCATGATGATCATGGCCAGTTCATGCAGACCGACTCTTTCACGCCATCCGTCTGCCAACGGTGAGACCTCGTCGTAGGCGGCCACGACATCCGCACGGAGGGGCAGACCGAAGACCGCGAGCGACGCGAGATCGGTCTCGGCGTGCCCGCCCTGCGCATACGGATCGATCAGCGTCACCCCGGTCGGCCCGCCGTCGTACATCACGTTGCCGCCCCAAAGGTCTCCGTGATTGCGGGCGACTGTGTGGCCGGCTTCGCGCACGAGCGCTGGCTGAACGACGTCGAACTCCCCGGCACGCAGCCGGTCGCAGACCCGATCGAACACCGCACGCTGGGCAGCGTCGATGTCTCCGCGGTCGCTGAGACGCTCGGCGAACACCTCGATGCGGCTGTCGGCATAGAGCGTGCCCCAGTTCGGGGCCGCCTGCGTCTCGTCGAGTACGAGCGGGGTGTGGGAGTGGCCGACCCACGACGGTCCCACCCAGTCGTCCGGCGGGCACCCCCACCACGGAGCCCCGGCGGCATGCGTGTGTGCGAGGGCGCGTCCGAACGCTCGCGCGGATGCCGCAGTCGGCATGGTCTCGTGCACCCGCTCGATCGCGAGCTCGGTCTCGTCGACGCGGAAGACTCGGGCGATGTGCACTCCCCCATCAGGCTCGGCTTCGGCCAGCCAGCGCAGACTCGCCGCTTCGCCCGGAAGATTGTCGCCAGGCCGCTTAGTCTTCAGAAAGATGTCGAGATCTTGCACGTGGCGAGTCTACGACGCGAGACTGTGCGGGCTGGGCATATGTGGGCGCGGTGCAATCGTAGACTCATGGTGTGACGAACGAGACCTCTGCCCCGTCGACCAGCGCGCCCGAGGCGTGGCCCGAGACCGCCGAGGCGCTGATGAGGTCGCGTTTCGAGGCGTTCCGTCAGGAGGATGCCGCCTGGCTGCTCGCCTCCTGGCACCCGCGCACGAGGCCTGCTGAGCTACGATTCGATCCCGAGGTTCGATGGAGGGGGCTGCAGATCGTCGACACAGTCGCCGGCGAGCCCGACGACTCCGAGGGGATTGTGGAGTTTCGCGCCACATACATGGCTGGCGGCGAGCGCGGCATTCAGCACGAACGCTCGCGCTTCGTGCGCGATCAGGGCCGCTGGGTCTACCTCGACGGCGAGGTGCGCGACTGACTCAGACCGGTGGTGTCTCAGCCGTGGGGCAGGCGCGCCGCGACGTCGTCGAGAAAGTCGTCTACGGCATCCTGCGCATAGCCGAGCTGAAAGCGCACGACCGGAAAGCGTGCGCTGCGCAGGCGGTCTACCGTCATGACGCTCGTGGCCGGCTCGCCGCGTTCGACCTGCTCGCACAGAGGCTCGTCAAGGACGACCCCAGCCTGCGTTTCGGCCGACCTTGCACGCGATCCGGGCCCACAGACGTGCGCCGTGAGCTTGGCCTCCGGGCAACTCAGCCGTCTTGTGGTCGCATCCCCCGCGAAGGCGAACCATCAGTCGCCGAAGACCCGAGCGCGCAGCTCGCTCTTGCCCTCTGCATCGAGGAACGTCGCATTGACGGAGTTGTTCAGCAGCCAGCTCTGATCTTTGTCTGGTATCACCTCGGCGGCGATCTCCATCTCACGCCGCAGCGTCGTCGGAAAGAGGGATGGGTCATCGGAGTTCACCGTCACGTGGAGCCCCCCGGCGACCATTCCGGCAACAGACTCACGGCGCCACTGCAGCAGGGCTCGTCGCGACGTCGTGAACGCGATGTTGAAGATCGTTCCCTGCTCGGCGCACCGTTCGACCAACTGGGGATCACGCAGGATCTGATAGCCGTGGTCGATACGATCGCAGCCCAGAACGTCAAGAGCGGTCGCGACCGTCGCCGCGGTCGGTGCATGCTCTCCGGCATGAGCTGTCCGGTGCAGCCCGTGGCGGCCGGCCAGCTGAAAGGCTGCGGCGAATTTCTCGGGAAGCCCTGCGAGCTCGTAGAAGTCGAGTCCGATGCCGACGATGTCATCGCTGGGGTTGTCGATGACTGTCTGAACCATCTGTTCGGCGACAGCTGCCGTGTCTTCGCGGTTGACCGCCGCGATCGCCCGCCCGTCGACTCCGAGTTCGCTACGAGCGCGCGACAGCCCATCGGCGATACCGGCTGCCATCTCGCCGTAGGCGACACCGTTCTGCATGTGCACTGACGGGCTGAACGCCAGCTCGGCATAGCAGAGGTCGCTGTCACGCTGACCGTCTTCGAGCGCTTCGAAGACGACACGTGCGAAGTCTTCACGTGTCTGGAGGCTGTCAGAGATCAGCTCGTAGACGCGCAGCAGCGGAAACCATGGTCCGTGTGATCTCTCGGCCTCGGTCGGGTCGGAATTGATGCGTGGGTACAGGTCGGCAGCCGGGAGGGGCAGCGCGACGCTGTTCTTGTCGGCGAGCTCCTGCAGCGTGGCGGCACGCACTGTGCCGGGCAGGTGGATGTGCAGATCGATCAGAGACGGCATTCGAGAGCTCTTTTCTACGCGACGGCGATGAAGAAGTAGACGAGGAAGGGAGCCATGACCCACATGCCGGGGTGGACGTCACGCCACTTGCCGGCAAGCACTTTGACCAGTACGAAGCACAGCAGTCCGGCTGCGATGCCCGTTCCGAAGTTGCCCCAGAAGATCGTGCATGCGAGCACCATGGCGGCAGGAATCAGCTCGGTGAGGTCGTCGGTCGAGATGCGGCGAAAACCTGAGAGGATTTTGAGCCCGACCACGATCACAACGGGTGCGGTGGCCGCAGCGGGAATCGCCGCAGCCAACGGCGTGGCGAACAGCAGCACCAAGAAGCACGCTGCCGTCCAGAGTGACGACGCACCCGTGCGACCGCCGGCCTCTGCACCAGCAGTCGACTCTGCATATGTGGTGACTGACGGGGCGCCGAAGAGCGAACCGCCGATGATCGTCGACGAGTCGACGAGAAACGCCCGCTTCGGGTCGACCAGTGCTGGGCTGCCCGGATGCTTCGCACGGCCCAGATGATCGGTGACCGTCATAATCACACCGGTGGTCGAGAAGAACTCCGATGCGAAGAAGGCGAAGAGATAGGGCAGGTAGTGCGGCGATAGGGACGTGACCAAGTCGATGTGGAAGAGCAGCGAGCCGTCGAACTGCGGCAGCGAAAACGCGGAGCCGTGCAGCTGAGTGAGTCCCAGAGGAATGCCCACCAAGGTGGCGGCGACGATGACGATGATGAAGGCGCCCGGAACTCTGCGCGCGACCAGGGCGATGAGCACCACGACCGCGGCAAGCGTCAGAAGAGCTGCCGGGCTGCCAAGATCACCAAGCTTCAATGATGACTTGCCCGGAACCACCAGCCCGGCTGACCGAAAGCCGACGAATGCGATGAACAGGCCGATCGCCGGGCCGATGGCGAGTCGAATCGAGGCAGGTATGATGCGCGTCACCAGGCTGCGGATGCCGAAGAGGGTGAGCAACAGGAACACGACGCCCGACCAGAACACCATGCCCATGGCCACCGGGTACTCGATCTGCCCGTCAAGCACGAGGGTATAGGCCACCAGAGACACGCCGCCCAAGCCAGGAGCCAGCACCATCGGAAGGTTGCCGAAGACGCCCATAGCCGCCGTGCCGAGAATGATCACGGTGATGACGCACGTGGTGATTGCGGCCACGGGCAGCCCGGCGTCTTCCAACATGCCGGGAATCACGACGACGGTGTATGCCGTGGCCAGGAACATGCTCAGGCCTGCGATCAGTTCGCGAACGGGGGTCGACCCGTTCCCGACGATGTCAAAGAGTGGCCGCGACCGTCTGCGAACGGGCGTCGAGGTCTTCGTGGTGTTACCGGGCATGGATCCTCCTCGAGCGGCTCGTGGCAGAGCCTGCCAAGAGAACGAGCCGCAATGCAAGCGCTTGCATTACTATGATGAGGCTATGATAGCGCGGTCAGACGCTGCACTCCTACGGGCAGCGCTGCTGACGGTCTGCTGTCTGTGAAAGGGGCCCTGTCGATGGTGACGCTGCACGATGTCGCGACGCACGCAGGCGTCTCGACGGCCACAGTCTCACGTGTGTTCGCACGACCCGATAAGGTCAGCCCGGCCACAGCAGATCGGGTCATCCGAGCGGCAGACGAACTCGGCTATGTTCCGAATGGTGCGGCACGAGCTCTTGCCACAGGCCTGACCGGGCTCATCGGCCTTGTCGTACCCAGCCTCTCGAACAGCTACTTCAGCCCTATCATCACCGCGGTGCAGGCGACGCTGGAGCAAGCGGGATTCGAGCTGCTGGTGGCCGACTCTCACGGTGAGGCCGCACGCGAAGCACACATACTCACACGTCTGCGTGGCCGTGTTGACGGGGTGATCACGGCGAGCCCGCGGTCAGCCGACGAAGTGATCGCAGCGCATGCGGCGGTCATGCCCCTGGTCGCCATCAACGCCCAGGTACCGGGCGTTGCTTCGGTCGCGGTGGACGTGCACGCCGGCCTCGCCGAGCTCTGTTCATGGCTGCTCATGCGCGGGCACCGCAATCTGGTCTACCTGGGTGGCCCCGCGGGCTCGCGATACGATGACGCCCGATACGCGACCATTCGTCAGCACCTCGATCAGCATGCGGCTGCGGTCACCCGCCTGGGACCCGTGCCGCCGAAGGCCGTGGCCGGCGCGAAGGTCCTGCCTGAGATTCGGGCGACCGGCGCGACTGCAGTCATTGCGTACAACGCGCTCGTAGGCAGCGGGATCGTCTCTGCCGCAGTGCAGGCCGGCGTGCGAGTGCCCGATGAGCTGGCGGTCGTGGCCGTCGATGACCTCGTCGATCTCGGGCTCGGACTGCCCGCTATGACAGCGATCAGACAGCCGATGTATCAGGTCGGCGTCACATCCGCAGAGCTGCTTGTCGAGCTCGCTGCCGCAAGCCGCAGAACGCAGCGCACACAGTCGGCTGAAGATGCCGGCGCTTCTGTGGCGCAGCATCGTGTGCTGCCGACAACGCTCGTAACGGGAGCCACTGCCTGAACCACCGCAGAGCCCCAGCGCTCGCCTTGCGGGAAAGAGTCCTGAGACTCCGCTCGATCAAGCGCAGCAGGTCAGGGGATGTCAGTCTGCGTGAGGATGTGGACGCGGCTGGTGAGGAATCGGAGTCGCGGATGGCTTCGCCGAAATGCAGCTTGTCTGCGTCGAGCTCGTCCAACTGTGCAGTCGGCCGGCGCAGCTCATACGTAAGCTGTTGAGCCGCCTCAGGAACTCTGTGGCTTGTCGATCAAGACGCAGTGCCGTGCCGATCTTGTTGTGTGGACTGCACTGCTGCCGCTCGTTCGTGCCAAATGTATCTTACGCACGGGTGATCTCGAATCGGCTAGAACAGAATACGTTCACCTATTTTTGCGTGAAGCGTAGGAGCTCTTCCACCGCCTCCGAATCACGACTTGCCAACCGCACTTCCGTGACCTCCTGAGTCGTCGTCTGGAAGATGCCCGTCAAGCTGCAGGTTACCGGCTCTTTCAGCCTGATCGCGATTGAACAACCATCTGGTCCGGGGAACCGCGCAACTCCTCCTTCGACCGAGTCTGTCAATGTCGAGATGTCCATGACTTGTTGCACTGATTCAACTTGAGAAAAGTCGAACTTCGTTGCCAGACGATGCCCCGAGCGCAAGATCAGTGTTTGACCATCTACATAGTGTGGGAACTGCTTGGGAAGGGCCAAGAGCCCCAGCGCAAAGATAACTGCGTAAATATGCAAGAAGGCCAAAACAGCTTGAGCGACAGGCCATCGGCTGAATACGACATGTAGGATACCGCCCTCGACGACCAGCATGCCAAGAAAAATCGGAAGAACCACCCCTGTCTTTGGTGGCCTAAGAACATAAGCTCGACGGGGTACACGCGCAGGAAGCCTGAGCGCCGTTCGTGTCACCGACAGCAAGGCAGCGATCTCATTGCTTACAAGACGCCTGACGACAATGGGAATCGCGTCAACGAATATCAGCTTCCAGGTTGAAATAATTCCCAAGCCACGTCGGTTGACGACGAGAGAGATTGTCACGATAGAGACCCAAATGACGTCAGCAGCAAACAGCTCGACGATGACTGCTGGCTGTGTAGCTCCATTCAGATATAAGGTCAGCGCTGTGGCGCTCAATAGAGGAAGCACACACAGGACTCCGCGTAACAGCATCTTCGGCAGCTTGAGCGATGACGTTGGCACGGATTCGACCCCCTAGTGCGAACTGCTGAAAGCGTCGCGCATGGTGATGAATCTATCAGACGCTGAGTATGTGTTGATATAGCAGAATGGATCCATGCCCCAGATCACTTATTACGCTGCCTCGACGCTCAACGGATTTCTCGCGTCGACCGACGACTCGCTCGACTGGCTGCTCCAAGTGCCCCAGGATGACGCACTCGGCGCAGCCGACGCCTTCATGGAACGTGTCGGCGTGCTGGTCGAGGGCTCGGCAACCTATGAGTGGATGCTGCGCGAGAATGATCTGCTGAATCATCCGGAACGCTGGCAGGAGTTCTACGGCGAGCGCCCGACCTTCGTGTTCACGTCACGCGAGCTCCCGCTCGTTCCCGGCGCTGACATCCGCCTGATCTCGGGCGAGGTCGAGCGGCATCTCGCGGCGATCTCCGAGGCCGCAGGCGATCGCGACATCTGGGTGGTGGGCGGCGGCGAGTTGGCCGGGCAGTTCGCCGATGCCGGGGCGCTCGACGAGATCATCGTCACCATCGCACCGGCGACGCTCGCGCAAGGCAAACCGTTTCTGCCGCGAGCGCTGAGCTGGCGCGAACTCGAGCTGATGGACACGCGCCAGATCGGTCGTTTCGCGGAGCTGAGGTATGCGGTGCGGCGGGAGGGTGGCAGTGACACTGCTGAGACCGCTGGCCCCGAGACATTGCCGGGCTAGCCCCAGACTTCACCCCGCAGCTCCAACGTCAAGAGGTCGTACAGCCCGCATCGATCGAGTGGTCGAGAACCAGTGCGTTCTCACTGCCCCGAATCGGGCGCGCACTTCTTGATTCCGTTGTCTGCTGGCCCTTTGAGAGCTAGGAGAAGGTGCGTTCGTCTACGAAGGCTTCTTGGTGCGGACAGATGGCAGCTATCCTGTCTGCCTACTGTCGTGTCTCGCGCTGGAACATGTCGACACACAGGCCACCGATCTGACATTGTTGTCAGTACAGTAATGGCTAATCTCTCACATGTCGGTACGAGAGTTCTCAGCCGTTGAGGGGAGTCTCATGTCCAGTGTGCCGGGAGCTGGGGCACTCCATCGAGCAGTTGAGCCGTTTGCCATCGCATTTGATCGAGTCAAGCCGACTCGTGACACAGTGATCCGCGGCATACTCTCAGTAGTAGAACGTGGCGAAATAGCTCCCGGTCAGCGGTTCCCACCGGAACGTGAGCTTGCCAAAAGCATGGGGGTCAGTCGAGACACTCTGCGCGAAGCCATTCGTGCACTTTCGCAGCTCGGATACGTCGAGACTCGCCGGGGACGGTACGGGGGCACGTTCGTCTGCGAAGATCTTCCGCAAGAACTGCGAGCCGCACCACATTCTGCCTCGTCCAAGGCTGCTCGCCACGGGCCAAAGCCCGCATTCAGTCAGAGCACTCAAGACCACGATACCCAGCGAAATCTCGCAGAGTCGCCACTTCTCGATCAGGTGGCCGAGCTGGTGTCGACGCTGCGCGTAGTCCAGATCGGTGCAATCATACAGCTCGCAGCAGCACACGACCTCGACAACCGAGTCGCCGCTCTGTACGAACACCAAAGGCAGATCGCTGGCTCCGATGTTGCCTTCTGCCGAAGCGAAGATGCTCGATTCCATCTCACCCTCGTGCGTCTAAGCGGCCTCAAACATCTGGTGGACCCCACAGCTGAGGTCTGGAGCCAGGTCGTAGAGTTGCTCCAGCAGGTTCCGTCCACCACCTGTACCCGTGCCACCAACAATGACGTCCATCTGCGTATCGCCCATGCCCTGCAAGAGCGAAGGGTCGATGATGCCGTTGAGACAGAGCGGTTGCACCTCGCCACACTCGAATGGGTGCTGCGCAACGAATTGTGACAGATCAACTCGCACAAAGTCGACCATTGCACCACGATGATTCTCATGGTGCTCGACGTCAACGATCTTTCTGTCTCTCTTACGCACGACCCCGAACAGCAGCTTTTGCGAGGGGTGTCGCTAAGCATCGCTCACGGGGAGACCCTCGCTGTTGTCGGTGCCTCGGGATCAGGTAAAACGACCCTCGCGAACGCCGTTCTGGGTCTGCTGCCGAGCACGCTGACCGTCAGTAGTGGAGGCATTGAGCTCGATGGTCAAAATCTGTCTGCAGCCACGGAGACTCAGTGGCGGCAGTTGCGCGGCTCAGCCCTCGGGTTGGTCCCGCAAGATCCTCTGTCCAACCTCGACCCGCTCTACCGTACTGGCCGTCAGGTCGAAGAAGTCATCACGCTGCATCAGCGCATCTCATCACACGAAGCTCGTGAGCGTTCGCTCGCCGCACTCGAGAATGCTGGGCTGAACGAGCCTGCTGAACTCGCCGAACGCTATCCGCACCAGCTCTCAGGCGGGCAGCGACAGCGCGTGCTCATCGCCATTGGCACGGCCAACGCTCCGAAACTGCTCATCGCCGATGAACCAACCTCTGCACTCGACGTGACGGTGCAGCGCCGTATCCTCGACCGGCTGCATACCATTCAGAATGAGACAGGCACGGCGATCCTACTGATCACCCATGATCTGCGCCTGGCCGCCGAGCGCGCCCATCGGGTGGTTGTGCTGCATGACGGCGTCGTCGTTGAGACCGGTGAGTCATCGACCGTGTTGAATCACCCAACGCAGGCGTACACGAAGGCGCTCGTCGCCGCGGTGACCGATGTCCCGGTCACCCAGGTGCCGGTCGCCGAGGTGACAGCCGCATCCGCAGTCGAGAGTGCCGCCCCCGCACTGCTCGATGTGCGCGACCTCACCTACACGTATCCGCGGGCCTCCGCGCCAGCACTGCGGGAGGTTTCACTGAGCATCGCACCAGGAAAGACCCTGGCGCTCGTCGGAGAATCCGGTTCGGGCAAAACCACGGTGACCCGCGCCGTGTTGCAACTGCTGCACGGCCCGATGAGCGGCGAGGTTCTGATCGACGGCACGAACATTCAGAACACCTCTCGCACTGATCGTGCGCGCTATCGTCGTGATGTGCGGGCAGTGTTCCAAGACCCCGGCGCGTCGCTGAACCCGACCCGATCAGTTGCTGCTTCGCTACTCGAACCGCTGCGCAGCCTGGGCATCGAGACCAGTGGCAGGCCAGATGAGGTGGTCGCCGAGGCGCTCGCGGCCGTCGGTCTCAGCCCGGAACATACCGACCGCATCCCACGTGAACTCAGCGGTGGGCAGAAACAGCGCGTGGCGATCGCCCGGGCGCTGATCACCAACCCGAAGCTCGTGATCTGTGACGAGCCGATCTCTGCGCTCGACGTGCTCGTGCAGCGCCAGGTGCTCGATCTGCTCGCCCAGCTGCAGGCCGACCTCGGTGTGAGTTACCTCTTCATCACCCACGATCTCGCGGTCGCTCGTCGCATCGCCCACGAGACTGCGGTGATGCGCCAAGGCCGCGTCGTTGATTCAGGCAGCACTGAGCGCGTCTTCACCGAGCCGCGCAGCGACTACACCAGAGAATTGCTCTCGGCGATTCCGGCGTTCTCAGCGGCATGAGGCTGATCGATCAATCTCTCCCAGACAACTTGGGCCGCGGTGTCGGTGCCTGCAAGGAAGGACCCGCCGGAGTGCGGCACTGCGGCCTGCCCCGCGCCGGGCTGATACTGCCCAGCCACGCAGCCGATGACCACGCGCTGGGTGAGCACCGTGCCATCCTCGGTGATCGGATGCAGCCTCTGCGGAGTGACGGCGAGCGAATGCACATTGCGCGCATCTGCTGGCCACCCGAGTGGGGCGAGGGTGGCCTCACCACGCTGAAGCCACCCTGCCAGCAGGGCGTCCTCGGTCTTGCTGAGTGTGCCCCACGCCTGATGGCCAGCGAGCCAGTACTGCGCATGCACCTCACTGCCGGCCACACGTGGTGACCACGCCGTATAGCCGTCGTCTTCGGCGCGTACCCGAAGTTCTGGGCCGATCAACTGCACAAATCCCTGACGGCGCAACGCCGCGAGTCGTTCGAAGCGGAACGACGGCGGCCCGCTGGCCAGAATGTTCGCCGCAGGAAGCAGATCGCGCTCGATGTAGCGCTGCTCGGCTTCGGAGGTGAATACCCCCGCGATGCGAGCACGCTCGGTCAGTGCGCGAAGGTGACCGGCGAGCTGGTGAACGCCGGTCCAGGGGCTCGCATCGGGGGCGCTCAGACTGATGAACTCCCGGATGAAATGCTCATCGATGAAGGCGTTCCATTCGTCGGCGTTCGCGAAGTCACGGCCGAGTGTGGGGTCGACCAAACGCTCCCAATCGAAATCGACGTCGAGGCCCAAGTGCTCGGCACGGGTGCGGAACACCATCCCGGCCTGCACCAAGAATGCCGGCCAAAGATCGTCGACGAAGGTGAGGTCATGGCGATTACGGTGCTCTTCGATGAGGGCCGCCGTCGCCTCCGGGGCGAACAGCGGGATACTCGGTGCCGCATACTGGTCAGGGCCGTTGAGCCGCTGGCTGCGGTGCGGGAGGCCTGAGCGCGACCCTGCGAAAATGCGTGGTTCGCGACCGGAGGGGTGGTAGATCAGCGTGCCTTCGGCGTCAGGCTCGAAACGGCCGCCGCGCCCTTCAAAGAAGGTGCCGATGAAATCGAAGAACGTCGCCCCGAGGCCGGATACGGCAACGGATGCACCGGCCGGGATGCGTTCGAGCGGCAGGTCAGCGGCCAGGCGAGCAGGGAGCGCAGTGCCGTCGACGGAGTCATCGGCCAGACGGTCAGGCACGAACCCCTGTGCCGAGACGACCACGTCGGCGAGCAGAGTCTGCGTTTGGTCGGCATCAGTGGGGAGGTAGGTCACCACCTGCGGATCGATGCCGGTGCCCCTGACGTCGGTGACTGTAGCGCGATGCGTGGTGATGTGCACCCAATCGGGTGCCTGTGCCCGTACCTGCTCGAAGACCCAGTGGAAGTACTCGCCCTGCAGGCGCCGTGATGGCTTCTGCCAGGGGTACACATCACGCAGTTCGCGGGCGAAGTCGGGGTCGTCGGCAAGTGGCAGTGAAGGCGCGATCTGCTCGGCCCATTCGGCGACCGAAGGGCCGGTCACGACGGGGCCGCCGTCGAGCGGTACATCGGCGTCGGTGTACAGCGTGTTGTTGCGGGCACTCGTGTTGTTGATGAACCATGGACTCTGGTCGTTGCGCCAGACCTGCCCGGCCCCGATCGGATACGGGTCGAAGATGTCGATGTGCAGCTCGGGCGCATGCCCGTCATCTCTTGCGGGTCGAGTGAGCGCAAAATTCGGGTCGTTCGCTCGGGCGATGAGCCGCTCGATCACTGAGGTTCCGCGGGGGCCACCGCCGATGATGGCTACTCTCATATCTGTACCCTGGGCCGAACGGCCCGTGCCTTTCTCTCGTGCTGTGCTCAGCGTGCGGGTCGACGACTATCGTCGCGGCCGCACCCAGAGCTCGGTGAACTGTGAATCTGCGGGGGCCTCGATGACGAAACGAACGGCAGCGGCCACCGACTCGGGACGCGATGGAGCATCCTGCGGCTCGACCACCGGATAGTCATCTCTCACGTGCGCGAGCGGGGTCTCTGTCGGCCCTGGGGCGACGGTAGCCACGCGAACGCCGTGCGCAGCCTCCTCCCGACGCAGCCCATCTGCGAGCGCGAGCAGGGCGTGTTTCGAGGCAGAGTAGATCGTTAGATAGGGCACCGCTCTCCGTGCCGCGCCAGAGCTGATGAACACCACAGTGCCCTCGGCGGCACGAATCTGCGGCAGCAGAGCGCGGGTCAGCTCGGCCGGGGCGATGACGTTCGTGCTCAGGGCTCGCTGCCAGTCGTCGACGGTGGCATCTTCGAGGGTGCTGCGCTCAGAAATCGCCGCGTCGTGAACGAGCACGTCAACGCGGGGCAGCGCGGCCACGGCCTCTTGCAGGGCATCAACCGGCGTCAGATCGAGCGACAGCGGCAGGATACGCCCCGCGGCTTCGGCATTGGCTGCCAGCGCAGCAAGCCGTTCGGTACTGCGCGCGATCGCGACCACCGCATGGTCTGCGGCGAGGTTCAGTGCGATGGATCGCCCGATGCCACTGCTCGCGCCGGTCACGACGGCCACCGGGTCGTCGATCTCGCGCAGCCGCTGCACCAGCTCGGGCGTCACACGCGTGAGGACCTCAACGGATGTGCTCATGATAATGACCTTTCTGAAACGAGTTACTCGCGGATTGACCTGGCGTTGGCCCCGCGGCGCAGCCCGTCGCTGAGCAGGTTCCACGCCACCGACATGAGGACGAGCGAGATGATCGGGCCGACGAACAACAGCGGTGCCGACTGAATGTACTGACCGAACTCCTGCACCATCTGTCCGATCGAAGGGTTCGGTGGCTGGATACCCTGGCCGAGATAGCTCAGCGCAGCTTCAAGAGCGACCGCCGCCGCCGCGGTAGCTGCCAGCTGCACCGAGACGGGGGTCGCCGCATTCGGCAGTAGATGTCGCACGACGATCGTGAACCCCGACACGTTGTCGAGTTCGGCTGCCTGCACATAGGCGCGGTGACGAATCTCATGGGCCGCCCCGTAGGCGATTCGGGCGATGCTGGGTGCGAAGAGCACGCCGAGCGAAAGGATGAGCGTGGGCGTTCCCGCCCCTAGGATCACGCGGATGGTCAGCGCGAGCAGGATGCCGGGAATCGCCAGGCCGACATCGACGAAGCGCATGATCACACTCGCGACCGGCCCTTCGAGATAGGCAGCGGTGAACCCGACTGTGACCCCGATGACGCCCGCGATCACGGTCGCACTCAACGAGATCAGGAGGCTGGTGAGCGATGCCGACGCAAGTCGCGTGAAGCTGTCGCGGCCGATGTTGTCGGTCCCTAACAGGTGCTGGGCCGACGGGCTGAGGAACGGATCGGCGGTCGTCGCGTAGGAATCGAGGCCGGGCAGCAGCCAGACGATCAGGCCGGCCACCGCGATGACGGCGATGATGACAGTTGCGACGATAACCTCCCAGCCGATCTCGAAACGTCGGGTGCGCGTGCGGGGACGCTGAGCGGTCGTGGTCATTCAGCCACCGCCAATCGGGGATCGATCACCGGATGCAGCATGTCGACGGCGAAGTTGATGAGCAGGTAAATGGTGCCGATCACCAGAATTGATGCCTGGATGGTCGGGTAGTCGTTGGTGGAGATCGATTGCACGAGCAGGCTGCCGAGGCCGGGCAAGGCGAACACACGCTCGATGACGACGGTTCCGCCGACCAGGTTGGCCAGCTCCAGACCACCGACCGTCGTCACCGGCAGCAGACCGTTGCGCAGCACATGTCGGCGGCTGAGCTGCCGGTCGCTCAGCCCCTTCGCTCTCAAGGTGCGCACGTAGTCCTGCCCATACTCGTCGACCATGCTGGCGCGAATGTAGCGAGCGAGCACCGCAGCGGCCTGCAGGCCGAGCAGCAGAGCCGGAACGAACATGATCTGCAGATGCAGAGCGGGATTCACGGACGAGGGCTGGTAACCGATGAGCACGAGCTTGATCGTGGCCGAGTTGACGATGAGCAACACGGCGCCGAGCACGAAAGCCGGCACCGACATGAGGGTGAATGTGCCGACGCGCAGCACGCCGTCGATGAGGCCACCGCGGTGACGCGCTGCCCAGACCCCCACAGGAATGCCGATGAGGAAGGCGAGGACAGTGGCGAGGACGGCAAGCTCAAGCGAGACGGGCAGTCGCTGGGCGAGCTGCTCGCTGACGCTGTAGGGCGTCGAGATGCTGGTGCCAAAGTCACCACGAAGGATGCCCCCGATCCAGGTCAGGTACTGCACAGGCCAGGGCTTGTCGAGGCCGAGCTTCGCATGAATCGCTGCGATGTCTTCAGCGGACGGCTGCCCGTCACTGTCGAAGAATGCCGCGGCAGGGTCGCCCGGCATGAGGCGCACGATGCCGAACGCCAGCAGTGAGAGTAGAACCAGCACGGCCAGACTGGAGCCCAGTCGGCGAACGATGTATTTCATGAAGTTCCTCGGCGATGCCGTGGGCCGAGGCCCGAGTCGGTAGCAAGCCATCTCGACGTGCGGCCAGCCTCAGGCCTCAGCGGTGGGTTCAGACGGTTCAGCGACCAATCCATGTGGTCAGCAGAGAAGTACGTGAATCGAAGGGATCGGGGCTGTAACCGTGCACCTTGCTCGTCGATAGGCTGTAAGACAGCGGGGTGGCATAGGCCACGACGATGAACGACTGCTCCGCGATCTCCTGGTTCAGGTCGTTGGCCACCTGCAGGCGCTTCTGATCATCGGACTCAGACGTCAGCTGGCCGAACAGCTCCTGCAGACGCGCGGTCTGGGTGCTGCCCTTGAACGCGTTCAGGTTCGCGCTCTCGGGCACCCACTGGTTGAAGTCGCCAGCCACGTCGGGGCGGCCGACGTTCTGTACGGCGATGATGTCGCCGAAGAACGGAGCACCTGAGGTGAATACCGCTTGGATGCGTGAGTACTCGACCGGCTGGAGGTCGACGGTGATGCCGGCCTCGGCAGCCTGCTGCTTCAGCAGTTCCCAAGTGGACTTATCGTTCGAGTCGGCCTGATACACCAGGCTGATCGTAGGGTTGGTCTGGCCGGCCTCGGCGAGCAGCTGCTTGGCCCCTTCGACGTCACGCTGGTAGTTCGGCGTGCTGTCGTTCGGCGCATCGACACCGATCTGGGTAGGTTCGGTGACGAAGGACACCTCACCGAACCCCTGTGCGCCGACCTTGGCCAGCTGGTCGCGATCGACGGCCTTCGAGAACGCCTGGCGCACGCGCACATCGTTGAATGCGCCCTCAGAGTTCAAGTACAGCACGCGAGTGCTGGTGCTCTGCAGCTCGCCCAGGGTCAGACCACTGTCTTTGCCCTGTTGCGCGAGAGTGGAGTTCCAGAACCAGCCAGCATCGATCTGGCCGCTCTGCAGCTGTGTGAGCAGGGTGTTCTCGTCGGGGACGACCTTGAAGGTGATGCCGTCGAGGTAAGGCTTGGGCTGATCCCAGTACTTCGAGTTCTTCGTCAGCACGACCTCGACGCCCTGCGTCCAATGGTCGAGGTTGAAGGCACCGGATGCGTTGGCGGTCTTCTGTCGGTCCTGCTCGCTCGTCGTGTCGTACCAGTTCTGGCTGACGATGAAGAAGCTCTTGCGATCAGAGACGATGTTCAAGAAGGCGGGGTTTGACTTATTGAAGGTGAACGTGACTGTGCGGGCTGCCGCATCTGTGGTCAGCCCTTTCAGATCGGTGAGGTAGCTCTTCTTGCTCAGTGTTGATTCGCGCACCTTGTTGAAGCTGAAGGCGACATCGTCCACCGTGATCGGGCTACCGTCGGCGAAGGTCGCTCCGTCGCGGATGGTGAACACGAACTCGGTTTTGTCGTCGTTAGTGGTCCATGATTCGGCGATGAGCGGTCGCAGCGTGCCGTCGTTGTCTTTGGTGAGCAGAGTGTCATAAATCAGGGCCTGAATGGCCGTACTCGAGTACACCGCCGTCGAGAACGGGTCGAGGCCGCCGTTGCCGGGCTCGCTCTTCGTGCCATACACAAGAGTGCCGCCGGGCACTGGATCGCCGTCTGACGATGAGGATGCATTGGTGGACGTTGTAGTGACGCAGCCTGCGAGCAGGAGTGCTGTCACACCGACGCCGGCTAGGGCAAGCAGACCGCGACGAGTCACGCTGGAGTTCATGGATGCTACTTCCTCGGAAATCGGGTACTAATCGGTTCTTTGCGCCGAAGCGCCGCGGCTCATTCCACCAGCCGGGTTTATGCTGCACCAAATGAGTTGGATTATTTCGTCACAAAACCGACCAATAGATCTCAGTGGCATTGAATAGGCTCACTCAACTCGTGAGGTTCGTTTCGCTTGTGTCTCACGAGGAGTGCTCAAATATCGCCGAGCGTGACTCGCAGGAGCAGCACGCGCTCACAACAGAAAGTATCCCGATGACTGACGCCACCGAAGAACATAAAATCCACAATCCCGGTAACCTCATCTCCCCTGACGAGGCGGTTGAGCGGCATGCGAATGGCGCTGTGCTCATCGACGTGCGCGGTCCGATCACGCGCGGTAAGCAGGGGCTCGTCGACGATGCAATTGTCATCGACAAGGCACGCACTGCCGAGGTGCTGAATCCAGATTCTGACGAGCGCATCGCTCAGCTGACTGGCGACCTCGATCAAGACGTCGTCGTGTTCTGCGGCAGCGAATTCGGTTCAGACCCGGTTGTCGACCAGCTCAAGGAGTACGGATACCAGAATGTGCACCAGATTGCCGGTGGCATCACCCGTTGGCTGGTCGAGGGCAAGCCGACGACGCCTGCACCCGCAACGTCTGAAGTTTGACGATGTGCCCCTCTGCGGGCATCCGAAGCAGAGGATATCGTTCGCTCTGATGCCCGCAGACTTCACCCCGCCGCGCCCAACGTCAAGAAGTCGTACAACCCCGCATCGACCGCGTGCTCGAGGTGCAGCGTCGTGCGAACCACCGACACTTCACCCTTCTCAGCTGGCATCGTGAGCTGCTGTGCTTCGGCCGCCGCGGTCGTGGCACGTCCCAGGTAGTAGAAATCGGTGCCCTCGGCATCGCTCTTCTTCACGAACAGATGCAGCGCGATCTCACCGCCGAGAATCTGGCGCACATCCTTCGACTCCAACGTGCGCCGACTCTTCGAGAACCAGGTGAACGTGCGCTCGTCGACGAACGCGTCTTCGTACCGAGTGGTCTCGGCGATCTCATCACTCTTGTGATAGGTCACGAAGATCGGGCAGGTGGCGGTCACCGGGTCGACCTTGTACCCGTACACCGTGCTCGCCTCGTTCGACGCCCAGTTCAACACCCGCAGCGCATCTTTGCGCCCGTACTTCTGCCCCACCACGAGATCAGAGCTGCTCACATATCGCTGAGCGTTGACGAGCAGCCCGGTCGCGATCATGTCGTCCAAGACGGATGCGAAGAATCCGTTGGCCAGATAAGCGTCAGTCAGGTCGTCAGTCGCCTTGCCGTCGATCACCAACGGCTGGCTGCTGTACTTCTTGCGTTCGGCCTGCGTGAAGAAGCTGAGGTCGAGCACGCGCCCCACGGAACGTGCTTGTAGTGCCGACGCACCGGGCCCCATCGAATCCGCAACGCTGTTGGCTAAGTCGACCACCGCATCCGCATCATGGCGCAGCCTTGCGAGCGCGTCACGCAGCACCACGAGCTCGGCGCGCCGCCGCCCGTTGAGCAACTCTTTCGTCACGAAGGTGAGCACGGCATCCTGCCATGGCGGCAGCACCGGCACCTCTTCGTGCGCCGCGGTCAGCAGCCGAGCGTAGTTCTCGAAACCGTTCGCCAACACAACTGGGTCGACCGCTCCGGCCTCGGCGAAGTCAGCCAACCGCGGCGGCTCAGCCTGACGTGCACGCAGCTCGCGGTAGGCGTCGAGCAGCTGGCGTTTGGTATCGATGCGCGCGGTGTCGATTGAGGCGAGCACCCGCTCGGCGGCGATTCTGTCAAAGCTCACCGTCGAGAGCCCGCTGAGTGTGCCCTCGCTGATCGCCCGACGCATCTGCTTGCGCAGGGCGTCACGATTGCGTGAGCGGTCGCCGAAGAGCGCGATCGGGATCATGTAGTTGTTCTGATAGTTGCCGATGAAGTCGACGACCACCAGGTACTCCTTGCCCGGCGCCTTGCGCAGCCCGCGACCGAGCTGCTGCACGAACACGATGCTCGACTGCGTTTGGCGCAGCATGATGATCTGCTTGACCTCGGGAATGTCGATGCCCTCGTTGAAGATGTCGACGGTGAGCAGATAGTCAAGGCGTCCCTCGCGCAGATCGAGCACGAGCTCGTCGCGGCGCTGCTGATTGTCGCGTCCGCTCACGGCAGCCGTGCGCAGCGGCCGACCGCCCAGGGTGTGCGTATTGAACTCGGCTGCGAGCGCCGCGGCCTCGGCGTTGCGACTGCAAAAGATGATGCCTTTGGGGGCGATGCCGGCCTGAGCGTGCAGCTCGATCTGACGCAGGATGTAGTGCGCACGCTCCGAGTCAGCGAGGCGTATCAATGTGCTCGGATCGTCGCTCAGTTCGCCGGCGTTCGTGAGGTACTCGGTGACGCCGTAATAGTGGAACGGGCAGAGCATCTCGGTTTCGAGCGCCTCGTTCAGGCGAATCTCGTAGGCGGTGTTGTAGTCGAACGCTCGAAAGATGTCGGCGCCGTCGGTGCGCTCCGGCGTGGCAGTCATACCGAGCAGGAACTTCGGGGCGAAGTGATCGAGGATGCGCTGGTAGCTGCCCGCCGCAGAACGATGCACCTCGTCGATCACGATGTAGTCAAAGGCATCTGGCGCGAACTGACTCCACGCGTCACCCGCGTTCAGCGACTGCACTGTGGCGAAGACGTACCTGGCCGCAGCGTTCTTGTGCTGCCCGGCATAGAGGGCGAAATCTGGCGCGTCACCGTCGAGCACTTGCTGATACTCGGTCATCGCGCGGCGCAGAATCTGTTCGCGATGCACGACGAAGAGCATGCGACCGGAGCCCGTAGACTCGTGTTCGTGCACTGCACGCACGTCGAAGGCAGACAGCAGCGTCTTGCCCGTGCCGGTCGCCGAGATGACGACGGCACGAGTCTCGCCCGCGTCGCGCAGCCGCTGCAGCGCATCGAGTGCACGCGCCTGCATCGCGTTGGGTCGCAGACGTTCGACGACCTGCCCTGCTCGCTCCCCCGGCCTGACCGACGGCGCCGACCCCGGCATCCGCGCCGGCGTCTGATCGGGCGCATTCTCAGCTTCGGGCAGCTCGATCTCGACCTGCGCATCGCCCGGCCAGAAGACGTCGACTCGCTTGGGCACGAAGGTGCGCGCATACTCGTCGACCCACGATTCGGTCAGCGGAATGCTCTCGGCCAGCTGCGCCTCGAGTTCGCTGTCGAGCATCGCCGTGATGCCGCTGTGGTGCAGGGCTGAGACGCGCAGGTTCCATTCGACGTTGCCGTCAAGCGCCGCTTGGGTCAGGTTCGAACTGCCGACGATGCCCGTCGTGATGTCGCCCTGGCGGAACAGGTAGCCCTTGGCGTGAAACGGCCGCCGGGCACTCGACGCACGATCACCTTGGAAGATGTACGTGGTGATGTTCGGCAGCGCGAGCAGCTCGCGAAACGCCCGCGGACTGTTGAACTGCAGGTAGTCAGAGGTGATGATGACGCCTCGACCTTCGAAGTCGATGAGCTCCTGCTTGAGCGTCGCGATCGCACCCGGAGTCACGAACGCGACTGAGAACGTGAACGAGTCTGCGATGCGCAGCTCGCGCCGCAGCGCGCGCAGCATGGTGTTGCCGTCGCGGTTGGCAATGAGCGTCGGCGCCAGCCGTGTGGTGGTCACCTGATCGGCGTCGACGAACCCATGCTGCAGGCCGGCCTGCAGCGCGCTGAGTTCGTTGTCTGGGTACATCAAGTCGCGTCAGTCGTCGTTGTCGGCGGATGCTGCGGCGCCCGCCTGCAGCCTCGCCTCGATCTCGTGCAGGTCGGCCTGCTGCAGCGCCTCTGCGGCGGGGATGTCGGCCGGGGCCCAGTCGAGGTCGGCCAGCTGGTCTTGGCCGAACCAGGTGAGGTGCGAGTGTTCGGTGAGCGTCGGGTGTCCGTCGGTGAGCACGGCGTAGTACGTGGTCAGCTGGATCGTGCCGAAGTCGTACTCATACGTCGTCGTCTCTATCCGCGACCCCACCTGAATGCTGCAGCGCAGCTCTTCGTGAATCTCGCGCATCAGCGCCTCGGCGCTGGTCTCGCCCGCCTCGATCTTGCCGCCGGGAAACTCCCACTTGCCTTCGAGTGCACGCCCCGGCCCGCGCTGAGCACACAGGATGCGACCCTTTTGGACGATAGCGGCACCGACGACGGTGATGACCTTACTGATGGCTGCCTCCTGGCTGGGCTGGTCTACACTGGGTCCCTCTCTTTGCAGGACACCACACGAATACCAGGATAGGGGAAGCCTATACAGCCTTGCCTTGTCATCCCTACACGCAGCGGCTAGAGGATCTTTCGTCCGTCTTGATCAGCTGCGAGAGATGACGCATTTTCATGTCGCTGAGCCCCGCGAATGACTTTGCACCAAGTACACACGACCACACACGCAGACTATGGCGTCAGGGAGCTGTTACCTCTTCTACAATGCCTCTGACTGCGCATCAACCCCACGCAGCTGCGCGTCCATTTCATCGTTCTTTGCGAGAAGGCACCAACGATTTGAGCCTCTCCTTGAGCTCCGCATCACACACATACACATACGTTCCGAGCATGCCGCGAGTCATCAGCACTCGATAGATGTTGCGCACGAACTTCAGCAGCTCTTCGTCACTGTAGGTGATCCCAAGCTGTGCGTTGTTCTCTTTGCCCTTCTTGTCGTAGTAGTCGTCCCGGCTGAACATGAGCCTGCCGGTACTCCGGTCAAGCTGCAGATCACGACCGATGATCACACCCGCATAGTTCAGGTCGTACCCCTGTACCGTGTGAATCGACCCCACCTGATCAATCGCATGCGGCGATGCGATCCAGTCGGTCTGTGCCCAGTTCCACTGCAGACGCACACCGTCTTCGACGATGTCAGGCACTGACTTGTCATTCTTACTGTTCCACGGCCACGCGAAACCGGCGACCAGACGTGACAGCCCAACCTCGGCATCCCGTTTGCGTATCTCTTCGTGCATCTCGCCGAGATCATCGAAGAAACGCAGATCGTATGAGTCACCGAAGCTCTTCGGCGCAGTCGGCTCATCACTCAGAAGACGGCCGACATACTCGATGTAGTCGTTGCCGCCTTTGACGCGCAGCTGCGAGGTCAACCGCAGCAGCCGATCACCGCGGCGCGCAGCATCCAGCACCGACCGCAACGTCGATGTCGGCAGGTCGCCGGGCCGAACGGTCTGATCCGCGTCGACCAGCAGAATCTGGTTTGTGCTGCGTGCACGTATCCAGTCGAGCTGTGTGTAGTGCAGGTCGTCTTCGCCGAAGAGCTTCGTATTGATGTCGATGAACTTCTTGTTCTGCATACCGGACGACTGGTTCGCGCGCTGGCCCAGACGATGTGCCTCGTCGACCAGCAGCAGGTCGTAATGGTCATCGCCGCTGCCGATGTCGAAGGGTGTGACGACTTTGACCTCGCGCATATTTGGAATGCTCTTGAACACTCGCCGCATCGATGCCCGCAACGACTGCTGCGGAACCACGATGCCGATATCCATGTGCTGCAGCGCCTCGCGGTGCTCGCCGGCGAAGAAGTCAGAGAACAGAGAGTTCATCTCGAACAGGTCGTCGTCGCTCGTGTTGCCGATGTCACGCAGCAGTTTGATCAGATAGATCGCAACGATGGTCTTCCCCGTGCCAGGATCTCCCTGGACCACAATGGTGCTGCCCCGCTGTGCTGCGCGATCGGCGCTCAGCGTCTCGAGAATCTGCTCGATCGCGACAGACTGATCAGTAGTCAGGCTCTTGAACGGCGACAGCTTGAACAGCTCGCTGTTCTCGATCTCGGGGATGCTGTGCGTAAAGACGCCCTCGTCGCGCAGCCGTTCGAAAATCTCGTGGAATCTCTTGCGATACGTCTCACGGTCGAAATAGTCGGCATCGACCAGCCCGGCATTGCGGTTAAGCACCTGGAAGGTACCGTCTCCTTGGCACCATCCAATCAGCTGGGATTCGAGGTCGAGACAGGCAGATTTGTTGAACGTCTCGTCGATGATCACGCGCACCTGCTCGAGATCACGCTTGACCTCGTTCTCATGGTGCTGCCGCATCCTGGCGAGCGCATTGCCGGTCTCGCCGACATAGATGCGCGGCCGGTGGATGCCATGGGCGCGTTGCCGCCGTCTGGCTTGAGACGTCTGGTTGGTCTCGGCATTGGCGCCGTCAATCAGATAGACGACCGGCCAGTTCGTCAGTTTGTCATTGAGCGTGGCGTGCGTCTGGACATCGTCGATGTCGAACGCGATGCGCTCGATGTCAAAGTCGGTCATATTTGGTGCTGCGCCCCTTCGCCTTCTCGACAGGGTACTTCTCGGCCGTCACCTGCAGCTTCTCTTCGACGATCGTGTCTGGGTCGAGGCCGAGCGCATCCGCCATATAGAGGCAGTAGGTCAGCACGTCGGCAAGCTCGCAGCGCACGGCATCGTGGTCAGCATCTGCCGAATCTGTCGACCATTGGAAACACTCGAGCAACTCAGCAGCCTCGATGCTGATGCTCTTCGCCAAGTTCTCGGGTGTGTGAAACTGCTGCCAGTCACGTTCAGCTCTGAATGCCCTCAGCTTCTGCATCAACTCGGTACTCCCCATGAATACCAATGCTACTGGCAACGTTCCCGAGGCCGGTCTATAGCGCCCTGGCCGGGTGAGTTCCTCGAGCCCGGCTCACATGCCGACAGCAGCGACTTCTTCGGCCACTTCGGTGAGCCGCACACCAAGCATGGCGATGCGCTCGGGCGGCAGCCGCGAGGCTGCGGCCGAAATCGTCAGGCCGAGCACCGGCGCACCCGTTCGTCGAGGCACCGGGCAGGCGACACCATCTACATCTGGAATGACAGGAATGCCGCCGCACCACCCCTGTCCCTGCACCTGTGCGATCAGCGTCTCGAGCCTCTCGCGCTGGATGCTGCTGTTCTGGGGCAACCATCGTTCAGGCATCTGGGCGAGAATGCGTTCGATCTCACGTTGGCGCACACCGGGAGCGAGCCCTGCGAGCAGCGCGACGCCAGCGTAGCTGCTCGCCAAGGGTTTGACCTCACCGACAGCCACCGAGTACACCCGCACCGGAGAGTCTCCGTCACAACGCAGCAGGTACTGCAGCGACGAATACCCGCGCAGCGCAAGGTAGACGGTATCGCCAACCTCATCAGCCAGAGACTGCAGAATGGTTCGGGTCGTCTCGATGTGCTGCAATGCTTGGGGCGTCGGCTGCCCAAGACCGATCTCTTCCAAGGCCGAACCAATCACATACTTTCTGCCACTCGTACGCTCGACGGCACCTACTGAGACGAGATCGGCCAGCAAACGGTGCACCGTCGGCTGCGCAAGTGCTGAGTTCTTGACCAGATCGCTCAAGCGCAGACCATCAGAGCCTGCCTCTGCCAGCAGCGAGATCAATACCGCTGCTCTCGGCAGCACTCCCCGCGGATGAACTGTTGGATGCATGCTTCACAGGCTACCGGCTTTCATAGAGTTCGTTATATGGATTTTGAGACGCGTACACCGATGCTTGGTCGGCACCGAATGGCTTGCAGTGGCGCTTTCTGCCGCTATACACTGACGATCAACGATTTGGCCTTCAATGAAGAAGTCCACTATTCAGACCCGTCGCAAAGGAGCGATATGTCATTGACCGAGCACACACTCACCCGCACCGTCTCAGTCGACGGTGTCGAAGTCACATTTCATGATTCGGCCGACGAGGTCGCCGGCGGCCGACCATTGGTTCTCGTGCATGGCACCGGCGGTGACATCGCCACGCACTTCGGCCATCTCTTTCCGATGATGGCCACACGCACTCGGGTCATCGGGGTCGACTGGGCCGAACCAGACTCGGGCACGCCCCTCACGCTGGACGTCCTTGTCGCTCAAGTGCGTGCCGCCGCCGATGCGGCTCTCGGCCCCGGCACGCCTTTCGACCTCCTCGGATATTCACTCGGGTCAGTCGTCGCAGAAGCCCTTGCCGCACGCTTGGGCAAACGTGTCGAACACCTCATTCTGGTGGCAGGGTGGCTCCGCACCGACCTGCAGCAGACCATGCGCAACCAGGTGTGGCAGGTGCTTTACGGCTCCGACCGTGATGCACTGCGCCGATACACGGCGTTCTGCGGATTCTCTGGGTCGTTCTTTCAGCAGTTCACCCCCGAGATGCTCGAAGGTGCACTGAAGACGCTCGGCACCAGCGAATTCGTGCGGCGCCAGATGGCTCTCAACGCTGACATCGACATCACCGACGAGATCGGCGAGATCACTGCGCGCACACTCATCGTGAGCTGCACCGACGACATCATGGTGCCCCGCCATCATCAGCTGCAGTTGCTCGGCGCCATCGACGACGCGCGGCTGACCTCGGTGTCCAGTGGCCACGCCATCTTCATGGAGCGCCCGGCCGAGCTCATGGAGATCACTGATCTGTTTCTGCGCGAACCCAACCGGTACCCCGCTGGCACGATCATTCCTGAGACGCGCTCGTAGCGCGACCAGCGCATCCCCATACCTCACCTCTCATCTGCGGCAAAGGAGCCACAAATGCACACCACGACCGATCACGTTTTTCACACCCCTACCACCGACACCGATGTGCGCGACGAACATGCCGAGGTGCTGATCGTCGGCGCAGGGTTTGCCGGGCTGGGCATGGGCGCCCAGCTGCGCCGACACGGGCGCACCGATTTCATCATCATCGAGCGCAACCCCGAAGTCGGCGGCACCTGGCATGACAATACCTATCCCGGCGCGGCGTGTGATGTGCCGAGCCACCTCTACTCGTTCTCGTTCGCCATGAACCCGAACTGGAGCGGCTTCTATACGACCCAGGCCGAGATCGAGAGCTACATCATCGGTGTCGCGCAGTCAGAGGGTCTGTACCCACACATCCGTTTCAATGCGCCCATGACCGAAGCTCGATGGGATCATGAAGCCGAGCTGTGGAGGGTCACCACACCACGCGGCACCTTCACCGGGCGTTACCTGATCACCGGCACCGGGCATCTGGCAGACCCTGCGCTGCCAGACATCCCCGGGCTTGCCGACTTCCCTGGCGAGGTGTTCCATTCGGCACGCTGGAACCATGACGTCGAGCTCGCGGGCAAGCGTGTGGCGGTCGTCGGCACCGGCGCATCGTCGATTCAGATCGTGCCGCAGCTGGCCAAGACGGTGGATGAGCTGGTCGTCTTCCAGCGCACGCCGGCCTGGGTGATCCCCCGCATCGTGAAACCGTACTCGGCCGCGACGCGTCGCATGTTCGCCCGGGCTCCGGAGACCATGCAGCGCGAACGCGACGACATCTTCTGGTTTGCGGAGTCGTCGTATGCCCAACGCCGCGCGGTTCCCGCAGCACTCGATGCGGTGCGCAGCCAGGCTCTCGGCAACATCGCCAAGGCGATCACCGACGACGAGCTGGCTGCGAAACTCACCCCGCACTACATCCCAGGCTGCAAACGCGTGCTGTCATCGAACGAGTACTACCCGGCGTTCACGCGAGAGAACGTCATTCTCGAGGCGAGTGCGCTCGACCACGTCGACGGTGCAGTGGCGTACGGGGCCAGCGGTGAGGGGCATGAAGTCGATGCCATCGTGCTCGCCACAGGATTCGAGGCAGCACAGCCGCCGTTCGCCGATGTCGTCTTCAATGCCGACGGCCGTTCGCTCGCCGACCATTGGACGACCGGCATGTCGGCGTTCGACTCCACCGCAGTCGCTGGATTTCCCAATCTGTTCGCCATCAACGGCCCGAACACCTCGCTGGGGCACAACTCCATCGTCTACATCATCGAATCACAGGTTCAGTACATTCTGGAGGCACTCGATTTGGCCGATCGGGAGCAGATTCGGACGATGGTGCCCACGCAGATGGCACAGGATGAGTATGTCGACCGTATTCAGGAGCGAGCAGCCACGAGTGTCTGGCTGCTCGACGGTGGCTGCAACAGCTGGTATGTCGACTCTCGCTCGGGCAAGCTGACTCTCATCTGGCCTGACTACGCCTATGACTTCAGAGCACGAAACGGTCATTTCACCGGCGAGGGCTTTCTGTCACGTGGCGTCGACGGCGCTGAGCGACCGCTGGTGAATGCGCAGTCGTCCGAGCTGCCGGCGCAACCGAGCTCGGACGCTCGCCCTGCTCTGGTCTGACAGCAGCATCCGCCGAAAACGCAGAGAACCCGCCCGTGCGACCGAAGTCACACGGGCGGGTTCTTGAGTCAGGCAGCGCGCTACCGCTCAGCAGCGCACCGCTGAGCGCGCTACATTACTTCCAGTTCTTCTTGGGCGACGTGCCGCCGATTCCTGCGTTGAAAGTGTTCGTCGGGTCGAGCTCTTTGAAGTGCTCCACCATCGACTCGGGCATGTGGTACAGACGCCCGTAGTTGTGCTCGGCCGGCAGCTTCGCGCCGCGCGCCTCGAGCAGCTCCTGAATCTGGTCGTGCAGCTTCTCGGGGTCGACGCCCTTCTTGGCGACGTAGTCCTGGTGCATCACGTGGCAGAAGAAGTGACCGTAGTATGCAGTCACCTCGAGCTGATCGGCGATCTCCTTGGGCAGCACCTCGAGCCAGTCCCAGTCGTCGCGGCGCAGGGCCACGTCGATCGGAATCAGGCCTGCGATGTGCTTGCGCTTCATGTTGGCGTAGCGAGTCGCAGCGCTAGCCGCACCGAAGCGGTTCAGCGAAGCGCTCTTCTCTTCGTCGGCGGTGCAGACGAAGAAGTCACCCTTGTGCTCGGGCTCAGCGAAGAACGCCTTGAGCATCTTCTCGCTCTCGACCTTCTGGTCGGCGCTCACGGTGAGCAGCAGGTGGTGCTCGAAGCGGTTGCGGTATTCCATCAGCCGCTTCGGCAGCTGGTTCGGCAGCAGGTCGAACGCGACCTGTGACACGGTGTCGGCGAAGGTCGGGCCGATGCCCGGGATCTTGCCGAAGACACCGTTTGCCCAGGTCTTGAACGAGAACATGCGGGTCTGCAGGCCGGCGCTCATGAACTTCAGGAACACATAGGTGTCTTTGCCGTATTTCTCGGCCAGGTCGAAGGCGCTGCGGCCCATGTACTCACCCGAGATGGGCAGCGGCATGTCGGCCTCGAGGAACATGCGGCGAATCTCTTCGAGCTCGTGCGTGCTGTTGGTGCCGATGTAGAACATGGTGGGGTTCACTTCGAGCGGGAAGGTGCGTGTGCGCACGGCGAAGACCATGAGCTTGCCGGCTGAGCCCGACGCCTCGAAGAGGTACTCGGGGTTCGCGTTGTAGCGGGCCGGGGTCGGCTCGATCTTGCGCAGGTGCTCGGCGTACTCGGTCTCGCTGGTGTCAGCGGGTGCCGGAGTGACGTCTGCGGGCGACCAGTCGCCGCGCTGCAGACGGTCGAGGGCGACCTCGGGATCGTCGCCGAGCGAGATGCCGAGGTGGTTGACCAGCTCGACCTTGCCCTGCTCGTTCACCCGGGCGAAGATCGCCTCGCGGGTGAAGGCCGGGCCCTTGCGAATCTGGCTGCCGCCCGAGTTGTTCGAGATGCCGCCGATGACCGAGGCGCCGATGGATGTCGAACCGATCACCGAGTGCGGCTCACGGTTGTGCTTGGCGAGCTCTTCGGTCAGGTGCGTCAGCGGGGTGCCAGCGAGCGAGATGGCCTCGCGAGCGTCGTTGATGAGGTACACGTCGTTGATGCGGTGAGTCGAGATGACGACGATCGGCCGGTCGTAGGGCTGGAAACCCGGGCCCGATCCGCCCGTCAGACCGGTGTTCGACGCCTGCGGGATGACGATGAAGTTGTTGTCGACGCAGACCTGCAGCGCCTTCCACATCTGAACCAGCGTGGTCGGTCGCAGCACTGCGAAGATGGGGCCGCCGCCGAAACGGTAGCCCTTGCTGAACGGCATGGTGGCGCGTTCTGACGTCAGCACGTTCTCGGCACCAACGATGCTCTTAAAGGCACCGATCGCCTGGTGTTCTGCGCCCGTTGTCTCTTGAGAGGGAGTCATCTCAATTCTTTCTGTCGATAGTTGCTCCCGCATGACGCTTTCGACGCGTCATTGCAGGGGAGTGTTGCCGTGCATCGTGGTACGGCCACTAGCAATCTTCCGGCCCTGAGCATGGGCTGTCAAGCAGGGGCGGCGGCTGTCCGGGCACTCTATATGCCTTGTGGCCAGACCATAGGCGGGCACGGAGGTATTTCTGTGAGATACATGTTGTATGCAAGTTCGCGCGTGTCGCACGACCATTGAATGCCCTTCTTCTCTCTGGGCGCACTCCTTGAGCGAAGACCCCTCGCAGACAAAGTCGCATGTGTGCTGACTGTCAGTACACTAACAACCATGCCAGATGACATTCCCGCCGAGCCACGCAAGCGCACTCTCTCTCAGGGCCGTCCCAATGACAGCAAGTGGACACGGTTCCTGCTGAGATTCATCGGCCCGCCGGCGGTCTCTCCCCTCTCACCCGATGATGTGCGTGCCCTCGAAGAGGTCAGGCGCAGAACCTCCACGGCTCAGCCTGGGCAGGTACATCCGCGCGACGAGACTCCGTCATCGTGAACACATCGAATGCTCCCACGGCGCACGACGACGCGCTCTCTGACGACGAACTCCTTCGTCTGGAAGCACAGCTCTGCTTCCCCGTCACTGTCGCCGCCCGACTGCTGGTTCAGGAGTACCGGCACGTCCTCTCGCCAATGGGTCTCACCCATCCGCAGTACCTCGTCATGCTGGCGCTCTGGCAGCATGACCACGACGAGGGTGCATCCGAGAGCCCGCTCACTGCGACGGAGCTCTCGGTCATACTCAGCATGGAGACTGCGACACTCACCGGCCTGGTTCGTCGCCTCGAAGCGCAGGGATTGGTCACGCGAGAGCCAGACCCGCGTGACGACCGGCGCCGGCGACTTCTGCTGACGCCTGAGGGCCGGGCTCTGCGTGCGCAGGCGAAGCTGGTGCCGAGGCGAATGCTCGAACGGCTGCGTCTGGCGCCCGAGCAGGTCGAGCAGGTCAGAGATGCCGCAACTCTGCTCGTCGCCGCTCTGCGCACCTGACCCGCCTCACAGGGCGAGCCGCAGCCTGCGCCCACCGACACCGACGCGAATCTCCTGCCCCCAACTCGCGGTGAGCCGATCGCTCTCGATGCCGTCGCCGAAGACGACGAGCCGATCAGATTCGACGGTGACGACCAGCTCGGCGGCGCCTCCAGCGACGGCACCCGGGCTGGCCGATCCGCCCAGCATCCCCTCGATGAGGTTCGCTCCGGTCGCCGGTGACGGCCAGGCCTCACGCACAAACCAGGCGAGACTCGCGTCGTTCGGCGCAGGCAGGCGTCTGCCTCCGCGGTCGTGTGCAATGGACGCGCACCACCCGGTCGCCCCGGTGCCGGTGCCGACGATAACCCCAGAAGACGACTGCCGCTCACTGTACTCCCCCACCTGCAGCAGGTATCTGGCCGACTGGTGTGACGGGTGCCCGACGAACACCTCGTTCAGGGCGCAGAGACTCTGGCCGTCGTCAAGTCTCGCCTCGACGGTGGTGAGCCCGGACACCGCGGCCGATTCCGGTGCCCGCAGCAGCCTCAGCGCCTCGTCAGCCGAGTGCCGCACCAACACCCCGCTGTTGACACCGGGCTCCGGATCGACCCCGATCACCAGCTGCCCGTCGAGATACTTGGCCACGTTCGCAACGAGACCGTCCTGACCGACGACGACCATGACATCCTCAGGTGCCACCAGAAAGCGGCTGAGATCCTCACGCTCGACCTCGGCAAGCGCCCACCCTTCGGGCAGCCCGCCCGCGACTGCCGCGCGCGCCGCCGCAGCCGCGTCGTGGCGGCGCTGCACCTCGTCGAGCGTGCGACCACGGGTGCGCAGAAAGAACTCGGCCTGCCCCCGAGTGCCGTGGCGATCGAGCAGTTCATCGAGCTCGGTGCGCCGGTAGACGACGACCGCTCTGCTGCGCATGGCACTCACCGCCTTCCGGTGAAGGCGCTCAGCACATTGGTGAGCAGATCAGGCGTGATCGTCAGATTGTCGATCTTCGGCAGCGCACCAGAGCCGACCAGTTCTCGCAGCGCCAGCGCCATCAGGGTCTGCTGATCGACGTCGCGGTAGGCGGCGAGCTTCGCTGTCTCGCGCTCGGCCTCGGCCGCACCGACGACACTCACCTCTTGCGCCCGGGATGCCGCGTCGATCTCGCGTCGTTCAGACGCCGCTCGAGTCTCGACGAGTGCAGCCGTCGCAGCCTCTTCCGCCTGCCGACGAGCGTTGGCGCCCTCCTGCACCACCAGCTGTTCGCGTCGGGTGGCCAGCTCGATGCTGCTCGCCAGCTCGTTCTCTGAGATTGCACGCTCACGCTCGACGGCGAGAGCTCGCCGTTCGTAGGTCGCGCGATCGGCTTCGGCCTGCAGCTGCTCGCGCACCGGCGTCTGCAGCGCCACCTCCACATCGGCCTCGGGCCGAATCGCCAGCACGTGCACGCCGAGCACGGCGAGACCGGTGCTCTGCAGTCGAGTATCGGCCTGCAGGCCACCAACCAAGGCGGCACGCACCTCGCTGATCCCAGTGCGCAGAGCGTTCTGCAGCGACATCGTGGCCAGGTGGTCGACAGCGATGCTGCGTGCGACCTGCCCCACGATCGTGGTGACCTGCTGCAGGCCGGTCGAGGTGGCATCCGCCTTCGCCGGAAAGATGCCGAAGTCGAGGCGCTGCGACACCGTGACCGGGTCGACGAAACCGAAGGTCACGTTGGCCTGCACGGTGACGTCCTGGTGATCGGCGGTGATGGCGTGAAACATGAGCGGCAGCTCTTGGTCGTCTGAGGGCACCTCGCTGAGCACCGAGGTCGCGGGTGAGAACCAGAACGCCTGCCCAACGCCTTCGTGCGTCAGCTGGCCCTTGCGAAGGTGGACGACATAGCCGGTCGGGGTGCCGAGAAAGCGGCGGACGCCGGGAAGCCTCTTGATGGTTGCCATGGTGTGCTCCTTCGTTACGGTTGTTTATGTCAGTCTGACGATAACCGCAACTTCGAGTAAATGTCAAGATGACGATAAGTGCTATGCTGTGGGTATGTTCGCCAAGGAGATCCCGCGCCATCGGGCAATGAGCAGAACTCGTCATGATGCTGACGACGCGGCTGGTACTCACACCGACGTCCGAGCTGACTGCCGCGGTGAGACCGATTCGGCAGCGATTCCCCGCACTGCCGCCGACATCGCCGTCACCGTGGATGTCGTGGCGCTGACCGTGCACAACCAACGTCTGCAGGTGCTGCTGGTCGAACGCATGCTCGACCCGTTTCGAGGATGCTGGGCGCTGCCGGGCGGTTTCGTGCTCGCCGGCGAATCCCTTGAAGACGCCGCGCGACGTGAGCTCGAAGAAGAAACAGGCGTACAGCCGAGTGCGCTGATTGTGCAGACTCCCACCTCTGACGCACCGACAGGTCAGCACGCGAGCGCGCACCTCAGTGGACATGACAGTGGGCGTGCCAACGGACATCTCGAGCAGCTGCGCACCTACGGCCCGCTGCATCGCGACCCACGCGGGCCGGTGCTGTCGGTCGCGTACCTCGCGCTCGCTCCGGCATTCGATGTGCCGAGCGCGGGCGGCGACGCCGCTGAAGTCGCGTGGCATGATCTGGCGGATGTGCTGGGCGATGACGGCGCTCAGCTGGCTTTCGACCATGCACGGATTCTCGCCGACGGGGTCGAACGTGCGAGAGCGAAGATCGAATACTCCCCCTTGGCGACGGCCTTCTGCCCGCCCGAGTTCACGATCGCCGAGCTGCGCGAGGTGTACGAGGCCGTCTGGGGTGCATCGATCGATGCTCGCAACTTTCATCGCAAGGCGGTCGGAACACCCGGATTTCTTGAGGCAACCGGTTCATCACGCGCGCAGGCAGTGGGCCGCCCGGCCGCCCTCTATCGACTGGCGCCGGGCACCGACGTCACGGATGGTGTGCTGAACCCGCCGCTGATGCGCTCGCACTAGTTTTCACCGGTGATCACTCTGATGATCAGGTGCACCAGCAGTTCTTTCTCTCGCGGGTCAGAGTTCGCGACGAGAAGTGTGAGCGCGGCAAGTGCCCCATTGTCAATGATCGCGATGCCTGAATCTCGATACAGCAGCCCATACCCGACGCAAGCTCATCGGTCGAGCGGCTGAGAATCTGCACGACCTTGCCGAGCCGTTCGAGGCGTTGACGATCAATCGCCACACCGATGAGCAGATAATCCCGCAGTACCAAGGTTGCCCAGCGCCGAAAGCGCACGCCTTCATGAGATTTCACTCGATAGCCAACCGAAATATCCATGTCAAGGTTGCAGAGAGCGACGCTGTAGGTCTTGCCATCTCAGGCAGTTGTTGCAAAACCTGCAACAACTGCCTCGCCTTCGAGTCTGACCTCCAGACGCACCGCGCCGAAAGCGGCTTCACAGAATCTGGATCGAACCGCCTGACACACGGCAGTCGTCGGGTACCGGTAGTCTTGACCCACGTTCAAGAGTTGTGGCTGACAGTACCTGGCTGGCCGCACGGCAACCCGATCCATCTTTCCGGGTGCCCCAGGAGAAGAACGGGCACGTGACAGACGTCGCGCGCAAGCTCTGATGGAAGGCATATCATGTGCAAAGACACCGATTCCCCGAACCTGCCCGGCGACCGCGAGCAGAGCCACCACGACGCCACGCCCCGTGTGGCACGAATCCGACTTGGCGTGCGCTGGTCTCAGGCTCCGCTGATCATCGCTGCACGTCTGGATCAGCTCACCGGAGCCGAACTCCTGCGGGTGACGGTGATGAATAGAAACAAAGTGGTCGGGTCGACCGATCTCACCCGCGCTGGCGGAAGCACCGGGCCAGACGAGGCGAGTCCGGCATCCGCCGAATCGCTCAGCAGCCAGTCTGCGCAGGCCTTCATCGACAGGCAGAACGACCGCATCGTCGCACAGCTTGAGACGTTGCGCCTCGCAGCGGGGCTTGCGCTCGCCGACGATGGCGAGACCGGAGTTCAGTTTCGCACCCAGCACGCCGTCACCGACGCGTCAGGTGAGCCACAGCTTGATGACGCCGCCACAGAGGCCGACCGGGAGGCCGCACATGCCATGCCCTTCCGCCTTGACCGGAGTGCTCTGGGAGCGCTCATTCGCTTCGACCATCCTGTTCCGCTCAGTCGAGGCATGACTGAGCGCTACGTCACCGAGCACTTTCCCGGTTGGAACTGGCCGCAGATGGACCGGCTGCTGACCACGTCAGACACGAGGTTCATCACCCCGGCGCGACCGACCGACCGCGGCATGGCTATGCCGACGGTGCGTGCGAATGTGCATATGCTGCACTTCAGCGCCGACGACGACTGGGTCGTCGAATGGATGGACGGTGCGGTGACTCGGTCACCACGTCGCGTCATCGACCACGAGCCGCGACTCTGTTGATCGGCCCGTCGGCGCGCTGAGAAGAGGCCATGCGCGGGCAGAGCCGACACCAGACGGACTCTGCCCGCGCGACCTTGCCCGCACGCCACCGCTCAACTATCGTTGCTCCCAGCATCTCTGCGGCACACGGCCGCTGTGAGAAGAGATGAAGCGCAAAGGCATCAGGTTGAGGGCATTCGGTTCCAGCATCCATCGCTGACCGACCCTTGCGCCGACTGTCGCGCGGTCTCGTGTCAGCATCCTCTGACACTCTGGAGACCATTTTGCCAACCCACCACTCCCCTAGTACCTCTACGCCCGCATCCTCCATCGCGCTGCACGACGCGAGCTTCGCCTGGCCCGACGGCCGCAGCATCCTCACGCACGTGACCGCCGCGTTCCCGACCGGCCGCACCGGCCTCATCGGTGACAACGGCGCCGGCAAGTCGACCGCTCTCGCGCTGCTCGCCGGTCGCCTGCAGCCGACGGATGGCCGAATCACGCGTTCGGGCGTCGTCGCGTGCCTGCCCCAACGGTTCGATCCCGACCAGACGGTCGCCGAGCTGCTCGGTGTGCGCGCGGTGCTCGACGCGATCGCTGCCGTGGAGCGCGGCGGCGTCGACCCCGAGATCTTCGAACGCATCGGCGACGACTGGGATATCGAGGCGCGGTCGAGCGCCGCCCTCGCCGCGGTCGGCGTCGATCTTGGACTCGACCGCACTGTCGACACGCTGTCGGGCGGCGAGGCGATGCTCGCTGCGATCGTCGGCGTGCAGCTCGCGGTACAGCGCTCCCGAGCTGACATCGCTCTGCTCGACGAGCCCACCAACAATCTCGACACCGACGCGCGCCAGCAGGTCTATCGTCTGATCGACGGATGGCGCGGCGCCCTCATCGTGGTCAGTCACGACCGCCAGCTGCTCGAGCATGTCGATGCGATCGCCGAGCTGCGCGATGGGCGCATCACCCTGTACGGCGGGGCGTTCAGCGCGTACGAGGCTCAGATCACCAACGAGCAGCAGGCCGCCGAACAGGCGCTGCGGTCGGCCGAGCAGGAGCTGAAGGCCGAACGCCGGCAGCGCACGCAGGCCGAGCAGCGCATTGCGCACTCCGCGCGGCAGGGGCGCAAAGACGCCGTGAATCGCAAGTTCGTCAAAGCCGTGGTCAACGACCGGCGCAATTCGGCCGAGAAGTCGCAGGCGGCCCGCCGCGGCACGCTCGACGATCGAGTGAATGCCGCACAGCGTGCCGTCGACGATGCCGAGTCTCGTGTGCGCGACAACGAGCACATCGTGATCGAGCTGCCCGACCCCGACGTGCCGGTGGGCCGCCGCGTCGCGTGCCTGACCGGCGCCGACGGGCGTGAGTTCGTGGTGCAGGGCCCGGAGCGCGTCGCTCTCACCGGCCCGAATGGCGTCGGCAAGTCGACGCTGCTGGGTGCGATGCTCTGCGGTCAGGCCGACGTCGCCGCAGCGAAGCCTGGCGGTGCCCGAGCGAAGACGGCGCACGGCAAGCTCTTCGTCGATCACGTCGGATACCTCTCGCAGCAGCTCGCCTCGCTGCACGACGACGAGAGCGTGGTGCAGAACGTGGCACGCTTCGCTCCGGGCTTGGGCGACCGCGAACTGCGCAATCAGCTCGCTCGGCTGCTGCTGCGTGGCCGTATGGCGGATGCTCCGGTCGTCTCGCTCTCCGGCGGCGAGCGTTTCCGTGTGGCATTGGCCCAGGTGCTGCTGGCGACTCCGGCAGTGCAGGCGCTGGTGCTCGACGAACCGACGAACAGTCTGGATATGGCGAGTGTCGACCGACTGGTCGAAGCACTCGACGCATACCGCGGTGCGGTGATCGTGGTGAGCCACGATCGGGCGTTTCTCGAACGCCTGCGCCTCGACGTCGAGTTGCGGCTCGACAGCGCAGGCGTCCTGACCCAGTGCTGATGCGCGAGTCACGCAGGTATCGGGTGCGAGTGCAGCCGTCAGGGCCGCTTCGTCGTTCTCCCGTTCAATCGATCGCCACTCAGTGCGGTGCACCGTGCGGCGCGCAGCAGTCGTCGTGACGTTCGTCCTCCGTTTCGTCTGCAGCGATCGCAGTCGCCGCCGATGAGGCGCAGCAGGCGTCACCCCGCCATGCCTCGATGCCCTCGCGAACGGCAAACACGGCGATGGCCAGCGCAGCGACCGAATCAGCCCATCCCCAGCCCAGCAGGCTGTTCAGCAACAGGCCGACCAGCACTGCTGCAGAGAGGTACGTGCAGATGAGAGTCTGCTTCGAGTCGGCAACGGCCGAAGCAGACCCGAGTTCCCGGCCTGTGCGCCGTTCAAACCAGCTCAGCACGGGCATCACAACGAGGCTGAGCCCTGCGATGACGATGCCAACCGGCGAGTGCTCCGGCTGCTGCACGCCGAACAGCGTGAGCAGCGCATCTGCCGTGATGTAGAGCGCAAGCCCGAAGAACGAGAACGCAATGACACGCAGAGCGGTACGTTCCCGACGTTCAGGAGTCGGCGAAGCGAACTGCCAGGCGATCGCGGCTGCTGAGAGCACCTCTACGACCGAGTCGAGGCCGAAACCGATCAGTGCGGCCGACGATGCCGCATGACCGGCGAGCAACGAGATCACCGCTTCGATGACATTCCAGACGATGGTTATGGCCACGATGCCTCTGATGCGCCTGCGCAGAACAGCCGAACGTTCGCGAGTCAGAAGTGTCATCACAGCGCTCGCCTGCATTCGTCGATGCAGGGCACACCCTCGTCGACTGCAAGAGTGACGTCGATCAGGGCGTCGAGCGCCGCTGAGAGATGGGGGTCGGCTATCTCGTAGCGGGTGCGCCGACCCTCTGGTTCGGCCACCACGATGCCGCAGCCACGCAGACAGGTGAGATGGTTCGAGACGTTTGTTCGGGTGAGCCCCAAGTCGTGCGCCAGGCGAGCCGGATATCCCGGCTTGCGCATCAGCGACAGCAGGATGCGTGACCGGGTGGGATCGGCCATCGCACGTCCCAGCCGATTCATGACTTCAATCCGAGATGCAATGGTCAGCACATGCTGACCATACAGCGAATGCTGACCTGTTGCAATCCTCGTGCTGACACCTGGATTCCGTGTCACAGTGTTGGCGCCGCTGACCACGCACCAGAGCGGCCGTTCCGACAAGACGCCCGCTGCGCAGCAACGGTGTCTGTCCCCCCTCGCGTGCGAGGCGCTCAGCCCGTAGGCTGTGCGCATGACCGCCGCAGACGCAGAGAACGGCCCAGACAAAGAGAACGATCCAGACCGCAGCGACCGCGATCTGCAGCAGCGGTTCGCCGCGCTCGTCGGTCAGTTCTCTGCGGAAGAGGCCCTGCAGCTGCTCAACGCGATCGATGCACCGCAGCCCGACACCATATTGTCCGAACTCACCGAACAGCGCCCGAGCCTTCGCCGGCCTCGACTTGCGCGACCGGCGATGCTGCGCATCCGCGTTGATCTCGACCTCGACATCGATACCTCACCCGACGCGACCGTTGCCAACAGCGTTAAGGCGACCTCAGCCACGCAGCCCACGCCCCATGAACGGCAGATCTGGCGCCGTCTCGATCTGCGCAGCGACCTCACGCTCGATCAGGTGCACCAGATTCTGCAGGCCGCGTTCGCCTGGCAAGACACGCATCTGCATCGCTTCGCGCTCGGCGGGTCGCCACTCAGCCAAGGCGTCGAGCCCTTCATCTGCGAGTACGACCTCGAAGAGGGCGACGCCGAAGGCACACCCGAGGCCTCAGTGCACCTCGACGAGGCCCTGCAGCAGCCGGGCGACCGACTGTTCTACGTCTATGACTACGGCGATCACTGGCAGGTGACGCTGCGTCTCGAGCGTGTCGTCGAACTCTCTGAGGCACCGGGGGCGTCGACTGCGGATGCCCCTGCCGCAACCTGTGTCGACGGCCGCCGGGCCGCCCCGCTTGAGAACACGCGGGGGCTGGTCACGGCGGGTGACCCGTCGGCATTCGCCGAGCTCGCCCCAGACCGGTTCTCGGTCGCCGAGGTGAATGCGTCGATCGAGCTGTTGGCAGCTCGACGGCTCGAGCACCTGGGCGCTGCGGTGCAGCGACTCGTGCGGCTGGCACCGGCGTCGATCGCCGAAGAGACTCTGCATCGCGCGCAGATCGTCGACGGCCTGCTGCGGGCGCACGATGGCGCGGCGGGCGCGGGCGCGGCATCCACCGATGACGCGCAGCTCGACCCCCCGTTCGCCGCAGCGTTCGCACCGATCATGGCCGTGCTTGACCTGATCGGCGACGACGGGGCCGAGCTCACCGAGGCCGGGCGGCTGCGCCCGCACATCGTGTCGGCCGTCGCGCAGCTGCTGCCCTCGTGCGACGGCTGGCCAGGCAGCGCCACACGCGAGGATTCGACCCCGCCGGTCGCAAACCTGCGTGCGCTGCTGCAGCGGCTCGGGCTGCTCTACGTGCGCGGCGGGCAGCTTCTGCTGTCGCGCGCCGGTCGCCAGGCCCGCACCGATGCGGCGGTCTTCGTCACCGCGTTGCGCGCACGGCTGGGCGCCGAGACTCTGGACGATCCGCGAGAGTTCATCCGGCTGCTCTACCTGCTGCACGTCGCCGCCGAGGGCCGCGAGCCCGAGATGCGTCTGATCGCCGCCGAGATGACCGCGTTCGGCTGGCGCACGGCAAGCGGCGGCGGCGTCGACGAGTCGGCGCTGTATGCCGACGTGAGCAGCTACGTCACCTTGTTCGCCAATCTCGGGGATGTTCGCGAGACCCGAGAGAAGCGCCTCGCCTCGCGAGCGGAGCCGGTCGGACACAGCCGCATCTCTCCGGCTGCCGCGGCGCTCGCGGCCGAGCTGCTGCGCGGGTGATTTCGGCACTCCGCGTTCAGCCGCCGTTGTCACCGGTACCGGGTAAGATGGAGGCTGACGCGCCGATCGAAATGCGGTCGGCAGCTTTTAGGAGTTTTCAGATGACTGAACAGTCTCAGCAGCCCGACCGCAACCTTGCGTTGGAGCTGGTGCGTGCCACTGAGGCCGCAGCGATCCGCGGGTCGGTGTGGGTCGGCCGTGGCCAGAAGAACGAGGCCGACGGGGCCGCTGTCAACGCCATGCGCCAGTTCCTGCACACGGTTGCATTCGACGGCGTCGTGGTGATCGGCGAGGGCGAGAAAGATCGCGCGCCGATGCTCTTCAACGGAGAGCACGTGGGTGACGGCACCGGCGTTCAGGCCGACATCGCAGTCGACCCGATCGACGGTACGACGCAGACTGCGGCTGGCCGCCCCAACGCCGTGTCGATCATGGCCGTCGCCGACCGCGGCAGCATGCTTGACGCCTCGACGGTGTTCTACATGGACAAGATCGTCACCAGCTCGATCGGCGAAGGCGTCGTCTCGCTCGAGATGACCCCTGAAGAGAACATCCGCGAGCTGGCCAAGGCACTCGGCAAGCCCGTCAGCGAGATGACCGTCATCGTGCTCGACCGCCCGCGTCACGAAGAGCTCATCGAGCGCATTCGCTCGGTCGGGGCGAAGACCAACCTGATTCTCGACGGCGACGTCGTCGGCGGCATCAACGCGGCAAGTCCCTGGGGCGACGCCGACATGCTGCTCGGCCGCGGCGGCAGCCCCGAAGGCGTGATCACCGCAGCGGCGATCAAGGCGTTCAAGGGCGTCATGCAGGGGCGTCTGGCGCCGAAGGATGACGCCGAGCGCCAGCGCGGCATCGACGCAGGTCTCGACATCGACAAGATCTACACCGATTCCGAGCTGGTCGCCAGCGACAACACCTACTTCGTCGGCACGGGCGTGACCGATGGCGTGCTGCTGAAGGGCGTGAAGGGGCCGCGCAACGGCTACATCCACACGCAGAGCATCGTGCTGCGCTCGAAGTCGGGCACCGTGCGCTGGATCGAGGCCGATCACCTCGCCTCGAAGTGGGCGTGATCGCTCTGCTCGATTGAGCCGAGCCGCTGAATTCGATGGGGTCGCCGATTCGTTCGGCGGCCCCATCTCTGTCTCTCACAGATGCCCGTCACGCCGCACCCAGACATGGGAAATGACGTCGCCACCCATCGAGACATGGCAAATGACCTCAAAAACCATCGAGACATGGCAAATGACCTCAACAACCATCGAGACATGGAACTTGGCATGACTCGATGGGCTGGGACAGCATTTGCCATGGATCGATGCAGGCTTGTACCGGCAGGACGGGCAGAACGTGTGGTGCAGCGAGCACGAACCGGCCTGGCCAATGAGAAAGTGCACTGAACACAGACTGGGCGCGCAAGAGGGATGGTGAACCGGGGGCGTGGGCTGGCCTAGGAACTGCGAAAGTGCACTGAGCACAACGCAGAAGAGGCTTCCGGCACTGCGGAAATGCCAGAAGCCTCTTGCCGTCTCCCGCCTCAGCTCAATCTGCTCCTGGCTGAGCAGGTGGCTTCACCGAAGTGTCTTCGTCTGCTTGACGTCACTGTGCCGGGTACCCCAGTGACGGGACGGCTTGCCAGCGCCAGGACTGCCGCCGCTACCCGCCGATCGGCGGAGTCGCGGGGCGCTCGGCAGCGGCTGCCGCACGAGCGGCGGCAGGCAGCACCTCGGCAATGCGGTCGATCACGCTCTGGTCATGAGCGGCCGAGACGAACCACGCCTCGAACGCCGACGGCGGTGCCGCGACTCCCCCGTCGAGCAGCGCGTGGAAGAACGGCGCATACCGCCACGTCTCGCTCGCCTTGACCTTGTCGTAGTTCACCAGAGCACCGTCGTGCGCACCGAACGCGATCGAGAACAATGACCCCGCACGCTGGATGCGATGCGCGACGCCGGCAGCATCCAACGCCTCGGACACCGCCCCCTGCAGCGCCTCAGAGGCAGCGTTCACTCGTTCGTAGACCGAGGCGTCTGCGAGCCGCAGCGTGGCGAGCCCGCCGGCGATCGCCAGCGGATTGCCTGACAGCGTTCCGGCCTGATACACCGGGCCGAGCGGCGCGAGCAGGTTCATGTACTCTTCTGCGCCACCCACGGCAGCGATCGGCATGCCGCCGCCGATGACTTTGCCGAAGGTCATCAGGTCGGGACGGTACGGCTCGGCCGCATCGGCGTTCTCGAACCCCCACCAGCCGGCGTCGCTCACGCGGAATCCGGTCAGCACCTCGTCGAGCGTCACCAGCGCGCCATGAGCATGAGCGACCTCGATCAGCTCGGCGTTGAAGCCGGGCAGCGGCGGCACGATGCCCATGTTCGCCGCAGCGGCTTCGACAATCACGCCGGCGATCTCGTCACCGCGCTCGGCGAAGAGCGCACGCACGGCCTCGATGTCGTTGTACGGCAGCACGATCGTCTGCGCGCTGACCGCCGCCGTCACGCCAGCAGAGGCGGGCAGGCCGAACGTCGCAAGACCCGACCCGGCATCCACCAGCAGCGAGTCGCTGTGGCCGTGGTACAGACCGGCGAACTTCACGATGAGGTCGCGGCCGGTTGCCCCGCGCATGAGTCGAATGGCGGTCATGGTCGCCTCGGTGCCAGTCGACACGAAGCGCAGCCGCTCGACGGGGGCGACCCCGCCGCGACGCACACGCTGCGCGACGACCTCGGCCAGCTCGGCCTCGCCTTCGGTCGGAGCTCCGAACGACAGCCCCCGAGCTGCGGCGGCCTGCACCGCAGCCACGACCTCAGGCTGCGCGTGGCCGAGCAGCGCCGGCCCCCACGACCCGACGAGGTCGACGAATTCGTTTCCCTCGACGTCGCGCACGTGCGCACCCGAGGCGCTGGCGATGAAGTTGGGCACGCCGCCGACCGATCCGAAGGCCCGCACCGGCGAGTCGACACCGCCCGGAATGATGCGCTCACTGCGCTCGAACAGCTCTGCGTTCGTAGTCATGTTCTGTGTCACCTCTCGATTGTGATGAAGTCATTTCTGCGGATGCGCCGCTCGCGTCCGCCTGTTGCCCACGTGGTCGTGTGGTCGGCTGCACCCCGCGCGCAGACCGCGCAGACGGTGCGCACCCGAACCGACTGGGCGCGCAGCGGCAGGTTCACTCCCCGAAGCTGCCGTGTTTCAGACGGTCGGCGACCTCGAGCGCCCAGTAGGTCAGCAGGGCCTCTGCCCCGGCGCGGAAGATGCCGGTGACCGACTCGTCGATCACCCGTTCGCGATCGAGCCAGCCGTTCGCGGCGGCGGCCTCGATCGAAGCGTACTCGCCCGAGACCTGGTAGGCCCAGACCGGCACCGGACTGATCTGCGACACCCGGTAGAGCACGTCGAGGAACGACGCAGCCGGCTTCACCATCACCACGTCGGCCCCCTCGGCGATGTCGAGCTGAGCCTCGCGCACGCCTTCGCGACCGTTCGCGGGATCCTGCTGGTAGGTGCGACGATCGCCTTTGAGCTGCGAGTCGACGGCCTCACGGAACGGCCCGTAGAACCCAGACGCGTACTTCGCCGCGTAGGCGAGCAGCATGACGTCCTGGTAGCCGTTGGCGTCGAGCACGTCGCGCAGGTAGCCGATCTGGCCGTCCATCATGCCGCTCGGCGCGAGCATGTGCGAACCAGCCTCGGCCTGAGCCAGCGCCATCGCGCCGTAGCGCTCCAGCGTGGCGTCGTTGTCGACGCGACCCTGCGCATCGAGCACGCCGCAGTGGCCGTGGTCGGTGAACTCGTCGAGGCACAGGTCGGTCTGGATCACGATCGCATCGCCGACCTCTTCGACCATCGCACGCACGCCGCGCTGCACGATGCCGTCTGCGGCATCCGCCTGCGACCCGACGGCGTCGAGGTGCGCCGGAATGCCGAACAGATTCACGCCGCCGATGCCGGCCTCAGCAGCACGGGCGGCGATGCGACGCAGCGAGTCGATGGTGTGCTGCTCCTGGCCGGGCAGTGCCGAGATCGGCACCGGCTCGGTGGCGTCTTCGCGAACGAACAGCGGCAGAATCAGCTGCGACGGCTCGATGCGGGTCTCGCGCACCATGCGGCGCACGGCCGGCGACTGGCGCAGACGCCGAGGACGCACACGCGGGAAGGCCGCGAGCGCTGGGGCCCCGGGATCACCGGGAACGTGGGATCCTCCGGCGGGCAGGCCCCGGGCAGAGCTGATGTCGTGAGATGTGCTGTCGTTCATGCTGACTCCTCAGTGGTTGTCGTCTGTGATGTCTGTTGTGCGTGCAGGTGCGGCGTGCACCGACGCAGCGCCGGGTGCGCGCATGCTGGGTGCGCGCATGCTGGGTGCACGCGAAATGGTGGTGGCCGCGCCGGTGCGACGGCGGCCTGCGGCGACCTCGGCGAGGGCGTCGAGCAGACCGGGGATGCTGTGCTCGCGCGCCGTCGCCGCGACGTTGAGGCCGAGTGTCTCGGCGTCGTTCGTCGTCTGCTCTCCGATCGAGACGAGCACGGTCTGCGCGGCGGATGCTCCGAACTGGATGGCGACCTGCTGCGCCACCGTGCCGCTGGTGACGAGCACGGCGTCGATCGCTCCGCGGCGCACGTCTTCGATGGCGTGCTGCGACAGTGCGATGCCGATGGTGCGGTAGGCGTCGACGGTGTCGACCTGCCATCCGAGCGCGCGCAGCCCCCGTTCGAGCGAGTCATGTGCCTGCGCCGAGTGCGGCAGCAGAAGCCGGGCACGAGCGTGGTCAGGTCGTGGAAAGACGTCGAGCAGGCCGTGCGCACTCTGCTTCTGCGGGAGCAGATCTGGGCTGAGTCCGAGCCGCTCCTCCGCAGCTGCGGCCGTCGTGGCGCCCACGCACGCGGTGCTGAAGCCCGGCGTGCCGGCAGGCGCTGAGAACGTCAGACCGCAGTCGGCGAGGGCATCGACCGTGCGCTGACTGGTGAGCACAAGCCAGGCGTAGTCTCCCGACTGCAGACGCTCGACCACCTCTTCGAGCTTCGAGGCGTCTGCTGGCGGAATGCTTCGGATCAACGGCGCGACGACAGGCTCCCCTCCCCGAGCGGCGACCTCAGCAGCGATGCGCTCACCGCCTGGCCCGCCGCGAGGCACAAGCACACGCCATCCGCGCAGCCCTGCGCTGGCAGCCTCGTGTGCGTCGGCGCTGACAGCTGCGCCGTCGGTCACTCCGACCTCCGTGCGTCTGCCGCTGCGATGATTCGGGCGGCGCCTTCGGCGATCAGCTGCTGCGCGACGCGTTCGCCTTCCACAGCGGTCCACGCCTCGATCGCCGCTGCGTCGGCCGCACCAGCTGCACTGAGCTGCCGGGCGCCGTGTGCAGCACCCGCGCCGAGCATCTTCCCGAGTTCGAGAACCTCGTCGACGGCGACGTCGTGCTGCGCGTCATACAGGTCATAGACGCGGGCATGCAGCTCGACCGACCGCAGGTCAGACGCGACGATCGCGTGCACGCCGACCGGAGCGGCGCATCCGCTGCCGAGGCCGCCGAGCACAGCACGCTCGAGCGTCGCAGCAAGACGCGTCGGCGCATGGTCGAGGGTCGCGACCAGGCTGCCTTCTCCCTGCCTCGTCTCGACGGCGAGCACGCCCTGCGCCGGTGCGGGAACCCAGGTGTCGACGGGCAGAGCCTCGTGGTGGTGGGCGGCCGCCGAGGGCAGCCGTTCCAGCCCCGCGGCGGCCAGCACGACGCCGTCCAGATCGTCGTAGACCCGACCGATGCGGCTGTCGATGTTGCCACGAATGTCGACGATCTCGACATCGGGGCGTGCCCGGCGCAGCTGCGCCTGACGACGTGTCGACCCGGTGCCCACCCGAGCACCCTGCACGAGACCGCTCAGGCCCTCACCGCCACGGGTCACGATCACGTCGCGCGAATCAGCTCGCTCGGGCATCGCGGCGATGTCGAGGTGCTGCTCCTGCGCGGTGGGCAGGTCTTTGCACGAGTGCACGACCACGTCGTAGTCGCCGGCGGCGAGCCCCTGCCGCAGGGCGGTCGCGAAGACGCCGACGCCGCCGATCTGCGCAAGCGATGCCTTGGACACATCGCCGTGGGTGACCACCTGCACGAGCTCGACGGAACGTCCGGTCGCCTCTTCGAGCGCGTCGGCGACCAGCTGCGACTGCGCCACCGCCAGTCGAGACCCTCGTGTGCCGAGACGAATGGTCGTGCCTGTCACTTTGCCACCTCTTCATATGTTGTGTCTGCTGTGCTCGCACCCGATGCGCCGTTTCGAGGGCGATCGTGGCGAGCCAGCAGTCTCAGTGTCTGTTCACGAGCGTACGGAAGCACCGAAGCGAGGCCGGTTCCCGAACGCCACGACCCGACCACCGCGAGGTCTCCGAGGTTCGCGGCTGCGGCATCCACCGTCTGCCGGATCTCATCAGCCCGAGCACTCGGCTGCACGTTCAGCCAGCGATGCACCGCCGTCGCCGCCACAGCCCGATCGGCGATGTCGACGTCGGTGAGCACGCGCACGTCGCGAACGGCCTGTGCGCACAGCTCGTCGTCGGTCATCGTGCTCGGCTGCCCCGCGCGGCCGTAGCTCAGTCGCAGCACGTGGCGGCCGGGGTGGGCAGATGCTGCCGCGTCGGCGATCCAGCGCCATTTGGCCGAGGCGTGGGTCATCGCCTTCGCCTGCACATCAGGCGCATCTGCGGTGACGAGCATTCCGGTGCCGCGCGGTTCGAGGTCGAGTCGCGCATCGTCGACGACGAGCGTGACGAGGGCGACTGCGGCAGGAGGCGTCCACGAGCCCGCCTCTGAGAGCTCGAGCAGCCGCAGGGCAGGGTCGGCCGTGGTCGCCAGCACGAGCTGGGATGCGGTGTGACATGTCTGTGAGCCGGGATGGCACGCACCCGGAGACATCGGCGACCCGCTGCTCGGGCGGTCTCCGACCGCAGCGACCCGCACGCGCCATCCTTCGGCCGTGCGTTCGATGCGATCGACCTCTCGGTGCAGCAGGATGCGACCACCGGCCGCAACGATGCGGTCGCGCAGTCGATCGGTCAGCGTGTGCATGCCCCCGACGAGGCCGCGCACAGCGGACCCCGGAGCCCGTTGCGCCTGCAGATGCCGCACCGCGCCGCTGAGCGTTCCGACCTCGACGAGCGCTGAGAGCAGGCCGTGCGCAACCGACTCGACAGGCATCTCATAGGGGTCGCCCGAGTAGATGCCGCCGGCGACCGGCGCCACAAGACGATCGATCACCGCACTGCCCATGCGCGCCTCGACCAATGCGCCGAGGGTCGTCGCACCGGGATCGGTCGCGTCGACGCCCACGGCCGGCGGCAGGGTCAGATCATGTCGAGCAGCACGAGCCCCCTCGACCCCAATGGCTTCGACGAGCTCGCCGTATGCTGTGCCGTGTTCGTCGAGATCGCCCGGAATGCCCAGCATGCCCGTGCGCGGCAGACGACTTGCGGCGAAGCGCCCCTGATAGCGGTACCCGACCCACGCACCCACCGGGTTCGGCTCGACCACCCGGTCGGCCAGCCCGAGCTCGGCCAGCAGCGGTTCGACCCGGCCCCCGCGGGTCGCGAACGATTCGGTGCCGGCGTCCATCTCAAGGCCGGCGAGCACGTGCGACGCAACCGGCCCGCCCACGTGGTCTGCGGCCTCGAGCACCGTCACACGCCGCCCGGCCTCAGCAGCCGTCCAGGCGCTGACCAGCCCGGCGATGCCGCCGCCGACGACCAGCAGGTCGGCGTCGAGCTCAGCGTCGCGTTCGTCGGTCACCGCTCGGTCGCCTCCCATGCGTGCACGTGTGCGACGAGGCGTGTGAGCACGTCGGGGTCGGTCGCCGGAGGCACACCGTGACCGAGGTTGAACACATGCCCGGCGGCTCGCTGCCCGGCCCGCAGAATACGATCGGCCGCTGCTTCGCGCACGGCGGCCGGGGCGCCCAGCAGCGCCGGGTCGAGATTGCCCTGCACGGGCACGTCGACGCCCAGACGGTTGATCGCGTCGGCGAGTTCGGTGCGATAGTCGACGCCCACTGCGTCAGCGCCCGCATCGCGCAGGTCGCAGAGCAGCTCAGGCCCGGCGAGACCGAAGTGGATGCGCGGCACGCCGCGTCCGTCGGCAGTGCGCAGATCGGCGACGCTGGCGAGCACGCGAGCGGATGCCGGGCGCACATGAGCACGGTAGACGGTCGGTGCCAGCGACCCGACCCACGAGTCGAAGAGCTGCACGGTCGAGGCGCCGGCAAGCACCTGCGCGCGCAGGAACGCCGCCGAGTAGTCGGCCATCTTCATCACGAGACGATCCCAGACCTCGGGTTCGGCGAACATGAGCGTGCGCGCGGCCAGATGGTCTTTCGACGGGCCGCCTTCGACCAGATAGGCAGCGAGAGTGAAGGGCGCACCCGCGAAGCCGATCAGCGGAGTGTCGCCCAGTTCGGCGACAGTGAGCCGCACGGCCTCGGCGATCGGGGCAAGCTGATCGGCGGTGAGCTCGGGCAGTGCATCCACATCGGCCGCGGTGAGCACCGGCGAGCCGAAGACGGGACCCCGCCCCGCAACGATGTCGACATCGACCCCGGCCAGCTTCAGCGGAACGACGATGTCAGAGAAGAAGACCGCGGCATCCACATGATGGCGACGCACCGGCTGCAGGGTGATCTCGGCGGCGAGATCGGGCCGCAGGCAGGAGTCGAGCATTGCGATGCCCTCGCGCACCGAGCGATACTCAGGCAGCGACCGACCCGCCTGTCGCATGAACCACACCGGCACGTGGTCGACCGGCTCGCCCCGCAGAGCGCGCACCAGGGCCGAGTCAGCCGTGGACTTCGGGGGGTTCGATGCCGGAGAAACCGGGTTCAGGGGATGTGCGGCAGAAAGACTCACGACCCCATTCTCGCAAACATCTGACGATTTAGAGAATTGACACCAAACGCCTAGAATGTCAGACGTGCTTCTCTGCGTGTCGTCCAGTCATAAAAACGCGCCGTTCTCCCTGCTCGAGGGACTTTCCGGCGCCGCTGACGCTGCGCGCACCCTCACGTCTCGAAACGAGTTCTTCAGTGGCGCCGTCGTCGTCGCCACCTGCAACCGCTTCGAGGCGTACCTCGATGTGCGCCAGCCCGAAGGGTCCGATCCCCGTCTCGCGGTGGTGGCCGCCTGGCAGGCGGTCTGTGCGCACACCGGTGTCGAATACGAAGATCTGAAGACCGGCAGTGCGGTCTATGTCGGCGATGCCGCCGCCCAACATCTGTTCTCGGTGACTGCCGGGCTCGAGTCGCTGGTCGTCGGAGAGACAGAGATCTCTGGCCAAGTCGCCAACGCGCTCGAACACGCTCGCGAGATCGGCACCACGACCTCTGACCTTGAGCGACTGTTCCAGACCGCAGCGAAGACCTCGCGCGAGGTGAAGAATCAGACCAAGCTCGGCCGCATGGGCCGTTCGATCGTGCAGCTGGCGCTCGACCTCAGCGACAGCCGCATCGTGGACTGGTCGAGGCTGCGCGTGCTGCTGGTCGGCACCGGACAGTACGCACGCGTCACCGTCGCCGCGCTGAAGACCCGCGGGGTCACAGACATCGCCGTGCACTCGGCCAGCGGCCGCGCCGAGCACTTCGCCGAGATGCGCGAACTGCGCGCGGTGAGGCCAGAGCGCCTCACCCACGAGCTCGCCTGCGCCGACCTGATCGTCACCTGCACGACGTCGCCGCACACGGTGATCGACGCCGCACTCCTGCGCGCCAGCCGCACCGAGGCCGCCCACACCGGGGTGTCGCGGGCCGCCGTCGAGGCGGCAGGCAGCGACGCGGACGCCACCGGGTGCCCTTTCGATCACGGCTCCGTCAGTTCGGTCACAGCAGTGCCGAACCTGCCCGCGCGCCAGCTCGTCATCGACCTCGGTATGCCGCGCAACGTGGCCGTCGACGTCACCGACCTGCCCGAGGTGGAGCTGCTCGATCTCGAGACGATCAAGCTGCATGCGCCGCTGAGCGAGCTGAGATCAAGCGACGACGCACGTTCGCTCGTCGACGAGGCTGCACAGAGCTTCCACCAGCAGCGCAATCAGCAGCGTGTGGGCCGCGGCCTCGCCCAGCTGAAGGCGATGTTCTTCGACAAACTCGATGCCGAGATCGAACGGTCACGACGCCATGAGCCGAGCCAGGCGAACACTGAGAAGGCTCTGCACCACCTGGTGGGGGTGCTGCTGAACACGTCGATGCAGCGTTCGCGCGAGCTGGCGGCCGAAGATCGTCCGCACGATTTCGTCGATGCGCTCGAAGCGCTCTACGGCATCCAGGTCGACATGCCTGACGAAGACGCCGAGACCTGCGGCCGCTGCCCGATCGCGCATGAGCTGTTGGGGCCGCACACGCATCGTGCCGATGACGATGGCTCGCTGCGCTCGGTGAGCTGAGTCGGCAGAAGGCGGCCTGCAGACCGCCGCACCTCACAGTGCAGCGCGCACCGGGTTCGTGAGTTCGCCGATGCCCGTGGCCGCGACTGTCACGCTGTCTCCGGGCACGATCGGCCGCACGCCCGCAGGCGTTCCCGTCAGAATCACATCGCCCGGCAGAAGAGTGAACGCCTGGCTGATGAACTCCAGCAGGGTCGGCACATCGAAGATGAAGTCTTTCGTCTCGCCCGACTGCGCAGCCTCGCCGTTGATCGACGAGGTCACCGTCACTGCCGCCGGATCCAGCTCGGTCTCGATCACGGGGCCCAGCGGGCAGAACGTGTCCATTCCCTTTGCCCGAGCCCACTGCCCGTCGCCCTGCTGCAGCGTGCGCGCACTGACGTCGTTGCCCAGCGTGTAGCCGAACACCGCCTTCTGCCAGTGCTCGCGTGGCAGGTTCTTCACGACCCTGCCGATCACGATCGCCAGCTCTGCCTCGGGCTCGACGGTTCCGGCGAACTCCGGAATCACGATCGGGTCGCCCGGGCCGACCACCGAGGTGTTCGGCTTGAAGAAGAGCAGCGGATGCGTCGGCACCGCGTTGCCCTTCTCGGCCGCGTGCGCAGCATAGTTGCGCCCCACCGCGATGACCTTCGAACGAGGGATGACCGGGGCGAGCAGGTGCGCCTCGGCAAGCGGAACGCGATCGCCCGTCGTGTCGTAGCCGGCGAACATCGGGTCTCCGCTGAGGACGACGATTTCGTCCCCGTCAATGATTCCGAATGCCGGGTCAGCGCCTTCGTGGCTGAAACGTGCGATCTTCATGCTTCACTCCATTGGTCAAGTCAGGCGGCGACACCTGCGCAGTTCGCACGAGTGCCGCCGCCTTCGGATGAGAGACTGACTCTTGAACGGCTCAGGCCAGACGCGTCAGCCAGCCGCGCTTGTCTTCGACGCGGCCGAACTGGATGTCGGTGAGTGCCTTGCGCAGCCCCGAAGTGATCTTGCCAGCGGTCTCGGCCGGGGCTGCGATCGTGAAGTCCGGGCTGCGCAGCTCGGCGAGCGGGTTGATGACCGCTGCGGTGCCGCAGGCGAAGATCTCGGTGATCTCGCCCGAAGCCACGCCGTCGCGCCACCAGTCGAGCGACACCGAGGTCTCTTCAGTCTTCAGACCGAACTCCTCTTCGGCGAGCTGCAGCACCGACTCGCGAGTCACACCGTGCAGAATCGATCCGGTGAGCTTCGGCGTGACCAGGCGGCCGTCCTTGGTCACGAACATGATGTTCATGCCGCCCAGCTCGTCGACGTTGGTGTGCGTCTCGGCGTCGAGGAAGAGCACCTGCGAGCAGCCGTTGCGGTAGGCCTCTTCCTGCGGCTCCAGGCTGGCGGCGTAGTTGCCGCCGCACTTGGCCTCGCCCGTACCGCCCAGGGCCGCGCGCGAGAAGTCGGTCGACAGCCAGATGTTGACAGGCTTGACGCCGTCTTTGAAGTACGGCCCCGCCGGACTGGCGATCAGCACGTACTTGACCTCATGCGCCGAGTGCACGCCGAGGAACACCTCGGTGGCGATCATGAACGGGCGCAGATACAGGCTCTTCTCGCCCTCAGCGTCGGGCACCCAGTCGGCGTCGACCTCGACGAGCTCCTTCAGCGACTGCACGAAGGTGTCGACCGGCAGCTGCGGCAGTGCCAGGCGCTCGGCCGAGCGCTGAAAGCGGTGGGCGTTGCGGTCGGGACGGAACGTCCACACGCTGCCGTCGTCGTGGCGAAACCCTTTCAGCCCCTCGAAGATCTCCTGCGCATAGTGGAAGACGCTCGCCGCCGGATCGACCGAGAGCGGCCCGTACGGCAGCACCTGCGCATCATGCCAGCCCTTGTCCTGGCTGTAGTCGATGGTGACCATATGATCCGAGAAGTTCACGCCGAACCCCGGATCTTTCAGAATCTCGCTGCGCTTCGCCGCATCGGTGGGGTTCGTGGTCAGGTGCTTCGCGAAAGTCATCGCGTTCGTCTCGGTCATTTCGTCCTTCCTCAGAGAGGTCTACAGAGTTCTTGTCGTGGTGCAGCTGCCAGCTCGGGGATGGTGGAGCGCGGGGCGCACATGGGGCGCGATCGTGTCGCGCGAGGCGGCCTCGACGCCGCGCTCTCTATCGTACCGCGCATGGCGCCAGGCCGCGGTACGCTCGCCCAGATCAGTCGGACCGCGGCCTGGCGGTTCGGTCGGGCGTGCATGTGGTCAGGCGCGCAGTCGCGCGACGATCGCGTCGCCGATCTCGGCAGTCGAACGCACCGTATCCGCCCGCGACGCGGTGTCGGCCCGTACCGCCTCGACGATGCGAGCGGCCGAGTCGGCATGCCCCTGCGTCTGCAGCATGAGGGCGACTGACAGGATCGCTGCGGTCGGGTCGGCCTTCTGCTGGCCGGCGATGTCGGGCGCAGAGCCGTGAATGGGTTCGAACATGCTGGGTGCGGTGCCGTCGGCGTTGATGTTGGCCGACGCCGCCAGCCCGATGCCGCCGGTGACCGCGGCAGCGAGGTCGGTGAGGATGTCGCCGAACAGGTTGTCGGTGACGATCACGTCGAAGCGTGCGGGGTCGGTCGTCAGGAAGATCGTGGCAGCATCGACGTGCAGATAGTCGTGGGTCACGTCGGGGAACTCGGCGGCGATCTCGTCGACCAGACGCTGCCACATGCCGCCGGCGTTCACGAGCACGTTCTTCTTGTGCACGAGCGTGACGTGATGACGCGGGCGCTTCGCCGCCGTCTCGAACGCGTAGCGGATCACCCGTGCCGCACCGAACGCCGTGTTCACCGAGACCTCGGTGGCGACCTCGTGCTCCGTGCCCACCCGGAGCGCTCCCCCGTTGCCCGTGTAGAGCCCCTCTGTGCCCTCGCGCACGACCACGAAGTCGATGTCGCCGGGGCTCGAGAGCGGCGAGCGCACACCCGGGAAGAGCTCGACCGGGCGCAGGTTGACGTACTGGTCGAACGCGAAGCGCAGCCTGAGCAGCAGGCCGCGCTCGAGCACGCCGGCGGGCACACGGCGCGGATCGCCGACGGCGCCGAGCAGCAGTGCGTCGTGCTGACGCAGCTCGTCCAGAGTCTCGTCGGCGAGCACCTCGCCGGTGCGCTCATAGCGGCGTGCGCCCAGATCGTAGTCAGTCGTGGCGAAGGCGAACCCGTCTGCGGCGGCGACCGCGGTGAGCACTTTGAGCCCCTCGGCGACCACCTCTGGCCCGATGCCGTCACCGGCGATGACTCCGAGATCGATCTGTGTGCTCACCGTTTCCTCCTCAGCATTGACCCGCGAACAGGGCGCTGCAGCGCCTCCGGGCATGACGTGTTCCAGCCTAGCGGCAGCGCAGGTACAGTGTCAGAAAAGACAGATCACTGAATCGGCGCGCGACGCGCGGATTCGCACACGAGGAGTCACCATGGTCGAGCAGATCACCCCGCAGCAGGCACTCGAACGGCAGCAGGCCGGCGCCGTCATTCTCGATGTGCGCGAGACCGACGAATTCGCTGCGGGCCATGCGACGGGCGCGGTGAACATCCCGCTCTCCGAGCTGCAGTCGCGTCTGGGCGACGTGCCCGACGCCGAAGATCTGCTGATCATCTGTCAGGCGGGCGGACGCTCACAGCAGGCCGCGCTCTGGCTCGATCAGCAGGGCGTCGCCGCCGCGAACGTCAGCGGCGGCACATTCGCCTGGGCCTCAGAGGGCCTGCCCGTCGACTGAGCGAGGCTCACCTCAGCCGCTTCGGCTCAGTCGCCGAAGAGCAGGTGCGAGAGCACGATGTCGTTGACCTGCGGGTTGGCCATCACCAGCTGCTGCACCGAGATCATGATCAGCGGCACGATCGCCCACCCGGTCGCATAGGCCAGCAGACGACGCCACCAGGTCATCCCACGAGTGATCCACCACGACGCGGCCAGCAGCGCGAGCGGCATGACGAGGCCGACCAGCAGCAGCGTCCATCTGACCCAGCCGAGCCCGCCGAAGACGGCCTGCCAGCCGGTGTCTGAGTTCGCGAATGCGAACGCGAACGCCTGCCACACAGGGTAGGCGAAGAGCACCGCCGCCAGCACACCCCAGAGTGCGTCTGAGACGCGGATGCTCAGACCGCCCGGCTGTTCGGCTGCGGCCCCAGCATGATCGGCGTTCGACTGCCCGCCGAGCTGCTGGACGTCATCGCCGAGCACAGCGGTGTCGACGTGGTCAGCGCTGCTGCGGTTCATGCTCGCACCACTCGTCTCGTTCAGTTCGTCGCCGGTGTTCACTGTGCGCCTCCGTTGCTCGCGGTGATCAGTGTGATGATCCAGGGCCACGGTGCCAGCAGCACCAGCCCCAGCACCAGCCAGAGCGTCTGCCAGTACCAGCGGCGGCCGCGCACGAAGAAGAAGGCGAACACGACCCACAGAGCGGGGCCGGCGAGACCCAGCAGCATCTGCGCGCGGTCGATGCCGTCGAGCAGAGGCTGCGGCGGGGTCGAGAGGCGCTTGAGCAGAATCGTCACCCACGAGATCGTGTAGACGAGAAAGACGCCGAGAATCGCGCCGTATCCGACGAGCACGCCGGAGGGCAGCTGGTCGATCGCGGCGAGTGCGCTGCGGTCTTCTTCGACCACCGGCACCTCGTCATACTCTGTCGATCGGCCTCCCGGGACGACGGCCGACGTGTCGAGCCGGTCTGACTCCCAGACGAGCGCCTCGTCGTCGGTGCCGTCGCGTTCTTTGTCACCCATGCTGTCAGGCCTCGCCATCTCCGGTTGTGCGAACGTCATCTTGTCGGGCGTGATCTGCCCGAGCGTCCGCCCTCAATGATACCGATCCGTGGCACTGCACGGTCGAGCTGCCACTGCGCCCGAGACGACCACGTCTGCAGAGACGACTGAGGGCCGCCCGAAACGAGTTCGGACGGCCCTCAGGGTCTGCGTCACCTCATCTGTACGCGGAGGAGGTCACATGGTGAGCAGCGCGGATCAGGCGTGGCGGTCGACCTGTCCCTCGACGTAGTCGGCGTCGATCTCGGCGTTCGACCACGAGAACAGCTTGCGCAGTCCCTTGCCGGTCGCCTCGATCGGGTGCTCCTGGCCCTCGGCGCGGAACTTCTTGAACTCCGGAGCGCCAGCCGCCTGGTCGGCCATGAAACGCTCGGCGAAGGCACCCGACTGAATGTCGGCGAGCACCTCTTTCATGTGCTCCTTGACGCTGGCGTCGATGACGCGCGGGCCCGACACGTAGTCGCCGTACTCGGCGGTGTCAGAGATCGACCAGCGCATCTTGGCGATGCCGCCCTCGTTGATCAGGTCGACGATGAGCTTCATCTCGTGGCAGACCTCGAAATACGCGATCTCGGGCTGGTAGCCGGCCTCGGTCAGGGTCTCGAAGCCGCTCTGGATGAGCTTCGACAGTCCGCCGCAGAGCACAGCCTGCTCGCCGAAGAGGTCAGACTCGGTCTCTTCTTTGAACGTGGTCTTGATGGCGCCTGCTCTGGTGCCGCCGATGCCCTTGCCGTATGAGAGGGCGGTCTCGAAGGCCTTGCCCGACTCGTCGTTCTCGACGGCGACCAGGATCGGCACGCCACGACCGGCTTCGTACTCGCGACGCACGGTGTGTCCCGGGCCCTTCGGGGCGATCATGACGACGTCGACGCCCTTCGGCGCCTGAATGTAGCCGAAGCGCACGTTGAAGCCGTGAGCGAAGAGCAGGGTCTTGCCCTCTGAGAGGTTCGGCTCGATCTCGTTCTTGTAGATGTCGGCCTGGTACTGGTCGGGAGCGAGCACGACGATGAGGTCGGCCCACTTGGTCGCCTCTGCGTTGTCGAGCACCTCGAAGCCGAGCTCCTCGACGCGAGAGCGCGTCTCTGAGCCCTCACGCAGGGCGACCTTCACCTCGACGCCCGAGTCACGAAGGTTCAGCGCATGCGCGTGGCCCTGTGAGCCGAAGCCGATGACGGCGACTTTCTTGCCCTGGATGATGGTCAGATCGGCATCGTCGTCATAGAAGATCTCTGCTGCCATGGTGTTACTCCATTTCTGTTGTGTGGATGCGGTCGGAAGGTGAGTCTGTCGGGTCACTGCCCGAGGGTGGCCGGGGTCAGCCACGGGTGACGCGGTCGGTCATCGACCGGGGGCCGCGCGAGATCGCAAGCAGGCCGGACTGCACCAGCTCGCGGATGCCGTACTGTTCGAGCAGTTTGAGCAGTGCGCGGTTCTTCGCGGCGTCGCCGGTCACCTCGACGACGACGGCGTCCTGGCTGACGTCGACGATGCGGGCGCGGAAGAGCTCGACGATCTCGACGATCTGCGAGCGGGTGCCGGGATCGGCCTTGACCTTCACCAACATGTGCTCGCGAAGCACCGAGGTCTCGTCTTCGAGCTCGACGATCTTGATCACGTTCACCAGCTTGTTCAGCTGCTTGGTCACCTGTTCGAGCGGCTGACGCTCGACGTTCACGACCACGGTCATACGCGAGAACCCCTCGACCTCGCACTGCCCCACGGCGAGCGAGTCGATGTTGAACGCACGCCGGGCGAAGAGCCCCGCGACTCGGGTCAGCAGGCCGGGGGTGTCCTCGACCAGCATTGAGAGCACATGCTTGCTCATCAGATCACTCCTCGCCTTCGAATGCCGGTGACTCGTCTTTCGCGTACTGGATGAAGTCGTTGCTGACTCCCTGCGGCACCATCGGCCACACCATGGCGTCGGCCGAGACCACGAAGTCGATCACCACGGGCCGGTCGTCGACCGACAGCGCCCACTCGATCGCAGCATCCACCTCGTCTTCGCTCTCGACGCGGCGCGCAGCACAGCCGTACGCCTCGGCGAGCTTGACGAAGTCGGGCACTCGTTCTGAGCCGTGACCGGTGTGCAGCTCGGTGTTCGAGAAGCGCTTGTCGTAGAACAGCGACTGCCACTGTTTGACCATGCCCAGCGACGAGTTGTTGATGATCGCCACCTTGATGGGGATGCCCTCGAGCACACAGGTCGCGAGCTCCTGATTGGTCATCTGGAAGCAGCCGTCGCCGTCGATCGCCCAGACCACTCGGTCGGGCTGTGCCACCTTCGCACCCATCGCTGCGGGCACGCCGTATCCCATGGTGCCGGCGCCGCCCGAGTTGAGGAACGAGTTCGGGCGCTCGTACTTGATGAACTGTGCGGCCCACATCTGGTGCTGGCCGACGCCCACGGCGTAGACGGCCTCTGGTCCGGTGAGCTCGCCGATGCGCTGAATGACGTGCTGCGGCGCGATCAGACCGTCGGTGGGCTGGGTGAAGCCGAGCGGGTAGTCTTCGCGCAGCTTGTTGAGATGCTCCCACCAATGTGTGAGATCGGGGGCCTGCTCCGAGGTCTCGGCCTCGTACTCGGGCACGAGCTGGTCGAGCACCTGACGCAGATCGCCGACGATCGGCACATCGGCGTGCCTGATCTTCGAGATCTCGGCCGGGTCGATGTCGACGTGCACGACCTTGGCCAGCGGCGCGAAGGTCTTGGCGTTGCCCGTGACGCGGTCGTCGAAGCGAGCACCGAGACTGACGATGAGGTCGGCCTGCTGCAGGGCGAGCACAGCAGGCACAGTGCCGTGCATGCCGGGCATGCCGAGGTTCTGCGGGTGCGAGTCGGGAAACGCACCGCGGGCCATCAGCGTGGTCACGACCGGCGCATGGGTGGCCTCTGCGAGCGCTGTGAGTTCGGCGGATGCTCCGCTGCGGATGACGCCGCCGCCGACGTAGAGCACGGGGCGCTGGGCGTTCGCGAGCAGCTGCGCCGCTGCCTGCACCTGGCGGCCGTGCGGCTGCGTCGCCGGGTGGTAGCCGGGCAGGGTGATCTGCGGCGGCCAGCTGAAGTCGGCGAGCCCCTGCTGGGCGTCTTTGCTGATGTCGACGAGCACCGGGCCAGGGCGACCTGTGCTGGCGATCTCGTACGCCGCAGCGAGCGCCGGTGCGACCTCGTCTGCGCTGCGCACGAGGAAGGCGTGCTTGGTGATGGGCATCGTGATGCCGACGATGTCGGCCTCTTGGAACGCGTCGGTGCCGATCAGTGCAGAGAAGACCTGACCCGTGATCGCGATCATCGGCACGGAATCCATATAGGCGTCGCCGATCGCGGTCACCAGGTTGGTGGCACCGGGCCCTGAGGTCGCCAGACACACGCCGACCGTCTGACCGGCCGTGGCGTACCCTTCGGCCGCATGCCCGGCACCCTGCTCATGACGCACGAGGTAGTGCCGCAGCCCCTTGGCGTCCATCAGCGGGTCGTAGGTCGGCAGAATGGCGCCGCCGGGCAGCCCGAACACGTCGGTGACACCGAGCTTCTTCAGCGAGGCGATGAGAATCTCTGCCCCGGTGAGATCGCGCTCTTGCACGGTGGGTGTCGGTTTCGGTGTGGGAGCCATGCCTGTCATTCCTCGATCATGATTCATTGGTTGTCGCCATCGTGCGGCAAGTCAGAAGAAGAACCCGAGTTCATCGGGAAGGGGACGCAGGGGCGAGCTGCGCGATGAGCCTGCGAGCGTATCGTCTCTGCGGTGCACCCCTGTTCAGAGCGTCTGCCATGGTTCGGCGACGCGATCTGTCTCAGCGGCCGATCAGATGGGTTGCATCGATCAGGCCTGCGACATTCAACGCTAGCACACGCAGTGGGGTCGTTCGCACCGCAACGGTCACCGGGCAAGGGCGAGGTACCGTCGTCTTCTCGAGGCCATGGTGAGCAGCACGCCCGCAAGCGCCCGAGGGCCCGCCACGGTGAACTCGGCAGCTGTTCGTCCCTCGCCCACGTGTACGCCGACGTCGCCGTCGTGCAGCACTCGGAACACGTCTTCGTCGGTGCGGTCGTCGCCAGCGTAGAAGACGACGGTTGCGCCGGTGTGCGCGCGCAGCTGCTCGATCGCGTCGCCTTTGTTGGTCTCGCGCAGCGAGAACTCGAGCACGTCATGGCCGGTGAGCACACGTGCGACGGGAAGCTCTGCGGCGACTCGCTCACGGGCCAGCCGCTGCAGTCGTTCGGCTTCTGCACGGCCGACGCTGCGGGTGTGCAGCACCGCGCCGACTGGCTTGTGCTCGACCCAGGCGCCGTGCACGCCTGTCACCAGATCTTCGAGCGTCGAGCTCAGGCGACTCACGTCACGGATCGTCCCGGTGCTGAGCGGGCTGGGATCGGGCACGCCGCTGTCGAGCTGGATCTGCGCACCGTGTGATCCCACCAAGAGCATGCCCGGAGGGGCGTCGCTGACCGCGCGCAGCGACTCGAGAGCGCGCCCCGAGACGTACGCGACATCGGTACGCGGCAGCTGCCAGAGCTGGATGACGGCGAGATGCGAGTCAGCCAGTGACCGGGAGTCGGCCGGATTGTCGGTGAAGGGCGCGACCGTGCCGTCGAAGTCCAGAGCGATCAGCAGTCTCTCAGTCTCGGTGATGCGCTGCAGAGCGGCGTCGAGTTCGGGCGTCATGCGCGAGTCTCCGGCGTTGCGCCTTCAGGCGCGTCGTCACTCTGCGCACGATTGTCAGCGCTGACCTCGCGCAGCCGAGCCAGGAAGGCATCCGACCAGCGCTCGACGTTGTCTTCGCGCACGTGCCGCCGCATGATGCGCATGCGTCGGGCCACCTCTGCCTCGGGCATCTGCATCGCATCCACGATGGCCTGTTTGAGCCCGTCGATGTCATGGGGGTTGATCAGCAGGGCCGTCTTCAGCTCGTCGCTGGCGCCGGCGAACTCGCTGAGCACCAGCACGGCGTCGTTGTCGACGTGCGTTGCCACGAACTCCTTGGCGACCAGATTCATGCCGTCACGCAGGGCCGTCACCAGCAGGATGTCTGCGGCGAGGTAGAACGCCGCCATCTCACGTCGCGGAAAGCTGCGGTGCAGATACTGGATCGCGGGCCGGCCGATGGTGCTGTGATCGCCGTTGATGCGGGCGACCGACAGCTCGATGTCATCGCGCAGGCGCTTGTAGGTCTCGACGCGTTCGCGGCTCGGCACGGCGATCTGGATCAGCGTGGTGTCTTCGACGTCGACGCGCCCTTCGTCGAGCAGCTCGCCGTAGGCCTTGAGCCGATGACGGATGCCCTTCGTATAGTCGAGTCGGTCGATGCCGAGCAGCACACGATGCGGATCGCCCAGGTCTCGGCGGATCTGCCGCGCGCGCTCCTGCACCTCGGGATCTTCGCCGAGCTGCTCGAACTCGTCGGCGTCGATCGAGATCGGGTAGTCGTGAAAGGCCGCGACATGCCCGCTGCCGCCGTCGAGCTCGGCGGGAACGTCGATCTGGCCTCGCCGAACCGTGATGCCCAGCAGCGTGCGCACGGCGCGTGCGAAGTTGCGCGCGTCCTCGCTGCGCTGAAAGCCGATCAGGTCTGCGCCGAGCAGCCCCTCAAGAATCTGGCGACGCCAGGGCAGCTGGGCGAAGAGGCCGTAGGACGGGAACGGAATGTGGTTGAAGAACCCGATGCTCAGATCTGGCCGGATGCGACGCAGAATGCGCGGCACCAGCTGCAGCTGGTAGTCCTGCACCCACACGGTCGCCCCAGAGCTCGCGATGTCGGCCACGCGAGCGGCGAAACGCTCGTTGACCGATTTGTAGGAGTCCCACCACACCCGATGGTAGAGCGGCGGCGCGATCACATCGTGATAGAGCGGCCAGAGCGTCGCGTTCGAGAAGCCCTCGTAATAGCTTTCGAGTTCCGTCTCGCTGAGACTGACCGGGTAGACGTGGAACGACCCGCCGCGCGATCCTCCCTCGGCGACGAACGGCTCGAACTCTTCGTCCGGCACGCCGGGCCAGCCGACCCAGGCTCCGTTCGAGAGCTCCATGACCGGTTCGAGTGCGGTGACCAGACCGCCCGGGGAGCGCCGCCATCCCGGATTCCCGTCAGAGTCGACGGTGCGGTCGACCGGCAGTCGGTTCGAGACGACGATCAGGTCGAATTTCTCCGCGGGTGTGCTCATGCCGTCTCCCTCGCGTCAGTTGCCTTCATGGTAGCTCACCCAGTCATCCGACCGGTTCGGCACCGAGGTAGACCTCGGCCAGGTCGTCGACGAGCTGATCGGTTCCTGCCTGGTATCCGCTCTGGTTCGGATGCGTTCCGTCACCGCGGTACCGGGTCACCCACCTGCCCTGGTCGTCGCGCGCCGAACGCCAGGGGTCGACCACGCTCCAGCCGCGATCTCCGGCGAGATCTCTCAGCCGGTCGTTGAAGTCGAGGGCGGCCTGGGGCGAAGCGTTCGAGGGCGGGATCATGGCCACCGAGACCCGGTCCAGACGCACAGCGTCGACGATGCGACCGATCGAGACGCTGCTGTCGTCGAAGACCGTCTTGGCGGCGACGTCGTTCGTGCCCGCCATGATGAGCAGGGCATCGGCACCGCTGACCGGCTTCGCGGAGCGCGCCATGTCGGCGGTCGTCGCACCGACCTTCGACCAGCCGCCCAAGAACTGCAGTGCGCCGAGGTCGACGGTGTCGTGCCAGTCGCCGTTGACGTTCGCCCCGGTCAGCTGACCGACGACGCCCACGCTGAGGGAGTCGCCCACCACGGCCAGATGCACGGTGTCGTTCGGAGCGTAGCCACCGAAGGTGCGCAGCGGCAGATTGCGAAAGCGACCAGGCTCGACGCCGTCAGTGCTGCACCCGGCGAGTGTGAGCATCCCCGTAGCCAGTGCCGCGCTCAGGAACGCACGTCTGCTCGGGTCGCTGGTCACGGCACCAGCTTAACCGCGTTGCGGAGCCGAGACCGCATCGGCGACCACGGCAGGTCAGTCGCGTGTGCGACGCGACGCGCGCACCTTCCACACCACGAATGCGGCGATCACCACCAGCACCACGGCGATGACGACCCACTGGAACGCCCCGACATACTCTTCGACGAGGCCGTAGTTCTCGCCGAGCGCATAGCCTGCGAGAACGAGCACCGTGTTCCAGATCAGCGAGCCGAATGCGGTCAGCGGAATGAACACGATCAGACGCATGCGCTCGATGCCCGCCGGAATCGAGATCAGGCTGCGGAAGATCGGCACCAGGCGCCCGAAGAAGACCGTCATGCGGCCGTGTCTCACGAACCACTGCTCAGTGCGCTCGATGTCGCTGACGCTGATCAGCGGCACTTTGGCGGCGAGACGGATGAAGCGTTCGCGCCCGAGCCATGCTCCCAGCCCGTAAAGGGCGATCGCACCGACGACCGAGCCAACCGTGGCCCAGACGATCACGGCCACGAGGTTCAGCGACCCCTGCGACGCGGCGAAGCCTGCCAGGGGCAGGATGGCCTCGCTGGGGATCGGAGGAAAGAGGTTCTCGGCAGCCACCAGGACGGCGACCCCGAACGCCCCGAGTGCGTCCATGATCGTGGTGATGAATCCGGCGAAGGCCCCCAGCTCTGGGGATGAGTCTGCGGCAGCGAACAGCATGGTGCACCATCTCTCGTTGTCGAACGCGACTTCGGCGGGCCGATGTCGGAGCATGCTGCTCGACGACACTCGGTCGCGCGGGTTCGGCTCGGCGACGATGCGCGGCGGTACCCGGTGACGAAAAAACCCGGAGACACGAGGTCTCCGGGTTCCCCTTGTGCGCCCCCTGGGACTTGAACCCAGAACCCGCTGATTAAGAGTCAGCTGCTCTGCCAATTGAGCTAGAGGCGCATGTTGTGCTCGCTTGAGCCAAGAGAAGACATTAGCACAGTGCGCATGCATGTCACAACTCAGCTGACAGTGTCTAGAATCGCTCGCATGAGCACCGCACAGAACCACCCCGAACGCCTGCAGGCCGGCACACCGGCACCTGACTTCACGCTGCCCGACGCCGACGGCCGCCCCGTCTCACTGCACGACCTGCGTGGGCACAAAGTCATCGTGTACTTCTACCCTGCCGCCGAGACTCCCGGCTGCACCAAGGAGGCCTGCGACTTCCGCGACAGCATCGCGTCGCTGCAGGCCGCGGGCTACACGGTTCTGGGTGTCTCGAAAGACGCCCAGTCCAAACTGCAGCACTTTCGAGAGCACCACGAACTGCCGTTCGCACTGCTCAGCGACCCCGATCTGACAGTGCACAAGGCCTATGGCGCCTATGGCGTCAAGAAGCTCTACGGCAAAGAGGTCACCGGCGTGATTCGCTCGACCTTCGTGATCGACGAGACCGGTGAGCTGACCCTGGCGCGCTACAACGTGCGCGCGACCGGGCATGTCGCCTCGCTGCGCAAGGCGCTGAAGCTCGACGCCTGACCGAGCGCCGGCGGATGCCGCGCGTGCGCCGTGAGGTCAGCGCTCGCTGCGCTGCTGGCTGGCCTGGACGACCGGCTTCGTGAACAGCAGGATTACTGTGACGATGGCGGGGGCGAGCAGGAAGGCGAACGCGCGCACGCTCGAGCCCTCTCCGCCCAGACTGCCCGCAGCGAAGGCCGCCAGTACGAGCTGCACGAAGACGCCTGCGGATCGGGCCCATCCGCGCCCCTTGAGCAGGGAACGACCGGCGCTGAAGATCCAGAGGCCTGCCCCCAGACAGATCACGATCAGAGCGATCGCCGAGACCGGAGACTCCGCCTTGGCGACGAAGAGCTCGATCAGCAGCCACACTGCCAAGACCAATGCCGCCACGCCTTCGAGCATCATCAGCACGCTCGCGAGTCGAAGCTGCCACGGATGCCTGCGGTCAGCCATGAGCGTGTTCTCCTGATTCTTCGTCCACACGGACGATTCGCGGTGAAGAGCCTAGCGCAGAGCACCCGATTTCGTCGGGGCAGAACCCTTGCGCTCGAAACGATGCTATGCCAAGATTCAGTTGCACTCATGACGGTATCGCTTACAGCGACACGTCATCTCTGCAAGGAATTCGAACAAGGAGTGGTATGGACTGGCGCGATCACGCAGCGTGTCTGGCAGCCGACCCGGAGCTGTTCTTCCCCGTGGGGAACACCGGGCCAGCAGTAGACCAGATCGAGAAGGCCAAGGTGGTCTGCTCCGATTGCGAGGTCACTGACGAGTGCCTGCACTATGCGATGGAGACCGGGCAGGACGCCGGCGTCTGGGGCGGGCTGAGCGAAGACGAGCGGCGGGCGCTGAAGCGCCGCGCAGCGCGTGCACGCCGCGCCAGCTGACCTCGGCAGAACTGAGAAGACTCATGAGAGCCGAGCCCTTTGGGGCTCGGCTCTCATTCTGTGTGTCGATGGGTGCTGTCCCCTGACGACACGGATGCCCGTCAGCCGTGACTGCGCAGCGAGCGCACCGGAATGGTGATGGTCACCTCGGTGCCACTGCCCGTCAGCGTGTGCCAGTCGATCGCACCCGAGAGCTCACCCTCGATCAGCGTGCGCACGATCTGCGTGCCGAGGCCCGAACCCACCTTGCCTTCGGGCAGCCCCCCGCCATCGTCGCCGACGATGATGCGCAGCTCCTGCTCGTCGCGATCGGCCTTGACCCAGACCTGACCGTCGGCGCCGTTGAGCCCGTGTTCGACCGCGTTCGTCACCAGCTCGGTGAGCGCCAGCGCCAGCGGCGTGGCCGAGGCCGAGGGCAGCTCGCCGAAGCTGCCGCTGAACGTCGGATACACTTTGCCGGTGTCGACCGAGGCCACCTCGGTGATCAGACGCAGCACGCGTTCGAACACCTCGTCGAAGTCGACCGACTGCGACAGCCCCTCAGAGAGCGTGTCATGCACCACGGCGATGGCCTCGACGCGCCGCATGGCCTTGAGCAGCGCAGCCCGGGCTTCCTCCGTCTGAGTGCGTCGCGACTGAATGCGCAGCAGCGACGAGACCGTCTGCAGGTTGTTCTTGACGCGGTGATGGATCTCGCGGATTGTCGCATCCTTGGTGAGCAGCTCCTGCTCCTGGCGACGCACCTCAGAGACGTCTCGGCAGAGCACGATCGCCCCGATGCGGTGGTGGTTGCGACGCAGCGGAATGGCTCGCAGCGTGATCGTCGCACCATTGCCTTCGACGTCGGCCCGCCACGACGCCTTGCCGCTCGTCACCACAGGCAGGCTCTCGTCGGCGATGCTCTCGCCGGTGACCAGCGTCACCGTCACATCTGAGAGATTGCGCCCCTCGATCTCGCCGTCGAACCCCAGACGGTTATAGGCCGAGATGGCGTTGGGGCTCGCGAAGAGCACCTCTCCGACGCGGTCGAGACGAATGAGACCGTCGCTCACCCGTGGAGCGCCGCGGCGCGGGCCGGTCGGTGCCGAGAGATCGGGAAAGTCGCCGACGGCGATCATATCGAGTAGATCACTGGCACAGCCGAGAAAGACCAGATCCTGCCGGCTCGGAGTGCGCGACTCTGCCACGTTCGTATGTCTGGTCACCACGGCGATCGGCGCGGTCGTCTCGATGTGGTCGCCCTCTTTGCGAATCGCCCGGCGCACCGGCACCGCGCGCAGACGGGTCGGCGAATGCTGGGTCCAGTCGGGGTTCTTCGAGACGTGTCCGACGCCCTGCACATACGTCTGATCGATCAGCGACGCCCACTCCTCGCGAGCTCGATGCCCGATGAGATCATGGGCGAAGGCCGTGGGCGACCCACTCGGCCGAGCGTGAGCGACCGCCTCGTACTGACCGTCGTTGGTGGGCAGCCAGAGAATGAGATCGGCGAGCGCCATGTCGGCGATCATCTGCCAGTCGCCGATCAGCGAATGCAACCAGTCGAGGTCTTCGGCGACCAGTCCGGGGTTCTTCTCGGCGAATTCAGAGAGTATCGACACCTTGTCAGTGTACCGGCCCTGTGCATCGACGGCGCCCCGACTCCACGCCGGCTCTCCACAGATCTCTCCACAGCATCCGCCACCTTAAAGGCACCCGACTTTTAGTCTGAGACCACGTCAGATCGGTCGTCTGCAGATCGCCGGCTGGCGCCGTTACAGATCACGATCAAAGGGGAACACCATGTCAGGGCAGACGTCATATCCACCGAACCGCAGCAGTCAGACGAGCTTCGAGCGCCGTCTGATCCAGCTCTTCGTCGCCGCCCAAGAGGTGGATGCCGGCGTGCGCCCGGCGGAGCATCTCACGAGGTGGGTGTCTGACGACGTGCTCATGAAGATCCGGGTTCGTTCAGAGCTCGCTCAGCAGAGGCACCGCCTCAGGCGAGCACGGCCGGCGCGGCCGGACGTGCGCGTGCTGCGCACACTGGTTCGCCCGACCTACGATCTGAGCCGCGTCGACTGCGTCGTGGTGTTCACCAAAGACGGTGTACGCACCCAGGTCGCGACCGTGGTCTTCGGCCGGAGTCGGGAGCGCTGGCTGGTCGAAGATCTCGCCGTGCTGTAGCCCGTCTGAGCAGACGAGTCAGGCCGGTCTCCCAGGTGGGACGACCGGCCTGACTGCTGCCATCGGCGACTGTGCGCCCGAGACGGCTATTTCTGCTTGTTGGCGCGCCGCTGGGCGCGGTTGGCGGCCGGTGCCGGCTTGCCTTCGCCGCCGTCGCTCTCGGCGCCGTCTTCGTCAGCCGCAGAGTAGCTGTACTGCGCCGGCTTGTCGGTGCGATCGAGGCCCTTCGCCTCGACCTGCACGTCGGGAATGCCGTCGCCGTCGATGTCTTTGTGCTCGATCTGCACATCGAGGTTGAACAGGAACCCGATCGACTCCTCTTTGATGCCGCCCATCATCTGGTTGAACATCGTGAAGCCCTCGCGCTGGTACTCGACCAGCGGATCGCGCTGCGCCATCGACCGCAGGCCGATGCCTTCTTTGAGGTAGTCCATCTCGTAGAGGTGATCGCGCCACTTGCGATCCAGCACCGAGAGCACGACGCGGCGTTCGAGCTCGCGCATGGCCTCGTCACCGAGCTGCTGCTCGCGCTTCTCATAGGCGATGCGGGCATCTGAGAGCAGCTGCTCTTTCAGCATCGGCACGGTGACTCGGCCAAGGTCGCCACCGGCCTCTTCGATCACCTCGTCACGGGTAACCGACACGGGGAAGACGCCCTTGAGGTCACGCCAGAGCCCGTCGAGATCCCACTGAGCCGCCGACCCCGCGGTCACGTGGTCGTCGACGATCGCCTCGACGCTGTCGGTGAGGAAGCCCTGCACCTGTTCGGCGAGGTCGGCCCCATCGAGGATGCGCCGACGGTCGGCGTAGATCGCGTTGCGCTGGCGATTCATCACGTCGTCGTACTTCAGCACGTTCTTGCGAATCTCGGTGTTGCGCGCCTCGACCTGCCCCTGGGCGTTCTCGACCGCACGCGAGACCATCTTCGACTCGATCGGCGTCTCGTCTTCTGGCGAGGTGCGAGCCATCAGCGCCTCGGCCGCCGACGAGTTGAACAGCCGCATCAGATCGTCTTCGAGTGACAGGTAGAAGCGCGACTCGCCGGGGTCTCCCTGACGGCCGGAACGACCGCGCAGCTGATTGTCGATGCGGCGTGACTCGTGCCGCTCGGTGCCGAGCACGTACAGACCGCCGGCTTCGATGACCTTCTCGGCTTCGTCGTGCACACGCTGTCTGACGTCGGCGAAGGCGGTGTCCCAGGCCTCTTCGTACTCTTCTGGGGTTTCGGTCGGCGAGAGCCCGCGGCTGGCCAGCTCAGACACCGCCAGGAACTCGGCGTTGCCGCCGAGCATGATGTCGGTGCCACGACCGGCCATGTTCGTGGCCACCGTGACCGACCCGAGGCGACCGGCCTGAGCCACGATCGCGGCCTCACGTGAGTGGTTCTTGGCGTTCAGCACTTCGTGTTTGACCCCGCGCTTGGCGAGCAGACGCGAGAGGTACTCGCTCTTCTCGACGCTCGTGGTGCCGACCAGCACCGGCTGACCGGCCTCATGCCGATCGACGATGTCGTCGACGACCGCGTGGAATTTGGCCTCGGCCGTGCGGAAGATGAAGTCGGCCTGATCTTTGCGGATCATGGGCCTGTTCGTGGGAATCGGCACGACGCCGAGCTCGTAGGTGCTCGAGAACTCCGCCGCTTCGGTCATGGCGGTACCGGTCATGCCGGCGAGTTTGTCATACGAGCGGAAGTAGTTCTGCAGCGTGATCGTGGCGAGGGTCTGGTTCTCGGCCTTGACCTCGACGCCCTCTTTGGCCTCGATCGACTGGTGGATGCCCTCGTTGTAGCGGCGCCCCTGCATGATTCGGCCCGTGTGCTCGTCGACGATCAGCACCTCGCCGTTGAGCACCACATAGTCTTTGTCGCGTTTGAAGAGCGCCTTGGCCTTGATGGCGTTGTTCAGGAACGAGATCAGCGGGGTGTTCGCCGACTCGTACAGGTTCTCGATGCCGAGGTAGTCTTCGACCTTCGAGATGCCGGACTCGAGCACGCCGATGGTGCGCTTCTTCTCGTCGACCTCGTAGTCAGTGCCCTCTCTGAGGCGACGGGCGACCTTGGCGAACTCGCCGAACCACCGGTTGGCGTCGCCGTCACCGGGACCCGAGATGATCAGCGGGGTACGAGCCTCGTCGATCAGGATCGAGTCGACCTCGTCGACGATGGCGAAGAAGCGCTCGCGCTGCACGAGGTCGCTCTTCTGCCAGGCCATGTTGTCACGCAGGTAGTCGAAGCCGAACTCGTTGTTCGTGCCATAGGTGATGTCGGCGGCGTACTGCTCGCGACGCTGCTGCGGAGTCTGCCCTGCGACGATGCAGCCGGTGGTCATGCCCAGCGCACGGAACACGCGGCCCATCAGATCGCTCTGGTACTTGGCCAGGAAGTCGTTGACGGTGACGACGTGCACGCCTTTGCCCGCGATCGCGTTCAGGTAGGCCGGCAGCGTCGCGACCAGGGTCTTGCCCTCACCGGTCTTCATCTCGGCGATGTTGCCCTGGTGCAGTGCCGCGCCGCCCATGATCTGCACGTCGAAGTGACGCATGCCCAACGTGCGGTCGGCAGCCTCGCGCACGGCGGCGAATGCCTCGGGCAGCAGATCGTCGAGCGTCTCGCCGCTGTCATAGCGGTCACGCAGACGCTGCGTCTCTTCGTGAAGCTCGTCATCGCTGAGCTCTTTGTAGTCGTCGCCCAGCGCGTTGACCTGGCTGACCACCCGCTTCAGTCGTTTGAGGATGCGCCCCTCACCGATGCGCAGGATGTTGTCGACGATTCCAGCCACGTGTCCACTCTCTCTCAGGTCTCGTGCAGGCCTCAGCACACTGTCAGTCGCTGCCGCAGGGCGCACACCGAACCATTCTACGTGTCTGCGAGCAGAAGTGTGGGGCCGTCTCAGAGAATGCCCAGCTCTCTCATCGAGCAGCCAGAGCACGAGGCGTTCGCGCAAGCACCAGCATTCCGACGACGTCTCCGCCGCCCGCGAGCACTGCGTCTCTCGCCGCTCGCATGGTGGCACCCGTCGTCATCACGTCGTCGATCAGCAGCACCTGCCGCCCGACGACCGCACCCCGGTCTGCATACAGCGCATCTGCGAGGTTGCTTCGTCGGGCCGAGGCGCTGAGTGCCCGCTGGTCGTGCAGCTTCCGAACCGGCCAGAGCACGTCTTCACGCACGGACTCCCCGCTGCGCCCGAATGCCCGCTCGGCAAGACAGAAGCCTCGTCGGCGTCGGGCAGCCGCCGACGACGGCAGCGCCGCCCACAGTGCGCCGTCAGAGGCGAGCCGTCGACGTGCGACTGCTGCAAGCCGGTTCGCATGCATGCGCAGCAAGCCGAGTTCGGCTGTGCGCCGATCGTCTTTCACCGCACGGATGACGACGCGGATGCGACCGTCATGGTCGTCCCACCCCAAGCAGGGCACACCTTCGACGCACACGACCGTCGGAGAATCGTCGAACGCCTGCAGACAGGTGGCGCACAGAGCCGTCGACGTCCTGCCTCCGCAGGCAAGGCAGGACTCAGGCAGCAGCAGCGTGCCGATCTCACGCAGCGCGCCCATGACGTCCATGCGTCGAGCATCGCCCAAGAAGGAATCGACAGACCAGCCCTCGACACCCCCTGTGCACGTGTCAATGCCAGATGGTGGTCAGTGCAGAGACGCGCACTCCGAGTTCGGTCACGCTGCCGCTCTGCACAGAGAAGAGCCGGTCGTCACTCACCACGCGCAGCTGACCGTCGCGGGGCGCGCCGACGAGCTGCGTGACATGCCCGTGCACTGTGGCCTGAGTGCCGCTCCCGCTCATCGAACGGACGAGGATCGTGCTTTCACCCGTCGAGGACCCCGGAGCGAGTGCCACCGCGACCTGGTCGTCGGCGTTCCAGGCGAGGGCCGTCACCGTGCCTGACGCCTTTCCGAGCTCGGTCGCCGCGGTGAGCTCGGCCGGATGCCCCGTCGCGTCACGACGCACGCCGAACGCCAGCAGGCGGATGTTCTGTCCCTCGGCCACTGCGACTCCGACGCGGGCACCGTCCGCAGCTGCGGCAGCGGCGACCACTGCTCCGGTGCCGACGACGTCTGCGGGCAGCGGCAGCGCACCCGAGACTCCGCTGTTGGCATCGACCCAGACGATCTGGCCGTCGCGCAGCGTCCAGGCGGTGCCGACGACGTCGATCGATGCGACGCCCGACGCCGTTCCGCTCAGCACGCGCGGGTTCTGATCGTCGCCCATGTAGTGCATGCCGTCGGCTGCGGCCGCGGCCAGTCGCCCACGCGCCACGCTCAGCGAGCTGACCGAGGTGTCGGTCAGCGCCGAGCGAACCGGCTGCAGCTCGGATGGCAGAGGATCGACCGGCTGCCAGCTCTGGCCGTCCATGGCCTGCAGGCTCTCGCCTTCGGACCCGAGCACGACGCCGTTCTGGGTATGGGGAAAATCAATCTCAGCGGTCGGAATGGTGGGCAGATCGATGCGCAGATTGTTGACGGTGAGACTGACCTCGTGGATGTCGTCGACCTGCTCGAGGGAGCGCACCAACAGGGTCTTCACCTGACGCTGGTGCAGTTCGTCGAGTGAGAGGAACTCACCGCTCAGCGAGATCGAGGCGACCCCGCTGCTCACGCCCACGGCCTCGACCGCCAGATGCAGATCGCTGCCGATCAGCTGCTGCACGCCGGCCTGCACGGTGGGCACGGGGCCGGAGAGAAAGGCCTTGACCAGTCGTGTGGCCGTCTGATCGCCCGCCTGGAACCAGCGGACGTCGGGCACGAGCGTGTCGCCGGACGTCGAGAGGTAGGCGAGCCGCGCTGGTCTGAACACCAGGTCGAAGCTCGCTCGCGTCATCAGCACCCCGTCCGGTGCGGAGCTGATGCGCCACTGTCCGTTGACCTGCACGAGCGAGTACTCCTGCTTCAGCCGAGACGTCTGCTCGCGGTAGACGCCGACGGCGTCGACCGTCGCCTGCAGCGCACCCGTTGCCTCGACGTGGCCGCTGTCGTGATCGTCGAGGTCGGGCATGCTGTCGAGCACCTGCACCTGCGCATCTGGCTGCCAGCTGGCGGCCAGACCGTCGGTCAGAAACTCTCGGGCGACAGAGTGGCTGCCTCTGGTGTCGGCCGACGCCAGGATGAACCCGTTGATGACCTCGATCGGGCTCGCGCCGTCAGCCGGCCCCGAGGCGTTGACCACGTAGCCGCTGCTGTTCTCGCTGCCTCCGCTGTCGACCACGCGTTGCGGCGACCCGGAATCGGGCAGCCGGACGCATCCGCCGAGCAGCAGAGCAATCGGCAGCAGCACAGCGGCGACCAGCCCGACGAGCACTCGTTTCGGCCCGCTCGTCATGAGCTCTCCTCTTCGAGGGGCAGCGTGATCGTGAACGTCGCTCCGTGCCCCAGCTCGGACTCCGCCGAGACGCTGCCGCCGTGCAGCTGCATGTCCTCACGTGTGATCGACAGCCCCAGCCCGGTGCCGCCGAGTGTGCGCTGACGGGAGGCGTCGGCCCGCCAGAACCGGTCGAATACGTGTTCCAGATCGTTGGCCGAGATGCCGCGGCCGTGGTCGACGACACGGATGCGCCCGACGGCCGGCGTCGCCCCGCTCGGTCGATCGACGACGACCTCGATGGGTGATCCTGCGCCGTGCTCCAGTGCATTCGAGAGAAGGTTGCGCACCGCCCGCCCCACTCGCACGCTGTCGATGGATGCCGGCACGGCCCCGTCTGGAGCCGTCACCGTGATCGGGCTGCCCTGTCGCTGGGAGAGCGCCTCGCAGTCGGTGACGACGCTGCCCACCAGGCCGACGAGATCGACCTCTGAACGGTCAAGCGCGACGACGCCGGCGTCGAGACGGCTGGTCTCGAGCAGCTCGCTGAGCAGCCGTTCGAAGCGCTGCACTTGGGTGTGCAGAATCTCGGCCGATCGTCGCGTCGCCCCCTCCAGATCGTCGCGCCTGGCGTAGATGACGTCTGCCGCCAGGCTGATCGTGGTGATCGGGGTGCGCAGCTCATGTGAGACGTCCGAGACGAAGCGCCGCTGCAGCGTCGACAGCCGGCGCAGCTCGAGGATCTGACGTTCGAGCGAGTCGGCCATCTTGTTGAACGAACGTCCCAGCGCGACGGCCTCGGCCGCCCCTGTCTGGGGCAGACGCTGCCCGAGGTCGCCTCGTGCGAGGCGGCTCGAGACTTGGACGGTGCGGCGAATCGGCCGCAGAATCAGCGAGGTGACGATGACCGCGATCGCGCCGGTCATCAGCACCAGCACGAGAGCCGCGATCAACAGCATCAGCTGCACGAACTCCAGCGTCTGCTGCTCGGGGGCCAGCGAGTTCTCGATGTAGATCTCGTGCTCGCCGGCGAGCGGCACGCTGAACGAACCGCCGACCACGATGGCGGGCTCTCCGGAAGCTCCCTTCGCCGACTGCCAGAAGATCGTGTCGGGGTTGGCCTGCACCTGTTCGCGCAGCGATGCGGGAATGCTCTGCGCGTTCAGCGAGGCGCTGATCAGATCGGGGCTGTTCAGCACCGGCCGCTCGCCTGATTCCGTCTGCAGCAGCGCGACCTGCTGTGAGAGGGCCAGAGACTCGGCGCTGCGCAGCATCGACACTTTCAGCGTCTGCAGAGACTGTTCGTCCTGCGCCGTCGAGCCCAGACCGATCGATCGCACGTCTTCGATCGCCGACTGGCTGAGACCGACCACCGTCTCGCTGCGCGACTTGAACAGCTCGGTCGAGATGCGCAGTGAGATGAGTCCGAACACGAGCAGTGTGGTCAGCGTGCTGAGCACCAGAGACACCACGAGCGCGCGAGCCGTGAGCGAGCGCCGCAGCCACTGCATCAGACGCCGGGCGGGCACGCGAAGCAGACTTGCCGCCACGATCAGCGCTCTCCTGCGGTGTAGCCGACGCCGCGCACGGTGAGCACGTACTCGGGGTTCTCCGGGTCGTCCTCGATCTTGGCCCGCAGGCGCTGCACGTGCACGTTCACCAGTCGGGTGTCGGCCTTGTAGTGGTAGCCCCAGACCTCCTCGAGCAGCTGGTCGCGGCTGACGACGACCCCGGGCTGTCGAGCCAGGGCCGCCAAGAGGTCGAACTCGAGCGGTGTGAGTCGCACGATCTCGCCGTTCTTCGTGACCTGATGCGCTGCGGTGTCGATCGTGAGCGCGCCAAGACGCAGCACCGAGGCGATGTCTCCGGGCAGTCGGCGAAGGCGGGCTTCGATGCGGGCCACGAGCTCCTGCGGTGAGAACGGTTTGGACACATAGTCGTCTGCGCCGGCGGCGAGCCCGGCGACCACGTCGGTGGTGTCGGTGCGCGCTGTGAGCATGACGACGGGCACATCGGATTCTCTGCGGATGCGTCGCGCCACTTCGACGCCGTCGAAGCCGGGCAGCATCACGTCGAGCAGCACCAGATCAGGGTGCTGCTCGCGGCAGGTCTGAACGGCTGATGGCCCGTCCGCTGCCGTGACGACCGACCACCCCTGCCCGCGCAGCACGATCTCGATCATCTCCAGCAGATCGGGATCGTCGTCGACGGCGAGAATGCGATGTGCCATAGGTCAGTACCGATAGTGATCCGGCTTGTACGGGCCGTCGACGGGAACGCCGAGGTAGTCGGCCTGTGCAGGCGTCAGAGTGGTCAGCTCGACGCCGAGGGCGGCAAGATGCACCCGTGCCACGTGCTCGTCGAGCGCCTTCGGCAGCCGGTGCAGGCCGATCGGGTATGCCTCGAGGTTGGTGAACAGCTCGATCTGCGCCAGCACCTGGTTGGTGAAAGAGGCACTCATGACGAAGCTGGGATGCCCCGTGGCGTTGCCGAGGTTCAGCAGGCGTCCCTCGCTGAGCACCAGGATGCTGTTGCCGTTCGGCAGGTGCCATTCGTCGACCTGCGGCTTGATGTTCACTTTGCTGGCGCCCTGAAGCCGTTCGAGACCGGCCATATCGATCTCGTTGTCGAAGTGCCCGACGTTGCCGACGATGGCGTGATTCTTCAGTTTCAGCAGCTGATCGACGGTGACGACTCCGAGGTCGCCGGTGGCGGTCACCACGATGTCGACCTCGTGGGCGACGTCGTCGAGTCGGGCGACTTGGAAGCCGTCCATCGCCGCCTGCAGCGCACAGATGGGGTCGACCTCGGAGACGATCACGCGAGCACCCTGGCCGCGCATCGCCTCGGCCGCGCCCTTGCCGGTGTCGCCGTAGCCGGCGACGAACACGACCTTGCCCCCGATCAGAGTGTCAGTGCCGCGGTTGATGCCGTCGGGCAGCGAGTGTCGGATGCCGTATTTGTTGTCAAACTTGCTCTTGGTGACCGAGTCGTTCACGTTGATGGCCGAGAACTGGAGTTCGCCGTCGCGGGCCATGTGCGCCAGCCGGTGCACACCGGTCGTCGTCTCTTCGGACGACCCTTTGATGTCGTGGATGACGCGAGTGAACCAGCCTGGACGTTCCGACAGCAGCGCGTCGATGACCGCCCACATGGCCGTCTCTTCGTGGCTGAGCTCATGCGACGGCCGCGAGGTCGCATCCTGCTCGGCTTGGAAGCCGAGGTGCACGAATCCGGTGGCGTCTGCCCCATCGTCCAGGATCAGGTTCGGGCCGATCCAGTCAGCACCCTGCTGCTCGGCCTCATGTGACCAGTCGAACACCCGAGCGAGCATCTGCCAGTACTCGTCGACCGTCTCGCCCTTCCACGCGAAGACCGGGACACCCGCCGGCGCATCCAGGGTGCCGTGGGGGCCCACCACCACAGCGGCGGCGGCTTCGTCCTGCGTCGAGAAGATGTTGCACGAGCTCCAGCGCACCTGGGCGCCGAGCGCGACAAGCGTCTCGATGAGCACAGCGGTCTGCACCGTCATATGCAGCGAACCGGCGATACGAGCGCCCTTCAGCGGCTGCTGCCCGGCATACTGCTCACGAAGCGACATCAGACCCGGCATCTCGTACTCGGCGAGACGGATCTGGTGTCGACCTGCCTCGGCGAGCGTCAGATCGCGAATCTGATAGTCGAAGGGCTCGTGGGTCTCGCTCATTGGGCAGTGCTCCTTGCAGTATCGACGGACTGTACCAACTGTAGTCGGTGCGCTCGCCTCTAGACTGGAGCCATGTCAGCGTCTTCGTCTCACCCGTCACGCTCCGGGCACCGGTCACGGCACCGCCGTCTGCGCAGCCGTGTCGGAGGTCCGTACCTGCAGAGGCTCGGCTCTCGCCGACAGGCGCTCATCGACCGGATCACCGCCACGAGTTCGTACGTCAAAGCGAACTGGGCCCCCGAACTCGACGACGTGACAGTCCTGCTCTCCGACATGCCGAATCAGCTCAAAGACGGGCATGACCCTCGTTGGACGGTCGATCAGAGTCAGCGCACCATCGTTCTGCATCGCCTGCCCCTGACCCTCGGCGCCGAGGTGGAGGACGCCGACGAGGTGCAGCGTCAGATGACGATCGAATACTGCGTGCTGTCGGCTTTCGCCGAACTCACTGGACGTCAGCCGTGGGAGATGCACGGCCACCAGATCTAGCGGTCGACGTCAGCGCGCCAGAACGTCCACCGCGCCAGCGGATTCTGCCCCTGCCAGCGCGGCCGCCGCGATGCCATCGCCACCGCTCGTCACCACCGCGAGATGCACGGCCTGTGTCGGACGCACCTCGACGGACTGCCCCGCCGAGAGATCCAACGAGCCGATGCCACTGTCGTCGAGCTGAACGTCTCGTGACGCCCCGTCGACCTGCACCGACACCGTCGACGACGGTGCGCCGCTGAGCTTCAGGGCCAGCGAAGTCGGAGTCGACGGAACGGCGAACGACAGCGGCGCCGTCACGGCGTCTGAACTCTGCAGCCAGGTGAAGTCGGCCTGATCGCGCCCGCCCGAGGTCACACGCGCTGCGGCGACGATCGATGCGTCTGCCGTGATCGAGATCTGGTAGTCGCCGTCAGGCAGGTCACCAAGCGGCGTGTCGACGACGACCCCCTGCGTCAGTGAGACGTCGAACGACCGCGAGTCGGCGCCGCTCACTGTCACGTGTGCGACTGTTCCTTCGTCTGGCGAGAGCAGGCGAAGCACCGGCTGAGTGTCCTCCCAGCCGCCCTCGCCTGCCAGGCCTGCACGATCGGCTCCGCCGGAGATGCGCACACCGGTGATGTTCTGCTGCGTCGCGGGCTGAGCCCCCGGCGCCTGCACATCGAGGCCGCCGGCTTCGAGACCGCGCACGGTCGACTGCTGCAGAAACGCGGCGACCGGCGCTCGCACTGCCTGCACGCGCACGAAGATCTGCTGATCGGTGGTGGTGACGGCCGAGACCGGCAGCACACGCTCGCTGCCTGCTTCGACATTCAGCTCCCCGGTGCTTGACAGAAGCTGTCCTTCGCCGGTGAAGACCGTGAGCGTCACCGTCGAGGCGAGCGAGCTCGGGTTGACCACACGCACCGACGTGGAGCGTCCGACCTGCTGAGAACCGCCGCCGATCCAGCTGTCGAACGTCGGGCTGGTGCAGTCGGCCAGCAGCGTGCCCCTGCTCTGCCCATCGTCGACCCGTGCACCGCTGAGCACGCCCAGCGCAGACTGATGGTCAGTGCTGGTACGCACGACGGTGCTTGCTGAGACGCCGTCGCGTGTCGCGACTCCGCCGGCCGTGCCGAACGGTGTCGGCTCCGACTGACCGACGCTCTGCACCGTGAGGTCTGAGTCAGAGATCGCAGCGATCGATCCGCTGCCCACGGCGTCACCGGCATCCACCGAGGTAATGGAGCCCCCGGTGCGGAACCCGACCGGGCAGACACGAGTGCTCTCGACCGAGGCCGGCACAACGGTGCTCGCCTGACGACTGAGGTCGACTTCGGGTGTGGCGAATCTGGTCAGCGCCCATCCCCCGGCAACCAATGCGACGACCACCACGACGCTGAGCAGCCACCGGGAGGCGTGGCGAGCGACACGGCGGACGCCGCCCGGCTGTCTCCCCTTCGACGACGCCTCTGGCTGGGCTGCGGGGGTATCGGAGATCTTCGGGGTCGTTTGTTCGGATGCCGTATCAGACATCATCGGCGTCTCCTTCCAGCAGCGAGAGTGCCGACGACGTCTCGGCCTCGTCGCGCAGGCGGCCGGTCGGCAGGCTCAGCGCGAGGAAGAACAGCAGCACGATCGCCTGCGGCACGATGAGCCACCAAATGCTGGGCCCGGAGTCGGCCACCGCAGTCGATCCAGTGACGCGCCACAGCTGACCGATGTCGCTGCGACCAGCCGGCTCGAGCGCGGTGTTGGCGTCAAGCACCGAGCTCACGCGATCGGTCGAGACGGTGGAGTCAGCGGCGCGCAGCAGGACGAAACGGGCCCCCATCTGGTTCAGCGCGTCCGTGGGATCGTAGCCGCTGTAGCTCGCCAGATTCGACACGGTCGATTCGACCTGCTGCCGGCCGTCGTCGAGGCTTCTCGCGCTGATCACTTGACGATGTCGGCCCTGCAGCGTGCCGAAGAACGCCGACGGAGTCGTCGTCGCATCAAACGACCCGTCAGGATTCGCGACGATCTCGAGCACACGCCCGCCGGGGGCGTTGCGCTCTTCGGCCTGAACCAGCGCCGGAGCGGTGTTCGCGACCGCCCCCACGGCCCCGCCCTGACTGATCGCCAGCGCTCCCGGCGCGGCGATGCCCACGGCGACACCGCAGATGGCGACGGCCGCCGCTGTCTTCGCCAGGCCGACCCGTGCGCCGACAAGCGTGCCCGAGATAGCCACCAGCAGGAACAGCGTCGCCGCAGAGAGCAGCGGGGTCGTGTCCCAGGTGCTGGGCGCTCCGAAGACCCGGATCGACGTGATCCCTGACAACACGACGGCCAGTGCACCAGTCGCCGAGAACAGGACGAGACCGATGAGGACGCGTCCCCAACGATGGGTGAAGAGACCGACCAGCCCGATGACGATGAGCACCGCCGCCGAGATCGCGGCGACAGCCTGTGCGACCAGCGGTTGGCCGTCGAGAGCAGGAACCAGGGTCTGCCAGAGCCATGGAGCGGATCCGGGCAGCAGCAGATCAAGGGGATCGTTCGGGCCGCTGGACGGCAGCGAGCCGCCGATGGAGAGGAGCCCCAGCCAGTCGTGAGTCACGACTGCGTCGCGCACCGGCCCCACCCAGACCACGAGGCTGGGGATCAGCACCGCCCAGAGAGACCGCAGCAGTCGGTGTGCGAAGACCGACCAGACGAGGATGCCCGCCAGCAGGACGATCCATCCGATCGGCGAGCAGGCGCTCAGCAGGGCGAGCCAGAGGCCCGCAGCGGCTGCGCGACCAATCGAGCGCTCTCGACCGTTTCCGGGGCGGGCCACCGCGAGCAGAGAGCCGACCGCCAGAGGCAGCACGATGTGGAAGACCGTCGGTGACAGGTCTCCCGAGACGAGCGCCTGCACGAACACCGGTGACAGCGCCCAGACGACAGCGCCGACGATGCGCACCCAAGACGTCTTCGACAGCGCCCGCATCAGATACCAGCCGGACGCGAAGGCGAGCGGCATCGCTGTCAGCAGCAGGAGCACAATGACGGTCGACGGATGCCAGAACGTGAGGGCGGAGAGCAGAGTCCACAGGGCGGAGTTCGGATCGGTCATCAAACCGGTGTCGACGGCACCGAAGTGCTGCAGCGAGAAAAGCGAGGTGAAGCTCGCCCACCAGTCAGGCCGCAGCGGCTCGACTGCGCCGCCCGAGACCTCGCCTGCGGCGATCAGGCGCCACAGCAGCAGCACGTTGAACGCCCACAGCGCGAGAGCGACCAGGGGGGCCTTCGAGCGCCAGAACGGCACCGTGTCATCGTCGTCGACGTCGGTGTCGATGAAGAGAGCCTCTTCACGCTGATCGGCACGCAGTCGGTTCACGCTGCCCGCTGAAAGCAGCAGCGGTTCGATGGCCGACCATGGGGCGACCGAGGCATCGGCGATGCGTCTGCGGTGCGCGGCCACACGGCCGCGACTGAACATGGCGGTGACAGTGGCTGCCCACTCCCCTGCAATCAGTCCGGGACGCTTGTCGAAGAGGTGCTGCAGAGTTCGCCCGAACGCGATGAAGGGCAACGCAAGCCACAGAAACACTGCACTTGTGCCGGTGGTGTAGCTGAGCCGACGGTACAGCTGCGCCCAGCGCACCTGGCGATACTTCGGCCGACGCGTCCGCGCGGCCGGAGTGCTGCTGCGTTCGCTGAGACGATGATGCGCCACACGGGCCGAAGGCACGGTGACGACACGAGCCCCGGCGAGGCGCGCACGGATGCCGAGGTCGAGTCCGTCGTCGCTGAAGGCCAAATTGGTGTCGAGGCCGCCGAGACGCCTCCACAGCCCGCCTTGGATGAGCATGCCGGCCGTGCCGACGGCGAGCACGTCGGACTGCGTATCGAACTGCGCCTGGTCGAGCTCCCCTGCGGCGGGGCTCACCTTCTCGCCGCGGGTCGTCATAGTGAGGCCGAACTCGTCGAGATGATCGGGACGGTCGGCGTCGATCAGCTTCGGCCCGAGCAGCAGCGCACTCGGCGACCGATCGTGCTCGGAGAGAAGATGAGCGAGAGCGGTGGGCTCAGGCGTGCTGTCGTCATGCAGGAGCCAGAGCCAGTCGTCATCCTGCAGATCGGGGATGACAGCGTCGACGGCGTCGCCGACAGCTGCACCGAACGATGTGTCTGCTCCGGTGCGAACGATGTAGTTGACGCCGCCGGCTCTGGCGACGGCTGCAGAGTCGTCGGTGGATGCGGTGTCGACGACGATGACCGGCGCCTGCACCGTCTGCTGGCGCAGGCCCGTGAGTGTGTCAGCCAGCTGCGACGCACCGTTGTGCACGACGACGACGGCGAAAATGCGTGCGCTCATCTAAGACTGCTGCCTTTCAGACTGCACGCCTTCTGAGCTTTCTGCGCTCACGCTCACTCAGACCACCCCAAATACCGAATCGCTCATCATTCTGAAGAGCATACTCAAGGCACTGGGCGCGCACTTCGCAGGAAGAGCAGATGCGCTTCGCATCTCGGGTAGAGCCGCCCTTCTCAGGAAAGAACGCCTCGGGATCAGTCTGGGCGCACAGCGCCTCAGACTGCCATTCGAGCACGCCGGCTTCGCGATCATAGCCGGTATAGCCGGCCACACCGCGCAGAATGGGGTCGTCGAACCAGTCGTCAGGCACCGCGCTGAGATGCTGCTCGGCCATGCAGGTGCCTCCCTCTGTGCAGATGGTGTGTAAGCAATTCGACCTGTCTAATTACACCCGTGTAATTCCCCTGAGTCAAGTCGAACCGCATCGGAAACCGGGCTGCCGACAGGTCCTCATCGACACCGCATCCTCGAAACGGCGAGTCCTTCGCATCCGCGTCGAGCAGACACCAGTCGGTATAGTTGGCTCTCATGGGAACTCTGATTACCGGCGGTGCCGGGTACATTGGCGCACATGTCGTCCGTCTGCTGCAGGAGCGCGGCGAACACGTCGTCGTCGTCGACGACCTCACGACCGGGGCAGCCGATCGAGTCGGTGACGCCACGCTGCATCAGTTCGACATCTCGGCCGCCGGCGCGAACGAGCGACTCGCTGACATCATGCGCGAGGAGCAGATCGACTCTGTCGTCCACTTCGCGGCGAAGAAACAGGTCGGCGAGTCGGTCGAGCGTCCGCTCTGGTACTACCGCCAGAACCTCGACGGTCTGAACAACGTCCTGCAGGCGATGGTCGACGCAGATGCGCAGAACATCGTCTTCTCGTCCTCCGCAGCGGTCTACGGCGAACCCGACGTGGCCGTCGTGCCCGAAGACGTCGTCTGCCAGCCGATCAATCCCTACGGCCAGACCAAGTTCGCGGGTGAATGGCTGATCGACGCCGTTGCTCGCGCCCACGGCATCCACGTCGCCAAGCTGCGCTACTTCAATGTCGCGGGCTCAGGCTGGGACGACCTCGGCGATCCGGCCATTCTGAACCTCGTTCCCATGGTGTTCGACCGCATCGCCCAGGGCAAAGCGCCGCTCATCTTCGGCGACGACTACCCCACCCCCGACGGCACCTGCGTGCGCGACTACATCCATGTCTACGATCTGGCCGACGCACATCTGAGCGCACTCGCCTATCTCAAGGGCGACGACCGCTCCGAGTCGACTTTCAACATCGGCACCGGCAGCGGTTTCAGCGTGCGCCAGGTGGTCGACGAGATTCTCAAGGTCACCGGGAGCGATCTGGTGCCCGAGGTGCGCGGCCGGCGGGCGGGCGACCCTCCGCAGCTCATCGCCGACAGCTCGCGAGTGAATCAGGTGTTGGGCTGGCACGCCAGCCACGACCTGTCTGATATCGTGACGAGCGCCTGGCAGGCCTGGCTCGTCAGCCACCCCGGCGCTGAGGCCTGAGCCCCGGCCTTACACCGCATCCCACTACACCGACAGCAATGCGATGATCGCACAGGAGGACAGATGACGCAGCTTCGCGTGGTCATCGACAATCTCTTCGATGCCGACCCCAGCGGAGTGACCCGTTACACCACCGAGATCACGCGCGCGCTCATTCGCACCGCGGAGAACGGCGATACGGTCAGCGGTGTCATCGCCTCGCACCCGCAGGAGCTCACGCGACGGCTCGAGTCCCAGTTTCCGGGACTCGACCGTCTCATCCGACTGCCTGCCAGCAGCAGTCAGCTCGCGCTCGCATGGAACATGGGCATTCCGCCGCGACTGCTCAGCGACGGCACGACGCACTCGCCGACGATGCTGGCTCCGTTCTTCTCGCACAACCGCATGATCGAGCCCGGCGTTCAGACCGCCGTGACGCTGCACTCCGGGGCGATCTGGACCGCTCCGGAGACGCTCTCACGCCGTGAGCGCATGCGAATCGGCCGGCTGCTGAAACTGACCGAACGATACGCCGATGCGATCGTGGTCACACACCACGAGCTGGCGCATCTGGTCGATCAGAACACGCGCATGGGCGACCGAGTGCAGGTCGTGCCGGTTTCTCCTACCCGCCATCTCGTCGCCCGCGGATCGGTCGCCGGGCGCGCTCGCGAGCTGGGCTTTCCCGATCGATTCCTGATCGCATTCGCCAGCGAACGGCCGGCCAGCCTGCGACTGCTGCTGGCTGCCTACGCTCAGGCGCATCTCGAGGAACCGCTGCTGCTCATCGGCCGCCAGGATCCCGGCCAGACCCCGGCCTCGCGAATCATCGCCGACTCCGGGCTGAACGCCGATCAGGTGCGGCTTCTCGGCGAGGTCGACGACGAAGCCCTTGCCGTGCTGAACACTCGGGCCAGCGCTCTGATCTACTTCGGCGACGGAGACGCCCTCGGGCTGCCGCTGTTCGATGCGATGGTCGCTCGCACCCCGGTCATCTACCCGAATGCCGAGTCACTGCTCGAAGTCACGGGGGGCGCCGGCCTCAGCGTGCCTTTGGAGGGTTCGTCGCTGGTCGACGGCATGGCCGCAGCCATGCGCACAGTCATGACTGACAAAGAGGCGGTCAAACGTCTCGCTCAGGAAGGCGCCGATCGCGCTCGCTCGTTCACTTGGGAAGACTCTGCGCGCGCCATTTGGGCGCTGCATCGCAGCCTGGCCTGATCACGGCTTAGAGGGCTTAGAGGCGGATATCCGCACTCCGAGGTGCCGGTCGATTTCGCCGCTGGCCTGGCGGGCGCCGATGCCCTCAGCCCTCACCGCGCGACCGAGCGATCACGTCGGCCACTGCGGCATCCACTTTCGACCAGTCCAGGTTCGACTCGGGGAAGTCGGGCGGGACCAGCTCAAGGCTGTTGATCGGCAGCTTGCGAGATTTGTCGGCCAGCGACACCAGCGCCCCGATCGAATTGCGCGGAGCGTCGGTGTTCACGAAGTCGGGGCTCGCCTCGGCGATCTGCTGAAAGTTCGTGAGCAGCGTCTGCGGGGTGAACTGCTGGATCAGCGCCTCCTGCACCTGCCTCTGCCTGCGCATGCGATCCCAGTCGCTGGTCGTCTTACGACTGCGCGCGTACCAGAGCGCCGTCTCACCGTTCATGTGCTGACGTCCGGCTTCGACAGACCCGTGGTAGACGTGATGGGTGTCACTGCCGTCGACGAAGTCGAGATGCTCGGTGACGTCGATGTCGACACCGCCGAGAGCGTCGACCATCTTCGAGAAGCCGTTCATGTCGATCATCACGTAGTACGGCACGCGAAGCCCGGTGACGCCCGACGCGATGTCCTTCATCGCCTGGATCCCCTGCTGAAAGCCGGTGTCGTCATGGATGTCTGGGTAGAGCCCCGTCTTGACCTGCGTGACGTAGGTGTAGCCGCCGTTGGCCTTCCACGACCGTGGGTACACACCCTTCAGCGGCGACCCCTCCGGCAGTCGCACCGGATGCAGGTCGCGCGGGATGCCGATGATCGCGGCCTGCCCTGACTTCGCATCGACGCTCACGACAGAGATCGAATCGGGACGCATACCGTCGCGGCCTTCGCCCGAATCGGCGCCGAGCAGCAGGAAGTTGTATCGGCCGTCGACCGCTTCGAGCTGCCCCTGACCCTTGAACAGATCGTCGAAGAGCGACCGCGCCGAGCCGATGTACTGCACGGCGCCATATGCGCCGAAGAGGGTCGCAGCGAGTCCGACCACGGTGACGAGGCTCAGCGCGGCTCGTGCGCCCGGCCGCACCCGGCCGATCTTCGCCGTGCGAAAGGTGTCGACGGTGAGGAGCACCCACAGCAGCACCCAGGCCACGATGAGCACCTGCAGCGCCGTGAGCGTCCAGACGTTGAGCGCCACCGAGGTGAACCCGGCGAGGTTGTTCTTCGACCAGATCAGCGCAGCGATCGCACCGGCGACCATGATGAGCCAGGCCCCGAAGCCGATGCGACCGAGTCGTCGATTGCCGGTCAGCAGCTGCGGGGTTCCCGGCAGCAGAAAGTTCAGCACGACGAGCCACCAGGCACGTCGCCGCATCAGCGGCTCGTCAGTCTGGTTCGGGGTGCGCAGTGGGGTCTGGTAGGTCATCTCAGTCGAGCGAGCGCTGCAGTCGTGCGTTCTTCTGCTCGACCAGCTCTTCGAGTTCGACGGCGTAGTCGTGCAGCTGCTCGCGCAGCCCGAGGTCGGAGGCCCCGAGGATGCGCACCGCCAACAGCCCGGCGTTGAACGCGTTGCCGATCGCGACGGTTGCGACCGGGATGCCGGCCGGCATCTGCACGATGGAGAGCAGCGAATCGAGACCGTCGAGCTTCGCCAGCGGCACCGGCACTCCGATGACGGGCAGCTCGGTCACCGCGGCGAGCATACCGGGCAGATGCGCGGCACCGCCGGCGCCTGCGATGATCACCTGCAGGCCGCGACCCGCTGCAGCCGATCCGAATTCCATCAGCCGACGCGGCGTGCGATGTGCTGAGACCACTTCGACCTCGTGCGCGACGCCGAAGCGGTCAAGCGCCTCGACGGCCTTCGACATGACCGGCCAGTCGGAGTCGGATCCCATCACAATGGCGACTTTGGGGTTCACAGCTGTCATGACACCCCAGACTACACGGAGAGACTGTCAACGACCTCGGAGCCGAGCGCGCGAGCGGCGTCGCGGGCCGCATCTCTCGTTTCGACCAGGTCGAACCCGGTCACGTTGACGTGCCCCATCTTGCGGCCCGGCCGGTACGACTTGCCGTACCAGTGCACTTTCGCCTGCGGCACCTCGGCGAGCGCACGGACGAGCGCCTGCTCGTGCTCGGTGCCGTCGTGTCCGCCCAGCACATTGACCATCACCGTCACCGGCTGGCGTGCTTCGGGGTCGCCCAGCGGCAGGTCGAGCACCGCGCGCAGATGCTGTTCGAACTGCCCGGTGACCGCACCGTCCATACTCCAGTGCCCCGAGTTGTGCGGGCGCATGGCGAGCTCGTTCACCAGCACACGACCATCGTTCGTCTCGAAGAGCTCGACTGCGAGCGCGCCGGTCACTTCGACCGCCTCGGCGATGGTGGTCGCGATGTGGCGGGCCTGCTCAGCCACGTCATCCGTGGTGTCAGGCGCCGGGGCGATGACCTCGGCGCAGACACCGCCGACCTGTTCGCTGGCGGCCAGCGCCCAGGCACGCATCTCACCCGAGGGACGCCGCGCCACCTGCTGCGACAGCTCGCGCCGAAAGTCCACGGCCTCTTCGACCAACAGAGCACCGCCGACCTGGTCGAGCACCTCGGCTGCCAGCCAGTCGGCCACCTCGCTGCCCGATGAGACCAGACGCACGCCGTGACCGTCATATCCACCACGCGGCGTCTTCACGATCGCGCGACCGCCGTGCAGATCGACGAAGGCCTGAACCTCGTCCGCTGTGGTCGCCCGCGTCCACTCGGGCTGGCCCAGCCCGAGTTCGGCGACTTTCTGGCGCATCTCGATCTTGTCCTGTGCGAAGCGCAACGCCTGCGGGCCCGGTCGCACGGCGACACCGGCTTCGACGAGGCGCTGCAGCACCGGCTGAGGCACGTGCTCGTGGTCGAAGGTGATCACATCGACGCCGCGTGCGAACTCGAGCACCTGCTCGGCATCGGTGTAGTCACCGACCACTGTCGTCGCGAGCTTCGCCGAAGCGCCTTCCGCCTCGGCGAACACTTTCAGCTCAATGTCGAGATTGACAGCGACTGGGGTGAGCATGCGGGCCAGCTGGCCGGCTCCGATGACTCCGACACGATATGTCATGGCTGCGGAAACCTCTCTGCGCTCGGAGGCGCGATTGCGAATCGGGGGCCGACGCCGGGGGACGCCGGTGGCTGCATGGGCTGCGTGGTGATCGCAGTGAGCTGATAGCGGTTTCGCCGTGCACGGGCCTGGGCCGAGCGCTCGAGAATCGCCTCACGCAGGCTGGTCGGGTCAGGCATTGACCTGAGCACGAGCGAGAACTGGTCGCCGGCCAGCAGACGGATGTCTCCGCTGCCCCAGAAACGCTGCGAGAGCGACTGGTGCATCTCGACCGAAGAGATCGTGTCGAGCGGCATCTGTCGCTGGTGTGGACGAAGCACGCCTTCGGTCATGGCCACTGTCTCGTCGGTGAGTCGGCAGGCGCGACCCCGCCATGACATCCACACGCAGAACAGCAGCACCACGATCGCAACGGCGACGACGGCGAGCACCCACCGCATGACTCCTCCTGCGGCGCCCCAATACTGCGGCACCGCCCAGGCAGCGGCCCAGAGCAGCAGCACCGGCAGAATCAGGCGGGTCGCCCTCGCACGCAGACGGATCTCGCGCCGATCGCGCCCGCCGGCCGTCTCGCCTTGTGAGGCGCGGGCGGATGTCAGCTCGTCGCCGCCGTCGAGTTGCGGCCGCGAGCGGGGCTCCTCTGCGGGTTGCGTGCCGAACGTCATGTCAGAAACCTTAGCGCGCCGCGGGGCGCACATGGATCACGTCTCCCACCGACAGCGAGTGCGTCGTGCCGTCGGCCTCGACCATCAGTCTGCCGCCGGCGTCGAGGCCCACGGCGACGCCGACCAGGGCGTCGCCGCCCGGCAGCATCACCCGCACCCGCTGTCCGACGGTGACACAGGCGTCGCGCACGGCGTCGAACACGGAGGAGTCGTGCCGCAGGGCGCGCGCCCAGAGGTCTCGGAGCCGCGCCAGCAGATGCTGCAGCATGACGTCGCCGGTGACCATGACGCCCTCGCGTGCGAGCGAGGTCACGGTTCGGGGATCGAGCCCCTGCGCCTCGAAGTCGGCAGCGGTCTGCATGAGGTTGATGCCGAAGCCCACCAAGACGGGCAGGTCGGTCGGAACCTGGCGTCCCGGTCGAGGCGTCGTCGAGACGAGTTCGCTGAGGATGCCGCAGACTTTGCGTCCTTCGATCAGCAGATCGTTGGGCCATTTGACGCCGGCGTGCACACCCAGCTGCTGCATGGCCTGTTGGGTGGCTGCTCCGCAGATGAGTGGGAGCCATGGGAGCAGATCGACGTCTTCTGCTGGGACGACGAATGCGATCGAGACGGCGAGTGCCGACCCGCGAGGCGCCTGCCAGACACGATCCAGTCGGCCGCGACCACCGCGCTGATCGAGTGTCGCCACAGTCGTGAAGGCTTCAGTAGGCTGCCCATCGGCCCACTGGGTGCGGATCATGTCTGAAAGCACGGTATTCGTCGAATCGACGTGATCGAGAGCGATGAGGTTGGGCGACTCGGCGCTGCTCAGAGGAAACTCCATGTCTCGATCATACGGAGCCGGTCGTTCTCGCGGTCTCGCCCCTGGGCGGGCAGCCCCGTGCGTATCAGGGCTGCGAAGCACAGTTGTGGAGCACCGGGACGAGCACGGCTGCGAAGCACGGAACGGATCACCGCCGCAGAGCACGAGGCAGAACTGTGGGTGAGGAACGCCAGTCCAGTCGCCGCAAATGCTGCACCACAACGTCCAGACATGGAACTTGCCATGTCTCGATCGGTATGGACAGCATTTCCCATGGCTCGATATTTCCCCTGGCTCGATGTCTCCGAACTCCACTGCTCTCGGCACGTCTGCCAGAGCGCATGACGACCATCCCCGCACGACCAGCATGCCCCCCTCAACAGAGCGGAGATGAGCATCCCTCACTAGAGCAAAATGACCGGTTCACACCAGCAAACACGGCCAAACAGTGTGCAGATCGCACAATTCACCCCCCGTCGTCTTGCGTGATCACTACAGCAGAACGGGCATACCCCGCCGGTAGACTCGTCTGCGATCGACATCGAGGAGACCTCTGTGACAGCGAATTCCAGCGCCAACCCGAGCGCGAAAACGGCCGAGAGCACGGCTGAGAACACGGACAAGGTGGTTCCATCCACCACTGCCGAACGCATCGCCGACCTCACCGACCGCTACCGCGAAGCAGTCGTCGAGCCGAGCAGAACAGCTGCGCAGAAGCAGCACAAGCGCGGTAAGAAGACCGCCCGCGAGCGCGTGCACGAACTGCTCGACGACGGATCGTTCGTCGAGATCGACTCCTACGTGCGGCACCGCACACATGCCTTCGGCATGGAGGACAAGCGCCCATACGGTGACTCCGTCGTCGTCGGCACCGGCACGATCCACGGCCGACAGGTCGCCGTCTACAGTCAGGACTTCACCGTCTTCGGCGGATCGCTCGGCGAGGTCGCCGGTGAGAAGATCGTGCGCATCATGCAGCTGGCGCTCAAGACGGGCATCCCGATCATCGGCATCCTCGATTCGGGCGGCGCTCGCATCCAGGAGGGGGTGACCGCACTTTCGAAGTACGGCGAGATCTTCCGACTGAACACCAAGTCCAGCGGTGTCATCCCGCAGATCTCGATCGTGCTCGGCCCGGCCGCCGGTGGTGCGGTCTACTCCCCTGCGCTGACCGACTTCGTGATCATGGCCGACAAGACCAGCCACATGTTCGTCACCGGCCCGGACGTCATCAAGACCGTCACCGGCGAAGAGGTGAGCTTCGACGAGCTCGGCGGCGCGCTCACCCATAACAAGACCTCCGGCGTCTCGCACTATCTGGCGCAGGACGAAGACGACGCGCTCGACTACGCGCGCACGCTGCTGAGCTACCTTCCCGACAACAACCTCAACGACGCCCCGACCTATGCGTCGAACACCCAGCTCGAGATCACCGACGTCGACCGACGCCTCAACCAGTTGATCCCCGACTCGACCAACCAGCCCTACGACATGAAGACGGTCATCAAGACGATCGTCGATGACGGCGAGTTCCTGGAGGTGCAGGCGCTCTTCGCCCCGAACATCGTGATCGGCTTCGGCCGCGTCGAGGGGCACACAGTCGGCGTCATCGCCAACCAGCCAGCTGCAATGGCCGGCACCCTGAACATCGACGCCGGTGAGAAAGCCGCCCGCTTCGTCCGGTTCTGCGACGCCTTCTCGATTCCGATCGTCACCCTGGTGGATGTGCCCGGCTATCTGCCCGGCACCGATCAGGAGTGGAACGGCGTGATCCGCCGCGGTGCGAAGCTGCTCTACGCCTACGCCGACGCAACCGTGCCTGTGGTCACAGTAATCACCCGAAAGGCCTACGGCGGCGCGTACATCGTGATGGGCTCCAAATCGATGGGCGCCGATCTCAACCTCGCCTGGCCCACTGCGGAGATCGCGGTCATGGGCGGCCAGGGTGCGGTGAACATTCTCTACCGCCACGAGCTCAAAGAGGCCGAAGAACGCGGTGAAGACGTCGAAGCCGTGCGCACCCGGCTGGCAAATGAGTACACCTACAACGTCGCGAGTCCGTTCCTCGCAGCCGAACGAGGCGAGCTCGACGGCGTCATCGAGCCCGCAGCCACGCGAGTCGAGATCACGAAGGCCCTGCGCACACTGCGCACCAAACGAGACAACCGGCCTTCCAAGAAGCATGGGAACATCCCGCTGTGATCGACGACCAGCACACCAACGTCACCGCCGCAGGCGGGCCCGAGCCCAGCATCCCCGCAGACGAGCCTGAGGCACACAGCCCACAGGAGTATCTCGAGCAGCTGCAGGTCGTCTCAGGCTCGCCGACGCCCGAAGATCTCTCGGCGATCGCTTCGGCGCTGAGCCTGGCAGAGCGCGAGCGGCACCGCGAGCAGCGAAAGCGCGCCATTGAGTCGCACGAGCCGGAGCCGTCCTGGCGTGAGAAGCAGCGGTCGGCACGACGCGATCGCCAGCTGTACTGAGGCGGCGTCTCTCGGGCCGCGGGCGGCCTTCAGCGCCCGAGATGCGTCAGCGCGTGTTCGACCAGAGGGCCGCGTCGGCGCTCGTTGGCGGCGATGATGCCCTCCACCTGTTCTGACGGATGGGTGCGAGGCGTGCCCGCCTCGAAAGGCGGATGTGGGTCGTATTCAAGCCTGAGCGCGATGTCTCGGGCGGCCTGTTCGCCGCGCAGCCGCGCGACGAGGGTCAGTGCGAAGTCGATGCCCGAGGTGACCCCGCCTGCGGTGATGAGGTTGTCGTCGACGACGACGCGCTCGTCTGTCACGAGGATGTCGGGGTACCTTGCCAGCAGCGGCCGACTGCTCCAATGCGTGGTCGCGCGTCGGCCGGCGAGCAGTCCGGCCTGTGCGAGAGCGAAGGCCCCGGTGCACACCGAGGTGATCCACTGGGCGTGTTCGGCCTGGCTGCGCAGAAACCGGATCGCCTGTTCGTCTTCGAGCAGAGCGAAGGCGCCTTGGCCTCCCGGAACCACGAGAACGTCGGCCGGCTGCGCCTCGTCGAAGCGAACAGTCGGCACCAGCGCGAAGCCGGCGCTCGTTTCGACGGGATTCAGGTCGTGCCACACGTACTGCATGTGCACACCCTCGATCTGTGCGAAGACTTCGGCCGGCCCGGTGAGGTCGAGCTGAGTGATCTGGGGAAACAACAGCATGGTGATGGTCAGCGGCTGCACGGTATGGGATGGTGCGACGGTCATGTGTCGATCATGTCCCTCAGCCTGTCGCAGCACAAGTGGTTCGTCACGGGCCGCGCCCGCACCGGGCTGCAGAACGAGGAGGCACCAGTTCGCCGCCATGCCGGTGAGCCGCAGACGCTCCGCTCCGATGCCCGTGAATCGATCTGGAGCCGATACCGATCACCAGCAGCACTCAGCCGAAGAGCGGCCGACCTGTTCCCTGCGCACCGACTGTCACACGTCTCGACGCAGTGTCAGCAGCCAGGCGACCGCGCCTGACACGACCGACCAGACCGCGAGGCTGATCCCGCCCTGCCATGCCGTCATCGCGGTGTGCTCTGGCGCGGGCATGCCTGCGGGAGCATCCATCGGTATCGTCGTCAGTGCCGTGCCAGCCTGACTGGGCAGCCAGTCGTTGACCGTCAGAGCCCAGTCGATGTCGAAGCCGCTGACGATCGAGAGCACTGTCGGCACGATCATCAGGAGCCCCACCACGATCGCGATGCCGGCGGCCGGCGAGCGCACGACCGCTCCGATGTGCACCGAGATGATGCCGAGAGCAGCCAGGTAGGCAGCGGCGCCCAGGCTGACCAACAGCATCTGAGAGCTGAACGGCTGTTGGTCGGGCAGCACTCCGTGCAGCAGCAGAGAGACCACGACCGCGCTCAACAGCATCGTGACGAAGCCGAGCACCGCGAGCACGATGCCCACTGCCAAGGCTTTGGCGAGCAGCACCGGCCATCGCCGAGGCACGGCGAGCATCGAGGTGGTGATCGAGCCGCCCGAGAACTCGGTGGTGATGTTCAGCACGCCGAGCACGCTGGCGACGAGCGCCGCTGCTCCGATGCCGGAGGCAGCCAGCTGCAGCATCTGTGCGGTCTGTGCGTCGGCGTCTCCAGACTCGAAGAGACCGGTCACCCCAGAGCTGTCCGTACCGGTCTGCCCGGCGACCGAGGCGATCGCCAACCCGACCAGCAGGGCCAGGCCGACTCCGACCACGATGAGCACGCTGAGCGTCCACCAGGTCGATCGCACGCTCCAGAGTTTGATCCACTCAGAGCGCAGCACTCCCCCGAACCCGAGACGTGCGCTGCCGAGCCGGTCACGCCGAGCTGCTGCCGCGGCTGCGCGACGCGTCGGCGGCTGCGGTGCGGCACCGGGAGCAGGTGCGGCCGCAGGCTGCGGGGCGACGCCTGACGATACCTGCCACTCGGCCGACGGCTGAGCCGGCTGGCCTGGCTGTACGGGCTGGCTTGGCTGCACGGGCTGATCTGGCTGTCCTGGCTGAGGTGTCATGCGTGGGCTCCTTCGGGCAGGCTGCCGGCGTTGTACTGCACGGCGTTCTCAGTGAGTTCGAGGTAGGCCTGCTCGAGCGAGGCCTCGACGGTGTGCAGTTCGTGCAGTACCACATGCGTGTCAGCTGCCGTCTGGCCGATCACCGCGGCATCGAGCCCGGTGACCGAGAATGCGCCATCGGCGCCGGCGGTCACGGTCGCGCCCATACGCTGCAGCTCGGCGGCGAGGTCGGCGCCCTGTGGCGAGCGCACCCGCACGTAGTTTCGCCCGGCGTGCGTGATGAACTGCTGCAGCGACGTGTCGGCCAGCACGCGACCGCGGCCGAGCACGATCAGATGATCGGCGGTCTGCGCCATCTCGGCCATGAGGTGGCTTGAGACGAGCACCGTCTTGCCCTTCGACGCTTCGTAGCGCAGCAGCTGCCGCACCCACACCACACCGTCTGGGTCGAGGCCGTTGACCGGCTCGTCGAGAATGAGCGTGTCGGGGTCGCCGAGCAGCGCGGCCGCGATGCCGAGCCGCTGGCCCATACCGAGTGAGAAGCCGCCCGACCGCTTGTCGGCGACCGATTCGAGCCCGGCCATCGCGATGACCTCGTCGACACGTGAGTCGGGGATGCCATGCGTGGCAGCGAGCGCACGCAGATGAGCCCGGGCGGAGCGTCCGCGGTGCACGGCCTTGGCGTCGAGCAGGGCGCCCACCTCACGCAGTGGCGCACGATGCTCGGCGTAGCGACGTCCGTTGACCGTCACCGTGCCGGTGGTCGGGCGGTCGAGGCCGAGTGCCAGCCGCATCGTCGTCGACTTGCCGGCGCCGTTCGGCCCGAGGAACCCGGTCACACGGCCGGGCTCCACGCGAAAGGTGACGTGGTCGACAGCGGTCTTGCTGCCATACCTTTTGCTGAGGTCGCGGGCCTCGATCATCGGAGGTGCTCCTGTCATCTGGTGAGGGGATGCTGCCGGTCGCGAATCGTGCGCCGTCTGCTTCGGTGTCGACGAAACAAGGCACGAGATACACGACTAGGTTAGCGGAGCGCCGTTGTGAGCGAGTCGTCTCACGCTCTCGGTTCTCTGGAGCGCCCCGAATCGTCGGCCTGGTCATCTGCGTCCGGGCCCGACTCCTCGACCTCGATCACGGTGTACTCGCCGCCGTCGATGGTCTCGCCCGAGATCTCGGTGCGCGGCTGAAACCGCTCGCGCATCTGCTGCACCGACTGTCTGCCCGCCTGCACGAGCCGCCAGCCTGACAGGGCGATCGCCCCGACCGCAGCGACCGCAAGCAGGAGAAAGCTCAGCCAGGCCAGATCGCCCAGCATCGACGCCACGACCACCAGTATGTCGACGACGATGACCACCACGACATCGACCCAGTCGAAGTGCCCCGGGCGACGGCCCGGACGCAGAAAGATCAGCAGCGCCAGCACGATCAGTGCGATGAACAGCACCGGTGCGCCGATTCCGAGCGCGAGCACCTGCCATCCGCTCTGCGCGCGGAAGCCGCCGCCGAAGAAGAGCCACAGCGGCAAGAGCACAGTGAGCGCAGGCTGCAGACGAGCCATCACACGTTGGAGAACCATGCCGCTCAGACTACCGGCCGCGCACGTCGGCCCACCGAGGCGTTCGCTCTGGGCGACCAGCGACGACGGCATTCACAGCGAGCTCAGAGCATTCTTCAGAAGACCGCCGTACGAGAAGTGCCTGGGCGAGCCTCATGCTCCAGCCGTCGTCTGACGGCTCAGCGTACGAACGACACGACCGTCTCGAAGTGGTGGCTGTGGGGAAAGAGATCGAACGCGCGCACGTCGGCGATCTGATAGCCGGCGTCGGCGAGCAGCCGAGCATCCCGAGCCAGAGCGACGGGATCGCAGGCCACATAGATCACCTGCGCCGGCTGCAGCTTCGCCAGGTCGGCGACGACCTTCTTGCCCGCACCAGAGCGCGGCGGGTCGAGCACGACCAGCGAACGCCGGTACATCGACGCGGGCGCCTGCTCCGCCTCACGACGCAGAAAGCCCTCGACGGACTCGCTGCGCGCGTCGACGCGTTCGAACTCGCGGGCGTTGATGTCGGCCAGCTCGCTGGCACGCTGGTCGGCCTCGACTGTGGTGACCGCCAGGCCTGCTCGTGCGAGCCACACGGCGAAGAGCCCGACGCCGCCGTAGAGGTCGAGGTGGGGTGCGTCCGGGTCGATCCGATCGACGGCGACAAGGCTCGCCACCGCGTCGACCAGTGTGGTCGGCGCATCACGATGCACCTGCCAGAACCCGCCCTCGTCGACCTGAAACTCGACACCGTGCACCCGACGCACGACCGTTGCGCCGTGTCCGCCGTCGAGCACGATGCGTGCGCGACCGGGCCCGTCGAAGTGTTTGCGCTCATCGAGCACCAGCTGCACGGTCTTGTGGCCCTTGCGCAGCCCGCGGTGAACGCCCAGCTCTTCGAGCTCGTCGACGGCCAGCGGCAGATGCTCGACCGGAACGACCGTGTGGGAACGCGCCGCGTAGGGGCCGACCCGCCCTTCGGCGTCGACGTGCAGCAGCTCGCGGGTGCGCCAGCGCCGCCCGGGTCTGTGATCGGGGTCGAGTCCCGGCAGATCGACGGCATCGCGCGACGCCGCGTCGTCGACGGGCGCGACATCGAGATTCCAGGCCGCCACGGCATCCGCATCGAAGTGGCCGATGCGCTCGAAGGCGTCCCGCAGCACGATGCTCTTGAGCTCGCGCTGGCGCGGCAGGGCGATATGCCCGAAGTCGGCGCTGCCGGCCCGGACCTCGGGCTCACGGCTGATGTCACCTTCGGGCAGCACCTGACGACGGCGATCCGAGGATGCCTCCAAGACTTCGAGCGCAACGGCTCTGGCGAATCGTGGCTTCGCCTCGGTCAGGCGGGCACGCACCCGCTCGCCGGGCATGGTGTCGGGCACGAACACGACGCGGCCCGCGTGACGCGCGACGAAGACGCCCTGATGAGCGACGCCGGTAACATCGAGATCGATCACGTCGCCGACCTGCGGCTGCGTGTCACTCGCCGCACCGCCCTCGACGTTCGAAGACTTGCGGCTGGGGTTCTTGGCGTTCGACTGCGGTTCGGGAAAGGTCTGCTCATGCACATCAACGACTCTACTGCGCCAACGGCGGCCCCCGCTCGGCGCCCGCGTGTGCCGTTCGTGCTCGCTTCGACGTCACCGGCCCGCCTCGCCACGATGCGCTCGGCCGGCATCGAGCCGGTCGTCGTGCCAAGCCACGTTGACGAGGATGCCGTGGTCGCCGCCGCCGGACTGGCCGGTGAGAGCGTGGTCGAGGGTCGCGACCGCACGGTCGACGACGGCGGGCGCACCGCGCAGATCGTCTCGACGCTCGCCCGTGCGAAGGCGCGAGCGGTGCTCACCCCCGAGGTCAACGGGCTCGTTCTCGGCGGAGACTCGATGTTCGAGATCGACGGCGTGCCGCTCGGCAAGCCGCACACACCGCAGCGGGCCGCAGAGCGCATCCGTCAGATGCGCGGACGCACCGGGACGCTCTACTCGGGGCACTGGCTGGTCGACCACCGCGGGGGTTCGACCATCGCCGAGGCAGGCGCGTGGGACAGTGCCACTGTGACGTTCGACGACATCAGCGACGCCGAGATCGAGGCCTATGTCGCGACCGGCGAGCCGCTCGAAGTGGCCGGCAGCTTCACTGTCGACGGGCTCGGGCAGGCGTTCATCACGTCGGTGCAGGGCGCGCCCAGCTGCGTCATCGGGCTCTCAGTGCCTGTCGTGCGCCGACTCGCCGCACAGCTCGGAGTGTTCTGGCCCGACCTGTGGAACATAGGCGCGGCCCGAGGCTGACGTGCGAGGTCGGCTCGCCGTGCGCTTGTAGGACTGCACGAAACCGGCAAATCGATTTTGTCGGAGGTTGCCACAGAATCTGTGCGCCTGCATCGTAGGCTGTTCGACTATGAGCACTGCCCTCAACACCACCCTGCCTCGTAAGATCACCAAAGTTCTCATCGCCAACCGCGGTGAGATCGCCGTTCGGGTGATCCGAGCCGCACGCGACGCCGGCATCGCATCGGTCGCCGTCTACGCCGACCAGGACATCAACGCGATTCACGCGAGCCTGGCCGACGAGGCGTACGCACTCAACGGCGACAGCGCCGCCGACACCTACCTCTCGATCGAGAAGCTCATCTCGGTGGCTCGACGCTCCGGTGCCGATGCGATCCACCCCGGTTACGGCTTTCTCTCTGAGAACGCCGACTTCGCACAGGCCGTCATCGATGCCGGTCTGATCTGGGTCGGCCCACCACCCGCAGCGATCACATCGCTGGGCGACAAAGTCTCGGCGCGACACATCGCAGAGAAGGTCGGGGCTCCTCTGGCTCCGGGCACCAGCGACCCGGTCAAGGGCGCCGACGAGGTCGTGGCCTTCGCTGAGAAGGTCGGCCTGCCGGTCGCGATCAAAGCGGCGTTCGGCGGCGGCGGTCGCGGGCTCAAGGTGGCCTACGAGCTCGACGAGATTCCCGCGCTGTTCGATTCGGCCACACGTGAGGCCGTTGCAGCATTCGGCCGCGGTGAGTGCTTCGTCGAGAAGTTCCTGCTGCGCCCTCGCCACGTCGAGACGCAGTGCCTCGCCGACGAGCACGGCAACGTCGTCGTGGTCAGCACACGCGACTGCTCGCTGCAGCGGCGCAACCAGAAGCTGGTCGAAGAGGCCCCGGCGCCGTTCATCACGCAGGAACAGCATGATCGTCTCTACGCCGCCTCGAAGGCGATCCTGCGCGAGGCCGGGTACGTCGGCGCAGGCACCTGCGAGTTTCTCATCGGGCACGACGGCACACTCTCGTTCCTCGAGGTGAACACGCGACTGCAGGTGGAGCATCCGGTCTCAGAGCAGGTGACCGGCCTCGATCTGGTGCGCGAGCAGTTCCGCATCGCCGAGGGCGGCGAACTCGACTACCCAGACCCGGAGAACCACGGGCACGCGTTCGAGTTCCGCATCAACGGAGAAGATCCCGGCAACCACTTTCTGCCTGCGCCCGGCACGATCGTCACCTACCGTGAGTGCAGCGGCCCAGGCGTGCGCGTCGACTCAGGGGTGACCGGCGGTGACGTGGTCTCCGGTGCGTTCGACTCGCTTCTGGCCAAGGTGGTGGTGACCGGCGCCACTCGCGAAGAGGCGCTTGAGCGCTCACGCCGAGCACTGGCCGAGTTCGAGATCACCGGCATGCCGACCGCACTGCCCTTCCACCGCGTGGTGGTCAACGAGCCCGACTTCGTGGCCGCAGACGGGCATTTCAAGGTGCACACCACCTGGATCGAGAACGATTTCGACAATCGCATTCCGGCGTGGAGCGGCACCCCTTCTGAAGACGAGAGCATCTTCGCCAAGCGCAGCGACGTGGTGCTGGAGGTCGCCGGTCGACGCATCGAGGTCAGCGTGCCAGACGTGCTGGTGAAGGGCGATTGGGGCACGGCGAGCCGCCCGGCCCCGAAGCGCCGATTCCGCGCCGCCGAGGTCACCGGCGACAACACGAACGCCGTCTCGACCCCGATGCAGGCCAGCGTGGTCAAGGTCGCCGTCGAAGAGGGTCAGAAGGTCATCGAGGGCGATCTGCTGGTCGTGCTCGAGGCGATGAAGATGGAACAGCCGATCACCGCGCAGCGCGCCGGTGTCGTGCGCAATCTGAACGCGCCGATCGGGCAGACGATTCCGTCCGGGCACACGCTGCTCACCATCGAAGACGAGTAGTCAGCGCGCCGAGTCGCTGCTGCGAATGCCGCCAGCACGGGCCCTTTCGGTCACCGTGCTGGCGGCATTCTGCGGTGTCGGCGGCTGTCGTCAGCGCCAGCCGAGCCCGGGCGCGACGTCTTCGACGACGCTGCGCAGCAGATGCGCGTTGTACTCGACGCCCAGCGTGCTGGGCACGGTCAGCGTGACCGTGTCGGCCTCGGCGACGGCCTCATCCTGCGCCAGCTGCTCGACCAGGCGATCGGGCTCGTCTGCGTAGCTGCGCCCGAACCGAGCCACGGTCTTCGAGTCGATCCAGCCGACCGTGTCATGGCTCTCGTCACGACCCGCCCACAGCTGCCGATCGAGGTCAGAGGTGATCGGCATGATGCTGCGGCTGACGCTCACTCGAGGCTCGCGATCCCATCCCGTTTCCTTCCACGCGGCACGGAAGAGACGGATCTGCTCGGCCTGCAGCACGCTCAACGGCACACCGGTGTCTTCGGTGAGCAGCGTGGAGCTCATCAGGTTCATGCCCTGGCGCGCCGTCCACTCCGCGGTCGCCCGAGAACCGGCACCCCACCAGATGCGATCACGCAGGCCCGGCGAGTACGGTTCGACGCGCAGCAGGCCCGGCGGGTTCGGAAACATCGGCCGGGGGTTCGGCTCGGCGAAGCCTTCGCCCTCGATCACCTCCAGGAAACGAGCTGTGTGCTCCCGCGCCATCTCAGCACCGTCGGAGTCATGTGCCTCCGGCTGATAGCCGAAGTGTCGGAATCCGTCGATCACCTGCTCAGGTGACCCGCGGCTGACTCCCAGCTGCAGTCTGCCCGCTGCGATGAGGTCGGCCGCGCCGGCGTTCTCTGCCATTGCGAGCGGGTTCTCATAGCGCATGTCGATGACGCCGGTGCCGATCTCGATGCGCGAGGTGCGCGCGCCGATCGCGGCCAGCAGCGGGTACGGAGACCCCAGCTGCTGAGCGAAGTGGTGAACGCGGAAGTACGCGCCGTCGACGCCGATCTCTTCGGCGGCCACAGCCAGATCGATCGACTGCAGCAGCGCGTCGCCGCCGGTGCGCACGGGCGAATGAATGGAGTTCTGCCAATGCCCGAATGACAGGAATGCGATATTTTTCACATGAAGCTACAACAATTTCGGCCGGAGGCCATTCCCAACTGGACGCCAACCGTGGATGATGTTCGGTTCACTGACCGGAAGGATCGACTGCAGGAGCCTGCCGAGCCACATGGCCGATCCCATCCGCACCAGCGCCGCACACGCCTGCAGGGCACCGCAGACCGCTCTCCGCGCAGGCTCGCGAATCAGCCCTTCAGCATGTGCAGCGCACGCGCCGCATCGGTGATCGCTCCCGACAGCGAGGGGTAGACCGCGAAGGCGTTGGCGACCTGGTCGACGGTCAGCCGCTGCTCGACCGCAAGTGCGAGCGGGAAGATCAGCTCGCTGGCTTTGGGCGCAACGACGACGCCGCCGATGACCGTGCCCGACTGCGTGCGGGCGAAGAGCTTGACGAACCCGTCGCTGATGTTCTGCATCTTCGCGCGCGGGTTCTCGGCGAGCGGGTACTTGTAGATGACGCCCTGTGCGAGGCCCTCTTCGATCTGCGACTGCGACCAGCCGACCGAGGCGATCTCGGGCGCGGTGAAGATGTTCGAGGCCACGTTGCGCAGCTTGATCGGCTGCGCCGCGTCACCGAGCGCGTGGAACACCGCGGTTCGGCCCTGCATGTTCGCCACGCTGGCCAGCGGGAAGAAGTCGGTGCAGTCTCCGGCGGCGTAGATCTCAGGCACTGAGGTGCGCGCGACACGGTTGACCTTGATATGGCCGGATGCCGTCGTCTGCACCCGGGCGCCCTCAACCCCCAGCCCGGCCGTGTTCGGAATCGACCCGACCGCCATCAGGCAGTGGCTGCCGACCACCGTGCTGCCGTCGCTGAGCGTGGCGATGACCTCGTCGCCTTCGCGCACAACGCTCTCGGCGCGAGACTTCGAGAGCACGTTCATCCCCTCGCGCAGGAACACCTCTTCGATCACGCGTGCGGCGTCTTCGTCCTGTCCGGGCAGCACGCGGTCGCGGCTCGAGATCAGCGTGACCTCGCTGCCGAGGTGGCGGAACGCGCTGGCGAACTCGGCACCGGTCACACCGGAGCCGACGACGATCAGGTGCTGCGGCAGCTCTTCGAGCTGATACAGCTGAGTCCAAGTGAGGATGCGCTCGCCGTCCGGCATCGCGCTTGGCAGCTTGCGGGGGTGCGCGCCAACAGAGACGACCGTGGTGTCGGCGTGGAACTCACTGACCTCCCCGTTGGTGAGATCTGCCGCGATGGCGTGATGGTTGAGCAGCCGACCCGTGCCCTTGACGATGCGCACACCCTGCTTCTCCAGGGTCGCCGCCATATCGGCCGACTGCTGTCGGGCCAGATCGAGCAGTCGACGGTTCACCGTCTTGAGGTCGATGCGGTAGTCGGGAGCGATCGGCTCGTCGCTGCCCGGCGCGAAGATCTGCACCCCCAGACGCTGTGCGTTCGCGACCTGCGTCGTCGCCTCGGCTACCGCGATCAGTGCCTTCGAGGGCACGACATCGGTGAGCACGGCAGAGCCGCCGACGCCATGACGTTCGATGAGGGTGACATTGGCCCCGAGCTGGGCGCCGGTCAGCGCAGCCTCGTAACCGCCAGGCCCTCCTCCGATGACCACCAGATCGTGCTTGTCGCCGAACTCGTATGCCATGTGCGGTGTTCTCCCTCTGCAGAGTTGCCTATCTTTATCAGTATGACAGCTTCTGCCACTCCAGATGGCCCATCAGAGACCGCCACGCCTGCACATTATGCACCCGCGGCCTCCGGACGCACACCCACGCCGCTCGCGCAGCAGGCGGCCGACACGATCAGACAGCGCTCCGGCGTCTCGGGCATCGATCGCGCCGTGGTGCTCGGATCGGGCTGGGGAGCATCCGCTGATCGTCTCGGCACCACCCTCACGACGCTGCCCGCAGCCGAGGTGCCCGGCTTTCACGCGTCGGGCGTGCCCGGTCATGCCGGCACGCTGCAGATCGTGCAGACTGCCTCAGGTCGTCGTGTGCTGCTGATCGCCGCGCGCACGCACCTCTATGAAGGGCATGGTGTGGATGCTGTGGTGCACGGCGTGCACACCGCCGCCGCGCTCGGAGCGGGTTCGATCGTGCTGACCAACGGCTGCGGAGGGATCGACCCGTCGCTCGCTCCCGGCAGTCCGGTGCTGATCAGCGACCACGTCAACCTCACCGGCACCTCGCCGCTGAGCGGCCCGACCTTCGTCGACATGACCGACGTGTACTCCCCCAGGCTCCGCGCCGCGGTGCGCGAGCGGCACCCGCAGATGCGCGAAGGCGTCTATGCCCAGTTTCGCGGCCCGCAGTACGAGACCCCGGCCGAGGTGCGCATGGCGCGGGCGATCGGAGCCGATCTGGTGGGCATGTCGACCGCCCTCGAAGCGATCGCAGCTCGCGCCTTGGGCCTCGAGGTTCTAGGCTTGTCTTTGGTGACGAACGCCGCTGCCGGGGTCTCTGCCCAACCGCTGAGCCATGCCGAGGTCATTCAGGCTGGCCGCGATGCAGCGCCACAGCTCACCGAACTGCTTGCCGAGATACTGGAGAACATCGTATGACCGATACCGCCAACGCCCAGGGGAACACGCACGCCGACGCGTCGGGTCGAGAACCCGGCGACGCCGCAGAGCTTGAACAGCTTGCCGCTCTGGTCGCTCAGGCCGAGCAGTGGCGTGACCAAGACCCAGACCCGAAGACCTCGAAGCTGCTCGACGACCAGATCGACCTGGCACGCAAGGGCGACGAGCAGGCACTGAGCACCCTGCACAGCGAGTTCGACGAGCGCCTCGCCTTCGGCACCGCCGGACTGCGTGGAGAGATGGGGCCAGGCCCCGCTCGCATGAACCGCGTGCTCGTTTCGCAGGCCGCCGCCGGCCTCGCCTCATACCTGGTCGAGCACGCCGGCGACGAACGCCCGACGCTGGTCATCGGCTACGACGGTCGCCACAACTCCGAGATCTTCGCTCGCGACACCGCCGAGCTCGCACAGGCCGCCGGCGTCGACGCGCTGCTGCTGCCGCGCAACCTGCCCACCCCGGTCACCGCGTTCGTGCTGCGCCACCTCGACGCCTCGGCCGCCGTGATGGTGACGGCCAGCCACAATCCCGGCGCCGACAACGGCTACAAGGTGTATCTCGGCGGTATCGACGCCGGGTCACAGATCATCAGCCCTGCCGATCAGCTGATCGCCGCGCACATCGATCAGATCGCCCAAGACTTCACCGTCGACCAGCTGCCCCGCTCGCAGGCCTACCGGGTACTGGGCGAAGACGTCATCGACGCCTACGTCACCGAGACCGCGGCTGCAGTCGCTCAACGGGCACCCCAGGCCTCTGCCGACGGGCTCAGCTTCGTCTACACCGCCATGCACGGTGTGGGCTGGGAGGTCGCCGCACGACTCTTCGAGACGCTGGGCATTCCGGCACCGGCGACGGTCACAGAGCAGATCGCGCCGGATCCCGAGTTTCCCACCGTCGCGTTCCCGAACCCCGAGGAGCCCGGCGCGCTCGACCTCTCGTTCGCACTGGCCCGCAAGACCGGGGCCGATCTCATCATCGCCAACGATCCCGACGCCGACCGACTGGCTGTGGCAATTCCAGACGATGCTGCCGAGGGCGGCTGGCGTCGCCTCACCGGCAACGAGGTCGGCTGGCTGCTCGGCGACCTGATCGCCAGCGAGCACCGTCCCGGCACTCCGGGTGCGCTCGCCGCCTCGCTGGTGTCCAGCCCGCTGCTCGGCCGCATCGCCGAACACTACGGCATCGAGCACGTCGAGACGCTCACCGGCTTCAAGTACGTGAACCGCGTGCCCGGCCTGATCTTCGGATATGAGGAGGCGCTCGGCTACCTCGTCGACCCGGAGCTCGTCCGTGACAAGGACGGCGTCTCCGCCGCTGCCCTGTTTCTGCTGCTGGCCGCACGGCTGAAGAGCGAGGGCCACACCGTCGCTCAGGCTCTGCAGCGAATCGCTGCCGACTATGGCTCGGCAGCGAGCGATCAGGTGGCCATTCGCGTCGCCGACCGCTCGCTCATCGCTCAGGCGACTGCCGCCCTGCGCGCCGAACCGCTCACCACGATCGCCGGTCTCGACGTCGTCGCTCACGACGACCTGCTGCACGGCATCGACGGGCTGCCCCCGGCAGACATCCTGCGCTACTCGCTCGCCGACGGCTCACGCGTCATCGTGCGTCCCTCGGGCACCGAGCCGAAGCTCAAGATCTATCTCGACGTCTCGAGCAGTCTGCCCGATCCGGCCGAAGCAGCGGCTGAGAACGCGACGAAGCTCGCCGAGCTGCGTGACTGGTGGCAGAAGCGCCTGCACCTGGGATGACGTCTTCTGCCGCGGCCGCCGCTGGCGAAGCGCGGCAGCCCGTCTTTGACCTGCCAGCCATCGGCGCCGGGCTTCCTGCGACATCCTTGGTTCCTCGACTGCACGACGTGCTCACGCGGACCACTCGTGGTCCGGCGTTCGCCGTCGTGCAGGCTCCACCGGGATCAGGCAAGACGACGGTCGTGCCTCCCGCAGTGGCGAATGCGGTCGCCGGGCGGGTCATCGTCACCGAGCCACGCCGACTCGCCGCGCGCTCCGCAGCCGAAAGGCTCGCCGACCTCAGCCGCACTCGTATCGGCGACGCGGTCGGCTATGCCGTGCGCGGCGAACACCACATCGGACCGCAGACGCAGGTGGAGTTCGTCACCACAGGTCTGCTGCTGCGTCGGCTGACCGCCGACCCCGAGCTCGCAGGCGTCGATGCCGTGGTGCTCGACGAGGTGCACGAACGCGACCTCGACGCCGATCTGCTCTTCGCCATGCTCCGCGAAGTGGCCCTGCTGCGCGGCGATCTCGCTCTGATCGTCATGTCGGCGACGCTCGACACACAACGCTGGAGTTCGCTGCTCGGCGACGCTGCGCCGGTGCTCACCGCAGAGGTGCCCCTGCACCCGCTCACGGTGGAATGGCGGCCGGCGCCCGTCGGCACCCAACGACTCGACGCCCGCGGCGTCACTCCCGGTTTTCTGCGACACGTCGCCACGGTCGTGGCCGCCAAGTCGCGCGAGCAGGCTGAGGGCACCGTGCTGGCTTTTCTTCCGGGCCGCCGTGAGGTGGACGCTGTGGTCGCCCGCCTGCGCGATTCCGGAGTCACTGCCCTGCCGCTGCACGGTTCGCTGCCCGCGTCGGCGCAGCGAGCGGCGCTCGCGCCCTTGGGCACGCACGAACGCCGAGTGATCGTGTCGACCTCTATCGCCGAGACGTCGCTGACCGTGCCCGGCGTGCACACCGTCGTCGACGCCGGCCTATCGCGCGAGCCCCGGCTCGATGCGATGCGCGAGATGTCCGGTCTGGTGACCGTTCCGGTGTCGAGCGCGGCGGCGACGCAGCGCGCCGGTCGTGCCGCCCGTCTGGGCCCCGGCACAGTCGTGCGCTGCTACAGCGAGGCCGAGTTCGCGTCGGCTCCCGCACAGGCACGCCCGGCGATCACCACTGCGGACCTCACCGAGGCAGCTCTCATGCTGACGCTCTGGGGCGATCCCGATGCTCGAGAACTCGCGCTGCCTGATGCCCCGCCGCGGGCGTCGCTCGAGCTCGCCCAGCGCACGCTGGTTCGGCTGGGTGCGATCGCGCCTGAGAGCGGCACGACGATGCGATGGCGTGTCACCGACCTCGGGCGGCTGATCGCTCGGATGCCGGTGCACCCGAGACTGGCGCGCGCGCTGATCGACGGCGCCGCGCTGATCGACGGTGATCGCCGGTCAGCTGTGACGCTGGCAGCCGAGGCCGTGGCGGCCATCGAATCGGACGCACGGGCTCCCGGAGGCGACCTGCCTGCGCTGCTGCACGAGCTGCGTAGTGGCGGGCACCGCGGCGGACACAGATCTCGACGTGACGGCAGCGACGAGGGCCCACACAGCCAGGCCGCTGCCGCCGTCTCGCCTGCGGCAGCGCATCGGTGGCAGCAGGATGTGCGCCGCCTCGTCGCACTCATGCCCGATCACAGCAGCGCCTCGAGAAGCGGGGTGAGTCACTCGTCGGTCGACGCCGACGGGGTGATCGCGGCAATCGCTGGACTCGCATACCCGGAGCGCCTGGCGCGTCTGCGGCCCAGCGACTCGGGGCCGAGCGACTCCGGGCTGAGCTATCAGCTTGCCTCAGGCACCGGTGCCGTGCTGCCCCGCGGCTCAGCACTGCGCGGGTCGCAGTGGTTGGCCGTCAGCGAAGTGAGCGTAGCGCGAACCGGCGACGGTTCCGGGGCGATGATTCGTGCCGCTGCACCGCTGACCGTCGACGCAGCTCTCGTCGTCGGCGCAGGTCTCATCGAAGACACAGTCGAGAGCGAGTGGCGCGACGGCCGGCTCAGCGCCCGGCGGGTGCGCCGGCTGGGAGCGATCGAACTCTCACGGGCGCCCGCACATCTGGCTGCGGCTGATGCGCGTGCGCAGGTGCGCAGCCTGCTCGCCACCGCAGACGGCTTGGCCTCGCTGCATTGGTCTCAGGCAGCGAGCGATCTGCGCGACCGCCTGCACATGCTGCATCGTGAGCTGGGCGACCCCTGGCCGGCCGTCGACGACGCTGCGCTCAGCGGTCGTCTTGATGACTGGCTCGCTCCAGAGATCGAGCGGCTTGCGGCTGGAACCGCGACAGCCGGGCTCGACCTGGCATCCGCGCTGCGCCGACTGCTGCCCTGGCCTGACGCGTCGCGGCTGGATGCCCTGGTGCCGGAACGCCTCGAAGTGCCGTCTGGGTCATGGGTCCGGGTGCACTACCCGTCGGATGACGATGCGCCGCCGGTGCTCGCGGTGAAGCTGCAGGAGTGCTTCGGCTGGCAGCAGGTTCCGCATCTGGTCGACGGCCGAGTGCCCGTGCAGCTGCACATGCTCTCACCCGCCGGTCGCCCGCTCGCAGTGACGATGGATCTGGCGTCGTTCTGGCACGATGGCTACCGACAGGTGCGCGCCGAGATGCGCGGCCGATACCCGAAGCACCCGTGGCCAGAAGACCCGACCACCGCGAAGGCGACGCGAGGCGTCAAACGAACCCCGCGCCGCTGACCGAGGTCAGTCGAGGTCGTCGTAGAACGCGATCACGCGATCGGCAAGATCCTGACGGTCGGTGGCAGGCAGGAAGGAGCCTTCGGCTGCGTTGAGCGTCAGTACGGCGAGATCGTCCAGACCATACTCGAAAGCCTGCGCCACGCGTGCGAACTCCTCGGTCAGCGTGGTGTTCGACTGCAGCCGGTTGTCGACGTTCACGGTCACTCGGAAGTCGAGCTGGTAGAGCAGGTCGAGCGGATGCTCGTCGAACGGGCCGGCGAAGGCGCCGGTCTGCAGATTCGACGACGGGTTCGTCTCGAGCACGATGCCGCGATCGCGTACCCATGCGGCGACGTCGCCGAGCACGGCGAGCACTTCGTCGGAGTCGTCGCCTTCGTCGATCAGCTGGATGTCGTCGACCAGATGCGTGCCATGACCGAGACGCAGCGCACGGCCGTCGATCAGGGCCGACACGATGGAGTCAAGGCCGTCAGCCTCGCCGGCATGCACCGTGGTCGGAAAGAAGCTGCGCGCCAGGTAGTCGAGAGCCTCTTGATGACGAGACGGCAGAAAGCCCTTCTCGGGGCCGGCCAGGTCGAACCCGACCACGCCGGCATCTCGATAGCGCACTGCGAGCTTGGCCATCTCGAGCGAGCGATCATTGTGACGCAGCGCGGTCACGATCTGGTTTGCCTCGATCTGGAAGCCGCGCTCGGCGGCGTCTCGCATGCCCTCTTCGAAGCCGGCGGCGACCGCTTCGACTGCTGCCTCGGGGGTGAGACCGCCAGCAAGATGCTGTTCGGGAGCCCAGCGCGCCTCGACGTAGATGATTCCGTCGTCGACCGAGTCTTCGACGAACTCACGGGCGACCCGGGCCAGCGAGTCAGCGGTCTGCATGACGCCGACGGTCTGGTCGAAGGTCTTGAGGTAGGCGATGAGGTCGCCGGAGTCAGCACTGTCGGCGAACCAGTCGCCGAGCTCTTCGGGATCGTCGACCGGCAGCTCGAGACCGGCCTGGTCAGCCAGTTCGACGATGGTCTCAGGGCGCAGGCCGCCATCGAGATGGTCGTGCAGGCTGATCTTTGGAACCTCGACCAAATCGACCCCTTCGAGGGTCAGATCGAGGGTGTCATCATCGAGGATTCGGTCTTCTGCGGAATCGTGCTCAGCGCTCATGCGCCAACTCTAGCGGAGCCGACGACGCCATCAGCCGCCGAAGCGCTCAGAGCAGATTCTCGTTTCCCGTCTGACGCACCATGTTCACCATCTCTTTCACGCGCTGGGCATGATCGCTGGTGGTGATCATCAGCACGTCTTCGGTGTCGACGACGACAAGATCCTGCACCCCGATGATGGCGATCAGCCGGTCGGTCTCGCTGACCAGCACACCGGTGCTCGACTCGGAGAGCACGCTCGCCTCGCCGAGAATGGCAAGGTTGCCGGGGTTGCGCTTACGCACCTGCCGCGCCACCGCAGAGAAGTCGCCCACGTCATCCCAGTCGAAGTCGCCCGGGATCACCGCCACCTGACCCGCTGCAGCGACCGGTTCGGCGATGGCGTAGTCGATTGCGATCTTCTTGAGCTTCGGCCAGGTCTTGGCCTTCTCTTCGTAGACGGCGGGAGTGCCCCATGCGTCGGCGATGCGGTCGATGCCAGCGGCCAGCTCGGGTTCGCTCTCGCGCAGCCAGCACATCAGGTCGACCGCACGCGCCACGAACATGCCCGCGTTCCAGAGATACTCGCCGCTGGCGACGTACTCTCGCGCGACGCTGGCCTTGGGCTTCTCGACGAAGCTGGTCACCGCCCGTGCGCTCTTCGGCAGCCCCAGCGAGCCGTCCGGGTCGAGAATGCCATCGGTGCGAATGTACCCGAAACCAGTCGAGGGCGAGGTCGGGGTGATGCCGATCGTCACCAGCCGGCCGGTCGCCGCGACCTGCGCAGCCTCGGTGACGACCTCGCGGAAGGCTCGTTCGTCGCCGATGAAGTGGTCGGCGGGGAACGAGGCCACGATGGCGTCTGGGTCGCGACGTGCGATAAGGGCGGCCGCCAGGCAGATCGCTGCAGTCGAGTCACGAGGCTCACTCTCGAGCACCAGGTTGTCGCCGTCGAGGTCGGGCAGCTGGCTGACGACCGAGGCCCGGTGTGCGGCACCCGTCACCACCATGATGTGGTCACTGCCGATCAGCGGGACGATCCGGTCCCAAGTCGACCGCAGCAGAGAGTGGCCTGATCCGGTGAGGTCGAGGAGGAATTTGGGCTCTTTCGCTCGTGACAGAGGCCACAGACGGGAACCGACACCTCCCGCCGGGATGATCGCGTACACGTGGTCAGCGGCAGATGCAGACATGATCACGAGCGTACCAGAGCCCCCCTGACTCGACGTGGGCCTGCACCCCGACGACATGTGTCGGAGAAATCAGCTTCGCACCCATGTTCCTGGCTCTTGCTTAGGCAGACCTTACTGATATGCGAATGCACGCCGGGTCTAGACTTGCCACAACACAGTCAGCGTCCGATAGGTTTCTGTTGCCGGGCGTACTCAACCAAGGAGGGTTGTTCGTGTCACCGAAACCAGCCGGTACTCTGTACCGTGGCCGAGAAGGCATGTGGTCCTGGGTTTTCCACCGCATCACCGGCGTGGCCATCTTCTTCTTCCTGCTGGTGCACATTCTCGACACCGCACTCATTCGCCTCTCTCCCGAGGCCTACAACGCGGTCATCGGCACCTACAAGAATCCTCTGATGGGCGTGGGCGAGGTCGCACTGGTCGCCGCGATCGCATTTCACGCGCTCAACGGCCTGCGTGTCATCCTCATCGACTTCTGGTCGCAGGGCACGAAGCATCAGCGCGGACTCTTCTACGGTGTGATGCTCGTCTGGCTTGTGCTGATGATCTTCTTCGTGCCGCAGCACCTGTCACACGTGTTCGGGTTCTAAGGAAGGGCTGAACGACAATGACCGTCACCATCGAGAAACCCGCCCGCGCACCTCACAAGCGCTCGAACCGCGAGAAGTTCGCCTGGCTCTTCATGCGCGGTTCGGGTGTTCTGCTCGTCGTGCTCATCTTCGGGCATCTGTACTTCAACCTGCTCACCGGCGACGGCATTCACCAGGTCGACTGGGGGTTCGTGGCCGGAAAGCTGGCCAACCCGTTCTGGCAGGTCTGGGACATCCTCATGCTCTGGCTCGCACTGCTGCACGGCGCGAACGGCATGCGCACGATCGTCAACGACTACGTCGAGAACCAGCGGGTGGCCAAAGGCCTGCGCATCGCGATCTTCGCGGCAGCTGGCGTGCTGATCATCCTCGGCACCTGGGTCGTCTTCGGCTTCGACCCCTGCGCCGACCCCAACCTGAACGCAGACTGGCAGCAGTTCTGCACGAAGTGACGCCTGACGGCGCCGAGTCAAAGGCGATGAAAGACTGAGATGACTGAGACCTCAACGACCAAGAACGGCGACTACACCGTTCACTACCACCAGCATGATGTGATCATCGTCGGTGCCGGCGGCGCCGGCATGCGCGCTGCGATCGAGGCCGGCCCCCATGCCGACACCGCCGTGATCACCAAGCTCTACCCCACTCGTTCGCACACGGGTGCGGCTCAGGGCGGCATGGCTGCGGCCCTCTCGAACCTCGAAGAGGACTCATGGGAGTGGCACACCTACGACACGGTCAAGGGCGGCGACTTCCTCGCTGATCAGGATGCCGTCGAGATTCTGGCCAAAGAGGCCATCGACGCGGTCATCGACCTCGAGAACATGGGTCTGCCGTTCAACCGCACCGACGACGGCAAGATCGCTCAGCGCCGATTCGGAGGCCACACCCGCGAGCACGGCAAGGCGCCCGTTCGTCGCTCGTGCTACGCCGCAGACCGCACCGGCCACATGATTCTGCAGACCCTCTATCAGAACTGCGTCAAACTCGGCATCCAGTTCTACAACGAGTACTACGCACTCGATCTGGTCTTCACCGAGATCGACGGCGAACGCCGCCCTGCAGCGGTCATCGCGTACGAGCTGGCCACCGGCGACATTCACGTCTTCCAGGGCAAGTCGATCGTTTTCGCGACCGGCGGCTTCGGCAAGATGTTCAAGACGACGTCGAACGCTCACACGCTCACCGGCGACGGCGTCGGCATCATCTGGCGTCAGCACCTGCCCCTCGAAGACATCGAGTTCTTCCAGTTCCATCCGACCGGTCTCGCCGGTCTGGGCATCCTGCTCACCGAGGGTGCCCGTGGCGAAGGCGCCATTCTGCGAAATGCGAATGGTGAGCGATTCATGGAGCGGTACGCGCCGACCATCAAAGACCTCGCACCTCGCGACATCGTCGCCCGATGCATGGTGCAGGAGGTTCAGGAGGGCCGCGGCGTCGGCCCGAACAAAGACTACGTGCTGCTCGACTGCACCCATCTGGGTGCCGAGGTGCTTGAGACCAAGCTTCCCGACATCACTGAGTTCGCCCGCACCTATCTCGGCGTCGACCCAGTCGTCGAGCCCGTGCCGGTCTATCCGACAGCGCACTATGCCATGGGCGGCATCCCCACCAACAACAACGGCGAGGTGCTGCGCACGATCAAAGACATCGTGCCCGGCCTCTACGCGGCCGGAGAGTGCGCGTGCGTCTCGGTGCACGGGGCGAACCGACTGGGCACCAACTCGCTGCTCGACATCAACGTGTTCGGCAAACGTGCCGGTCGTCAGGCGGTCAAGTACTCGCGTGAGGCGGAGTTCGTTCCGCTGCCCGAGGCACCCGAGCAGGGCGTCATCGAGCTGCTCGACGGCATCCGCAACAACGACGGCGGCGAGTCGCTCGCGCAGATCCGCAAAGAGCTGCAAGAGACCATGGACACCAACGCACAGGTGTTCCGCACCGAAGAGACGCTGACTCAGGCCGCCAACGATGTGCGAGCTCTGCGCAGGCGCTATCAGCACATCAGCATCCACGACCACGGTCGCCGCTTCAACACCGACCTGCTCGAAGGCGTCGAGCTCGGGTTCCTGCTCGATCTCGCCGAGGTACTGATCGCGGCCGCGCTGAACCGCAAAGAGAGCCGCGGCGGCCACATGCGCGACGACTACCCCAAGCGCGACGACGCCACATACCTCAAGCACACGATGGCCTACCTGACAGGTGACCCCAACGAAGGCGAGCCCGGCTCGCACATCACGCTGGGGTGGAAGCCTGTCGTGCTCACCCGGTATGAGCCCAAGGAGAGGAAGTACTGATCATGGCGACTGCTGCCGCGACCACTGAGAACGTCACTTCGAAGGCACACGCCGAGTCGTACAGCGCCGATGCTGCCGACCGGTCGAAGCACGCTCCGTCAGCACACGACGCATCGGTGAAGCCGTTCACTGTCACGTTCAACATCCGGCGTTTCGACCCCGATGTCGACACCGAGCCCCGCTGGGAGTCGTTCGACGTCGAGATGTACTCGACCGATCGTGTGCTCGATGCGCTGCACAAGATCAAGTGGGAGCAGGACGGCTCGCTGACGTTCCGTCGCTCCTGCGCGCACGGCATCTGCGGCTCTGACGCCATGCGCATCAACGGCCGCAACCGACTGGCCTGCAAGACGCTGATCAAAGACCTGGACATCGACAAGCCGATCTACGTCGAGGCCATCAAGGGACTGCCTCTTGAGAAAGACCTCGTCGTCGACATGGAGCCCTTCTTCAAGGCCTACCGTGACGTGCAGCCTTTCCTTCAGGCCCATTCGGAGCCCGCGGAAGGCCGTGAGCGGCTGCAGACGATCAAGGATCGCGAGATCTTCGACGATACGACCAAATGCATCCTCTGCGCAGCCTGCACCACCAGCTGCCCGGTCTTCTGGACCGACGGTCAGTACTTCGGCCCCGCTGCCATCGTGAACGCGCACCGATTCATCTTCGACTCACGTGACGACGAATCGCAGGTGCGTCTGGACATCCTCAACGACAAAGAGGGCGTGTGGCGCTGCCGCACGACCTTCAACTGCACCGAGGCCTGCCCGCGTGGCATCCAGATCACGAAGGCGATCGCAGAGGTCAAGCAGGCGGCCATTCGCGGCCACCGCTGATCCAGTGATCGGCTGAACGGCTCGCGCGCTGCACCGCGCGGCTTCAGTCGCGTGAGGGCAGCGTCCAGCGTTTCGACAGCCGCCCAGTTGTTACGACACGAGAACCGCCGGTTCTGACTCACTGAGTCGGAGCGCGGCGGTTCTTCGTTCATTCGGCGACCCTGACCTCTGCGTTTCGGGCATCGCTCGGTCCGGCATTGGCCTTGTGGCATTCCTCGACCCGGCACGGGCCCGTATGGCATCACCCGGCCCGGCACACTTCTCTCTCGGGGGGGGGGGGGGGGGGGGGGGGGGGGGGGGGGGGGGGGGGGGGGGGGGGGGGGGGGGGGGGGGGGGGGGGGGGGGGGGGGGGGGGGGGGGGGGGGGGGGGGGGGGGG
>NZ_WBKD01000002.1:168384-357259 GCF_008831185.1 Pseudoclavibacter sp. CFCC 13796
CTTGTGGCCTTCCCCGCCCCGCCCCGGGCCCGTTTTGCCCCCCCCCCCCCCGCCCCCCCCCCCCCCCCCCCCCCCCCCCCCCCCCCCCCCGACACGCTTCTCACCCCCTCATCCCCCGACACACCACTTCTGCGCCTCGAGTCGGCGCAAATGACGCCCAGAGACATCCAGACATGCCAAGTTCCATGTTTCGAAGCGTCCAGGTGACATCTGCCATGACTCGATCCTGGAGAGCAGCATGTGCCGTGGCATGGATCGGCCCAGAGCGTCGGCCCCGCGCCACCTGCCCCGCGCTGCCTGCCGATACCATTGACCCATGAGCGCCCAACAGAAACCGGTCAGCACGGTCCAAGGTCTCATCGCGTGGGCGATGCAGACCAGACCGGCACGTGTGATGGCGCACTACACCTCGCGCGGCGGCCCTGTCCTTGCCGGCGGTATGAGCTACAGCTCGCTGTTCGCCGCGTTCGCCGGCGTCTGGACGCTTTTCAGCGTCATCGGCCTTTTCATCGCTCGCTCCGAGACCGTCTGGAACGCTCTCGTCGACTACCTGGCCAAGTCAGTGCCCGGTCTCATCGACACCGGCGAGGGCGGCGCCATCAGCCCAGAGACGCTGCAGGGCGTGCCTTCCACACTGTCCTGGACCGGCGCCGTCGCCCTCGTCTCGCTGATTTTCACCCTCTTCGGCTGGCTCGGCGCCGTACGCACAGGCGTGCGCGCCCAGTTCGGCCGCTCGCCTCTGCCCCAGCAGCCGGTCGTGGCACAACTGCGCGATCTGGGCCTGCTGGTCGGGTTCGGCCTGCTCGTCATCATCTCGGCTCTCGCCTCCACCGTCAGTTCGGGTCTCGGCCGCCGCATCTCCGCTCTGCTCGGCTTCGGCGAACAGAGCATGCTCTCATGGCTGCTGGTCACCATCGGCTCACTGCTGCTCTCTCTGGTGCTGGACGCCATCATCCTCATCGTGATCATGCGCGTGCTCGCACAGGTGATCATCCCCGTGCGGCGCATGCTGCCGGTGGTCATCTGGGGCGCGGTTGCGACCACCCTGCTGAAGGCCGTCGGCGGGTCGCTCATCGGCGGCGGGTCGAACCCGTTGCTCGCCGGCTTTCTGACCATCGTCGGCCTGCTGCTCTGGTTCAACCTGCTCAGTCAGACCGTGCTCATCGCGGCCGCCTGGCTGGCCGTCGTCGCCTCAGACCACGAGGTCAACGAGCGGCATGACGGCGACCTCGATTTCTGGGGCGCAAGCCGTCTGCAGGATGCCGTGCGCGGCCCGAACGCCGTGGAGAGTCCGCTGCCGGTCGAGGTGCCTGACTCCGCCATCAAGACCGACGAGCCCGATACCGAAGCCCGGTGACGCGCACACTGATCCCTCTGCGAAGTCGCCGTGCGCTGCCGAGGCAGGTCAGAGGCATCGCCTAGAATCGGCGTCATGAGCAAGAAGCAGCCTGCACTATCCCCCGCCCTGCACGAGACGATCATCGCTCCGCCTCCGGTCGACGAGCAGCCGAAGCCCAAACCGGGCATCAACACGCAGGCGGCACGCACCCGTGCATCCGCTGAGACGCCGAAGCCCGCTGGTGCGCTGCGCGTCGCAACCGTCAACGTGAACGGCATCCGCGCGGCGTTCCGCAAGGGCATCGAATCGTGGATCGAAGCGGCTCAGCCCGACGTCATCGCGCTGCAAGAGGTGAGAGCGTCCGGTGACCAGCTGCGCGAGCTGTTGCCGGGCTGGCACATCGCCGACGACGTGTGCTCGCAGAAGGGTCGCGCCGGCGTCGCCGTCGTGTCACGACTGCCGCTCGGTGAGACGCGCACTCAGATCGGCGACGACGACTTCGATACCTCGGGACGCTGGCTCGAGGTCGACCTCGACGTCGACGGCACACCGCTCACGCTGGTGAGCGTCTATGCGCATTCGGGCGAGGTCGACACCCCGAAGCAGGTCGAGAAGTATCGCATGCTCGAGGCGATGAGCGAACGGCTTGCGGCACTGCCGAAAGAGCATGAGCGAGCCGTCTTCATGGGCGATCTCAATGTGTGTCACGAGCAGATCGACATTCGCAACTGGCGGTCGAACCTCAAGCGTGCGGGGTTCCTGCCCAAAGAGCGCGCCTACTTCGACCAGTTCTTCGGCCGACCCGACGAGCGGTATCAGCGGCTCGACGGCACCGATCTGGGCGAGGGGCTCGGCTGGATCGACCTCGGTCGGTCAGCCGCTGGTGATCAGCCCGGCCCATACACGTGGTGGTCATGGCGTGGACAGGCCTTCGACAACGACGCCGGCTGGCGCATCGACTATCAGGCGACGACACCTCAGATGGCGACGGCGGCAAGACACTACTTCGTCGATCGCCCGGCGACGTACGACCAGCGCTTCACCGATCACTCGCCGGTCGTGGTCGACTACCAGCTCTGAGCGGGCACTGTACGAGCTCGAAGCTGCCTTCGGATTCTCGGGGCTACACTGGGAGTCATGGTGAAACGCATCTTCTCGGGCATGCAGCCCTCCAGCGACTCTCTACATCTCGGCAATTATGTGGGAGCCCTGCGCAATTGGGTGAGCCTGCAGAACGACTACGACACCATCTACTGCGTCGTCGATCAGCACGCGATCACCGTCGACCAGGATCCTGAGCAGCTGCGCCGCAACACTCGGGGCACGGCGGCTCAGTACATCGCCGCAGGCATCGACCCTGAGCGCTCGACGCTCTTCGTGCAGTCTCACGTGCCCGAGCACGCCCAGCTCAGCTGGGTGCTCGCGTGCATCACCGGCTTCGGCGAGGCCAGCCGCATGACCCAGTTCAAAGACAAGTCGGCGAAACAGGGCTCTGACCACACGTCGGTCGGTCTGTTCACCTACCCGGTGCTGATGGCGGCTGACATCCTGCTCTACAACGCGGACCTGGTGCCGGTCGGCATCGATCAGAAGCAACACCTCGAGCTCACGCGCACGCTCGGGCAGCGCTTCAACTCGCGCTTCGGCGACACGTTCACGCTGCCTGAGGGGTACATCCCAGACGAGACGGCGAAGGTCTTCGACCTGCAGAACCCCTCGGCGAAGATGTCGAAGTCGGCGGCCAGCGACGCCGGGCTGATCCGTCTGCTCGACGATCCGAAGAAGACCGCCAAGAAGATCCGCTCGGCGGTGACCGACGACGGCCGTGAGATTCGCTTCGACCGCGAGCACAAGCCCGGTGTCTCGAACCTGCTCGCGATCAACTCCGTCTTCACCGGCTCGTCGATTCCCGAACTCGAAGAGCAGTACGCAGGACGCGGCTATGGCGATCTCAAGAAGGACCTGGCCGACATCGTCGTCGAGGCGCTGTCGCCGATCCGCACTCGTGCGCTCGAACTGCTCGACGACCCAGCCGAGCTCGATCGCCTCCTCGCCATCGGCGCCGAGCGCGCAGGCGAGATCGCCTCGAAGACCCTTGCCGAGGTCTACGACCGCATCGGGTTCGTGGCCGCCAGCTGAGACGCACGCCTGGTGTCACTTGGCCGTTCGGCCTCCTGATGCACCCGACGATTTCGGCGCGCAAGCGCCCGCAGCAGACCGAAGAGCGTGGGCAGACCGCGCTTCTGACGTGACGCACACGACCGCAGGCCAGACGGAATGGACTGCACATCGTCGTCGTTGCAGATGAGGATGACCATGCCTGAACCGCTGCCCGCCGAACGCGCGGCAATGCGCCGTGCGCTCGAGCTCGCGCAGCGCGGCCCACTGGCCGGCGGCAACCCGCGTGTGGGCTGTGTGCTGCTGGCGGCCGACGGCACCACTCTCGCCGAGGGCTGGCACCATGGCGCAGGCACACCGCACGCCGAGGTCGATGCGCTGGCGCAGGTGGCCGCACAGCAGGCTTGCGGCGCGACGGCCGTCGTCTCTCTCGAACCCTGCAACCACATCGGACGCACCGGCCCCTGCGCCCAGGCGCTCATCGATGCGGGTGTCGGGCGCGTGGTCTATGCCGTGGACGACCCCGGTGACGCCTCAGCGCACGGCGCCGAGCGCCTGGTCGCTCATGGCATCGAGGTGGTCTCAGGCGTGCTGCACGACGAGGCAGAGCAGGTCAATCACGACTGGTTCGTCGCGATGCGCCGTCGCCGCCCCTGGGTCATCGTGAAGCTCGCCATGTCGCTCGACGGCCGGGCCGCCGCAGCCGACGGCTCGTCACAGTGGATCACCTCGCCCGAGTCTCGTGACCATGCGCACGCGGTGCGCGGCGAGGTCGACGGCATCATCGTCGGCGCCGGTACGGTGGCCGCCGACGATCCGACCCTCACGGCGCGCTTCGCCGACGGCTCGCTGCGCCCGCACCAGCCGGTTCCCGTCGTGCTGGGCACCGAGCCGGGCTCGGACCTCGGCGCAAAGCTGCGGGTCGCCCATGAACGTGTGGTGGATGTTCCGCTCGACCTGCGAGTCCTGCGCGAGCAGCCGGGTGCTCGCGTGCGTTCCGAGCTGATCGAGATGTTGGGCGGGCTGTTCGACGGCGACGACGCCATGCGCCGCGTGATCGTCGAAGGCGGGCCCACCACAGCATCCCTGTTTCTGCGCGCCGGGCTGGTCGACGAGCTACACGTCTACAGTGCCCCCGTGCTGATCGGCGGACCCAAGCTCGCCGTGCAGCAGATCGATGTGCGCAGCATCGGCGACGCGCTGCGTCTCACCGATGTCACCACGACGCAGCTGGGTTGCGACATACTGTGGCGTGCGAGAATAGAAGGCGATGGTTCACTTGGTTAGCAGTTCAGATCGCGTCGAGTTCGTAGTCGAAACCCGCATTCCCACTGACTACGGGATCTTTCGCGTGCGCGGATATCGTGACCTCGTGACCGGGGCAGACCATCTCGCCGTCATCTCTGAGCACCCGCTCGACGGCGAGCCGCTGGTGCGCGTGCACTCCGAGTGCCTCACCGGCGAGGTGCTGGGTTCGCAGAAGTGCGAGTGCGGCCCGCAGCTGCACGCGGCGCTGCGCATGATCGACGCCCGAGGCGGCGTGGTGATCTACCTGCGCGGACACGAGGGCCGCGGCATCGGTCTGCTCGAAAAGCTGCGCGCCTACCGGCTGCAAGAGCAGGGTCTCGACACCGTCGACGCGAACCGCGCACTCGGCCACGCCGACGACGAACGAGAGTACGGCGCGGCAGTGGCGATCCTCGGTGACCTGGGCATCGACCACGTGCGGCTACTGACGAACAACCCGCTCAAACGCACCGATCTCGAGCAGCATGGCATCACGGTCACCGACCAGGTGCCGCTGGTGGTCGGTGAGACCGAGTTCAATCAGGGGTATCTCGAAACGAAGCGCGACCGCATGGGACACATCCTGCCGGCTGATCTCTGAGCGCCGCATGGCGTCCTCGCACTGTGATCTTCTTGTCAATCTCGTAACCAGGACGTAATATAGTGCAGCGCGCCACAAGCGCTGCACACGCGTATGCGATCATCATCGTTCCCGCGTTCATCTCGCGCCCCAACATGGGTGTTCACATCAGCGTCCATGGCCTGACCACGCACCGGTAGGCCGCACGACGCGACCACTCATTCTCATTGGGAGCTTCTTCACGATGTCTACAGAAACAGCGACGGCCACCGTCGACGCCAGTCAGCAGAACAAGCCGGCGAATCCACCCTCACGCGTGGTGCTCGCCAGCCTCATCGGCACCACGATCGAGTTCTACGACTTCTATGTCTACGCAACCGCGGCGGTGCTGGTCTTCCCAGCCCTCTTCTTTCCCGCGGGCAACGACACCGTCGCCCTGCTCGCCTCGTTCGCGGTCTTCGGCGCGGCCATGATCGCACGCCCCATCGGGGCGCTCGTCTTCGGCCACCTCGGAGACAAAGTCGGTCGCAAGACCACGCTGATCTGGAGCCTGCTCACCATGGGCATCGCGACGTTCCTGATCGGCCTGCTGCCCACGTATCACGACATCGGCATCACCGCCGCCGTGCTGCTGCTCATCCTGCGTCTGGCACAGGGGTTCGCGCTGGGAGGCGAGTGGTCGGGTGCGGCGCTGGTCGCCACCGAGAACGCTCCCAAGGGCAAGCGCGCCTGGTTCGGCACCTTCCCGCAGGTCGGCGCGCCGATCGGCTTCATCATCGCCAATGGCCTGTTCCTCGCGATCAACGCCCTGCTTCCGCATGAGAGCGGCGACACCTCGCTGCAGTCCGCCGCGTTCCAGGCCTGGGGCTGGCGCATTCCCTTCCTGTTCAGCGCGCTGATGGTGCTCGTCGGCCTGTGGGTGCGCATGCACTTGGTCGAGTCTGACAGCTTCGCCAAGGCGAAGAAACAGGGCAAGGTCAAGAAACTGCCGCTGGGCGAAGTGCTGCGCAATAACTGGTGGCAGCTGATCTTGGGCACCTTCGCGATGCTCGCCACATACGTGCTCTTCTACCTGATGACCGCGTTCACACTGTCGTACGGCACCAAGCCCGCCAGCGCAGAGGCAGCGGCGAAGGCGGCCGAGAAGGCCGGCAAGCCGTTCGACCCGTCGAGCTTCTACCCGGGGCTGGGCTTCTCATACAACAACTTCGTCATGATGATGATCATCGGCGTGATCTTCTTCGGCGTCTTCACCCTGCTGTCGGGTCCGATCGCCGACCGCGTCGGCCGTCGTAAACTGCTGATCTGGGTGACCGGCGGCATCGTGATCTTCGGTCTGCTGTTCCAGCTGTTCCTGCTGCCCAGCGCCGACCCGAAGTTCACCGGAGCGCTTGCACAGGGCTTCCTGATCATCGGCTTCACCCTGATGGGCATCACGTTCGGCCCGATGGGTGCGTTCCTGCCCGAGCTGTACCCCACCGAGACGCGCTACACGGGCTCGGCGATCGCCTACAACATCAGCTCGATCCTCGGTGCCGCTGTGGCTCCGATCATCGCCGTGTGGCTGTGGGCCGAGGGCAACGGCAACCCGGTGTGGGTCGGTGTCTATCTGTCACTGAGCGCCGTGCTGACGTTCGTCGCACTGCTCTTCAGCCCTGAGACGAAGGATCTCGACCTCGACGAGATCTGATCTCGGCATTCAGACCGCGTGGCAGATCGAAGGATGCGCCACACGCCCAGGGGCCTCGGACGCTGCATCCGAGGCCCCTGCTCTGTCTGGAGCCTGAGCATGGGAGGGCAGGGCATCGATCTCACCGCAGCGTCACGAGAAGAGTCATGCCCGGTCAGCGGGTGGCTATAGCATGGAGCAGTCGAAGGAGCAGCATGTCCGCCAACGCCTCATCGCATCCGCAGCACTCTGACCCCGCCATCTCGGTTCAGCAGGGTGCGGCGTCCCCCGCAGCGCAGCATCCGCAGCAGACTCTCGGGCACGTGACCCACCCGTCGTCCGACCATGCCGCCCGAACGGAGCAGCCGAGACGTCGGGGGCCGTTCGGCCGCGCACGATCCGATGAGCCTCGGGCCCGATTCTCACAGCTCTGGCCGTATCTCATCGAGCGCAAAGGCATTCTGATCACCGCCGCGGTGCTCTCCGTCGTCGGAGCCCTGCTCACGCTGTGCCAGCCCCTGCTGCTCAATGTGCTCATCACCCGGGTGCAGAACGGCGAGGTGCTCGGTTCTCTCGTCTGGCTCGTCGTGGCACTCTTGATCGCGGCCGGCGTCATCACGGGTGTGCAGTACTACGTGCTGAGTCGCACGGGCGAGGGCGTCGTGCTCTCGAGCCGGCAGCGGCTGGTGCACAAGATTCTGCGGCTGCCGATCAGTGAGATCGATCAGCGTCGCACCGGAGACCTCGTGAGCCGGGTCAGTTCGGACACCACTCTGCTGCGGGCCGTGCTCACCCAAGGGCTGGTCGATGCGGTCGGCGGCGTCTTCATTCTCGTCGGTGCGATCGTCGGCATGCTCGTGCTCGATCCGCTGCTCTTCGCGCTCACCGCCCTGGTGCTCGTCGTGGCGATCGTCGCCGTCTCTCTCGTCGCACGCCAGGTGCAGTCGGCGACGCGCGAGGCGCAGAAGAGCGTGGGCGCCCTCACCGCAGCTGTCGAACGGTCGGTTCGTGCGGTGCGCACCATCCGCGCGAACGGAGCGACCGCCCGTGAGACCGCCGGCATCCTCACTGACGCGCACCAGGCCTACGATCGCGGCCTGCGCATCGCGCGCCTGTCGGCGCTGGTCGGGCCCACGGTGCAGGTGGCCCTCCAGGCAGCAGTGATCGTTGTGCTGGGCGTCGGCGGTCTGCGAGTGGCAGCAGGGGTGATCACCATCGCGCAGCTGGTCAGCTTCGTGATCTTCCTGTTCATGATGGTCATGCCTCTGGCAAGTGCTGCAGGCGCCTTCACCTCGGTGCAGAGCGCGCTGGGTGCGCTGGCCCGCATTCAAGAGGTGCTCGATCTGCCCGACGAAGATGCCCACGATCGCGTGCGCCCAGGCTCACGTGAGCTGTCGTCTGACGGCGCCCAGCCCACTGACACGACTGCGACTGCTGCCCACACGTCCTCAGTCTCAGCAGCAGTGCCCACGGGCGCGGCAATCGCGCTCGACCAGGTGACGTTCCGTTACCCGTCGAGTGCCGAAGACGTGCTGCAGAGCCTCTCGTTCTCGGTGGCCCCGGGTACCAAGACCGCACTGGTCGGCCCCTCAGGAGCCGGCAAGTCGACTGTGCTCGGTCTGCTCGAGCGCTTCTACGATGTGCAGAGCGGAACGGTGCAGGTCGACGGTGTCGATGTGCGCAGCTGGGATCGCGACCTGCTGCGCGCCCAGTTCGGCTACGTCGAGCAGGACTCCCCCGTGCTGGCGGGGTCTCTCGGCGACAACCTGCGGCTGGCAGCGCCCGATGCCACAGACGAGGAGTGTCTGACCGTGCTGCGCGAGGTGAATCTCGAGCATCTCGTCTCCCGCGACGATGCCGGGCTCGACGCCTCTGTCGGAGAAGGCGGTTCGCTGCTCTCGGGGGGCGAGCGTCAGCGCCTGGCACTGGCGCGCGTGCTGCTGGCCGGGCCGCCGATCCTGCTGCTCGACGAACTCACGTCGAGTCTCGACGGCCTGAACGAAGAGCTGCTCAAACAGGCCATCGCGCATGTGGCCGCAGAGCGCACTCTCGTCGTGATCGCACACCGTCTGTCGACTGTGATCGACTCCGACCAGATCGTGGTCATGCAGAACGGCAAGGCCGTCGCCACAGGCACTCACGAGCAGCTGCTCGCCATGAGCCCCCTGTATCGAGAGCTCGCAGAGCAGCAGCTGTTGGCCTGAGCCGCTCGGCCTCGTCTGCTCTTGGCAGACGGCCCAGGCTCCTGTTCCGGTCACGCAAGACAGAACGACCGCAGGCTCTCTGTCTCAGAGAGGCCTGCGGTCGTTCACTGCCTGCCCGCTCAGCACGCTGAACGAACAGGCCGGCAGATTACCTGCCGAGCCGGGCTCGGTGATCGGCTACTTCGCGAGACGCTGCTCGGCCAGTCGAACCACATTGACCAGCAGCTCAGCGCGGGTCATCGGCCCGACCCCGCCTGGGTTCGGCGTCAGCCAGCCGGCGACCTCGGCGACGTCCGGGTGCACGTCGCCGACGGGGCGTCCCTTGCCGGTCTCGGGGTCGACCACACGGCTGACGCCCACGTCGATGACCGCGGCACCCGGCTTCACCCAGTCGGGCTGCACGAAGTGCTGCCTGCCCAGTGCCGCCACCACGACATCCGCCTGGCGCACCTCGTCGGCCAGGTTCGGCGTGTGCGAATGCAGCGTCGTCACGGTCGCATCGACGCCGCGACGCCCGAGGAGCAGACCCAAGGGGCGCCCCACCGTCACGCCACGGCCGATGATGGCCACCTTGCGGCCCTCAAGCGGCACCTCATAGCGGCGCAGCAGTTCGAGGATGCCCGCAGGCGTGCACGGGAGCGGCGTCGAGATCTCGCCTCCGACGTTGAGCACCAAGCGCCCGAGGTTGGTCGGGTGCAGCCCGTCGGCGTCTTTCTCCGGGTCGATCAGCTCCAGCGCGGCCAGCTCGTCAAGCCCTTTCGGCAGCGGCAGCTGCACGATGTAGCCGGTGACCTCGTCCGAGCTGTTCAGCCGCTCGATCGCTGCGTGCACCTCGGCAGCGGTCGCGGTGGCTGGCAGGTCTTCTCTGACGGATGCGATGCCCACTTCGGCGCAGTCACGGTGTTTGCCCGCCACGTAGATCTGCGAGCCGGCGTCTTCTCCCACCAGCAGCGTGCCGAGGCCGGGTGTCACGCCGTGCTGGCGAAGGGCGTCGACTCGCTCGGCGAGCTCGGCTTTGATGGCTTTCGCTGTCGCTTTGCCGTCGATCTTGATCGCGGTCATGCGATCACCACTGCTCGAGGCCGGGGTACAGCGGGAAGTCGTCGGCGAGCTTGGCGACGCGGGCCTTCAGCGCCTCGACGTCGGGCGTCGGCTTGAGCGCCTCGGCGATGACGTCGGCGACCTCGGTGAACTCGGAGGCGCCGAACCCGCGGGTGGCGAGTGCCGGCGTGCCGATGCGCAGACCGCTGGTGACGCGCGGCGGGCGCGGATCGAACGGCACGGCGTTGCGGTTGACCGTGATGCCGACCTCGTGCAGGATGTCTTCGGCCTGCTGGCCGTCGAGCTGCGAGGTGCGCAGGTCGGCGAGCACCAAGTGCACGTCGGTTCCGCCGGTGAGCACGTCGATGCCGTTCGCCTTGGCGTCAGGTGCGGTCAGGCGCTCGGCGATGATCTGGGCACCCTCGAGTGTGCGCTCCTGACGCGCTTTGAACTCATCGGTCGCGGCGATCTTGAACGCGACCGCTTTGGCGGCGACCACGTGCATGAGCGGCCCGCCCTGCTGACCGGGGAACACGGCCGAGTCGATCTTCTTGGCGAACTCCTGCTTCGAGAAGATCGTGCCTGAGCGCGGCCCGCCGAGAGTTTTGTGCACGGTCGTCGACGTGACGTCTGCGATCGGCACCGGGTTCGGATGCAGTCCTGCGGCGACGAGACCGGCGAAGTGCGCCATGTCGACCCAAAGACGTGCGCCCACCTCGTCGGCGATCTCGCGGAACGCCTGGAAATCGACGATGCGCGGGTAGGCCGACCATCCAGCGATGATCACGCTGGGCTTCTCAGCGAGCGCGATCTCACGGACTTTGTCCATGTCGATGCGGAAGGTCTCAGGATCGACGCCATAGGCGCGGGCGTTGTAGAACTTGCCCGAGAAGTTGATCTTCATGCCGTGGCTGAGGTGCCCGCCATGGGCAAGCTCGAGACCGAGAATCGTGTCGCCGGGCTTGGCGAGCGCGTGCAGCACTGCGGCGTTGGCCTGTGCGCCCGAGTGCGGCTGCACGTTGACATGGTCGCCGCCGAACACCGCGAGCGCACGCTGCTGAGCGAGCGTCTCAGCCACATCGACGAACTCGCAGCCGCCGTAATAACGGCGTCCGGGGTAGCCCTCGGCGTACTTGTTCGTCAGCACCGACCCCTGCGCCTCGAGAACGGCACGTGGCACGAAGTTCTCTGAGGCGATCATCTCGAGGGTGTTGCGCTGACGATTGAGCTCGTTTTCGAGCACCTGAGCGATCTCAGGATCGAGCTGCTCGATCGGGGTGTTGAGCGTGGGGTTTGTTCCAGTCACGCGGATCTCCTTGTCATGGTTGCAAACTGCGGTTGCGTGTCAAGCAGACTGTCGAGGCCCAGGCGTGCGGCCCAATCCGTGTGTCGCTCCCCGATGGTGTCCATCTCATTTCGCAGTCCGCCACAGAATGCTCATCGGACAGATCACCCGCCTGATTCGCATTCGGCAGCAGACTGCAAAAACGCCAGTCGCGACAGCGTCCATTCTATACAGGGATCTCTCCCCTGCAGCTGTCGACTACGATTGGTCTCTGTCGTCAAGCATCGAGCGGAGATCTTTCATCGTGACCCAGCACACAGACAGCACCCCGAACAACGACTGGATCATCACCATCACGTGTGACGATCAGCCGGGACTGGTCCACGCCATCACGGGCGGCATCGTCGACGCTCACGGCAACATCGAAGAGTCGCAGCAGTTCCACAGCACCGACACGGGTCGCTTCTTCATGCGGCTGCGCATCAGCACGCCGGCGAGCGAGCACCAGCTGCGCGCCGCGCTGACTCCGGTCGTGGAGCAGTATCATCTGGATCTGACGCTGCGCGAGTCGGACCGCCCGACCAAGACGCTCGTGCTCGTATCGAAGGCCGCGCACTGCCTGCAGGATTTGCTCTTTCGACAGAACTCGGGCCAGGCCAACATCGAGATTCCCCGTGTGTTCGGCAACCACCCCGATCTGGCCGATCTCGCCGGGTTCTATGGGGTGCCGTTCACCTCGCTGCCGATCAAAAGCGCTGAAGACAAGCATGCGTTCGAACAGCGCATCATGAAGTACGTCGAAGAGAACGACATCGAGCTGGTCGTTCTCGCCCGCTACATGCAGATCCTCTCGCCAGAGCTCTGCGACTTTCTCTCAGGGCGTGCGATCAACATCCATCATTCGTTCCTGCCCGGGTTCAAGGGTGCGAATCCGTATCTGCAGGCCCACCAGCGCGGCGTGAAGCTGATCGGCGCCACCGCGCACTTCGTGACCGCTGACCTCGACGAGGGCCCGATCATCGAGCAGAACGTGGTGCGCGTCGATCATTCGAAATCGCCCGCCCAGCTGCGGGCGATCGGCCAAGACGTCGAGAGCCGCACACTGCGGCAGGCAGTGACCTGGTTCGCCGAGCGGCGCATCCTGCGCGACGGCCAGCGCACCATCATCTTTCAGTGACCAAGTACGCAGACGGCATGACCTCGTTGGTCAGCCGCGCTCGTTGAGACGCACGTAGTTGCTGAAGATCGTTCGAGCGACCACCAGCACGGCGGCTGCGGTCAGCAGGCTGCCGATGATGCTGGCAAGCAGCAGGTAGACGCCGAAGAGCATACCGCCGGTCGTGTTCGCTCCGGTGAACGAGGCAGCGATCGACGAACTCGTCTTGAACAGCTGAATCGAGTAGATGATGCCCAGCACGATGGTGTTCGCCGCAGCTGCCAGCGCCGAGATCAGCACGATGAGGTAGCCTCCGCGCGCCTTGCGGCCGGCCGCCGAGTTGCCGAAGTCGAGATTGAACATATCGCCCATCGCCGAGCCACCCGGACGCTGCTGCGGCATCTGCTGCCCGTAGCCAGGCTGCTGAGGAGGCTGCAGACCGCCGAACTGTGGCTGCGCGGGCTGGCCGCCGAGCTGGGGCTGCGCGCCGAAGCCTGCAGGAGGAGCCGGCGGCGCGGGAGGGGTGCTGCCCGGGTGGTTCGAGCCAGGAGGCGGCGGAGGCAGAGTGGACATGGCAGGGATCCTTTCATCGGCACGATCGAGGGATCACAAGACGACTCCCCCGGTCGGAATGCTAGCAGGCGCATGGTCTACGCTGGTGACCGTGCCGGCTGCGCTCACCGGCCGCTCCCGGCATCCGAAGGAGGCGACGTCACCCGTGTCCGATCGCTCGCACGCGCAGTCTGCCGCCGACGACCAGCCGTGGTCAGGTCATGAGCCCGGTTCACGTGCCTACCGCCGCATTCTGCTCGGTCTCTTCTGCGCCGGCGTTGCGACCTTCGCCCAGCTCTATTCGTTTCAGGCGATCCTGCCCGAGGTGAGTCACGCCCTCGGCACAGACGAGGCGAGCACTGCTCTGACCGTCTCGGCGGTCACCCTGGGCATCGCGATCAGCGTCATCCCGTGGTCGTCGTTCGCCGACCACATCGGCCGTGTGCCGGCCATGGTCTGCTCGATCAGCGCCGCATCCGTGCTCGCCCTGAGCGCGATCGCCTTCGACTCGATCGGCCCGATCGTCGTGTTCCGGCTGCTTGAAGGCTGTGCGTTGGGCGGGGTGCCTGCCATCGCGATCGCCTACCTGAACGAAGAAGTCTCGCGCCGAGCCGCTGCAAAGGCCAGCGCGATCTACGTCGCCGGCACGTCGATCGGCGGGCTCTCGGGCCGCATCATCTCGGGCCCGGTCACCGAGCTCACCGGCAGCTGGAAGCTCGGCGTGCTCGCCGTCGTCTTGGTGTGCGTAACTGCCGCGATCGTGTTCGTGTCGGTCATTCCCCGCTCCCGCGGCTTCGTACCGCTGCGGCGACGCCCGACGAACCTGCTGCCCGATGCAAGGGTCTTCGTCCAAGTAAGACGCCACCTGCGCAACCCGCGAACGCTCGTGCTCTTTCTCAACGGCTTTCTGCTGATGGGTTCGTTCGTCGCCGTGTACAACTACCTGGGGTTCCGCCTCACCCAGCCTCCCTACGACCTGCCTCAGACTATCGTCAGCCTGCTCTTTCTCGCCTACTTGGTCGGCACGCTCTCGTCGTCGATGGCCGGCTCGTTCGTCGGCCGCTGGGGGCGGCACCATGTGCTCGCCGCGTCGACCGCGATGATGCTCGCCGGGGCCCTGATCACTCTGTTCTCGAGCATCTGGGCGATTCTCGCCGGACTGCTCCTGTTCACCGCCGGGTTCTTCGCCGCTCACGCGATCGCCTCCGGCTGGGTTGGCGCGATCGCGCTGCAGGGGCGTGCGCAGGCAGGCTCGCTCTACAACCTCTTCTATTACGCCGGGTCGAGTCTGCTCGGCTGGTTCGCAGGCCTGGCCCTGCGATGGATGTGGTGGCCGGGAGTCGCACTGGTCGCGGCGGCTGCGCTGGGCATCGCGCTGATCGTCTCGTACCGCGTGCTCGGGCGCGATGCGACCCGGAACGACGGCCCAAGTGCTACTGCAGTGACTCCTGCCAGCGACGATTGAGATCGGCGTAGGCACCGCCCGCTGCGATCAGACGGCCAGGTGCGTCGTCTTCGATGATGGCGCCGTGGTCGAGCACGATCACCCGGTCGGCGTCTCGAACGGTCGACAGCCGGTGCGCGATGATCACCGCCGTGCGGTCGGCGAGCAGGCGGCGCAGCCCCAGCTGTATCTCGCGCTCGCCCGGGATGTCGAGCGAGCTGGTCGCTTCGTCGAGCACCAGCACGCGCGGGTCGGCGATCAGGGCGCGAGCGAACGAGACCAGCTGCTGCTGTCCCGCTGACAGTCGAATGCCGCGATGACTGATCGGGGTGTCGTACCCCTCAGGCAGCGCACGGATGAAGGCATCGGCGCCCACGGCATCCGCCGCCGCCGCGATCTGCTCGCGGCTGGCACCAGGCCGCCCCAGCGCGATGTTCGAGGCGATCGTGCCGCTGAACAGAAAGGCCTCCTGCGTCACCATCACCACATCACGACGCAGCTGGGCATCAGGGATCTCGCGCAGGTCGTGCCCGTCGAGGCGCACGATGCCCGCACTGGGATCGTAGAACCGGGCGAGCAGCTTAACGATGGTCGATTTTCCGGCACCGGTCGCGCCGACGAGGGCGACGGTCTGCCCTGCGGGGATGTGCAGGTCGAGCCCGGAGAGCACCGGTTCGGTCGCACCGCGCCTCGGCCCGAGACCCGTGTACGCGAACGTCACGTCATCGAAGTCGATGCGCCCCTGCGCCCGGTCTTCGGCGACCAGGCCGGTGGCAGGCCGCACAGCCGGCTGCTCTTCGAGCACTCCCGAGACTTTCTCAAGAGCGGCGGCGGCCGACTGGAAGGTGTTCGCGAACATGCCGATCTCCTCCATCGGCTGGAAGAACTGGGTGAGGTAGAGCACCGACCCGATCAGCACCCCGACGCCGATCGTGCCGTCCATCACGCGCAGCCCGTTAACCGCCACCAGCGCGGCGATCGCGACGTTCGAGATCAGGGCGAGCAGCGTGAAGAAGATGCCCATGGTGGTGATCTGGCGACGGCTCGCCTCTGCGTACTGTGCGCTCAGTCTGCTGTAGCGTGCCGCATCACGCCGCTCTGTGCGGAACGACAGCACCGCTCGGATGCCGTGCAGCACCTCGACGAAGCGCACGATGAGTCGGGCCGAACGCTCGCTCGACTCGCGATACAGCCTGGTCGAGACTCCCTGAAACCAGCGGGTAAGCAGCGCTGCCGGGATCAGCGCGACGACCGCGACCAGACCGCTGATCGGGTCGAGCAGGAAGAGCGCCACCGCGATGAAGAGCATGCGCATCACTGCGGTGACGAGGTCGTTGAGTCCTGAGTCGAGCGCAGTGCGGATGCTGTCGATGTCGTTCGTCTGTCGGCTGATCACACGTCCAGAGGTGTAGCCCTCGTGAAAGCTCACGCCGAGCCGCTGTGTGTGCACGAAGAGGCGGCGTCGCAGACTGAGCAGCACTCCTTGCGTGAGCGACGAAGTCTGCACGACGAAGATGCGCATCAGTCCGGCTTCGCACACCGCCGCGGCCAGGTAGGCGCAGATCACCAGAGTCAGCTCGTCGAGGCTGCCGTCGATGGCGGCGGGCAGGGCGTGATCGAGCGCAGTGGCGATCAGCAGCGGTCCGAGCGAGCCTGCGGCCTGTGCCACGACGACGCACAGCGAGAGCAGGATGGCTCGGCCGCGCACGGGTCGCACGAGTTCTGCGAGCAGACGCAGCGATCGCCGGCGCAGGCGACGTGACTGCTGCGCGTCCACCGCCGTACGGTGCTCGAGCGAGACGCCGAGCGGCGCATTCTGGTCGTCGGCTGCGCTCATGAGGTCACCTCCAACGACATCAGCTGACGGTAGTACGGGTCGCTGCGCAGCAGTTCGTCGTGTCTTCCTGTGGCGACGATTCGCCCGTCGCGCAGCACAGCGACGCGGTCGGCCAGCGCGACGGTCGACGGGCGGTGGGCCACGATCAGCGCGGTGACGCCCTGCAGCACACGGCGCAGGCTGGCCTCCACCAGTGCTTCAGTGTTGACGTCGAGCGCCGAGAGCGGGTCGTCGAGCACGAGGATGCGCGGTTCGGCTGCGATGGCACGCGCCAGTGCCAGCCGCTGACGCTGACCGCCGCTGAGGCTCTGCCCCTCTTCGCCGATGACGGTGTCGACACCGTCGGGCAGATCATAGACGAATCCCGCCTGAGCGATCGCCAGCGCCTCGTCGAGCTGATCGGCATCGGCATCCGGGCACCCCACGAGTACGTTCTCGCGAACCGTGCCCGAGAAGAGCTGCGGGGCTTCGAAGGCCATGCCGAGCTGCCCACGCAGCCGCTGTCTGGTCATGTCGCGCACGTCGACCCCGCCGACGCGCACGGCACCGCCCGTGACGTCCATGAACCGGGGCACCAGCTCGACCATGACCGTCTTGCCCGATCCGGTGGCACCGACCAGAGCCACTGTCTCACCCGGGGCGATCCGAAGATCGACACCGGCAAGCACCTCGCGGTCGCCGTAGCCGACATGCACGTCGTCGAAGAGGAGCTCGCCGATGCGACTCGGGTCGGGGTCGTCCTCGATGGGATCGACCGGGTCGGTGACGTCTGGTGCCGTGTCGAGCACTTCGAAGACCCGCGCGGTGGCAGCAGTGGCGTCCATGACGTCGGCGAAGGCGAAGCCCAACGACCGCACCGGCCAGAGCAGAAAGGCCGCGGTGCCGAAGAACGCCACGACGTCGCCCAGTGAGAGAGCGCCGTCACGCACCAGCCAGACGCCGGCGGCGAGACAGACCGCGAAGGCGAGCTGCGGCAGCAGCGACAGCCACATGCGGATGCCCGACAACGACCGTGCCTTGCCGATCTCGGTGTCGCGCTGCCGACGTGCGGCGTCCATGAACTGGTCGGCGAACTCGCCGCTGCGCCCGAATGCCGTGATGACTCGAATGCCCTGCACGCTCTCTTCGACTTCGGTGGCGAGCGCACCGGCCTGGTCGAGGCCGCGTCGGGTCAGCACCCGATAGCGCAGCTGGAAGCGCAGCGAGAGCCAGGCTGTCGGTATGGCGAACAATGCGAAGATGCCGCCGAGCGGCGGGCTGAGCGCGATGAGGATCACGATGCCGACGACGGCCGTCGTGACGTTGACGACGAGCAGGATCGAACCGAACGACAGCCAGCGTCTGATGCGGCTGAGATCGGTGCTCGCCCGAGAGAGCAGCTGTCCTGACTCCCAGTGATCGTGAAACGATACCGACAGATCGAGCAGATGATCGAAGAGCGATGTGCGCAGCCGGTGCTCGACACCGACCATCGGGCCCATCAGCAGCATGCGTCTGGAGTACCACATGGCGGCCTGCAGCACGCCGAGCGCGAGCACGATGCCGGCAGCCACCCAGACGCCGCGGGAGCTGCCCGAGTCTCGCCCGGCGCTGATCGGCCCGTCGACGAGCGCGCGGATCACCTGTGGGATGGCCAGACCGAGTCCGGTGGCGGCGAAGCCGACGGACAGCCCGGCCACGTAGCGCCAGATCACCGGTTTCAGCGCGGGCAGCAGCCTCAGCAGCGTCGACATGCTGGCCCCCTGCGGCGTCGAACGCACAATGTCGTGCGGCAGGCTGCCGGTTCGGGCGGCGCCACCAGACATGGACGAGCCCTGCTGAGACGCTGATGAGCTCCGCTCGGACGCCGACGAGCCCCGCCCAGACGAAGCCCGGGTGGGCTTGTGTGCTGGGCGGGACTCGGTCACAGGCGTGCAGTCAGATGACGACGATGATCAGTGGAAGAAGTGACGCTCACCGGTGAAGTAGAGCGGAACACCCGCCTGCTTCGCCGCAGCGATGACCTCGTCGTCGCGAATCGAGCCGCCGGGCTCGACGACGGCGCGCACACCGGCTGCGAGCAGCACTTCGAGACCGTCGGCGAACGGGAAGAAGGCGTCTGACGCGGCAACCGAACCTTTGGCCCGATCACCGGCACGGTTCACCGCGAGGTGTGCCGAGTCGACTCGGTTGACCTGGCCCATGCCGACGCCGACCGACGCACCGTCGTGAGCGAGCAGGATGGCGTTCGACTTGACCGATCGCACGGCGGCCCAGGCGAACTCGAGATCGCGACGGGTGGCTTCGTCGACCTCGTCACCGGTGACCAGCTGCCACTTCGAGCTGTCGACATGCCCCGGAAAGTTGTCTGCATCGCTGACCAGCAGGCCGCCAGAGATCTGTTTGAAGATCGTCTCGTCGCGCGAGAAGTCGTCCGGCAGACGAAGCAGGCGAATGTTCTTCTTGGTCTCGAGCAGTTCAAGCGCCGCCGGCTCGAAGTCCGGAGCGACCACGACCTCGGTGAAGATGCCCTTCACCGTCTCGGCCATGGCCAGAGTGATGGTGCGGTTGGCCGCGATCACGCCGCCGTAGGCCGAGAGCGGGTCGCAGGCGTGCGCCTTCTGGTGCGCCTCTTCGATGGTCTCACCGACCGCGATGCCGCAGGGGTTCGCGTGCTTGATGATCGCGACGGCCGGAGCCTCGAAGTCGAATGCAGCGCGCAGCGCGGCATCGGCGTCGACGTAGTTGTTGTAGCTCATCTCTTTGCCGTGCAGCTGCTCGGCCTGAGCGATGCCGTGTCCCAGGGGCTCGCGGTAGAGCGCAGCCTGCTGATGCGGGTTCTCGCCGTAGCGCAGCACGTGGCCGAGCTCGCCGGCCACGCCGACGCTCTCAGGCCAGACGCGACCCTCAGCCTCGGGATGGCTGACCAGGTTGCTCTGGAACCAGTCGGCAACGGCACGATCGTACTCTGCGGTATGGGCGAAGGCCTTCGCGGCCAGATTGCGACGCTGCGCCAGCGAGGTGCCGCCCTGCAGAGACGCAATGATCGCCGAGTAGTCGGCCGGGTCCACGACGATCGCCACATTGGCGTGGTTCTTGGCCGCAGCGCGCACGAGCGTGGGCCCGCCGATGTCGATCTGCTCGACCACGTCGTCGCCCTCTGCGCCCGAGGCGACGGTCTGCACGAACGGGTACAGGTTCACCACGACGAGGTCGAACGGCTCGATGCCGAGCTCGTCGAGCTGCTTCTCGTGGTCGCTCAGGCGCAGGTCGGCGAGGATGCCCGCGTGCACCTTGGGATGCAGAGTCTTGACGCGACCGTCGAGTGACTCGGGAAACCCGGTCAGCTCGCTGACTTCGGTGACCTTGGCACCGGTGGCGGCGACCGCTTTGGCGGTCGATCCGGTCGAGATCACTTCGACGCCTGCCTCGGCCAGCGCACGACCGAGTCGGTCGAGATCGGTCTTGTCCGACACCGAGATCAGCGCGCGCTTGATCGGCACGACATCGCGTTCGCGGTATTCGCCTGCGCTGTGTCCAGCACTCATCAGATTGTCTCCTTCAATCGTGGGTTCGAAGTTGTGAGGTCGGTGGCTGCGTCGCCACGGCGACCGCATCACAGTCGATGTCGCCGTGTGCGATGCGGGTGAGCGTCTGCGCGAGCAGCTGCCGTTCGGCGACCTTGATGCGGTCGTGCAGAGTCGTCTCGTCGTCGCCGGCGACGATCGCCACGCTCTGCTGGGCCAGCACCGGCCCGGTGTCGACCCCGCTGTCGACGAGGTGCACGGTCGCGCCGGTCTCGTCGACCCCGGCGGCGAGCGCATCACGCACGGCGTGAGCGCCGGGAAAGCTCGGCAGCAGCGCGGGATGCGTGTTCACGATGCGGTGCGCCCAGTGGTCGACGAGCTCGGCGGGCAGAATGCGCATCAGTCCCGAGAGCACGATCAGATCGGGCCGGAAGTCGTCTGCTGCAGCCGCAAGGGCGCGCCCCCATGAGCCACGATCGGGATGGTCCCGATAGTCGACCCGAAATGTCGGGATGCCGGCGTCGTCGGCATAGTCGAGCCCGGCGGCAGCTCGGTCGGCTCCGACGGCCACGATCTCGAAGCCGCTGTCAGGCTTGGACTGCGCCGCGATGAGCGCACGAAGGTTGGTTCCCGCTCCCGAGATGAGCACGACGAGTCTGAGCACCTGTCCAGCCTACCGGTTCGCAGTCTCGTCGAGCGCCGGTCGCCTGAGCAGCAGAACTGTGGCTGCGATGAGCGCACCGAGCGCCACGAAGCCGGCCGGAATGATCATGCGCCAGATCGGCACACCGACCTCCTGCAGCCGCCCCGGGCCGAGAGCGCCTGACGCCAGCGCAGCCAGCACCGTCAGCACCAGCCAGGTCGCGACGGCCTGACCGACTGCGCTGGCCGCGACGACAAGCCAGCCGTGCCATCCGCCGACCAGCTCTGCGGCCAGAGGTCGCAGCGCGAACCAGGCCCCGACGAACCCCGCCAGAACCGGCAGCAGCAACAGCACGATCTGCCAAGAGCCACCAGTGGGAATCGCGCCGAGCACCGGAATGGCCGGCATCGGGGCGACCAGGGTGCCGAGCGGTGAGGCCAGCGAGCCCGTGCCCACAGCGATACCAGCACCGCCGACCCAGCCGATCGCCCAGATCACGAGGTTCGGCAGGTAGAGCAGCTGGGTGAGACTCATGATGATCACACCGGTCCATCCGCCGTGCAGCGACTCGTAGACGGCGACGATGCTCATCCAGTTGCCCAGCACCGAGACGGTCAGACCGATCGTCGCGGCGGCGACGAGCGCGACCATCGTGACAGCTGCGCCGCGCAGAGCCGCCCAGACGAACGGCCCGGCGACGACCTCGTCGATGTGCGTCCACGCGCGCAGCCGACTCAGCAGCACGCGCACGCCTGCGCCCGGCCGCGAGTCAGGCGCATGCACCAGAGTGGCCGCAACGAACACGATGAGGTTGAGCAGCCAGGGCAGCAGCAGGGCAGGCAGCAGAGAGACGCGCGCCGACGCGTTCGAGGCCGTGGTCGCCAGCAACCCGACGGCGACGGCCAGAACGAGCGCGTAACCGATCCACACGGTGGGCAGCGGCCCTGCCTGAGCGGTGCGGCTTCCGCTGCGCCAGCTCGCCCACACGGCACCGATGAGCACGCCCAGCGGCATCAGCGTGAACGAATACGAGCCGATGGTGCCGGGTGCGGCGAGCGCGCCTGCGGTCACCTCGCTGGGCACGCCGAAGCCGAGCAGCCACACGCGCACAGCCAGCGACCAGGCACCACCCCAGGAGGTGCGCAGACCGTCGTCGAAGATCCACATGGCGGTGGTGACGACCAGCAGTGGCAGGAACGTGACCAGCAGCAGGGTGAGCGGCTCGACGCTCACCGGGGCGATCTCGCGAAGTCGACGTCTCAGCACCAGAACAGGTTACCCGTCTCGCCGAGTGCGCACCGTCTCACAGTGCCTCGATCGGGGCAAGGGCGACCACGAGCTTCTTGCGCTGCCCTGAGTCGAAGCGCACTGCAGCCACCTGCTTCGCACCTCTTCCGGTGAGCTCTTCGACTGTGCCCTCGCCGAAGCTCTTGTGCCTGATGCGGTCGCCTGCGGCCAGGTGCAGTTCGGTCTTCGGCGTCGAGCCGACGCCGATCTCATTGGCCCAGGCGTGTGTGGCGCCGCTGCGCTTCGGTCGTCTGTCGCGACTGCGGGCCCCGCCCCATCCCCCGCCGGTCTCGAAGTCATCGTCGTCGCTGGCGCGCTGGCTGCCTCCCCAGCTGATGCCCCGACGGTTCGCCCCGATCTCGTCGGGATGCTGCCGCCAGTCGATGAGTTCGCTCGGAATCTCGTCGAGAAAGCGACTCGGCAGCTGGTCGCGGGTCTGACCGAACACGGTGCGGTTGATCGCCAGGCTGAGGAAGAGCCGACGGCGGGCTCGCGTGATGCCCACGTAGAACAGTCGCCGCTCTTCGGCGAGGCCGCCGATCTCGTCGATCGACATCTGATGCGGCAGCAGCCCCTCTTCGAGCCCGGTGATGAACACGGCCGGGTACTCCAGCCCTTTGGCGGTGTGCAGAGTCATCAGCGACACGGTGCCCGACTCGTCGTCGAGGTCGTCGGCCGCTGCGGTCAGCTGCACCTCGGTGAGAAAGTCGACCATGCTCGCGTCGGGATGCTTGTCGACGTAGTCGGTCAGCTGGGCGAGGAACTCCTCGAGATTCTCGGCACGGGCCTGATCCTGAGCGTCAAGCGAGCTGCGCAGCACCTCGATGATGCCGATATGCTCGAAGAACCGGCCGACCACCTCGTCGAGACGATCCTCCGCGAGAGCGGTGCGGGCCTCGACGATGGCACCGCCGAGCGCGCTCATCGCCTGCGTCACTTTGGGCCCCAGCCCGATCTCTTCGGCGCGTGTGAGCGCTGTGGGCAGGTCGATGCGCTGCTGCTCGGCGAACATCATCAGCCGCTGCTCGGTGGTGGGGCCGATGCCGCGTTTGGGCACGTTCAGGATGCGCCTGACCGAGAGCTCGTCGACCGGGTTGGCGATCGCCACGAGATATGCGAGCGCGTCTTTCACCTCGGCGCGATCGTAGAACTTGGTGCCGCCGATGAGTCGATACGGGATACCGGCGCGCACGAAGATCTCTTCGAGCGCTCGAGTCTGCGCGTTGGTGCGGTAGAAGACGGCGATGTCTCGGTAGTCGAGCCCGTCCAGGTGCAGATCGTCGATGCGGTCGGCGACGAACTGGGCTTCGTCGTGAGCCGTGTAGCCCGCGTAGGCGGTGATCTTCTCGCCCTCGCCCAGGGCACTCCAGAGATTCTTCTCAGCACGGTCGAAGTTGTTGCCGATGACCGCATTGGCGGCGCTCAGGATGCGCTGGGTCGATCGGTAGTTCTGCTCGAGCAGCACGACGTGCGTGCCGGGAAAGTCTTTCTCGAAGTCGACGATGTTGCGCATATCGGCGCCGCGAAACGCATAGATCGACTGATCGGAGTCGCCGACGACCGTCAGGGTCGGTGCTTCGACGTGCTGCGGGCCGCCGAAGCTGGCCGCCGCCTCGCTGCTCTGCCGCACGCCCGTCTGCTCGGTCGCAGTCGAGCCGTCGACCGTGAGGATGCGCGGCTCGGTTCGGCGGGGAGCGGTCGCCGGACCGGTGCCGTCGGCTGAGGTCGTCAGCAGGCGGATGAGCTCGTACTGTGCCTTGTTGGTGTCTTGGTACTCGTCGACGAGCACGTGTCGAAACTTGTGCTGGTAGCGTCGCCGCACCTCGGGAAATGCCTCGAACAGGTGCACCGTCTGCACGAGAATGTCGTCGAAGTCCAGTGCATTCGCGCGCAGCAGCGCCTGATCGTAGGCACGGAAGACGTCGATCAGCGCTTCGTCGACCGGGCTGCGGCTGCCTGAGTCGCGGGAGAGATCGTCGGCGTCGCGCAGTTCGTTCTTCAGCTGTGAGATGCGGTGCTGTGCCGCAGCCGGAGTCAGACCCTCGGTGTCGGCATGTCGCTCTTTGATCAGCCGTTTGAGCAGCACGCGTGAGTCGTGTGTGTCGTAGATGGTGAAGCTGGAGTTGTACCCCAGCTCTGAGATCTCGCGTCTGAGGATGCGCACGCACGCAGAATGAAACGTGCTGATCCACATGCCCTCGGCAGCCCCGCCCAGCAGCTGCCCCACGCGCTCGCGCATCTCGTTGGCGGCCTTGTTCGTGAACGTGATCGCCAGAATCTGGCTGGGCCAGGCTCGGTGTGTGGCGATGAGATGCGCGATGCGGTGGGTGAGCACACGTGTCTTGCCCGACCCCGCACCAGCCACGATCAGCAGTGACTGCCCCGAGTAGAGCACGGCCTCACGCTGCTGCGGGTTCAGCCCGCGCACGAGCTGCTGATCGGCGTCAGGGGTGTCGGCTGCGCCCTTCGCTGGCCGCGGGCGACGGTTCGACGAGTGGTCGGAGCTGGGGTCTTCTGACGTGAGTGGCATCTGCTCGATTCTACGGTCGGGGTGCGACATCGTGTGAGCAGCCGTGACTCTGGCCTCGCTGAGCCCCGCTGCCGGCATCGGGATGCCGCTGATCGATGCCCGGGACGGCAAGGGTGAGCAGCGTGGCCCGAGTCGCCTCGTCGAGCGTTCGCTCCGGAAAGAACCTCAGCCAGCCGATGCCGGCGAACAGCACCATGCCGAAGACGCCGGATGCCGAGATCGAGGTGAGCGGAGCATCCGCCGACGCCTCGTCGTCCCAGGCCTCGACCAGACACTCATGGAACTGCTCGACGATGCCGCGCTGCAGCAGCATCAGGCTGTCTGCCCAGGAGCGATCGGTGCGGAACAGCTCTGCGGCCAGGATCTTCGCCATCTGCGGACGCCGCTGCAGAATGCCGAACATCTCGTGGATCATGGCGGCCAGCGCTGCGCCCCCGCGAAGCTGCGCGCGCGAGCGCTCCAGGTACTCCGCCAAGTCGTTGAGCCCGGTGTGAACGAGTTCTTCGAAGATCGCATCCTTCGACTTGAAGTTGTAGTACAGGCTGCCCTTGGCGACTCCGGCCGTCTCGGCGATGGCATCCATCGAGGTGCCGCTGATGCCTTGGCTCGCCGCGAGCTCGACGGCTGCGCGCAGGATGGCGTCTCGGGTCTTCGAGTGATGCATCAGACCTCGATCTCAGGGTGCAGCCGGGTCATGTTCCAGACCTTCTGCCTGGCCGCAGTAATAGAGCTGATCGTGAGCGCGACGATCAGCATGCCGAGCAGGAACCCGATGCAGCCGGTCATCCGGCCGTCGATGCCGCCGACGGTCAGCTGGCGCATGCCCTCAATGGCATACGTTCCGGGCATGTACGGATGCAGCGCCTGGAAGAACGCCGGCGTGGTCTCGATCGGGTAGGTGCCGCCAGCCGAGGTCAGCTGCAGCATCAGCAGGATGATGCTCACGACACGGCCCGGAGCGCTTCCGAACACGATGATGAGCATCTGCTGCAGGGCGAGGAAGCTGAGCGAGACGAGCACCATGAACAGCGCCAGCCAGACCGGATGCTGTGCATCGAGCCCCAAAACCTGCTGCAGCACCACGAAGAGGATGACCGCCTGCGCGATGCCCATGATGATCGCCGGAGCGAAGCCTGCCATCACCGTGCGGAACCCACTGGCGTTGCTGGCCATCGGACGCTTCGGGAACGGGCGCAGCACCAACCAGTTGATCACGCCGCCCACGAAGAGCGCGAGCATGGTGAACATCGGGGCGAACCCCTGCCCCAGCGCCGAGGCGAGGTTGTGCTCGTTCGCATCGACCTGCACCGGGTCGGCTGTGGCCTTTGCGTTTGACTCACGAGACTCGTCAGAGAAGCTGGGGGCCTTCGCGGCGCCGTCTGACAGCTTGCCGGACAGCTCTTGGGCACCGTCGTTGAGCTGTTGGGTGCCGTCGTTCAGCTGGCTGGCGCCGCTGCTCGCACTGTTCGTGCCGGTCACCAGATCGCCGGTGCCCCCCGCGAGCTTGGTCGCGCCGTCTGAGAGCTGCTGGGCGCCGTCGTTCAGCTGCCCAACGCCTGCGGAGAGCTCTCCAGCCTTCTGCGCAAGGGTCTGCGCGCCCTCGTTGACCTGCTGTGTGCCTGCGGCAAGCTGCTGGGCACCGGGCACGAGCTCTTTGTGAATGGCGTCCTGACCGTTCACCACCTGCTGTTGCGCATCGTTCAGACGGTCAGGAAGGCCCTCCAGCGTCTTGGCCCCAGCCGAAAGATCACCACTGATCTGCTGCCAGCTTCCGCTGGAATTGAGCAGAGTCTTCAACGCCTCCAGCCGTGCGATCGCCTGCGCCGTCTGGTCGGTCTGAGGTTGGATCGCCTTGAGACCTGCGATCGCCTGATCCAGGGCCGCCTGCGTCTCGGGGGTGTTCGGCCCGCCGTTCAGCGTGGCCAGCTGGTCTGAGAGCGTCTGCGCATCCTGCCCGACTCGCTGAATCGTGTCGCGGTGAGCCTGCACCTGGGAGTTCGCCGCACTGACTTCGTTCACGAGCCCGTCGTACTTCTGGGACAGACTCTGTACGCCTGCAGACAGCTGTTGTGCGCCGGAATCGGTCTTCTGCGTGCCCTGCGCCAGCGTCTGCGCACCGGCGGCCAGCTGAGCCGAGCCGGTTTTCGCCTGCTGCGTGCCAGCGGCCAGTCTGTCGGCTCCTGTGGCCAGTTGGGCCGCTCCCGTGTTCAGCGTCACCGCGCCGGAGGCGAGGGCGTTCATGCCGACCACCAGCTGCCCCGAGCCGTCGACCAGCTGCGTCGACCCGTCGGCCAGCTGAGCCGAGCCGTCAGACGCCTGGTGGATGCCGCCGGAGAGCGTGTTGATGCCGACCAGGAGGCCGTTCGCGGTCTGCTCGCTGGTCTGCTGTGCGAGTGAGTCGCGCACCTTCGTCATCGCAGACTTGCCCAGCGTGGTGGCCAGGTAGCTGTTGGCGTCGTTGTAGGTCACCTGCAGTTTCGCAGGCGCCGCCGCATCGGTTCCAGCGGCTGCGATCGTGCTGGAGAAGTCGCTGGGAATCACCAGCGAGAAGTAGTAGTCGCCGTCGGAGACCCCGTCTGCAGCGGTCTTCGCGTCGACGACGCGCCAGCCGAGGCTGCCGTCCTCCTGCAGGTTGTCGACCAGCTGCTTGCCGACGTCGATCTGCTCGCCCTGGCTCGTAGTAGCGGGCTGATCCTCGTTGACGAGGGCGACCGGCATCGACCCCATGTTTGTGGTCGGCGACCAGTAGGCCCACAGATAGAGCGCCCCGTAGATCAGGGGGAACAGCACGATGATGAGCACGGCGACTTTGGTGAGGCTGCCGCGCCAGAACCTTTTGAGCTCGGTGCTCAGAGTGGCGAAGATGTTCATGCGTGAGGCTCCTGATCTGGCTGTGTCGCAGACGTGCTGGGGGAATCGGCGCCGACGGGACTCGTGGCTGCGGCGGTCTGCTCGCCGGCCACCGCATCCGACGCCCGTCGCTCGGCGACGCGACGCTCGATGCGCTCGCGTAGCCCGCGGGGGCCGCGATCACCGGTGATGTCGGCGATGCGAACGAGCTCGTGGTCGACCTGCAGGGGCGGGGTGAGCTCGAAGTCCCGCTCGTCGGACGAAACCATCAGCACGCCGACTCCGCCACGGTTGAGCGTCTCGAGCCGACGGATGATCTGTGCGCGCGCCTCGGTGTCATGAACCTGATCGAGGTCGTCGATGACCAGCACCTCCGGATGCTCGATCAGCGCGAGAACCACTTTGAAGAGAAACTCCTGCGTCTCGGTGAGACCGCCGGCCAGCTGTTTGTGACTGGGCAGGGGAATCTCTCCGAAGACGAGGCGAAGCGCTTCAACGGTGCGTTCCTCGGTGAAACGCGGAACATACTTCCACCACGGCGTCGCCCACCGGGTGCGTTCACGCAGCAGATCGCTGATGCTCGCCCGCGGTTCCAGGTCGTCGATGCTGCGAAAAGCCACGATGCCGGTCAGCCGACGCACGCGACGGCCCTCTTTCACGATGTCAATGCCCTCGGTGAGAATCTCACCGGCGCTGGGATGCATGCGCCCGGCGGCGCAGAGCTGCAGCGCAGTGCGGCCGTCGCCCCTGTTGCCGAGCAGCACGACGAAGCGAGTGCTCGACACGAAGTTCAAGGGGCCGTAGACCTGCCCGCGCTTCGTGCGCAGTTCTGCAGCTCGGTATTCGACCAGTGGGGCGCCGTCAGAGTTCGCCAGAGACCGAATGGGCCGCGTGGCCAGGTCGACAGAGCCGGCACTGCCGTCAGCGTCGCGCGACAGATCCCGCCTATGCTCTGCGCGGGAGTCTTCGCTCACGTCTGCGTGCTGCACGTATGCCACCTTCGTCTCTGTCTCATGGTGTCGATCAGATGGCGCCTACGGCGCCAGCAGCCGACGTCGTTGTGCTGGTTGCGATTTTATACTGACCGGTCAGTTTTATGCAATCGCTGTGAAGTCTGCGCGTCAGGATGCTTCACACGACCGCAGCACCCACATGCTGGCCCAAGCCGACGTCACCGGAGCGCCCGCCCGCACACCTCACGCTGCTGCACCATCTTGCGGCCTGCGCCACACCGCTGCAGCTCAGCCTGCCGGCTCGCGCCACCGCCAGACAGGCAGGCACCTGCGTCGATTGGCCGGGGCAGACCCCGTTCGCACCAAAACACGGTGCTTTCGTCCAATCCGTGGCGGTGCCGAGCAATCGGTGCAGGCACCGGGCAACTGACGGAGGTACTGGGCAATTCAGCGCAGGCGCCGAACAACCGACACGGACACTGAGACAATCAGCGCAGGCACAGAGCACGCCAGAACGCCGCATCTTCGCGCGATCCGTGGAGAGCAGACACCCCGGTCAGCATTCCACTACTCAGCCCCTACTCGTGGTGCAGCGTCTCGCCCGCCTTCACCCCGGCGGTCTCGATCTGCAGCGTCGAATGCTCGATCGAGATGTCGAAGTGCCGCGACAGACAGTCGCGCAGCTCTTCGAGAATCAGCGGCGCATGCCCATCGCGAAAGCACTGGTCGTCGACGACGACGTGCGCCGAGAGCACCGGCAGGCCGGTCGCGATCGTCGACGCATGCAGATCGTGCACTTCGCGCACGTGATCGACAGACAGAATATGCCGCCGCACATCGGCGAGGTCGAGGCCTTTCGGGGTGAACTCCATCAGCACCTGCACAGTGTCGCGCAGCAGAACGACCGCACGCGGAACGATCAGCACCGCGATGAACAGCCCCGCCACCGCATCCGCCTGCTGCCAGCCGGTCGCCCAAATGACGACGGCCGCGGCGATCACACCGACCGACCCCAGTGCGTCGTTGAGCACCTCGAGAAACGCGCCGCGCATGTTGAAGCTGGACTCGCGACCACCGGCCAGCACCATGATCGAGAGCATGTTGCACAGCAGCCCGATGACACCGAAGACGAGCAGCTCGACAGGCGGCACCTCAGGCGGCCGAAAGAGCCGCAGCACACCCGAGACGAGCGCATAGACCCCGACAGCCAGCAGCACCCCCGCCTGCACCAGTGCAGCGACGACCTCGAGTCTGCGGAACCCCCAAGTACGCTCCGGCGACGCCGGCCGCAGCACCAGATGCGCCGTGACCAGTGCGAGCAGCAGGCCGGACGAATCGACCAGCATATGCACCGTGTCGGTGGTGAGCGCGAGGCTGCCGGTGACGACCGCGCCAATCGCCTGAGCCACCAATATCGTGGCCGTGATGCCGAAGGCAAAAGCGAGACGGCGACGCTGGGCACGCCCGCCGACTCCGCCGTCTGGGGCAGTGTGCGTGTCGTGCATCAGTTCTCCTCTCGCGCCGACGCCGCAGGCATCGCATCGACGCTGCGCTCGATGCGTGAATGATCATGCGGATGCCGCCCTGCGACTCCGGCGGCAGCGATCAGCGACTCGGCGGCCGAGAGCAGTCGCCGCACCTCTCCCTCGGCGACAATCGAGTGGTAGGTCGACCGTCCTGACACACGAGGCCGAACGAGCCCGCAGTCGCGCAGACAGGCAAGATGTGCGCTCACAGTCGACTGGGCCAGCCCGAGATGGTCGACGAGCTGACTCACATTGTGTTCGCCGAGCATCAGGTGGCGCAGAATGCGCAGCCGAGCGGGATCGGCCACAGCATGGAACAGCTGCGCGTAGTCGGCACTGCGGATCGGCCCCTGCTCTGTGAGTTTGATCGCCATAAGACGATGATATCGATGCTTAACGATAATTGTAAGTGCCAATCGAGAACGTGCGGTTCGGCTCCGCGACGATGAATGGCGATGACATACCGACCGTCAGATCTGCGCGGCGGTAATCAGCGCCGCGCACCAGGCCGGCCCGCGGCGGTCAGTACAATCCCATGAGAGTCATCACCTGCAGAATCCACCGGCGAGAGGAACCGCCATGGCGAAATCGACCCATGCCCTTCACAAGGGCGAAGAGCACGTCGAAGAGGTCGGAGAGAAGCTCAACTGGCTGCGCGCCGGCGTGCTGGGCGCGAACGACGGCATCGTCTCGGTCGCAGGCACGATCATCGGCGTCGCCGGCGCGACGACGAACACGGTGGCGATCGCCGCTTCCGGTATCGCGGCACTGGTCGCCGGGGCCTTCTCAATGGCGGGCGGCGAATACGTCTCAGTGAGCACCCAGCGTGACACAGAGCGTGCGATGCTCGCCAAAGAGCGACACGAGCTGAAAACCATGCCGCGCGAAGAGTTCGACGAACTGGTCGGCATCTACGTCGATCGTGGTGTCACCCCCGAAGTGGCCAAGCTGGTCGCGCGCGACCTGACCGAACACGATGCGCTGCGTGCCCACGCCGATGCGGAGCTCGGAATCGATCCCGATGCACTGACCAACCCTTGGGCGGCTGCCGGGTCTTCATTCGTGTCGTTCACCCTTGGTGCGCTCATTCCGCTCATCGCGATGATGCTGCCCCTTGATCAGTCGGTGCGCATCGGTGTCACCATTGTCGCGGTGGCGATTGCGCTGCTGCTCACCGGGTTCGTCAGCGCTACGCTCGGTGGTGCGAGGCGAGGCCGGGCTGTCGTGCGCAACGTCGGTATGGGATTGCTGACCATGGTCGTCACCTATGCCGTCGGTCTGCTCTTCGGCACCGCTGTGGGGGCCTGACGTCTGGCCGCACAGGTGCGTCGGGCTGAGGTCGAGCTCACGCAGCAGCTGGGCGTTGATCGCCACAACGACGGTCGAAGCCGACATCAGCAGCGCGCCGATGCTCATGGGCAGAGTGAAACCGAACGGAGCGAGCACCCCAGCAGCGAGAGGAACGGCGATCAGGTTGTACCCGACGGCCCACCACAGATTCTGCCGCATCTTGCGATACGCGTGTCTGGAGAGCTCCATGACCGAGACCACTGTGCGAGGATCGGAGCCGGCCAGCACGATGTCAGCAGCTCCGCGGGCCACATCCGTTCCGGCGCCGATCGCCAGCCCGACATCTGCCTGCGCAAGCGCGGGCGCGTCGTTGACCCCGTCGCCGACCATCGCCACGACACGGCCCTCGCCCTGCAGGTCTCGGACGTGAGCCGCTTTGTCTTCCGGGCGCACCTGAGCATAGACGCGATCGATGCCCACGGCTTCGGCCACATGATCAGCGACGGCCTGTGCATCGCCGGTCAGCATCATCACCTGGCAGCCGCGCTGATGCAGCGCGGCGACCGCCTGCGATGACTCAGGTCTCAGCGCATCGGCGAGCCGCAGCGCGCCCACCACGCTGTCGTCGACCACCACATGCAGAATGATCGCGCCCTGGGAACGCCAGCCGTCGACCCCATCGAGCTCGGAGAGCCCGGCCTCGGCCAACATGCCCGGGCCGCCGACCCGAACGCGGTGGCCGTTCACCCTGCCAGAGACCCCAGTGGCCGGCGCCGACACAAAGTCGTCGACCGAAAGCAGCGTGAGATCTCGCTGCTGCGCCGCTCCGACGATCGCGGTCGCGAGGGGATGCTCCGAGCTCTGCTCGACCGATGCCGCAGTCAGCAGCACGGCGTTCTCAGCCGCGGTCGAATCATGGCGGCTCGACACAGCCTGACCGGAAGGCAGCACCCCAGTAACCTCTGCCCTTCCCAGCGTCAGGGTTCCGGTCTTGTCGAAGATCACCGTGTCGACGGTGCGCATCCGCTCAAGCGCGAGCCGATCGCTGACCAGAACGCCGGAACGCGCCGCGATCTCGGTGGCGATCGAGACCACCAGCGGGATCGCCAGCCCGAGGGCGTGCGGGCACGCGATCACCAGCACGCTGATCGCTCGGACGACCGCCTGATCAGGCCGCCCGCCGACGACCCAGACGATCGCCGTGATCGCGGCCGCGGCGATCGTGAACCAGAACAGCCACCCGGCAGCACGGTCGGCCAGACGCTGCGTGTGCGACGTGGACTGCTGCGCCTCGGAGATCAGACGCTGGATGCCCGCGAGCGCCGTGCCCTGCCCCACTGCCGTCACACGGATGCGCAAGCCGGAATCCGTCGCAACGGTGCCGGCGACGACGTGGTCGCCGAGCGAGCGCCGCACTGGGCGGGACTCGCCGGTGATCATCGACTCATCGAGGCTCGCGGTGCCGTCGATGACGACGCCGTCGGCCGGTACCGAGCCCCCCGGCCGCACCAGCACGACATCTCCCTCGTGCAGCTCTGCCGGCGCCAGCTCTTCGATCTGCTCGGCGCCGTCAGCACCATGCGAGACCACGCGCTCGGCCGTGTCTGGCAGCAGAGCGGCCAGCGAGTCGAGCGCAGACCCGCTGCGAGCCAGGGAGCGCATCTCGATCCAGTGGCCGAGCAGCATGATGACCACGAGCAGGGCGAGTTCCCACCAGAAGTCGAGCTCATGACTCAGCAGATGCAGCGATGCACCCCATGAGCTCAGAAAGGCGACGGTGATCGCCAGCGCGATCAGCAGCATCATTCCCGGCCTGCGAGATCGGATCTCGTCGGCTGCCCCGGAGAGGAAGGGCCGCCCACCCCACCCGTAGATGACGGTTCCCAGCGCAGGGCTCACCCAGGTGACCCACCCGACGTCGGGCAGACGGTATCCGAAGATGCCGGCAAACATCGGGCTGAGCAGCACGGTCGGGATCGCCAACACGAGCATGATCCAGAAGAGCCGCCGAAAGCGCAGAACGTGCCCTGCATGATGCATGTGCGCCTTCGGGCCCATGCCCGTCATGCCGTCATGGTTCGAGCCGTCATGAGCCATGCCCTCATGGTTCGAGCCGCTGTGGCTCATCTGCATGTGCGACGTCTCATGGGTCACGGCGTCGTGGCTCATTCCCCTGTGCGACATCTCATCGTGAGACATCTCGCTGCGGTCGTCTGGGGTCCCGTTCATGTCAGACACCATAGCCCGACCCGCCGACACTGGGAACCCTCGCTGCGAGCGGCGCTCGCCCGCTCGACGACCGAGCCGAACACTGCGCCATCTCGCCGCAGAACGGCGGCGACGCTAGCCGAGCAGCCCACCCAAAGCGATGCCGATCATGCCGGCGATGAGGCATCCGGCGACCATGCCGAGCCCATGGGCCACCGCCTGCCGCACCCTGCCCTGAAGCAGCAGACGACCGGTCTCGACGCAGGCTGTGCTGAACGTCGAATATCCGCCCAGCAGACCGACGCCGAGCACGGTCACTCCCGTCGAGACATCCGCGCCGGCTGACCCTACCCCCACCGTCGGCGCAGCCTCGGCTGCCGCCCATCCGGTCAGCAGCCCCAGCAGCAGGCAGGCGCTCAGGTTGACGACCATCGTGCCCATCGGCATGCCGTTCGGCGATGATTCGAGCCGCCGGCCGGTCACCAGCGTGTCGACGACGTAGCGCAGGCCAGAGCCGACGCCGCCCGCGATCGACGTCAGTGCAAGCAGTGCGAAGGTCATGCCCGCACCGCCTTTCGCCCGATGACCAGACCTGCGACCGCAGCGGCGACGCCCATGAGAATGCTGGCGAACGCGTAGAGCAGCGCCAGCGTCGTGCTGCCTCCCACAAGTCGCATATCGACCTCCATCACGAACGTGCTGTAGGTGGTGAACCCGCCGATGACCCCGGTGCCGACGCCGAGACGCAGCAGGCGTCGCCACCCGACGCTCGCACCGCGAGCGAGCAGCCCCGTGAGCAGGCCGAGCATGAGAGATCCGCCGAGGTTGATCAGGAATGTCGGCCAGGGCCATCCGGAGACCACCGGCAGGGCGCTCTCGATCGAGGCCCTCGCTGCCGTGCCGAACATGCCGCCGACGGCCACCGGCCACACGTTCTGGAACCAGCCGCGCGCTTTCACCATGCAGCCATTATGCGCTCCCCCACGATGCGGCGACCTGCACGACCGGGCAGCGCCGTTCTGGGCAGGCCGATTCTGGGCAGATCTGTTCTGGGCAGATCCGCGGGCCCCAGCTGCGAACAGGCCGAGATTCGCCCCATCCCACAGCAGCATTGTCAGGGTAGCCTTCGTAGAATGTTCGGGTTGCCGAATAAATAAGGAAGGTCTAACCTCACTAAGGCATCATCAGACCTTTAGGGGAAGTCGTGGCACACAGCCAATCTCTGCAGAATCAGGCGCCGCGCGTCGTCGCGTCGCACTCCCAGACCACATCCGTATCGGCGGTGCGGCGCCCAGTCTCGCTGCCGACGCGATCTGCGGTCGCAGCTCTCGACCCCCGTTTGGCCGGGATCGGTCGCGTCATCGTCTGCCTCACGCTAGCGCTGATGGCGCTCATCGGGGTCGCCCTCGCCCCGACTCCCGCGCACGCTGCAGCCGACACCTCAGAGACCAGCAACCAAGACGTCGCGCTGAAGATCGCCGACACCCTCGACAGCGCCATCGACGCTCTGGACGGCTCCGACTACGAGTCGGCCTACCGCGAGGTGCAGAACGCCTACTTCAAGTACTACGACCCACTGCTTGAGGGGCCGTCGATGTCGCTGAGCGGCAACCGCAAGCCCATGATGGAAGGTCTGTTCGGCAAGGCCAAGTCGCAGGCCAAGGCCAAAGACTCCGCTGCCGCGCGCAGCACCATCGAGAGCATCAAACTGAATGCAGCACGCGATGCGCTCGAGCTCGACGGCGTGATCGCAGACGACCTGCCTGAGGATCAGAAAGAGGCCGCCGCCCAGAAACTGCTCGACCAGCGTTCGACGACGGCGGTCACGCCCGAGGCACGCCGCGTCTACTCGTTCGTCACAGCCTTCACGATTCTGCTCCGCGAAGGTCTTGAGGCCTTGCTCGTCGTCGCAGCGATCGTGCTGTACCTGGTTCGGTCAGGCAACAGACAGCTGACGAAGTACGTCTACTGGGGCGTGCTCGCCGGCATCGGCGTCTCCATTCTGCTGGCCGTGCTGTTGAGCGCGGTGTTCCAGAACGCGGGTGCGGGGCAGGAAATGCTCGAAGGCGGCACGATGTTCCTCGCTGTGCTCGTGCTCTTCTACATCTCGAACTGGATGCTCAGTAAATCCGACGAACAGGCCTGGGAGCGGTATGTGCGCGGAAAGGTCGACCAGTCGATCACCACAGGCAGCATGTGGCTGCTCTCGTTCGCAGCCTTCCTGGCCGTCAGCCGAGAGGGCGCCGAGCTCGTGCTGTTCTATGCCGCCGCGTTCCAAGGGGGCATGGCCGACTCGCTCTGGGTCGGCATCGGCATCGCCGCAGCCGCCGCACTGCTCATCGGCGTCTTCGTCGTCTTCCGCTACTTCGCGGTGAAGCTGCCGATCGGCATCGTGTTCAAGGCGACCTCGGCTCTGCTCTTCCTACTCGCGATCGTCTTCGTGGGCAACGGAGTGGTGGAGCTCGGTGAGGCCGGCTTCATCCTGGGGCAGACCAGCATTCCCTCACTCAGCTGGCTGACATTGCCCGTACTCGGGCTCTACCCACGTGCCGAAACGCTGCTGCCGCAGCTCATTCTGGTCGTCGCCGCCGTCTGGCTGACCGTGGCACAGAACAGACAGCTGCGCCGTGAGAAACGTGAACTCGCCGAGGCAGCACCGAGCACGGCGGAGAGCGACGACTGAGCATGACCGCACAGACTTGGCCGATATCAGCCCACCGCTGACCGGCTGCAGCATGTGTTCTGGGCACCGGCCACCGCCCTTCCACGCAGTTTTCCCCCATTCGGGGCGACGTCCAGTCGCCCAGAGACTATAAGGAGCAAAGAATGACAATGAACCGCATGACCCGCACCGCACTGGGCATCTGCCTGGTCGCATCCGCCAGCACGCTGGCGCTGACCGGCTGCTCATCAAGCGACAACGGCAGCACCCAGAGCAGTACGGCCACGAGCAGCGATTCGTCCGCCGAAGACGCCCGCCTGGCCCCTTCGGTGTGCGGTACGCCTGAAGACGACGGTCAGAACCATGAGATTCCCGTCGGAGACGCCGATGAGGGCCCGTTCCATATGGAGGCCAACTACTTTCAGCCCGGCGATATGGCGTTTGACGGCGGCATGATGCCGGCCTATGCCGATTCGATCGCGCACATCGAGCTCGACGTCAAGGTCAACGAAGAGGGCACCAAGTACGGCTGGTCAGTCGACGAGACCCCCGCAGACCTCAATATCGACTACACGGTCACCGACAAATCAGGCAAAGAGATCGTCAAAGGCATGTTCATGGAGATGAACGCCGCCGACGGGTCGCACTACGGCACGAACATCCCGAAGTCGGCAGAGGCCGCCGGGCTCGTTGGATCGCTGGAGAACCCCGGAGAGTACACGGTGACGTTCCACATCGCGCCTCCGAAGAACTACGGCCTGCACCAGGACAAGCGCACCGGCGTCGAGGCCACCGAGTGGTTCGCTCCGTTCGACGTGAGCATGGACTGGCTCTACACCGCTGAGCAGAAGAAGTGCATCGTCGACGATCCTCGCGCCTGATCAGCGGCTGGCGCTGACGGCGACGCAGGGATCTCCACCCGCACGGTCGCCTGTCTCTGTCACGGATGGGGTGCCCTTCCGGCAGACGACAGGCGACCGCCGTCATTTCAGCACAGCAGACGCGGCTGTGAGACGGGCGTGACCGGGCCATCCGGCGAGTAGAGTGAGCAGGTGTTTCCTTGGCTCGATCCCCACGTCATTCTCGCTGCCACCGGCCCATGGGCGCTGGTCGTCTGCGCAGTCATCGTCTTCGCCGAGACGGGTCTGCTGATCGGCTTCTTTCTGCCGGGAGACTCGCTGGTCTTTCTGCTCGGCATGCTGACCGGCGCCGCTCAGTCGCAGAACGAGGCGCTCTCGGCGCTGCCGCTGTGGCTGGTGTGCCTTGTAATCGCCGTGATGGCGTTCGCAGGCGATCAGACGGGCTACAGCATCGGACGCCTCTCACTGCGCAGTGAGCGCATCGCCCGCTCTGTGCAGGGCCGCCTCGCCCCTCATTCGGCGAAGGCCAGCCACTTCTTCGCACGCTTCGGTGGGCCGGCAATTCTCCTGGCTCGGTTCATTCCGATCATTCGCACATTCGTCCCCTTCGCAGCAGGCGTCGCCGGCTACGGACGCACCAGGTTCCTGTTCTGGAACGGCGTCGGTGCCCTGATCTGGGGCATCGGTCTGCCGGTGGCCGGGCATCTGCTCGGCGGCATCCCGTGGATAGCCGACCATGTCGACGTCATTCTCGTTCTCATCGTCGTGCTTTCGGTTCTGCCCGTGGCCATCAGACTCGCGGTCGGATGGCTGCAGAGTCGACGCCCTGCCGCGTAGGGTTCAGCACACTCTGTTCTCACTAGAATGAGAAGCGCAATTCACATGGATTCGGCAGGGGGCCGAGACCGACTCAGTCCCCGCAGCCGACGATCACGAGAGAGACTCACATGTTTGCTGATTTCTGGTCCACCATTTGGAACACCATCTGGTGGTTCATCACGATCTTCGTCTTCATCGCCTACCTGATGGCGCTGTTCAGCATCATCTCCGATCTCTTCCGTGACAAGAAGCTCAATGGGTGGGCCAAGGCCATCTGGTTCGTCTTCCTCATCTTCCTGCCGTTCGTGACTGCAATCGTCTACCTGATCGCGCGCGGCTCTGGCATGTCCGAGCGTGCAGCCAAAGAGCAGAAACAGGTCGAAGACGCCGCTGAGGCGTACGTGCGTTCGGTGGCAGGCACCAGCCCTGCCGCAGAGATCGCCCAGGCCAAGCAGCTGCTCGACCAGGGAGTCATCACTCCCGACGAGTTCGACAGTCTCAAGGCTGCCGCACTCTCAGGTCGCAACTGATTCCTGCCCCTCTGCGTTCGATCCGGTCGGCGCCGCCTGAGCCTACGCTCGAGTACGCCGATCGGTCACGCACCTGTGCAGCTCTCCGCACTCTAATCTGCTGACTGTGTTCGGCTCTCATCACACGTTCGGGGCTGACCTCGAACGCTGGAAGTGCGTCACCGATTGGCCGTTGGCCATCGCCGCGCTGATCTTTCTCTTCGCGTACGCCTGGCAGGTGATCGGCGACCTCGACGGTGGTCTGCGCACCGTCACCGAATGGACGATGAACGTCACCTGGGCGATCTTCTTGGTCGACTATGTGGTCTCGATTCTGCTCGCGCACCCCCGTTGGCGCTGGTTCTACACACACCTGCTGGATCTGGCAATGGTGCTGCTGCCGATGGCCCGTCCCCTCAGGCTGCTGCGTCTGATCACCCTGCTGCGCGTGCTGCAGCGCACCGCTGGCGCCGCGCTGCGAGGCAAGATCCTCGTCTATGTGATCGGCACCGTCGGCCTACTCGTGCTGGTCGGTTCGCTCGCCATTCTCGATGCCGAGCGCGGCCAGCCGGGGTCAAGCATCGAGACCTACGGCGACGCGATCTGGTGGAGCATCGTCACCATCACCACCGTTGGCTACGGCGATCTCACCACGGCGACACTCACCGGCCGACTGGTAGCCGTCGCGCTCATGGCTGGCGGTATCACGCTGATCAGCACTGTGACCGGCACGCTCGCATCGTGGATCGTCGAACGCATCCACCAGGTCGACGAAGACAACCAGGCCGCGACCCGAGCACAGTTTCGCGAACTCGAACGCAAGATCGATCGGCTGCTCGCGGTGCAGGCTGCATCGACCGAAGATACGACGGATGCCGTGCTCGCGCCCGCGCCTCAGGTGGCGGCTGAGCAGGCATCAGCTCCGAAGACGACAGCCCAAGCACCAGCCCAGAAACGGCAGTAGATTTCATTGTGGAGCAGCCGAGAACTCACAACGATAGACCTACTCCTCCGTGTCTACGCGGATGTGTGCCCCTGCGACGCCATTAGACCCCCGATGTTAGTACTTCCGTTAATGCTATCCACGAGAAAACGACTACCTGCTGGCGCTATGTAAATAGTGTTGTTGACACTGTCTTCAGCGTCTTCAGGGAGTGCCTACAGACTCAGTGATCAGCTGATCCCTGTGCGGCTTCTATCTCGTCAAGCTCCGGTACGAGATCATGAATACCGCAGTTGAGAGCCTGTGCCATAGTGATGAGCCGCTCCGCTGAAGTGGACGCCTGCCCTAACTCGACGCGTGATAGGTGGTGCCTGCCCCACCCCGACAACGCGGCAAGCTGCTCTTGTGAGAGGCCAAGAGCAAGTCTGCGTGTTCGTATGTTCTGCCCGAGCAGCTTTCTGAATACCATGAACTCCCCCAGGGTTCTCTCGTCACTGGGGAGGTGTGTTGGCATGCCCCCAGTGTGCCGCGCCAGAGCGGCAAACGGCTACCGCTCTAAAGCGGCAGCTTTCCTGTAAGATTCTATCTGCCGCTTTAACGCGGCGACTATCACATGTGAATACAGTCAATGAAAGAGGGGGGAAGCGTGAGCAAACACGCCGCACCATCCACCGGATCATCATTCAAGAAGGCAAAGAAGGCAGGGATCGCTACCGCTGCCGGATTCGCTTTGGCGTCAGCAGGCATCATTGGACTCAACGGTGTTGCTCAGGCTGAAGACCTGACTGACACCACTCAGTCTGTGAACGCACCTGCCGCTTCGGTTGTCGCAACGGATGCACAAACCGAACCTCTCCTGTCGGCAAGCACAGCTGACAAGAAGCCTGCTGCGGAGGTCAAGAAGGCTTCAACTGAGACCACCAGTAAGTCGGTTGCAGCCGAGTCGCCTGTCGAGAACACGACTACTCCCGTTCAGCCTGCTACGACGCTGTCCGAACCGGTGGCTCTCACCTCTACGAGTGAGTCGCAGGTGCCTCAACTGCGTGAAGCAACTCCTGTCGCTGCTGAGGACTCAGCTACTTTGCATACAGTCAGCGGGACGGTCACGCTTCCCGAAGGCGCTGTGAATAAAGATGTGGAGGTGGGCGCCACAGACGAGAACGGCTACTGGCTCGTCAGTGGCACATATGACGCAGCCGCTGGAACCTTCAGTATCCCCGGACTACAGGATGGAAAATACACGATCCGTGCCGTTGTCACGTCGTCTAATACTGCAGGTGGACTTGGCGTTTCCTTCGTCAAGGTTGAGTCACAACAGACAATTGCTGGATCGAATGTGAGCGGCGTTAGCCTTGTCCTCCCGGCAAATGGCGGGATGGGCGGAAGCATCAAGCTGCCGGATCGTTTCTTCGAGGACTATGTATCCCAAGGTAAAGGCAACAGCGTGTTCACTGTGTCTGTTGTCAATAAGGACACAGGTGTAGAACTCCCTCAGACCATCTGGAACGACCTAGGTTTCTGGAGCACGGAGCTTCAGGGCAACTTTGAAAGCACCACACCTGCAGGCAACTACACCGTGACGCTGACTGCTACTGATCCTGTTAGCAAAGTGACAAAGTCCACCTCACACGACGTTGTCCTTCGACCGCTGGACTATGTTGCACTTGATCTCAGCCTTGACTTTAGCCAAGACTCCAACACCGACAACAAGGGTTCAGACAACAACGGTGAGAATGACCAGAAGAACACCGATGCCGCAGGTGATGAGAAGCCTGCAGCCGATACGGACACGAACAACAACGGTTCGGTGAAACCGGTGTCCTCCACCTCAAGCGACACCACCGAGCAGTCAAGCTCGACCGGGAAGCTGGCTCAGACCGGTGCATCGAGTGCCGCCATTGCTGCAGGCATGCTGCTCGTCGGTTTGGGCGCAGGAGCAGTCGTTGTTGCACGTCGACGCCAGAAGGCTGAATGATCATGGCGAAGGAAACGGACTTCTCTCGTGCTCTTGATAAGGCAGCCGAGCCCAAGACGGGCAGAGCGAGACAAGCGTTCTATGAACTGACTGCCATAGCAAATCGCATTGATCCGGATCATCTCAGCGCTGACGGGCGCTCGTGGCTTGAGCAAATGGTGGAGCAGTCACGCAACGCTGTTCAGCAGGTTGAGACGGAGCAGCAGGCTCTCGCTCAGGCTGCTGAACAGGAAAGCGCGAAGCTGAAAAAGGCTAACCTCATTCGGAAGCTCATCCAGTGGGGCCTGCTCGTTGTCATCGTCGTTCTGCTCTTCCGTGTGTGGTGGCTGGCAATCATCCTCTTCATCGCAATGATGATCGGACGCAGCATCGCGAAGAAGCAGCTCACGAAGAAGGCACAGCAGGTTGCTCGTGATGGTTGGGGAAGCTCCATAGCGGTCGCCTCTCAAATCGGAGGTAACTCAAACAGCAATGGAGACGCCTACGGTATCTGTGGTCAAGTGGACAGCTTGTTCCTGCGTTCATTGCCTACAGATGAGCGCGCGCTAGAAATTCAGCAACGACAGTTCAGAAAGCAGGAGATGGCGGCTGAGCGTCGCCATCAGGAGCAGATGGCTGTTGCTCAGGAGCAAGCTGATATCCAACGCGAACAGATGTGGGAAGCACGCTATCAGTCTGGTCTGGCGCGTGATTCCAACAATCAGCTCCATCAGCAAACGAAGATTGCTCATGATCAGGCGTATCGTCCTGCCAAGGATCGCTACAACAATCCGAAGTAGAGCGTTCGCTGTATAGAAAGAGCCGGTAGTGAGGTTTGTTCACTACCGGCTCTTTCTATCTTCAGATGCCTACTATTCAGCTATGTGCCGCCGTATCCTTCAGCCGACGTTAGTAACGCCGAGCCGTGTCGCGTTTGGTGCGGTGGGATGAGACTCGGGTGCTCCCTCACACAAGTAATACCCGGCCGAGCTCCACGCACGTGCCGGGCAATCAACAATGTCTGCGGCTGACGCCGCACCGATCAGATGGTCGGGAGGAAACGGCGGTGAGGGAATCGATGCCTCTTCAAGTGGCGAATGGATGCTCTACCCCAATCATGAAACTAGCCACCGACGTTTTTCAACGAAGGTGGCTAGTTTTTCAACATTGGGCGAAACCGCCCAATGTTTTCTCGTGGAGCCGCCGGGAATCGAACCCGGGTCCACTGCTCATTTCATGCGACTTCTACGGGCGTAGTCTGTCTAGCGTTCTACTTGGCCCCAGCCGTCGTGACAGACGCCTGGCTGACGAGCCCAGTGGGTCTGAAAAGTCCCGACGCACCCTCCCACTTGGTGCGGCGGCAAGCCTTCTAAATGACGTTCAGGTCTGAGGCGAAGGCATGCTCAGTTGAACGGATTTCTAGCTCGCTTTACGCAGCGAGGGCGAAATCGGTGCGTTTGTTGTTGGCACCTATTGGGTTGCGTGACTTGGTTTACGAGATCATCCACGCCTTCTCGGCCCGCTTCTCACAATCATCAAGACAGTGTCGAAACCGATCGGCCCCTCTTCAGTTTTCAACTGGCCGCCGTGCGAAATCGCTTCCGAACGGTGGACTCATCATCTTACAACGCCAGATCTGCCGTTGCATTCCCTACCGGCAGCACCGCCGTTAAATGGCGAGGCCCCGCTCTCGCGGGGCCTCACGTGCGTCCAGTATTCAATTGTGAGATCGGCAGCGCATCTGAAGAACCGCGCCGATCATGAGAGTTGGCCACCGAGCCAGATCAAAGCGTGAGGCGATCTGGTCGAAGACTTCGTCACTACCACGAATAAGGCTACCCTCACCTAAGGCAGACAATCAAGCAGTTGAGGTGACTTTTTCACTCACCGTCAAGCCCACGCGAGAGCACCAAGCTCACGCGAAGCACACCGACAACACGCGGCTCAGCGGGGATCGTTCCGCCGGTTGATCCTCGCCATCGCACGCTTGGCATCCATCTGGTCCTGGCGCTCGCGCAGCGTCTGACGTTTGTCGTACTCTCGCTTGCCCTTCGCGAGAGCGATCTCGACCTTGACCCGACCGTCTTTGAAGTAGAGCTTGAGCGGCACCAGCGTCGTGCCAGCCGAGTCAAGCCCGCGCCCGATGCGGATGATCTCCTGACGATGCAGCAGCAGCTTCCGTTTGCGTTTGGGCGCATGATTCGTCCAGGTGCCGTTCAGATACTGCGGGATGTGCACGTTGTCGATCCACATCTCGCCGCGATCGATGTACGCGTAGCCGTCAGCGAGGGTCGCTCGCCCCTCGCGCAGCGACTTCACCTCGCTGCCCGTCAGCACCATCCCCGCCTCATAGGTGTCGAGAATCGTGTAGTCGTGCCGCGCCTTTTTGTTGCTGGCGATGAGCTGCTCGCCCTGATCTCTCGGCATCAGGTCACACTCGCAGATAGCGTCTGATCGCGAAGCCCGAGGCAAGTGCGGCGAGCACCACGCCGACCCCGATGACGATCGGGAACACCGGCCAGATGGTGTGCAGCGAAACGAACGCCGTGTACGGCATCGCGTTGGCGAGATACCCCTGCACGAAGAACTTCACAATGGCCGCCAGCGCGCCGCTGGCGAGCACCGAGCCGATCAGAGCAGAGACCACACCTTCGAGCACGAACGGCGTCTGTATGAAGAAGTTCGAGGCGCCCACCAGTCGCATGATGCCGAGTTCTCTTCGTCTCGAGAACGCCGACAGGCGAATCGTTGTGGTGATCAGCAGAATGGCGGCGACGAGCATCAGGCCGGCGATCACGAGCGCAGTCAGCGACCCGACGTTCAGCACCGAGAAGATCTGGTCGAGATAGGCCTTCTGATCCTGCACCTGGTCGACGCCGGGCTCCTGCGTGAATGCGTCGATGATCACCTGCGACTGGGTGGGATCTTTCAGGTTGACCCAATACGTGCTCCACAGCTGATCTTCGGTGACGAAGCTCAGCGCCTGGTTGTCCGAGAACTGCTGCTTGAAGTTCTCATAGGCCTGGTGCTGGTCTTCGAAGTAGTGTCGGTCGACGTACTCCGAGAACAGCGGCGAGTCGAGCTTCTGCTCGATGGCCTGCTTCTGGTCGTCGGTCACTGCACCCTGCGGGCAGCGATCGACCGACGAGGTGTCAGAGCACAGGTAGATCGCCACCTGAGCCTTGTCGTACCAGAACGTCTTCATCGAGTTGATCTGCTGCTGCAGCACCACGGCCGCGCCGACGAAGGTCAGCGAGATGAAGGTGACAAGGATGATCGAGACGACCATCGACATGTTGCGGCTGAGTCCGGTTCGCGTCTCAGCCAGAATTCGACGGAAGTTCACCGACGCTCCTCGCTCTCATCGCCCTGCGCGCCGCGGGGCTGGTCACCGACGCGCCCGTCTGCTGATCGCGCATCGTTCGCCTGCTGCGCCCCGCGCTCGGCGGGTGCCGGTGCGGGCTGGCTGCCGCCCACAAGCCCCAGACGCTCGGTCAGCGGCTGCGATTCGTAGGCGATCACTTGGATGTCCTCCTCGGCGTCGAGCTCGAGGCGCCCGGTCTCAGGCTGTGCTGGCTCTGCAGCTCGTGGCGCGGTCGGCGGCTGCGTGGCCGGCCGATCCGTTTGCGGAGTCGCCGTCGTGCCGTTCGACGTGGGCTGATGAGGCATCCGCACGCGCGGCGGCAGGTGGTCGACCTGCTGCGGGGGTGCCGACCCGTCGAGTACGGGTTCGGTCTCGATGACGATGCGTTCGGTCGTGAACTGCCGCACCTCTTCGACCGGGTTGCGCGACTGGGCGGGCACCGGGCTGCTCGTCTGAGTCTTCGGTGGCTGCTGGGCACGCTCTGAGGATGCTTCGGCGCCTCCGTCGGCCGGCTGCTGGCCGCGGGCGGCGGGCTTCGTCTCGCTCTGCAGCGATGCGGCGGTGAACGTCGGCGCTGCCGGCTGTCGGCGCTGCGGTTCGGCGGCAGGTGTCTCTGGATGTGCGGCCCGAGCCGCAGCAGACGCCTGGGCCGCAGCCACGACCGGGCTCTCTTCGAGGTAGCCTGCGTCCCGCTCGTCGCGCACAAGGTGCCCGTTCTCAAGCTGGATGACGCGGCGGCGCATGCGGTTGACGATCGTCGTGTCGTGGGTGGCCATCAGCACGGTCGTTCCGCCGGCGTTGATGCGTTCGAGCACGCTCATGATGCCTGCGCTGGTGTCGGGGTCGAGGTTGCCGGTCGGCTCGTCCGCCAGCAGAATCGCAGGCTTGGTCACCACTGCGCGAGCGATCGCGACACGCTGCTGCTCGCCACCGGAGAGCTCGTGCGGCATGGCATTGCCTTTGTCGTCGAGCCCGACCAGACGCAGCACGTCTGGCACGGCCTCTTGGATGTAGCCGGCCGATTTGCCGGTCACCTCCAGCGCGAACGAGATGTTCTCGTAGGCCGTCTTGCTCGGCAGCAGACGGAAGTCCTGGAAGACGACGCCGAGGTTGCGGCGGTAGAACGGGATTCGCCGCGACGAGATCGCACGCAGATCGTAGCCAAGCACGTGAATGTCGCCGGCGCTGACTTTTTCCTCTTTCAGAATGAGTCGAATCATCGTCGACTTGCCCGAACCGCTCGCACCCACGATGAAGACGAAATCGCCCTTGTCGATGTCGAGGGTGATGTCTTCGAGAGCCGGTCGGTCGGCTTTCTTGTACCGTTTGGAGACGTTCTCGAAACTGATCATCATGAGTCTTGCCGTGCACTTCCCTTGCGCCAGCGGATACCAGCCGAGATGAACCCGTCGAGATCGCCGTCGAAGACGTCGTCGGGGTTGTTCACCTCATAGCCGGTTCGCAGGTCTTTGACCATCTGGTACGGAGCCAGCACATAGGAGCGCATCTGGTCGCCCCAGCTGGCCTTGATGTCACCGGCGAGGCCCTTCTTCGTGGCCTCTTCTTCCTGTCGACGGATCTCGAGCAGGCGCGACTGCAGCACACGCAGCGCGGCAGCGCGGTTCTGAATCTGGCTCTTCTCGTTCTGACAGCTCACCACGATGCCGGTGGGCAGGTGCGTGATGCGCACAGCCGAGTCGGTCGTGTTGACCGATTGACCGCCTGGACCGGACGAACGGAAGACGTCGACGCGGATGTCGGCGTCGGGAATGTCGATGTGCTCGGTCGGTGCGACGAGAGGCACCACCTCGACGGCGGCGAACGAGGTCTGCCTCTTGCCCGCCGAGTTGAACGGGCTCATACGCACCAGCCGGTGCGTACCGGCTTCGACTGAGAGCTTGCCGAACAGGTATGGATCGTCGATCTCGAAGGTGGCCGACTTAATGCCCGCCTCTTCGGCATACGACGTGTCGAGAATCGTGGGCTTGAGGCCGTGATGCTCAGCCCACCGCGTGTACTGCCGCAGCAGCATCTCGGCGAAGTCTGCCGCATCCACACCCCCGGCACCGGCGCGAATCGTCACGACGGCACCACGCTCGTCGTACTCGCCGTTCAGCAGCGTCTGCACCTCGAGGTCGTCGACCGACTTCTGCAGCTGCTCGAGCTCATGCTCCGCCTCGCGCTTCGAAGCCTCGTCGTTCTCTTCGTTGGCGAGCTCGACCAAGACCTCCAGATCGTCGATGCGCTGGCCGACCGACTCGACTTTGTGCAGCTGCGACTTCGCGTGCGACAGCTGACTCGTCACCTTCTGGGCGCGTTCGGAGTCGTCCCAGAGCCCAGGCGCAGCAGCCTGCTCATTGAGTTCCTCGATGCGCTGGGACAGCGATTCGGGGTCGACCACCTGGCGAATGTCGCCGTACGTGGAACGGAGTGCGTCAATGCGTTCAGAGATTTCGAGGTCAGCCATATCCCCACTACTCTACCGGGGTCGACTCACTCCTGTGCGATTGATCCCCTCTGCGAGCGGCTTGCTCAGGCAATGCTCAGGCCACGAACCGCTTGTAGTCCTCGTCCACCTGCTCGGCGTACGCCATCGACCATCGAGTCATCGCTTTGTCAAATTTGGCGCCCTTCGTCAGGAATCCGGCGATCCAGTGCAGGGCCGGGCTCTGCGAGTGCGCGCGGGCCAGCAGCAGACCACAGCCTGTGACGTACTCTTCGAATCCGCGGGCGTTGAGCTTCGACAGGTCGATCGACCCTTTCATGTCGCGGAACTGACGAATATAGAAGTCATGCCCGCCTGCCGATCCCCAACCGAGGAACGGATCGGACACCGCCTGCAGGATGCGCTGATGGTCGACGACGCGCTTGCCGTTGTGCTCTCGGCGCTGCAGCGTGTCGGGAGTCGACGCGTTCGGCTTGTTGAACTCCGTGACGACCGAGGTGACCGCCTCTTTGATCTGCAGCACGAGCGGCTGGCCCACGGCGTCCTGCAGCAGCACGACGTAGCAGCGAGTGCCAACGCTGCCGACGCCGACCACGCGCCTGGCCCCGTCGATGAGTCGATACTTCTCGAGCAGCAGTCGGATGTCGGGAGAGGCCGAGGCTAGATACTCCCGATAGAGCTTGCGCAGATCGCGGGCAGGCGCATCGATGAGGTGCGTGAGCACCGGCGCATCCTCTCGAAACTGCAGTCGACCGTTCTCGTCGAGCTCGGTCATCTTGGTCACAGCCTGCACCGAGGTGCGCCGCCGTGCCTTCGCAGCCACCTTCTGAAAGGCGGGCAGCGACGAGGCATCGAGACGGTCGACGATCAGCTGTTCGTCGATCGACTGGTAGTAGCGCTCCAGCGCCGACTGCTGAGAGAGACCGCGAATGGCGATGCGATAGGCATGCGCAGTCTGCTGGGCAAGATGCTGCACGTCTTCGTCGCTGTAGTTGGCATCCTTCGCGCCGAGCACCACGCTCGCCACCATGCGCCGCACATCCCACTCCCACGGGCCTGGCGCGGCCTCGTCGAAGTCGTTGAGATCGAAGACGAGACGTCGCTCGGGCGACGCGAAGAAGCCGAAGTTGCTGATGTGCGCATCACCGCAGGCCACCACCTGCTGACCGGTGTTCGGCTGCTGGGCCAGGTCGAAGGCCATCAGACGCGCCGAACCGCGATAGAAGGTGAACGGGGATGCCGACATGCGCTCATGTCGAAGCGGCACCAGATCGGGCAGTCGCGTTTCGTCCTGCTTCTTCAGAATGGCGACGGGGTCTCGATCGCTGCGAACGTACCGCCCCAGCTCTTCGATCGGCAGTTCTTTTCGATACGCCTTGCCCTGAGCTCGACGTTCCTCGGCGCTCTCGAACGACTGCTCGGTTCGATCTGCGTAGATTCTGCGCGACACCATCTGTGACCCCATCTCTGCCGGCCGATCGGCGGCAGGCTGACCTGCTCTCGATAGTACGCTGACCAGGCAGTCAATACCTCCAGACGTCCGGTGCTCCCAGCGGCAGCGGCCACGATGCTTTGCTAGAATCACCTCGTCTCAGCGGCCCGAAACCGCTGCATCGCGGGAGTGGTGAAATTGGCAGACACGCAGGATTTAGGTTCCTGTGCTTTCGAGCGTGCGGGTTCAAGTCCCGCCTTCCGCACTCATGACATCAGAGCCCGCTGGCACACTCTGGCGCAGCTGACGCACCTCTATTCGCGAACGAGCACCTGCCGCAGCAGCGGCCGGGTGGCCGCGAGCGCGAGCCACACGATCGCAAACCCAAGCCCGAAGGTCAGTGCGACGGTGAGCACCGCCAAAGGCTGCAGGAACAGGCCGACGCCGACGATCGGCCCCGCGACCACGACAGCACAGAGGGCTGAGACCACCACCACGGTCGTCAGCGGAGAGAACACCGCGCGGTGGCGGGCAGCCTCCATCGTCGACTGATCCATGCCCATCGCAGACATCGCCTGGTACAGGTCACGGCGGTCCAGCACGGCAGCCGCCTGGTTCACACCGACCGAGCAGGCCACCATCATGAAGGCGATCGCGAGCGTCAGCAGCACGCCGGTGCGCATGTCGGTGATGAGCATGGCATCCTCTGCACCGGCATCGGCGCTGGCAGCACCTGCCATCGCCAGCCCCGCACCGGCGATGACCGCCACGAACGTGATCGACGCAAGACCACCTACCTGCCGCCAGGCCGCCACCGGAGACTCCAGGGTGTCTCGCGCCGCGATCAGCCGGTCGGCCGTCGTAGCGCGCCGCACACTGCGTCGAGCGGTGGCCGACAGCAGCCACGGGCCGAGCAGGTTGAGGATCATGAGCCCGATCATCAACGAGCCGAGCGCCACGGCGACGACGATCGCGACGCTCGTCGCCGCACCGGCCAGCTTTGCGGCCAGCGCGGCGGCGGCCAGCACGATCAGGCTGATCACCAGCCGACGGGTGCGCATTCTCGGAGCGGTCTGTCGCATCCGCACGCCAAGCGGTGAGATGATCACTCGACGCAGGCCGACCACAGCACTGATCGCCGCGATCGCGCCCACGACGCCGACTGCGATCACCAGCCGTCCGGGCCCGACCCACAGCGAGGCGGCCCCGATGGGCGCACCGCCGAAGCGCAGCAGCCCCACCAGAGGCAGCCACGCCGTCGAGAGCACGCAGCCCGCCAGTGCGCCCACCATGGCGATCACTGTCGACTCCAGCACGGTCAGCAGCGTGACGGTCGAGCCAGGCGCCCCGATCAGTCGCAGCGATGAGAGCCGCTCGTCGCGTCGCCGAGCCGAGAGACGTGCGGCCGCAGCGCCCAGGCTCACTAAGGGCACGGCGAGCAGCACCACGGCCAGCAGACTGAGCATCTGATACACCGGCGCGATCTCGGTCTGCCAGTTCCAGAACATCAGCGTGCCGCCCAGCACGGTCAGCCCCAGCGCCGTGGTCACTGCGAACGCGACCGCCGGCAGCAGCAGCGAGGCCCAGTCGCTGCGAGCAGGCCGGCACAGCACCCAGCAGATGGTGAAGAGTCGGGCGCGACGACGGCGCGCAGGCAGCGGAGAGGCCGGGGCCGGTGCGACGCCTGTCCCGCTCATGACGCCACCTGCTCGCTGACCAGCCGACCGTCGCGCATGTGTACGGTGCGCGAGCATCTGCTCGCAACGGTGGCATCGTGCGTCACCATGACGAGTGTGCGCCCCTGTGCCACTGTCGAGTCGAGCAATGCGGCGAGCACCTCGGCCGAGGTCTCTGAGTCGAGCGCGCCGGTAGGCTCGTCCGCGAAGATCACGGCCGCACCGGTGACCTGTGCACGGGCGATGGCGACGCGCTGGGCCTGGCCGCCGCTGAGCTGCCCGATGCGCCGCTGCTCCATGCCGGCGAGGCCGAGGTAGACGAGCCACTGGGCTGCGAGCGACTCAGCCTCGCGGCGGCCGACCCCGTCAAGCATCAGCGGCATCGCCACGTTCTCGACTGCAGTGAGCTCGGGCAGCAGCAGCCCCTGCTGAAAGACGAAGCCGAAGCGCTCGCGTCGCAGCCGTGTGCGGTCTCGCTCGTTCAGTCCGCTGACCTCGATCGATGCGTCGGTCTGCGGCAGATGCAGCAGCACCTGCCCGCTGTCCGGCGTCAGAATGCCGGCGAGCACATGCAGCAGAGTCGTCTTGCCCGACCCCGAGGCCCCCATGATCGCCAGAGACTCCCCTGGTCGCACGACCAGAGACACACCGTTGAGTGCTGGGGTCTGTGTCTCCGGGTGCTCGGGGTCGTGATAGATCTTCACCAGGTTCAGTGCGGTCAGCCGCGCGTCGCCGGCTGGTTGCGAATTCGTATCTTGCATGGTTCCAGAATCCGCCGTCGCGCTCAGCAGCACATCGGCCTGCAGACTGATCTCTGCGTCTCATCCTTGAGAACGATCCGTCCGTGTGCCCCCAGACCATACGCTGAAGGGCGTTCCGCAGAGAGGCTCATCATGATCGTTCCCATCGTGCTCGCTGCCAGTGGCGTGTTCTGCTTCGTGCGCGATGCGCGGATGCTGCGCACCGGGGTGCTCTGGCTCGCGGCTCTCGCGATGACCGTGCCCGCCGCAATCTCTCTGGTGCGCCCCGAAGGCGAGAGCGACAGCGGCTCTCCGATTCTCGGCTGGGTCATGCTCTCTCTGCTGGGAGCGATGCTGCTGATGGTGCTGGTGCTGACCGTCTACCTCATCGTCAACGGTCTCACCATGCTGCGACGCGAGCAGCGCACACTCGCCAATCTGCTGTCGCTGGCGACCGGCCTCGCGATGCTGGCATACATCGCAGTCTGCGTCGCTGCCGTTCTGGCTCAGAGCCAGTGGACGATGATCTGGCTGATTCTGCTGCTGCCGCCGATCGGCTACGTGGCCTTCGCATTCACCGCCTATCTGCTCTACTCGCTGGTCTACGCCTCCGTGGCGTGGCATCGTTCCGAGCGTGCGGCCGCGGTGGTCGTCTTAGGCGCCGGCCTGCGCGACGGCGAGGTCACTCCCCTGATCGAACAGCGCATCCGTGCCGGCCTCCGGGTGCGCGAGCGCTGCCTGAAGCACGATGGGCGGGCCCCGCTGATGGTGGCGTCGGGCGGGCAGGGGCCTGACGAGCCACGCAGCGAGGCGGATGCCATGGCTGAGCGACTGCGGGCGCTCGGCGTGCCTGATGATCAGATCGCGATCGAAGACCGTTCTCGCACCACAGAGCAGAACCTGCGGTTCTCCCAAGACCTGCTGCAGGCACGCGACGTACGCGGCCCCATCGTGGCGACCACCAGCGACTACCATGCGTTTCGTGCCGCAATGCTGCTGCGCCGTCTGGGCATCCCCGGGCAGGCGGTCGGCGGCCACACGGCTCGCTACTATCGCCCCAGCGCCACGATCCGTGAGTTCATCGCCGTGCTGCGCGACAGCCTGGCGCTCAACGTCACGATGCTCGGGCTGCTCGCGCTGCCGCTGCTCGTCGGCGCGGTCGTTGCGATCTTCCGACTCTGATTCGCCGAAGGCTCCTCACACGACGACTTTGGAGGTAATCTCCGAACACAGACCGGCGTTTCTGTGCAAAGACAGGAATCTCACAAGTTGTGCCCCGATACTCTGAAAGCAGGTCGACGTCAGCGGAGACGGCCCAGTCCCCGCCTCTTCGACACGCACATCTGGAGGTATCCGTGACCATGACATCTCGCCCGTGGATCGATTCCTACGCTGAGGGCGTCCCCGCTGACATTCCCGAGCGCTATGACACGCTCTCGCACGCCTTCGAGCGCAGCGTCACGACGTATTCCCAACGAGTCGCCACAGACTTCCTCGGCGGCACGCTCACCTATGCCGACCTCGGCGCCCAGGTGCATGGGCTCGCACAGGCCCTGCTCGACCTCGGCGTGGAGCGCGGAGACCGCGTGGCCCTTGTGATGCCGAACTGCCCGCAGCACGTCGTCGCGTTCTATGCCGTACTGCGCATCGGTGCGGTCGTGGTCGAGCACAACCCGCAGTACACCGCCGCCGAGCTCGGCGCACAGTTCGCCGACCACGGCGCCCGAGTGGCGATCGTGTGGGATTCCGTCGCCGACCTCGTCGCCGGCTTCCCGGCCGACCGTCGCCCCGAACACCTGATCGCGGTCAACCTCATCGAGGCGCTGCCGCTGCGCTCCCGCCTCGCGCTGCGCCTGCCGATCGGCCGGGCGCGCACGATGCGCGCCGCCCTGTCATCTCCGGGTGAGGCGGCCGTGCTGAGCTTTCACGACCTCACCGAGCTCACCGCGCCGATCCCTGCCGACTGGCCGATGCCGACACTCGGCGATCTCGCCGCCCTGCAGTACACCTCTGGCACCACAGGCCGTCCGAAGGCGGCCATGCTGACCCACCGCAATCTGCGTTCGAACGAGCTGATGGGCGAGGCATGGGTGTCGGGCCTGCGGCGCGGCCAAGAGGTCTTCGCCTGCGTGCTCCCCTTCTTCCACGCCTACGGGCTCACCCTCTGCCTCGCCTACGGCATCGCCATGGGCGCGACGCTGGCGCTGCAGCCAAAGTTCGACCTCGACTTGCTGATCGCCGCACAGCGTCGACGGCCCATCACTTTTCTGCCGGCCGTGCCGCCGATCTACGATCGCCTCTGCTCGGCGGCCGAAGCCGGTCGCGTCGATCTGCACTCGGTGCGATTCTCGATCAGCGGCGCCATGACGCTGCACGCCGATCTGGTCGACCGCTGGGAGCGTCTCAGCGGCGGGCTGCTCGTCGAGGGCTACGGCATGACCGAGGCGTCTCCGATCATCGCAGGCAATCCGATCGGTCCGAGCCGCCGCCCGGGCACCGTGGGCGTGCCGTTTCCGAGCACCGACATCCGCATCGCCGAGATTGACGACCCGCACGCGGATGCTGCGCCGGGCAGCGAGGGCGAGCTGCTGGTACGCGGCCCGCAGGTCTTCGCCGGCTACTGGCAGCGCCCGGAGCTCACCGCAGAGACACTGATCGACGGCGAGTGGCTGCGTACCGGCGACATCGTGGTGCAGGCCGAAGACGGCTACCTCAGCATCGTCGACCGCAGCAAAGAGCTCATCGTGACCGGCGGCTTCAACGTTTCGCCTTCAGAGGTCGAGGCGGTGCTGTGCACCCATCACGACGTTCGTGCCGCCGCTGTCGTCGGGGAGCGACTTGAGAGCGGCAACGAACGGGTCACCGCAGCGCTGGTGCTGCGCGACGGAGCCGCCCTCGACCGCGAGACACTGGTCGAGCACTGCCGACGGACGCTGGCGCGGTACAAGGTGCCGCGCGCGTTCGTCGTGGTCGAGTCTCTGCCGACCTCGATGCTCGGCAAGGTGCTGCGCCGTGCGGTGCGCGAGCAGCTGTTCGCAACGAGCACTCCAGCAGTGAGCTGAACCTTCGGGTTCAGGCTCCGAACTCGTCACGCAGAATCGGCACCAGCGCCCGAAAGGCGCGGGCGCGATGCGAGAGCGAGTTCTTCTCGTCGGCGCTGAGCTCTGCCGACGAGCGGTGCTCGCCGCGCGGCAGGAAGATCGGATCGTAGCCGAAGCCGCCGTCGCCGCGCTCGTCACGCAGCAGACTGCCCAGCCAGCGCCCGATGACGGTGTGCTCCCGCTGGGGCAGCCCTGCCTCTGAGGGAATCACCAGCGCGATGGCGCAGACGAACTCGGCTGCACGATGCTCGTCGGGAACGTCGGCGAGCTGCTGCAGCAGGAGTCGACGGTTGAACTCGTCGCCGGCCTGTGCTCCTCCCCAGCGCGCGGAGAAAATGCCGGGTGACCCGCCCAGCACGTCGACGGCGATGCCGCTGTCGTCGGCGAACGTGGGTCTCCCGTCGTGACGGGCGGCGGCCCGGGCTTTGATCAGCGCGTTCTCTTCGAAGGTGACCCCGCTCTCGACGGGTTCAGGCCCCTCGTACGACTCGACTTCGGCGCCAGGCAGTGCCTGAGCGACGATGCGGCGAAACTCTGTGAGCTTGTGCGCGTTGTGACTGGCGAGAATCAATGACTGGCCCATGCGGCCAATTGTCTCACGGGCCGATGTCCTGGCACGACGAGAACGCTCTCCAAAATACATGTCTGAACAGGTGCACTTGCGTGTAGAGTGACTTCATGCGCACCACGAACGTGTCTTCCATCACCACGGCGGCATCGACCGCTCTGCTCACCGACCGTTACGAGCTCACCATGCTCGACGCAGCCCTGCACGACGGCACCGCAGACGTCCCGAGTCTGTTCGAGCTCTTCGCGCGCCGCCTGCCGAACGGGCGACGATACGGCGTGGTCGCCGGCACCGGTCGCCTGCTCGAAGCGGTGCGTGACTTCCGCTTCACCGACGAACAGCTGCGCTTTCTGCGCGACGGCAAAGTGGTGCGCCCCGATACCGTCGACTGGCTGGCCGACTACCGTTTCGACGGCAACGCCTTCGGCTATCGCGAGGGCGAGCTCTACTTCAACCACTCTCCCCTGCTGACCTTCGAGACCGACTTCGCTCACGGCGTCGTGCTCGAGACTCTGGCGCTGAGCGTATACAACTACGACTCCGCCGTCGCGAGCGCCGCCAGCCGCATGTTCACCGCAGCCCACGGGCGCCCACTCGCTGAGATGGGCTCGCGACGCATGAACGAGATCGCGGCCGTCGCTGGCACTCGTGCCGCCTACATCGCCGGTTTCGCGGCCAGCTCCAACCTCGAGGCGGGACGCCGCTGGGGCATCCCCACGATGGGCACCGCTGCCCACGCCTGGACGCTGCTGCACGACAGCGAGGAGGCGGCGTTCCGTGCGCAGATCGAAGCGATGGGCGTCGATACGACGCTGCTCGTCGACACCTACGACATCACACAGGGTGTCGAGACCGCGGTGCGCGTCGCCGGGCCGAAGCTCGGCGGGGTGCGCATCGACTCCGGAGACCTCTCCAGCACGGTCGCCGCGGTTCGTCAGCAGCTCGACAGCCTCGGCGCCACCGAGACGAAGATCACCGTCACGAACGATCTTGACGAATACGCGCTCGCCGCGCTGCAGGCGTGTCCGGTCGACAGCTACGGCGTGGGCACGTCGGTGCTGACCGGTTCAGGGCATCCCACGGCAGGCATGGTCTACAAACTGACCAGCCGACAGAACGCCGACGGCTCCTGGACACCGGTGCAGAAGACCAGTGCCGGCAAGGCGCACCAAGGCGGGCGCAAGGATGCCGCACGTCGGATCAACGCGCGAGGGCGCGCAACAGCCGAGATCATCGCGGTCGAGAAGTCTGCGGCCCGCGACGCGAACGACCGTTCGCTGCTGGTGCCGCTGATCACGAAGGGCGAGGCCAATCAGGCGTACGTCGGGGTGAACGGCACACGCGCTGCGCGCGAACACCACCAAGAGGTGCTGCAGGAGCTGCCGGCCAACGGTCGCCGTCTCTCGAAGGGCGACCCGGCCATCCCCAGCCTTTTCGAGTAGCCAGCCTTTTCGAGCAGCCGGGCTCTACGAGCGACCGCTGACGCGACAGAGGTCAGCGGTCACTCGTCGCGCATGCGCTCGTAGATCTCTTTGCACTCAGGGCAGACCGGAAACTTGCTCGGGTCGCGCCCGGGCGTCCAGATCTTGCCGCACAGCGCACGCACCGGAGTGCCGTTGACGGCCGACTCCATGATCTTCTCTTTCTGCACATAGTGTGCGAAGCGATCGTGGTCGCCGTCTTCTTCGAGCTCCTGCATCTCACGCTCGAGCACGGCGACGCTGCCCGAGTCGAACTCACGCTCGAGCTCGCGCAGCGGATCGTCGTCTGCAGAGTGATCCGTGATCGACGTCATGATCGGTTCCTTCCGTCCGAGCCGTGCTCGCCTCGGCCGGACTTCGTCATTGCGCCGAAGCCTCAAGGGTGATCTCGGTGCTCTGCGTCTGGCCGTTGCGCACGTACTCAACCGTGATCTTAGTGCCGGGACCGTTCTGACGCACAGTGCCGATGAGGTGCGACGAACTTGTGATGCGCACGTCGTCGACCTTGGTGATGATGTCGCCCGCACGCAGACCGGCCTGATCTGCAGGCCCTCCACTGGTCACATCCTTGATCAGAGCGCCGGTGGCGCCGTCCTGGGCCGTGGCGCTGCTGACCGTCGCGCCCAGCTGCCCGTGCTCTGCCTTGCCGCTCGCCATGAGCTCGCCGGTCACACGCTTGACGACGTTGGCCGGAATCGCGAACCCCAGGCCGATGCTGCCTGACGAGCTCGACTGCCCGGACGAACTCGTGGCGGTGGCGATCGCCACGTTGAGCCCGATCAGCTCGCCGGCATCGTTCACCAGCGGCCCGCCCGAGTTGCCGGGGTTGATCGCCGCATCGGTCTGGATCACGGACAGATAGATCGAGTTGTCTGCCGCCGACGAGCTGCCGCTCTGCGAGCGAGGCTGCTGTTGCTGACTGCCGCCGCCTGAGCCGAAGTTGTTCCAGAAGTCGAAGCCGTTTCCCTGATCGGTGCTGCCGTCTTCGCCCTCGTTTCCGTCCTGAGCGGCCGACGAGCTCAGCGAGATCGCACGATTGAGCGCCGAGACGATGCCGCTGGTGACGGTGTTCTGCAGCCCCTGCGGGGCGCCGATGGCCACCGCCGTGTCGCCGACGTTGAGCTTGGCCGAGTCGGCGATGGTGATCGGGGTCAGTGCCGGCGGGTTCTTGATCTGGATGACGGCGAGGTCAGTGGTCGGATCGAGCCCCACGACTGACGCCTCGTAGATGCTGCCGTCGCTCAGTGTGACGCTGAGCTGCGCCTTCGACGACGCGCCGTCGAGGGTGACCACGTGCGTGTTCGTCACGATGTGGCCGGAGTTGTCGAGCACGACCCCCGAGCCGGTGCCGGACTCGCTGCCGGTGGTGGCCGAGATCGTGACCACCGAGGGGCTCGCCTTCGCAGCCGCGGCGGTGATCTGTGTCACACTCTGCGGGTTGTTGATCGTGACGTTCGAGCTGCCCGAGCTGGCGCTCACCGAAGGCTCACCATGATTCGAGACCTGCCAGCCGATGGCGGCACCTGCGCCGCCGCCGACCAGCGCCGAGACGAGCGCCGCGATGCCGACCACTTTGGCGATCGAACCGCCGCTGCGCTTCGCGGTGCCGGGTTGGTCGCCTGTACCGTCGGCAGAGCCGCCGCTGAGACCGTCTCCGCCGCCGAAGCCGCCACCGGCAGACGCGCTCGGATCGTTCAGCGGCTGGGTCGGGTACGCTTCGGTCGGAAACCGCTGCGTCTGCTGCTCTGGGTATTGCGGCGTCTGAGCCGTCGGCTGCGCCGGTGCGCCGGCAGAGTCCGACTGCCCCGGTGCGAAGACCGGTGCAGAAGTCGGCGGCGCAGCATAGACCGGGGGCAGCGGAGTGGTCGGCTGCTCGTGGAACGGCTGGCGAGGGGGAACCTGCTGCGACGCTGCGGCCTCTTGGCGTGCGGGCTCGGCCTGAGGCGACCGAGCGTCCTGATCTTCCGGAGTCATAAGAATCGTTCCTCTCGTACATACCCACCGTGCACCTGCATGTTATGAAGCGCCTGTGTCAAAGCTGAGCAAAATCCTGTTGCGACCGAGTCTAGAGTTATGGCCATGACTTCACACGAGGATTGCGCCCCGCACGAGGAGCGCACACAGCCCTGGCGACACGTTGCGGCAGCGGTCGGTCTGCTGAATGACAAAGGCCAACCGGCTCCGACGGTCTTCGCAGAGATGACCAATCTCGCAATCGAGACCGGCTCCGTCAACCTCGGTCAGGGCTTCCCCGATGCTTCTGGCCCGCAGATCGTGCTCGACGTGGCCCGGCAGGCGATCGCCGACGGCGTGAACCAGTACGCGCCGGGCCCAGGCCTCGCCGACCTTCGTCTCGCCGTCGCCGAGCATCAACAACGCTTCTACGGTCTCGACGTCGACCCCGACAGCGAGGTGCTGATCACCACAGGCGCCACCGAGGCGCTGGCAGCGACGCTGCTCGCACTGACCGGCCCCGGTGACGAGGTCATCACGCTCGAGCCCTGCTACGACGCATACACCGCTCTCATCGCCATGGCCGGCGCGCGTCAAGTGCGCGTGCCCCTGACGCCGCCCACATTCGATCTCGACCTCGACCGACTCGAGCAGGCGTTCTCCGAACGCACCCGCGTCATCCTGTTGAACAACCCCCACAACCCGACCGGCACCGTGATCGGTCGTGCCGCGCTGACCCGCATCGTCGAGCTGGCCGAGCGCTTCGACGCTTTGATCGTCACCGACGAGGTCTACGAACACCTGGTCTTCGACGATGCCCGGCACACCAGCATCGCGCAGATTCCAGGAGCCTCCGACCGTTCGATCACGGTCTCCTCTGCTGGCAAGACGTTCTCAGTGACTGGGTGGAAGATCGGCTGGCTGACCGCTCCTGCTCATCTGCGCCAAGCGGTGCAGACGGTGAAACAGTTCCTGACGTTCACCACCGGCGCACCGTTCCAGCCTGCTGTCGCGACCGGCCTGCGGCTGCCCGACAGCGACTACGAGCAGATACGATGCGGGCTGCAGCACGGCCGCGACATCCTGCATGGCGGGCTCGTCGCAGCTGGGTTCGACAGCAGCCCCGCCGCCGCTTCGTACTTCTGCGTCGCCGACGGGAGCCCCTTGGGATTCGACGATGCGACCGAACTGGCGCGTGTCATGCCCGAACGCTGCGGGGTCGTCGCAATTCCGCTCACTGCCTTCGCAGCGCCCGAGAATGCGGAGCTGTACCGCCCGTATCTGCGGTTCGCATTCAGCAAGCGGGATGCCGTGCTGCAGGATGCCGCCGAGCGCCTAGAGCGACTGCGCGGCTGAGCCGTCGTCTGGAACGACGACGTCGAGGCGGCGCATCTGCAGTGCGGGATTGTTCGCACGCACCTGGGCGATGCGCTCCAGACTGATCTCGGTGCTGAGAAAGGCGCTCTCCGCGCCGGTGGCCGAAAGCACGACGCCCATGGGATCGACGATCAGCGAGCGACCGATGCCGTGTGGGATCGACTGCCCTGCTGCCAGCACATAGACGGTGTTCTCGATGGCACGGGCCTGCACCAGCGTGTTCCAGTGATGCTCTTTCAGCGGGCCGCCCACCCACTGCGAGGGAATCGCCACCAGTTCGACGCCGGCATCGACGATGCGTCGAGTCAGCTCCGGGAACCGCAGGTCATAACAGGTCTGCAGCCCCACTGAGACGCCGTCGACTTCGAACACCGGAGCGCTGCCCTCCAGCGAACCGCGCACCACCCAGTCGGACTCTCTGTGCCCGAACGCGTCGAACAGGTGCACCTTGCTGTACGAACACTCGATGTCTCCGTCTGGGCCGACGGCCACGACGGTGTTCGAGAACTTGTCGGCGACCTCGCTCTCGGCGACGAGTCCCGCCACGATGTGCATTCGATGTTCGCGAGCAAGGCGCCCCAGAGTCGTGACAAAGGGTCCGTCGAGCGATTCTGCGTTGGCGACGTAGTCTGCTCCCAGACGCCCGTTGAAGTACGAGGCGTACTCGGGAAAGACGATCAGTGAGGCGTCACGGTCGGCGGCCTCCTGCACATACATCGTGATCTGCCGCAGGTTCTCCTGTTTGTCGGTCGTCGGGCCGAACTGCCCGGCGGCGATCGTGACGGTGTTGTTCAGCCAGAGTGAGTCCTCCGGAGTGGCCACAGCGATCCTTCCCCACGCCTGCTGCAGGCGCGCACCGGCTCAGTCTATCGGGCAGCGGGACGAGCGCGCGCAGACCCGTGACCGGGCTACTACCCGCAGGCGACGAGCGACGGCTCAGGCGGCGGCGACAGGTCGCGACGCGAGACCTGCGAGAAAGAGCGCCTCGGCGATCGACACCCCTTCGATCTCGCTGGGGGCGACGCTCTCGTTCGGTGCATGAATCGCGGCCGCCGGATCCTCGACGCCGAACAGCGCGATCTCGGCCTCGGGAAAGCGTTCGCTGAGCTCGTTGGTCAGCGGGATCGCACCGCCGCTGCCGGCGAAGACCACGTCGCGCTCGAAGGCTCGGCTGAGCGCGGCTCCGAGCATGCCATAGGCGGGCGTCGTCGTGTCTGCCGCGAAGCCCTCGCCTGTTCCGCCTGAGGTCACGTTCACCTGCACACCCCACGGCGCGACCGCGTAGAGGTGCGCGGCCAGTGCGTCCTGCGCCGCTGACGCCGACATGCCCGGCGGCACGCGCAGGTTCAGACGGGCAGCCGCGTGACCCTGCACCGCGGCCGTCGAGCCGACGACCGAGGGCGCATCGACACCGAGCACCGTCACTGTCGGGCGGGCCCAGAGCTGGTCGGCGACACTGCCCGAGCCGATCACGTCGACACCGGGCTCGAGCCCGGCGTCTGCGCGAAATCGCTGTTCGGGGTAGGCGACGCCGTTCCAGTGCTGTGTCGCGTCGATGCCTTCGACGGTGAGGTCTCCGTGCTCGTCTCGCAGTGAGTCGAGCATGCGTATCAGCGCCTGCAGCGCATCTGGCGCAGCACCGCCGAACTGCCCGGAATGCAGAGCGACCGGGAAGGTGTCGACGCTCACTGTGAGGTCGGCGACTCCGCGCAGCGACACCGTCAGCGTCGGCTCACCGGTTGCTGCGTTGCCCGAATCGAGGATGATCATCACGTCTGCGGCGAAGTCTTCGGGGTGCTGGTTCAGGTAGTCGGCGAGTCCGCTGCCGCCTTGTTCCTCCGAGCCCTCGAAGATCACCCGCACACCGATGGGCAGCCCAGCGAACTGCTCTCGCAGCGCACGGAGCACGGCCAGATGTGCAACCAGGTTGCCTTTGCAGTCGGCCGCGCCACGCCCGTAGAGTCGTCCGTCGTCGCGTTCGGTGAGTACGAAGGGCGGTGTCTGCCACAGCCCCTCGTCAAGCGGCGGCTGCACATCGTAGTGTCCGTAGAGCAGCACCGTCGGCGCTCCGGCCGGTGCTGGGGCGTGCCCGACGACGGTCTGGCTGCCGTCGACGGTGTCGACGGTGTGTGCGTCGTCGATGCCCGCCTCGCGCAGCCGGGCGAGCAGCCACTGTGCCGCATCACGTGAGTGCTGCCAGTCGAACTGCGCCGGGTCGGCGACCGAGGGAAAGGCCACCAGCTCGCCGAGCTCGGCGAGCGCCCGTGGCTGCTGGGCTCGAACCGCGACGATCAGCGCGCTGATCGTCGTCTGTGGCAGACCGAGGGCCGCCTCGAGGTCGATGGGCTCATGGCTCTGTTCTGACACGTGCTCTCCTGTTCGCAGACGGATGCGGTGCTTGCGCCTCCATCTTGCCACGCGGTCACGCTGCGTCGGGGCTGACGAACGTCCACGGCTGCAGAGGCAGTGCGACCGGGTCGAAAGTCTCGAGCATGCGTCGCAGCAGAGCCGCGGGCTTCTGGTCTGGGGACTCTCGTCTGATCGCGGCTTCCCTCTCGCCGACATCGACCGCCGTGCCAAGAGAGACTGCGATCCAGCGGAGTACCTCACCGCTCGTGTGACCGGCCGCCTCCAGCCGACGGAGGGTGACCGCGCCGTCCCGCTTGGCCAGTCGCTGCCCTGCGGCATTGACGACCAGCGGCACATGCGCGTATTCGGGCGGGCGCTGCCCCAGCATCCTCGCCAGCATCGCCTGTCTCGGTGCCGAGGACAGCAGGTCGTCGCCGCGCACCACTTGGTCGACACCCGACCATCCATCGTCGACGACCACCGCGAAATTGTAGGCGTAGGCTCCGTCGGCGCGACGCAGCACGAAATCGTCGACCGCTCCGGTGACGTCACCGTGCAGCAGGTCGTGCACGCTCGCGACATCGGTGTCGGCACGCAGACGCAGCGCAGGCGGCCGGTCTCGACACCGACGGATGCGTTCGGCCTCACTGAGCTCTCGGCAGGTTCCCGGGTACTGACCGGGGATGCCATGCGGTGCCCGCACGGCGTCGGCGATCTCACGACGGGTGCAGAAGCACTCGTAGACCAGCCCGCGCCGCCGCAGGTCGTCGAGCGCCGCATCGAACCGATCGAGGTGTTCGGACTGCACTGAGATCGGCCCGTCCCAGTCCAGGCCGAGGCGGCCGAGATCGTCGATCTGCGGCTGAGGGTCACGCGAGCGCTGACGGTCGAGGTCTTCGACGCGCAGCATGAAACGGCGGCCGGTCGAGCGCGCGAAGAGCCACGCGAGCACGGCGGTGCGCAGGTTGCCGATGTGCAGGTCTCCGCTGGGACTCGGCGCATAGCGGCCACAGCCAGCGGAATGAGCGAACATGGAACTCACGGTAGCAGTCGATCTGCCGCGAGCCGCCCGGTGTAGCATGGCGCTCGGCATTCGGCTCGGAAAGGCGACAGTGTCTCTCATCGACAGCATCTCTTGGCTCTACAACGCGACGATTCCACTGGGCGACCTCAAACCCCTGGTGCTGCGCGAGGTCGTGGGCAACGTGTTCGGTCTGGCCAGCGCCCTCGGAGGCATGCGTCGCAGAGTGTGGGCATGGCCGGTGGGCATCATCGGCAATGCTCTGCTCTTCTCGGTCTTTCTGGGCGCGATTCTGTCGCATGGTGAGGCAGCGACCCTGCTGGGGCAGGCCGGACGGCAGATCATGTTCATCGCCGTCTCGATCTGGGGCTGGCGGCAGTGGCATCAGAGCTCACGCCAGCGCAGACCGGCCTCGGTGAATGCGGAGACCCGGCCCAGCGGGACCAGCGCTGCGGAGGCGGCGAGTCTGGTCGGACAGGCAGTGTCGACCGACCGACTGCGCGTTGGCACGCCGACAGGAGCCGACGCCGAGCACAGCACAAAGCCCCACGGCGAGGCCGGGGTGTCGCCGGTATGGGCCACCGCACGTCAGCGCGCCGTCTTGGTGACCCTGATGGTGGTGGGCACGATCGCACTGACTCCGCTGTTCCGGCTGCTTGGGTCGTATGAGCCGGTGTGGGCCGATGCCTGGACGTTCGTCGGGTCTCTGCTGGCGACCTACGGGATGGCTCGCCGCTGGGTCGAGTTCTGGCTGATCTGGGTGGCGGTCGACGTCGTCGGGGTGCCCCTGCTGCTGAGCGCCGGATACTATGCGACCGCAGTGATGTACATCTTCTATGGAGTATTCACCCTGACGGGATTCTTCGTCTGGCGTCGGGTCGATCGACGCCGTCGCCTCTCCCACTGAGTCATGCGAACGGCCGAAAGGGTCGAGAACCGGCTCTCGCCTGCACTCACCGAACCCGGCAGGCACGCAGCAGGGGCGCAACACCCGTCTTGCACGGCTGCTGCGCCCCTGCTGTCTCACGCGATCATGCGATCACGCGTCTGCGATCAGTGTTCGACCGCGCCCTCAGCACCGAAGCCGGTGAGGGATCGCACGTCCATCTCGGCCTCGAGCTTGGGATCTTCTTTCTCTTTGGCCGGGATGACGGATCCGAGCCAGCCGAGGAAGAAGCCCGCTGGGATCGAGATGATGCCTGGGTTCTCAAGCGGGAACCAGGCGAAGTTCACGCCGTCTCCCAGCATCGACGTGGACGTTCCGCTCATCACCGGAGAGAAGATGATCAGCAGCAGCGTGACGATGAGACCGCCGTACATGCTCCAGACCGCGCCTCGGGTGGTGAAGCCCTTCCAGAAGAGCGAGAACACGATCGTCGGCAGGTTGGCGCTGGCCGCCACGGCGAAGGCGAGCGCGACGAGGAACGCCACGTTCTGCCCCTGTGCGCCGATGCCGCCCAAGATTGCGAGCACACCAATCACCACGACTGTGTTGCGACCGATCTTGACTTCTGTCTCGGGCGGGACGTGCTGCCCCTTCTTGAGCACGTTGGAGTAGATGTCGTGCGCGAACGAGGCCGCCGCAGTGATCGCCAGGCCGGCCACCACCGCCAGGATCGTCGCGAACGCCACCGCCGAGATGAAGCCCATCAGCAGAGGCCCGCCGAGCTGCATGGCGAGCAGCGGAGCTGCGGAGTTGACACCGCCGGGCGCAGCCTTGATGGTGTCAGGGCCGATCAGGTAGCCGGCACCGTAGCCGAGAACCAGGGTGAAGACGTAGAACAGGCCGATCAGCCAGATCGCCCAGACCACGGATTTTCGGGCCTCTTTGGCGGTGGGAACCGTGTAAAAGCGCATCAGCACGTGTGGCAGACCAGCGGTGCCCAGCACCAGCGCGGCGCCCAGAGAGATGAAGTCGGCCGGGTTTTTGTACTTCAGACCGGGCGCGAGAATGGCTTCGTTGCCGTTCGCCGCCTCGACGGCACGACCCAGCAGCAGGTCGAGGCTGAAGCCGTTGAGCGCCAACACCCAGATCGTCATCGCGCCGGCACCTGCGATCAGCAGGATCGCCTTGATGATCTGCACCCAAGTGGTGCCCTTCATGCCGCCGATCAGCACATAGACGATCATCAGCACGCCGACGATGGTGATGACGATCGACTGCCCGAGTTTGTCGCTGATGCCGAGCAGCAGTGACACCAGACCACCCGCTCCAGCCATCTGCGCCAGCAGATAGAAGAACGTCACCGCCAGCGTGCTGATCGCCGCAGCCATGCGCACGGGACGCTGCTTCAGGCGGAACGACAGCACATCGGCCATCGTGAACTTGCCGGTGTTGCGCATCAGCTCGGCGACGAGCAGCAGCGCGACCAGCCACGCCACCAGGAACCCGATCGAATACAGGAACCCGTCGTAGCCGCTCACGGCGATCGCACCCGTGATGCCCAGGAACGAGGCCGCCGACAGGTAGTCGCCGGCGATGGCCGTACCGTTCTGAGTGCCGCTGAATCCACGGCCTCCGGCGTAGAAGTCGTCAGCCGACTTGTTGCCTCTGCGGCTCACGCGAATCACGATGAACATCGTGACGCCGACGAACAGCATGAAGATGATGATGTTGAGAATCGGGTTGTTCTCGGTCACCGCATTGCTCTGAATCAGCACATCGGTCATGTTCTACTCCCCCTTGCCTGCGGTGACGGTCTGCTCCGCGGCGGTCAGCTCTGCACGCAGGTGCTCCGAGTCTGGGTCAAGCTTGCGGTTGGCGAATGAGACGTACCACATGGTGATCGCGAACGTGGTCACGAACTGTGCCAGCCCCAGTATGATGCCCAAATTGACGTGCCCGAACACGGGCGTGGCCATCAGCTTGGGCTGAGTGATGGCAACGATCACGAACCCGAAGTACCAGATCAACGCCACCAGCAGCACGGGCAGAACGAAGCGACGGTGCTTCTTCTTCAGACTGATGAACTCAGGCGATGCCTGAACTGCGATGTAGTCGATCTCACCTCGTCGTGTGTCGACAAACTCTTTGTTCGCCACGGGGCCTCCTTGCCTCGGCGGTCATTTTCCCTCAATGTACCGAGAGCGATCAGGGGTGGCGAATCGTATACGCGCATCGTATACACGTGGTTCCGTGAGGAGAGACACGCCGTGTCACACGGCGCACTGCTGCCTCAGAGCAGTCAGCGAGGGCGTGTCAGAGCGACCGCGCGAGCCTGTTCGACGTAGGGGTCGTCGACCTCGGGCACCCGCATCATCCCATAGCGGTTCGCAAGCGCCGCTCCGATCAGGTAGTCGGCCAGGCGTGGATTCTTGGGCAGCACTGAGCCATGCAGATAGGTGCCCACCACGTTGGCGACTCGAGCGCCCTCAGTGCCGTCCTGCCCGTTGTTGCCTGCGCCGTGACCGCTGTGCACGGTGCCGAGCGGCTGCACGCCGTCACCGAGAAACGTTTGCCCGCTGTGGTTCTCGAACCCGATGATCGTGCCGAACTGCTCGCTCTCGACCACGACGTTGCCGACCAGCCGCTGACTCTCGCCTTTGGTACGAACGTCGAGCACGCCGATGCCCTGCAGCTGCTGACCGCCGATGGTGTCGAAGCTTCGGCCGAAGAGCTGGTACATGCCGCAGACGAGCAGCATGGGGGTGCCGATGTCGACCATCGCCTGCACCCACTGCTGGCGGTCGAGCAGATCTCGATAGACCTTGGCCTGACCGGAATCCTGCCCACCGCCGCCGATCACGATGTCAGCTCGACGCGGGAGTGGCCCGCCGACGTGCAGATCGTGCACGCGCGGGACGAATCCCATCCACTCCAGCCGTCGCACCAGCGTCAGGGTGTTGCCCCAGTCACCGTAGATGTTCATCTCGTCTGGGTAGAGCTGCAGGATGTCGACCGGTCGCCCGATGTCTGACCCCGGCGTCACTGAGGTCACCGGTTCGTCCATGAACGAGGTGTCGACAGGCCGGTGCACGACCACTTCGGCAGACGACGACTTCGGCGCCTCAGCGGACTCGACGTCGGTTGCCGCCGATTCTGCCTCTGCCTGATCTGACGTCGCAGAAGCGGCCGCGCTCGGCGACCACAGCAGTGCGATCTCTTCGCGATAGATCAGCAGCTCGGTCGTTCGTGCCTCGTTCGCGACGTCGCCGCTCTTCGATGTCTGGTTCTTGGACGGCTGTTTCATGCTCGTCATTCTCCGATCCGAGTCACCGTGGTGTATCGCGCCATCTCGCGACGCAGCTGCAGCATAGCTGTGTAGGTGCAGAAGATACGTGCCGGGTGCCCGCTCGAGTCGGTCAGAAAACCGTCGAGAGCGGCGCTCAGGGCCGGCTCGACGCGATCGGCTGCGACCAGATCGTACTGCAGGCGCAGGGCCATATCCCATGCCCGCACGCCGCTGACCATGCTGACCCCGCGCTCGCGCAGAGCGCTGAAGTCGACATCCCAGAGCCAGCTCATGTCTCGCCCGTCGGCGTAGTCGTCGTTGATCGCGATCATGACGGCCTCATCAGGGCCGCCGAGCGACCGCAGCGAGGAGCGGAAGCCGGACGGGTTCTTGACCAGGGAGAACCGAACCGGTCTGCCCCCGACGTCGAACGTCTCGCCTCGGCCGAAAGCGGCTTGGACCTGCCCGAGGGCGGCGATCAGCCCCGGGGTGCGCAGCGGATGCGCCTCGGTCGCAGCAGCGCGGGCACCGGCGAGCGCCGCCGCGGCGTTCAGCGCGTTGTGCACACCAGACAGCTGCAGATCGACCGTGTACCGCTCATCGTCGATGGTATAGACGGCCTGCTGCCCTTTCACCTCGGTGAGCTGCACATCGGCAGGTGCTGTGGGAACGGCCAGAGCCGAGCCGGTGTGCGCGTCACGAGACTCATGCAGGCTGTCGTCGTCGGGAAAGAGCTCGGCAAGCTGATGTGCATAGCCGAAGTAGCGCACCTGCGTCTCAGGGGCGACCTGATCGGCGATGGCCCGTACTCGGGGATCATCACGGTTCAGCACGACCGTCTCAGTCGTGGCCTGCGCGACCTTCGTCAGCAGCTGCGCCGTGGTGTCGATCTCACCGAAGCGGTCGAGCTGGTCGCGCATCACGTTGAGCAGCACCGAGACCCGTGGTCTCACTTTGTCGATGAAGTGCAGCGCATGAGCCTCGTCGAGCTCGAGCACAGCGATGTCTGCGGCGAGTTCGCCTCGCCAGTCGACCTCGCTGATCAGACTGGCGACCACTCCGCGGGTGAAGTTCGACCCGGATTTGTTGCTGAAGACGCGAAGCCCCTGCGCCGCCAGCAGCTCGACGATCATCTTCGTCGTGGTGGTCTTGCCGTTCGTGCCACTGACCAAGACCACCCCTTGCGGCAGCTGTCCCAAGGTCTGATCCATGAAATGCGGTGCGAGTCTCTCGACCACATATCCCGGCAGCGCCGAGCCGCCTCCGCGCAGGCGAGCGACCGCCTGAGTCAGGCGACCGATTGCGACGACGACGGGATTGCTCATGGTTCTTCATTGTAGGCGGAGCCGCCGACATCGCCTCGGCGACTTCCCCGGTTTCCCGATTACTCCGCGTCGTTTCGTACGAACCGCACAGATCGCATGAAACGTCAGGCAGGTCACCCGTGTCGCAGCACGCCGAGCTGCCGCTGCAGATCGAGAGCCGCTGCGGCAGCCTCCGCTCCTTTGTCTTCGGACGCGCCGGGCCCGCCGGCACGATCGATCGCCTGCTGCTCGTCATCGCAGGTGAGCAGCCCGAACCCGACCGGACGCCCCTTGTCGAGGGCGACTCGCGTCAGCCCGTCGGTGGCGGCTTCGCAGACGAAGTCAAAGTGCGGCGTGCCGCCGCGGATCACCACGCCCAGCGCCACCACGGCATCCGCACCGTCGTCGAAGGCCGCCTGCGCTGCCAGCGGCAGTTCGAAGCTGCCCGGCACTCGCACCGTGCGCCACCGCACGCCCGCCTCACTGAGCGTGCGCTCGGCCCCGGCGATCAGACCGCTCATGACCTGCTCGTGCCAGCTGGCTGCGACGACTGTGACGCGCACGTCGTGCGATGCCCGGCTCCGACCACCTTCCATATCGTCTGCGACCGCTTCGGAGATGCGCTGCTTGGGGGCTCCTGCTCGACTCATGCCTGTACCTGCTCTCGTTCGTGCTGAATCATGTTCTGCTGATCTGCGATCGAGGGCGTGGCTCCGGGTGTCGCCAGCCCGCTCATCGGGGCGTTCTCTGGATGCGCGCGGCGCCAAGCCGCGATCTGGGCCACCGTGAGCACCGGCAGCCCGTACTCCGCACCGATGAGCACCAAGTCGGGAAAGCGCATCATCTCGCCGTCGTCGTGCACCATCTCGCCGATGGCCGCCACGGCTGGCAGCCCCGCCAGGTGCATCAGGTCGACACCCGACTCGGTGTGCCCGCCACGCACCAACACGCCGCCGTCGCGAGCGCGCAGCGGCACGATGTGGCCGGGGCGCAGCACCGAGTCGGCCGTGGACGCCGGATTGGCCAGCACGTTGAGCGTGCGGCACCGGTCAGTCGCCGAGATTCCGGTCGTGACACCCTCGGCGGCGTCGACGGTCACCGTGTAGGCGGTGCGCTTGGGGTCTTGATTGTGCGCGACCATCGGCGGCAGGTCAAGGCGATCTGCGAGTTCTTCGGTCATCGGTGCGCACAGGTAGCCCGAGGTGTGCCGAATCATCCAGCCGATCCATTCCGGCGTCGCCATGGCCGCCGAGATGATGGCGTCGCCTTCGTTCTCACGCCCTTCGTCATCGGCGACGAGCACGGGGAGCCCCCTGCGCAGCGCCTCGACGGCGGAACGCAGAGTCACCGCGATGCGATCCAGATCGATGGCGCTGGTGGCGATTGGAGCGCCGGTCTGAGATGTGACGGTCATCGTGCGACCTCCTGGGCATCGTGCACGGGTGTCTGCAGCACTCCTTGGGCCTGCAGCAGCTGCTGCACGTGGCGCGCGAGCACATCGGTCTCGATGTTCACGCGGTCTCCCGCGCTCAGCGAGCCGAGATCGGTGTCGCTCTGGGTCTGCGGAATGAGCGACACTTCGAACCAGTCGTCGCTGCGGGCGCTCACGGTGAGAGAGACGCCGTTGACGGCGATCGACCCCTTGAAGACGACCAAGTCGGCGACGTCAGGGGTGAGCGACAGGCGCAGCACGAGCTGCTCGCCGACCGTGTCGGTCGCGAGCACCTCGGCGACGGCATCGATATGCCCCTGCACGATATGCCCGCCCAAGCGAGCGTTGGCCTGCAGAGCGCGCTCGAGGTTCAAGCCGGTACCGGGAACGATCCCGCCCAAGGTGGTGCGCTGCAGCGTCTCGGCCATCACGTCTGCAGTGAACGACGCGTCGTCGTGTTCGAGCACGGTCAGGCAGACGCCGTTGACCGCGACGGAGTCACCACGTCGGAGCGTGGCAGCGAACGGCACATCTGCGAGAGTGACGTCGACTGAGCGGTCGTGTGGCTGCAGCGCGAAGAGAACTCCTCGCGCCTCGATGAGACCGGTGAACATGTGTTCCTTCCCGGCCCACGGGAGCATGCGGTGCGACTTCGTCGTTCGTCATCGAGCCCCGTTTGGGGTGCTGCGGATGACGACGTGAGACGTCGCAGGCCGCAAGTGCTTACTCCCATCCAGACTCTCACTGTCGGCACCGGAATTTCACCGGCTCAACCGTCTGCCTCATCACTTCGACGAGTAGGAACGGGTCGCGGACTGTCACCGCCGGCTCGGAATTTCACCGACCCCGTGAGCACTTGTTGCTGACACCATTATGCGCCGCGGGCGCAGGCCAGACAACACCGCCCGCAGATCTCTCTGAGGAGCGCACCGCCGACGCACGGCTCCGAGTGTCCATACGCCTCATCGCAGACGACCCGAACGCTACGAAACGGAATCTTCTTTCGCATCCGCATCATCGACTGGATCGACTTTGATGGTGCGCGGGGGCGCGCTCTCGTCGCGCTCGACCACGATGGTGCACTCCGTGACCAGAGCCGCGACGGCGCCGACCGCCGCGAGCACTGGGGCGAGCGCGACGCCGACGACGCCGAGCGTCAGCGGGAACTGCACGATGACACGGCCCTCTTTGCTCTTCACAGCGATCGAACGCACGTTGCCCTCGTGCAGCAGCTGCTTCACCTGATCGAGCAGCTGCCCGCCGGTGACTTTGAACTCTTCGAAACGGGTCATGAGGTTCCTCTCGTTGCGAAAGTCGTACTGCTTTCATTGTGTCAGGCAAGGCAGATGGATGCTCGCCACAGCCCTCTCGCCTGCTGTGCATAGACTGAGAGTCGTGCAGCATCTCACGCTCAGCATCGCTCTGCTCCCCATTCTTGCCGTCGTCGCGACGCTCATCACCCGCTTCATCGGACGGATCGCGCCGGTGCCGCTGCCCGCGATCGAGATCGTGCTGGGCGTGATCGCCGGGCCTGCGGTGCTCGGGCTCATTCAGCCGAACGAGATGATCTCGGTGCTCTCCGAGCTCGGCGGCGCCTTTCTCTTTCTGCTCGCCGGCACCGAGATCGACGTGCGCGCGATCACCGGCCGACCGCTGCGACGAGCGGCAGGTGCCTGGGTGATCTCTTTCGCCGTGCTCTTCGCCCTCGGCTCGGTGGCGGCCGGAGCCTCCGTCGCCCCGGTCGTCGCGATCGCGCTGTCGTCGACCGCCGTGGGCATGCTGCTGCCCATTCTGAAGGACGCCGGAGATCTGGGGTCACCCTTCGCGACGTCGGTCGTGGCCAACGGTGCGGTCGGAGAGTTTCTGCCGCTGATCATGATGTCGCTGCTGCTCTCGGGGCGCACGCTGAGCACGTCCCTGCTCGTGCTCGTCGTCTTCGCCGTGATCGCCGTGTTTCTGCTGTGGCTGGCGAATCGCATTCCGCATGCCCGACTGCACCGGTTCATCCGCGAGACTCAGCACACCAGCAGCCAGTTCGCGCTGCGCCTCGTGATCATGATCATGGGCGTCCTGATAGCCCTCGATCTGCTGTTGGGCATCGACACCCTGCTGGGCGCGTTCACTGCGGGCATGGTGCTGCGCGTGCTGCTCTCGGACGCCCCGCACGAGGATGCCGCATTCGTCGAATCGAAACTGCAGGGCATCGGCTTCGGGCTGCTCGTGCCAATCTTCTTCATCAACGCCGGCCTCGGCTTCGATCTGCAGGCGCTGTTCGCATCACCGATTCTTCTGCTCATCACCGTGAGTTCGGCGCTCGCGCTGTTCGTCGTGCGCGGCCTGCCCGGAATGCTCACCGCGGCACGAGACTCCTCGGCCCGGTCACGGTTTGCACTGGCTGCGTACACCGGCACCGCACTGCCGATTATCGTCGCAGCATCCACACTGGCCGTCTCGCAGCAGATCATCGGCAGCGGTCTGGCAGCCGCACTGATCGGCGGCGGCCTGCTCTCCGTGATCATCGGACCCGTCGTCGGCGCCACGCTGCACAAGGCCCAGGGGCAGACGAGCGCAGGCGGTCAGCGCGGCGACGCGGCGAGTGCCTCCCGAGATGAAGACCCGGGAGACACTCCGTTCGTCACCACGCTGGGCTAAACTCAGGCGGCGCCGAGCAGAGACTCGGCGAAGCCGGCGACCCGTGTGCGCAGGTCGTCGATGCGCTGCTGACGCGCGGCGAGCACGTCGTATCCCTTGTAGAACGCCGGCGGGTCGTTGCGCACGTTGTGCGAGCACTGAAAGTCGTCGCAGATCAAGGTGCCGACGGTGTCGCCACGGCGCCCCGCGGCCCCGGCGCGCTTCGCGCTCCAGAGCATGACCGGGTTCGGCAGCCGCACGTCACGACACCAATGGCACATGGTCGGTGTGCGAGGGGCAGCCGCGGCACGCGTCAGCAGCACGCCGACCGGGTCGCCGTCGAGTCGTGGCAGCACGACATAGGCGCGTCGCGCATACTTCGGGTCGCGCCAGCCCAGATAGTCGAGCTGCTGCCAGTCTTCGTCCGTGAGTGCGGCGAAGTCGTCGCGAAATGTGAGCTCTTTCGTCTCTCGCCGTGAGGCGTTGACGAACGAAGAGCGGATGAAGGATTCGGTGAGAGTCTGCATGAGTATGCCTTTCACGGCGCGCGGCATCGCAGAGACGCCGCTTCGCCGGGAGAAATGGTGAGTGAGTGATCAGGGTCGCTCGACCGCCGCGCCTGGCCGGATGTCAGGCACGGTGGGAGCATTCGCGCTAATCGTCGTCGGCGAGTGCTTCGCCGACGACCTCCTCGCGCTGTGCATACAGCTCTCGGTAGTTCACGCGGACAGTCTACTCAGATGCTCCCGCGGCGCGACGCACCAGCTCACGCACCTGAGTTTCCACCGCATCGTTCCAGGCCGCGAGGGCGAACGAGGTCGGCCAGATCGCACCGTCGTCGAGCTGCGCGTCTTCGCTGAAGCCGAGCGTCGCATACCGAGTGTCGAACTTGGACGACGGCTGCAGGAACACGATGACTTTGCCGTCACTGGCGTACGACGGGAACCCGTACCAGGTCTTGGCCTCGAGATGCGGAGCCTCGTCGGCCACGATCACGTGCAGACGCTGCGCGATCACCGCGTCGAGGCCGTCGAGCGCGTCGATCGCCGCGAGGCACGCCTCGTATTCGCGCGCCCGCTTCGCCGCGCCTTTGACGCCGCTGATCGAGCGCAGCTCTTCGGCGCGCTGGCGCATCGCCGCGCGCTCGCTCGCGCTGAACCCGTCGGTGTGGTCTGTGTCTGCCATGTGCGGTCTTTCTCTCGGGACGTGCTGCCAGCGTAATCGAGCCGCCCTGCGCCTGCTGCTACGCTCTTCAGTACCACACGGGTGCCCCGGTCACGGGGCTGAGATCGGGCTGCTGACGCCTGCGACCGTCGAACCTGTCCGGGTCATGCCGGCGAAGGAAGAATGGGAGTCATTCATGCACGCAACCACCACGCACGATCACAACGAGACGTCTGCTGCCCGCGCGAGCGGAGCATCCGCCGGAGAACGCTTCACCGACTCGCTGCGCGACGACAACGCGGCCAACTGGCAGGCGGTCGTCGGGCACCGCTTCGTCTCGGAGCTGTTCGACGGTTCGATCGACGACTCGGTGATGTGCCGGTATCTGATTCAGGATCACCGCTTTCTCGACGGCTTTCTGGCTCTGATCGGGGCGGCTGTGGCCAGCGCCGACACGTTGGATGCGCGGCTGCGGCTCGCCGCGTTCGCCGGCGACGTGGCGGGCGACGAGAGCACGTACTTTCTGCGCTGCTTCGCAAAGTTCGGGGTGAGCGAGGCCGACCACGCGAAGATTCCTGACACTGCGGCCACTGCCGGATTCAAACGGGTCTTTCGCGATGCCGCGGACACCCGGAACTACACCATCATTCTCTCGGTGCTGATGGTGTCGGAGTGGTCGTATCTAAGCTGGGCGATGCGGGCACCCGAGCAGGCACCCGCAAGCTTCGTGCATGCAGAGTGGATCACGCTGCACGACAACCCGCCGTTCAGACAGCTGGTCGAGTTTCTGCGCAGCGAACTCGATCGTGTCGGCCCGGCCCATGCCTCCGAGGCTCGGGAATTCTTCGGACGCACGGTGCAGCTCGAGCTCGACTTCTTCGATCAGTCGTACGAGCTGCGGTGACCTGCCGACTGGTGGACTCTGGCGCATACGACAAGGGCTGGTGAGTACCAGCCGGTGAGCGAGTACTCCCGCTGAGTCAGAACGGAGCGAGCTTCTGGGGCGAATCAGCGTATGTAATCGTTCTGCGGCCCTGTCTCGCACTCTTTGAGATCCTGAGTTTGCCGCAATGTCGAATCTCAGGGGACGGGTTAACCTCATCGTCCTCGGGAGTCAGAACTCGGAGGTGAGTGCTGTCAGCATAGACTCAGAGCATGGTCTTTCGACGTCCGGGTGCATGGATCTCGACTTTGGGCGTGACCGTCTGTGCGTCGCTCAGCCTCACTGGATGCGGCACCGCATGCTCGGCCGTCGGATATATGCAAACACTGACCGTTCATGTCGAGGACGAAGCCGGGGCAGTGCAGAAGGTGCGGGTCTGCGGTGGAGGCAATTGCCCGGATGACGCAACACTCGACGTCGATCCGAACATCGTCAGCGCCGAGAAATCCTCAGACGAGGTAGCCGTCTGGACTGCGACACTGAGTTATCCCGAGGAACCCCTGCTTGTCCAGCTCATCGGCAGCGATGGATCTGTGCTCGAGGAGAGGCTGGTCTCGCCAGACTGGCGACTGACCGGCGGGAACGAGCGTTGCGGCGGACCGGCTGCCGCTGAGGTCACCCTGCGCCCGTGAGCGGCATCCCATAGCCATGACTCTGATGCCTTTATACGGGCCATGACCGGTGAGTTTTTCAGCGGCAGAGCCTGGGCTGCATACTGCAGCTCGACTTCTTCGATCAGTCGTACGAGCTGCGGTGATCTGCAGTCTGGTGGGCTCTGGCACATGCGACACAGACTGGTGAGTACCAGCCGGTGAGCGCTGGCCGGCCAGACCTTGTGAGTGTTGGCAGGTCGGGCCCCGGCCGAGAAATGCAGAAGGTCGGAAACCCAATTGGGTTTCCGACCTTCTGCGCACCGCGTCGGCGCATCTGTTGCGGGGGCTGGATTTGAACCAACGACCTCCGGGTTATGAGCCCGGCGAGCTACCGAACTGCTCCACCCCGCGGCACAAGAGATAACAGTAGCACCAATGTGCGTCTGCGTCCACCCTGCGCCGGTTCGGGGCTGACTCGTCCACCTCTTTCCCCTTTTCTTTCCGCATCGAGACATGGCAAATGTCGGCCTGTGGCATCCAGACATGGAACTTGGCATGGATCGATGTCTCAGGCGTGCATTTCCCATGTCTGGATGCGGGGATGGCTGGGTTTGCCGTGGAAGACCGGCAGCGGAAGACGAGGCAGCGCCAGGGCGGAGACTGGAAGAGTGGCAGAGGCGGGGTGGCGAGGGCGGGCGGCGGCGGCGCTGAGCGAAACCTCCTCCTGTGGGATGACCCGGTGCATGGAGCCGCACCCTACAGTTGAGGATGTGAGCAGACCGACGACCTCGAACTCTGAATCCGAGCCGACTCCGGCCGTCCGGATTCCAGTGCCCGCCGAGGATGCTTCAGCAGTGACTTCAGAGGCGACAGCACGGACAGCCCCAGCAGGCGCACCGTCAGCAAGCACACCAGCAGCAGCACGCGCAGCACTACCGATGGCAGCAGCACCCATAGCAGCACCGCTGACAGCGACGACGGCGTTCACCCATCGCCCGCGCCGAGGAATGGTCGGTCGCGTGCTGCACTGGTTCGCGAGCCATGTGCAGCTGGTCGACACACTGTTGGTCGCCGCACTCTCTGCGATTCTGGTTCTGCCCTTCGCCCTGGTGGGCATTGGCAGCACCTTCGACCACACGAACTGGCAGAACGACACCTGGACAGGCTTTCTCATCTCAGTGCTCGTCACGCTGCCGCTGATCTGGCGGCGCACCCGTACCGTGCCGGCTGCGATCGCGATGGCCTCAGTCTGCGTGGTGCAGGTCGCACTCGGCGTGCAGGTGGTGCCCGCCGACGCACTCGTGCTCATGATGGTCTATGCGCTGGCCGCCTACGCCCCACGATGGGCTTCGATCAGCGGGTTCTGGCTGGCGATCGCCGGTGCCGCCGCCCTCATCGTGCGGTACCGCGCGATGCCGGTGCTGACATCGACCGACTCCGCAGAGGGGATTCAGGAACCTGCACAGCCGCTGTTCCAGATCGTCCTGGCCGTCACCATCTTCTTCGGCTTCATCGCCGCATCGGTCACCGCGGCCTGGCTGCTCGGTGCGATCACCCGCAACCGCATCAGTCAGCAGCGTGAACTGCGCGAGCACGCCGAACGTCTCGAGATTCAGCAGCAGCAGGAACGCGACCTCGCCGCAGCAGACGAACGCGCCCGCATCGCCCGCGAGATGCACGACGTCGTCGCTCACTCACTCTCGGTGATGATCACCCAGGCCGACGGCGCCCGCTACGCGTCGCAGAACGACCCCGAGGTCGCCCGGCGCACCCTCGAGACCATCGCCGAGACCGGCCGTTCGTCGCTGCACGAGATGCGACGCCTCTTGGGAGTGCTGCACGACGACTCCGGCGCCGAGACACGGCCGATGCCCACCATCGCCGACATCCCCGACCTCGTCGACACCGTGCAGCTGTCAGGAACCCGCGCGAAGCTCACCGTCAGCGGCGACGCCACCCGCGCCGCCCGTCTCACCGCCGGTGCCCAGCTCGTGGCCTACCGGGTGGTGCAGGAGGCCCTCACCAACATCCTTAAGCACGCGGGCCCCGAACCGCAGGCGACCGTGACTCTGCGCTGGGGCGAACAGATGCTGCAGCTGCAGATCGACGACGACGGTCGTGGCGCCCTGAGCAGCGACGACGGAGCAGGCAACGGCCTGCGCGGCATGCGCGAACGCCTCGCCCTCTATGACGGAAGTGTGCAGGCGGGCCCGCGCGCCGGCGGCGGCTTCAGCGTGCACGCGACGCTGCCCTACGAGAACGGAGCCTCATGACCACGCCCGCCTTCGATCGCGCACAGACCGGCCCGGCAGAAACGTCGCGAAACGACGCTTCGCACATCGACGTCGCGATCGTCGACGACCAGGCGCTCGTGCGCGGCGGGCTGGGCATGCTGGTCGACTCCCAGCCAGATCTCACGGTCACCGTGCAGGCAGACAACGGGCGGGATGCCGTCGAAAAGCTGCGAGCGCACCCCGCCGACGTCGTGCTGATGGACGTGCGCATGCCGATCATGGACGGCATCGCTGCGACGGCCCGAGTGCTCGCCGACCACCCCGAGACGCGGGTGATCGTGCTCACCACCTTCGACCTCGACGAATACGTGCTGCGGGCGATCGAGGCGGGAGCCAGCGGCTTTCTGCTCAAAGACGCCCGCCCCGAAGAGCTGCTTGCAGCCATTCGCACCGTGTGCCGCGGCGATGCCGTGATCTCGCCGTCGATGACGCGTCGCCTGCTGGCGCACGTCGTGCCGATGCTGCAGACCAGAGCAGCGGCGGATGCCGGAGCCCGCCCGCCCCGCTCCCCCGCGCCCGCAGACCTCCCGAGCACCGCATCCGCCCGCGCCGCGATCGCGACGCTCACACCACGAGAACGCGAGGTTCTGGTGCTGATGAGCGAAGCGCTGTCGAACGCCGAGATCGCCGCCCGACTGCATCTGTCCGAGACCACGGTGAAGACGCACGTGGGCCACGTGCTGATGAAGCTCGATGCGCGGGATCGCGTGCAGGCCGTCGTACAGGCCTTCCACGCGGGCATCGCGGCGCCCGCGCCTGAGTTCGGCTGATGGCGACGATCTGCTGAGCGCAGACAGGCACACCCCGAGCAGGGAATCTCCTCCTGCAGGATGAGCTCTCGAGAATCCTCCTTCGGCATGACGCGCACGCCGATGTGCTCGACGATGCTGTGGGTATCAGGTCGCAGCAGGCTCGCTCGGCCGAACACCACAGAGGAGCGTCATGACCCCGGATTCAGACCCGACCATCCCGGTTCGCACCATCTCAGCGCGCACAGCAGACAGCGTCGAGACCGCCGTGCGCGCCGTCGACCTGTTCAAGGTCTACGGCCGCGGCGACACCCAGGTCACCGCCATCGACCACGTCGACGTGCGTTTCGGTCGTGGCGAGTTCACCGCCATCATGGGCCCGTCGGGCTCGGGCAAGTCATCGCTGATGCACGTGCTCGCCGGTCTCGACACCGCGACCTCGGGACAGGCATGGATCGGCGGCACCGAGGTGACCGGCCTGCACGACCGCCAGCTCACCCAACTGCGCCGCGACCAGGTGGGCTTCGTCTTTCAGTCGTTCAACCTCGTGCCCACGCTGACCACCGAGCAGAACATCACGTTGCCCGCTCGTCTCGCCCGACAGCGCGTCGATCAGGAGTGGTTCGCCGAGGTCGTGCACCGCCTCGGTCTGCAGAAGCGGCTGAAGCACCGCCCGAGCGAACTCAGCGGCGGTCAGCAGCAGCGCGTGGCGATCGCCCGCGCCCTGCTCACTCGCCCCGATGTGATCTTCGCCGACGAGCCGACCGGCAACCTCGACTCGACGTCGGGTGCCGAGGTGCTCACGCTGCTGCGCCGCAGCACCCGTGAGATGAGTCAGACCATCATCATGGTGACCCACGACCCGGTCGCCGCTTCGTACGCAGACCGTGTGCTGGTGATCGTCGACGGGCGCATCGCCGACGACCTGCGCGGCGCCGACACCGACCAGATCATGCAGGCGCTCAGCCGGCTGGGGGCGTGAGATGCTGCGCACGACTCTCTCCACTCTGCGCGCACACTGGTCGCGCCTTGTCGCCGTCGCCATTGCGGTGGTGCTCGCCGTCGCGTTCGTCGCGGCGACGCTCATGCTCAACGCCTCCTTTCAGCAGACGCTGCGGAACACGCTGGGCTCGGATCTGACCAACGCCGACGTGCTCGTCGAGCCGCAGCCTGTCGGCGCGAACGACGCCGACCACGGCGACGACGGTGGCGACGAGGCGGGCGCAGGCGGAGCATCCGCCGCACGGCTCACCGTCGGCCAGCTGCACGCGGTGCAGCACCTGCCGCAGGTCGAGGCGGTCGGGGCCGATCAGACCGCCTCGCTCGCTCTCGCGCACGATGGGCGCAGCCAGCCCGTGTCTGCCAGTGTGCAGCTGCCGACGCCGCTGCGCCCACACGCACTGGTCGCCGGCGCATGGGTGACCGGCGACGGCCAGATGACGATGGATGCGAAGGGCACCGACCAGCTCGGGCTGCACGTGGGCGACCAGGTGCGGTTCGCGAGCACGGGTGGATCGCCAGTCGAGGTCACGCTGGTCGGACTCACCGAGACGAGCAACTCCCCGGGCAGCGGCATGGCACCCCAAGTGGCATTATCTGAGAGTTCGCTGCTGGCCGCGCTCATGAGCACCATGCCCTCTGATGTCAGCTCGACCCCGGCGGCCACCGACGACCTGCTGCCGATGACGAGCATCCGGGTGCAGGCCAAGGCCGGCGTCTCGCCCGACCAGGTGCGGGATGCGGTGGCCGGGGCGATCTCGTCGGCGACCCCGGCGGCATCGGGCGACACCGTCAGGGTGCGCACCACGGAGCAGGTCGTCGCCGATCAGCTCAAGCAGTTCACCGGGCAGACCGATGTGCTGACCGGAATGCTGCTCGCCTTCGCCGTGATCGCGCTGATCGTGTGCGTGCTCGTCATCTCGAACACTTTCTCGGTGATCGTCGCGCAGCGCACTCGCGAACTCGCGATGCTGCGCTGCCTCGGCGCCAGTCGCGGGCAGGTGCGCGGCAGCGTGCTGCTCGAGGCGCTGGTGATGAGCGTGGTCGCCTCGGTGCTCGGCGTGGTCGTCGCGGCGCTGATGATGTCGGGGGCCGTGGCGCTCTCGCGTTCGAGCGGCAACAGCATGCTCACCGAGCTGTCAGTGCCGGTCTCATCGGTCGTGGTCGGCGTACTCGCCGGCGTGGTGATCACACTGATCGCCGCCTGGCAGCCGGCGCGCTCGGCGACGCGGGTGGCGCCGCTCGCCGCGCTGCGACCCGAACTGGCCGCTCCGACCAAGACCCGCGCCGGTCGCGCCCGGGTGATCGTCGGCCTCGTGCTCTTCGTCGCCGGCACCGCGCTGCAGTGGTACGGCTGGACGACCGCACACCGGCCGGTGTCCGAAGACTCTGCCGAGCAGCAGCTGCTGCTCGGCCTCGGCGGCGGGGTGCTCGGCTCAGCGCTGAGCATCGTCGGGGTGGTCCTGCTCGCGATCGTGATCGTGCCGCCGCTGGTGCGGGTGATCGGCTCGCTGCTCGCGCTGACCGGTGTGCCGGGGCAGATGGCGACCCTCAACGCGTCTCGGAATCCGCGACGCACTGCGGCCACGGCATCCGCGCTGCTCATCGGCGTCACGCTGGTGACCACTGTGTTCACCGGCGCGTCGGTGGCCAAGGCGACCCTGCTCACGGCCGTGGACGAGGCCCGACCGGTCGACGTCAAAGTGTTTCTGACTCCGCAGAGTCGTGAGGCGAGCACCGACCAGCAGTGGATCGACGATCGCGTGCAGCGGCTCGCCGCGATCGACGATGTGCAGTCGGTCGGCACTGTGCAGGGCATCGTCGTGGGCGACTCGGTGCCGTTCGTCGGGCAGAACGCCCCGACCTCGGCACAGCTCACCCAGCTCGAGGCGGTCGATCCGCAGACCTGGCAGCGGGTGGCGAAGGCTCCTCTGCCGGCGACCTCGCCCGACACCGTGACCGTCGTCGACGAGGCGCTGCCTGACGGAAGCGTGCCCGGCGGAGAGATGAGCATGACCGGGCCCGACGGACGAACCGCGTCTCTGCATCTGCAGCACGGCATGAAGAACCCGTACTTCGGCGCACTGGTCGACGAGCCCACGCTCGATCGGGTGGCGAGTGAGATCGGGGTGCCCGTCACCACGACGAGCATCATCATGCAGCTCGCCCCGGGTCTCGACGCCCAAGCGGTGCAGCATGTGGCCGAGCAGATCGGCACGATCATGCCCGACGACTATGTGTCGCCCGCCCAGCTTGAGAAGCTGATGTATGAGCAGATCATCGACGTGCTGCTGTCAATCGTGACCGGTCTGCTCGCGATCGCGGTGGTCATCGCGGTGATCGGGGTGACGAACACGCTGTCGCTGTCGGTGATCGAACGGGTGCGTGAGAACGCCCTGCTGCGAGCGCTCGGTCTCACGAAGCGTCAGCTGCGGGCGATGCTCGGCATGGAGTCGGTGCTGGTGTCGATCGTGGCAACGACGATCGGCCTGGTGCTCGGCACGGCGTACGGGCTGCTCGGCGTGGGCATTCTGTTCGGGCAGACGATCGGAACTGGTGTCGAGATCTCGTGGCAACTGCCGTGGGTGCAGTATCTGCTGTTCGTGGTGATCGCCGTGATGGTCGGGCTGCTGGCCTCGGTGCTCCCGGCCCGGCGTGCGGCCAGGCTGTCGCCGGTCCAGGGGCTCGCCAGCGAGTAGGTCTGCGCAGAAGGCCGCCAGGCGCGCGACGGCGGTGTCTCGGGAAAGTCTCCCGTGGCACCGCCGTCGTCTGCGTGCGCGGCGCTCGCGGGGCTGTTCCTGTGTCGCTGCTGCGCTCCGAGCACGTGGCAGAATCGCAGATATGACACCAGATGCGCGGATCGCCGACCTGCATGACCGGCTGGTGGCCGCGCAGGAGCGCGAACGTCGGGCAGCCGCGCAGCTCGCCGAGGTGCGACGTCTGCAGGCCGGCGGTGAGTCTGACGACGAACACGACCCCGAGGGCGTGCCGGTTTCGTTCGAGTGGTCGAAGGCTGCGGCAGTGCTTGAGGCGGCACAGGCCGAGCGTGTGGCGCTTGAGGATGCAGTGCGTCGCGCCCGCCTCGGAACCTACGGGATCTGCGCCCGCTGCGGCCGCCCGATCGATCCGCGGCGTCTGGCGGTGCGCCCTGCTGCGACGCTGTGCATCGACTGCGCACAGCGCTCCTGACTCGTTGAATCCGTTCACAACGGTCTTTCCCACACCCTGTTTCAGGTTGCCGCCTTCTTAGTCTCGTGCCGAATCATCCGTTCTCGGAAAGGCACATCATGAACGAATTCGTCACGCGCACCACGCAGTCCGACAGGTCGGGACCGAGCTCTGACGAGCATCCGCCGAACGCACCAGACGACGGTCTGCGATCAGTTTCAGTGCTCTCTGCACGCCGCCCCTGGTCGGCGGTGGTCGTTGCGGCGTTCATGATGCTGCTCATGCTCGCGCCGATGCTCCCGGCTCTGGCGACGCCGGCCCACGCTCTCGGCGGAGGCTCGACGCATGCTGGCCGCTATGAGTACGGCAACGTGCCGGTGTGGATGGGTTCGTTCCGGCTCGACGACGGGCGCATCGCGTGGTGCGCGTTCGACCCCGGCATGCCCTCGCCCATCGACGGCGACTTCTCCTACACGGATTGGGCGCCAGAGTCGTCGTTCAGCAGTGGCAACGGTGTCGATCTGTCTGGCGAGGTGCTGGAGCGTGCGGCCTACGTGCTGGCCATGTGGGGTGACACCGATGACGAGTTCACCGCACGCGCGGTCTATCGCGCGCTGCATCTGCACACCGGGGTCGGGTTCAGCCTGCGCAACGGCGAACAGCTCACCCAAGACACCGCCGAGCACGCCGACCATATGTGGCAGGAGGCCGGCAGATTCGGTGGGCCGCACACGCTTGCCGACCCCGAGCTGACATCTCAGCACGCCGGGCAGAGAGTCGAGGCCGCCATGCAGACACCGCGGGGGCGCTCGGGAGAGGCTATGCCCGGTGACGTGGTCGCCACGATCACCGGCCCCGGCGTCTGGGATGAGACCGGCACGGCTGAGCTGCGGTTCGCTCAGGACACTACGAAGACCATTCGGTCGACAGGCCGCGGAGACATCACTGTCAAGGTCGCCCGTGCGGTGCCGAGCACGCATCTGCTCATCGCGAGGCCGACCGTCGACGGTGCACAGCGCCTCGTCGCCTCGGCCGAGAACGTCGCGATCTCTGCCGAGGCGACCGTTGCGGTGGTCAGCCAGTTCCAGCCTGCGGCAGATACGACGGCACAGACGTGGCGTCACGACGACGCCAGCGAAGACGACCTGCCTCAGATGGGCGCCCCGCTCGTCGACACACTGCATGTGCGCGCTGACGGCGAGGTGCCGTGGCTGCCTGCTCTCGACGGTTCAGGATCGCTCCCCGCGACCTTCGCCGTTGACTGGTACTACTCGCCGCGGCCTCTGCCTCGTTCGCCGAAGCCGCCTGCCGAAGCAGAGCACTTCGACCGGGTGCAGGCGACCGCGACCGGCCCGGGCGATCTCATCGTCTCGTCGAAGCGGGTCGTTGATCGATCAGGCTGGTTCTACCCCGTGGTCTCCTTCCGTGTGGCCGACCAGCCGCACCAGTTTCGCGACCGCTTTGCTGCAGACTTCATCGCAGACTTCCATGCCGAGCGAGAACAGACGGTCGTTCCCTGGCGACCGAGGGTGGTGACGCAGGCGTCAGAGATCGTCGACGGCCAGGTGACCGATCTGATCTCGGTGAGCGGCAACGATCCGGCTGCCGAGCTCACTGTGGTGTCGGAGCTGTGGATGTCGCACGAACCAGCGCATGCCGAGGGGTTCTCAGAAGCTCCCGCCGACGCCGAGCGACTGGCGACGGTGTCGACGACGATCACCGGAAACGAAACAGTGTCAACCGAACCCGTCGACGTGCCGTGGTCGCGCTTCGTCGGCGAAGACGTCTGGCCGAACCTGTACTGGGTCGAGCACATCGACCGATCACCGAGCACGGAACGCTGGCAGGGCAGACATCTGCTGCCGCACGAGACGATCACACTCACTCGTCCGACCGCGACGACGAAGACCGCAAGGAATCTCGTCACCGGAGAGCAGACAACAGACACCGCGACGGTGGCCGGAACCATCCCGACCTCGAACAGGTCGGAGAATGTGCGCACCGAGCTGTCGTTCTCGCTGTACCGGTTCGACGACTCTACTGACGGAGGCGCACAGCCAGTGTGTCTGGCACCGATGTGGACGCAGCCGAAGCCCATTGCGGTGACGAAACCGGGCGACTACGTCTCTGAACCGGTAACGATCAGAGATCCAGGCACGTACGGCTTCCGTCATCATCTCTCGACCGCCGTCACGCGAACGTCTGACGCCGGAACTGACACCTCTGGGGCGTCTGACGCTCACGGGCCGGCGCAGACGACCATGCTGCACGAGGGCGAGTGCGGCGCTGACGGCGAGACTGTGGTCGCGGTGCCGCCACCGGTGCCGCCCGTCGACGGCGAACCGGCCCCACCTGCCGAGCACATCGCACCTGTGTCGTCGACGGAGACTGCCCTCGCCGCCACCGGTGTCCCAGCTCCGGTGATCTGGGTCGCCGCCGGAGTCTCGATGATTGTTCTCGGGACGGGCGCCGTACTGCGCAGACGACGTCCGTGACTATCCACGAACAGAAGAAGCGGCAGCCGGAACCCTGTACTGAGGGTTCCGGCTGCCGCTGTTCACCGTTGCGGAGAACGCCGCGTCACTGCTGCGCGCTGATCGCCCGCTGCAGGGCATCCTGCAGCTGTTTGTCGGCCGTACCGAACGCTGCCCAGTCACCGGAGACACGAGCCTGTTCACGGGCGTCCAAAGCCGTCTTGGCGTCTTTGAGTGCCTGCGCGACCGCAGGATTCGACGACGAGGTGCTGGTGCCGCCGTCGGCCGGCGCCTCCGACTGCTCCTCAGTCGACGGCCCAGCCTGCCCGGGGCCGTTCTGCCCGACAATCGCACCCGAGTCACCGCCGAAGATGTCGTCGAGAGCTTTGTCCAGCGTGTCTTCGAAGGCGACCTTGTCACCGAACGAGACCAGGATCTTGCGCAACAGCGGATAGGAGGTCTCGCCCGTCGAGCGCACGTAGACCGGCTGCACGTACAGCAGGCCGCCACCGACCGGCAGCGTCAGCAGGTTGCCGCTGCTCACCGTGGTCTGGCCCTGACGCAGCAGGTTCAACTGTGTCGACACGGTGTTGTCCGAGTCGAAGAGGTTCTGAACCTGGCCGGGACCGGGCACGTTGGTCTCTCCTGGCAGTCTCAGCAGTGTCAGCTTGCCGTAGTCTTCGCTTCGCTTGCCGTCGGCCCCTTCGCCATCGCCGTTGGCGGCCAGATAGCCGCGCAACACGTTTCGCGAGCCGCCCGAACTCTGCTGAATCGGAATGAAGGTGCTGTACAGCGAGAACGCCGTGTCGGTCTGCCCGGGAAGACGCATCGACAGGTAGTACGGCGGCTGCTTCGTCGAGGTATCCGAGCCGGACTGCGGATCAGCAGGAACCTGCCAGGCGTCTTCACGCGAGTAGAACGAACCGGCGTCGGTCACATGGTAGGTGCCGAGCACGTTGCGCTGAGCCTTGAACATGTCGGTCGGGTACCGCACATGTGAGAGCAGCGCCGAACTCATCTCGTCTGCCGACTTGACGGTGTTCGGAAAGACCTTCTGCCACGCCTGCAGCACAGGATCTTCCTGATCCCACGCGTAGAGCGTAACCGATCCGTCGTACGCATCGACCGTCGCCTTGATGGAGTTGCGCATGTAGTTGATGGTGTCGGTTGCTGGCCGAGCAGCAGATGATGCCCCGTCGTTGATGGCCTGACGGTAGCTCTGCTGCTGCGAGTAGGGGTACTGATCGCTCGTGGTGTAGCCGTCGACCACCCACTGCACACGACCGTCGACGACCGCCGGGTAGGGATCCTGGTCGAGAGTCAGATACGGCGCGACTTTCTGCACGCGATCGATCGGGCTGCGGTCGTAGAGAATCTGCGAGGAGTTGCTGACCGCGTTCGAGGTCAGAATCTCGATCGATCCGAACTTCATGGAGTAGAGCAGACGGGTCAGCGCGTTGTCGAGCTTCGGCCCTCCGTCACCAGAGAACGTGGTGTACGTCTGATTCGACTCGTTCTGCTCGCCTTCGTCGGGATTCGCGCTGCTGCCCGACGGGTAGTCGAGCTCACGGGGCGACTCGCCCTCAGGCGCACCTACGATCGAATAGGCCGGCGACTTCTCGCCGAAGTAGATGCGCGGCTCGAACGACCCGAGATCGCCGCTGGTGGGAATGCCTCCCTCGAAGAAGATCGGCTTGCCGTCTGAGGTGACCTGGTTGCCATAGGCGGCGACCACACCGTAGCCATGGGTGTACACGATCGAGTTGTTGTACCAGGAGTCGGTGGGCTGCTGGCTGAGCTCGCGCACCGACAGCACGGTGTCGACGCTCTGGCCGTCGATCTTGTAGCGATCGACGTCGAGCTTCGAGCCGAACTGGTAGTACTGCTTGTACTGCTGCAGCTGTCGGAACGTGTCGCTCACCAAATCGGGGTCGAGCAGGCGGATCGAGGCCGTGGTGTCGACGTCGCTGCGCAGCGCACCGGCCTTGGCATCGGTGACCGCGTTGTAGGGCTGCACGTTCACCTTGTCGATGCCGTAGGCCTCACGCGTGGCATTGATGTTGCGCTGCAGGTACTCGGCCTCGAGACTGCGCTCGCTCGGCTTCACGACGAAGGCCTGCACACCCCATGGATAGGCCACGCCGATCAGCAGCGAGGTCGCCACCAGAACGGCCGCGCCCACGACCGGGATGCGCCAGCGGCCGGTGACTGCGGCGAACACGAAGCCGAGGGCGACCAGCACTGCGACGGCGACCAGAATGGTGCGGCCCGGAATCTGAGCGTTGACGCCCGAGTAGCCCGCCCCGGTGAACAGCCCCTGCGGGTCGGTCAGCTGCTGATAGCGCTCGAGCCACAGACGCACGGCGTGCAGCGCCACATAGACGGCGATGGTCACGGCGAGCTGCACGCGCGTGCCCTTGGCCACTCGCAGGCGACGGTTCTCGATGCGGATCGATCCGTAGAGATACGAGATCGCGACGAACACGATGCCGCTGAGCAGCGCGGAGAAGAGCAGGTAGCCGACCAGCTGCTGGTAGAAGGGCAGCTGGAACAGGTAGAAGCCGGTGTCCAGCCCAAACTGGGGGTCAGTCTCACCGGTGGTGCCGCCGTTGATCCAGAGCGCGGCGGTCGTCCACCGACTCGCGAAGTAGAGTGCGCCGAACAGGCCGAAGAGGATCGGGATGCCCCACGTGATGCCCTTGCGCAGTGGTTCGAGCACCTGCTGATACTGATCGAGTGTGGCGTTCACACGCACATAGGTCGGCCGTGAGCGAAAGGCGAACCAGACGCTCACCCAGAGCGGTCCGGCGAGAAGCACGAAGCCGATCAGCCCCATCAGCCCGCCGGCGAACCACTGAGTGGTCAGCACGTTGAGAAAGCCCACCTGTCGGTACCAGAGCACATCGGTCCAAACGGCAGAGGCGGCGAAGAGCAGAGCGACGATCACGGCCAGCGCGATGATGCTGATCACAGCCACCCGGCGAGTTCTGTTGGGGTGTGTCACAGGGCTACGGGGGTCAGACACGATAATGCGCTCCTTCGCGGGGGTGGCCGGTGCTGCTCGGTCAATGCGTCATGTCATTCTAGCCAGCACCCGCTGACACCCGGTCAGTCGAGCGGCGTATTTCGCTGCAGGCTGACGGTGGTCAGCGTGCGCACTGAGGCAGCCCGGCGACGCTCTTCGTCGTCGAGATGGTGTCGAGAGCATGCAGCGCGTCGTCGAGCGAGGCGACCGAGACGACCGTCACGGAATCGGGGATGCCGCCGGCCAGTTCGGCGCAGTTGGCTTCGGGGGCCAGAAACCAGGGCGCTCCGTGATCGCGAGCGGTGAGCACCTTCTGACGAATGCCGCCGATCGGCCCGACATGGCCGGCGGCATCGATGGTGCCAGTTCCTGCGATCGTCTCACCGCCGGTCATCGAGCCGGGGGTGAGCTTGTCGATGATGCCGAGCGAGAACATCATGCCGGCGCTAGGCCCCCCGACTTTGTCGAGACTGATCTGCACCTGTGGCTTGCTCTCGGCATCCTCGAGCCCGAGGTGGTTCAGGGCTGCGTCGACGGCCGCCTGCTGGGAGGTCGTCATCTGCTCGGTGGTCTCGCGTTCCTGGTCGTCGACCGTCTGTCCTGGCGGGTACACGGCGTCGAGCGGCAGCACCGTTCGCGTCGGATCGACCCAGGCGGAGGCCGTCTGCACCCAGTTAGGCTGAGCCCGAGGGCTGCCGAGCACGCGAACGGTCAGCATGTACAGGCTGCCGGTCGTCGGATACGTCGGTGCGCCGGTGATGTCGAGCACCGTTTTGGTCTCGGTCTGCCCTTCGTCGGTCACCGTGCCGAGCACGTCATAGGCAGGTCCTTCTTCGCGAATCACATACGGACTCGGCGTGAAGGCGCAGATGATCAGCGCTCCGGCGGCGACGATGGTCGCGAGTCGGCTCAGGCGGTGACGAGCGATGGGCATGGCGTGAATCACACTAGTGTACCGTTGTGACGAACACCAAGGAGGTCTCCATGGTTTCCCCTGAGAATCCATCCGAACCACAGGACGACGGCTCCGACGACGAGTTCCAGCGTCTGCTGAAGCAGCTCCTCAGCGGTGATTCCGAAGGGCTCGCAAAGGCAGCCGGACTCCCCATCGACCAGAACGCGATCGCTTCGATCATCGCATCCATCCAGCAGGCCGCGGCGACCCCTCCCGGTCAGGTCGACTGGTCGCAGGCCCGCGAGCGCGCGCAGCAGGTCGCTCATGCCGCCGAGGTCGTGCTCACCGATGACGACCGCACCCGTGCGTCCAACGCCTTCGACATCGCTCGGCTCTGGCTGAGCGAGGCCACTGCGTTCGAGCCGGTCTCGACCGGCCGCGTGATGAGCCGCACCGAGTGGGCACGTGAGACCCTGCCGTTCTGGCAGCAGCTCTGCGAACCGGTCGCGGGCAGCGTCGCCGAGGCGCTGCTCGAGGCGCTGCGCAGCAACCTTCCAGAAGAGATGCGGGCCTCATTGGGCCAGGCTGTGCAGGTCATGCGCGCCATGGCGACGACCGTCTTCGTCGTCCAGCTCGGCCAGGTCGTCGGCCAGCTCGCAGCAGAGACGGTCTCGGCCAACGAGATCGGCATCCCCGCGATGCCTGACAACGAGCCGGCGCTGCTGCCGCAGAACATTCACGAGTTCTCACAGGGTCTCGAAGTGCCGGTCGAAGAGATCACGATCTTCCTGGCCACGCGTGAGCTGGCGCATGTCGCGCTCTTCCGACACGCTCCCTGGCTGACCAGCGAGCTCACCAGCGCCATCACCTCGTATGCCCGTGGCATTCAGATCGACGTGAGCCGCATCGAGTCTCTCGGCGGCGAGATCGACCCCTCTGATCTCGACTCGCTGCGCGGAGCCGTGCAGCGCGGCGAGCTCATCCCTCCGCGCACCGACGATCAGAACGCGGCGCTGGCGCGCATCGAGCTGCTGCTCGCACTCATCGAAGGCTGGGTCGACACAGTGACCGGCGCCGCCGTGCGTCGGCTGCCGAAAGGTGCGGCTGTTGCCGAGGCCGTCACCCGCCGTCGAGCGATCGGTGGCCCGGCTGAGCATGCCTTCGGCACGCTCATCGGCCTCGAGTTCCGCCCTCGTCAGCTGCGCAAGGCCGCAGCCCTGTGGTCCAAGGTGACCGACGCACTGGGCAGCGCCGACCGCGACGCGATCTGGCAGCACCCCGATCTCCTCCCGACCACCGACGAGCTCGATGCCCCCGAGGCGTTCATCAGCCGTGCTCGCGGCGACGAGCAGACTGACTTCGATCGTGATCTCGCCCGTCTGCTCGAAGGCGACCTGCCCGATTCGCCGAAGCCGGACGACGACTCCGAGGGAGACGCCCCAAAGCAGGGTTAGTCGTCGCCGAGCCTGTGGAGAATCGTTCGCGCCGTCGAGGGTTCTCTCGCATACTCGCAGCATGAGCACTCGAACGCCCGCCTCATCAGCCTCACCGCCGCCTCTCGACTCGTCGACGCTTCAGCTGCACCCGAAGCATCCGCTGCTCTGGCGCGCAGGTGGGCGGTTGCAGGTCGGTCTGCAGCAGCCTGTCGTCTTCGATGACACGACTCCCGGCATCGAGTCACTTCTCATCGCGCTGCAGGGCGGCGTGACCGACGACGAGCTGCACCGGCTGGGCGCGCGGGGCGGGCTGACCCCGGCATCTGTCGAAGGTCTGCTCGCGCAGCTCGGCGAGCGCTGCCAGCGCACCCCGCAGTCGCTGAGCCTGCACCGACTGTGGAGCGTGCGCCCCTCGCACACGCTCTCCGAACACCATCGCGCAGCCGAACGCGTTCGGCGAGCGCAGGTCGCCGTGACCGGGCATGGGTCGCTGCCTGCGGCCGTTCTGCGCACCCTGGCAGCGAGCGGCTGCACGTCGCTGCGCCATCTGCCCGACCCCGCGGTGCCGTACGGGCTCGACGGCTCGCCGCACCCGGCCGACCGATGCCGCGAGCTGCCCGCTGAGTCGGCGCTGCGTCAGCCGGTCTCGCCAGGCGCGTGGCACGAGCACGACGCGCAGATCGCCGATCTCTACGGCTGTGCGATCACGAACGGCGGCGACTCCCGCGACGATCTGACGGTCATCTGCGGCTACGGCCCGCCGCATCCCGCACAGTGGATGCCTCTGCTGCGCGACGATCGCGTGCATCTGAGCGTGTGGGCCACCGCAACGGGCGCCATCGTCGTCGGGCCTCTGGTCGTGCCGGGCCAGACGGGCTGTCTCGGCTGCGTGCATCAGCACGCTCGCGATCAGATCGATGACTGGGCGCTCCTCTGTGATCAGATGTGGCGACGCGCACGCCTCACCCCGCTGGCCACTGATGTCGCACTGGCCACTTCGCTGGCAGTGCGCTGCGTCCTCGATGCTCTGACGGCCGCTCCGAACCTGCTCTCTCAGGTCTGGAACCGACGCGTCGTGGTGCACGACGGGCAGACACGGCTGCTGCCGCACGAACCGCATCCGCGATGCCTCTGCCGTGATCAGCCCTTCGACGAGACGCTCAGCGCTCCGAGAGAAACCTCGACGGCCTGACCACGCGACCGGCCACACGTTCGGGATACGACAGGTGCAGTGTGCGGCGCGCTCTCGTGACCGCGACGTACAGCAGTCGCCGCTCTTCGTCGATCTGCGCTGCGTCGGTGCCGCCGCCGAACGGCAGGTAGTCGTCGGTGAGACCCACGACATGCACGTGGTCCCATTCCAAGCCCTTGGCGGCGTGAATCGTCGAGATCATGACCGTCTCGGTGGGCGGCGGATGCTTCTGCTCACGCCGTTCGATCAGCTCACGATTGAAGACTGCCAGCTGCGTTCGCTCGCCGGCGTCGACGCAGAGACGACGAATCGCGTCGAGCGACTCCCACCGCTCGCGCACGGCACCGGCCTGCGACGGCGGCTCTGCCTTCCAGCCGGCTTCGCCGATCGCTTTGAGTACGGCCGGCAACGCGAGCGCTTCGGGCGTCGAGGCCGCGGCGACCCCGATCAGCAGCATGGTGTCGACCACCTCGCGACGCGAGAAGAACGGGGTGGCGCTGCGCAGCCTGTAGGGCACTCCGGCGTCAGCGAGCGCCTGCTCGTAGCGGGCGGTCTGCCCGTTGACGCGCATCAGCACCGCGATCTCGTCCGGTCTCTCGCCTGAGGCGATCTGCGCGCGGATGCGGGCTGCGACCAGTGTGGCCTCCTGCGACTCGTCTGAGGCGCTGTTGAGCATCGGTGTCGGCCCGGCGGTCGGCGAGTGCAGCTGCACGGCCCCGGGCCTGCCGGCCATGATGCGGTTAGCAAGCGCCACGATCGGTGCAGTCGAGCGATAGTTGCGGCTCATCTCGATCGACGTCGTGCCCGCGAACTCGTTCTCGAAGTCGAGCAGATAGCGCGGATCGGCCCCGGAGAACGAGTAGATCGTCTGGCTGGGATCTCCCACCACGCACAAATCCCGGCGCCGCCCCATCCATTCGCGAAGCAGGTCGTGCTGCACGGGCGAGACGTCCTGGTACTCGTCGACGACGAAGAAGCGGTACTGATCGCGCACTTCGTCGGCGACGACCGGCTCCTGGCGCAGCATCCCGGTCATCGCCAGAAGCACGTCTTCGAAGTCGATGCTGCGGCGCTGCTCTTTCAGCCGTTCGTACCGCATCATGATCGCCGCGACCTGTTCGTCGGCGAGACCGTCCACTCCGGCGTGGTCGCTCAGCAGATATCGTTCGACCGTCAGCGACCGAACTTTGCGCCACTCGATCTGCGACGAGAGGTCACGCAGTCGAGCGGTGTCGATGCTCTCGATTCCGCAGGCCGCCGCCGCCTCGGCGATCACCGGTGCCTTGGAGGTCAGCAGGTTCGGAAGTCTGGTGCCCAGCACACGAGGCCAGAAGTGCCGCAGCTGCGCGAGGGCGGCGGCGTGAAAGGTGCGGGCGGCGACCGGAGGCAGACCGAGTCGCTGCAGACGCAGCCGCATCTCCGCCGCTGCACGACTGGTGAAGGTGAGCGCGAGCACTGAACTCGGCTGATAGATCTGCTGCTGAATGCCCCAGGCGATGCGATGCGTGATGGCCCGCGTCTTGCCAGTTCCTGCGCCCGCGAGCACGCGAACCGGCCCCGTGAGCGCCTCGGCGACCGTACGCTGCTGCACGTCGAGCCCGCCGAGCAGGTCGTTGTGCGTGGCGGTCGCTGGTGACGGCATCCTCGTCCTCTACTCTGGTCACATGAGTCGGTCCCCTCTCACATTAGCTGCACTCGCCGCTTCGGCACTTCCCGGCCTCGAGGTCACGTCGGTCGCGATGCACACCGCCGGCACCACCGGCGACTACGACTCTGCCGTGGTGGCCGACGGCCAGAACCGGCACTTCATCATCCGAGTGCCCAACTCCCCGACCGCCTACCGTCATCTCGAAGAGGAGCTGAAGTCGCTCAGCGCCCTCAGCGCAGGCATCCGCACCCGGCTGCCCTTCCAGGTGCCCAGCGAGGCTGGTCGCGTCGAGTTCTCCGGAACGGCCGCGCTGATCTACACGTATATTCCGGGCGTGCTCATCGACATCGCCGACCTCAGCCGCGACTCCCCGACCACCGCATCCCTCGGCCGCGCGCTGGCTGCGCTGCACACGCTGCCCACCGGCTTCGTCGACGACTACGGGCTGCCGCATGAGCATCCAGAGGTGGTTCGCGAACGCTCGCGAACGATCATCGTGCGCGCCGAGAAGACGCGCCTGGTGCCGCGCGCGCTGCTCGACCGCTGGCTTGCGGCGATCGACGACGACGGCCTGTGGGAGTTCGAGCCGACCGTGGTGCACGGCGAGCTCGACGACCAGGCTGTGCTGATCGAGGCCGACGAGGTCTCAGGCGTGCTGAACTGGGGCGGGCTGCGCATCTCAGATCCGGCCCTCGACTTCTCATGGCTGATGCACTCGGCTGTGCTTCAGGCGGTCGATGCGGTCTTCGACGCCTACGGGTCGGCCCGCGGCGAGGGTGCGCTCAAGTCGCTGCGCCGTCGCGCCACGCTCTATGCCGAGCTGCAGGTGGCCAAGTGGCTGCTGCACGGAGTCGACGGCGAAGACGCCAAGATCACCGAAGACGCAAAGCACATGCTGCAGGATCTGGCCGATCTGGTCGACGGCAACTATCGCCTGCTGCTGACCGACCCGATCTTCGAAGCCGAGCGGCCGACGGCGGATGCCGAACCAGGCACGCCTGACGACTTCCGGGCCGAGCGAGGTGCGGACAGTGCGGAGCACTCCGGTGATCGTTCTGATTCGGCGGAGCAGCCGAAGGAACCGATTGTGGTGACCGAGCCGATCGAGATCGTCGTCGAAGAGGAGACCGACGAGGTCGTCGTCGCCGAAGTCATCGAAGACGACGGTGAAGCCCCGGACGCAGGCGACCGCGCTGAGGCCGATGCCGACGAGACGGACGGCGACGACTCGCACCGTGCTGCGGCGAACGAGGAGAACGCCACGATCGTCGAAGACGACGCGCCGGAGTCTCCTGCCACACGCGCCTGACCGGCGCGAACCGCAGCTGGCACGGCGCCTGCCGCCGCATCACGAGGCGATGGTCGCCCACCGTTCGGCGAGCTCGTCAGCCGTGAAAAAACGTGACGGTGCGATCTCCCGGTCGTCTGCGACGTAGTAGAACCGTGCCGAGACGTCGGCCACGTCGACGCCGGCATGCTGAGCCCAGGCCAGACGGTAGAGCGCCAGCTGAATCTGTCGCTCTTCGAGTTCGCCCGCGGTCTGCGGGGCCCGCCCGGTCTTCCAGTCGACGACTTCGTAGCCCTCGTCGGTGCGGAACACCGCGTCGAGTTTGCAGACGGTCTGCACGTCGCCCAGCGGCAGACGGATCTGCGTCTCGACGGCGACCGGCTGAGCGGTCGCCCACCGACTGCGTTCGAACGTCTCTTGCAGCCGTGCGAGCTGCGCGCTCGCCTGTTCGTCGAGCACCGTGGGCGCGGTGCCGGGGCGTTCCTCGGGATCGAGCCCGTCGGCGCGGAGGCGGCCCTGCTCGTCGAAGGCCGACGTCGGCTGCAGATCGTCGAAGAGAGACTCCGTCGTAAGTGAGAACTCCTGGTCGCTGACCCGGTAGCGCCGTTCGACCCATTCGTGAAAGAGTGTGCCGACGCGGGTCTCGCGGTGCGGTTCGGTGGGCATCGGCCGATACAGCTGTGCCGCGACGGCCACGGGGTCGGTGAGGAACTCGTGCATGCGCGATGCGGCGACGCGGCTCGGCAGTTCGATGCTGAGCCCACGGCCGGCATCGGCACGTTCTTTCAGCAGCGCTTCGATCGGCACCTTCCAACCGCCGATGTCAGGCCACGTGGCAGGATCGGCGCCCAGCGCTGCGGCGTCGGGCACCGATTCGACGGCTTCGACGGCCGCCGCAGCAGCAGCGACCGATGCTCGGCGTGCGCCGAGCGGATCCTGCGGCCATGGAAACTGGTCGACACCGTGGTCGACCGGTTCGGGCTGCCCCGTGAATTCGTTCGAGAAATCGGTCAGCACGCCGCGTTCGACCAGCTCGCTGAGAAAGACGCTCGGCGTGCGCGCTCCAGCTCGCTCGGCCCGGTAGGCGGAGCAGGAGAGCAGCAGGTCGTCGCGTCCGCGGGTGAATGCGACGTAGGCGATACGGCGTTCTTCGTCGAGATGACGACGCTTCTCGTGTTCGCCGAACGCTTCAAGCGTCTCGCCGAACTCAGCGGCATCGGCCGCGGTGCGCCAGGCCAGCTCGGGCAGATCGAGGCGGTCACCGCGAAACTCGTAGGGCAGCTCACCGGCTGACAGCCACCCCTTGGTCGAGGTCAGACGTGCCGGCATTTCACCTTGGACGAGTCGCGGAACCGCGACGTGATCCCATTCCAGCCCCTTGGCCGCATGCACCGTCAGCAGCTGCACGACGCCTTGCTGCGCTTGGGCCCCTTCAGTCGAGAGACGCTCTCGACGTTCGACCTGGGCGATCCATGAGAGGAAACCGCCGAGGGTGCTGGCCGGAGCGCTGTGCATGTATTCGCTCGCCTTCGCGAGCAGCGCATCGAGATTCTGCATCGGTCTGCGCAGGCTCTCGTTGGCCCGCAGCTCGACGTCGATGCCCAGACGTTCGATGACCAGTCGCATGAACTCGGTGAGCGGCAGGTGCGCCTGGCTGCGCAGCGAGCGCAGCAGCGCACCCGCGTCATACAGCCGATGCGCGCCTGTTCGCGAGAACCCGGCGCGGGTTATGAGACGCTCGACGCGAGGCCCCCCGGAGACCATCAGATCGAGGGCGTCGACGAGCGTGGCGTGGTCGTCTCGGGCGACCGACTGCCTGAGCTGCTCGCGCACTGCCGGGGCCAGCTTCTGCAGGTCGGCGTCATAGCTCGCCAGCTGTCTGGCGAGGCTGCCGAGCGCCTGCAGGTCGGCGGGGCCGACCCGCCACCTGGCACCGGCCAGCAGTCGCACCAACGAGTTGTCGGCGTCGGCGCTGTGCACGACGCGCAGTGCACTGAGCAGGTCGACGACCTCGGGCGCTTCGAGCACACCGGCGAAGCCCACGATCTCGTGCGGCACTCCGGCTCGGGCCAGCGCCTGCGCGAAGACCGGCATCAGCGCACGCGCGCGAAACAGCACCGAGCCGGTGGACCTGTCGGACATGCGATCGCGCATCCAGGCAGCGACCGCATCTGCCTCAGCCTCGAGATCGGCCGACACCGACACCTGCACCACCCCGTCTGGGGCTCCCGACCGTGACTGCAGCCGCACCACGGGCACCGACGAATCGGCACCGGCATCGGCGACCAAGGCATTGGCGACGTCGAGGATGCTTCGGCTGTTGCGCCAGCTCGTCGCCAGCTCGAAGTTCGCCGGAGCACCCTCGGTGCCGAAGTCGCGGTGAAAGCCCTCGAGATTCTCACTGCTCGCTCCGCGCCAGCCGTATATCGACTGGTTCGGGTCACCGACGGCCATGACCCGCTGCCCATGAAAAAGCGTGCTGAGCAGCCGGGTCTGCGACACCGACGTGTCTTGGTATTCGTCGAGCAGCACGGCGTCGAACTGCTGCCGATATGGCTCGGCCGCGCTCGGGTCACGCCTGATCGCTTCGAGCGCCAGGGCGACCTGATCGGCGTACTCGATGAGCCCGCGTTCGCGCTTGCGCCGCTGGTACTCGACCGCGAGCGGCACCAGCGTCTGCAGACTCTGCACCGCCGAGACGCTGTCGGTGACCTCTTTGCCCGGCCCAGGCTTGCGAGCGCGCGGTTTGGGCGGCAGTTCGGACAGCCTGGCGAACTCCTGCGCGAAGCGCAGCACGTCATCTGGCTCGGCGTTGTTGTCGATCATGGCATGCGTGAGAGTGAGCAGCATCTCGGCGACTCGGGTCGGCGACTTGCCGAGTTCGTAGAGCGCCTCTTCATCGTCAGAGGCGAGCACGACCTCGTGGGCCAGCCCCCAGGCGCCGGCCTCGGTGAGCAGCGTCGAGTCGGGCTCACGACCGATGCGCAGGGCGTTGTCCTGAAAGAGCATGTTGGCGAACGAGTTGTAGGTCGACACAGACGGCGGCTCGCTCAGGTCGACCGAGTCGACCAGCCCGGAGCGCACGAGGGCCCGCAGCGCCCCGTCGATGCGCGACGACAGCTCGCTGGCGGCCTTGCGGGTGAATGTGAGTCCGAGCACCTGGTCTGGAGAGACCACCCCGTTGGCCACCAGCCAGACCACACGACGCGACATCGTCTCGGTCTTGCCCGCACCTGCGCCGGCGATCACCAGTGCAGGCTGGTCGCCCTCGTGCTCGATGACTCGACGCTGCTCATCAGTCGGCGGAAAGATGCCGACGGCCTCAGCGATGCGAGCCGCGCTGATTCGCTGCGTCATTGTGCCTCCTGAATGTGCTGCACCGGCTGTCGAGCCGGCATCGTGGTCTCGCCGAGCGTGTGGATGTGCGTGGTCGCCGCGCTGCCGTCTCCCTGTTTCGTGCGGGCGAGGTCGGCCCAGAACTCACTGCCGGCCATCCCCCGAGCGAGCTGGTCGACCAGGGTACGTGCGTTGGCGAGCTGCTGCGCGTCGAGGGCCGCCTGCACGAGCGGCTTGTAGCTCTTGCGGTCTCCGCCGACGAAGACGAGCATCGCCTGCTGCAGCTTCGAGGCGTCGACTCCGTTGACCGCTCCGGCGGCCACAGCGACCTGATAGGCCAGCAGCTGCAGGTTCTCGGCCACCTCGGCCTCTTTGAAAGGCTTGCCGGTCTTGAGATCGATGATGCGGACGGCCCCGTCTGGCAGCTGTTCGATGCGGTCGACGGTTCCGACGATCTCAGCGATGCCGCACTCGGCGGTGAACCCCTCTTCGAGGGCGATCGCCCGCGCCCCGATCTTGTCGGCGTCAAGCATGTACGAACGCATGTTGCGCAGCCGATTGGTGACGTCGTCGAGCATCATGCGCGACTGCCATGGCGTCTCGAAGTCGAGCTCGCCCCACCGCGAGCGCACCTGGCCGACCAGACGATCGAGATCACGGTGGTGCTCTTCTTCGGCCTTCTGAAAGGCCTCGTGTATCAGCGTGCCGATGCCGGTGGACATCCCTCCGCTGTCGACCCCGATGTGCCCGAGGAACCAGGCGAGCGGATCGTTCTGGAACATCTGCAGCGACGAGGGAGAGACCCGCACCAGAGGCCCTTCGACTGCTTCTGCCGCTGTCGCTGCGACTGCCTCCTGACTCCCGCTGCTGTCGACATTCTCGTCTGCGGGCGGAGCGTCGAGGTCGCCGGCGAACGGATCGAGCTCGGTGAGCGGCTCGGTCGTGCTCAGGTCGGCCAGCCCGGACCATTCGGTCGGAGATGCTCCGCGCACATCGGCGTGCGCGAGCACGACCAGCGCCCGAGCGGCGATCTGGTCGTCCGGATGCTCGTTGAGTCGGCGTCTGAGCGTGCCGACCACGCCGCGCAGGGTGTACCAGCCGTACTCTTCGCCTTCGGCCGGTTCAGTGCTGACGATGTCGTCGAGCATTCTGAGCATCATGCTCGGCGCGTTGTCTTCGTCGATCACCGTGGTCAGCAGCACATGCGAGCGCGCACGGCTCAGCGCCTGCACGAACATGCGCAGCTCGTCGTGCAGCACCTCTCGACGGCGGTCGACGTCGTGCTGACCGCGCACCGTCTCGACGAGGTGTTCGGCGCCGAGCAGCGTATTGCGCTGACGGGTGTTCGGCCAGGCACCGTCTTGCAGCCCCATCACCACGACTGTGTCGAACTCGAGGCCGATCGTCGCTGACGCCGACCCCAGGAACACGGCGTCACGACGCCCCGTGTGGGCGAGCGAGTCTTCGGGCACGCTCTGCTGCAGCTGCTGTTCGACGAACTCGCCGGCATCGGCTTCGGGAAAGCGTTCGACATGACGCTGTGCCGAGGCGAAAAGCGCGACGACGGCGTCGAGTCTGCGGTTCGCATCGACGGCGGCGACCCCGCCGCTGAGCGCCTGTTCGCGCCACTCGTCGGCGACCCCGGCACTCTGCCAGGCCAGCCAGAGCAGCTCGACCGCCGGAGCCTGACGCTCGTTGCCGTGTGCGATCTCGCTCAGCAGGGCGGCGAGCCGGTCGACTTGTGCGATTGCCCCGGCCAGCGGCCCGGCGTGCGGCAGCCCGGTGCCGCCGCGCACGGCGTCGACGAGCAGTGCGGAGGCGCGCCGCTCGCCGCCCCCGGCCAGTTCGTGTTCGCGCAGCGCACGCCGCACACGCCGGAGGTGCACGCCGTCGAGCCCGCCGAGCGGCCCGGTCAGCAGTTCGGTGACGACCTGCTCGTCGAGTTCGCGCAGCCCGCAGCCGACCTCGACGGTGCGCAGCAGATCGAGGTTCACCGCCTCGTCGCGCAGCGCTCCCGAGACGCCCGAGAGCGAGACCGGAACGCCTGCTGCCGCGAGCTGCCGCGAGAGCTGCTCAAGCTCGCCTGACGATCGCGTCACGATCGCCATCTGCGCCCAAGGCAGATGCTCTTCGAGATGTCGCCGGCGCAGCACGCCGGCCACACCGGTGATCTCGTCGCTCGACGTCGCAAACGATTTCGCTGCGATTCTGCCGGCACCTTGGCCTGCAGACTTCGTCTTCGCCTCAGTCGTCGGCGCTGACCCGGCGTCAGTCTGGCTCTCGGCAGCATCGGTGTTTTCGGCAGCCTCTGGGCTTTCGACAGCTTCTGGGTTTTGGGCAGTCTCTGGGCGTTCGACCGCCGCCTGCAGCGCCCGGCGCTGTTCGCCGGCGGATGCCGTACCGACGTGCTGCATGATCTCGCTGACGGCATGGGCAAGCTGGCCGTGCAGCCGATGGCTCTTCTCGAGCACGACCTGCTCGGCACGCACGCCGATCTCGTCGTGCAGACGTGCGACGAGATCGGGGCGACCACCGCGGAACCCGTTGGTCGCCTGATCGGGATCGCCGAAGGTCACCAGCCGGGCGCCACGCTGCACGAGCGGCCGGAGCAGCCCGATCAGCGCGGCAGTGCTCTCTTGGAGGTCGTCGACGAGCACCAGTCGCAGACCCCCGAGCTCTGCAGGAGGGTGGTCAGCCAGCACCTCGGCCGCTGCTGAGACGAGTTCGCTGGAGTCATAGGCCGTCGCGGTCTCTTCGATCGCCTTCTTCACGGCGAGGTACTCGTCGAAGAGCTGAGCTCCGGCCGCCCATTCGGCACGGTTCGTCGTCTGCCCGAGCTCTGCCAGGCCCTGTGGGGTCACTGCGTATTCATGCGCACGGCCGAAGAGCTCTCGCAGCTCGGTGCGGAACCCGCGCAGCTCGCGCACTTCGGGCCCGATCACCGGCGGCCAGGGCAGTGCACCGCCTGCGACATCCGCCGTCTCATGGCCCTGCAACAGCTCTTGCAGCAGGCGATCCTGCTCACCACCGGTCAGCAGACGTGGCGGCGTCTGGCCGTGCGCCAGCGCCACCGCGCGCAGCACTTCGAAGGCGAGCGACGCCGCCGTGCGCACGAGCGAGCTCGCCGACACGTCGCGCAGCCCGACGTCGATCAGCGTCGACAGCGATGCCGCAGACTGCCTCGACGAGGCGATCACCAAGATCTGCTCAGGGCGCACGCCCCGGTCGAGGGCGTCGAGCACCGTGGCGGCGAGCGCGGTCGTCTTTCCTGTTCCCGGGGCGCCCAGCACACGAAGATGGCTCTGCTGTGAGCGCTCGATCACCTGCAGCTGCGACGCGTCGAGCGCAGATCGGTCGAGCACCCGGTCTGGTGCGGAGGCACTGGTGATGAATCTGATCTCGGGCATGTCTCAACGGTACGACACCCCTCCGACACGACTCATGAGAGCTCTGCGCGGATGCCACGCGGATTTGTGCGCCGAGAGCGGAAATGGACCCTGAGAGGTCTGACTCCGTCGGCCCCGAGATCGGCGGTGACCTAGACTGAGACCCGCATGTCGTCGTCTTGAGACTGCTCGATATGAGCGTTTCGCAGACCAGAGTGAGGAGTCCCTATGGAGGTCAGAATCGGTGTTCGACAGAGCGCTCGTGAGCTCAGCTTCGAATCGGCTCAGAAGCCGGAAGAGGTGACCGATGCGGTCAGCACGGCCATCGCCGATGAGCACGGCGTGCTCAAACTGATCGATGACAAGGGGCGCCTCTTCGTCGTGCCCTCAGCCGGCATCGCCTACGTCGAGGTCGGCCCGCAGGAGACCCGCCGCGTCGGCTTCGTCTCCTGACGAGGCAGCATCCCGAGCAGCTGAGGCTGCGGGCTCGCCGACCTGACAAGAGACGCGAAAACGCTAGGCGGTGAGCCCGAGCCTCTCCATGCGCGCCGTGTGACCCGCGATGAGGTCGGCGTGCACCGCCTCGATCTGCGAGATCACCTGCTGCACTTCGTCATCGCGATGCAGCGACGTGTCACGCAGCGCACGCAGCACCGGATCCGGCAGCACCATGAGCGCGCGGCACCACAGCAGCGAATCGCCCACCAGGCGACGCCCCCACATCGCCAGCCGATCGGCAAGCCAGTCCGTTCGCTCGATCTCCTGTGCGAGCACCGCAAGCGCGGCATCCGTTTCAGAGCGCTCGGCGACCGGCCAGCGCAGGCCCGTGCGCAGTTTCGCACCCTTGCCGAGCCGTGCCACGAAGTCGTCGGCGAACCCGTCGACCAGATAGACGGCGAGCACCGCCTCCTGCCACAGATTCGGGCTGAGCCGAGACCACAGTTCGTCAGAGTCGGCCTGATGCACCTGCACGCCGCCGAAGGTCAGCTCGCTGTCTCCCTGACCGAACGCACCTCGATAATGACGGTGCCGAGTGAGCAGCTCTTCGGCGACCGAAGCGGTCTGTGCACGCAGGTCGGGCTGCTCGATGAGTGGCAGCACGCCGGTCAGATACTCGAACGCCGCCAGTTTGAAATAGGCGAGCGTGCCGACCAGCACCTCGGAGTCCGGGGCGAGAAAGTCGATGCGCACGTTCGTCGGGCGAGACGTGTGGGCAGACTCCGAGCGCGAACGAACACGCAGCTCGGTGCCCTTCTGGCGACGACGAAAGAGTTTGAACACGCGCTTAATCGTACCCGCAGTCGGTGCAGCCCGATGGCAAACGGCCGCTGACCCGGTAGAATCGGGGTGATGCCTGATGACAGGCAGTGGAGATCAGCGCCTTGGGTGCCCGGTCGGTGACGCGACGCACACGTCGTTCCCGACCCGCGAGCACCGATCGGCGCGCAGATGAAAGAACACACGTGACCACCTTCAGAGAACTGAACATCGACGACACCATCGTCTCGGCCCTTGACGAGAAGGGCTTCGATTCGGCCTTCCCCATTCAGGAACAGGCCATCCCCCTCGCCCTCAAGGGCAACGACATCATCGGCCAGGCCAAGACCGGCACCGGCAAAACTCTGGGTTTCGGACTTCCCGTGCTGCAGGAGCTCGGCGAGCACCCCGAAGACCATGTGCAGGCCCTCGTGGTCGTGCCCACCCGCGAGCTCGCACAGCAGGTATACGAAGACCTGCTGTTCGCCGCTTCGCACCGCCCCGACGTCAAGATCGCCGCGATCTACGGCGGCAAGTCATATGACGATCAGATCGCCGCACTGAACGATGGCGCGCAGATCGTCGTAGGCACCCCCGGCCGCCTGCTCGACCTGAACCAGCAGCACATTCTGCAGCTCGGTCGGGTGCGCTTCGTCGTGCTCGACGAAGCCGACAAGATGCTCGACTTGGGCTTTCTGCCCGACGTCGAGCGCATCTTCTCGAAGCTGCCCGACGTGCGCCAGACCATGCTGTTCTCGGCGACCATGCCGGGAGCGATCGTGTCGCTGAGCCGCCGCTTCATGACGCACCCCATCCATGTGCAGGTCGTCGATCCTGACGAAGGCCTCACCCAGGCCAACATCGACCACTTCGTCTACCGCGCGCACCCGCTCGACAAAGACGAGATCATCGGTCGCATCCTGCAGGCCGAGGGCCGCGGACGCACCGTCATCTTCACCCGCACCAAGCGCGCCGCGAGCCGTCTGGCCGACGAGCTCGACGACAGAGGGTTCAAGGCCGTCGCCGTGCACGGCGACCTCAACCAGGATCAGCGCGAGCGCAACCTCAACAAGTTCCGCAACGGCGAGGCCGACGTGCTGGTCGCCACCGACGTGGCCGCTCGCGGCATCGACGTCGACGACGTCACCCATGTGATCAACCACAGCATCCCCGAAGACGAGAAAGACTATCTGCACCGCGTGGGCCGCACCGGCCGCGCCGGCAAGCATGGCATCGCGGTCACCTTCGTCGATTGGGAGGACGTCGCCCGCTGGGGCATGATCAACAAGGCCCTCGACTTCGGCCAGCCCGAGCCGACCGAGACCTACTCGACGTCACCGCACCTGTTCAGCGACCTGAGCATTCCCGAAGACGCCACCGGCCGCCTCAAGGCCTCGACGCGCAGCAACGAGCGTCACAGCTCGCGTGGCGGTCATGATCGCGGCGGGCGCGGCGGTCGCGACGGCCAGGCCTCGCACGACGGACGGCGCGGCGGCAACGGCCGCGGACGCGAGCATGGAGACCGCGATCGGCACCATGACGGGCAGCGCGATGCCCACCGTTCGAACGCCGGGCAGCAGGACGAGACGAAGCAGGAGCAGGCGGGCGCGACCACGAAGCCCCGTCGCCGTCGCCGTCGCCGCAGCCATGGTCAGGGTGGCGAGGCCGCACAGGGCAGCGGTCAGCAGACCGGCTCCTCAGCCGAATAGCCGAACCTGACCTGCACGCAGCGCGGGCGATTCGAGATGCACGATGGGTGTGTGCGTCTTCGGATCGCCCGCGTTTCTGCGCACCTCACCGTGGCACGTTCAGCGGCCTCATCGGTCGGGGCAGGCGGGCGTCCGGGTCAGCGGGCGTCCAGGTTCAGCGGTCGTGACCGCCCAGCCCGGCCTCTTCACCGGCGGCCGCCAGATCGCGACGCAGCTCCTTGGGCAGTGAGAACGTGAGGTCCTCTTCGTCGGTGCGCACCTCTTCGACGTCGTGCCAGCCGACTTCGGCGAGCGCGGCCAGCACTTCGTCGACGAGCACGTCGGGCACCGAGGCACCCGAGGTGATGCCGATGGTGCGCACGCCGGCGAGCCATTCCGGCTCGATCTCATGTGCGAAGTCAATGCGATGCGCGGTCCGAGCGCCGTGATCGAGGGCGACATCGACGAGCCGCATCGTGTTCGACGAATTGGACGAGCCGACGACCAGCACGAGATCGGAGCGCGCCGCGATGTTCTTGATCGCAATCTGACGGTTCGACGTGGCGTAGCAGATGTCGTCGCTCGGCGGGCTGACCAGCTCGGGAAAGCGCTCGCGCAGCCGCTCGACCGTGCGCATGGTCTCGTCGACCGAGAGCGTGGTCTGGCTGAGCCAGACGGTCTTCGCCGGGTCACGCACAACCACTTTGTCGACCTCGCTGGGATCGTTCACGATCTGCACGTGGTCGGGTGCCTCGCCCGAGGTGCCTTCGACCTCTTCGTGGCCGCGGTGGCCGATCAAGAGGATGTCGTAGTCCTGTTTCGCGTATCGCTTCGCCTCGCGATGCACTTTGGTGACGAGCGGGCACGTGGCGTCGATGGCCTGCAGCTCTCGTTCTTCGGCCTCGGCGACGACGCTCGGCGCGACGCCGTGTGCGCTGAAGACGACGTGGGCGCCGACGGGCACCTCGTCGAGTTCTTCGACGAAGACGGCTCCGTCTTGCTCGAGTTCTGCGACGACATGTCTGTTGTGCACGATCTGTTTGCGCACGTAGACGGGGGCGCCATAGATCTTGAGCGCTCTCTGCACAGCCACGACGGCGCGGTCGACTCCTGCACAGTATCCGCGTGGGGCTGCCAGCAGCACCCGTCGAGGGGGCAGACTGTCATCATCAGCGATCACCGGCAACACCGGCGCTGCGCGGGGAACGCGTGGAGTCGGCACGAAGACGGGATCGTTCGCGGCTTCTGGTGTCACACCTCCATGATACGGTGCCACCGTTGCCGCAGCAGCTGACTGCGCGCTCGGCACGCGGCCAGCTGTCAGAGGAGGTGCGGCGGCACGAGCTGCTGGCAGAGCGGCGGGCCGTGTGGCGAACCAGACATGGTGCTGCCGCAGCGCGGATGACATGAGACAGGAGCACGATGAGCGAGCAGGTTCAGCACGACGGCCCAGCGACGGCCGACGCACCTTGGTCGGTCGCGCGAGTGGCGAAACAGCTCAAGGGCTACATCGACCGTCTCGGCGGCATCTGGGTCGAAGGCGAGATCACCCAGTGGAACGTGCGCGGTGGCAACGTCTTCGGCAAGCTCAAAGACCTCGAGCAGGACGCCACGTTCTCGTTCGCCATCTGGTCGTCGACCGCTCGACGCATCGATCTCGGCGAGTTCAGTCAGGGCGACCGCGTCGTCGGGCTCTTCACACCGAATTACTGGCCCAAGGGCGGCTCACTCACCTTCGTGACCTCACAGCTGCGCCATGCCGGGCTGGGCGAGCTGCTCGAACGGCTCGAACGCCTGCGCCGGCAGCTGGCCGCCGAGGGGCTCTTCTCGACCGACCGCAAGCGGCGCCTGCCGTTTCTGCCGGGCATGATCGGGCTCATCACGGGAGCGAACTCAGACGCTGAGAAAGACGTGCTGCGCAACTCCGCCCTGCGCTGGCCGGCTGTGCGCTTCCGCACGATCCACACCGCCGTTCAGGGCGAACGCGTGCCTGACGAAGTCGTGGCCGCGATCCAGCAGCTCGACGCCGACCCTGAGGTCGAGGTCATCATCATCGCCCGCGGCGGCGGCGATTTTCAGCATCTGCTCGGCTTCAGCGACGAACGGGTGCTGCGCACAGCGGCCGCAGCACACACGCCGATCGTCAGCGCCATCGGCCACGAGAACGATCGTCCCCTGCTCGACGAGGTCGCTGATCTGCGTGCGTCGACTCCGACCGACGCCGCCAAGCGCGTGGTGCCAGACGTCTCTGACGAGCTGCTGCGCGCCACGCAGGCGCGCACCCGGCTGCTGACCGCGATGAGTGGTCGTCTGCGCAACGAGCACGAACGACTGGTGCAGCTGCGCAGCCGCCCGGTCATGCGCGACCCCGAGTGGATGCTGCACGAACGTGCCGAAGACGTCAATCGGCTGCGAGATCGGTCTTCCGAGCTCTTCGTTCGCACGCTCGAGCGCGGGCACAGTCAGATCGAGGCTCTGCGTGGGCACCTCGTCGCGCTGTCGCCTCTCGCCACGCTCAGGCGCGGGTACTCAATCGCCCGGCGTGATGACGGCACCGTGCTCACGAACGCGGCCGATGCGGCCGTCGGGCAGCAGATCACTGTGCTGTTCGCCGAAGGCGAGCTGCAGAGCACCGTCGACCAGATTTCAGACCATCATCTCGCCGCATCAGAGAGAAAGTAGACTGTCGATCATGGCTCACGACTACGCACAAGAGGTCGCCGACCTCTCATACGAGACCGCCCGCGACCAGTTGGCCGAGACGGTCAACCGTCTCGAGCAGGGCGGTGCGACCCTCGAAGAGTCGCTCGAACTCTGGGAACGCGGCACGGCCCTCGCCGACCGCTGCGAGCAGTGGCTGACCGGTGCCCGCCAGCGCCTCGAAGCCGCACAAGAGGCCTCTGCCGCCGGTCAGCAGAGCGCTGCAACAGCCGGTGCCGCTGAACCGGGGGCAGCCGACCAAGACGCAACCGGCGCGTCCGCGACGACCCCAGGCGACGATGACGTCTTCTGATCAGACAGAGTCCACTGTTCCAGCAGCAGCAACAACATCGACGCAGTCCGGCGCAGGGGAGCCTCCGCGCGGCCCGGTGCCGTCGCAGGCCTCTGATTCGGCCAAGAAGCACCGCGCCCAGCAGACGCTGCGCAATCTGATTCTGGCGATCATCGCGTGCGTGGGAGTCCTCGTGCTGATGCTCGTCGTGGTGCCGCGAGACGACTCGCCGATGCACAACGCCGTCGACTACCAGGGCACGGCACAGGGCATCCAGCCGACCGTCGACTGGCGCCTCGCCGTTCCCGAGCCGGGCTCCGGTTGGCAAGCGAATCGTGCCGACATCGACCAGGAGCCGACGAACCAGCTGCAGGTGTGGACGATCGGATTCCTCACGCCGAAACACCAGTACATCCGCTTCGAGCAGGTCAAGGGCGCGAACCCGACCTGGGTCAGCCAAGACCTCGACGGCCGACGTCCAACCGGGCAGATCGACCTCTCCGGCCACACGTTCACCGTCTATGACCAGCGCGACTCCCCCGACTTTCAGAAGGGACAGAACAACTACGCGCTGACCACCGAGGTCTCGGGAACTACACTGATCTTCAACGGAACAGCCGATGACGACGAGTTCGCCCAGCTGATCGACGCGACTTTGACCTCGCTGAACAGCTGACCCCCGATCGGACGAACCGTCGCACACCGGCACGAAGGAGAGCCATGAGCGAGCTGGATCTTGGTACGCCCCAAGAGGTGTGGAACGACCTGCAGGAGGGCAACGATCGCTTCGCCACGATGCGCTGTCGCCACCCGCATCGCGATGAGGCTCGCCGGCAGGAGCTTCTGACCGGGCAGTCTCCCAAAGCCGTCATCTTGGGCTGTGGTGACTCCCGTGTGCCTGCCGAGATCGTGTTCGACGTAGGCCTCGGCGACCTCTTCGTGGTTCGCAACGCCGGCGCAGTCATCGGAACCAGCATCCTCGGATCGATCGAGTTCGCGGTCGGCTCGCTGCACGTTCCCCTGGTGATGGTCATGGGCCACGAGAGCTGCGGCGCGATCGCCGGAGCCATCGCGGCCGCCGACCCGGCACAGCCGACGCCTCCCGGCTATTTTCTCGAAGAGCTGCTGCACCGCATCAAACCGGCGGTCACGCAGGCCGAGCGCGACGGCGACTCCTCGCCGCGACACATCGGCGAGCTGCAGGTCGAGAACACGGTGCAGGCGATCATGGAGCGTTCTGAACTCGTCGCCGCTGCAGTGACCCGGGGCGAGACCGCCGTCGTCGGCGCCATCTACGATCTGAGCACCTCACGCGTGCGGCCCATCACCGCTCGCGGCCTCGACATCGGACAGACAACCGCGAGCAACGCCGGACGCGAACTGTCACACTGACCCCCGCCGCATCCACCTCGAAGCTGCACGTGCAACGCAGCACAGAACAGAAAGAAAGGCTGTAACAGTGACCGAATACCGCATCGAGCACGACACCATGGGAGAGGTCAGGGTTCCTGCTGACGCGCTCTACGGCGCGCAGACGCAGCGAGCCGTCGAGAACTTCCCGATCTCGGGAACCGGACTGGAGCACCGGCACATCGCCGCGCTGGCGCACATCAAGAAGGCCGCCGCCCTGGCGAACGCCGAACTCGGCATTCTCGACCGTGACATCGCTCAGGCGATCGCCGACGCCGCTGACAAGGTCGTCACCGGCGAGTACGATCAGCACTTTCCGATCGACGTGTACCAGACGGGTTCGGGCACTTCGTCGAACATGAACACCAACGAGGTGCTGGCCACGCTCGCGTCGCAGGCACTCGGCAAGCCCGTGCACCCGAACGACAACGTGAACGCCTCGCAGTCGTCGAACGATGTGTTCCCGACCTCGGTGCACGTGGCCGTCACCGGCGCGCTGCTCGAAGACCTCATTCCGTCGCTCGACGAGCTCGCTCGCTCGCTCGAAGCGAAGCGCGACGAATGGAAGGATGTCGTCAAGGCCGGCCGCACCCATCTGATGGACGCCACGCCGGTCACCGTCGGTCAGGAGTTCGGCGGCTACGCACGTCAGATTCGTCTGGGCATCGAACGTGTCGAGGCCGCTCTGCCACGAGTCGCAGAGGTGCCGCTCGGCGGCACGGCTACCGGCACCGGCATCAACACGCCCAAGGGCTTTCCGCAGAAGGTCATCGAGCTGCTGCGCGAAGACACCGGGCTGCCCATCACCGAGGCGAAAGACCACTTCGAGGCTCAGGGAGCACGTGACGCACTGGTCGAGGCGTCGGGCGCACTGCGTACCATCGCCGTCAGCCTGATCAAGATTCAGAACGATCTGCGCTGGGCGTCATCAGGCCCCAACGCCGGTCTGGGCGAGCTGCACCTGCCCGATCTGCAGCCCGGCTCATCGATCATGCCAGGCAAGGTCAACCCGGTGATTCCCGAGGCGGTGCTGCAGGTCGCCTCGCGCGTCATCGGCAACGACACGGTTGCGACCTGGGCTGGTGCCTCGGGCAACTTCGAGCTCAACGTGCAGATTCCGGTGATCGCCAATGCCCTGCTGGAGTCGATCCGTCTGCTCACGAACTCGACGCACCTGCTCGCGGTCAAGACCGTCGACGGCATCAAGGTCAACGTCGAGCGTGCTCGCCAGCTGGCAGAGTCGTCACCGTCGATCGTCACGCCACTGAACCGCGTGATCGGCTATGAGAACGCAGCAAAGATCGCCAAGTACGCCGTGGCCAACAAGGTCACCGTGCGTGAGGCGACCATCGCTCTCGGCTTCGTCGAGCGCGGCGAGATCACCGAAGAGCAGCTTGACAAGGCCCTCGATGTGCTGTCGATGACCTCGCCCAACCTCTGATTCACACGCTTCCTGCGGGGAGTGGCCGGCGCCCGATCAGGAGCCGGCCACTCCCCGTTTTCTGTGCACGGCACTTCCCTCGATCACGGCCCATTCTGATCAGCCCGGATCTGATGTTCAGAGCGTGCTGAGCATCTCTGCGTCACAGACCGACGGCTCGGCAAAGTGCATAGCCGTTGGTGCAGCGACTCGACGCGATCACGAGCTATACAGCATCAGATGCAGGCAACATGGACGTTGCTCAGAGTTCACCAGAGCGTCATGCGGTCACACCCCGAATGAACCGGTCTCACCGCCTTTCTGCTTGTAGGCTCAAGGCAACCGATCACCCGATCGGCGCGGGTAGGGCCTCCCCTCCCGAAAGGAAGGCAGCGGCCCCTCACGCATCAGTCGTCTGAGGAGTCAACGTGGCCACTACATCCCACCGCAGCGAGTCGACCAGCGCGACCGTCGAAGGCGGGCAGACCATCGCATCCGCACACCACGTGCAGGCATCGAACCGGAATGCCGATCGAACAGCCCACACCGGAACGGACAACGCCCCCAGCGAGTTCGCCACCGCCGATCACACAGAGCTGAATGGCACGGGGCAGCGCACGTACGTGATCGACACGTCGGTGCTGATCAGCGATCCCGACGCGATCTTCCGGTTCGCTGAGCACGAAGTGGTGATTCCGATCGTGGTCGTGACCGAGCTGGAGGGCAAACGGCACGACCCGGAGCTCGGATACTACGCGCGTCGGGCGCTGCGGAATCTCGACGATCTGCGCAGTGAACACGAACGCCTCGACTTTGCCGTGCCCATCGGCGACGAGGGCGGGTCGCTGCGCGTCGAGCTGAACCATTCCAGCATGGCAGCGCTGCCGAGCGGGTTTCAGAGCAGCGGGTCGACGAACGACTCGCGCATACTGGCGGTTGCACAGAATCTGTCGATCGAGGGCTGCGACGTCGTGGTGGTGTCGAAAGACATGCCGATGCGAGTGAAGGCGTCGGCGCTGGGTCTTGCAGCCGACGAGTATCGCGCCGAGCAGGTCGTCGACACCGGATGGACCGGGCTCGCCGAGCTGCACATGACCGACGATCAGATGTCGGCGCTGTACAACGAGGATCGGGTCGATCTGGAAGGCACAGAGGGTCTGCCGGTGAACACGGGGCTGGTGCTGTCGTCGGCCCGCGGTTCGGGTCTCGGGCGTCTGCTCGCCGACGGGCAGGTCAAGATGGTGTCGGGCGACCGCGACGTCTTCGGGCTGCACGGGCGCAGCGCGGAGCAGCGGCTGGCGATCGATCTGCTGCTCGATCCGAGCGTGGGCATCGTGTCGCTCGGCGGCCGGGCAGGTACGGGCAAGTCGGCGCTGGCGCTGTGCGCGGGGCTGGAGGCTGTGCTCGAGCGTGAGCAGCACCGCAAAGTGATGGTGTTTCGGCCGCTGTATGCGGTCGGTGGGCAGGAGCTCGGGTACCTGCCGGGCGATCGCGACGAGAAGATGAACCCGTGGGGCCAGGCGGTGTTCGACACGCTCAGCGCCGTGGTGTCGCCACAGGTGCTTGACGAGATCGTGGCGCGCGAGCTCGTCGAGGTGCTGCCGCTGACGCATATTCGCGGTCGGTCGCTGCACGACGCGTTCGTGATCGTGGACGAGGCGCAGTCGCTTGAGCGCAACGTGCTGCTGACAGTGCTCAGCCGCATCGGGCAGAACTCACGTGTGGTGCTGACGCACGACGTGAATCAGCGCGACAATCTGCGGGTCGGCCGGCACGACGGCATCACCTCGGTGGTCGAGAAACTGAAGGGGCACCCGCTCTTCGGGCACGTGACGCTGACGCGCAGCGAGCGCAGCGAGATCGCCGGCCTGGTGACCGAGGTGCTCGGGGATTTCTAGCCTGGCCCCGGGGATTCGCTCGGACTGCGCTTGCGCGCGACGGCTTCAGGCCGAAAGGGTCGGTTGGGCTGCGTCTGCGCTCGGCGGCCCCGCGCTGCTTAGCCCCGACACCAACCGAGCAGGAGCACTTGCGCCAAGCAGGAGCAGTTGTGCCGTATGGGAGCATTCGTACGGTGAGAAGCGCTCCTCCTCAACGCATCTGCTCCTGCTGGGGCAAGCGACGTGGCCCTCAACCCGTGTTCGACGGCAAGTGCCAGCATGGCCGGTCTCAGAGTCTGGTCTGGTGAGAGAGATTGATGCCGCGCTGATCGCACCTGTGCGGATGCCGGGTCACCAACGTCGCATCGTCGCCCGTAGAACTCGGTGCACGCCCGCTCTGCACAACCTGCAGATGCTGCGTAGGCGTCCACATCAGACGTGTTCCCCAGCGCTTGGGTGCGAGATGAGGGCAATGTGGTTTCATGCAAGACCTACTCGCTCTGGTACCTACCGGCGTCGTCCAAGTGCGCTGGCTCCTTCAACACGGTGTTTCACGCGCAGACGTCGCGCGAGCACGACGACAGGGACTCATTAGAACTATCCGCAGAGGTTGGGTGCAGACTGTTCCGGCGCCAGATCCTCACGTGCTCAGAGCAGTGTCCCTTGGCGGTCTTCTCAGTGGCCCGCACGCGCTGTCACGCTGGGGCGGTCGAATTCCTCCCGACGCCTACGGCCATATTGTGCAGGTGAGCCACACTGCACCCATCAGGCGCGAGCGCTTGCACACCCACTACGTGCACCGCGCAGCCATGCCAGAAGCTCCATTTGGAATCGTTCCTTGGCCGCAGGCTCTCCAGCACACGCTGAAGCGGCTTGAGCTTGCAGATGCGGTTGCCGTCGTAGACGGGCTCCTGCACACCGCCCGCAACAGCAGACTGCCTGTGAAATCGGCACTGAGAGAAGACCAGATTCGCGCAGAGCTTTCACGCACTCCGAACGGACGACAGGTGTTGGCCTTCAGCGATGCAGACTCCGAATCAATCATCGAGTCATTCCCGCGCGTCCGGCTGAGGATTCTCGGCTATGACGTCAAAATGCAGGTTCGGCTGCCGAGTCGTGAACGACTTGACCTGCTCATCGAAGGGGTCGTTTCGCTCGAAGCGGATGGCCGGGGCCATGCCGAACCAGGGCGATATGTCAAAGATCACGCCAAGGCCGCGCGATCTGCTCGGCTTGGAATCATTCCGCTGCGGTTTACCTTTGCGCAGATCATCTATGACTGGGACCTAGTGCTCAGCAGCATCGAGACCCTGCTCGCGCGGTTCTGTCCTGAAAAGCTGAGGCCACGAGTTCCACAGACCGTTTGAGCGCGCGACTGAGTTCTCGCGAGAAGCGTCCCACTAGCCCGACGTCCTCACCGTCGTCCCAGCTCTGCCACAGGTATTCGTCCTTCTCCCCAGCTTTTGGTGTGGGCAGTCGCCTTTGCAGCAAATATGCGTTCCGAACAGGAGCAACGGAGCAGCTCAGAGCAGTTGTGTCGAGCAGGAGCATTCCGCTCAAGTGGGAGCATTGCAGTCACGAAACTTGCTCCTGTGCGATGCATCTGCTCCCGCACGGCAGAGAGGCTGGGCAAAGATGCTCCTACACGGCAACGCAGACCGGCCAAAACGCTCCTGCTCGGCAACGCAGACCAGCCCAACGCCTTCGCTCCACACCGGCTAGACTTGACCCTCGTGGCGCTGACAATCGGAATCGTGGGACTGCCCAACGTAGGCAAGTCGACCCTCTTCAATGCACTGACCAAGAACACCGTTCTCGCGGCGAACTACCCGTTCGCGACGATCGAACCGAACGTGGGCGTGGTCAACCTGCCCGACAAGCGGCTCGACCGCCTCGCCGAGATCTTCCAGAGCGAGAAGCTCGTACCCGCGCCGGTGTCGTTCGTCGACATCGCCGGCATCGTCAAGGGCGCCAGCGAAGGTGAAGGGCTCGGCAACCAGTTCCTCGCCAACATCCGCGAAGCAGATGCGATCGCCCTCGTGAGCCGCGGTTTCAGCGACCCCGACGTCGTGCATGTCGACGGCAGCGTCGATGCGAAGCGCGACATCGAGACCATCCTCACCGAGCTCGTGCTCGCCGACCTCCAGACCCTCGAGAAGGCGATCGCGCGCTACGAAAAAGAGGTCAAGGGCAAAAAGATCGACAAGTCCGTGCTCGACGCGGCACTTGCCGCGAAAGCCCACCTCGACCAGGGTGAACCCCTCTCGACGGCCAAAGACATCGACCTCGACGAGATCAAAGAGCTCGGCCTGCTCACTTCGAAGCCCATCGTCTACGTGTTCAACGTCGACGAGGCCGTGCTCACCGATGACGCCAAGCGCGCCGAGCTCGAGGCAGTCGTCGCACCGGCCAAGGCCATCCTCCTCGACGCCCAGATGGAGAGCGAGCTCATCGACCTCTCCGCCGAAGAGGCACACGAGCTGCTGGCGACCATCGGCCAGGACGAGAGCGGCCTCGACCAGCTCGCCCGCATCGGCTTCCAGGCACTCGGCCTGCAGACCTATCTGACGGCTGGCCCGAAAGAGGCCCGAGCCTGGACGATCCACCAGGGCTGGACGGCCCCGCAGGCCGCCGGCGTGATCCATACCGACTTCGAAAAGGGCTTCATCAAGGCAGAGATCGTCTCATTCGACGACCTCGATGCCGCAGGCTCGATGCACGAGGCAAAGGCTGAGGGCAAGGTGCGCATGGAGGGCAAAGACTACGTCATGCAAGACGGTGACGTGGTTGAATTTAGATTCAATGTCTAGAAACCTCCAAAGAATAGCCGCTGACCTGCGAAAACAGTATGAGGTCTGTAGGTGGCGAAATAAGAGTCCCGTGCTCGTCTGACATCCGCTTCTCGGTCCCGGTCTCGCGTCTGAGCATCCGCGATCGGCGTCGCTGCAGGCGCGCACGCCGGTCGGACGCGGTTGCGAGCGCGTCCGGCCTCCTCGGTCATTCGGCGCGATGCTGACTCATTTTGGTTCTCGCCGCCGGTGCTGTCGACCTCGACTTCGGGAAAGCCGCGGGTGACCATGACGACGTCGCGCCGGATGCGGCGCTCTGGGCAGCGATGCGTGCTCGGCTAATGGGGACGTCCGTCGCCTGTAGGGCTCGTGGTCGTATGGCCGCAGGACATCTTGATGTGCCAGATGTAGGTGGTGGATCTGTCGCCGCTGTGCACGACTGCGAAGAGCTGTTCCTTGCCCCGTGTCGGTCAGGCTGCCGGTCCCGTCGGGAAGACTGTCATCATGGTGAAGGGGTCTGCAGTAGAAACCGATGAGGTGCACAGATGCGCGGCGTAGGGGGGAGCTGCATGGGTGAGGGCGATTCAGGTGCAACCGCAGAGAAGGTGCGCGCATGACTGGCAAGAAGAGTACGGCGAAGCTGCATCACTATGTGCCGCAGGGGTACCTTAGAGGCTTCGCAACGGGCCAAGAGCGCATCAGGGTCGTGCCGCTCAACCGCTCCCGGCAACCATACACGCCGAACGTGAAGAATGTGGCTGCTCAGAACCACTTCCACACGGTCGGTGAGTTCGATGAGCCGGACGCGTTCGAGAAGGCGCTGAGCGATATCGAAGGCCAGGCACTCGGCATCATCAGGGGCTTCGCCAACGGTGAGTTTCCTCCCTCCGAGGAGGACAGGTGGGCCTTCGCCCGCTTCACGGCGTTGCAGAGCGTGCGCGGTCCGGACACTCGTAGGACGACCGAGCATCTGCGCGCGACCATGGTAAGGCTGGAGGTGGGCGTTGGTGGCCGCAGGAATGTCGGTGCGTGGATCCGTGACAATCTCGGATTCGACCCGACGCCGGAACAAGAGGACCGAATCTGGAACGAGGCTACCCAGCCCGGTGGGCCGCCTATCGGATTTTCCAACCTGGCTCACATCCAGAACGCGGTCGAGACCGCGATCGAACTGACGTCCTACCTTGCGACCCGCCCCTGGGCACTCGTTAGCTTCGACAGACGCTCTCTCATCACGTCGGATGCTCCGGTCAGTCTGGTGCGCCGACTGGACGACGAGCCGTGGGAGGGAGTCGGCTTCGCGACGGCATGGGGCGTCACGTTCCCGCTCACGCGCAAGCTGGGGCTGCTCATGAGCGATCCCATGGCGATGTTGGAGGGTGTCGGAGGGGGCGATCCGCGTGTCCAACAGCTCCGCGAGATGGTGCTTGCTGGGCGGGTCGACCGGATCCAGTCCGGGACCACAGCAATGGAGAGACTGTTCAATCTGCACACCGCGGAGTCGGCCAGCGAGTACGTCTTTCACCACCCCGAGGACGAGCGGTACGTCCCTGACAATCTGCCCGAACCGGACCTGGTCAACATCAAGCCGATAGGAGGACTCGTCGACATGGACTTCGACGGTGAACCGATGTTCGCGCCCGGTCGGAACGAACCCACGCCTGCGTGAGTGAAGCCTGCCAAAGTTGATCGATGAGGGGCAGGTTTGCACCCCGTCGGTTGGATTACACGGGGTTAGCAGATGCACCTATGTACCGGAATTTGGTGGAGTTCCGTTTCAATAACTAGTGAGATTCGTTGATGATTCTTGTCGAGTGTTGAGTCAGGACTAGTGCCCGGCGCTTTTGCAAGGGGCCTACCCGCGTAGTTGTGCATCGTACTCGTGCGCCGCTCCGCGGTGGGGAGGAGCCCGATGGGGCGCGGGATTAAGGCCATGGAGATGTAGGTCGTGTCCGCCTCGGGGTGATGCGCCGCTAGTTCGGCTCGCGTCCACGACAGAACGAGGAGCCGGCGCAACGATCGACGTGGACGACGGCTCCGTCCAGGGGGACTGCTATACGATCAGGTAACAACTTCAAATTCGTGCCACTAGGCGCCCCCGAACTATATAGAGTGACGCCTACCGGGAGGGAGATTCGAGTGTCGGAAAGCGGACCAGAGAAGAGACTGAAGTTCTTCGGCCTCAGCGACTACGGAACCTTCTGGCAGGCCGACCGGCTCCTAGAACTCGTCCGTGAATTCGATGCTACTCGTGGCGATCAAGGCATAAACGACATTGTTGAGTTGCATCATCTCGCGTTGTTCCTAGAACACAAAGTTCTCCCGAAGGACCTGGCTGAAGCAGAGCGAGAGGCGCCTCTGGCGCACGTCCCCGAGATCCGGAAAGCCATCGGCAGGTTTTTCGGCAAAGTGACTGACGCCACCTTCTCAACGCTCGTTCAGGACGTTGACTTTCAGTACCGCACAGACGTCCTCGATCTCCTCGGAAGGAACAAGGTCTTCGAGCGCTGCACTGACTCGATCGTGCTTGCTGCACTTCAAGAGCAGAGGTTCCACCCGCACGATCTGCTCTCATGCCAGCCACTCGTGCGTGCCTACGACCGTGAGATTCGGGCCCTGCTACTCGCTGAGCCGCGCAATGCTGAGCTGCTTGCGCGGAAGTTCCTCCAGTCCGAGGGGCGGGATCCAATCCATCTCCCGAAGAGCTTCACTCCCGCGGATCAGCGTGATCTGTTTGACCGCTACCTCGATGAGGAAGAGCCCAACCTCAACTTCGTCAAGCTGATCGCATCCGCACGAGCTGACAAGAACACCGGCGTTGATCCACGACTGAAGCTAAAGGCTCGTCGCAAGGCAGATGCGCTCACGAAGAAGATGTTCGAGTCCACGGAGGGGATCAAGACCGGCTGCGAAGTGGGCATCTCAGCCGATCAGGTCGAAGAGGTCGTCCAGTCTCTGGACGGCATGGTTGGCAAGTACTCCTACAGCCGAACCTGGCTCACGGAGAACCTCGACTACCCGACCATCCTGAATAACTTCGTTCACCTGTTCAAGTTCGCCAACGACCACATGCTCCTGGAACTCCCTTCCTACGGAGCGCAACTTGGCGTCTTCGAGCGGTTCATGGGTACGCTGGGCAAGGGCGACTACCGGACGGGGGCGGCGTTCAGGCTCCAGGACCAGGCGTCCTTGCTCCAGACCTTGATGTATGAGCGCTTCCTCAGCTCCGAAGGTATAGAGCTCGAGTCGGTCATCGCTTGGTTCTTCACGGACTACCTTGAGCAGGAGTTCGGTGCCAAGGGGCTGAAGTACCGCGCCTCCAGCCCGACCGCTACCTACCTTGAGAGGAGCCGGCACCTGTTCTCAGAGATGGAGAGCGTCCTCAAGCAGTTCACGCTGCATGTCGACTACGGCGAGGTTGACCCGGAGCTGCTGACAATCACATCGGAGCAGCTTTCCTACGGCGACATCCCGAGTCAGGTTGTGGACAAGTACGCCTACGTTGCCAACAACGCAGACATCCAAGGAATTCAACACCTGCTCTTCTCGGACCAATCCGGATTGGTGCACATCAGCAGCGATCTGGAGGCACGGAGCTTCCTCCACTTGGTCATCGCCAATGGCATCGCCTACGACCAGTTCCACGAGTACCAACAGCGCAACATCGACTTCCTGGTCGAGAAGGGCATCCTGACCGGAGAGCGTGGCCGAATTGCGTTCGCAAGCGCGCCACAATTGCATGTGCTCAAGGAACTCTGGGAGTGCGAGGTGACGAGCTGTCTCCATCACTCGGCTGCCGGCCAGAAAGCCATTGACGAGATGGTGAGCGCCGGATGGCTGGTGCATCGACCAACGCTGCTCAGCACCGCGGAGGTCAGCTACTTCAACTACTTCCTTAACGATAAGGAGTTCAGCAACGGACCTAGCCTGCGCAACCGCTACCTCCATGGATCACAGGCAGACGGTGACGACGACCGCGTTCACCGCCAGACGTATCTAACAGCGCTCCGCCTACTCGTTGCGCTGGTCATCAAGATCAACGATGACTTCTGCCTGACGGATAACGCCGTGCTCGCGAAGGAATAGGGGCCGACCGCTGGCATGGTCGAGCCCTCTTCAGGTCCCTAGTATGTGGCGTCTCAGCCGGGTTCCCTGCCGCCGTGATGGCGCGCTACCGTCTTCGTGGCGTCCTGCAGGCTGACCCACGTCGAGGGTGAGCCTGTGTCCCCTGCTCAGTAGCGGGCGCTGACCGTGGGGGGAGAGGGCGCACGTGAACCCCGTGTTCAGATGTACCTATGTGCCGGAACTCGGTCGAGTTCCGCTTCAACGTCTAGCCTGCCGACGCAACGGCGGATGCGCGACTCGGCCCTGCATCATCGGCATCAGCCCCAGACTGCCGCAGCTTTCCCATAGTCCGTACCTGCTGTACCCGACTCGGGGTCTGGGCCCGCTGTGCTTGGGTGAGATGAGGTGCGTGGAATCGTTCAGGTTCCTGAGGTCCTGAATTCTCTGCACTTGGGCGAAATACTGAGATTCCTGGTTACAACGCCGTCTTCTCTCACCGTGGTCCTGGAAAGTCGCTCAGACCGGCGATCAGCCGCCTTCCACGGCAACTCGCATTCATTTTCGAAACTGATTGGCTTCGTTTTGCCACAGCGTTAGCCTCGGATCATGAGCACAACCTCCCTAACTCCGAGAGTCTCACACGCCGCCACAACTCCAACAGCCACACCGGCAGACGTCACCGCAGCAGTCGCAGCCGCACGCGCAGCATTCGAGTCAGGCTCCACCAAGTCTCTGGCCTCCCGCCGACGAAACGTCAGTGCCGTGCGCCGACTGCTCGAAGAGCACCGCAGCGAATTCGAGGCAGCGCTCTTCGCCGACCTGCACAAAGGCCGACGCGAAGCCGGCATCACAGAGATCGACGTCACGATCGGAGAGGCCGCACACGCACAGAAACACCTGCGCCGCTGGATGGCCCCGAAGTCGGTCAGCGCCGGCCCCCTCATCTGGCCGGCATCAGCCAGGATCGTGCCAGAGCCACTCGGGGTCATCCTGGTGATGTCACCGTGGAACTACCCGGTGAACCTCACCCTCGACCCGCTCGTCGGGGTGCTCGCGGCCGGCAACGCAGCAGTGCTCGTGCCGAGCCCCGACGCGCCGCACACCGCCGAGACGATTGCGCGGCTGATCCCCCAGTACTTCCCCGACGGCGCGGTGCACGTGCTGCTCGGCGCCGTCGACGTCGCCCAGAACGCGCTCAAAGAGCGCTTCGACCACATCGTCTTCACCGGCTCGGGTCGCGTCGGCAGAATCGTCATGGAGGCCGCTGTCCAGAACCTCACCCCGGTGACGCTCGAGCTCGGCGGCAAGTCGCCGGTCTGGGTCGACGACGACCGGCAGCTCACCGAGGTGGCCCGCCGACTGGCCTGGGCGAAGTTCACCAACGCCGGCCAGACCTGCGTCGCGCCAGACTATGTGCTGACGACACCCGATCGCGTGCAACCACTGGTCGCCGCCCTGCGCGAGGCGGTCGCCGACATCTGGGGCGCAGACCCCGCCGCAGGCCGCGAATACGGGCGCATCGTCTCTGAGCGCCACTTTGATCGACTCGCAGCAATGCTCGAAGAGGGCAACGTCGAGTTCGGCGGGCGCACCGACCGTGACGATCTCTACATCGAGCCGACCGTTGTGACGTTCCTGAACCTCGACGAGACGGTGATCGGCGACGACGCCCCGTTCCAGCTGCTGCGCGAAGAGATCTTCGGCCCGATCCTGCCTATTCTGACAGTGTCCTCCAAAGAGGAGGCCGCCCGCGTCATCAACGCCTGGGACAAGCCCCTCGCGCTCTACATCTTCGGCGACGCGGCCACACGCGCCTACTTCGCTCAGCACACCTCGGCCGGGGCTCAAGTGAACGGTGCGGCCATCGTGCACGCAGGCATCGGCGCACTGCCGTTCGGCGGTGTCGGCGCCAGCGGCATGGGCGCCTACCACGGCGTGCACTCGTTCCGCCGGTTCTCGCATCTGAAACCGGTGCTCACCAAACCGCTGCGTCCCGACACCCTCCGTCTGCTGAATCCGGGCACGAGCGAGCGCCTGCTCAACCTGCTCGGAAGGCTGCAGCGCCGTGGCTGAGCCGCCACGCGTCTGAAAGACGGGGTCGGTAGACTTCGGCTATGTCCGCCTCCGTGCAGTCCGCTGCAGCGTCTGCAGTGCGCATTCGGCCGTATTCCTCGGCGGATGCCGCCGCAACCCGTGAGATCTTCTCGCGTGCCGTGAGAATCACCGCCGGTTCGCGCTACACCCCAGAGCAGCGAACAGCCTGGGCGGCAGGCGGTGGCTCTGTGCACCGCTGGAATGCCGATCGCACGGCGCATCACACGCTGGTCGCGGTCGCAGCCGATTCCGGCGCTGATGACGAGAGCCCGAAGGGGCTCATGGCCGTCGCCGACCCCGGTGCGGCATCCCCGACCCCAGTCGAACATGTCGTCGGATACGTCGATTTTCGCGACTCAGGCTACGTCGACCACCTCTTCGTCGACCCCGACCATGGCAGGCAGGGCATCGCCACCCGGTTGCTGGCCGCGGCAATCGCGAGCGCCCGGGATCACGGCGCCGCCGAGCTCACCTCTCACGTGAGTCTGGTCGCGATTCCGGTCTTCGAACGGCAGGGGTTCGCCGTCGTGCACTATGAGCAGGTCATGCTGCGCGGGCAGCACTTCGACCGCGCCCTGATGCGCCTCGATCTCAAGGGCTGATCGGCTCGGACACCAGCCAGGCCGACACCGTGGGTCAGGCTTCGCATTCGCATTCGCATTCGCATCCGCATTCGCATCCGCTCCGTCGTCGCGCCCGCTCTTTCTGCACACATCCGCACGCAAACAGATACTGCCGTAGCCAACATGCGTCGCGACGCATACTCTCTCTGCGCGTCCGACGCAATGGCCATCTCGGCGATATACGAATCACCGCCTGACGCCTCGTGTCCGTGGCAATGGGTAGGGTGATGCATGACCGGAAGCACCGGGCCTCCGCGTGCTCGCTGTGGCCCGGTGTCAGACTACTGAGTGAGTCAGAACGATTCAGAGTGATCCAGGAGGAACACGTGAACGGCGAAGCCACGACGACCCCCACCCACTTCGACGAAGAGGCGCAGGGCAGCGACACCGAAGCACGCGACAGCGTGCTCGCCGAGGCTCGAAAGATCCTCACGCAGAGCACGTCTGACGCTCCGACGCTCGACGCCGTGAACGACCTCGCCGATCTGCTCTCCAGGTACACTCGTGCGCTCGGCGACCAGGATGTGACCTCGATCGGGGGCGCGCTGCTCGCCGAGGTCGTCCAAGACCATCTCGACCTCGCATCCACTCGCGCCCACGGTGAGTCGCTGGTGCGCTTCACCAGCCCGGCCGCTCCCGATTCAGACGGGCAGCTCAGCGGTGCGCTGCTCATCGTGACGCCAGACAAGCCGTTCATCGTCGACTCTGTGCTCGCCGAGCTCGGCCGGCAGCACATCGATGTGCACGCGGTGGTGCACCCGACGTTCGTCGTCACGCGCGACTCCGACGGCCAGGTCGTGTCGGTGATCAGCCCGCCCACGGCCACCGCCCGCACCGAGTCTTTCGTGCTGCCCCAGCCTGGCCACGAAGTCACCGTCGAATCGTGGGTCTATGTCAGCACTGAGCTGATCGCGCACGACGACGTGCGGCAGGCCCTCGTTCAGGCGATCGAGAAGGTCATGGCCGATGTGACGCTGGTCAACGACGACTGGCCGCTCATGCGGGCTCAGGCTCAGCGCATCAGCGCCGAGCTGCGGGCCGCTCCCCCGCTCGGGCTCGAAGAGAGCTCCGCACAGGCCTCGCGATTCCTCGAGTGGCTCGACGACGACAACTTCACCTTCTTCGGTTATCAGGAGTACGACCTCGTCACCGTCGACGGCAACGACGCTCTGCAGCGGGTCACCGGCACTGGGCTCGGCCTCTTCCGCCCCCGCGACGGCGCCGTGACCCCGAAGTCGGACACCGCGTCGGCCGCCCCTGCGCCGAAGCCGCTGCTGCGCAAAAACCTCGAGAAGGCCCGCGAGCGCGATGTGCTCATCATCACCAAGGCCAACTCTCGGTCGACGGTGCACCGCGATGCATTCCTCGACTACATCGGCGTCAAGCGCTTCGACGCGTTCGGCCGGGTCGACGGCGAGCGCCGCTTTCTCGGCCTGTTCACGCTGACCAGCTACACACAGTCGGTGCTGAGCATCCCGGTCGTCGCCGACAAGGTGCAGAACGTGCTCGAACGCAGCGGCTTTCGCACCGACAGCCACAACGGCCGCGATGTGCTCGCCCTGCTCGAGACATACCCCCGCGACGAGCTGTTCCAGGCCGACACAGACACGCTGCGACACAACGTGCTGATTCTGCGGCAGGTCGCCGAGCGGCGGCGCAGCTGGGTGTTCCTTCGCACCGACCCCTATGAGCGGTTCGTGACGGCACTCGTCTATCTGCCTCGCGACGCGTTCAACACGCAGGTGCGTCTGGGCATCTCAGACCTGCTTCAGCAGACCTACCACGCTGCCTATGTCGAGCACGAGTCGCGTATGTCCGACTCGGCGCTGGCGCGACTCTACTTCGTCGCACGTCTGAAACCGGGCGAGCTGCTGCCCGATGCCGACATCGATGCTCTACACGCGCGCATCATCGGGCTCACCCGCACCTGGCACGATCAGCTCGCCGAGCTGGTGGCGAGCCGCTCGGGCCAGATCGCCGCGGCGTCCGTCGCCCGTCAGCTGCGGCAGGCGTTCCCCGACAGCTATCGCGAGGCCTTCACACCCGCTGAAGCGCTGGCAGATCTGCCACATCTGTATGCGGTCGCATCGCCCGAGTCGGCACTGCCGGGCGCGCTGAACACGTCGCCCGCAGCCGTGACGGCAAAGCCGGCGGATGCTTCGGCCGAGACCTCGCCGACCTCCATCTTCGAGGCCGAGGGCGTCGTTCGCACACCGGCGCCGAGCGCCATCGCGCATGCCGACCGGCTCTCCCTGCGGCTGTATCGAGACGATGACGGCGAAGCGCACGTGAAAGTCTTTCACGACGAGCCGATCGCACTGTCAGAGGTGCTGCCGATCTTCACGAACCTCGGTGTCGAGGTCGTCAACGAACACCCATTCGTGGTGCAGACCGGCCCGGGCCACTCCCCGGTCTACGTGCACGACTACGGGGTGCGCGCAGCTGACACTCTTGACAGCCTCGCGGCCGACTTCGTCGAGGCGTTCGCGGCGGCCTGGCTGGGCTGGGTCGAGTCCGACCCGCTCGACCGCCTGGTCACCACCACTCGTGCGACCTGGCGTGAGGTCAGCGTACTGCGCGCCTACGTGCGCTACCTGCGACAGATCGGGCTCGCCTACTCGACGACGTTCATCGCCAGAACCCTCGTCGACCACGCAGACATCACACTGGCTCTCGTCGAGCTGTTCGAGCAGTCGTTCGACCCGGCCGTCGGCGGCACGATCGACGAGCGCCGCGAACGCGTGCTCGCCATCCAGACCGACATCGAACAGGCGCTGACGAAGATCACCAGCCTCGACATCGACACGGTGCTGCGCCGGCTCACCGAAGCGGTGATCGCCACGGTGCGCACCAGCGCGTATCAGTTCGCCGCCGACGGATCACCCAAGCCGCAGATCACTTTCAAGATCGAGCCGCGGCGCATCAGCGGCGTGCCTCAGCCGGTGCCGCTCTTCGAGCTCTGGGTCTACTCACCCGAAGTCGAGGGCGTGCACCTGCGCTTCGGCCAGGTCGCCCGTGGCGGTCTGCGCTGGTCCGATCGACGCGAAGACTTTCGCACCGAGGTGCTCGGCCTGGTCAAGGCGCAGGTCGTCAAGAACGCGGTCATCGTGCCTACGGGGGCCAAGGGCGGCTTCTACCCGAAGCGTCTGCCCGACCCGAGCGTTGACCGTGGCGCGTGGATGTCAGCCGGCCAAGACGCCTACCGACTGTTCATCAGCGGCATGCTCGACGTCACCGACAACCGCGACTTGGCGGCAGGCACGGTCACGCGTCCAGAAGCCGTGGTCGCGTACGACCCCGACGATCCGTATCTGGTCGTCGCCGCAGACAAAGGCACCGCCCGCTTCTCAGACACCGCGAACGAGATCGCCGTCGCCTACGGGTTCTGGCTGCAGGACGCCTTCGCGTCAGGCGGCTCGCACGGCTACGACCACAAAACCATGGGCATCACCGCCCGCGGAGCCTGGACCTCGGTCGAACGGCACTTCCGCGAGCTCGGCGTCGACGTGGCGACCGACCCGTTCACCGCGGTCGGCATCGGAGACATGTCTGGCGACGTGTTCGGCAACGGGCTGCTGCGCAGCCACAGCATCCGTCTTGTCGCAGCGTTCGACCACCGCGACATCTTCCTTGACCCGCAGCCTGACGCCGAGGCGGCCTGGAACGAGCGTCTGCGCCTCTTCGAGAAGCCCGGCTCGTCGTGGGCCGACTACAGCCCCGAGCTGATCAGTGAGGGCGGCGGCGTCTACTCGCGGGCGTCGAAGGCGGTGCCGATCTCGCCTGAGGTCGCAGCGGTGCTGGGGCTCGACCGCGATGGCGAGGCCCCAGCCACGCTCACGCCGAACGAGCTGATCAAGGCGCTGCTGACCGCGCCGACCGATCTGCTCTACAACGGCGGCATCGGCACATACGTCAAAGCCAGCAGCGAATCAGACGCAGAGATCGGCGACCGGGCCAACGACGCGATCCGCGTCGACGGGCGCGACCTGCGCGTGCGAGTGGTCGGCGAAGGCGGCAACCTGGGGTTCAGTCAGGCCGGGCGCGTCGAGGCAGCCGAGCATGGCATCCGGCTGAACACCGACGCCATCGACAACTCGGCCGGCGTCGACACGTCAGACCGCGAGGTGAACCTCAAGATTCTGCTCGCGTCGCCGCAGGCAGACGGCCACGTGCTGACCTTCGACGAGCGCAACGAGCTGCTCTCGTCGATGACCGACGAAGTCGCGCAGCTGGTGCTCACCGACAACTATCGGCAGAACCGCGCACTCGGCCTCGAGCGCGATCGTGGTGAGCTGATGCCCTCGTACCAGCGGCTGGTCGCGGCGTGGGAGGCCAGCGGTGTGCTCGATCGCACCCTCGAGTATCTGCCAGAAGACAGCGAGTTCGATCGACGCATCGCCGCCGGTGAGGGCCTCACCTCGCCTGAGCTCGCGATCGTGCTCTCGTACGCCAAGATCACGCTGAAGCATGCGATTCTTGAGTCGAGCGTGCCTGACGAACCGTGGACGGACCAGCTGCTGCGCGAGTACTTTCCGCCCGAGGTGGTCACCCGCTACGGCGAGGCGCTCGAGCGGCATCCGCTGGCGCGCGAGATCAAGGCCACGACTCTGGCCAACGACATCGTCGACCACGGTGGCGTGCAGTTCGTGTTCAGCGTGATCGAAGAGACCAGCGACGACCCGGCGCAGGTGGTGCGGGCATGGGCGGTCATTCGTGAGGCTTTCGAAGTCGACACCGTCTTCGGCGACATCGCGGCCACCGACAACGCCGTCTCGACCGAGACGCAGGACGGCATGCTGATCCGCTTCAAACGGGCACTCGGCCGCGGCGTTCGTCTGCTGCTCGAAACGCACAGCGAGAGACTCGACGTGCCGCAGCTGCGCGAGCGGTACGTGCGGCCGCTGGCCCGACTGCGCAGCGAGCTGCCGGCTCTGCATCACGGTGAGCACGAGCAGCGCACCGAGGCCGGCCTGGTCGATGCCGGGGTGCCGGCCACCGTCGCCGAGCGCAGCGCATTCGCTCTCGAAGAGGTGCATCTCATCGGTGTGGTCGACCTGGTCGACGAGGCGCAGGCTTCGCCCTCGTCGGCGGATGCCGCAGGCGGGTCCGACGCGTCGGATGCGGCACTCGAACACGCGGCAGCAGTCGAGTTCCTGGCGTTGCGCCGGTACCACCTCGAGCAGCTGCTGCAGCTGGTCAGCCGTCTGCCACGGCACGACCTGTGGCAGACGCTCGCACGCTCGTCGCTGCGCCAAGATGTCTACGGGGTGCTGCGCCAGATCACGGGCAGCGCCCTGCAGACGGTCGAGGCGTCGCAGCACGGTGACCAGCGCGACACCGCCTCAGCTCGGCTCGATGCGTGGGAGGCGCAGCATGCCGGCACCATCGACCGTGTGCGGGCGCTGGCGAACCGACTCTCCGAGGCTCCCACCGGAGATGCCTCGCCGCTCGTGGTGGCGCTGCGACTGCTGCGCACCGTGCTGTGAGCCGAGGGGCCGTGGTCACACCGTCACAAGGTAGATCGCCACGGCGTGGCAGGCGAAGGCCAGCACCGTGAACGAGTGGAACACCTCGTGGAACCCGAACACCTTCGGAAACGGATTCGGCTTCTTCAGCGCATAGACCACGGCCCCAATGCTGTACAGCAGACCGCCCACGATCACGAGGATCATCGTCGCCGGGTTCGCCCGGTAGAACGCCGGCACGTACATGACGGCGCCCCAGCCCAGCAGCAGGTAGATCACCACATAGAGCCAGCGGGGCGCGCCGATCCAGAACACCCTGAAGAGGATGCCGGCGAGCGCCGCGCTCCAGACGATCAGCAGCAGCGTTCTCGCCTGTGTCGGCGGCAGCGTCATCGTGGCGAGCGGCGTGTACGTGCCCGCGATCAGCAGCAGGATGTTCGAGTGGTCGATGCGTTTGAGCACCAGCTTCACTCGCGGCCCCCAGTTGAAGATGTGATAGACCGCCGAATTGCCGAAGAGCATGATCGACGAGGCCATGTAGACGGCGCAGGCCAGCTTCGGCCACAGTCCGTGCGCCAGGGTGATCAGCACGATGCCGCTGGCCAGCGCCAACGGAAAGCTCACTGCATGCAGCCACCCGCGCAGCATGGGTTTGTCGCCACGGATCTCGCGGGTGACCTCGGTGATCGGCAGGTGCGGCAGTCGAGGTTCCTCGGCCTGAACGGCACGCTCGACCTCCTGCTCAGTGCCGTTGACGGCAGCGCACTCAGCCGGCCGTGCACCGTCAGGCTCTGCTCGAATCAGGCTCTCGGCATCCGCCGCAGAACCCTCAGCCGCGGCCCTCGCACCCGGCGCACCCTGTGCGTTCCCCGCATCAGCCCCCACACCCTGCCCCCGTGTCTGGTCGCTCATGGGCCACAGTTTACTCGCGAGCGGATCAGCGGCCAGCCCGCGACCGCCCGCAATTGGGTATCGTTGGGGGAGTGTCCAGTACCGCACATCGCACCCCTCTGCTGTATCGCATCTACGAGCGTCGTCTTGAGAAGCAGCTGAGGCAGCAGACTCCTCCGCAGCATGTGGCGGTGATTCTGGACGGCAACCGTCGCTGGGCGCAGAAGCAGAACTCCCAGGCGGCGACCGGGCATCGCGCCGGAGCCGCTGTGATCCGAGAGTTCCTCGGGTGGTGTGACGGGCTCGGCATCGGCATCGTGACGCTGTATCTGCTGTCGACCGACAATCTCAGCCACCGCGGAACCGACGAGCTCACCCAGCTGATACAGATCATCATCGATCTCACCGATGAGATCTCGCGCTGCAGCGACTGGCGCATTCATCATGTGGGCAGCATCGACGATCTGCCGCGTGAGCTGGTCGAGGCGCTGCAGTCAGCCGAGGCGCGCACTGCCGACGCCACCGGCATGCAGGTGAATCTCGCGGTCGGCTACGGCGGTCGCCGTGAGATTGTGGATGCGGTGCGCCTGGCCGCCCGTGACTGGGAAGATCAGGGGCGGTCGCTGGCGCAGTTCGCCGCGAAGGTCAGCGAGAGCGAGATCGCGAGCCATCTCTACACGGGCAGCCAGCCCGACCCCGACCTGATTCTGCGCACCTCTGGAGAGCAGCGGCTGAGCGACTTTCTGCTCTGGCAGGCGGCGCACAGCGAGTTCTACTTCGCTGACGTGTTGTGGCCTGATTTTCGCCGGGTCGACTTCTTGCGCGCTCTGCGGGCGTATGCCCTGCGGCAGCGACGCTTCGGCAGCTGATCGGTCGCTCTGGCGGGCGGCCTTGGTGGCCGGATGGTAGGAATGGCGCCTAGGCTGCCCCGACGGTCGGAACAGTAGGGATGTCCGGTACGGCGGCTCATCCAGACGTCCCAAATGACGCCACCACGTCCAGACGTCTCAAATGTCGCCCCACAGCATCCAGCCGGCTCAAATGACGACGCACAACATCCAGACATGGAACTTGGCATGCCTCGATCACGCTGACAGACATTTGGGACGGCTCGATGAGTCTGGCCAACACCTGGGACGGGCGGATACAGCGGGACAGGAATCGACTGGGTCGAACGCGGCCGAACAACGGGCAGCAGCCGGAGGTTAGCCGCAGCACAATGGCAACAGCCGGGCTTTCAGTGGGCAGAGCAGTGACAAAGACCCGCCACCGCTGCAACAGCCTCGCACCTGCCAACCGCACCGCCCCAGTCCTGAGCACCACAACCGCCCAGGCCAAAGCCAGGTCAGACGCCCCTAGCCGCGGTTCCTGCGCTTGGCCTCGCGGCGGGCAGCACGAGCCTCGAACTTGGCATCGCGCTCGGCGATCTGCCGCTTCTTACGCTCGAACGGATCAACCGGCTCATCGTCTTCGTCGAGCCCTTCGGGGAACTCCTCTTCGACCACACCGTACTTCTCAGCCAGCTCGACCCGCGCCTCACGACGGTAGCGCATGCGTCGCAGTCGCCGAACCAGGTCGAAGACCAGAAGAGCCACGAGTATGGCGATGACGAAGATCGCGAAGAAGGCGCCCGGTCCGGCGCCGATCTGCTGCTGATCCTGCTGAGGCTGGTCAGTCGGCGACGGCGAGGGGCTGGTCTCCGTCTCGGCACTCCAAGCGTCAGCGATCGGCAGAGCCGAAGTCACGGTTTCAGGCAGCACAGTCATGGTCTCTAGTCTCTCACGGTCGGGGCACGATCAATCGTCACGCTGCAGCGCCTCAAGCGCCTGCAGCCCCATCGACTCCGGCAGCAGCATCGCTCGTCGCACCAGCATCCCCGATGCCAGCATCATCACCATCGTCCGCGACACCGGCAAAGAGGTCGTGTTCGGGAATCGCGGTCGGCACCCGCGAGTCGACCAGCTGGTAATCCTCGTGGGGCCACACCCGTCGTTGCAGGTCGTTGGGCAGAAAGAAGAACGGGCTGTCTGGCGCGACTTGGCTCTCATGCGAGCGCAGCGCCGCATCGCGCGTCTCGAAGCACTCCCCGCACTCCACCTGGGTCGTGACCTTGAGCGGCCGTTCCCGAAACAGCTCCGCGACCTCGCCGACCCGAGCGGCGGCCGCAGCCCGCTCGTCAGCCTCAGCGGTTCGCTCGACGGTGCCATCGCCTCCCTCGCAGCCGTTCGCCCCGCTGCTGCAGGTCTCGCTGATGTCAGCGGCCATCGCCGCGTGCACCGCCTGAAAGCGCTGGTAGTTCTGGATGCGGTCGTAGTACAGCTTCTGCACCTGCCACGCCGGCCCGAGATCCGGGTGCACGGTGGCATCGGCAGCCGCGCGCAGCGCGTGCACGCTCACCTCATGGCAGCGAATGTGGTCGGGGTGCGGGTAGCCGCCGTTCTCGTCGTAGGTGATGAGCACGTGGGGGCGGATGCGACGGATCGCCCGGATGAGCGGCTGCACGGTGAGCTCGATGGGCAGAGATGCGAATGAGAGCGGTGGCACCGTCTCGCCGGGGTCAGGCAGGCCGCTGTCACGGTAGCCGAGCCAGATGTGGTCGACACCGAGGATGTCGCGGGCAGCCGCCATCTCGGTGTGGCGCAGACCGGCGATGTCGCGTTCGGCCCACGCAATGCGACGCAGGCCCGGGTTGAGCACCGAGCCGCTCTCACCGCCGGTGCAGCTGACCACCGTGACGCTGGCTCCGGCCTGCGCATAGTGTGCGAATGTGGCAGCCCCTTTGCTCGACTCGTCGTCGGGATGCGCGTGCACGGCCATCAGGCGAAGTGTCACTGGCGGGCCTCCTCAGCTGCGGTTGCGCACTGGGCGGGGCGTGCGCGTCCGTCGCCGGACGCATCGTCACTCGCGTGCGCAGACTCAAGTGTAATCAGAGTGGTCGACTGCGATCGTTCCCGACGTGTCTGACCCGCATCGTTCCCGACGTGTCTGAGTCGCACTGACACAGATAGACTCAAGCGGAGTGACTGTCGAGACAAGGTGAGGGTCGGAGCATGAGTGCAGGCAACAGTGCGATGCTGCAGGAGCGCTACGGCCGGGCTCCCCGTCGGCTGAGTCGCCGCGGCTGGATCTGGCTCGGCTCGGCACTCATCGTGCTCTCGATCATTGCGCTCGCCTGGTTCTCTGCATCGCAGCCGATGGCGTCGGTGCAGGCCAAGACGACGACGTCGGCGATCGACGATCACGGCAATGCGACCGTGCGGTTCACGCTCAACGTCGCCCCAGGCACTACGACGCGCTGTGCGGTCGACGCCCGTGGCGAAGGCCAGAGTCAGGTCGGGTGGAAGTACGTCGACGTGCCGGCAGCTGACGCGCAGAGCCGCACCATTGAGGTCACCGTGAAGACCGTACAGCCGGCCATGGCCGGTTCGGTCGACAGCTGCTGGATCGTCTGACCCGCCGTTCGCAGACTGCACGAGCGGCCACTCCCTGTCAGAGGGTGGGGGTACAATTGGCCTTTAGTCATCTGAGGAGAGTGCAATGGCTGATCAGCAAGAGGGAACCTGGCTGACGCAGGAGGCATACGACCGCCTGCACGAAGAGCTCGACCATCTGCGCGGCCCCTGGCGCCGCGACATCGCGAAGCGCATCGAAGAGGCGCGCGAAGAGGGCGACCTTCGAGAGAACGGCGGCTATCATGCTGCGAAAGACGAGCAGGGCAAGTTCGAGGGGCGCATTCGCGAGCTCGAGGCGCTGCTGCACAACGCGCAGGTCGGCACCGTCGAGGTAGAAGACGGCCGCGCCGCTCGGGGAACCGTCGTCACAGCCAATGTCGCCGGTCGCGAGCTGCGCTTTCTGCTCGGCAACCGTGAGATCGCCAGCGGCGACATCAAGGTCTTCAGCGAAGCGAGCCCCCTGGGCGGCGCCGTTGTGAATCACAAGGCCGGCGAGACCGTCTCGTACGAGGCTCCCAACGGCAAGACCATGCAGGTCGAGATCGTCTCGGTCGAGACCTACTCAGGCGAGTAGGCTCACCGCACGATCTGCGGATCGTACCCGATCTCGCGCAGACTGTTGAGCACCTGCTGCAGGTGTTCCTCACCCTTCGTCTCAACCGAGATCTGCAGTTCGACCGCACCGATGTCGAAGCCCTTGCCATGGCGCGTGTGCAGCACTTCGACCACGTTCGCATCCTGGCCGGCCACGTGCTCCGAGATGATCTGCAGCTGCCCCGGCCGGTCGGGCAGCATCACTGAGATGGTGGCGTAGCGCGACAGCTCGACCAGACCGTACTGGATGATCTGCTGCAGCAGCAGCGGGTCGATGTTGCCGCCCGATGCGATCGCGACAGTCGTCCCGTCACTGTGCACCTTGCCCGCGAGAATCGCCGCGGGGGCAGCCGCACCTGCCGGCTCGACGACGAGCTTCGCGCGCTCGAGCATCAGCACGATGGCCCGCGCGATCTCTTCATCGCGCACCGTCACGATCTCGTCAACGAGATCGCGGATGATCTCGAAGTTCAATGTTCCCGGGCGGCCGACCGCGATACCGTCAGCGATGCTCGGATGCACCGGTACGGTCACGGGGTGCCCCGCCTCGAGCGAGGGCAGATACGAGCTGGCGCGGTCTGACTGCACCCCCACCACACGGATGCGATGGCCGAGCAGCTGCGCCTTCTGCTTCACCGCTGCGGCGACGCCCGAGATGAGGCCTCCCCCGCCGATCGGCACGACGACGGTCTCGACGTCGGGCTGCTGGTCGAGAATCTCGAGCCCGATCGTTCCGGCGCCGGCGATCACTCTCGGGTCGTCGTACGGCGGGATGAACGTGGCACCGGTCTCGGCGCTGAACGCCTTGGCCGCAGCCAAGGTGCGGTCGAAGATGTCGCCTTCGAGCACCACTTCGGCTCCGTAGCGCCGGGTGGCCTGCAGCTTGGGCAGCGCCACACCGATCGGCATGAAGATCGTCGCTTTGATGCCCAGCTCACGAGCCGCCATCGCGACGCCCTGCGCGTGGTTGCCCGCCGAAGCTGCGACGACTCCGTGGGCACGTTCTTCGTCAGTCAGCGAGAGCAGCTTGGTGTACGCCCCGCGCACTTTGTAGGCTCCGGTGCGCTGCAGGTTCTCGCATTTGATGAACACCTCGTGACCGAGCTCGGCGCCCAAAGCCTTCGACCGCTCGATCGGAGTGATCTTGGCAATCTGCGAGACGTTCGCGCGTGCTCGTTCAATCTCTTGCAGCGAAGGTGCCGCGGCGAGTCCTGTTGGTGTGGTCATGTGAAGTTCTTCTGCTTTCGTGCGATTTCACCGGTCACACGCGGCACCGTGTGCAGATGGTCTGAACCATGCATGCAATGCTGCGACGTTCCCAGAATACCGGCCGGTCGGTTCGAAGGCAGGCGCAGCAGCCGACTGCGTCTGCAAGGAGGCTTGGTGCGGGCTGGCGCAGGGCGCTCAGCCCTTGGTAATTCTCGGCCCGTCGCCGTTCTCGTCTTCGGGCCCGTCTTCGTTCGAGGTGCCCGCATCGTGGGCGTCTGCAGCGACGGATGCCCCATCGCTGAGCCCGTTGGCTACGGCCGCTGCGACCACGGCTGCGTCTTTCTTCGCCGCATGCGGACCAGTGAACGACGACCTGCCAGAGTTGTCATCGATGGTCAGCTGCACGCCTTGGGCGAAGAGATCGGTCTCCCAGTCACGGTCGCCGAAGTAGTTGACGATGCGGTTCGTCACCGCGACGAAGGGAACCGCGAAGAGCGCACCGGGAATGCCGGCGAGCATCGTGCCGATGGCCACAGAGAGCACCACGCCGAGCGGGTGCACCTTGACCGCATTGCCCATGATCAGCGGCTGCATCACGTGGCTCTCGAGCTGCTGCACAGCGATGACGACCGCGAGCATGATGAACGCGATGATCCATCCCTTGTAGACCAAGGCCACGACGCAGACCAGAATGCCCGAGACGATCGCACCGACGAAGGGCACGAACGATCCCATGAACACCAGAATCGACAGTGGCACCACCATGGGCAGACCAAGGATCGCGGCACCGATGCCGATGCCGACAGCGTCGCAGGCGGCCACCAGAATCTGCACGCGCACATAGCTCGACAGCGTGCGCCAGCCCGCGTGGCCGGCACCAGAGACCGCCGCGCGCACCCGCGTCGGCACCAGGCGCATGGCCCAGAAGAAGATGGTTCGCCCGTCGGCGAGAAAGAAGATCAGTGAGAAGAGCACGAGCAGCACACCGGTGGCGATGTGCCCGGCAGTGGTGCCCACCGAGAGCGCGCCGCTGACGATCGCGTGGCTGTCCTGCTGCGCCGAATGCCACAGCCCGCCGAGGTAGCTGTTGATGTCGTCTTCGGTGATGTGCAGCGGCGAGTCGAGCAGGAAGGTCTTGAGTTCGCGGTAGGCGTTCTCCGAGTGCTCTATCAGCCCGTTCAGGCCGCGGCTGAGCTGGGTGGCGATCGTCCAGAACAGCCCGGCGACGATGGCCAGGAAGCCGAGTTCGACCAGTGCCACCGCAAGCCAGAGATGCATGCCGTGCCGGCGCAGCCAGAGCACGAGCGGGCGCAGCAGCGAGGCGAAGAGCACGGCGACCACCACGGGGATCACCACGAGTCTGATCTGCACGACCGTCCAAACGATCAGTGCGACAGCCGCCACGATGATGATCACCCGCCAGCTCCAGCCGGCGGCGATGCGCACGCCCAGGGGCACGAACTCGCTCTCGCGATCCGACGACCGGTCTCGACCTGAGTCTGCTGACATGCTCAGTATTCTAGTCGTGCGCGCAGACACCACCGTGCCACACGCGACCCTTCACAGCGCAGTGACATGCCACGCGGCCGTCAGCCGCGCAGCGAGGTGAGCGAGGCATCCGGCAGCGAACGTTTGCGGGCGACTTTGGGACGATCGGTCATCTCACCGACATAGAGCCACCCAAGCAGCTGTTCGTGCTCACCCAAGCCATGGAACTCACGCACGGCAGCCTCTTCGACGACGCGCCCGGTGCGCCAGAAAGAACCCCACCCTTCGGCCTGCAGCAGCAGCTGCAGCCCGTGCACGACCTCGACGGCCACCGCGAGCTGCTCCCACTGCGGCACCTTGTAGTACTTGTCAGCGCGGTAGCTGCCGACCACCGCGATCAGCAGGGGCGCACGCAGCGGCTTCGTGCTCGGGTGCTTGTCACCGTGAGCCTCGCTCATCGCAGCCCCCAGCCGGGAGCGCTCGTCGCCGCGCAGCGTGATCATGCGCCACGGGCGCAGCCCGGAGTGATCGGCAGCATTGCCTGCCGATTTCAGATACTGGCGCAGCTGCTTGTCGCTGGGTGCCCGCTCGCCCACGCGTGGCTGCGATGCCCGCGCGCGCAGAGTCTTTGCCAGCCGCTTGCCGTCTTTGGTTCGAAAGCTCATGCTCTCAGCCTAGCGGCGAACATGCACCGGGTCGTCGCCGAACTGATGCTCGATCGCGGTGGCCAGAGTGCGACGCCACCATGCGTAATCATGGCCGCCGTTCACTTCGGTGAGCGTGACGTCCACACCCGCTTCGCTCAGCTGAGCCGCCAGCGCGCGCGTCGGTTCGAGCAGCACCCACTCCTGCAGGCCGACCTGCAGGTCGATGCGCGCACCCACCGGCGGCCGGGCGGCGGCCTCGAGCGCGACATCCGGCTGCCACAGCGCGGCAGACTGGCTGATCGCGCCACCGAACACGTCGGGACGCCGCACCACGGCAGCGATCGCGGCGAGACCGCCCAGGCTCTGGCCGGCGACGACGGTGCGATGAGGGTCCCAGCTCAGAGCCGCACCCCAGTGCTCGACCACCCACGGGCGCAGGCGGTCTGCGAGCCAGTCGACGATACCGCCGTGCTCGTCGAGCTCGTCCCAGCGGCGTTCGCGGTCGGCGCTGTCGACGAAGACGGCCAGCAGCGGAGGGATCACTCCCTCGGCGATCATATTGTCGAGGATGGTCGGCAGCGGTTGCACGCCCGCCCAGACGTCGCCGTCGAGCACGATGAGCAGGGGCAGCTGCTGGCCTGCGAGCATCGCCTGAGCGCCGGCGTCGGCGAGCGCCTGATGTGTGCGGCCAGGCTTCGCCACTTCGAGCGCGCTGGGCTCGTAGACCCAGAGGCGACGGTCGTCCGGGCCGAGGTGCTCGGCCAGCGTGCCCTCGGGAACGTCGTCGCGAGGCGCCCGCCATTCTTCGGACGGCGCGTGCCGCAACGCCACGACCGACATGCGCACCCCAGCCCGGTTCGTGATCTGGCGCAGGTTGCGCGGGTCGGGCAGCCCGTGGTCGAGCACCTCGCGGATGCCGCGCTGATCAAGCCCCTGCCACGGGACCGGTGCCCCCGGCAGCGCGATCTGGTAGCTGTACGAGGCAATCCAGTCGCGTCGCATGAGATAGCTGAGGTGCCACAGGTCGGTACCGGGGATGCGATGCATCAGCGACCGGTCGAGATCGGTCTCGTCGGTGATGCGGTTGATGAAGAGCAGCACCTGCTCGGCCGCGGCGTCATGCAGAACGAAAGTGACGATGCGGTGATCGGGATCGTCTGGGGCGTCGGGATTTTCGGGAGTGGCAGGCAGATGCTCGAACACCGGGCTCACCGGGTGCTCAGCCCGAAACTCGTCGGCGAGCGTCTGCGGCGTGCGTATGCCGTCAGGATGCTGGAGCAGGTCAGCGATACGGGATTCAAGCCCGGCGATCAACGGGCTGGTGGTCAGCGGTGCCGGTTCTGGGCGGCGGGTCTTCGGCGGATGCCGCCTGGCCGGGCTCATCTTCGGCTCCCCTGTTGGTTCGGCGACGCTCTTCACTGCGCATTCACCCGTTGTTTGCTCACCCGCTCATTCTGGCACGGTGGTCGGGCTCTGGCCATGCGCAGATGCACCTCACAGTGTGCAACCGTATGCAACCGGACTCGGCCGGGCTCAACGGGACTCGACCGCGCTCAACCGCTCACAGCCCCATCCGCCCCGACTCCCCCACGCCGGGCAGCCACCTGCCCCCAATCGACCCGTTCCTGGCATCCAGCCGCCCCAAATGCTGCACCACAGCATCCAGACATGGAACTTGGCATGTCTCGACGCCCACAAAACGACATTTCCCACGCCTCGATCCCGGGAGACGACTTTTCCGTGCCCTCGATCCCCAGGCGCGGCTCGCAGCCGGGATACCGTTCGCGAAAGTACAGAACCTGTGCCCATCACTCGCCAACACCCGCACGTTCTGCACACTCGCAGCCCACAGCGCAGACGCCCAACCCGAGACAGGTGCCCGCAGCACGAATGTCGACTAAGGTGAGCCTGTCCAATATTTCCCACACGAGAGGCGACCGAGATCGCATGTTGGATGCCATCGTCGACTACGTACCACCGTGCCCGACCGAACTTCCCTCAAACCGGGTGAGCTGGAGCATCGATCCGTCACGCGCCATGCTGCTCGTGCACGACATGCAGCAGCATTTCCTGTCGTCCTACCCACCAGAGTCGACCGCTCTGAACACTGCCGTCGATAACATCGTCCGGCTGCGCGACATAGCCGTCGCCCACGGCGTGCCGGTGGTCTACAGCGCTCAGCCTCCAGCGCAGGATGCTCAACGTCGCGCCCTGCTGACCGACTTCTGGGGCCCTGGCCTGCAGACCGACGACGAAGCTCGCCTCATCGATTCCCTCGGCCCAGTCGACGAGTCCCAGATCATGACAAAGTGGCGCTACGACGCATTCGAACGCACCGACCTCACCGACCGGCTGCAGCGCGCCGGCCGAGACCAGCTGATCGTCGTCGGGGTCTATGCACACATCGGCTGCCTCGCCACCGCGTTGTCTGCCTTCATGAAAGACGTCCAGCCGTTCCTCATCGGCGACGCCCTCGCCGACTTCTCCGCCGCGCACCACCAGCAGGCACTCGCCTACGCCGCCGAACGCTGCGCCCGGGTCGTCGACGCTGACACCGCAGCCGCCGAGCTGAGCTGTGGCGCAGAATGACTCGCCACGCCCTCATCACCGGCGCCGCGGGAGGCATCGGCACAGCCGTCGTCCGTCACCTGCACGACGACGGCATTCGAGTGACCGGCACCGACTCGGTCGCACCGACATCGCCGGTCGACGGCGTGCGCTATCTGAACGGGGACATCCGCCAGCCAGACGAGATCGCCCGCGTCGTCGACGAGGCGCAGCACCAGAACGGCCGCATCGACGTGCTGGTGAACTGCGCTGGTGTCTTCGCACACGGCCCCGCGATCGAGACCGACATCGAGACGTGGAACCGGCTCTTCGAAATCAACGCCCGGGCACCGTTCCTGTTCGCCAAGGCGGTCGCCGGGTCGATGATCGAGCACCGCAGCGGAGTGATCATCACGATCGCCTCGAATTCGGCGGTCGTTCCGCGCGCCGACATGGCTGCCTACGCTGCTTCGAAGGCTGCGGCCAGCCAGGTCACGCGGTCGCTCGGGCTCGAGCTGGGGCCGCATGGCATTCGCTGCAACGTCGTCGCACCGGGCACGACGCGCACGCCGATGATCGGCGATCTGCAGAATCCGGCTCAGATCGTCGCCGGGGTGCCTGAAGCGTTCAAGGCCGGAATCCCCCTGGGACGCATCGCCGAGCCCATCGACATCGCCGCAGCAGTGGCTTTTCTCGTCTCGGATGAGGCCCGCCACATCACCTTGCAAGAGCTGATCGTCGACGGCGGCGCAAGCCAGCGCTGACTGATCGCGGGGGCGATCGCCGGCGGGGTCGCAGTCGGGGTCCGAGTCGCGTGCAGTTGTGGGGCGATCGGTTGGGGGCAGTCGGTGGGGGCAGTCGGGTCGGGCGGCGGATGCTCGGGTGCCTCCCAGCGCAAAGCGTCCGTCCGTCTCATAGCCGCACCACAGCGTCCAGCCGCCCCAAATGTCCCACGTCCGCCGTCCCACCATCCAGAGTCCAGCTGCCCAGCCGCCCCAAATGTCGGCCCCGAGCATCCAGACATGGAACTTGGCATGTCTCGATCGTCTGGAGCGACAAATCCCATGTCTCGATCGTCTGGAGCGACAAAACCCATGTCTCGATCGGAAAGGACCAGCATTCCCCATGACCCGATCAGCAGAAGCCCTCAGCCAGTTCTTCGGCAGTGACCCAGCCGCGCCTACTCCCCTGCCGGCTCGTCAAACTCCTCGATGCGCGGCACCACAAGGGGCGTACCGCTGATCGGGTCTTCGATGATCGCGTTGGGCAGCCCGAACACCTCTTCGATCAGCTCCGACGTCACGATCTCTTGGGGCGCCCCGTGCGTCACCACGATGCCGCCCTTCATCACGATCAGATGCGTCGCGTACCGGAACGCCAGGTTCAGCTCGTGCAGCACCGCCACGACCGTGCGACCGCTGCGGTGCAGCCGCCGAGCCAGGTTCAGCACCTCGACCTGGTGCGCGATGTCCAGGTACGTGGTCGGCTCGTCGAGCAGCAGCAGCGGCGTCTGCTGCGCCAGCGCCATCGCGATCCACACCCGCTGCCGCTGGCCGCCCGAGAGCTGGTCGATCGTGCGGTCGGCCAGGTCAGACACGTTCGCCGCGGCCATCGCCTCGATGACGGCGCGCTCGTCGGCAGGCGTCCACTGCTTCAGCAGGTTCTGATGCGGAAACCGCCCCCGCGCCACCAGATCAGACACGATGATGCCCTCCGGCGCATTCGGGTTCTGCGGCAGCAGCCCGAGCCGTCGGGCGACCTCCTTCGGCGCATAGTCCGTGATCTGCTGCTCGTCGAGCCACACCGATCCGGTGCGCGGCGGCAGCATCCGCGCCATCGACTTCAGCAGCGTCGACTTGCCGCACGCGTTCGGCCCGACGATGACCGTGAGCTCCCCCTCGGGAATCTCGACGGAAACCTCATGCAGAATCTCGCGCCCGGTCTTGGCATTGCCGTATCCGGTGACGAGCCTCTCGGTGCGCAGCCGCGACGTTGCGGCGGATGCTCCACTCGCCTGCGCCGCTGGGGTCGAGCCCGCCTGTGCTGCTGTGGTCACGCCCGTTTGGGAAGCTGCGTGTTCGGTGGATGCACTCATGCGCGTTTCCTCCATTCCATGGCCAGCAGGATGATCAGATAGATGCCGCCGAGAGATCCCGTGACCACGCCGACCGCCAACTCGTTCGGCGCGAAGATGCGCCGGGCGATCAGGTCTGACACCAGCACCAAGAACGCGCCCATGAGCCCTGCGCCGATCAGCCCGACACCGGGCGTGCGAGTGATGCGCCGCACAAGGTGCGGCGCGGCGAGCGCTACGAACGAGATCGGGCCGGCGGCCGCGACGGCCACGGCCATCAGCGCCACACCGACGACGACCATCACCAGACGCGAGCGCTCGACCCGCACGCCGAGCCCGATCGCAAGCGGGTCGCCCAGCGGCATCAGCGTCATCGCACGAAACTGGCTCCACGCCGCAGGCAGCAGCAGCACGAGCGCGACCGCGATCATGCCGGACTGCGGCCACAGCGAAGCATTCAGCGACCCGGCCATCCACTGCTGGGCCTTCTGGGCTGCGGCGAGATCGGCCTTCACGATGAGCAGCGAATTGATCGCGGCAAGCACCGCGCCCACACCGATTCCCACCAGCACGAGGCGGTAGCCGGCGACTCCGCCGCGCCACGAGAGCCCGTACACGATGGCTGCCGTGATCAGGCCGCCGCCGATCGCTCCGGCCGCCACGATCGGGGTCGAGCCGCCGAAGAACATGATCGCCAGAATCGCGCCGGTGGCCGAACCGCGGGTGAACCCGATGATGTCGGGCGAACCGAGCGGGTTGCCGCTGAGCACTTGGAAGATCGCGCCCGAGGTGCCGAGCGCCATGCCGACCAGAATGCCGCTGACCACGCGCGGCAGGCGCACCTGGTTCACGAAGTAGGGCACCAGCGGGTCATCGAACCGCTGCGTGCCGAAGATCGCGCCGAACACGTCGCCGACCGAGATGTCGTAGTCGCCGAACAGCACGCTGACGGTGCCGACGGCCAGAATCGCGATGACCAGAATCAGATAGACGATCGCGCCTCGGCGTTCGAAGCGCAGCGTGAACGGGCCGAGGCTCCAGTGCGAGTGCGCCTGGCGCAGGCTGGCCCTGACCTGCTGCTCCTGTTCGCGTGTGGGCGTGATCATCGACAGGTGTGCGGCGGATGCCATGTCACGCTGACTGCGCGTCTTCGCCTGGCTGGGCACCTTCGGCTGGGGGCCGCGATCGGAGGGTTTCACGGGTGTCTGGCTCATAGGGCTGCGATCTTCTTTCTGCGCACGATGAGCACGAAGATCGGGGCGCCGATCAGTGAGGCGATGATGCCGACCTGCACTTCATCGGGCCGAACCAGCAGACGCGAGACGACATCCGCCGCAAGCAGCCAGACGGGCCCGAGCATCGCACTGAATGCGGTGACCCAGCGCTGATCGGTGCCCACCAGCCAGCGTGCGAGAAACGGCACGGCGAGACCGACGAAGCCGATCGGGCCGACGGCGGCCGTGGCCGCTCCGGCAAGCAGGGTGACGGCGATCATGGTGAACACACGGGTGCTCGTGACCCGCACGCCGAGCGCCTTGCCGGTGTCGTCGCCGAGAGCGAGGGCGTTGAGCGAGGGCGACAGCAGCAGCGCGATGATCAGCCCGACGACGATGAACGGCAACACGAGCACGAGCACATCCCAGCCGCGGCCTTCCAACGACCCGGCGACCCAGAAGCGAAACTCGTTGAAGGCCACCTGGTTGCCGAGGATGACGGCCTCGGTGAGTGCCTGCAGGGCCGCGCTGATCGCGACGCCGGCCAGAGCGAGGCGCACCGGGGTCGCAGACGAGCGCCCGCTGGCACCCAGCGCGTAGACCGCGGCCGACGCGACGGCGGCGCCGGCGAAGGCGAACCACAGGTAGAAGCTGATGCCGCTGATACCGGTGAGCGCGACGGCGAGGACGACGGCGAACGAGGCGCCCGCATTGACACCGAGGATGCCGGGGTCGGCGAGCGGGTTGCGCGTGAGTGACTGCATGAGGGCTCCGGCCACGCCGAGTGCGACGCCGACGATGAGACCCATCGCAGTGCGCGGAATGCGCAGCTCCTGCAGCACGACCGAGTTCTGGCTGCCGTCTGGGGCGAGCAGCAGACGCCAGGTCTCGCCAAGCGGAATGTCTTTCGACCCGAGTGAGAGGCTCAGCAGCACGGTGAGCGCCAAGGCGACGAGCACACCCACCAGGGCGGCGACTCTGACGGCGCCTGGGCGATGGATCTCTTTGGGGCCTGGTCTGTGATCAGTCGTCGCGCTCTGCTTCGACGGGGAGCCAGACCCGGGAGTGCCCGCGCCGGGGACGCGGGCACTCGATGTGGGTGCGACTTGGGTCATGGTTGGATGTTACCTTGCCAAGCCGTGCAAACATCTGACCAGTCAGCAGACATACTCTCAGCCATGCCGGCGAAGGCGACGCTGAGCGACCAGGATGGCCCCTGCAGCGATGACTGCTGCGCCACCTGCGATGAGGAGCCCCTCATCGAGACCGGTGCGAGCCAGTTTGCCCTCGCTGCCGTTCGCCTGCGCGGCGTTGCTGTTGTCACCAGCGTTGCCGACCTGATTGAGGTCAGCGTGGTTCGTGTCATCAGCGGGTGTCTTGGCCTCAGGCTTCGTGTCATTGTCGCCTGTGCCCGCTCCGTTGTCGTGTTCCTTGTCGTCGTCCTTCTTCACGGGGAAGCCGGTCGGATCGATGCGGAAGATCTGGTTGTTCTCGTCTGCCTTGTTGACCGCGTACGCGACGCCGTCAGGAGTGACGGTCACATCGTTGGGGTACTGTCCCGCATCGAGGTTGCCGACACGCTCCAACGAGTCGGCATCGATGACGCTCACGGTGCCACCGGTGCGGTTGGCCGAGTAGACGAAGCGATGCACCGGATCGAAGAAGAGATTGAGTGCGCCGCCACCAGTCGGAATGCTCTTGACGACCTTGCCGCTGACCGTGTCGACGACGGTGACGTCGCTGTTGCCCTGAGCCGCGATGAACAGCTGCTTCTTGACCGGGTCGAAGGCGGTGCCTGACGCACTGGATAGCTCTCCGAGTTGGTAGTAGGTCGCCTTGTTGCCGTTGCGGGTCTCAACCTTCGCTGCACGACCGCCTGAGAGCGAGGTCGTGTAGAGATCACCGGTCGCCTCGTCGAAGTCGAAGCTCATAACCCCAGTGAACGGTTCCTCCTCGGTTCCGAGAGCGATCGTGTCGACATATTTGTTCTCATTGAGGTCGAAGACCCCGATCGTGTTCGACAGTGACGACCCCACATACGCTTTGTGACTTGTCTCGTCCACAGCGACGTCTCGAGCATGCTTGAGCTCTGGACCTCCCTGAACGTAGACCGGCGCCTTCGTCAGGTCATCAGCGTCGTAGACGACGATGCCATTACCGCTGGTCGCACTGGCGACGACCTTCCGCGCTGAGTTGTCGATGCCGATGCCGAAGACCTGGATGTCCGCACCCTCTGCGGTCTTTGCAGCCGGGCCGGTCTGCAGCACTGCGAGCGTCTTCGGATCGATCTTGGCGACGCCGGTCTGTTTGCCCCACTGTGTGAACGTGGCGAACAGGCTGCCGGTCTTCTTGTCGTCCACCAACTGGTACAGTCCCTGCGGTCCAGTCGCATGCGTGACAGTGAATTTGTCTGCGTTGATCTCGGCGTTGTTGGGCGTGACCTTCTGCCCAAGGTCGACACTCAGGTTCTTCTCGCCCACCCGATACGCGACCCTGATGTCCTGACCCACAGGAGCATCCGCAGGAATCGTGAACGAGATCTTCGCACGATTGTCGGCGCCTGCGACAGCAGCCTGGTCAGTGCCCAGCCAGTTTGCGCCGTCGGGCCCGATTCCGGTCACCTTCGCCCCCTGAGGCAGGTTGCCAAAGGTGATATCGCCCTGAGCACCCTGACTCGGCGTGTTGAATGAGCTGTCTACCGTGGACGGCACAGCGGTGAAGGGGATGTCGTACGTGCTGTTATCGAGCGAGTTCGTGATGGTGAGCACATGCTCTGAGCCTGCCAGAGCCGCCCCGGCGTCGAGCAGCACACGATGGTTGAAGTCGCCGGCATCGTTGTCCGGGCCGATCACGTCGGTGGGTTTGCTGTTGAGCATCCATGTACCGGGAACCTTCTTGCCGTCCAACTGCGCTGTAAGCTTCGAATCCTTCGGCAGCTTCTTGCCGAAGACCCAAACGCTGACCTTGTTGTCTGCAACCAGAACCTCGTCAAGGTACATTGTGGCCTCTGCCGCCTGCGGCTCGGCGGTGAAGGTCGCCTTCGGATTCATCGAAGACCCACCGCCGTTGCCGCCGAGGATCTGCACGGTGTAGCTGCCGGCTTTCAGCGATGGAACGACCAGGTCAAATGCGAAGTTCCCGTTGGCATCGGGCAGGTACTTCGCGTCCGAGATCTTGAGGAAGCCACTGGCATCCCATGTGCCGGCTTCCTGGTTCGGCAGCACGACGCCCGTTCCGCCGGTGAGCAGTTTGACGGCGAACCACTGACGAGGGTTGCCTTCTGGGTCTGGAGCGACCCCTGTGCCAGTGACGTGAATGGTCGCGCCGTCAAGACCCACGCTGGTCTTGTCGAGCGTGATCTGTGGCGTGGCCGCGACTTCTGCAGCGGCAGCCGCCGGGCCGAAGGATGCTCCGCTCACGGGAGCGGCATTGGCGATCAGCCCGCCTCCGGCCGTCAAGGTGAGAGCGAGAAGCGCCCCTGCGCCGGTGATCGCGGCACTTCGTCGAACGGTTCGGTTCTGCGTAGTGTTCTTTGACATCATTCCTGACTTCTATGAGTTAGTGCAGCCTAATTATCAGCTGCTGAACGATGAGACTCTACGCCTCGAGCCCTGACTGCGCCAGAGCGAAATTCGCGTTGCAGATGGGTTGCGATATGTGCACAGACAGAGCTCTCCACAAGCTTGACGCTCTCGACGTGAACCACGTGTCTGTTGGGCCGTACGGTCCGCTATAGACGGTGAGCCCCCCACTGCTCTCATTCAGGCCGTTTCGACCTCACCGGCCAGACGAGAACCGCGATGACTCCCGCTGCGACCAGCAGCAGCGTCACGGCGAAGACGACCGTGCCAGCCCACGGAAAGCCGGGCTTGGAGAATGCCGTGTGATCTGCCGACTGTGCCGCCTCACTGCTGTCTGCAGCAGCCGAGGAATCCACGCTGCTGCTTCCGCCGTTGGAGGCCCCGCCCGCGATCGGCAGCTCGTCGTCGGTCACCGATTTGGCGGCCTGAGCCGGGTCTGGAGCCGGCACCATCAATACGGCCCCGTCGCCGACGGTCTTCTGCTGTTCGACCTGCTGGGTCATGGCCGACCCGCCGCCTTCGACCGTGGCGCTTCCTCCCTGTGCCGACGAAGCGCTCTTGGGAACGACTTTGAACTCGCTGTTTCCACGGTTGGAGGTCGCAGGTGTGTCTGTCAGAAAACGCAGCCAATAAGAGCCAGCGGTGAGATCATTCGGGATCACGATCGTTCCGCTGGCCCGCCCGCTGGCGTCACTCTGCACGCGGGTCACGACGCACGACCCATAGCGAACACCCTGGCCGCAGTATTGGCCGTCAGCGATCTTGACACTGATCTGACGGTTCGCGGGGAACCCGGTCACAGTGAATGAGAGAGGCTCCCCAGCGCTCACCGAGCGAGAGCTGACCGTAGAACTCGTACCCGGACTGTCTGGGCTCGCCCCCGCCGGAGGCAGAGCGGATGCAATCGAAGAGGCGCCGAAGGTCAATGCAAGCGTCGCGGCCGCCGCAGCCAGCATCCGTCGGCCGATGCGCACCCAGCTGCGTGCCGGGTCATGGTTCGTTTGGGTCTCATCGCTGTTGTGCCTCATGCCGACCTCCTGCTGCGTGCGATGCCGAGAATCGTGGTCGCCGCAAGCCCCAGGGCCAACGTTCCGAAGGCTGCGATCAGCAGCGGGCCGTTCCAGTTCGTGGGGGTGACCAGCCCGGCAACCGGCTTTGTGTTCTCGAAGCTCTTGCGGCTGCTCTCTCCTGGCAGGTTGCCGTCGACCCAGCCGACGAGTTCTCCCTGCTGACCGACGAAGCTGAACTTGTGGTCTCCCGGCTCAAGATCGACGATGTCGAACCGCACCTTCTTCTCAGCGTCGAGCTGCAGCCAGTCCACTCCCTGCGGGCCGGGCCATGCGTGCAGATACACCCAGTCACCCGGTTCGAGACTGTTGAACGTGGTCGTCAGAACCGTGCCGTCCTGTTCGACTTCGACGTCGCCACGGTTGAGATCGGTCAGGTCGTCTTCGGCCAGCACCGGAGCCGCCGGGGTGATCAACGGGCGCTGCCCCGCCGCGGCTTCGCCGATGCTCACGAGGCTGTTGCCTGACGCCTTCAGCGTGAGGTTGCTGTTGCCGGTGCTCCCTGACGGCACGACGACGATGTTGTCCGAGGAGCCTGCGTCCGCTCCGCTCGAGGCCACATCTGTGTGAGTCTCGATGCCGAATTTCAGGCGCAGACTCCGAGGCTTGTCGCCCGTTCGCGCACTACCGGTCAGAAGCGTCACCGAATGTTCTGTGCCCGGTTCCCATTCAGAGCCTGACTGGGCTAGGGTCGTTGCGTTGGCACGCGTCGGAATCGGCACATCAGCAATCCAGTTGCCATTGTTATCTGCTGCGTAGTATCCGAAGATGTTGGATGTCGTGCCACCACCATGACAGATGTTCTGAGCGTCAGTCGAAGCAGGATTTGCGGCAAGAACATCACCATTGGCATCCGGATTCGTGCCGAACTTCACTGCGATACACGACCCCAGCTTTCCATTCGACGTCGTCCAGCCGGTACCTTCGAGGTGGAGAGTGCCCATACGGTTCGCGGAGTTCACGATGCAGAAGCGAGCACCCGGGTCGCCTTCGACCTTCACTGTCTGGCAGTTCCACCCCTCAGACCGAACCCCACCCAGCCCTCCGCTGCTGTTGCTGTCGGCCATCAGCGTCCGCGTGGCAGTGTTCGTCGCTGATCCTTCCCCGTTCGTCGCAGTCATGCGATACAGATCGCCGTCCTGCTCGGCAGTCATGGTGAGATCTGGTTTAAACGACAGTTCCCCCCGGCCCTGACTCGGCGCGCGCACGACCGTCCAGGTTGACCCTGAATCGGTCGAGCGCTCCCAAGTCACGGTCGGTATCGGAGAAGCGTCAGCGTTGAGGATGACGCTAAACGGCTGTGTATCGTTCAACGGTGTTGGCACCGATTTCATCCGTCCTGCGATGACCGGCGCTTGAGCCTTTTCAAGATCGAAGACAGCTGAGGTGGATTCTTCAGCATCTGTCTTGGCTGTCAGAAGATAGCTGCCCGAGGCCAGCCCCTTGGGAATTGTCACAGCGACGGTTGCAGCGCCATCTGACGAGAGCACCGTCTTCGCGACGTCTGCTGCGGTCAGCGGCCAAGACTGCCCGTTGGGCCTGTCTTCTTGGAGGACGAGGGCGGCCGTCTGCCCTGCAGATTTCGTGAATCCGCTGAGCTCAAACGTCGCACTGTAGCCGCTGGTGATGGTACTCCCAGGTTCGGGCGCGACGGAGGGGCTGGACGTGTCGGGTTTGGGCCCGACCAGGAACTTCGCGTACTGGCTGACTCCCTCGCCACCGTCACCGGAACCGCCCAAGACGCGCACCCAGTGCACACCATCTGAGAGACTCGGGCTGAGCCTGAGCTCAACGGACATGTCACCGTTCGCATTGGGCAGGTATCGGGCATCGGTGACTGTCACACCACCCTGATCGATTTTGCCGTTCGGCTGTTCAGCAGCCAAACGCGTGTGATCATCATCATTGACGTCGTCGATCTTGAAGGTGAGTTGCCCCGTTCCTTCAGGGCGCTGAGCCATTCCCTGACCGGTCACAGTGATCGCATCGCCCGGGCTGACCTTGCGACAGTTGGAAACCGCGATAGAGCCCTGGTCCTGTCCGTTTGGTCTCGGGGTGCCCTGCGTTGTCAGATCCTCGCAGCGATCATCCTGCGCTGCAGCGCTATCGGACACTGCTCGAATGGTCTGCAGCGATTCCGCTGGAGATCCGCTGCCAAGGATTTGCACGCTCCCACCGTCAGTCTCTCCTGACGCTCCCGTCGCAGCCGAAGCCGGCATTGCGCCGAGCGCACCAAGCGCCAACAGGCCAGCTGCGGCGAATGCGGTGAGGTTGCGAACGGCGGTGAATGATCGGTCGAGCACGCTCACGTCGTGTCTCGTATCTTTGACTCTCTTCTGCATCACTGAGCTCCGTCGAGTTTCTGCTGCACATCAGTGATCAGCGAGTCCATCAGGATCGGACCGCCGGTCGATGTCCACCGGGACCCGTCGACCAGAAAGACATGCTGCTGTTTGTAGACGTTGAGATCGGTGAACCCGGGCACGGCTACGGCCTGACGCAGCGCATCCTTCGCGCCCTGCTCGTCGGTCGCACCGCCGGCATCCGCGTTGCCGACGGATGAGCCGCCAAGCGTGCCGAAGAACATGTAGTCAGCGTCGATCTCGCTCAGGTTCTCGAGTGAGACCGGCTCGGAGTGACCGGCACCAGCTCGGTCCTGGTTCTCGGGACGCTTGAGGCCGAGGTCTTCGAGAGCCTGCCCGGGCAGGAGCTCTTTCAAGATCAGGGATGCCGTGTTGCCCTGCCAGCGGACGATGGAGAACGTCTTGTCCTGGTAGGTGCCGAGACCTGATTTGACCTGCTGGACGTGGTCGTCGTAGTTCTGAACGACCTTCTTACCGTCGTCGGCTTTGTTTAGCGCATCGGCCACGATGCCGAAGTTGTCTCGCCAAGAGCCACCGGCCTCGCCTGCGATCACCACGGGGGCGATCGCCTTGAGCTGCTGAATCTGTGCATCGTCGTTGATGCTCGTGCCATCGGTGAGAATCAGATCGGGCTTGAGTTTGCCGATCTCTTCGAAGTTGGGGTTCGCGACATCGCTGACGATCGGAATGCTCGCAGCGCGGTCTCCAAGGTATCCCGGCGCTGTCTTCTGCCCGCGGCCTGAGGTCGTTCCCGCTGGTGTCACATCTAAGGCGAGCGCACCGTCAAGTGTCGGCTCGCTCAGGGTGACGACCTTCTTCGGGGAGGCCGGAATCGTCACCTCCGCGCCGGTTGAGTCTGTGATGGTGCGGTTTCCTTGTGCATCAGCGGTGCTGTCGGAGCTGCCGCCTGAGACGACACCGCAGCCCGCGAGCCCCAAAGAGACAGCAAGCGCGGCGAAGAGACCGATCATTCGAGCTGCACCTCTGCGGCGTCGGGCAGTTGCAGAACCTTCACGGCGTGATGACACGAGACTGTGACCTCCAATTCTTCAGCCTGTCAGGCACTCACCTGACGGCTACCACCGCCCTATAGGCAGAGACACATGCCGGTCTAGTCAAACCGTTCTGAAAGATGCTCCCAAGGCCAGGGCCCCGTAGATTCTGATCCGACAGAATGACTATGCTAAAGAGACATTTTTTGAATCATCCGACCTCAGTGTGTACTTCCTTACACATCGGCCTGGTGATGACGCCGACAGTTCGGGAGCCTGATTAGGTGCAAGCCCATGCGCACTCGTTGTTCTGGCCGCCTACGGGCGAGCTGGAGGTCGTCGTCAATGCCGAGCGATGGCCTGCCGGACCAACACAGGCCGTCTGGGTTCCGGCGTCAACGAGTTTTCGCGTCGAACCAGCGCGGCACAGCCCTCTCTTTCGAGTCGCGGTGCCGACCGTAGCGCACGGCGCTCAGTCCCTGCCAGAGCTGCCGAGAGTCGTTCCTGTGGACGTGGATCTGCGGACCAGCATTCTCACGTACATTTCTGGCCGGCTTCGAGGCGCTCAGCTTGACGTGCAGCCTGTAGTTGATGCACTACGGAGGGTCGGACGACCGCAGGTATCAGTCACGCAGCCAGTGAACGCGACCGCACGCGAGCTGGCGATCGCCATCGAAAGGCAGCCGGCATCCCCGCCCTCATTGACTCAGTGGGCCGCAGATAGCGGCACCAGCACCCGCACGCTGCTCCGCCGATTCCGAGCCGAATCCGGCTGCACTGTCGCACAGTACACTCTGCGGGTGCGGATGCGCCTGGCCTTGAAACTCCTCGACCAGAACGTCTCACTCACAGACGTGGCGCTGCAATGCGGGTACAGGTCGACGACCAGTTTTCTCGCAGCATTCCGCAGAACGTTCGGGGCCCCTCCGGCAGCATACGGATACGCCTTCGACGAGCAGCCCGAATAACGGACGCCTCCCAAACAGAAAGTGTGGGGCCGAAGATGAGAACACCTTCGACCCCACACTTGAGTGCCGAGAGTCACACGCTCTCAGGGCAGTTCACCCCTGTGCGCGAGACCCAAATGGCTAGGCGCGACGACGACGCACGGCCAGGAGAGCACCGGCGCCAACGATCAACAGCGCCACACCTCCGAGCACACCCGCAACGCCTGCACCCGTGTGCGCAAGCGTGCCCGAGTTCTGCGTGCCGGTCGCATCCTTGCCATCCTGGCCGGGCTTGACCGGGGCCTGCTCGCCAGAATCATTCTGGCTAGGAGTCGCGCCCGGATCCTCATCCGTCTCAGGCACAGTGATGCCAGCCCAGCCGAGGAAGTCTCCGTCAGCCTTCTGCACAGCGAGCTTGTGATCGCCGGCGCCGAGTTTCGCGACGTCGATCGCGATCTGACCGTCGGTCAGCTTCGCCCAGCCGAGACCCTGAGGCGTCGAGTAGCCATAGACGTAGAGCGACTCGCCTTCCTGGACGTTGGGAGCCTCCACCTTCAGCGTTGCCACCGTGCCATCAAGGGACACCAGCGACACACCGCCACGGTTCTGATCAGTCAGATCATCCGACTGCCCATAAGTGGCTGCAGGCGGAATGACCTCGACAGTGACGGTGACCGACTTCTTCGTTTCGTTGCCGGCAGCGTCCTTCACCGAATAGGTCAGCGTGTACTCGCCCACCTTCGAGGTATCCACCGTTCCCTCAACAACGACCTTGTCAGTCAGATCGCCATCAACGTTGTCCTTAGCCGAAACACCAGCCTTCGAATCAAACGCATCGCCCACGTTCACCGTCTGATCGGCAGGAACAGTCAGCTCCGGAGCCGTCTTGTCAGCAACAGTGACAGTGACCGACTTCTTCGTTTCGTTGCCGGCGGCATCCTTCACCGAATAGGTCAGCGTGTACTCGCCCACCTTCGAGGTGTCCACCGTTCCCTCGACAACGACCTTGTCAGTCAGATCGCCATCGACAGCATCCTTGGCCGAAACACCAGCCTTCGGATCAAACGCATCACCCACATTCACCGTCTGATCGGCAGGAACAGTCAGCTCCGGAGCCGTGACGTCAGGGCCCCCGGTAAGCGACTCGGGATACCCCTGGAACGGGATGATCGTCGGCACGGAGGTCGCGGGCTCGAACGCCTGAGGAGTGACGTCACCCGGAACAGGCGATGCGCCTTCGGTCACCACCGCAACTGACCCAAAGGCACCGGCACCTGGCGGGTCAAGAAGATTCCCAGTTTGGTCTACCGACAGGCTCCCCGAAAGCAGCTGTACGTCAAAACGGTCACCGGGCTTGAGGTCGGACGAGACGTCCGAGTTCGCCGTAGTCGGCACAGGAATGCGCACAGAGAAGTTTCCCGAGCCGTCTGCCTGAGCGATCGCATTGACCTGACGAGACTTCCAATCATCTGCAGCTGCGTTCTCACCAGTGTTCTCCACTGGATACTTTGATGTGATGAAGGTACCCGTTGGAGTCTTGACCTTGAAAGCGACGCGGGCACCACCGGTGCCTGCGGTATTCAGCCAGTTGCTTCCGGTCACCACGATATTGCCGTCTGCGGTCACCTGGTCAGTCCACGTGACTTGGCGGAGTTTGCCCTGCTTATTGTCGCCATACGACTTCGACTGATGCGTCTCACCCGGGCCCACAGCTGCCGCCGTGGTCTGGAACGGCGCCTGCACAGATGTCACCGGCTCGTTGTCGAGCAGGAAGAGCGTGTGCTCGCCGGCAGTGGTGGGAACTCCTGCCGATGTCTTCGCCGGAACCGTGATCTTCTCATTCGTGAAGCTGCCGTTGGCGTCGGTCACGATTCGCGCGCGGGTTGCATTGGGCGCGTCCTCGCCGTCATCTGCGGCGATCTGCCCGTATGCATCACGATCGATCTTCACCGCAAGGTGCTGGTTCGGCTCGAATCCACTGCCCGAGACCACAAGTGGCTGTTCGGTATCGCCCGGGATGACCTGCTTGGTGTTCTGTACATAGACGCGAGCAGTGGTCTTGCCCGGAGTGATCTTCGTGATGTCATCGGCGTTGACTGGCGTGGGATCCGCCGTTGAGCCTTTGACCTCGGTGTTGGCACTGATCGACTTGCCAGTGAGAATATCGAGCGCGTACGGAATGGTCGCGTTCTGGTTGCGTCCGGCCTTGTCAACGACGAAGGCGCTGCCGTCGGCCACGACGAGGTGGTTTGCTGATTTGTCAGCGATCTTCACCGTGTTGATGACACCGTGGCTCAGACCGTCGACGACCGAGACTGTGCCGTCTTTGAAGTCTGCCGCATAGATCAGGTGCTTTTCCTGATCGACAGCCACAGCCAGAGCACTGTTGCCGGTATTCACCTCGTACTTAAGCGCACCGGTGTTGATGTCGTACGCCTGCAGCGCGAGTGCGCCACCGCCTTGGTTCGCGGTGTAGACCTCACCCAGTTTCGCGTCGATGGCGACGTTCGACGAGCTGAACGTCTTGCCGTCGGTCTTCGTCTGAAGATCAATTCTCTTCGAGATCTCCTGCTTCTCGAGATCGATCTCGTAGATCTTGTTCAGTGACATGTCGCTCGTGTAGAGCTTGCCGTTCGCCTCATCGAGAGCGAATCCCATGGTCACGGTGCCTTCACCGGTCTCGATGCTCTTGACCTGCTCATGCGTCTTGGCGTCGTACACCTGGACACCATGGCTGTTGTCTCCGCCGCGTGCAGCTGCAGAGACGTAGACGAAGCCCCGCTTCTCATCGACGATGACTTCACGCGGGTGAGAGAGTTCCTGCTCCACCTTGGTCGTGCCGGCCTTGTAGGTCGTCGACTTCGTCGCACCAGTATTGTCAGTCGTCGTCACGACCTCATCCTGATCGCGCACGGTGGAGTTCTCGTCGTAGCTGCTCCAGACCTTGCCCAGCGTGTTGAGGTCGAAGGACGACACCTGGTTGTCTCGAGTGTTGGTGACCCAGACCTGCCCGTTCGCGTCGTCGACGTCGATGCCGTACGCGCCCAGACGCTTGACGCCTGCGTGCGAGACGACGCCGTCTTTGGTCTCGTCACGAGCAATGGTCGGCAGCTCTGCGAGAGCCTCGACCTTGAGGGTCTTGGGATCGAGCTTGGCAATCGTGCTGGTCACGATCGGCGGTCGTCCGACCGAGCCCGTGACATAGAGCGCGTCCTGCGACGACGAGTAGGCAATCTGATACTGCCCGGGGATGCTCTGCGTCTTCTCTGACGTGATCGCGATGTCACGTGTGACCGGGGTGATCTGCGATGCCTCATCTGCAGCCGACGCCTGCAGTGGAGCGATTAGCGCGCCGCTTGCGGCAAGCGCGAGGCCGAGGGTACCCGCACCGGCTCGACGCAGGAATGATCTGCCTCGTCGATTCGATACAGAGCCCACATGATTGACAGCTGTCATCTGTACGCCACTTCCTTCTTTCGTATTGGCAGTCGACAATCCTCTGTCGTTAGAGAGGCAGACCTTGCTATATTGATGCGCGTGCATGCAGGCGAGGCTTACCTCAGAACTCAGGACGGACCTGCACCAGCTTGGCAAAGGAGGCCATCTCTGTGAACTCGATAAGAAGAAATTCTGCATCTCGAGCACAGGTGCATGGCATCCGACAGCCAGATCAAGCCAATCGGACACTCGAGCTGGCGCATCGAATCGGCACAGTCATACTCGCTCTCGAAGGGCAGCATCGAGTCGCCCTTGCCTCTGTCGAACATGTGGTCACCCCACGTGTCGTTCTCTGGGTGCCCGCAGACGTCGCGGCTGCCGACCAGCTCGACGGGCAGCTCACGCACTCTTTGACGATGCTGCCAGTGACCGCCCCCGCATCCACTGCTGAGTCCCTCTTCGATCTCGCGCCTTCATCGCTCACAGCCCTGCTCGTCGATGACGAGGTTCAGCATCAGATTCTGCAGCGTATCTCTCATCAGCTGCTGCACGGGTGCGATTCAGTCGAACATCGCGGCCTGTGCCTGCGCGCGTGCGGAGCCAGCACGCAGGCACTCATGTCCGCGATAAGCAGCTGCGAGGTCATCACGGCACAGGTTCCCTGCGCGAGGTCAGAAGACGCCGAGTGGATCGCACAGCAGCTTCGCGAGTGCCCCGCCGACCGTCGCACCGCCGCACAATTCGCCGCAGCCCTCGGGGTGAGCAGCAAGACCGTTCAGCGCAGCTTTCAGCGGGAGACCGGAATGACCTTCAGCACCTATCGCCAGCGGGCACGAGCGCTGTACGCCCTCGAACATCTCACGACCGGCACTGATCTCGCCGTGCTCGGGGCCGCCGCGGGCTATACCTCGGCCTCAGCGTTCGCCCAGGCATTTCGACAGCAGATCGGGATGCTGCCATCGGCACTGCTGAGGCAGAGTTGCGAGCTGATCGAATTGCCCCGGCAGCCGGCCGCCGAACGGAACTCGGACATCCGCCGCTCAGCCTGACCGCCTTCGTCAGTCGCTCTTCAAAGCGCTGGGCCGCACGTCGGCTACTAGCGCAGCGCAAGCCGCTGCTCGTGGAGCACTTCCAGCAGAGGAGCCTTCTCGGCCGCCCCGCTGCCTGGCTTTGTGGCGATCTGGTGTGAGAACGAATCGATGCGACGGCTGGTGTCGCGAAGGTCATAGTAGGTCTGCACGATCTCGTCGTAGGCTGCGAGCGCGTCATCGTGGTCGGTGAGATCTGGGTATGCGTCAACGCCGACCGTGATCTCTTTGGGCAGGCGCGGCTTGAGCTGCGGCTCCTGGTCAGGGTGGCCGATCAGCAGTCCGACCAGAGGAAACGTGCGAGTCGGCAGCTGCAACGCGTCAATGACTTTACGGGGGTCTCCCCCGATGCTGCCCAAGTAGACGGTGCCGAGTCCAAGTGATTCAGCGGCCACGACCACGTTCTGCGCCGCGATCAGGATGTCTTCGACGCCTTGCAGAAACAGGGCGGTTGTCTCGAGCGGATCGAGGCTTCGTCCCTGCCGCTCGCGAATCTGTGCGTTGCGGTACAGATCGACGACGAAGACGAGCAGCTCGCCCCGGTCGCCGCCGACGTAGGGCTGACCCGACGACTCGAAGATGCGCTGACGCACTTCTGGGTCTTTCACTCGGATGATCGTTCGCTGCTGGTAGAAGCTGCTGGTCGCCGCCTGTGACGCGACGTCGAGCAGCGTCTGCATGGTCGACTCGTCGACCGGCTCTGCCGTGTACGCACGGATGCTGCGGTGTGCGAGCTGCGCGGCGATCGTCGCGTTGGGTGCTGAGTTCACTTCGTCTGCCGATGTCGACTTCTGTGCAGGCATTGTGCTCTCCGTTCATCACGTCGTCTGAGCGCCCGGGACGGCGCGGCGCTGGTCGCGCGACGGCGACGAACCGTCACGCAGCAGATTCTACGACCTGTGCGACACGTCGTTCCGTAACGATTCGATCACTGTCGTCGGCATGTCGCGCGCAATGTCAGAGGCTTCTCATAGACTCTTCTCAGACGGGGAGGCGAGTTATGGAGAACATCGATGTGACTACGGTCGCTTTCATCCTGCTCATCGTGGCCGGTTCGCTGCTCGTCATCGTCGTCGGGCTGCTGCTCATGTACGTGGTCATTCGTGAAGCCGTGCGGTCTGGCACACGCACCGCCCTGCGCGAATACGAGCACGAGAAGGCTCAGCGTCGCGCCAGGCTCGAACGCGAGAAGCGCGCGAAAGCCGCAGCGCAGACATCTCGTTCTGCAGGTGCACGTGCACCTGCCTCCGCCGGTGCCGCAGCCGTCACTCCTGCCCCGACTGAGGCAAAGAAGAGCGTCTGGCAGAAGCCCAGGCGAAAGACCACGGCCAAGGCAGCCGCCAGTTCAGTCCCTCACGCATCGCCGGCTCAAGCTGCGACGAACTCGCCGTCCCACGTGCAGCCGACCACCGCATCCGCATCGTCATCGGCAGCTGCGACCCAGGTCACCGGACAGACCCGTGCTGCGCGCCGCACAGCAGAGGCGGAGTCTCCGCGGTCGCATTCCTGGACCTCATGGTGGTCGCGCAGCACTCGCAACACGGCCTCTCCCGACACATCCGGCACGCCAGCCATCATGCAGGGCACGACAGAGGTCGATGCTCATGGGGCTGCCGCGACCGACGAGGCTCAGTCCACGGGCGCACCCGGTGCGCGAGCCCAGGCGATTCTGGCGCAAGAGACCGCTCCGATGCGTCAGGCCAGCTGACCGGCGCCTGAAGAGATCTCCCCCGCGCACTTCTCCTCAGTCGTCGATTCTCACGAGCGCATTTCTCTGTTTTACGGATACGAAGAGGCGTAGTCATGATCACTTCAGAATCTCAGACGGTCGATCAACAGGTGTCGACCGGGCATCTTCCCGGGGAGGCCGAGGTCGCTTCGCTGACGACCACCGCCTATGAGCGCTATCGCCAATTGGACGACGGACGGGTGGCCGACTACATTCCCGCGCTGGCCGAGGCGGATCCGACGCTGTTCGGCCTGTCAGTCAGCGAGGTGAACGGTGCTACGCACGATGCCGGCGACAGCGACTACTCGTTCTCCATCCAGTCTGTCTCCAAGGCATTCGTGTACGCACTGGTGTGCGAAGCCTATGGCCATGCAGTCGTCAAAGAGAGAGTCGGCGTCGACAACACCGGTCTGCCTTTCAACTCCGTGATGGCACTCGAACTCAACGGCGGCCACCCGATGAACCCCATGGTCAATGCTGGGGCGATCGCGACGACCGCGATGATGCCCGGAGCCACGCCCGCAGAGCAATGGGAGCTGATTCGCACCGGCCTTTCGACTTTCGCAGGTCGACAGCTGACCATGGACGGTGAGGTCTATGCCTCAGAGATGAAGACCAACTCTCGCAACAAAGGCATCGCCCGACTGCTCGAAAGCTATGGACGCCTCGACCACGACCCTTTAGACATGGTCGACATCTATACCCGGCAGTGCGCGATGCTCGTCACCTCGCACGATCTCTCAGTGATGGGGGCGACGCTCGCCGACGGAGGCATGAACCCGGTGACGGGTGAGCAGGTCGTATCGGCCGAGGTCTGCAGAGACACGCTCTCGGTGCTCGCCGCGAGCGGAATGTACGAACGGTCAGGCGAATGGCTGTTCGAGATCGGGATTCCTGCGAAATCAGGTGTGGCAGGGGGCATCGTCGCGATCGCTCCTGGCAAGGGCTCCATCGGCGCGTTCTCCCCGCGCCTGAACTCCGCAGGAAACAGTGTGCGCGGCCAGCGTGCGATTGCATATCTCTCTCGGGCACTGGGCCTGAATCTCTTCGCCTCCGACAGCAACCGACAGACAGGAAAGGTCGCCTGATGACCGCCACCGCAGAGACGCTTCAATCAGAGACGAAGCGATCATGGGTTCCTCTGATCGGTCTCTTCCTCGCTCAGATTCTCATGTCATTCAACGTTGCAGCGCTGCCGATCTCAATTGGCGGCATGGTCGCTGACTTCGGGGTTCCGCCCACCACCGCGAGCACCACCATCGTGGTGTACGGCTTGGTTGTCGCGGCGTTGGTCATGACCGGCGCAAAGCTCGGGCAGCGCGTCGGATGGGTGCTCATTTTTCGCTGCGTCATCGTCGTGTTCGCCGGATCGTCGCTGATGATGATTCTTGCGCCTTCAGTCGGCTGGGCGATCGCTGGTCAGTGTCTCGCAGGTGCCGCGGCGGCGATCATCGTGCCTTCACTGGTCGCGCTGATCGCAGAGAACTACAGCGGCGACCAGCAGGCAACCGCGATCGGCTCTCTAGGGTCGGCTCGTGCGCTGTCAGGCATCAGCGCCTTCCTGATCGGAGGAACGCTCGGCACGCTGGTCGGCTGGCGACCGGTCTTCATGATCGTGCTCGCTCTCGCGATCGCCGTGTTCCTCTTCAGCTTCAAGCTGCGCTCGGACAAGGGGGATGCGGGTATCAGAATCGACCTCGTCGCCTCGGCCCTCATCGGTCTGTCGATCATGCTGCTGACCCTCGGCTTCAACAATCTCAACGGGTGGGGCGCATTCTTCGCCACACCAGGTGCGCCTTTCGACGTCCTGGGAATCTCCCCAGCGCCGATGCTCATCGTCTTCGGCATCATCTTCGGCCAGGCATTCTTCGCATGGACACGGCGACGGATGCGTCAGGACAAGGTTCCCCTCGTCGACCTCTCGGTGCTCGGCTCACCGTCTGAGCGAGCAGCTGTGTATGCGATGTTCGTCGTTGTCGCGCTTGAGGCGGCCCTGAACTTCACCGTTCCCATGTACATCCAGATTGTGCAGGGGCGCACCCCGTTCGAGACCTCGCTTGCCATGATGCCGTTCAACCTGACAGTGTTCATCACTGCGACACTGGTTGTGCGCTTCTACAAGCGCTTCAGCCCTCGGACCATCGGCATGGCAGCGTTCGTACTCACGACCTGCGCGCTGGTGTGGCTCTCTTTCGTGGTCACGAACAATTGGGAGACACTGCCGACCATCCTCGGACTCATCGTCTTCGGCATCGGCCAGGGTGCCCTCGTGACTCTCATGTTCAACGTTCTCGTCACCGCTGCACCGGCCGAACTCGCTGGAGACGTCGGGTCGATTCGCGGAAGCACGCAGAACCTTGCCTCGGCGGTGGGCACCGCCGTCGTCGGCGCACTGCTGGTCGCTCTCTTGAGCGTCGGCGTCGGGCGCGCCGTGGCGGAGCACCCCGAACTCCCTGACGATCTCGTGACACAGGTCGATCTCGACAGCGTCAACTTCGTGTCGAACGATCGGCTCGAAGAGGTCCTGTCGCAGACCGACGCGACCGGAGCTCAGGTCGAGGCAGCGGTTCAGCTCAACGAGGAGCAGCGTCTGCGCGCTCTCAAACTGGGCCTGCTCATCCTCGCTGGTCTCAGTGCGATCGCCATCCTCCCCGCCTCACGCCTGCCCCGCTACCGACCGCATGAGATTCCTGCTCCCGATGCCGCATCGACAGGCAGCTGATCAGCCTGCCCGATGACGAGAACGATGAGGACGATGAGGGTCACTTTCTGAGCGAATCATTCCCGTCGGAGTCTCTGCTCTGACGAGCGGTGCCGTGGTGCTGTGACCAGGCTTGCGCTGCCAAGGCTTCGCCCGGAGAGTTCGAGGGCGGCAGATCTGTACCCCCAGTCGGGTTCGAACCGACACTGGGCCGATTTTAAGTCGGCTGCCTCTGCCAATTGGGCTATGGGGGCCCGGTACGAGCGAGATCTGCAGCGACATTCCGCTGCGAGCGCATCGCCTGCTCTGACATCTTAGTGGCTGCGAAAGACGGCCTCTGTAGAGTTAAGCCAGCGGGCACCATGTCCGCTGGTGACTTGAACAAGGAGATCATTGTGGGCGCTGGATGGATCACCCTCATTGTCGTGATCGCGATCGTCGCGATCATCGGCATCTGGCTATGGGCCACGTACAACGCTCTGGTTCGTCTGCGTGTGCGCGTCGACGAAGCCTGGAGCGACATCACCGTGCAGCTGAAACGGCGAGCCGACCTGCTGCCGAACCTGATCGAGACCGTCAAGGGGTACGCGGCACATGAGAAGGGCGTGTTCGAAGCGGTCACGCAGGCGCGTTCCGAGACGGTCAACGCAGCCACACCCGCAGAGGCGACCGTGGCCGAGGGGCATCTGCAGGAGGCACTGAAGAGTCTGTTCGCCGTGGCCGAGGCGTATCCCGACCTCAAGGCGAACCAGAACTTTCTGCATCTGCAGCAGGAGCTCGTCGACACCGAAGACAAGATCCAAGCGTCACGCCGCTTCTACAACGGAGGCGTGCGCGAGCTGAACACCAAGATTCAGACCTTCCCGACCAACATCATCGCGGGCGCCTTCGGCTTCACCAGCCGCGAGTTCTTCGAGGTCGACAACCCCAGCGCGATTGCCGAGCCGCCGCGCGTCCAGTTCTGACCTGATCCATGTATCGAGCCATCCGCCGCAATAAGGTCAACACGGTGTTCATCATCCTGATGTTCATCGTGTTGATCGCGGTGCTCGGATACGCCGCGAGCCTGCTCTTCGGCAATTGGACGATCACCATCTGGGCTCTCGTCGGAGCAAGCATCTATGCAGTGATTCAGTACTTCATGGCGGGCCGTGCTGCTATCGCCATGAGCGGGGCGCGTGAGATCACCAAGGCAGAAAACCCTCGACTGTGGCGCATCGTTGAGAACCTCGCCATCACCACGGGCACACCGATGCCCAAGGTCTACATCATGGACGACCCCGCGCCCAACGCGTTCGCGACCGGCCGCGACCCTGAGCATGCCATCGTGTGTGCGACCAGCGGCATCCTCGAGCTGATGACCGACCGGGAGCTCACCGGGGTCATGGCCCACGAGATGGGGCACGTGCGCAACTACGACATCAGGCTGAACATGATCGTGTTCGGGCTGGTCGCGGCGATCGGCATGGTCGCCGACATCTTGATGCGCATGTCTTTCTGGAGCGGGATGACCGGCGGCAACCGCAATAACAACAACGGCGGTGGCAACCCGATCATGCTGGTGGTCGGCATCGCTGCAGCCGTGCTGGCTCCCCTCGCCGCGACGATGGTGCAGCTGGCCGTGTCGCGACAGCGCGAGTATCTGGCCGATGCGACCGGGGCGCTCACCACGCGTGACCCCGAGGCACTGGCGAGTGCGCTCGACAAGCTGCAACGGTACTCACAACCACTGGCGCGGCAGAACTCGGCGATGGCTCACATGTACATCGCAGACCCGTTGAAAAGCGGATTCGTCGACAGACTGTTCGCGACGCACCCGCCGATTCCCGACCGCATACGCCGCCTGCTGAACAGTGCCGACAAGTTCTGAAGGCTGACGTCGGGCAGAGCCGAAGCTCTCATCGGTGACGCGCGCGTCCGATCGACAAGACGCGCACGTCCGATCAACACTTTGTGCGGGAATCGACGCGCAGAACCACGCATACTGCTCACCCGTTCAAAACCTGTGTGGGCACGGGAGTTCTTCGCGCTGGACCACTTCGCCTGCCGCAGCCCTGCGCGGGCCCGAGTACCCGCTCAAACGTGGAGAGGCCCCGCACTTCACAGTGCGGGGCCTCTCCACGTCAGCTCGACAGAACCTGCTTCGCAACCGCCTACGTCGGTGGCTACCGGCAGCAGGGTCTACTTCGCAGCAGCCTTATCAGCGGCCTTCTCGGCAGGCTTGGCATCAGCGGCCTTGTCTGCTGCCTTGCTCTCGGCTGGCTTCTCAGCCTCGGCCGGCTTCGGCCGCGGGCGCGAGGCGAACTCCTCGAAGAAGGCACGAGGCTCGACGCCGTGGCTGGTGGTCGCGAGGTCGCGACCGATCCACATCTGGTGCCACCAGTCGCCGAACACACGGAACTTGCGCTCCCACATCGGAATCGCCAGACCGTGGTAGCCGCGGTGGAACACCCACGCCGGGAAGCCCTTGAGTGAGAACTTCTTCTGCCCACCCGTGAACACGCCGTTGCCGACGCCCAGACCGGCAACCGCGCCAGCGGGCTTGTGCACATAGTCGATGGGGGCATCGCCACGCAGTGAGGCCACGATGTTCTTGCCCAGGCGTTTCGCCTGACGCACCGCGTGCTGCGCGTTCGGCACGCAGGATCCGTCGAACGGCAGGCCGTTACCGGTCACGTCGGGAACCTGCGTCGAGTCACCGGCGCCCCACACGTTCTCGAGCACGCCGTCGTCGGTCTCGGCGCGCAGATCGGCGCGCAGGCGCAGACGGCCACGAGGCTCAAGCGGCAGGTCACTGTTGCGCAGCACCGGGTTGGCCATCTGACCAGCGGTCCAGATGATCACGTCGGTCGGGTACTTGTCACCCTTCGAGGTCTCGACGATGCCGTCGACCGCGCTGGTCACCTGCGTCTCGAGGTGAATCGTCGCATGCCGGTTCTTGAGGTCGTCGATGACCCACTTCGCGGTTTCGAGCGAAACCTCAGGCATGATGCGGTCAGCGGCCTCGATGAGGTGGAACTCCAGCTCGCTCTCGCTGATCTGCGGGTAGAACTTCAGCAGTTTGGTGGCCAGGCCGCGCACCTCTGCGAAGCCCTCGATGCCTGCGAAGCCGCCGCCGACGACGACGAAGGTCAGCAGACGCTGACGCTCGGGGCCGACGGGGAGGTTCGCCGCACGGTCGAAGTTGGTGGTGATCTTGTTGCGAATCCACTCGGCCTCTTCGACCGACTTCAGACCGATCGCGTTCTCAGCGATGCCCGGAATCGGGAAGGTGCGAGAGACAGCGCCCAGCGTGACGACGAGGACGTCATAGTCCAGCTCGTAGGGCGCACCTCCCTCAGCCTGAACGGTGACCTGCTTGTCAGCGTTCGAGATAGCGGTCACCTTGGCGTTGATGAGGTTCGTACGGCTCAGGTGGCGACGGTGCGGCACCAGGACGTGGCGAGGCTCGATCGACCCGGCCGCGACCTCAGGAAGGAAGGGCTGGTAGGTCATATAGGGTCGAGCATCGACCAGAGTTATCTCGGCCTCGCCGGGGTTCAGCAGCTTCTCGAGTGTGCGCGCGGTGTAGAAACCCGCGTAGCCACCACCAATGATCAGGATCTTGGTCACGACGTTCCTTTTGCAGACTTGTTGACGAACATGGATCAATCTACTCCAAAGCGCCTGCGAGGTCTCGGGACCGTCTCAGATTGCATCAGGTTGCACGCGGGGCCGCGCGCAGGTGCCGTGGAGGTTGTCCCAGCCTACCTGTTCGAGCACCAGGTCACCGATTGGGTTCACGCCCGGTCCGGCGGCCAGGGCGTGCCCCACCAGCGCGTGCAGACACTTCACACGAGTCGGCATGCCTCCTGCTGAGACGCCGGCGATCTCGGGCACCTCGCCGAACTCTTCGCGGTCGGCGATATAGGCCGCATGCGCATGTCGGTAGCGTTCGGCAAGCTCTTCGTCGGCGGCGAGCATCTCGTTGAAGTCGTTCATGCGTCCGATGGCCTCGAGATTCGAGACCGCAGCGGTCAGCCCCGGATGCGTCAGGTAGTAGAAGGTCGGAAACGGCGTGCCATCGGCCAGCCGCGGGGCGGTGCTGACCACGGTGGGAGTGCCGTCGCCGGTGCGTGCGGCCACCGCGACGACCGACCGTACCGGCCGGCCGAGCTGCTCGCTCATAATCTCGAGGTCGCGCTCGCTCACCTCGTATTGTGCTTCGGTCACTGCTGCTCCTGCTGGTCGTTCTGTCCGCCTTGGTCGCCGTCGTTTGAGGGAGGCTGACCGGCGCCGCTCTGCGTCTGGTCGCCGTCGAGTGGCTGGTCTCCGACACCCGCCTGGACGATCGACGACCCCAACAGATCGGTCCACTTCTGATCGCTGCTGGTCACGCTCTGGCTCGGCGTCTGGTGCGCGCGGTCATCGGCGCTCTTCGCCTGGTCGCCGTCGACCACGACATAGGTCGTCTCGCCCGGCACCACGAAATAGAGGCGTTGGCGCGTCTGCGCGCGAATGTACGCGGGATCGTCCCAGCGTGCACGCTCCTGCTGCAGCTCGCCGAGTTCGCTGCGCTGCTGGTCGACCTCGGCCTGCAGCTGCTGTTTCTGCTGCTGCTGCTCGACGTAGAGGCGAATGTTCGGCGTCAGCAGCAGGGCGGCGGCGACCAGCGCCACCGTGAGAATCACGGGGAACGCTGGAAACCGCCGCCCCTGTCGCTGTTCGCTCATCTGCAGTCGCGCTGCTTACTTCGCAAACCGGGGAAACGCCGTTGCACCTGCGTAGACCGCGCGGTCGCCGAGCTGCTGCTCGATGCGCAGCAGCTGGTTGTACTTGGCGACACGCTCGCTGCGTGCCGGGGCGCCGGTCTTGATCTGACCGCAGTTGGTGGCGACGGCCAGGTCGGCGATCGTGGTGTCTTCGGTCTCGCCCGAGCGATGCGACATCATGGCGCTGTAGCCGTTCGTCTGAGCGAGTTCGACGGCACGCAGCGCCTCGGTGAGCGAACCGATCTGATTCACTTTGACCAGAATCGAGTTGCCCGCCTGGTCGTCGATGCCGCGCTGCAGGCGCTCTGGGTTCGTGACGAACAGGTCGTCGCCCACCAGCTGCACGCGATCGCCGAGCTTGGCGGTCAGGGCGCTCCAGCCGGCCCAGTCGTTCTCATCGAGACCGTCCTCGATCGAGACCACCGGGTACTCGCTGACCAGGCTGTCGTAGTAGTCGATGAGCCACTGCGAATCACGCGATTCGCCTTCGAAGTGATAGCTGCCGTCGCTGAAGAATTCGCTGGATGCGGCGTCGAGTGCCAGCGCGATGTCGCTGCCCAGCTGGTAGCCGGCACGTTCGATCGCCTCGGTGATGACGGCGAAGGCGTCGGCGTTGTGCCCGAGGCTCGGTGCGAAGCCGCCCTCGTCGCCCAGGCCGGTGCTGAGCTTCTGCTCTTTGAGCACCGATTTGAGGGTGTGATAGACCTCGCTGCCCCAGCGCAACGCCTCGGCGAAGCTCTTCGCGCCGATCGGGGCGATCATGAACTCCTGGAAATCGACGTTCGAGTCGGCATGTGCGCCGCCGTTGAGAATGTTCATCATGGGAACGGGCAGAGTGACCGCGGCGTCGCCGCCGACCGAGATGTAGAGCTCCTGCTGCTTCGACAGAGCGTTGGCTCGTGCCACGGCGAGCGATGCGCCGAGAATGGCGTTGGCGCCGAGGCGAGCCTTGTTCGGGGTGCCGTCGAGGGCGATGAGCGCCTCGTCGATGCCCTGCTGGTCTGCGGCGTCACGCCCGGCGAGCAGATCGCTGATCTCGGTGTTCACCGACTCGACTGCGCCCAGCACTCCCTTGCCCAGGTAGCGGTCGCCGCCGTCACGACGCTCCACAGCCTCGAACTGGCCGGTGGACGCACCCGAGGGAACGTCTGCGCGACCGAGGGTGCCGTCGTCGAGGGTGACCTCTGCCTCGACGGTGGGGTTGCCGCGCGAGTCCAGGATCTCGCGTGCTGAAACCGAAACGATGCCTGCCATGCTGAATGCCTCTCAGGGTCTCCGAAGGTGATGTCTTCGGCTCGTGATCTCTGTGTGAAACCCGCGGGCAGCCATGCGCCGCCGCAGAGCGACAGTCGATGCTGATACGGGTTCTCTCAACAGTCTACGTTGTCTTCGCCAGACCCGGCCCACCACCGATGGGTCTCCGGCCCCCGTCGCACGGCGCCCGTCCGCAGAGCACGTTGCCCTGCGCATCCCGCACACGGCACTGCCTCGCCCCGCCACGCCACGCCAAGCCTGCCCCGCCACGCCAGGCCTGCCCCGCCACGCCAGGCCTGCCCCGCCACGCAGAGATGCCCGGGTGCACGCGAACGTGCCCCGGGCATCCGTCGTCAATCAGACGATCGGCGCACTCAGCTGAGCGGCAGCACCTGACCCTGCCAGGTGTCAGAGATGTGCTTCTTCGTCTCATCGCTGGTCAGCAGCTCGTGCAGCTTCTGCACGCGCGCGTCGTCTTTGAGCTCAGGACGAGTCGCCAGCACGTTGGCGTACTTCTCGGTGGTCTCGAGGATGATCGCCTGGTCGGCGGTCAGCCCCGCACCCAGTGCGAACGTCGAGGTGACGAAGGCCGCGTCGATGTTCGAATCGTCGACGGCACGGGCCAGTGTCGGGTTGTCCAGCTCTTCGAACTTCAGCTCTCGCGGGTTCGATGAGATCTCGCTCGCCGAGGTGGCTCCCTCGGGAATCTCGATCACCTTGTTCGCAGCGAGCAGCTCGAGTGCGCGACCCTCGTTGGTCGGGTCATTGGGAATGGCCACGGTGCTGCCGTTCTCCAGCGCGTCGAGACTGTCGACCTTCTTCGAGTAGAAACCGGCGGCCGGCAGGTAGATCGTGCCGACGCTCACCAGATCAGTGCCGTTGCTCTTGTTCGAGTTGTCGAGGAAGGCCTGGTGCTGAAACAGGTTGGCGTCGACCGAGCCGTCTGCGAGCGCAGGGTTCGGCGTGTTGTAGTCGCTGAACTCGACGTACTGCAGGTCGAGCCCGGCGTCTTTCGCCTGGCCGTCGGCAACGAACTTGAGAATGTCACCGGCCGGAGTGGGCAGCGCGCCGACCTTGATCGTGCCCAGGCTGCTGCCGTCGTTCGACGACCCAGACCCACTGCTGCAGGCCGTCATGCTGACCGCCGCGGCAACGATGGCACCGGCTGCGAGCAGTCGTTTGGTGAGTCTGTTCATGATGTGTCTCTCCTGTTTTCTTATTGGTCGAACGGGTGTCGAGCGCCTGGCGTTCAGGCGGTCTCGAGGTTTTTCTGCACGGTCTCGGTGCGTCCTGCGTCTTGGCGGCTCAGCCGGCGGGCGGCGAAGTTCGCGATGAGCTGGGCGATCTGCACGATGGCGAAGAGCACGACGATCACGACGATCACATGCATCCAGCTGTAGCGCTGCCAGCCATAGCTCAGCGCGACATTGCCCAGCCCGCCGCCGCCGACCACGCCGACCATCGCCGAGAAGTTGACGATCGACGTGAACGTGGTCGCCAGGCCGAGCACGATCGCCGGCATCGCCTCAGGCAGAATCACGCGCCGCACGAGCTGCCAGCGACTCGCGCCCAGCGACTCGGATGCCTCGAACAGCCCTGGGTCGACCTCTTTGACCGCGATCTCGACGAGCCGCGCGAAGAAGGGAATCGCCACCAGCGTGAGCGGCACGATCGCCGGGCCGGTGCCGATGAACGACCCGACCAGCCACCGGGTCACGGGGATGAGCGCGATCATCAGAATCACGAACGGCACCGATCGCCCCAGGTTCACGATGAAAGAGAGCACGGCGTTCAGCACGCGAGCCAGCGCACGCGAACCGAAGATGCTGCTCAGAAAGCCGTTGCGTTCGGTGGCCACGAGCAGCACGCCGAGCGGCAGCCCCACGATCACGGTGATGATCGTCGCGATCAGCACCATGTACAGGGTCTCGCCGGTGCCTTCGAGCACCACGTCGAAGAGATTCGGCCAGAATTTCGGGTCGTTCATGTCGATCATCGGCCGGCCTCCTCGTCAGTGTGCGCCGTTTCAGGGTCCGCGATGTGCGCGGCGGACGACGCGGACGCGGCGGCTCCGCCCGAAAGCACATCGACGATCAGCCCTTCTGCCTTGAGCTCTGCGATCGCGGCCTCTGCCTCGGCACCGACTGCAGGCAGCGCGAGCCGTGTGCGGCCGACCGACTGGCCGGCGATGCGCTCGATCATCGCTCCGAGGATGCTGACGTCGAGACTGCGTCGGCGTGCGAGCCGCGCGATGACGGCCTGACCGACCTCACCGCCGCCGAAGGTGACATCGACGACGGTCTGCCCAAGCGCGCTCGATGCCTCCGCCTGATCGACGCCGAGGGGGAAAAGCTCGCGCGCGAGCTTCGACCCTGGAGTCGCGATCAGATCGAGAAGCCGCCCCTGCTCGAGTATGCGGCCGTGCTCCATCAGCGCAGCCGAGTCGCATACCCCTTTGACGACGTCCATCTCGTGGGTGATGAGCAGCACGGTCAGCCCGAGCTCTCGGTTGATGCGGCGAAAGAGCTCAAGAATCGAACGCGTGGTTGCGGGGTCGAGTGCGCTCGTCGCCTCGTCAGAGAGCAGAACCTTCGGTTCGCCTGCGAGCGCCCGTGCGATGCCCACGCGCTGCTTCTGCCCGCCCGAGAGCTGCGCCGGATAGTGCCCTCCGCGATCGGCAAGGCCCACCAGATCGAGCATGTCGCGAGCTCGCGAGGAACGCTCGCGGCCGCGCACGCCGACGGCTTCGAGCGCGAACTCGACGTTCTGCTGCACCGTGCGGTTGCCCACCAGGTTGAAGTGCTGAAACACCATGCCGATCTCATGACGGGCAGCACGCAGGGCACTGCCGGTCAGCGCGGTGACCTCGCGATCGCCGACGACGACGCTGCCGCGATCGGGGCGCTCAAGCGCGTTGACCGTGCGCAGCAACGTGCTCTTGCCAGCGCCGCTCTGCCCGATTACCCCGAAGATTTCGCCGTCGGCGACGGTGAGGCTCACGTCGTCGAGCGCGTGCACGGCGGCAACACCCGAGCCGTAGGTTTTATAGAGATGAGAAGCGGTGATCACTCGCAAAGATTAGCCGTACTGGGCCATGAGCCCCCAATCACGACCGAGAATGTGACGGAGTGTGACGTTTCCCGCACCTGCGAACGATGAACGCCGCACGAGGCCGGACGTGCACGAACGCAGCTCGAGATTCCGTCGTCGCTCAGACGTTCATCGCGCTCAGCCCAGCGAGCGCACCTCGATCTCGGCGAGTGACGTGGCATCCGCCGGAACGCGTGCGAAGTGCGTGTACCCGTCGGCCGCCAGCTCGTCGAGCAGCCTGCCCGCCTTCTTGGGCTCGGTGACGATGTCGACACGTGTGTGGTCGGTCTGCGCGAGAGCCTGCGCCTTGATCACGATGAGATCCCCGGCAGCGGCTCTGCGGTCGGCGAGCAGCACGAGGCCGCCCTCGGGGCCCGACGCCGAATCGTCGACGAGATCGATGATGCGCTCGAAGCCGATCGAGAACCCGGCTGCCGGAACCTGCTGCCCCAAGAAGCGTCCGATCATGCCGTCGTAGCGGCCGCCGCCGCCGACCGATGACTTCGACGACGGGTGCGAGATCTCGAATATCGTACCGGTGTAATACCCCATGCCGCGCACGAGGGTCGGGTCGAAGACGAGCTTCGCTGCTGCCGGCGCGCCCTTGCGGCGCACACCGGCGGCGTCAGCCGTGGTTGCGACGGATGCGTCGCCCGCGGTCGTCGCAGCGAGTGCGTCTGCGATGGTGACCAGATTCTCCACCGCCGCGGGTGCATCAATGTCGCCGAGCGCCGTCGTGATCGCCTCGCGGCTGAGCGGCTGCAGCCCGAGCTGTTCCACACGCTCGAGAAAGCCTCCCAGACGCTCTGCCTGGGCGCCAAGGCCGGCGTCGCGCAGTTCGGCGAGCACGCCATCGGCACCGATCTTGTCGAGCTTGTCGATGCTGATCAGCACGCGAGCGGTATCGGCCTCGGCGAAGCCCGAGTCGGCCAGAATCGCATTGAGGATGCCGCGGTCGTTGATGCGGATGGTCGCCCCGGTGAGCCCCAGCTCAGCGAGCGCCGCCGAGGTCGCGGTGATGAGTTCGAGCTCGGCGAGCACGCTCGGCTCGCCCAGAATGTCGATGTCGCACTGTACGAACTGGCGGTAGCGGCCCTTCTGCGGGCGCTCGGCCCGCCAGACCGGACCGGCCTGAATCGAACGGAACACCTTGGGCAGCTCGGCGTGATGCGAGGCGTAGTAGCGCGCCAGAGGCACGGTCAGGTCGAAGCGCAGGCCGAGATCTGAGAGGTCGGCTTCGTCGCCCGTCTCAAGCGCGTGCTGCAGCTTCTCGGGGGTGAGCCCGCGACGCAGCACGCGAAAGGCCAGTTTTTCGTTGTCGCCACCCATGCCCGAGGTCAGCCTGCTCAGCTCTTCGAGCACCGGTGTCTCGATCTGGGTGAACCCGTGTCGACGGTAGGTGTCGAGAATCGTGGACAGCACACGCTCTCGGCGTGCTTTGTCAGCGGGCAGGAAGTCGCGCATGCCGCGAGGCGGATTGATCTGCTGAGCCATGATTGTCTATCATGCCACGCGCCGACCGGTCGGCTGCTCCGAAAGCCGGTGCAGAACGCCTGCGCGCTGTGGATTTCACACGCGGAATGTGCGGGGCACGCCGAAGAGGAACAGAGTATGTCAGAGGTTCATGCTTAGGCTGAATGTTCAGACAGGTGTCTGAACCCGATCAGTGAGGCGGAGCATGGCGAACAACGAGAACGACGCGCACGAGCACAAGCGCGGTCTTTTCGGCTGGCGCAAGCGCACCAAGGCCGAGACGACCGTCGAGGTGCCCGAGCCTGGCCCCTCCGCGGTCGATGCCGATCGGACTGCGAACGAACCGCATCCACAGACGGCGCCCATCGGCGAGCCCGAGGGCTTCATCGCATCCGCTGACCCAGTCGACCCGCAGTCGATCGACGTACCCGAAGCCGACGCTGACGGCGGTTCAGCCGCAGGTGGGCAGAAGCCCGACGTGCCGAGTGCGGCTGAGGCCGGCCTCGACGCGCACGGCCCGCAGGTCTCCGGTGCGGCGACACAGCCGGGTGATCGGTTCGTTCCGCCGGCGATGCCCGAGCGCCCCGTCTATGACAGCGGTCAGGCTGCGGCGGATGCTGCCCGCATCCTGCGTGCGGCTCGCGCCCGCCGGCCCGCTGGAGCACCCGACCCGCTGCATGAGCATCATGAGGGTGCGGCCGATGTCGCTGACGCGGTGAAACCCGCCGACGTCGATGCCGCCAAGCCCAATGCCTCAGAGACCTCGAATGCGGCCGCGACGACCCCTGCTGAGACACAGCCCGATGACGTGACAGCAGTCGAGGAACAGACCTCCGAGAGCGGCGATGCAGCTGCAGGCACCCTGGCCTCGGCTGTCGCGACCCCGTCCACGGGCGAAGCAGCAAAGGCGTCAGCGTCTGAGCCCTCTGCGAATGCAGCAGCGTCTGCGCCCGCAGCAGCAGCTGCAGCAGCACCGGCGCCAGAGCGCCTAAAGGAATCAGAGAGTTCAGAGAACTCAGAGGAAGACGCACCGACCCCAGTGACCGAGCCGAATCCGATCGCCCCGCAAGAGGCCGCGGCGAGCGCACTCCTCGCGCAGCAGAGTGATGACACCGAGCAGCCTCAGCTCGGCGGAGCCCCCCGCACCACACCGACGTACGATCCAGACGTCGACGTCGATACACATCCGTCGGCGCTTCCGCTGATTGCGACGCCGATCTCGCTCGACGACGCACCGGCAGCTGCTGAGGCGCCTGCGAGCGAGGAGCCTGCGACGACAGAGCCTGCTGCAGCAGCGAAATCCGCCTCGCGGCCTTCGCCGTTCGAGGCAGCGACCGCACGTATGGCTGCGGCATCTCCCCGTGATGCGTCAGTCCCCGCTGCGGCTACCGAGTTCGCCGAGCAGCCCACCGCTGAGGTTCCCGAAGAGGCAGTCGAAGCGACCCCGCGATCAGGTGACCGGGACGACGCGCCCCATACCGCATCCACACGCCAGCTCGACCCGAGCGTGACCGCGGCCGCGACTCAGACGTCGGCCGAAGACGATGGGCTCGAGCCTTCGTCGGCGCCGCTCATCACCGAACGCAACGTCGAAGTGCGCCACCTGCAGCGGTCGTTCGGCCGCAAGAACCGGGCGCTGATCGATGTCAGCTTCACCGCCCGCTCAGGGCATGTCACCGCTCTGGTCGGCGTGAACGGCGCAGGCAAGAGCACAGTGCTGCAGATTCTTGCGACACTGCTCAAGCCTCAGAACGGCGAGGTGCGCATCAACGGCATCGACGCCGTGGCCCGCCCGCAGGACGCCCGCTCGTCGATCGGATGGGTGCCCGACCACATTCCGCTGTGGCCGCGCATGACCGTGCGGCACACGCTGCAGACCTTCGCCCGGCTCTACGGGCTGCCTCGGGCCGAGGCACGCAAACGCACGATCGACCTGATGACCAAGACCGGTCTCAACGATGTGGCCAAGCGTCAGGCGCGTCAGCTCTCGCGAGGTCAGCGTCAGCTGCTCTCGCTGGCGCGGGCGCTCGTGCACGACCCGCAGGTGCTGCTGCTCGACGAGCCCACGTCAGGTCTCGACAACATCAGCCGCGATCGCGTCCAGGCCGCGCTGCGTCAGCTCGCCGACGAGGGCAAGACGGTGGTCATCTCGACCAACTGGTTCGAAGGCCTCGACGACTACGCCGACCACGTCGTCTATCTCACCGAAGGCGTCAGCGCTTCGTCAGCCGAGGTCAATCAGGCCGCGACCGCACCGCGCGCGTGGCGCATCCGCAGTCTCGACCCACAGGCGCTGCTTGAGGCGCTGCAGCGATTCGAGACGCCGTTCGATCTCGACCCGGTCACGCAGGCCGTCGAGGTGCTGATGGGCAGCGATGAGGCGGCGAACCTGCTGCTCGCGCGGCTTGTGATCGCCGGAGTTCCGGTACACGACTACAGTCCGGCGTTCAGCGCGACCGAGCAGACGTTCCGGGCGCTGCAGCAGCAGGCTCCGTCCGACACCACCGAGTCGGTGCTCGACGCGCTCGGCGCGAAGCCAGACGACACGGCTGACGCCTCCGTCGGCGGTGCCGCTGACGATAGCGACGGGCCGGCTGAGGTCTCGCACGAGAGGCATCGTAAGGGCCGAGGCAAGGGCGCAGGTCGCACCCCGACCGACCGATCCGACCGCAAAGGAGGTGACCGCTGATGCTCACACTCATCGGCCTCGAGCTGCGCCAGCGTATGCGCGGGTCTGGGTGGCTCCCACTGCTGATCATCTGGCTGCTCGCAATCGGCGGGCTCACCGCCGGCGCCTACTTCGTCAGCCAGAGCAACGGCCAGCCCATGGGCGCGTGGCTGTTCTCGCTGATCCTGTATTTCACACTGTTCCTTGCCGCCGTCGTGGTGCCCGCACTGGGCGGTGGGTCGATCAACGGCGACCGTGAGAGCGGAGTGCTCACACTCGTGCAGACCGCGCCGGTGTCGGCTGCCACCATCGTCTGGGCCAAGGCGTTCGCCGCTTGGATCGCCTCGCTCATGTTGGTCCTGGTTGCACTGCCGTTCCTGCTCTTCGCAGCGGTCATCGGCAATGTCGGCTGGATCATCGTAGTGCCCGCCTTAGTCGTGCTCTTCTTGGAGCTCGCCTTCTTCTCGGCCATCTCGGTCGCGTTCTCGGGCATCTTCAGCCGCGCCGGTGCCGCGACCGCGATGTCATACCTCGTGATCGCGCTGTTGAGCGTCGGCTCCGTCTTCGCGTTCAACATCGGCTCTGCCCTGCTGACCAGCGAGCGCACCGTCCAGGTGAACACGCACGTCACAGCCTCAAGCCAGCAGAGTGGTTCGGCTGCTGACGGGTCGAACGGCCAGCCTGGTGCTGACGGCGAGGCGGGCGGCGACGCGCAGTCGCAGGGCGAGGGAGCATCCGCCGACGGCACGCAGCCCGGTGAGGGCACGCAGAGCCGACGCTGCCAGGTCGTCTCTGAGCAGCGCAGCTATCAGCGCCCCGATCTGGTCTGGCCTGTGCTGGCCGCAAACCCGTTCGTCATTCTGGCCGATGCCACCCCCGCCCGCTTCGGGCATGGTGACGCCGGAACTGCGGTCGGGTACCCGACGAACCTGCTGACCACGCTCAAGGTCGAACTGCGCAAGGCGCAGCACTCGGCGATTCCGGTCGAGACGATCGAGGAGTGCGAGTGGTCGGCCGACGCGAAGACTCCCGAGCAGCAGATGGCCGGCACGCAGCCGGTGTGGTTCTGGGGCATCGCAGGGCAGGTCGTGCTCTCGCTGGTTCTGCTCGGATGGGCCACGTCGCGCACCCGCGCACCGTACCGCAACTCTGCGAAGGGGCAGCGCATTGGCTGACTCGCTGTTCTCGAACGCGGCCGACGCGGCCGATCATCCGGGGCTTGACGGACTGGTCGACACGGTCGACACACTCCTCGAAGAGGGCGGCTGCCCATGGGATCGCGAGCAGACCCACCGCTCGCTCGCGAAGTACCTGCTCGAAGAGACCTACGAGGCACTCGATGCGATCGAGACCGACGACGGGTCTGAGCAGGCGACCGCCGCGCTGAAAGAGGAGCTCGGAGACGTGCTCTACCAGGTGCTCTTTCACGCGCGCCTCGCCCAGACCGAGGGGCGGTTCGACATCGACGACCTCGCGGACGCGGTCGACAAGAAGATGCGCGATCGGCATCCGCACGTCTTCGGCGATGCGCACGCCGAGACTGCCGACGACGTGGTTGCGGTGTGGGATGCGGCCAAGGCCCGCGAGAAGAGCGAGCGCACCAGTGTGCTCGATGGGATTCCGCAGGATCTGCCCGCGCTCGCACTCGCTGACAAGGTCATCGGTCGCGCGCACAAGTTGGGGCTGCTCGATGCGACCCAGCCCGGAGCGTTTCAGCTCGAAGACGAAGACGACTTAGGAAAGCTGCTGCTCGCAATCGTGGCGTCGGCAAAGGCGTCCGGGCTCGATTCGGAGCGGGCGCTGCGCTCGACGCTGCGTGATTTCCAAGGCGAGATTCATGCGGCCGAGCAGGCCGGCTCTGATGCCGGAGTCATCGGCGTGACCGGCGACAGCACGGGCAGCGACAGCGCAGGCGAGTAGTACTGGGCTGGCAAGTAGTACGGGGCTGGAAACGGTACCGGGCTAGCGAGTGGTACCGGGCGGCGGCACTGGCAGAGAGCACGGGGCTGCGGTTTCTACACACTCGCACGTGGTCGCCCCTCCCCTTCAGCAGGTTCTACACACTCGAGCCCAGCCGCCAGCCCCACTCGACAGATTCTGCACACTCGAACCCGAGCATCCCCTCCCATTCGACAAGTTCTACACACTCGGGGGGCTCAAACACACCCGCCTTCACTCGCCGACCGCCGAAAGTGCAAAACCTGCGACCATCAGCAAACGAAGCTCGCAAGTTCTACACGCTCGCCTCGCATTCAGCAGGTTCTACACACTCGAGTTCAGCCACGGGCTCCATTCGACAGATTCTGCAGACTCGAGCCAGAGCGTCCACCCCACTCAGCAGGTTCTGCGCACTCGCAGCCAGCCACCGACCCCATTCAGCACGTTCTGCACACTCGCGGTCAACCGCACATATTCAGTGCACTATGTCTCATCCCCGGTCGCCCCAGCCTGGAATCACAGCAGTCCAAGACCAGAAACAGCCCCGCCAGAATCAGAAGTCGTCGGCCTTGCGCCGGCGAGCCCTGCGTTCGCGCGCGCGCGCATCGGCCGCGGCACGACGGGCGGCAGCTCGCTCCTCGAAGGTCTGTGGCCGGGCAACGCCCGAATCACGGTCTGAGGCAGATGATGCGGATGCTCCGCTCTCCCCCGCCTCCCCGTGTGCGCTGGTCTGAGCGTGGGTGCCAGAAGCCGAGCCAGCCTCTGAAGGCCGAGAAGCGGCCGATGCGCTGCGACCCTGACGTCCTGCGCCCGCAGCACGAGATCCCTTCGACGCCGAATCGCCACTGCCGGCCCGTCTGGCACTGGTGCGCGCAGAACCAGTGCCACGTCGACTCCCCGTCTGACCTGCGGCACCGCTCTCAGCGCCAACACCTGCACCGCTTGGAGCACCAACACCGCCAGCACTCCCCCCAGTGCCGACACCGCTGCTCTCAGCCCCAGCGTCAGAGCCCTCAATCGCAGCAGCGACCGGAGCCTCGATCACTTCGAGACTGACCAGAACTCCGGTCACCCAGTCGACCAGCGGCTGCACATCGTCCAAGCCCAGCAGCTCTTCGGGCACGGTGATCAGCACACCGCCGCCCGCGGGCAGCATCGTGTACGAGCCGTAGAGTCGGCGCAGGCGCATCTGCAGCGAATCGCTCAGCTCCAGCGGCGCGAGGCGCAGCCGGCCGCTCACCGCGATGACCTCGGCCAGCCCGGAGCCCGCGAGCGCGCGCCGCAGACGCGACACCGAGATGAGATTGCGCACGGGCAGCGGCAGCCTGCCGTAGCGGTCTTCGAACTCCTCGACCACCGCGTCGATGGCGCCTTCGCGCCCGGTCGGGCTCGAGGCGGTCGCCAGCTTCTGATAGGCCTCGAGTCGAAGTCGCTCCGAGTCGACGTAGTCGGTCGGAATGTGCGCATCGACCGGAAGCTCGAGCCGAAGCTCGATCTGCTCCGCTGCATCCCCGCCTTTGAACGCGTCGACGGCCTCGCCGACCATCCGCAGGTACAGGTCGAACCCGACTCCCGCGATGTGTCCGCTCTGCTCGCCGCCCAGCAGGTTGCCCGCACCGCGCAGCTCCAGGTCTTTCATCGCGACCTGCATGCCGGCGCCGAGCTCGTTGTTCGCAGCGATCGTCTCAAGCCGGTCATGGGCGGTGTCGGTCAGTGTCTTCTCCGGGTCGTACAGGAAGTACGCGTAGGCACGCTCGCGCCCGCGCCCCACACGACCGCGCAGCTGGTGCAGCTGCGACAGACCATATCGCTGCGCATCGTCGACGATCAGCGTGTTCGCATTCTGAATGTCCATGCCGGTCTCGATGATCGTGGTCGAGACGAGCACGTCGAACTTCTGCTCCCAGAAGTCGACGATGACCCGCTCCAGCTCGCTCTCGCCCATCTGCCCGTGCGCGACGCCGACGCGTGCCTCGGGCACCAGCTCGGCGATGTGCGCCGCAGCCTTGGCGATGTCGCCGACACGGTTGTGCACATAGAACACCTGCCCCTCGCGCAGCAGCTCGCGCCGCACCGCCGCGGCGACCTGCTTGTCGCTGAACGCCCCCACATACGTGAGCACCGGGTGACGTGACTCGGGCGGTGTCGCGAGCGTTGACATCTCGCGGATGCCCGTGACGGCCATCTCCAAAGTGCGCGGAATCGGCGTGGCGCTCATCGAGAGCACGTCCACATTCGTCTTCAGCTCTTTGAGACGCTCCTTGTGCTCGACGCCGAATCGCTGCTCCTCATCGATGATCACCAGCCCGATCTTCTTGAAGTGCACGCTCTTGCTCAGAATGCGGTGGGTGCCGATCACCATGTCGACCGACCCGTCGGCGAGCCCCGCGATCGTATCGGCGGTCTCTTTCGCCGTCTGAAAACGCGAGAGCGTGCGTAGCTTCACCGGAAAACCCGCATACCGCTCGGCGAACGTCTCGGCGTGCTGCTGCGCAAGCAGTGTGGTCGGCACCAGCATCGCGACCTGGTAGCCGTCCTGAATCGCTTTGAACGCCGCACGCACCGCGACCTCGGTCTTGCCGAAGCCGACGTCGCCGGCGAGCAGGCGGTCCATGGGCATCTCGCGCTCCATGTCGTGCTTGACCTCGTCGATGGTCTGCAGCTGATCAGGCGTCTCGGCGTATGGAAAGGCCTCTTCGAGCTCGTGCTGCCAGGGGGTGTCGGGCCCGAAGGCGTGCCCTTTCGCCCGGGTGCGCTCGGCGTAGAGCTTCACCAGCCCGACCGCGATCTCCCGCACCGCCTTGCGTGCCTTGCTCTTGGTGCGCGACCAGTCCGAGCCGCCGAGCTTCGACAGCGTCGGGTCTTCCCCGCCCACATACCGCGTCAGCTGGTCGAGCTGGTCGGTCGGCACGTAGAGCCGGTCGCCCGGGTGCCCCTTCTTGCTCGGTGCGTACTCGATCACGAGGTATTCGCGCAGATGCCGGCCGTCACGCCCGCCGACCTCGCGGCTGGTCAGCTCGATGAACCGGCCGATGCCGTGCTTGTCGTGCACGACCAGGTCTCCGGGCTTCAGCTGCAGCGGATCGACCGTCTTGCGTCGCCGGCTCGCCAGCTTCTTCGGCTGGCCGCGGTTGTAGCTGGCAGTGCGCCCGAAGAACTCGGCCTCGGTGATCAGCGCCAGCCGTTCGTCGGCGAGCTCCCAGCCCTCGTCGACGTCGGCCACGAGGATGCTGGCCACGCCCGCCTCGATGGCTCCGGCGGATGCGGGGCGCGCGGCGACCTCCTGATCGGCAAGCAGCTGCATGGTGCGGGCGGCCGTGCCCTTCGCAGCCGCCGTGATCACCACGCGCCAGCCGTCAGAGAGCAGAGCGCGAACATGCTCGACCGCACCGTTTGCGTCGCCTGCGAAGCTCGGCACGGCCCGCGCGACCACGGGCACCGATCCGGCGGGCGCGTCTGCGGCATCCGCCCCACCCGTGTCGGCGCCGGCGATCTCGCTGTCGAACGGCGACAGCTGCCACCAGTGGCGTGGAGACGCCGCCTTGCGCAGCGCGTCCAGGTCGAGATACTCGCCGGCGCTGAGGTCGATCGGCGCTTCGGCTCCGGCGACTGCGGCACTCCACGCCGCCTCGAGAAACTCGCGGTTGGTCGCGACCAGATTCTCGGCGCGGGTACGGGCTCGCTCCGGGCTCACGACGGCGACGACGGCATCGCGCGCGAGGTAGTCGGTGATCGGCACGAGATGATCGTCGAGCGCGGGAGCCAGCGATTCCATGCCCTCGACCGGAATGCCCTGCGAGAGCTTCTCGAGCATGCCCGAGAGGTTCGGGAACTCGTGCTGCATCTCGGCGGCGCGCTGACGCACGTGCTCGGTGAGCAGCAGCTCGCGGCTGGCGCCGATGTCGACATGGTCGAGCTGCTGTTCGTCAGTGCGCTGGTCGGCCACGTGGAACGGCTTGATCGTGTCGACCTCGTCACCGAACAGCTCGATGCGCACCGGGTAGTCGGCGGTCGGCGGGAACACGTCGATGATTCCGCCGCGCACGGTGAACTCGCCGCGACGGGTGACCAGGTCGACGCGTGCGTAGGCCATCTCGACGAGGCGGGTGGCGAACTCTTCGAGCGGGTGGTCCTCGCCCACCGCGACATGCAGTGGGCGAATGCTGGCGAGGTTGTCGGCGACCGGCTGCAGTGCCGCTCGCACACTCGCGATCACGATCTGCACCTGCGGCTGGGCCGCAGCCGCGCCGCCCTCTGCAGCCGGGGTCTGCTCGGAGCTCGAAGAGGCATCCGCCTCACCGTCTGCACCGCGCGCTTCGCGCCAGTCGGCGAGTGAGCGCAGCACCTCGAGACGCTGCCCGGTGACCTGCGGCGACGGGCTCAGCCGCTCGTGTGGCAGGGTCTCCCACGCCGGCAGCTCCTGCACCGAGGCTTCTGGCAGCAGTTCGCGCAGGGCGCGCAGCAGCACGTCGGCCTCACGCCCCGTCGGCGTGACGATCAGGTACTGACCCCCGGCGTTCTCCGCAGCGAGGTCGCCTGAGTACTCGTCGATCATCGCCGCCAGCAGCGCCGTGCGCAGCCTCTCGATGCCGACGACGTTCAGGTCGCGTTCGTCGATCGCTTCGCGCACTCGTTGAAAGGCCTCGGTGCCTGCGAAGGCTCGAGTGATCGACTCTGCGTGATCCGGCAGCACGAAGGCCGCCTCAGCTGCTTCGGTCTCGGCGTTCCTGCGCTTGGCTGCCATACTCACTTTCGGTTGTCGTGCGGGGCGTGGAAACGCTGCTGGGCCGGTTCGAGGCCCTCAGCAGCGAGGGCGAGCGCCGCATCCGCCGCATCGCTGACCAGCATGGGCAGCTCGCGACGCTCGGTGCTTGAGAAGGGACGCAGCACATAGTCGGCGACCGGCTGCCGACCCGGCGGATGGTCGATGCCCACGCGCACCCGCGAGAAGTCACGGGTCTTCGTCGCGGCGATGATGTCGCGCAGACCGTTGTGCCCGCCGTGACCGCCGCCGCTCTTGAGGCGCAGCGTGCCGAACGGCAGGTCGAGGTCGTCGTGCACCACGATCAGGTGATCGGGGGTGATGCTGTAGTAATCGAGCAGGGCGGCGACGGGGCCGCCCGAGGTGTTCATGAAGCTGCCGAGGTGTGCGAGCAGCAGCTTGATCGTCTGTCCCGGCGCGTGCGTCGCGTTCGCGGCGGATGCTCGGGTCACGCCCGTCGCCACGAAGGCGTTGGCGCGTTTGTTGCGCTGGAACGATCCGGCGCTCAGATCGTCGGCGAGGCGCTCGACGGCCATGTGCCCGACGTTGTGTCGGGTCGCCTCGTAGTCGGGCCCGGGGTTGCCGAGACCGACGATGAGATACGGGGTGTCACTCACGGTGCGGTGAATGCTCTCTTCTTGTCTGACAGCCAGCCGTCAATGTGCCTGTAGGTGGAGCTGGGCCGCGCGCGAACGAACGCGACGCGGCCCAGCAGAGCGGATGCTCGAGTCGATCAGGCTTCGGTCGTCTCGGCGTCGCCGGCGCCCTCAGCCTCGGCTGCGGCCTCGGCCTCAGCGGCCTCGACGGCGAGCTCGTCAGCCGAGTCGCCCATGTCGGCCGCGCTCGGGATGATGACCGAGAGCACGAGGGCCTCGAGATCGGTGACCAGTTCGGCGCCCTCGGGCAGCACGAGATCCTTGGCGAAGATCTTGGTGCCCTCTTCTGCGCCCTCGATCTCGATCTTGACGTTCTCGGGAATGGCGATGGCCTCGACGCTCAGCAGGATGGTGTTGAGGTCGGTCTCGGCGATGGTTCCGCCGACGGGCTCGCCGACGAGGTGCAGCGGCACCTCGACCTCGACCTTTTCACCGCGCTTGACCGCCAGCAGGTCGACGTGCTCGATGATGCGCTTGACCGGGTCGCGCTGGACGTCTTTCACGAGCACCAGGTGCTCGTCGTCACCGGTCTTGACGGTGAGCAGGGCGTTCGAGGTGCGCAGTGCGAGGCCGAGCTGGTGGGCCTCGAGTGCGACGTGCACGGGCTCTGCGCCGTGGCCGTAGATCACTGCGGGGGTCTGGCCCTCGCGGCGCAGCTGACGCGAAGCGCCCTTGCCGAAGCTGGTGCGCACGATGGCGTCGAAGGTGTTCTCGGCGTTGTCTGCCATTTTGTCTCCTTGGTCTGTGGGATGCGCCCATGCGCACCCGCCGTGTGGCGCCGACGCGCTCGAATCCCGCAGCCTCATGCTGCATGTCATCGGGTGGTCGACGGTTTTCTCAACTCAAGCACTCACGCGCGAGGAGAGGGCGGGCTGCCCACTCACTGCGTCGATAACGGCTGAGACGTCTGCTCACGCAGGGGTCTCGGCCCTCGCCGAAGTATCAGTGCACAGTCTATGCCGCGGCGGCCCCGCCTGCCAAGCCGTGAATTCTGCGACAGCTGGGGATTCTCGTACGCTTAACGAGCCAAAGGAGGCCCCGATGTCCCCCACTTCGTCTTCGCCTGAGCCTGCATCCGCCTCGCTGCGCGAACAGACACAGGCACTGCTGCGCGACACACCCATCATTCAGGCGCCCATGGCGGGTGCGACCACGCCCGAGCTCGCGGCCGCCGTGTCGAACGCCGGAGGCCTCGGATCGCTCGGCATCGGCGGCGCCGACCCGACACGTGCGGCCGAACAGATCGCGCGCACGGCAGACCTCACCGAACGGCCGTTCATGGTCAACTTCTTCGCGCACGCAGAGCCGCGTTCGAGTGCGCTGGTGACACAGTCATGGCTGCGGCTGCTGGAGCCCGAGTTCACAGCCTTCGCGACCTCTTCTCCTGGCACGCTGCGCGCAATCTACGCCAGTGCGGCGACGCCCGGTGAGAACACGCAGCGACTGGTCGACGTGCTGGCGGCCACTCGGCCGGCCGTCGTGAGCTTTCACTTCGGGCTGCCTGCCACGGGCGTGATCGAGCAGCTGCACGACGCCGGCATCCTGGTGTTCGTGACGGCGACCACGCCCGAGGAGGCGCGCCTCGTCGAGCGGGCCGGTGCGGATGCCGTCGTCGCTCAGGGGCGCGAGGCCGGAGGACACCGTGGCGTGTTCGATTCGACGCTCGACGGCGATGTCGACGGCGACGCGCATGCCTCGCGCGGGTCTTCGACCCTCGACCTCGTCGCAGCGGCGGCGCGAGCCGTCGACCTGCCGCTGATCGCCGCCGGCGGGCTCATGGACGGCGTCGACGTCGCACGTGCCCTCGACGCGGGCGCTGCAGCAGCACAGCTGGGCACCGCGTTTCTGCTGTGCCCCGAGGCGGCCACCGGACCGGCACACCGCGAGCGCATCCGTGAAGAGGTCAGTCGTGCCCATGTCTCAGGCATCCCCCGCACCGATCTCGGCGAGCAGCAGCTCGAGGCGATCGACCCCACGGCATTCACCAGCGCGGTCTCAGGCCGCCCCGCACGTGGGCTGCGCAATCGAATGCACGAGATCGGCGTGCGGGCCAGAAAGCTCGGTGTGCAGATCCCCGCGTACCCGCTGACCTACGACGCAGGCAAGGCGTTGGCCGCCGCCGCATCCGCACACGGGGATGCCACCTCGTTCGCCGCGCACTGGGCCGGCTCCGAGGTCGGCCGGGCTCGCGAGATGCCGGCGGCCGACCTCGTGCGCACGCTCGTCGCCGAGCTGAAGCGTGCCCGCGGCTAGGTCCCCCAGGTCGCCCTGTCAGCTGCACCTCAAGCGAGCGCATCTCCCGATGCTGGGTTCAGAGCGCCCCGGGTCGCCACATCCGCGGAGGATCAGTGAGCCCAGGTCGAGACTTTGTCGAGCTCGGCCACTTCGTCGGCGGTCAGCTCGACGTCGCCGACCGCAAGCAGCCCCGCGACCTGATCGACGCGTGAAGCCGAAGCGTTCGGCGCCACCACCTGCGGCTTCGCAAGCAGCCAGGCGAGGGCGGCCGTGGCGATCGACGTCTGGTGTGCCTTGGCGATCTCGTCGAGCTGGTCGATGATCGCCAGACCGGCTGGCACTGCGTACTTCGATGCGGCACCTGCCCGCGGTGAATCGCCCTGCTCGACGGGCTCGCGGTACTTGCCGGTGAGAAACCCCGAGGCAAGTGACCAGTACGGCAGCACCGCGAGGTTCTCGCGCGCGGCGAGCGGCGCAAGATGCTCTTCGTAGTCATTGCGATGAACGAGGTTGTAGTGCGGCTGGATGGCCACCGGCTCTGCCCAGCCGTTGTCACGCGAAGCCTTCAGCCAGGCCTCGGTCGCCTCGGCTGAGAAGTTCGAGACGCCGATCGCACGGATCTTGCCGGCCTTCACCAAGTCGTCGAAGGCCTGCGCAGTCTGCTCGATGGGCACGTTGGGGTCTTCTTCGTGCGCGTAATAGAGGTCGATGTAGTCGGTGCCGAGTCGCTGCAGCGAGTCGTCTGCTGCGGCTGCGACGTTCGCCGGTGAGAGCCCGGGACGCTTGGAATACTTCGCCACCTTCGTGGCGATCACCACAGACGAACGATCCCGCCCGCGCAGCCATGACCCGATGATCGTCTCGGATTCGCCGCCGACGTGCTCGTCGTCGGCCCACTCCGAGTAGGAGTCTGCCGTGTCGATCAGGTTGCCGCCGCCCTCGGTGAACCGGTCGAGCAGTTCGTGCGAACGCTGTTCGTCGGCTGTCCAGCCGAAGACGTTGCCGCCGAATGCAAGGGGGAAGATCTCGATGCCGCTCTTGCCGATCACTCTGGTCGCTGACTTGGTCATTGTCTGTTTGCCTTTCGGTCAGGCGTTGTTCCGGAGCCGTCTCGCTCGGATGTCTGCACACCATACCGACTGTGGCTGTCGTTCGCACCCGGCTGCGACGTGTTGCGTCACACGATATTCGTTCGCCTCGACGCTGGCCCGCATCTGTCCGCCCGCCCAGACGTCATCCGACAGGTGCCGCATCCACGCCCAGCACCGTCGCCACGTCTGCACACCCAGCACCGTTCGCCATATCCACACCCAGCGCCGTTCGCCACTTCCACACCCAACGCCGTGCCACATCCACCCGCCCCAAATGCTCCCCAGCACCAACCAGACGTGCCAAGTTGCATGCTTCGATGCCGCGCAACGACATTTCCCATGTCTCGATGGCGGCCCTCTCACCTCCCCGACGCCGAAAGTACAGAATGCGCGACCATCAGTGAGCAATACCCGCACCTTCTGCACACTCACCTCGCATTCAGCAGGTTCTGCCCGTTCGAGACCAGCCCCTGCCTTCCCCGCCTTCCCGGCCTTCCCGGGGGAGGGCTCAGAGGGTGCCTTTGCCTTCGCCTTCGCCTCACCTTTGCCTCGCATTTAGAGCCTTCCCGGCGGTGCGGGGCTGCCGATGTAGGCAGAATGATGACCTTGGCTGATTCTCCCCGGAGATCTCTCTCATCGAAGACCCCCGCGAACTACTTCCGCCGCCTCCGCAGCAGTCGATACGCGATCGCTGCCAAGACCGGGGCAATGAACGAAGCCGCCAACACGCCCAACGTGGCGTGCTCGGTATGCAGCGCCGCATCCGCGTCACCGCCTGAGAACGCGAGCTGCGCCACGAGCAGCGACATCGTGAACCCGACACCGGCGAGCAGAGCGACCACCCAGAGATCCGGCCAGCTGACCGACGCCGGCGTGCGCTGCCCCACGGCCGTGCCGGCGCGCCGAGCGCGGCTGTCGCTCCACGCGCGGCCGATCCGCTGCACGAGCCACGTCGCCAAGATGATGCCGACCGGCTTACCGACGACAAGCCCGAGGAACACTCCGAAGAAGACCGGGTCGGCACCGGCCGACACATCAGCCCCAGCACCACCGGTCCCGACTGCGGCGTCCGACACCTCCCCGGCATCCCCGCCCCACAGCGGCACCCCGGCGCTGACCAGGGCGAAGGCGGGCACGACGATCCACGTAGAGAGCTGCTGCAGCATCCGGCACAGGCGCGGCCGCACCCATGGCCCGATCAGCAGGCCGAGCGCCACGGCCACAATGGTCGGGTGCAGCCCCGGCGTATAAAACACCGCGAGCACGATCATCGCGAACAGGTCGTCGGCGACCGCGAGCGCGAGCAGAAACGCACGCGCCGGCGCGGGCACTCCCGGCGCCACGAGCGCGAGCAGCGAGACCGCGAAGGCGATGTCGGTCGCCGTGGGAATGGCCCATCCGTGCGCAGCCGATCCGCCCGCGGTGAACGCGACGAAGATCAGGGCCGGAACGACCATGCCGCCGAGCGCCGCCATGATCGGCGTCAGCGCCCGCCGCGGAGTCGACAGACTGCCCCGTGAGAACTCTTCGCGCAGCTCGACACCGGTCACGAAGAAGAACACGGCGAGCAGCCACTCGGCGACCCACTCGTGCACCGTGAGCGGGCCGAGCCGTGCCTCGACCACGCCATGCCACGCTCCGCTCGCCGCAGAATTGGCCAGTACGAGCGCGACTCCCGTCGCCGCAATCAGCAGAAGGCCGGGCAGCATCGCGGCTCGGCGTCCGCTGCGAGCGCGGTGCGCCCGTTCGGCGGATGCATCGCTCACGTCGCGAGCAGCAGAGGCGGCGGGCTGTGTGGTTGCGCTCGGTTGGCTCGCCTCGCTGGCGGCGCTCACGTCGTTCTGCGCGTCCAAGTGGTTCTGCGCGCTCGGCTCGTTGGGTGCGGGCATGTGTCTCCTCGTCTCTGTCGACCAGGCTTCCCGACGCACCACTCGGCCCGGAGGGCACGAGACCGCTCTAGTCTACCGGGCGGTCACGGTAGAATTCTCTGCATGACTTCCAGCGCATCAGCCAACATCGGCGTCGTCGGCCTCGCCGTCATGGGCAGCAACCTCGCCCGCAACCTGGCCCGGCATGGCAACACCGTCGCTCTCTACAACCGCACTCCGCAGCGCACCCGCGATCTGATGCGCGACCACGCCGACGAGGGTGACTTCGTGCCCACCGAGACCGTGACCGAGTTCGCTCAGGCGCTGCAGCATCCGCGCACCGCGATCATCATGGTCAAGGCCGGGCAGCCGACAGACGAAGTGATCCGCCAACTCAGCGAAGTGTTCGAGCCGGGTGACATCATCGTCGACGGCGGCAACGCGCAGTTCGCCGACACCATTCGACGCGAACGCGAGTCGCGTGCCCGCGGGCTGCACTTCGTCGGCGCAGGCATCTCGGGCGGCGAGGAGGGCGCGCTCAACGGGCCGTCGATCATGCCCGGCGGCAGCGACGAGTCGTACGCCACCCTCGGTCCGATCCTCGCGTCGATCGCCGCGCAGGTCGACGGCGAGCCCTGCGTCACACACGTGGGCACCGACGGCGCTGGCCACTTTGTGAAGATGGTGCACAACGGCATCGAGTACGCAGACATGCAGCTCATCGGCGAGAGCTACGACCTGCTGCGCCGCGGCGCCGGCCTCGAGCCTGCTGAGATCGCCGATGTGTTCGCCGAGTGGAACAAGACCGATCTCAACTCGTACCTCGTCGAGATCACCGCTGAGGTGCTGCGCCAGGTCGACGCCGAGACCGGCAGCCCGCTCGTCGACGTGATCGTCGATCAGGCCGGCATGAAGGGCACTGGCACGTGGACCGTGCAGACCGCCCTCGACTTGGCCGTGCCGGTCACGGGCATCGCCGAAGCCGTGTTCGCCCGCGGTTTGAGCGGCCGCCCCGTTCAGCGTGAGGCGGCGCAGCGGCGCTTCACGACATCCGCCGGATACCCCGACGGCCAGCTCGGTGTGACCGACCGTGACGCCTTCGTCGAGGCGGTTCGTCTCGCACTGCTCGCGTCGAAGATCGTGGCCTATGCGCAGGGTTTCGACGAGATCCGGGCCGGTGCGGCGGAGCACGGCTGGAACATCGACCTTGCAGCGATCGCCCGCATCTGGCGTGGCGGCTGCATCATTCGCGCCGGCTTCCTGAATCTGATCGCGGCGGCGTATGAGGGCGATCCGGCGGATGCTCCGGCCTCGCTGATCACTGCGCCTCACTTTGCCGAGGTGCTCGATGCGACGCAGGGCGCGTGGCGACAGATCGTCGCGCATGCGGCGCTCGGCGGCATCCCGGTACCCGCATTCGCCAGCTCGTTGGCCTACTTCGACGGGCTGCGCTCGCCTCGTCTGCCTGCCGCCCTCGTGCAGGGGCAGCGTGACTTCTTCGGTGCACACACGTATCGCCGCGTCGATCGCGAGGGAGCCTTCCACACGCTGTGGTCGGGCGACCGCAGCGAAGTCGAGGCTTAACGGGCGGCGCGCCTGACGTCTTGCGCTCAGAACGCGGGTTCGGGTCGACTGGACCCGCAAGGGCGCACCTCTTATCCCCTCGATGCGCTCAGGCAGACGCCTCGAGCAGCCCGGCGGCCACGCCGACCTCGCGCATCTTCGCTGCGATGCTGTCGATCGTCTCATGCGCGTTGAGCCCGCTCGGGTTCGGCAGCACCCACAGCTCAGCACCGGCCAGTCGCTCCGCTTGCAGACCCATGTGTGCCTTGGGCCGGTGGTAGGCGGTCCGGTACGACATGATGCCGAGCACCGCGACCACACGTGGACGCACGCGCGTCACCAGATTGTCCAGATGCGCAGCGCCAGCGCGCAGCTCGTCGGCTGAGAGCTCGTCGGCACGAATCGTCGCGCGGTTGACAAAGTTCGTCGAGCCGAGTCCGGCTGCGACAAAGTCGGCCCGGTCGGCAGCGCTCAGCCCGTGGCTGGCATCGAAGTGTCGATGCACGAGCCCCGACCGTTCGAGCGCAGGCCAGAACCGATTGCCCGGGTAGGCATACGGAGCGTTCACCGCCGCCGTCCACAGCCCCGGGTTCACTCCGACGAAGAGCAGCTTTGTGTCCGGACCGATGATGTCGTCGACCGTTCCGTTCTCATGTGCGAGCAGCTCGGCTCTCGTGAATCGCTTCATACGTGTCGTTGCCTCTCCTGTGCACTGGCGCGCGGCGCCGACTGCGTGTCCACTGAAGCACTTTCCGAGTCTCTGTTCGAAGCAGTGACGCTCTCGGAGACGCTCGTCGCAACACTCCTCGACGGTGCGCCCGTTCGGCTCGCCGCATCACGCTGCAGGTCGCGGTCGATCCATGCCATGACCACTGCGGTGAGTCGGTCGAGCTCCTGTGGTGTGAGCTCACGCCCCTTCGGAATGCCGTACCACTTCTCGACGCATCCACGGCAGCAGGTGGCCGTGGCGTGTTGTGCCGGAAAGACCGGGTGCCCGCGATACGGCGTCTGACGCCCATCGTGCACGGGGTGCGCAGCGCTGATCCGCTTGGTCAGCAGGTCACGGGCGTGGAATGCGATGGTCGCCCTGCCTCGCTGCCTCGCGTAGTCAGCGTCAGCCTTCGTCAGATGGAACTTGGCGCGAAAGGTGGACCGCGCAAGTCTGGTCAGCATCCCCGCCGGGTCGTTCATGGTGCGAAGATTACTCGAGAATCTCGCCCAAATCCTGGACCTCGACTTCGTCGTCGACAAGCGGCTTCGGCTCGCCGCTTGTGCCGTGTTTGTGCTCGTTCCAGACGCGAGCAGCGATCTTGGCGCGACGCTCCCAGGCATCCGCTTCAGGATCTTCGAGCGCACGCAGCACATCTGCGTACGCTTCGAAGAGCCGACCGCTGTATGAGAACGCTGTATCAGGATCGAGCTCCGGGATCTCGAGCGCCTTCCGTGCCTCAGCGAGCTTGCCCTGGTCGCGCCAGGCGCCGCTCACCACGATCGCGAGCTCGACGCGAACCTCGGTGGGCACATCGGTGAGATCGGTCTCTTCGGCCAGCGCGATGGCATCTGCGGGGCGTTCCAGGCCACGCTCGGCGTCAGCCAGCAGCGCGATGTTCAGCTGGCTGCCGGTGATGCGACGGTGCGTGCGCAGTTCGCGCAGCGCGGTCTGCCAGTCGCCCGAACGATACGCGGCGATGCCGGCGACCTCGCGGACGATCGCGATACGACCAGCTCGCTTCACGGCTGCAGCCGCATAGGTGTAGGCCTCTGCCGGATCATCGTCGATCAGTGCGAGGGCGACGGCCAGCTGCTGCGCGACCACGTCGGCATTCTCGCGAGCGAGCGTCTTGAGTTCGACGCGCATGCCGAACGGCAGGTCGTCGGGGCGCACATTCGCGGGAAGCTCCGGCTCATTGCGCCGCGGTGCGCGGTCGTCGAACCTGCGGTCGTTGCGGTCACGGTCGTCATGACGGCGGTCGTCACGCCGATCACTGCCGCCACGATACCCACCACGGCGGTCGTCACGAGCGCCGCCGCGACGATCATCGTCCCGACCGCGATAGTTCGAACGCCGGTCATCACGCCGGTCGCTGTTTCCCCGGTACCCTCCACGACGGTCATCATTGCCGCGGAAGTCGGAACCCCGGTCGCTACTGCCACGGAAGCCGCCACGCTGACCGTCACGGTCATTACGGTCGTTGCGACGGTCATCATGACCGCGATATCCGCCACGCCGGTCGTCACGCCGGTCGTCCCGGTATCCGCCCCGGCGATCATCATGACGGCCGTCGCGGCCATCACGGCCTCCGCGGTAGCCTCCCTGACGGTCGTCGCGATATCCACCGCGTCGATCCTCGCGGTGATCACTGCCGCCACGGTAGCCGCCACGCTGACCATCACGGTCATTACGGTCGTTGCGACGATCATCACGACCGCGATATCCGCCCGAGCGATCGTCCCGGTAACCGCCCCGGCGATCATCATGACGGTCATCCCGGCCATCACGGCCACTGCGGTAGCCTCCCTGACGGTCGTCGCGATATCCACCGCGTCGATCCTCGCGGTGATCACTGCCACCGCGGTAGCCGCCACGCTGACCATCACGGTCATTACGCTCGTTGCGGCGATCATCGTGCCCGCGGTACCCTCCGCGAGAAGAGCCCGACCCGTCGCCGTCCCGGCGGGGGCGATCCGACCAGCGACCGCCGCCGCGGTACTCGTGACGTTCCTGGCTGCCGCTCCGACCGCCTTCTCGGTACTGACGCTTGGGGCCACTGCTACTGCGGCGGCCATTGCCCGCACCGCCCCGGTGGTCGTTTCGTTCGTTGCGGCCGTGACTGCGGTCTCCGCGGCTGTCGTCGCGATCGTTGTATTCACTCATGATGTCTCTCCTGTTGTAGACAGGGTCTTCATCATGGTGAAGCAATCCTGCCAGTCTCGTGTTGCGTGTGTGATTGGCGTTCGTGTGTGTGGTTAACGACGGAAGGCCACCCCGCTAGCGGGGTGGCCTTCCATGAATAATGTTCCGGCGGTGTCCTACTCTCCCACACGGTCCCCCGTGCAGTACCATCGGCGCTGTGAGGCTTAGCTTCCGGGTTCGGGATGTGTCCGGGCGTTTCCCTCACGCTATGGCCGCCGTAA